>JBBIRQ010000006.1:0-268275 GCA_037441665.1 Anaerolineaceae bacterium | reverse complement strand
ACGGCATCCGATATGTTTCGCGCGGATGTCTTAGTAGATGGCGATAAGATAGCGCTCATTGGGCACGACTTGCCCAACGATGGACACGAAATCGTCCCTTGCGCGGGCAAGTATCTGCTCCCCGGCGGCGTGGACGTGCATACCCATCTACATTTGCCCTTGGCGGCTACCGCGGCCAATAGCGATTTCGATAGCGGACATCGCGCCGCGGCTTTTGGCGGCACCACGACACATATTGATATGGCTGTCCAACCTAAAGGGGGGTCATTAATCGAGGGCTTGCGTATCTGGCGAGATAAAGCCGCCCCGGCCCAGATTGATTACAGCTTCCACATGACGATTACCGACCCTACCCCCGCCGCTTTGGCAGAAGTCCCTGATTTAATCGCTGAGGGCATCCCTTCTTTGAAGTTACTCATGGCGTATAAGGGAACGTTCATGATAGATGACGTCGGCTTGTACCAAACGATGCAAGCCGCGCGCCGTCATGGCGCTCTGGTGTTGGCGCACGCCGAAAATGGCGATGCTGAATACCTCATCCGCCAACAATTGCTTGCGGAGGGCAAAACCACCCCGCGTTATCACCCGCTTTCGCGACCACCCATCATCGAGGCGGAAGCCACTCAGCGAGTTATCGCCTTCGCGGAATTAACAGGTTGTCCGCTGTACATCGTCCACATGACTTGTCGCGGGGCTTTAGAGGCGCTGGAGCAAGGGCGCCGTCGTGGCGTTTGGGTTATGGGCGAAACTTGCCCGCAATACCTTTTCCTCAGCGCGGAAACACACCTGGCCGATGATGCATGGGAGGGGGCTAAGTATGTTTGTTCACCACCGCTTCGCACGTTAGATGACCAAAAGGCGTTGTGGTCTGCTTTGGCTAGTGGCTTGTTGCATACGGTAGCGACCGACCACTGCGATTTTTGGTTCGCGGGCGGGGTTGGCCCCCACCAAGAATGGGCGCGCACCCATGATAATCATCAATGGGCCGCTTATGAGGCCCAAAATCCAACGTATCGCCGTCCGGGTAAGGAATTGGGTAAAGATAATTTTGCACTCATCCCTAATGGGTTGCCGGGGATAGAAGAACGCCTGAAATTGTTGTGGGCATTCGGCGTGAACAGCGGACGCTTGACACCTAGCCGTTTTGTAGAGCTCAATTGCACGAATCCCGCTAAGATTTTTGGTTTATATCCCCGTAAGGGCGCCTTGCTACCGGGCGCAGATGCCGACATCCTCGTTTGGGATGCGGAAGCCCCCTTCGTCATCCGCGCTAGCGACCATCACATGCACACCGATTACAACCCCTACGAAGGGATGAGCGGCCGCGGGCGACCAGAGCAAGTTTATTTTCGCGGTCAGAAAATTGTAGATGGCGACCGTTGGTTGGGGCGCAAGGGGGCGGGGCGCTTCATCCCGCGCGCGCCATTATGACCCGTTTTTTGGCCATTGAGCTGAGGAGATGAAATCCTATGCAATTCACTATCGTAGATGTCTTTGCAGAAAGCCCCTATTCTGGCAACCAACTAGCCGTCTTTTATGGCAACCCCGGCGCAGAATTGATGCTGAAACTAGCCAACGAGATGAATTACTCAGAGACAACTTTTATCACCTCTGATAAGCCCGAAAATGGGGGTTACTCGGTGCGTATTTTCACCCGCTCGACCGAGTTGCCTTTTGCAGGTCATCCTACACTGGGCACAGCTTTCACCATTCGTCAGCTATGGTTAGGCGGTCAGGCTAGCGAGGTGCGATTGAATTTGCAAGCCGGGCAAATCGCCGTGACTTTCCATCCCGATGGCGTGGCTTGGATGCGCCAAAAGCCGCCACAATTTGGGCCAACGTATGACACAGCGGCGATAGCCGACGCTTTAGGGCTTTATATAGATGATTTCAGCGGACGTTTTCCCATTCAGCAGGTATCTACAGGTATTCCATGGATTATCGCCCCGCTAAAATCGCTACAAGCCGTGCAAGAGGCCAAATTAAAAGGCGAGGCGTTCATCAATCTGATTGGTGATGCATGGACGCGCGATAATTTGCATGGCATCCTCATTTTCGCGCCGGAAACCATCCACGCCGATAATCAGCTACATGCGCGGGTTTTGCTGGTGGATAAATATGGCACGCATGAAGATGCGGCTACGGGTAGCGCTAACGGGTGTTTGGCCGGGTATTTGGTCAAGCATCGTTACAACGAATCGGATACCGTGCGGATGCGCGTTGAGCAAGGATACCAGATAGGGCGCCCTTCGCTCATCTTGTTGGATGCGACTGAAAAAAGCGAGAGTATTGAAGTGAATGTGGGCGGGCGGGTGCGCCTCGTCGCGCGTGGGGAATTAATCGAGTGAGTGATGAGGCCAGCGCTTGGGGGCGCTTTCTAGTTAGTAACTATCGCCAGTTCCGACGACAAGGGGCGCATCTGGTCATCGCCGCTTTGGGTTTAGCTTTGATAGCGTCGGCGCTGGCGGCTTTTTTCCGCCCTTCTGTCCCACTCGATTATAGCAAACTAGGGATTCATCTTCTATTGGATGATGGCCGTGAGCGTTGGCCCGTAGGGCTTTGGCCACAACATCTTGACTATGCGGCGGCATTAGTGGGGCAGGGGGGATATGTTGTGCAAGTGGTGCGCGCCGATGATATGGAGGTTGAACGCTGGCAAGCTTTTATGGATGCTTGCGCTGAACGCGGTTTGCGCCCCATCTTGCGTCTGGCGACGGTCTATGAACGCGAAGGCGGGTATTGGCGCGCCCCATCGCCTGATGAAGCTGGCGGTTATCGTACAGTGGGGGAGGCTTACGCCGCTTTCATCAGTCGCTTAAATTGGCCCACCGATGAGCATTTGGTGATTTTGCTGAATGAACCAAATCGCGGCGATGAATGGGGCGGGCGACCAGACCCATCAGCCTATACCCGTTTTGTGATGGATGTTGCCCCTATCCTACGCCAACATGACCCTAACGTCCGTATTTTGAACGGCGCTTTGGATTTATACGCGCCACATAGCGGCAATCAACCTCTTGAAGATGGTTTTCATTACATGAGCGCGGATGCCTTTATGGATGCTATGTTCGCTACAGAGGCGCGCGTTTTTCTTGAATTCGATTATTGGAACAGCCATCCGTATCCCATGGGGGCTTTTCGTCTGCCGCCGTGGCGTCAGGGGTATCAGTTTGACTATCTCAACGACGCCGTGGCATCATCGCCACAGCCGCCATCCGACATTCATAATCGCGGTATCAATGGTTACGAATGGGAATTATGGATGTTAAGTCGTTACGGCATCACCCCGCCAGCGGTGATGATTACAGAAACAGGTTGGCGCCATGGCTATGATACAGTTTCGCCTTCGTCTGATAAAGACGGCGATTACCCTTCTGCCGAGTTGGCCGCGATTTATTTTGATTTGGCGTATCGGGGTAATCGGGCTGATTACCCCGATTTAGAGGGGCCATCTTGGCTGAATTGGACGCCATGGTTACGCGATGAGCGCGTCCGTATGGTGGCGGCTTTTGCGCTTAATGGCGCGCCGTCGGAGTGGGGGCATAGCAATTGGTTACAACTGGATGATGAAGGCGCGATCGTTGGGACGACTCCTATGTATGATTTGGTGCGCCAATATCCTAAGGAATGATACTTATGGTTTGGCCCTGACGGATAGGGCTTCTTCTATGGTTTTCATCATGCGGTAGCGACTGGCGGCATGTGGGAAAAGGCGACTGAATACTTGGAACATGACTTTTATGAATTGGTTAGCGCCAACGAGGATGAGCAGTTGTGTATTAGGGTGTGACATCGTGGGCGCATTGGCGACGCGCCGCAAATTGGCGACACTCAAAGGCGGCGTATATTGGCTTTCGCTTACGTCAATGATGATGTTAACGCTATGGTTGATGCTATCTAAGAGCTGAACGGCTTTGTCTATAGCGATGAATAATTCATCCCAAGTCCATTTGCCTTTTAGCTCATAGACGATAGCAGATTGGCTTTCATCAGCCCATTTGACATTAATACCCATGGTTTTGTAATCTCGTTTTCTCATCACATTCTTATTTATCTTAGCATAATGCAACGGGTTTTAGCCTTAATTATTAAGCCGAAATTTTAGCAGATGGGATATGATGAGATGTCAGATGTTAAAGATGCTGTCCAAAGGCAATTTGGTGCGGTAGCGCAACAATATCGAACTAGCGCAGTTCATGCGGGCGGCCATGATTTGGAAATGATGGTCAGTAGCGCTTCTATCTCGGCGGATGCTTCGGTATTGGATGTGGGCTGTGGCGCAGGCCATACGGCTTTGGCTTTTGCCCCGATGGCGCGTCATGTGGTCGCTTATGATTTGACTCCTGCCATGTTGGAGCAAACCCGCCAATTGGCGGCAGCGCGCCACATGGAAACTATCGCCACCACCCAAGGCGATGTCAACAAGTTGCCTTTTGCGTCGGGCGCTTTTGACCTTGTCGTATCGCGTTATAGCGCGCATCACTGGCCGAACCCCGACATTGCCCTTGGCGAATGTCACCGTGTTCTCAAACCCGATGGCACGTTCATCTTGAGCGATGTGGTCGCTTGGGAAAACCCGATGCTAGATACTTTTTTGCAAACCATCGAGTTAATACGCGATGTATCGCATGTTCGGGACTATCGTATTAGCGAATGGTTGATGTTGCTGAAAGAGGCAGGGTTTAAGGCCGAGATCCTGTTGCAGTTTGAAGTGCGCTTAGATTTTCAAGCGTGGGTGCGGCGTATGGCCACGCCATCATCGCACGTGGCGATGATTTTGTCATTGTTCGATAGCGCGCCAACCGTTGTGAGGGAGGCGCTACAGTTGCCATCGGAGCGCGGCGAAGACTTCCACTTTGTGATTCCGGGAGCGGTGTTCCGCGCTGTTCAGCGATAAGGTGTTGTTTTAGCAGTGTGTTTGTAAAATTGCAAAAAGTTATTATCGCTTGTCCACAGTATATGGGTGTATAAACGGTATAACGCCCGAATTTGTGTCGTTAATTCCTCTGTAAAAGTATCTTCAGCGATTTGTGGTGCATCGGGGCGATACCAAATGCCCACGCGGAACCAGTCATTACCTGCCGAGAAGGTGCTCAGCCATTCGTTGAGTAGTTGTGTCCAGCGAAACTGGTTAGCGTGCAGATGCATATCATTTAGAGACAGACCGCGCCAAAACCCCAAATGATAGTCGCCCTTTAACGCTTGAATCACGTCGTAAATGGCTTGGCGGTGGCGGTCAATGGTCAACTTGCCAGAGAAATTTTGTTGGTCAAGACGCGCTTCGGGAGCGACGATAAATTCCAAGACGAGGTTATGCGGCGTTAAACGAAGCTCGATGATAGGATGGCGGCGCGGTTCGATGCGCTCCGCCGTGACATCATCGCGGCCCATGCGCCGTTCGACGACGACGGCTTGGTTGCTAGCGCGCCCGTATTGTAAGCACAGGGTCGGCGTATCTTGTTCGAGGCTGGCAATAGATGTAGAAGAAACGATTTGTCGGCTGTGAGGCGCGCAAAGGTGGATGTCGAGATGATAATTACGAATTTGGGGGAAAAGCTCTTGGTGTAAGTTGACGAATTTTCCCTTGAGGTGTTCTAGTTGTTCAGGTTCGCCGCTTGATAACTGTGCAAAATCTTCTTTCAAAAAATGAATCATTTGACCACCCCACTTTATGCTGATGCTTACCGAAGCGTTCCCTACTGTTACATTTTAACGCTTTGTTGTAATAATCTTAGCGGAAGTTTAAGGTTATCGCAATGAATAAAGACTGAAAAAAGGATGAATTTAGTGGCTTAAATCAAGAATAGGGCCATAGCGAAAAAGTGTAAGGCGCTACCACCGAGCACAAAACAATGCCAAAGCTCGTGGAAGCCAAAATGGCGATGCAAGTTTGGCCTTTCTAGCATGAAGACGACCGCTCCAATCGTGTAGACGATGCCACCACCAACGATGAGGGCGGCAACCTGCGGGGTCACCCGCGGCAACCAAAAAGGGGCGGCAACAATGGCAAACCATCCCATCAACAAATAATAGAGCGTAGATAAATAGCTTTGGCCGTGCCAATCGAGGCGGCGTAGCTTATAAATAATTCCTAGTATAGCCATCAGCCAAATAATCCCTAAGAGCATCCAACGCGATGGGCCGCTCAGTAAGTGATAGCCGATAGGGGTATAGGTGCCGGCGATGACTAAGTAAATAGAAGCATGGTCGAGCTTGCGTAAGCGTAAGAGGGTTTGGGGCGAACCTTTCAGCAAGTGCAGGGCCGCGCTAGCCGCAAACATGCACATTGTGCTAAGTCCATAAATGCTGACGGTGATCACTTTCGACCAATCGTCCTGAACGAGCGATAGCAACCATATCAAACCAATCGCCGATAGAACAACGCCGAAAAGATGGGATAAACCGCTGAAAGGTTCTCTCATATGGGGGCTACCTTCGTTTATGACTCCATTGAAAAACGATAGCATTAAATACGCATAAAAATACGTCTCTATTTTCCCAGCAAAGTGTTATACATATGCTGGCAAATGAAAAGTAAACCTAAGCGGCCTTTATTAGCTAAAATAAGACTCGCTTTGTCTGAGTCTGTGCGAGAGGAAACGTTGATATGCCCCCGATTACAAAACAAGATGCGCTCGATTATCATCGGATGGGACGCCCCGGCAAAATTCAGATCGCACCCACTAAACCCTTAACGACGCAACGCGATTTATCTTTGGCCTATTCGCCGGGTGTCGCTGAAGCGGTTTTAGAAATAGACCGCAACCCATTATCGGTATACGAGCTAACGGCCAAATCAAATTTGGTGGCTGTTGTATCGAATGGCACGGCGATTCTCGGCTTGGGCAACCGCGGGGCGTTGGCATCTAAGCCGGTGATGGAGGGTAAGGGGGTACTTTTCAAACGCTTTGCAGATGTAGATGTCTTTGATATTGAAATTAATGCCAGCAATCCCGAAGAAATCATCGCGGTTTGCAAAGCTATCGCCCCTACTTTTGGCGGCATTAATCTGGAAGATATAAAAGCCCCTGAATGCTTTGTGGTGGAAGAACGGCTAAAAGCAGAACTGGACATCCCCGTTTTCCATGATGACCAGCACGGAACAGCCATTATCTCTGGCGCGGCCTTGATGAACGCGGCGCAACTCATCGGCAAAAAGCTCGCTGATATGCGCGTGGTCATCAATGGCGCTGGGGCTAGCGCTATCGCCACCGCTAAATTTTATGTGGCGTTGGGCGTGCAACGTCAGAATATCCTCATGGTAGATTCGCGCGGGGTGATTTATGCCGGCCGTGAAGACGGGATGAATGAATATAAGCTGGAATTCGCTAATCACACATCAGCCCGCACGCTGGAAGAAGCTTTGGTAGGCGCAGATGTCTTTTTGGGCTTGTCGGTGGCTGGAGCTTTATCCCCAGATGCTATCCGACCGATGGCTAAAGACCCTATCATCTTCGCTCTCGCCAACCCCGATCCAGAAATTAAACCAGAAGATGCGCTCGTGGTGCGCCCAGATGCTATCGTCGGCACAGGACGGAGCGATTATCCAAATCAGGTGAATAATGTTTTGGGTTTTCCCTTCATCTTCCGCGGCGCTTTAGATGTTTATGCGCGTGGCATTAATGAGGAGATGAAGATGGCGGCGGCGAAAGCGCTGGCACAGCTCGCGCATGAAGATGTGCCCGATAGCGTTTTATCGGCATATGGTTTAACGACGCTACGCTTTGGGCGTGATTATCTCATCCCCAAACCTTTAGATACGCGCGTCTTACTGTATGTAGCCCCAGCCGTCGCCCAAGCGGCTATGGCTAGTGGGGTAGCTCGCCGCCAATTAGATTTAGATGCTTACCGCGAGACTTTGTTGGCGCGCCAAGGTTACGGGCAACTATTACGCAATACCATCATCAATAAGGCGCGTCGCGGGCATAAGAAGCGGATCGTTTATGGCGAAGGCGAGGAGCCAAAAATCATCCGCGCCGCCGCCCAAGTGCAGGAAGAAGGTATTGCAACGCCCATTTTGTTGGGCAATCCGGATACTATCCACGCCATCATTCAGGAACTGGGGCTGAACTTTTCGCCACAAATCATCCGCCCCTTCACCGAGGAGGGGCAATATCCGCATTATAAACGCACTTTCTTAGAATTGCGCCAACGTAAAGGCGTGAACAAAGCGATGGCTGATACGATGATGCGGACGCGCACCATTTTCGGGCTGATGATGGTGAAAATGGGGGATGCCGATGCTTTCGTCAGTGGGTTGATTCACGAGTACCCCGATATTATCCGCCCCGCCTTACAAATTTTCCACACGCGGCCGGGGGCATCGCGGGTGAGCGGTGTATACATTATGATTGTTCGCGGCAAAATTTATCTTTTCACTGATACCACCGTGAACATAGACCCCGACGCGAATACCCTAGCGGATATTGCTATCTTGGCGTCTGATTTTGCTAAGACGCTGGATATTGTGCCGCGCGTGGCGATGTTATCTTTTTCCAATTTCGGCGCAACACCCCATCCCCAATCTATCAAAGTGCGCGACGCCGTAGACATCATTCAGCAGAGACGACCGGATATTGTGGTGGATGGAGAAATGCAAGCGGATACGGCTATCGTGGCCCGAATCGTGGAAGAACGCTATGCTTTTAGTCGGGTTAAAGATGCCAATGTCTTGGTGTTCCCTAATTTGGATGCCGCGAATATCGCGTACAAGCTTTTGGCGCGTATGTCTGATGCCGAGGTTATCGGACCTATTTTGCTAGGCATGGGCGCGCCGATTTACATTTTACAAGCTGGTGACGACGTGAAAGATATTGTCGCTATTAGCGCTTTTGCCGCGCTCGATGCTCAATCTCGTTGAGGGGACAGGCGATGAGCCTATCGGTCGCTTATTTGCAACGTTTGATAACCCCTGACCTTAACCGCCCAATTTATTTGGCGGGCGCTCAAGGGAACCGTCGCGCTACAGGTGTGCGCGATAATTTGACCGCGCGCGTTTTATCTATCAAAAGCGCTGAACATCATCTGTTGCTGGTGATGCTGGATTTATTCGGATTGCCTCATGTGCATTGCGCGGAGGTTATAGAGCGCATTCATGACTATGTGGGGGCTGGTGTCGCGGTACTCATCGCTTGCACCGGCACTTTGGGAGGGCCGGATGTGGTTGGGGCATGGGGTAAAACGCCGACTGAAAGCGGTATAGACCCCGACACGCTAACGAACTTGAAAGGGAGCGTTATTTTAACAGCTATCGAAGCGCTACGACAACCGCATCAAGAGGTTACGCTCGTCGGCGGGCGGACGAAAAGCGGTTTGGACTGGCAACAATTTCGGCTGGCAGATGGAACGCCCGCCGTCACGGTGGTGATTGCGCCCATCACGCGCCACGAAGAAGCGGATACGCTCATCAGCGCGGGCGAGCTTGGCGCTTTGCGGCAACAGATAGAAGCCCAAACGAACGCGCCGAGTTTAGCATTATGCGCCGGCTGGGATAAAACGCCCCCGATATGGAACGCCGATGATGGGCATTCCATGCCGCCTACCAACGCTCACACCTCTGTTAAGCTCAACATACCGATTACCCAATCCGCTTTTCGTGCGGCCGTTTTGCAAGGCACGTTGCCCCAAGTCATCGGCACGGAAACAGCCCTAGAGACGTCGTTAGGTGTACTAACATTGGGGGCAAAGCGTTGGTTGACCTTGCCGCTCATCGCCCCTGTGGCGGATTTAACTTTGCCTTCAATTTGTTTGGTTAATGATGTTTTGGGTCGTCTATCGAAGGCGGATTATCTGCCATCGCCGGATGCCGAGGAGCAAATTTTGAAGGCGGCGCAACACCTATGGCAGAGCTGATGAACCCCCACGACGATACTGCCCCACAAACGTTAGAGGGCATTATCGCTATTCAGGCGGCTATAGAAAGCGCTAGCCGACCCATCTATCGCATCTATATCGTCGCTAAAAAGCGTTATGAACGCCCTTACGCTGAATTGGCGCGCCTAGCGGCAAGGGCCAATATACCGCTTGACTGGGTCTCAGCAGAGGTCATAGAGCAATGGGCGGACGGAAAAACGCATGGTGGGGCCATCGCTATTGTCGGGCAAAGGCGCTTGGTAGCGCTCAGCGATTTGTCGCTGGCCGCGCCACTAGCGATGTTAGATGGCATAGAAGACCCGTATAATTTCGGCCAAGCGGTGCGGTCGTTGTACGCGGCGGGTTTCGGTGGCTTGGTTTTGGGCCCACGCCATTGGATGAGCGCGAGCGCATTAATCGGGCGCGCTTCTGCAGGGGCTATCGAACGTATCCCGATAGCGGTTGCTAAAACAGCCGAGGAAGCGAGCCGTTTTTTCGCCGAGCAGGGCGCGCGGGTGGTGGCGTTGGCGCAATCCGAGCACGCGACGCCCCTCCATAGCGTGGATTTGACGGGGCCGCTGTTCCTTGTGGTTGGGGGAGAGCGGCGGGGTGTTAGCCGCGCCGTGTTAGAGCTAGCGCAACATACGGTTGTTATCCCATACGGGCGCGATTTTTCGCAATCGCTGGGGGTGGTGGCGGCGGTGACCGTGGCGGCCTTTGAGGTTTTGCGCCAACGTCGCGCCTTTGACGAGGCTTTAACGCTTAAAAAATAAAAAAATCTCGTTATAATCAACGAGATTTCAGCTTAGTCGGGGCGGCGGGATTCGAACCCACGACCTCATCGACCCGAACGATGCGCGCTACCAGGCTGCGCCACGCCCCGAATTGTAGGAAAAGTTTAGCCGAAACCATCTAAGGGGACAAGAGTCAGTTTTGATGACCCCAAAACATCCTGTTACACTAACAGATAGAGTGCGCGCGTTTACCGATACGATTATGCGGGCCATCGGCTCCTTTTTGCATCGGATGGGAATTCATCCCGATTGGATAACAGTTGCCGGCCTTATTGTAGTCTTCATTGGGACGATGGCCATCGCGACGGGCCAGTTACAATTAGGGGGTTTTATCCTCTTGTGTGGTTTGCCTTTAGATGCGTTAGATGGCGCGGTCGCCCGCGCGATGAACCGTAAAGATGTCTTCGGCGCGGTGTTAGATTCTACGCTCGACCGTTACGCTGACGGTTTTATTTTTGCTGGTTTAAGTTATCATTTTGCGGTGCACGACCGCTTCGATTTGCTGGTGCTATCCTTAGCGGCGGGGATGGGGAGCTTTTTGGTCAGTTATGTGCGCGCCCGCGCAGAAGGGGTGGGTTTGAGCGTGAAAGTGGGGTGGTTTTCGCGCTTGGAGCGTGTGACGGTCATTTTGCTGATGTTGCTCATCCCGATTGCTGGCGTGCTGGAATTGGGGGTATTTATTTTGGCGATAGGCTCTAATATTTCCGGCATGCAACGTCTGTGGTATGTTTATCATCTGCTGAAGAATAGAGAGGCTTGATTTATGGAGTTTCAACGCGAGTTCATCTTGATTGCCGACCGCGTCCAAATCCGCTACTACGGCATCATCATCGTCTTTGCTATGTTGGTGGCCGCATGGGTGGCAACCCGTTTGGCGAAGCGCTCTGGCCTAGACCCTGACCATGTCTGGGGTGGTTTGACGTGGGGGATTATCCCCGGCATCATTTTTGCGCGCTTGTGGTTCATCTTATTTCCGCCCGTGGCGCTGACGGCTGGTTGTGGTAGCACAAACCCGGCCGCCGTTTGTAAAGATACAGCTTGGTTTTTGCAAAACTTTTTCAATTTGCAAGAGGGCGCTATTGCTATCTGGAGCGGCGGATTGAGCATCTTTGGCGCTCTTTTGGGGGGCGGCATAGGTGTATATATTTACATGCGCCGCAATAAATTGCCTATGGGCGTTTGGCTGGATATTGCCGCTGTGGCTATACCTTTAGCGCAATTCATCGGCCGTTGGGCTAATTATGTCAATCAAGAATTATATGGCACAGTGACCACCTTGCCATGGGGCATCACCATTGAATCGTCTAAGCGCGTTGGCATTTATAAGAGCATGGTAGATTATCCAGTTACTACTTTATTCCATCCCCTATTTTTATACGAGGGGTTATGGAGTCTTATTGCCTTTTTTGTCTTATTGAACTTATGGCAAAGGCGCAAGCAATATCGCTTTTTGCCCGGCGATTTATTCCTCATTTACGTTGCCCAATATGCCGTCATCCGCTTCTTGCTGGAATTTTTGCGCGTAGAAGTGGCCTATTTGCCGGGTACGACCATCAATAGCTCTCAGGTCGCTTGTATCATCGGTTTTGTGGGGGCGCTGTTGTTTTATATCTATCGGCATCGCCCCGGCGCTGTATCCGCGGGGCAAGATGCCAGCTCGGCCGAACCCGCCCCTCAAGGGTGATTATCCCGCGCTTAAACTATCAAAAAGCCCCGCCCTCTATGCGGGGTTTTTCTTTTTATGAAGAAAACTTTACTTTTCTTTTTCTATACATAGATATACTATGTATAGACGCAATACTTACCACTTATTCATCATCGCGTATCGTAAATATGCCATAATGAATAAGCAAATTCGTCCATGCTTGATGAGGACAGTCGCATGATTGAAACCCAAAATCTCACCAAATATTTTGGCAACTTCCGCGCAGTCGGGGATGTGACCCTTGAAGTAGAGGCTGGCCAAGTGTTGGCGATGCTAGGCCCCAATGGCGCTGGCAAGACAACAACCGTGCGAATGCTCACTTCGATTCTTGAGCCGACATCGGGTTGGGCGCGTGTTGCAGGTTATGATGTGGTGCGTCAGCCGGAGTACGTGCGGTCGGCGGTCGGCGTTTTGACGGAACAACACGGTCTATACGAGCGGATGAAAGGGATAGAGTATCTCGATTTTTTCGGACAGGTTTATAAAATCCCCGCCGCTATGCGTAAAAAACGGGCTTATGATTTGATGATTCGTTTTGGCTTGGGGGATGCTTTGGATAAACGCCTTGGCGAATATTCCAAAGGGATGAAGCAGAAATTGGCGCTCGTCCGCGCCATGTTGCACGACCCCCAAGTATTGCTACTGGATGAGCCAACTTCTGCGATGGACCCGCAAAGCGCTAAGCAGGTGCGCGATGCGATTTTAGAACTGCGTGCCGAACATCGCACCTTTCTGATTACCACCCACAACCTGACCGAAGCGCAGACGTTGGCTGATAGTATCGCTATCATCCGCCATGGGCGCATCATCGCGCAGGGGACTTTTGAGGCGTTGGCGCGTAAGTTTGTTGGCGAACCGATTATGGAATTGCGCGTGAATGGACAGTTGAATGGACTGGAACGAGAGATGCGCCAAATGGTGGATGTGGAATCTGTGGGCGTAGATTGGATTCGCTTTAAGGTGACAGACCCCTACACGATGAACCCGCGCATTGTGGCGCAATTAACGGGTATGGGGGTGGCCATCGTCACGCTCACACCGATCACCCAAACCTTAGAGGACATCTATTTACAAGTCGTCAGAGAAGATGAGCAACAGGAGGATGATGGTGGCTACCACAGCTAAATCAAGCGCGGCAGAAACGTATGCTATGCCCAAGGAGCGGGTATCGCGCTGGCGAACGTTGGCGAACGCATGGATTATCACCCGCCGCGAAGTGCGCGATAGCTTCCGCGATTGGCGGATTGTCGCCCCATTAATCATCTTGACCTTTTTCTTCCCTTTTTTGGCTCAAGATGTTGCGGCGCGTTTCTCCAATTTCTTAGAGGGATTTGGCGCTGAACTAATAGGCGCGCGCACCATCCCGTTTTTATTGATGATTGTGGGTTTCTTCCCTATTTCTATTTCGCTGGTCATCGCGCTAGAAACGTTTGTGGGCGAAAAGGAGCGCCGTAGTCTAGAGCCACTGCTCAGCACTCCGCTGACGAATACCGAACTGTACATTGGCAAAACCTTAGCCGCCATGATTCCGCCGTTATTGGCCAGCTTTGGGGGTATGTTCGTCTATTTGCTCATGTTATTGAGCGGCCCTAGCCTTGAATGGCGCCCACAACCGATGCTCATTGTGCAAATTATCTTGTTGACCGTGGTGCAAGCGTTAGTCATGGTCACGGGGGCTGTGGTGGTCTCTAGCCAGACGACCAGCACCCGCGCCGCCAACCTTTTGGCTAGCTTCATCATCATTCCGATGACCTTGCTCATCAATGGCGAAAGTATCATCATGTTTTTAGCGCCTGATGCCGAATCGCCCCGTGGTATTGGCGCGCTCTGGGCAATTATTGTTGGCATGACGGTTGTTGTCATCTTGTTATTGCGCTTGGGGAATAGCATTTTCAACCGTGAAGAGCTATTGGGGCGTCTTATTGACCAGATTAATATTCGGGGCATTTTACGCAATCTGTGGCGTTGGGCGCGCGCCGTCAACGATGAGGGCGAGACCGCGCAAGGGTTGGTAGATTGGTATCGGCGCGCTATACCCTATTCGCTAAAAAAGATGGGGCCGGCTGTTTTCATCGCCACACTCGTTTTTGTAGCATTTTTCATCGGCGGGGTTGTGTTTGGGCTTCAGCCAGAATGGCAATTGCCCATCGCCGCCCAGACAGATTCTAAGCTCAATCTTGAAAGCCTTTCCCAAGCCATCTTGAATAGCGGTGTGCAAAGCCACTTTTTCTTGACGATAGTTTGGCAAAATACCCGCGTGCTTTTGGGCGCCGCCTTATTATCTTTGTTCACGTTTGGCGTGGGTACGTTGGTGGTGACGCCCGCGACCATGGCCGTTTTGGGTTATTTATTCATCCAGATGATGCTTTATAGCGAGCGTATGACCGAATTTTTCGCGGCGCTATTGCCTCATGGCATCATCGAGTTGCCTATTATCATCCTCGCCACTGCGGCTTGTTTTCGCCACGGCGCGATTGTGACAAAACCGCCCGTCGGGTTGAGCGTCGGCAATGCTTTATCAATCGCTTTGGGCGATACTATCAAGCTCTTTTTAGGCGTCATCCTCCCCGGTTTGCTCGTCGCCGCCTTCATAGAAGCCTTTTTGACGTTTCGTGTGGTCGCGTGGGTGATTGGCGGCTGAGCGCTGATAGCGTTTTGTTCAGCAAAAAACGCGCATTCGGTTATAATAAATCGGAAGCGCGTTTTAAATTGGCCCCATCACAAGGGATGCTATGGCACGTCTGATTATTTTAGGTTCTGCGGCGGCTGTGAATGATGCCGCACACGATTATACCCATTTTTTGCTCATCGGTGATTCTGGTCGCCCTATTTTAGTAGATGCGGGGTCGAACCCGCTGGGCAAGATAAAAGATATAGGGGTTGATGACGAAACATTAGAAGATATTATTTTGACGCATTTTCATCCTGACCATGTGGCGGGCGTGCCTAATATGATGATGCATATGTGGTTATTGGGCCGCAAAGCCCCCATGCGGATTTATGGCTTGCATCATTGCGTCAATCGGATTGAAGATACGATGGCCGCTTATGGCTGGCAGGAATGGCCGCGTTTCTTCCCGGTGACGTTTCATCGGGTGAGCGAAAGAGATAATGTTCGTGTCATCGAAAACGAGGATTTTCTCATCCGTTCGTGGCCGGTCAAACATTTCACGGTGCCCACTATCGGCTTGCGAATTGAAAACAAGCATAATGGGCGTGTGCTGGCCTATAGTTGCGATACCATGCCGGTATCATCCTTATTGGATATTGCGCGCGATGCCGATATTTTGCTCCACGAAGCGGCCGGCAACGATGGTTTTGGGCATTCCAGCGCGGCCCAAGCGGGGGAGGTGGCCACCCAAGCAGGCGCTAAATCCCTTATTCTTATCCATTATCATGTATGGAAACGCGACCCAGCCCCATTAGTGGATGAAGCCGCACAAACTTATGATGGTCCTATCACGCTCTGCAAAGATTTAGATGAGTTTGTCTTGTGATGCCAGCTGGGCGCTTTTGTGTGATAAGGTATGGTCAAAGGCATATATAAATGGCACGTCTGGTTATTTTAGGTTCGGCGGCCGCGGTGAACGATGCCGACCACGACTACACCCACTTTTTGCTCATCGGGGAGAGCGATTCCCCTGTGCTCATTGACGCGGGTTCTAACCCATTGGGGAAGATAAAAGACCTCGGTTTGGATGACGAATCCCTGCGTGACATCATTCTCACCCATTTTCATCCTGACCACGTGGCGGGCGTGCCCAATATGTTAATGCATATGTGGTTATTGGGGCGTAAAGCGCCGTTGCGGATGTACGGTTTGCACCATTGCATCAATCGTGTGGAAGATACGATGGCCGCTTATGGTTGGCAAGAATTCCCCGGTTTTTTCCCTGTTTCTTTCCAGCGGGTGGCAGAAGCGCACAATATGCCCGTGATGGAAAATGACGATTTTAAGATTCGGTCGTGGCCGGTCAAGCATTACGACGTACCCACTATTGGCTTGCGTATCGAAAATAAGCGCAATGGCCACATCCTCGCCTATAGTTGCGATACAATGCCTGTGCCTGAAGTGGTGGACATCGCCCGTGATGCCGATATTTTGCTCCACGAAGCGGCGGGCGCCGATGGCCTAGGGCATTCCAGCGCGGCTCAAGCGGGCGAAATGGCTACAGAGGCTGGCGCTAAGGCGCTCTATCTCATCCATTATCAGGTTTGGAATACCTACCCCACGCCATTAGTGGCAGAGGCCCGCCAAACTTACAACGGGCCCATATACCTGTGCAAAGATTATGACGAGTTTGAATTTTGACCCTTCATCTGCATTGGGCGGGTTAAACCCCTATCTGGACAGCTAGCCATGAAAAGCGCTCGGTTGCCCCATTGTTGCGCTCTCATGTTTGCGTCTTCGCTTCTGTTTTGGCGAGTGGGCGGACTTGGGCGTGTAAGAATTGGAAGTCATCGCGCGGTGGGGTAATTTCTAAGACTTCGATAATTTCAAACGTCATCGGCCCAATGCGCACTATCCCCCCCACTTTGGGGCGCTCATCTTCATTTTTGATGCCGCCGGCATATTCGCCACCTTGTACCACATAACTGACTTTATAAATCATCGCTCGCCTCCCATTACAAGGCTAGGTATCGGATGGGTCGAAATCGCGGTGACGAAGCTTGAAAGATAAATCTTGCGCCAAATTCCGCATCATGATATATCCAATCTTCGTATCCGTTTCGCATAATCGGGTGAAAGCGACGCTAGGGATGCTATAGACAGTGGTTTGGTCGTCGCTGGCCAATACCGTAGCGGAGCGTGTGCCTTGGTCAATGAGCGCCATTTCCCCCACGACTTGGCCTTGTCCCAAAAAGAGAGCGGAATAAGAATGCCCTTTGGCATCGCGGACAATGACTTCGACCTCGCCTTGGCTAATGATGAACATGCGGTCTCCGGGTTCGCCTTGTACACAGATAGTTTCGCCTTTGCCATAAACTTCTTGTTTGCTGATATGGCCTATCTGTGCCAGTTGCTCGTCATTTAGCCCTCTAAAAAGCTCAACGCGCTTCATAATTTGCAAAATGTCCATCAGCTACGCCTCTTCATATCGATTTTTATTATTTTACCCCTTTCTCGTTTTGTCAGACAACGATAACTATCATTAGCCGCGCTGTAGAAAAGCATGGAGGAGTGTTTCTCTTTTGCTATCGCGTCTAATATCCTTTTTATACAAGGGATGTTATAGTCATTTTCAATACACATCTTATTGGCTGTTTTTAGCTTATGGATACAAGGATGTCAAAGCCATTTTCGCCCCCTGTAGATTTGTTAGAAGTAGATGATAAGTGGATTGTTCGGGTCGAAATCGCCGGGATGCGCGGCGATGATTTTGATATTCAATTGACGAAGCGCACCTTGTCTATTGCAGGGGTTCGCCAGCGTCCTCATTTTGAGCGCCCCATCTATCATCAAGTGGAAATTGGCTCTGGTGCGTTTCAGATTCAGATTCACTTACCGGGGGCTGTGGATGAAGACCGCGTGACAGCCTCTTATCATCAAGGGTTTTTAGAGATTGCTTTACCGCGTCGCCCCGAACAACGGGTGCGCGTTCGCGAACATCACCGTGAAGGATATACGCATGATGCTTAATCGAATGAGCTACCGCGCTAACGCTAATGAAGAAGAAGCGCCTAACATACGTCCCAATATTAATATCGGCGAAATGGCCAATGAAGCCGAGGATGAACAGAAAATCCCCTCAGAATTGCCCGTTTTGCCGCTAAGAGGTTTAGTGGTTTATCCACGCACGGCTATACCTTTGACAATCGGCCAACCGCGCAGTATCAAGCTGGTAGACGATGTCGTCAATGGCGACCGCTTGGTGGGGCTTTTCAGCGCGCGTAACCCCGAAATGGAAACGCCCGGCCCAGAAGATGTCTACCCTGTAGGGACTTTGGCCGCGATTCATCGGCTTTTCCGCGCCCCTGATGGCACTATTCGTCTATTGGTGCAAGCCGTCTCGCGCATTCGTATAGATGGATACACCAGCACCGAACCTTATCTAAAAGCGCGCGTCGCCAACATCCCAGAGCAGATTGAAGAAGGCTTGGAGATGGAGGCGCTAGTGCGGACGGTGACTGACCTGTTCCGCCGCTTGGCCGAATTGATGCCTAGCATCCCCAGCGAGTTAGTGGCCACCGCCCTCAATGTCGAAAATCCGCTGGAATTGGTCTACGCCATCGCTACTTATATGCGGATGGATTTAAGCGACGCTCAAGAATTATTGGAGATGGACAGCACCGAACAAAAGCTACGCCGTCTCATCACCTTGCTCACCAAAGAAGTTGAAGTCCTTGAGCTGAGCCGAAAAATCCAGAGCGACGCCCAATCAGAGATGGAAAAAACCCAGCGCGATTATTATCTGCGCGAACAACTAAAAGCCATCCAACGGGAGTTGGCAGAAGGCGACGACCAAACCCTAGAAGTAGAGGAATTCCGCAAAAAGATTATCGCCGCTGGTATGCCCGAAGAAGCGGAAAAAGAAGCTTATCGAGAGTTAGACCGCTTGTCCAAACTGCCAGTTGCGGCGGCTGAATACGGCGTCATCCGCACTTACTTAGATTGGCTAACCAGCTTGCCTTGGTCGCAACGCACAGAAGATAATCTGGATATTAGCCATGCGCGAGCGGTGTTGAACCAAGATCATTACGGTCTTGAAGACATCAAAGACCGTATCTTGGAGTATCTAGCGGTGCGTAAATTGCGGGCCGAACGCGCCGAAGAATTGGAATCGCAAAGCAACACTGATTTCATCCGCAGGGAGCGTACAGGCGCTATTCTGTGTTTCGTGGGGCCGCCCGGTGTGGGTAAAACATCTTTAGGCGCGTCTATCGCCCGCGCGATGGGGCGTAAGTTCATCCGCCTTAGCCTTGGGGGCATCCGTGACGAATCGGAGATACGGGGTTTTCGGCGTACCTATATTGGGGCTTTACCGGGGCGTATCATTCAAACGATACGGCGCGTTGAATCGCATAATCCGGTCATCATGCTTGATGAAATTGATAAGTTAGGGCGCGATTTTCGCGGCGACCCCGCCTCGGCCCTGTTGGAGGTGCTAGACCCAGAGCAGAATAACGAATTCCGAGATCATTATCTGGATGTGGCTTTTGACCTGAGCGAAGTCCTGTTCATCACTACCGCTAACGATTTAGAGCCGATCCCGGGTCCGCTTCGCGATCGTATGGAAATCATCCAACTGAGCGGATATACCGAACAGGAAAAGGTGGCAATCGCTGAACAATATCTCGTACCGCGTCAAATTCGTGAAAATGGCTTGCGCCCTAACGAGATTGCTTTTACACGCTCCGCTCTAGAGGCTATCATCCGTGACTACACCCGCGAAGCCGGCGTGCGGACCTTGGAGCGCGAGATAGGGCGCGCCGCGCGCAAAGTGGTGACCAAAGTGGCCGAAGGTTTCGAGGGCACCTTTTTGGTAGATGAAAAATCGGTGCGCGAATTACTGGGTAAGCCAAAATATGGCCACCGTACCGAGTTACGCGACCGCACGGATATTCCCGGCGTTGCTACAGGCCTCGCTTGGACGCCGGTTGGCGGCGATGTCCTCTTTGTCGAGGCGACGCTGATGCCCGGCAACAAAGGCTTTCAATTCACCGGCCAATTAGGCGATGTCATGAAAGAGAGCGCCCGTATCGCTTATAGCTATGTGCGCTCTAAAGCGCCTGAACTAGGGGTAGACCCTGAGTTGTTCGAGCGGAGCGATATTCATCTGCATGTGCCAGAAGGCGCAACCCCCAAAGATGGCCCCTCGGCGGGCATCACTATGGCGGTCGCCTTATCTTCGCTTCTCACTCGCCGCCCGACGCGGAGCAACGTAGCTATGACCGGCGAACTCACGCTACGCGGGCAAGTGTTGCCCGTCGGCGGCATCAAAGATAAAGTTTTGGCGGCGCATCGTTTAGGGGTAGATACCGTGATCTTGCCGCGCAAAAATGAAAACGACCTCGACGATTTACCTAAGGATGTGCGCGAATCGTTGACGTATGTCCTCGTAGACCATGTGGATGAGGTCTTGGCGGCCGCTTTAATGCCCCTCAATGGCGAGCACGCGCCTATAGCTGTGCCAGACCGCGAAGATGTCGGCGCTTAATCTTGAGTGAGCCGAAACTTGAGGGCTATGGTATACTGTAGCCATCATTCGGGTGGTCATAGACTGGAGGCAGTAATTTGACAAAAGTAATGATAGTAGATGACGACCAAACGACGGTTTCGCTCCTCAAGACATTGTTGGAATTAGATGGGTTCGATGTGACGGTAGTCCGTCAGGGCGCAGATGTCATCCCTACTGCCGAAAAATCGCCCCCCGATATTTTTCTGATGGATTACCACCTTTCTGATGTGGATGGCGTGGATATTGTGCGCGATTTACGCGCCCACGATGGTTTAGCCCATATCCCTATTGTGGTTGCGTCTGGGTTGAATGTGCGCGATGAGGTGCTGGAAGCGGGCGCGAACGATTTCCTCATCAAACCCTTTGAGCCGAGCGATTTACCCGTCATCTTCCAACGTCTCATCCATGGTTGAAGAGATAATAGGGCGTCTTCTCATCAAGACGCCCTGCTGAGCTTAGGCCAATTCTTTGTACAGCGTGATGATATTTTGATGTGGCCTGAGGGAGATGATGTTGTTTGGCGCAGGGACGATGTGGTAGCCCAAGCGGCTGTAAAATTCGATAGCCGATGTCTGCACGTAAGCTTGACGGCATCCCCGCCGCCTCGCTTCCGCTTCTGCGATAGAGGCTAGTTGCGTGGCTAGGCTATCGTCGGGATGGCGCGCATGCAACCACGCTAGCGCGATGATAAATAGAACGCCTTGAGTGTAGCCTACCAAACCGGCGATAATTTCTTCGTCGCGATCATGAATGCTCACTTCCAGCGGAATCCCTTCCGTTTTGTCGAGGTTAGCCGTCCCGCCGCTCTCTCTAACTTTGCGCGCTAACCAACGATGATATAGCTCATCAGCGGTTTCAGTCACCAGACAATACCACCCGCCGGCCAGAATCATTTCTTTTGTGTGGTCACTAGGCATCGTCAAAATCCTTACGCATGGTATGTGTTATCGGGCGCAGATTATCCACTGCGCTCATTTCCGCTTGAATCGCGGTGATTGCCACTAAGGGAAGCGCCCCGTTTGCAGATAACGCCGCATCTCCTCGGTGCGGGCAGTGATGATGCCTAGCGCGCTATCGCGAATGTTGGCATTGCCCAAATTGCCCGCTATCCAACGGCAAGAGGCTAGATGTCGCCCCACGATGAACGTATCGAGCAGTTCCCAATGCCGTTTGGGGAGTGGGTCTTGGTGGTTGTACCCTTCCCATAACGCATCGCGCAATTCGTCGTAACGGTCATCATGGCGAAGTTGCCATAAGAGCGGCGTTAGGTCGTATAGATAATAGCCCCATCCCCCGTACTCAAAATCTAGCGGCCGCGCTTGGTCTTGATGAAACAGGATGTTTTTCAGGAGCAAATCGGCGTGGATGAGTCCGAATACATCGGCGCTTTGCCCTAGCTCATCCATCGCTGAGCGCACCGCCGCCCCAATAAGACCGAAGATATGGCGCTGTTCATCCGTGAAGATGCGCGCGCCGTCGCCGGGGTTATAAGGGGAATTCCCGCCGAATAATCCTTCCCAATCTAACCACGGCCTGCTGAAATGAGGCGGGGGTTGAAATTGTTGGGCGAAACAATGCAGTTTCCTCAGCAATACCCCAACGTGGAAGCAATCTATCGGCTTAAGGTCGCTTGGCTCGCGCGTTTGCCCATCTATGTGATAAAAGAGCGCCGCGTAGATGGGTTCCGCCATATTATCGGGCTGGATAGACAAGATGATTTCGTCGCCAAGCGTCACCGGATAAGGGGCGATGATGTCCGTTTGTTCGCGGATAGCTTTTAACCAAATCATCTCCGATTGTATCCATTCTCCGCGCACTAGCCCCGGCCGATGGAGGCGTAAAATGTAGCGGGTGGCGCGATGTTGGACGTTGAACACTGCGTTATTAGAGAAGGTCATCAAGGCTAACTCTGCGCCGTGTAATCCATACACTTCAAGCAGGGTTTTAGCGATATTCGTCCATAACCGTTTTTGCTCGTCATAACTCAGTTGTTCAAACGTCATTGTCGCGCCTCCCGCAAGGAAATTATGCTTGTGGGCCGTACTGCCGCCAAAATTGCGCTGTCAAAGCGTGGGCATCGCAGATGACCCCATAACGCTCAAAATAAGCGCAAATGCGCTCGATGTCACGCTGGAGGATAGCATGCGCGTTTTGATTTGTCCCTATATGGATAACTTGCGGGAAGTCAATAAGGGTGAGCGCCCCTTCCCAGTATAAAATGTTATAAGCGGATAAATCCCCATGCACATAACCCTGTTGCAGGAGGATTTCGATATTGCGCAAGAGGGCTTCAAACAGGGGTTGCGCTTCTGCCTCATCTAAAGCAACTTCGCTCAAGGTAGGCGCGCCGCGTTTTTCGTCGCCGATGTAAGCCATCAAGATAGCATTTTCACCTGCCACGATGGGGCGGGGGACATCTGCGCCGGCCGCGTGTAGGCGTTGTAGCGTGGTGAATTCATACATCAGCCAAGAGGTATGAGCCACCTGTTGCCCAAAGCCGCTCTTTTTGCCAACAGCGCGTAAGACGCGGTGGTCGGTCTTTTTCACCTCGCGCCCATCTTCGGTCAAGATAGCCCGCCCTTCGCGGTACATAGCGTCGTTACGCAGATTGCGGAACATCTGCGGGCGATATACCTTAGCCGCTAGAAAGCGTTCGTTAGTAGAAGGGTGTGCGGCGCATCGGTATACGCTGGCCTCTTTGCCGCCCTTGACGCGCCCCAAAACATCGGTGATGAGCGCTTGGTCATAAAAGCCGCGCAAGGATTGTAATAGCCAGCTTTCTTCAAATAGCCCCGGTTGATAAGTGGTGTGGAAGCCCGCTTCTAGCCCTTCTGCTTCATCCGCCAATTCGCGCAAGATTTGTCCTGCGTCTTTCTTGGGGGTGTGCTTTGCTTTGGGTTTGCGTTTGCGCCGCGCTTTACGGTCGCGTTGCATCGGGTCGAATAGCGCTTCGTAGTCGCTGTAATCATTGTCGAAGTAATTGTGATTCAAGGTGGTTTGCCTTATGGTGTTTTGTGTTGGTTGGTATGGTATGGGGCATGCATCAGCACCGATAACTTATCCTTGATTTGCATAGCGAGTGTCTCGATACCTTCGCCCGTCGTGGCGCTGGTTGTGATGATGTCGTAACCGATGGATTGGTAATCGGCGATGGCTTGGGGGATATAATCGCGCCGTTGTTCTTCTTCATCCCACTTGGTGATGACGATGATGGCCGGTATGCCGGCCGCTTCTGCTGTCAGCAAGTAACGGTCGAGCAAGACGAGGTCGGGCGTCGGGCGGGATGCGGGCAAAACGGCGATGATTTGGTCTACATTGGCGACGACGACTTGTTCTATGGGTTTGCGGCCTGCCGCGCGCCGCGTGAGCTTTGAACGGCGCGGCAAGACTTCTGTGATTAACCCTTCCCCATTGCCGCCATCTAACAAGCGCACCCAATCGCCAATGGCTACCGGATCCACAATCGGGGCATCCACAACCGCTTGCGCTTTATGATGCCCAATCGAAGAACGGTCCGCAGTGGGGTAAATGAGTTGTTTGCGTAAACGATTCGACAATCCGCAGACAAAGCCGTTGACGCCTGTATTTACCCAATAAGCGCCGGTTGATTTGCGGAAGACAATGCCTTGGTGTTCAGTTGATGTGTTCAAATTCTCTGACCTCAAACGATTCTATGGATAAGCGCGCTGTCCTGACCTTGTTTATGCTCATATCCGCCTCCTGTAACCCAAATAAAAACAGCCACCGTAGGAATTTGTGGCTGTTTGGCGACCTTATAAAAAGCAGGCGTTGAGCAAAACAACCACGACACAGACCGCAGAAATCGAACTGCGGCGTCGGACGCGCCGTGGTCGCTCAGGTGTTATAACCGAATGAAGTCGTTAGTGGGGATAACTTAGCTGGCAACCTCAGGCGCGGTCGTATTAGCAACTTGCGCTATGTAGATGATGGCTTGCATATTCCGCCTCCTAAGGTATGGCTAAAAGTGAATTGCCAAAAGAAGATTAGCATGATTTAATGCCGCTTGTCAACTAGCGGTTGTTGTCTTCCAAATCGTTCAAAATCCAGATGATGGCTTTTCGCAAGTCGTTTTCTAGCTTTTCTCCGCCGGCGATGGTGTTTTCATACACGATGAAGCGCAGATGGCGGATGTCGAAGGGGAATTCTTCGACTTCTTTTAATTGGGTGAGCAAAATAGCTGGCTTGCCTAGTGTATGGGCGATACCCAATTCATAATAAACGTTGGCGTTAATTTCGGTGGTTTCTACAATGACTAGACGGCAAGCGTTGATAGCGGCCCAAACCTCGTTGATGATATTGCCCGTGATAGATGAAAATTCATCCCCACGCTTAATAGTTAAGTTGAGTTTGGCGGCTGTGGGTTTGATGATGTTTTGATAAACCGCGTCGAAGTGTTCGCGGAAAGGCATAATCATAAAAATATCCGCTTGGAATTGGCTACCCGCTAGCGGAGAACCGAAAATAGGACGCGCTATGATAGCCCCATCCGGGGGGGCGGTTGTTGGTTTTTGCTGTATGGCTTGTTGGGCATAATGCACTTCGATAGCGCGGCGTACAATGGCTTCAATATCTTCATCTACGATGTCCAACGCTTGGCGGACGGTAGCCTCAAAATGATTCGGCGCATCTACAGGCGCGGCGCGCGCCGCTTCTGTAGGCGGCGCTTCGGAACGGGGTACGTTCGGCGCGGGTTGGAATAATTGTGCATCGGCCGGGCGCAGGCGCATGATTTTACTCGTCTTGCGATAGTTATTGACGGCCATGATGATTTGCGCGCTGAGGTTGGCTAGGTCGGTGAAGTAGTTGACGACATGTGTTTCTTCTAGCCGTTTTTTGAAAGCTTTCATTCGCTCGTCGCCATCATTACGGGTTTCTTTTGGCATAAATATCAAGCAGGTCAAACCCGCTTGCATAGCGTATTGGTATTCTAGCTCAAGCCAAGAGCGCGTCTCTCCTTGGGGGATGGGGCCATAATGCGAGTCATAGATGCCGATGAAAATATGGCTATCGTTGATGATAGCTTGGATGGCGGAAAGCGGCTGGTCGTGCAAGCGGTTAGTGGCAATATCATTATGGGTTATGGGCGCGACAGTAAAAGCGCTTATGCGCCAAAGGGCGGTTTTGGCCGTTTGCACATAATCTTTAGAGGTTTCGTCGTTAGCGGCGCTAATATAAATTTTATACGTCATAGATGGTTTTACCCTTTGCTATCGTCTATGTTCCCTACTCTACCACAAAGGCGGTAGGCACGTCCTCATTCTTTGGGCAAAATTGCCGCGAGCGCCTCGCCGATGTTTCGCACTTCAATGAGTTTGAGATTGGCGGGCGTGTCTTCTATTTTGCGGCGTGTTTTGGGGACGAGCGCGCGCCGAAACCCGATTTTTGCCGCCTCGTTCAAGCGGGCGGGCAACTGTCCCACCATGCGAACTTCCCCGCTCAGCCCAATTTCGCCGACGACGGCCAAATCAGCCGGTATAGCGCGCTCGTAATAGCTAGAGGCGATGGCCATAGCTACCGCTAAATCAGCGGCGGGTTCGCTCACTTTTAAGCCGCCAATGACATTGACGAAAATATCTTGTTCCCATAGCTTTAAGCCCATGCGCTTACTCAGCACCGCGCTGAGCAAGAGCAAACGGTTCATATCAACGCCGTTGGGGGTGCGGCGGGCATTGCCAAAGGTGGTTGGGCTGGTGAGCGCTTGCATTTCCACCAGCAGGGGGCGCGTGCCTTCCATAGTGACGGCGATAGCGGAGCCGGGCGCATTGACCACGCGCTCCGCCAAAAAGGCTTCTGATGGATTGGGCACTTCCACCATGCCTTGCCCTTGCATCTCGAAAACGCCAACCTCGCTTGTCGCGCCGAAACGATTTTTGACGCTACGCAACAGGCGGAAAGCTTGGAAAGGGTCGCCCTCTAGATACAGCACCGTATCCACGATATGTTCTAAGACGCGCGGACCGGCAATCGTCCCCTCTTTGGTGACGTGGCCGATGAGAAAGACGCTCATACCGCTTGATTTAGCCAAGCCTTGTAAGAGCATCGCGCATTCCCGTACTTGCGATACGAGGCCGGGGGACGATTCTAATTGAGGGGTATAGACCGTTTGGATAGAATCTACAATGAGCAAGACGGGGTTTATTTCCCGCACTTGCTCAAAGATGTTCTCTAGGTTGGTCTCGGACAATAGATACAAATGGTCTGACGAGAGCCCGAGGCGGTCGGCGCGCATTTTGATTTGGCGCGTGCTCTCCTCGCCGCTGATGTATAACACCGTGCCGATAGTTTCCGCCACGAGCGCCGCCACACTCAAAATAAGGGTGCTTTTGCCAATACCGGGGTCGCCGCCCAATAAGACAATGCTACCGGGGACAATGCCGCCGCCTAAAACGCGGCTGAATTCTTCTACGGGCACATAAAAACGCTCTTCCGCTTCGCCGCTGATTTCGCTCAGGCGTTGCGGTTTGGCGCGGGCGATGCCTACAGGTTGGCGATTTTGTTTTTGAGGCGCGATGGCCTCGGTGACCATTTCGGTCATGGTATTGAATTCACCGCAATTTGGGCAACGCCCCATCATGCGCGGGGATTGACGGCCGCAATTGGAGCAAAGATAAATCGTGCGCGTTTTAGCCATAGCTAAACATCCTCAAGGATTGAACAAGTGTGCTATATTGTACCACAGTTTAACACCCGTGGACGGTTGACAACTATTGAGCGCGCCGCATATCATAGGTGAACGTGTTCATCTATGAGGGCGAAAATAATGCCATTATCGCCAAAAGCGGAACGAACCCGACAAAGCATTTTTGATACCGCTATTCGGTTATTTGCGGAAAAGGGCTATTCCCAAACGACCCTGCGCGATATTGCCCAAGCATCGGGCTTTTCCTTGGGATTGACCTATCGTTATTACGCGAGCAAAGAAGATTTGGTTTATGCTTTGTACCTCCAGCTATCCCAACAAGCCTTGAACGAGGCTTGCCCCGCTGGCACGATTGCCGAGCGCTTCCAATGGGCATTGAACGCGCAACTTGCGCGATTAGCGCCTTATCGCGAGGCCATGGCCGCCCTATTCAGCGCGTCTTTACAAGCCCACCAACCGCCTCGTATTGCGCGGGATGACCCGTTCATGGCGGCTTTGTCCGTGGTGGTTTCTGATGCAAACGACCGCCTAAAAGAGGGGCAAACCCAAGCGTTTGTGGCTCTGCTTTATAGTACGTATATCCTCATCTTGTTGTTTTGGCTTTTGGACCGTACCCGCCAGCAATCAGCCACAACGGTGCTGATTGGGCAATTGCGCGAGATGTACCAGTTTTTGCGACCGGCGCTGGCCTTGCCCTTTGTGGCTAACTCGGTGATGCGGCTATCTGCTATCCTGAGCGCGGCACTGGCTGGCGGCGATAGGTCATGAATTTGCAATTTTGTGCAGATTAGGAAAAATGGCCAAATTTTTACATAAACCCTTTGTAGAATTTGACAAACTTATCATCGTGCGTTAATCTCTGCACCATAAATCGCTGAAATATAGTGATTGTTAGAAAATAATTTAAATAAACCTTATTGAAATAAATTTTTTACAATAAAGAATAAATCCATCGTAGGCATTTTGGCCTACGATTTTTCTTTTTATAGCGCTGGTAGCACTTTTCCGGGGTTCAAAATACCCTTAGGGTCTAAGCTTTTTTTGATAGCGCGCATAATTTCGACCGCTTCTCCATGCTCAGCTTTCATGTGGCCGATTTTGCCCATCCCCACGCCATGTTCACCTGTAGCCGTGCCGCCTAAAGCGATGGCTTTGAGGACGATTTTTTCGTTCAGCTTCAGCCGATGTTGGTATTCGGCGTCGTCGCTAAAGGGGAATTCCACATGGATATTGCCGTCTCCCGCGTGGCCAATCATATAAAGTGTGATGTTCTCATCGCGTTTTAGTTGCTCGATATAACTTATCAACGATGGGTAGGCGCTGATAGGGACGGCAACATCATTGATGAAAAACCGTTTATTAGGATGAGAACGCACCATAATTTCATAGGAGTGATGGCGCGCATGCCATAGGCGTTTTCTTTCGGTAGGGTTGGTTGTGGCGCGGAAAGCCAGCGCGCCGTTATCTTCGCAAATCTGCTGAACTGCGGTCAATCCCAGCTCCAAAGTGGCGGGATGGGTGGCGTGGAATTCCATAAATAAGGTTGGGTTATCGGTTAAATCAACCCCTTCAGCTTCACGCAACATGCGCGCATGGGCCGCATCAATCAACTCTAGGGCCGCTGGGTCTAAACCGCTACCGCGCACCGCAACGACCGTCTCTACAGCCGCCTCTATCGTGGGGAATGCGGCCAAAACCGCGCTCATGTGGGCCGCGATGGGGGCGAGTTTTAGCGTGGCTTCGGTGATAATCCCTAATGTCCCTTCACTCCCAACGAATAGATGGAGCAAATCGTACCCTGATGATTGCTTGATAGAGCGCGAACCCACATGAATCAGCCGACCATCCGCTAAGGCTACTTGCAAACGCAACACATTATCTTTAGTCGCGCCATATTTCACCGTGCGAATGCCGGCCGCATTGTTGGCTATCATCCCGCCAATAGTGGCGTTGGCGCCGGGGTCGGGGGGGAAAAATAGGCCATAACGCCCTAATTGCGCGTTTAAGTCCTTATGACCGATGCCCGGTTGAACAGTCACTTGGAAATCTTCGGCGTGTATAGCTATGATTGCCGTCATGCGTTCAAATGAGAGCAAGATGCCCCCGTAAAGGGGAATGGGGTTGCCCTCTAGTGATGTCCCTACGCCCCATGGCGTTACGGGGATGCGTTCTTCATTCGCCAAGCGCAAGATGTTAGCGACTTGTTCGGATGTTTGGGGCCAAACCACGACTTCCGCGCGCCGCGGGCGATGATAACTTTGGTCCTTGGCGTGCAGGTCTAGGTCTGCCTCAGCTGTGCTGAGATTATCCGACCCGACCCAAGCGGCTAGCTGTGCTAGATGTTCGTTTGTCATTGCGCTGAACATAAATCATCCTGTTTAACTATTGCTATCGGTTAACGACGTGCGTTAAGCACGGCGCAAAATATGGGATATGTCGTAAATTTATCTTTTTCATGTGTTTATCGCCAAAAGAATGTTATACTATAGCCACTAATTTTATTAAGGCACACCGAAAAGGTCATCAAAAACACCATGCGTATTTTGTACGTCGAAGATAACCAAGCTAACTTTTTACTGGTTCAGCGCATCGCGCGCATGGGCAATCATGAAGTGGTCAATTATGTGAGCGCTGAAGATGCGCTCCGCAACCTCGACCGCGAAAACCCGGATTTATTGCTCGTAGACCTGCAACTCGCCGGCGAGATGGATGGCGTCGAATTTGTTCGCTTGGTCCGTTCAGCGGGGTATCGCACGCCTGCCATCGCAGTTACGGCGTTTGGCATGCCCGGCGAGCGCGAGCGCTGTTTTGCGGTGGGCTTTGATGATTTCATTGATAAACCCGTCCCTGTGAATGCGCTCGTCTCTTGGCTACAAGGATGATATGCGCCTCGCCATCCTCAATGGCAATGTGCTAACACCTGCGGAGCGAGGCACAGGTCAAGCTATCTTCATACATGAAGGTATCATCCGTTATATAGGCTCGCATCCCCCCATGTATGATGATGCGATTGACGCGAAGGGGTTATGGGTTGTGCCGGGGTTCATAGATGTGCATGTGCACGGAGCTTGCGGCCATGACTTGATGGACGCTACGAGAGACGCGCTATATGGGATGGCGCGTTTTTTTGCGCGGCAGGGTGTGACCGCATATTACCCCACCACCATGAGCGCGAGCGCGGAAAGTATACAACGCGCCCTTGACGAAGTAGCAAATGCGCCCATGCCTATAGATGGCGCGCAACATCTAGGCGTGCATCTGGAAGGTCCGTATCTGAACGCCGACTTTTGCGGGGCGCAACCCGCCCAATATCTTCGCAAGCCGCATCCCGACGAATATAACGCATGGTTGGCCAGCGGTATCATCGCTTTAGTCACTTTGGCCCCAGAATTGCCCCAAGCCTCTTTATTGATGCAAACATTGAGCCGAATGGGGGTGCGTATGGCGCTCGGCCACAGCGGGGCGACATACGAGCAAGCCTTAAACGCTTTTGACGAGGGCATAAGCCAATGTACGCATATCTATAATGCCATGCGCGGGTTTCATCATCGCCAGCCGGGGGCGCTAGGCGCTACCTTACTCGATGAGCGCGTTTATGCACAAATCATCCCCGATGGCGTCCATGTCCACCCCGCGGCTATCCAGCTTTTGTTACGCCTAAAAGGCATAGAAAGAATCATCATCATCACTGATGCTACCTCGGCGGCTGGTTTGTCCGATGGGCGCTATACGCTAGGTGCTACGCCTATTCAAGTAGAAGCGGGCATTGCCCGCACGCGCGACGGCGCTTTAGCCGGTAGCGCCTTGACAATGATACAAGCCATTCGGAATATGCTCATTTTCACGGGTTTACCGTTATCATCCGTCTTATCCATGGCGACTGTTACGCCCGCGCAGGCGATGGGTTTAGCGCGTAAAGGGCGCATCGCGATAGGGTATGACGCCGACTTGGCGTTTTTAGATAGTGATTTGAATGTGCGCTTGACGATGATAGGCGGTCGTATCGTCTATGATGCGCGTTAAAGCCGTATCCAACCGTGCCCTTCGTGCCCAAACCCGAACATGTGAGGATGCACGATTTCTGCGAGGATTTCTAGGCTTTCCACAAGGCGCGGGCCGGGGCGGTTGAAGAATTGATGCCCATCGGCTATATAGACTTCCCCTGCTTGCACAGCTTTTAAGCGCCCAAAGTCGGGATGATTGACCAAGGGCGACAAATTGTCTAACGATTGTTGGATGCTATATCCACAAGGGGCTATTAAGATAATATCGGGGTTGGCGTCTTTTAATTGTTCCCACGTTATCCATGGCGAATGTTCACCGGCTATCCCCAAGAGCGGATACGCATTAACCATCTCAATCAGGGTAGGCATCCAGTTACCGCCGGCCATCAGCGGGTCTATCCACTCGACGAATAGGACATTGGGGCGATACTGCATCATTTTTGCGCGTTGGCTGATGATGACCATCTGCCGTTGCAAATCGCGCACCAAGTCCTCTCCGCGTTCAGGCACGCCCAAAGCGTGGGCAACGCGCTTGATGTCATCGAAGACATCGCTCAACGAATTTGGTTCTAAAGAGACGATACGAGCAGGTTTATCTAGCCACGCATCAGCGATTTGTTGAACTTCCGCAAAGCTGACCGCGCACACCTCGCATTGGGATTGGGTGACGATAATATCCGGCGCCAATTGGTTGAGCAATGGGGCATCTAACTGATATACGGATAACGACTCTTGCAAAATGGCCTTCACACGTTCGTTAATCTCGTAACTGCGCCCGTCGGGTTCAAATTTGGGGGCTGTGAGGATGGGCAGATGGCTGATGGTTGGCGGATAGTCACACTCATGAGAACGGCCGACAAGCGCTTCTTCAAAACCAAGCGCGCAGATAATTTCGGTACTGCTAGGAATCAATGAGACGATACGCATTCGTTTTTACCCCTGTTTTTTGAGTCGCTCCGCGATGGTTTGGCGTAAACATGAGGGACACAAGCAACCTGATGTAGGCTCATCTGTGGTCTGTGAAGGGATGGGGACGATTGGTGGCATCTCAAAACACCAACAGGTTGTCGCGCCGCTTTGAACGCCGCAGGCGAAGGTTTGACCGCATCGTGGGCATGTTTTGGTCCCGTCATTTGATGATTGGCTCATGTGTGTCAGTTTAGACCTTCTCTTCGGGGCGGTCAATAGCTTTGCCTTCATTTTTAGTTGCGTTATATTGCACATATGACGAAGAAAGGGGTTGCTATGTCGGCTAAAATTGTGGTTGTGGGGAGCTTTAACGCGGATTTGGTCACCTATATGCCGCGCTTGCCGCGGGTTGGCGAAACCGTGAGCGGACATCGCTTCATCACGGGGCCCGGCGGCAAAGGGTCGAACCAAGCGGTCGCCGCGGCGCGTTTAGGCGCGGAGGTTGTTTTTATTGGTCGTGTGGGGGCGGATGATTTCGCCTCTATTGGTTTTCAGCTTTGGTCGGCAGAAGGCATCCGAAGCGATTATGTGGCGCGCGACCCCGAAAATGCGACGGGCATTGCCTCTATTTTCGTAGATGACGGCGGCGAGAATATGATTGCTCTGGCTTTGGGCGCTAATATGGCTCTCGCGCCGTCCGATATAGATGCCGCCACTGCCGTTATCGCACAGGCTGACGTCCTCATCGCACAGTTGGAAGTGCCCCTAGAAACGACGGCTTATGCTCTGCAACGGGCGCGCGCCCATGGCGTCAAGACAATACTCAACCCCGCGCCAATCAGCGGGCCTATCCCCAGCGATTTACTGGTTGAGGCAGATTACCTAACGCCCAACGAAACAGAATTGGCCGCTCTCGTAGCTGGGGGCCAACAGATGCCTATAGCGCAAAGCGCCGTACAATTGCGCTCGCGCGATGACCAGACCATCATCATCACCTTGGGCGCGCAGGGCGTTCATTGGTTATATGGCGAGCAATCGGGGGGCATGCCCGCTTTTTCTGTAAATGCAGTGGATACTGTCGGCGGGGGAGACGCTTTTAACGCGGGGTTGGCGGTCGCCCTCGCTGAAGGGCGCCCGCTGTTGGTGGCCGTGCAGTTCGCCCAAGCGGTGGCCGCTTTGGCCGTCACACGGGCGGGCGCGGCGGCGGCAATGCCCCTACGCGCGGAGGTCGAACGTTTTTTAAGCCAATCGGGGACATTTTTAAGTGATAATAAATAGATATACTCGCTTAAGAAAGATACATGCGCCATGACCAATGCCTTCCGTTTTGACCATCTCATCATCGCTGTTGATGATTTGAACGCGGCGATGGCTGATTATCAGTCGTTGGGTTTTACGGTTTATTATGGGGGGCGTCATGCCAGTGGGACGACGCACAATGCCCTCATTTCCTTATCAGACGGCAGTTATTTAGAATTAATCGCGCGGACGGGTTCCGAACCTATCGCGACATCGGCCACCGATTTTGCATGGTTTTTGGATGGCGGCGAGCGCATCGCGGGCTATGCTTTGTGCGCCGAAGATTTGAAAAGCCATGTTGATGCTATGCGCGAGGCCGGCTTAACTGTCGCCGAGCCGAAAGAGGGGCAACGGGTGCGCGAGGATGGCTTTATATTGAAGTGGAAGCTGACCTCAGTAGGTGGGAGCATATCGCCATTATTATTGGAAGATATTACGCCGCGTTCCTTTCGGGTATTGCCGCACCCTGATTTAGCGTATCAAGCCAACGGCGTCATTGGCGTACAGAGCATCACCGTTATCATCGCCGATTTGCAAGAGGGCATTGATTTTTATAAGGCGTTATTGGGTGTGCCACCTTTGGTAGATCATACCGCGGCGCATTTTCGTATCGGGCCATCGCGTCTTGTCATCACTTTGCCAGAAGATGATACGATGCGCCAACATTTGGCGCGTTGGGAGAGGGCGCCCTACGAAGTCGTATTAAAGGCGAAGGATAATCCCCAAGCAATGATTTTAGATATGGCGCGAACGCATCAGGCGCGTATACGTATCGTCCCTTAGGCTTGGTTTTGCGCCCGTTCAGCATCATAAAGCGCGCCCATCGCGCGGAAATCTTGCGCGGCCAGCGCAAGTTCTGATGGCGTCTCGGTATAGCGCCCCAATAACCAGCGCGCATAACTAATATCATAAGGCATGTGTAACGCTTGCGCGCTTTGTAGGGCTTTGCGCCCTTCTAAAAGCGCTTTGGCAGAATCTCCCCTTAACCAATGATACCAGCTATTGAAGATGTGAGCGCGCGGCCGCCCAATGGGATAGCGTTTTGCGTACCCTCTGATGAGCTTGAGCGTATGCTCTATCATGGGTTGGAGCGCATCGGCTTGTTGGGGGTGGGTTTCGTATTGCCAGAACAAGCCATCTGCCAAACAGCTGAACCCCACGATGAGGTTATAGGACGAAGGCGCTTTGTCCCCTGCCAATTCAAAGGCTGTTTTAACGCTGTGGATAGCTTCGGCATATTGTCCGAGTCGTAGTTCTGCGAGGGCGCGGATGCACCAAGAATCCACAGCGCCGATGCGGTCGTTGGATTCGGTGAATAAGGTGATAGCTGTACAAGCGTCGCTTAGGGCGTTATCCGCTTGATGATTGATGAGGTCATAATAGGCGGTGCCACGCTTAGAGAAGCCTTGAGCTTGAATATCGCCATAGCGCAAGGCGGCTACGCCGATACGCTCTTTGATGATGCGCCCTTCGTCAAATTGGCCGCGATAATACAAAATTTCCCCTAACGAGTGGGCGGCCATGGCCCAATAGCGTTGTTCACCCAACGCCTCGTATTTGGCGATAACTTCTTCTAGCGCTTGTTGAGCTGTATCCCAATCGCCGACGCCAATACGCCCTAAGGTCAGCAGATGCAGGGCGCGGGCGATGCCGTATGGGTCGCCCACTTGGTAAGCGATGCGGCGGGCGCGCCGTCCGTATAGCTGGGATACGGTATTGCTCGCCAAGAGCGCGATATACGAGACTGCGCCCAAAGACCGCGCGAGTTGTGGTGATGGCCGCGTTCGTTCGGCGAGGTTTAAGGTGCGTAGGGTGACATAAACTCCCATGAGGGTATCGTTCGTGTAATAAGCCACTTCGCTCAATTGCTCGTTCGCCAACGCCGCTTCGGTCAGCCACTCGTGGCGATGCGCGCTTTTCCCAACGAAGATAAAAGGCAAAAGCCGATGCCCAAGCTGGCGCAATAATTGCCGCACCAAGCCCAAAGCCATAGGGCGTCCTTTTTCTGGCAGGGGGTAGCCAAAAATCTCCAAAGCGAGGCGGCTATGGTGCAAGCCGGCCTGTATGTTACCTATAGCTAGGTAAGTTGCCGCCAATTTGCGCTCTAAAATAGCTTGTCTTAAAGGCGGCAGGGGGTGGCGCTCGGCCAAAGCTAGCGCTTGCTCTAGATAGCTAATGGCCTCGCTATACGCGCCTTTATCGAGAGCGTATTCACCCGCGCGCGCTTTATAAAATAAGGCATTTTGTTCATCATGCGCCCGTTCATAGTGATAAGCCAATGCGGGATAATGAATCGGCGAGTCGTTGTATACATCCAAAATGGCTTTGGCCGCTTGCTGATGAAGCGCGCGCCGTTCGTTTTCTTCTAATCCGCTCAGCAATCCTTCGCGGAGTTTATCATGGGCGAAGCGCCAACGGTCATCTTGTACATCGAAGATGAATTCTTCGCTACAAATGGTGAGCCATTCTTCCAAGGTGAGATTTGCTTTGTTTAAGCTATTTGCGCCGGCGTGTCTTAAAACCTCTAAATCAAGTTGCCGCCCCATGGTTGCGGCCAGCAAGAGTAAATCGCGCGAGGGGATGCGCCCAACGCGCCGCCGAATGACGGCCCGCAAACCGCTGGTGAAAAGACTCTGTGGAATCGTCATCAAGCCGATACGCTCTAGCGCGCCCGCTTCTTCTGCCAGCGCGCGCATCGCTTCGATGACGAAGAAGATATTGCCCTCTGTTTCGCGTTGGAGCACATCCACAACTTCTGATTTTTGCCCCGCTTCGCCCAACATAGAAACGCTTAATTTTTGTAATTCTTCGTCTGTCAGGCGTTGTAAAGACATCGTCCGCATATGCGGCAGAAGTTTATGCAGATGTGGCGCTTCGTCATTGCGGTAGCTAGCGATGATGAACAAAGGAAGTGTTGGGGCCAATTTGGCCAATCGGTCGAGCACTTTTAGGCTTTCGCTACCGGCCCAATGGATGTCCTCTAGCTGGATGACCAGACCGACGTTTGATGTAGACAAGTAACGCAGGATAATATCCTCGATAATGTTCAAAACGCGCGTTTGCACCGCTTGGGGCGCTAATGATGGCGGAATGGGAATCGGTCGCCCGACAAGCTCATCTATATCAGGCAAGATACTTTTAATGACGCCCGCTTCAAGGTCGCTCAGCGGCGTTGTCATCGCCAGCCAGCGCAAGGTCCCTTCCCACAAGCCATAAGGGATGCCGCCTTCGCTAATCCCTTGCCCGCGCAAAACAGTAGCGCCTTCCACGAGCGCATGGGTGCGTAATTCGTCTAGCAAGCGCGATTTACCGACGCCGCTTTCTCCACCGATGAGGATAGCGCCGCCTTCTCCGTGTAAGGTGGTCGTCAAATAATGAGAGAGTATGGCCATTTCCTCCGTGCGCCCGATGAATTCCGCGGCGGTGAGGTAGCTTTCCACGATAGCGGGCATGTCTGCGGTCAAAGCTTGCCCGACGGCGTTATTGATAGCGGTGATGACTTCTACGGCATGTTGGTAACGAGCGGAAGGGGTTTTTACCAAGAGCCGCTCTAAGACGTGGACTATACTTTCTTGAACGGACAACTGGCTGAAATCAGGGGGGGTATAGACAATGTCTTGGATGAGCTTCACCACATCATTGAAGGGGAAAGGATATTTGCCAGCGAAAAGCTCATAGGCGATGATACCGACCGCGTATAAATCGGCGCTGGTTGAAGCCGGTAGCCCGCGCAAAACTTCCGGCGCCATGTAAGCGAGCGTACCCGATGCGTGGGTATCGGATGGTTCGGACTGTTCGCGGGCGACGGATAGTCCAAAGTCTAAAACTTTAACAATATCACCACTAATCACCAAGACATTATCTGGTTTAAGGTCGCGGTGGACGATACGGCGGCGGTGTAGATAGGCCAGCGCTTGCAATAATTGCATTAAAAGGTGGAGCTTATATTCAAAAGGTTGTTGATAACCAACTTGAATAATAGAGCGGGCATTGGGCAAATATTCCATAGTGAAATAGGGTTGGCCCGCTTCGTTAAAGCCGTAATCTAGCACACTGATGATGTTGGGGTGGCGCAGAGAAGCCAAGGTTTTGAATTCGCGTGCTAGCGCACGCCGCAGGTTGGATAATTCTTTTTGGCTAGCGGTCTCTGTTTCGGAAGTTTCGCCCATTAGGCTGACTTGCTTAAGGGCGACAATGCGTCGTGAAAGGCGGTCATAAACGCAGTAAACCGTCCCCATACCGCCCTTCCCTAGCACAGATTGAATGATATATCGCCGTACAAGGGTGGCTTGACTGTCTAACAATTGCGGCATATAACTCGCTCAATTAGGTAATCAATTCACGCGTCTAATTGTAACTTTTTCTGCCGCAATTGCACTCTTTTTACTACAAACCTCACCTATACAAAAGTAAGTTATGGTTGCTGTTATATTTCTGCTAGTAGTTATACCGAGGCTTTGCCATCCGCTTTAGGACTGGTTACATCTATCATGCGCCCCAACCATTTTGGCCAGACACAATCTATCCAAGTATCACAACGGTTGCAGATGTAAAATTTGCCGTACATGCCTTCGGTGTAGGTTTCTGCGAAACCAATATAAGTGAACGCGCTTTCGGCTTGGCATTCGGGGCAAGTATGGGGCGCTTGGTGATGTTTGACCATCCAGATAATGCTATCGGCCGTTTTCATGCGGAGCATGTGTTCCTCCCTGCTGGAACTGTTGAATATCGCTGTTATTTCATCACGTTGCCCTTGCAAAGCCATAACAGCCGTCTACGGCGTCCGATTGGTGAATTGTTTTTATATTATTTACTTTTTGTCACAATTGCTGATTTGAAAGGGACATTGTCATATTCCAACAAGGGCGAATAAATGATGCGATTGTTTATAGACCTCAATGAGATATAAAGCCCCTTACAAAAGCCTTGCTTAAGACCTTTATGGTATAACAATTGTATATTTATGAAGTTGGTAAAATATCCCCGTGCGATTAGCGCCCTTTGGGCGTAGGGTAAGCATCAGTTGTTCGTATGTGTCTTTCTGACGCAGAAATTCTATAATGGAAATATAAAGCGAGGATTGGCCAAGATGATGAGAATAGGTGCGATAGGGTTGATGATCAGCGTTGTGGCTAGCGCTTGTAGCTTGTCCGTCCCACAAGTCACGCCCACGGTCGCGCCTTCGCCCACACCTCTAGAAACGCAAATTGCTGAAGTGCCGACCTTCATTGTGCCCGATACGCCCACGCCGACGGCGACCCAATTCGACAGTCAGGCGATGGCGACGGCCACGCCAACCGCCTCTGCGACCGATACCATCACCCCCACGCTGACGAGCACGCCAACGGTTACACACACGGCTACCCCTTCTGCGACGGCTTCGCCTACAGGCACACAGACGCCTACAGCGACACCTACACACACGGCATCACCTACGGCTTCTTCTACACCGACGGCCACAGCTTCCCCCACTAATACCTTGCCGCCATCCCCCACTCGTCTATTGACAGCCACGCCAACGCCTACTTACACGCCGAGCGCCACGCCAACAGCCACTTTGACGCCGCCGCCATCCTTGACACCAACGGCCACCGCGACGGCGACGGCGACTTTTACCATCGTCCCGCCCACACTAACGCCATTACCAACGCTCGACGAGACCGCCATAGCCTTGTTGTTGCCGCCAAGCCCGACCCATACTTTTGTGCCACTTTTACCTACGCCTACAGATGAACCAACAGCGACCCCGACTTGGACGCCTGTCCTGACGCCGACGCCAACGCAGACGATTGCGGTAGCCACCCAAGACATCACACCAACGCTCATCACGGCCACGCCCGGTGGGGCTGATTTGGGCCTTGTCAATACGCCTATCCCTTCCACCCCGCAAGCCCAACCGGGCGCGCCAACCGCCACTATTGAACCCACACCCCAACCGACGCTCTTTGTAGACCCCGCCCTCATACGCCCGGTGGTTACCTTGGGCGCGCCGGTGACCAATAACTTCACCACGACGACGGCTTATACCTATACGTTCAACGTTGGGCCCGGCCAATTCATTTTTAATGGCTCGCCCATCGCGCGCGATGTTGTTTTATTCGCGGCTAATCCGATTTACCCAAATAGCTATGCTCAAACAGACCGTAACGGCGGATTATTTTTCGCCACTCCGTTTGGCGATGAAGGCACATTCACCTTTGCGCCGTTCTTTGAAGGCTTCATCGTCGGTAGCGCGGCGGAAAATAAAAATCGGGTGGTGGAAATTGCATGGTCGCCCAATGGGCTGTATCTCGCTTATCTTATTGACCCGCCGCCGGGCACCGATAACGTGAACGCGGGGGTCTGGTTTTGGCAACCGGGCGGAGATTTGCCCACAGACCCAACGTATGCCCTGCTACGAGATTGCCCCTATGACGGGCATCGCGCTTGTGAAATTGTCAGCGGTCGCCCCGCTTCTCATTGGCGTAGCCTGAAGATGGAGTGGTCTCCGGATAGCGGCCAGTTATTGGTCACGCTTGATTTACCTGATGAAGGACGTCGCGGCATTGCGGTAGTAGATGCTGTGCGTTCTGCGGAATATGCCAACACAGCCCCAACGATTTGGCGTTATGATTCTGGGTATTGGACGGCAGATGGGCGTATTGTGGTCAGTGGGCGGCGTCCGAGCGATGGGCGGGTTATTATCGGTATCATTAACCGAGATGGTAGCGGTGAACAGGTGCTTCTAGATGGGACGAGCTTGGGATTGTGGTTGCAAGATGCGGTCATCACAAGTAACGGTCGTGTTTATGCTTTTGGTAACCCCGGCGGCCCCGGCGCCCCCGTCAGCCTTTATGATGGCAACGGCACAGCACTGACCGGCCCCATAGGCGATAGCGCGCCCATCAAAATAGAGTGGTTCAGCGGTAGAAATGGGGCTACCCTGATGACAGCTAGCGGGCGGCAATTCCAAGTATTGGTCAATGGCACAGTGCGAGAATTGTTCCCTTCTGGTAATATCACCCTCAGTTCTGGGCCTGTTGGCGCGCCGCCTGTGCCCGATGGCGTGGTGGTGGGGGCGGCTTTCGCGCCCGGCCAACAAGTAACCTTCAGCGGCGATACGGCCCGTAACTTGCGCGCAGAGCCAACCTTAAATGGGGCTATCATCGGTTTTGTTGGTCCGGGGGAATATGTAGCTATTCTTGCAGGGCCTTATGATAGCGATGGTTTCCGTTGGTGGCGCGTCCTGAACGCGCGCAATCAGATTGGTTGGCTTGCAGACATCGCTAGCGGGGGTTCTTTGTTACAACCGTGATACAGGTATCTGAAAATTTTACAAAACTTTATCACTTAATGGGCAGTAATGTGTATAATGAAGATATAGTTTTTGGGGAGATATGTAATGACTAAAAAAATAGAACGTTTGACCCCATCTTCACAAACAGGAGCTATTCCACATAATGCTGTTGAGGAAGCGCTCCAACGAAAAGTTTCTCAAAGCGCCAACTTGCCAGAAACGCGGAAAATAGACCCATCTATCACCGGCGCAATCCCTATTTTCACCGAACTTGAAGATAAGGCCTCCCCGCGCGATGTTGACGCCGCCACTCAATAGCGGTGACGATATTGGCGATATTGTCAGAACCTTTTTGCGTCAAGAGCGTTATGCTTTTGACCAACTGCCCGAAGCACCGATTTTGCGCTTTTCGCACCGTGGTCAACGTGGCGCTTGGTTTTGCTATATACATGTCCGCCAAGACCTAAGCCAGATTGCTTTTTATTCGCTTTTCCCGTCGAAAATACCCCACTTGCTAAGACCTAAGATGGCCGAATTCATCACGCGCGCTAACTATGGCTTGATAATCGGCAATTTTGAATTGGATTATAACGATGGCGAGGTGCGCTTTAAGACCAGCCTCGATGTAGATACCGCGCCTTTATCTAGCGCTTTGCTCCGCCCGCTTTTATATGCTAATCTGTCCACTTTTGACCATTATTACCCCGGCATCATCCAAATCATAGAGACCGATTTTTCTGCCGAACAGGTGCTTAAATTATTAGAATCTACAGTCTGATGAGCTTGCTACTGTTTTGGGCCATATGACTGGCTATAATACCGAATGTCAACAATATATCCTCATAGTCTAAAAGGATGACGGTTCATTTTTAGATACAGCGCTATTGCCCTCTTATTATTGCTTTTGTTCGGTTGTGCGCCGCTCGATGATAAACCCGACTTCCCGCCCTGCGAGATACACGCTCTGAGCGTAGACCTTATAAATGATTGGCGTTTTCGTCTGGACCCAACCGATGTAGGACGCGATGAAAATTGGCAGGTCGCAACCTATGATGATAGCCATTGGCGGGAGGGCGTCATTCCGGGCCAGCCATGGGAAGCGTATGGCATTATAGAAGATGGCGTTGGTTGGTATCGCCTGACGTTAACCTTACCCGCTTGGGAAAACATTTTTCTTGGCATCACCGGCGTTGATGACGCGGGGGCGTTGTGGTTGAATGGCGAGTTAGTCGCTGAATGGGAGCAAGTGACCGGACAAGTCGTCTTCCTCGATTTAGGGGGTTATGCTGGTGATACGGTGACATTGGCTTTTCGTATAGAAGATTTTGGCGGTTTTGGTGGGCTTAAAGATACGCTCAAAATTGCCACTGACCCCGCTTTAGCGACGACTGCGGATTATTATTTGCGTTGGCTTGCCCAGCAGTACCCACAATGGCCTTTGCCGCTATGGACGCGCAATCAGCCTTTGGCATGGACGATGACGGGCGGTTTAGCGCAATCCAACGAGGCATTGGTATCAAATGATGGGGCAGTGGCACCGTGGGCGCGCGCGCCCATTGTAGAGGCGTGGCTATACAATAGGCAATCGGGGCAATTATTCGCGAGCGGTGATTTTCGGCCGCAATTTTCGTTGCGTCAAGCGCATTTGCCTTTGCCACAATGGCGATGGTCTGCTGGCCCTGTTCATATGGATAACCAGTTATTTTATGATGAGACAGATGCTTCTATCCGTTGGCTGTTAGACGCCCGAAATGATAGCGATATACCGCATCAAGTGTTCATCGCCGTTCGCCCGTTCGCCGTTAATCGTTCGGCAAACCCTATCGCTAGCCTTAGCTTGCTGAATACAGAACGCCTATGGGTGAATGGGGCCCCTTTCATGAGCATAAGTCCGTCGCCAGCTAAAGCCGCTGTGGGACATCTGGCAGAAATGATGGAGGCGGCCTTGTCTGGCCAGATACCGCCTTCGCTTCAATTACCATGCGCTCCTCTGGGCGATGGCGCGGCTATACTCGCTTATGACTTACCCCCAAAAACTCAGTTGGCCGTCCATTTAGCGTTTCCATCCGGCCCGATGACCGATAGCTTCCCCGCTATGCGGATAGACGTTAACCAACACCTAGACCAGATGGTAGCCCGTTGGTCTGACGCATTGGGGCGTATCACATTGAGATTGCCGGATGACCGTATCCAATCGGCGGCCCTGGCGTCTATCGCCTATTTATTGCTAGCAGACGACCCTAACGGCCCTCATCCCGGCCCATTGGCGCATAATGCGCTATGGGTGCGGGATGCCGCTTATATCGGGTTAGCATTGCTCCAAGCGGGGCATACAGATATAGTGCCGCGTTATGTCGAAGCGGTTTTCGCGGCCCAAGAACCCAATGGTAAAATTCCGCCCATTCAGGGAGAAGATGCCCCGTGGGATGATGACGAGTGGGATTCACAGGGGCAAGCGATTTTTTTGGCGAGCGCTTACGCCCGCTATAGCGGTGATTTCGCTTATTTGGAGCGCTTTTATCCACAAATTCGGCTATCTGCAGAATTCATCCGTTCCTTGCGCTCGGTAAATCAAGAGAAACAGGATGCAACCCGCGGATTGCTACCGCCGAGTTTGAGCGCTGAAGACCTCGGCCCTCCAGACCAACATTATTACTGGGATAATTTCTGGGCTATCATCGGGTTGGAGGAGGCGGCATCTATCGCCCGCAGGCTAGGGCATGAGACCGACGCCCAATGGATGGAGGCAGAAGCGCAAGCGTTGCGGCGTTCTGTTCTGTCTTCTATCCAACTGGTGATGGGAGAGGCGCCCCCGTACATCCCGGTTTCGGTAGAAGAACAGGGTACCCCCGCGATGGCCCGCGGCTCGGTGACAGCTTTGTGGCCGGTAGAATTGTTCCCTGATGAAACGGCTCTGCTCGCGCGCGCCTTCGATTATTACCATCAACAATGGATAAATCCCTATAATGGCGGTTTTATCCACCGCGAAGCCCAATTTTGGCCTTATGCGGGTAGCGAGCTGGCTCATGCTTATCTGCGCTTAGGGCGTGGGGACGTTTTGCATCAAATATTGGGCTGGAATTTGGCCCACCAAACCTTAGATGGTACTTATGCATGGGCGGAACAAGTCAGCCCTACGGATTATGGTTTCACAGGGGGGGATATGCCCCACGCCTGGGCGGCGGCTAGCTTTTACACACTCACCCGCGAAATGTTGGTTCGTGAACGCGATGATGCGCTCATTTTGTTCAGTAGCGCGCCGTCATGGTGGTTTGAAGCGGGGCGCGAAATTGTCTTTTTAGGGGCACCAACTTACTATGGTCAACTCGATTTAAGGACCGATAGCGCCATCAGCGCCGTAGATGAGCGCTGGCAAGGGCGCTTACAGTTGGATATTGGCGGGGCGTCGCCCCCTAAGGGGTTTCGCTGGCAACTATCGCAAATGCCTGATGAATTTGTAGGGCCAGCAGGGACAGACATTCAAGATGGCTGGCTCATTATCCCCACGGCAGGGCAGGTGACGCTCATTTTTGGCGCTAATTAAGCTTTTTGTCATTAATTTGTGTATTGGTTAAAAGATGGGGATGAATGGCCTGAGCGCTAAACTCTTCCAGACGTGTTACAATATCAATGCTTGGTCAAAGGTAGGAAAAAATACATGACCCGATGGTTACTATGGGTTTGTTTTATTCTAGTCACGTTTTTTAATGGTTCGCACAGTTTGCTGGCTCAAGATAGTGGTCGCACGGACACGCTCCAAATGGGGGTATCGGCTGGCTTCGGGGGTGTTTTCCGCGAGGGGATGTGGTTGCCGTTACGGGTGCGCGTTCGCAACGATGGCCCAGCTATCGTTGGAAAGCTAATCGTCCGACCGGAGACATCGGGACGTGTGGTGAGTAATGCTTATAGTGCGCCGATAGATTTGCCCACCGGTTCGGATAAGACAGCCTTTTTATATATCCAAGCGCGCGGGCTGAATCCAGAAATTCAGGTCGAATTGCTCACTGAAGATGATGTTTTGGTGGCTCGCCAATCGGTTAGTTTGTTTGGCATTAACCCTCAAGATCGCCTGTACGCCTCTGTGACCGGACCTAATGGCCAGCATGTCACTTTTAGCGGTGCGGCTATTGGCGGGTTTTCAGCTTATCAGGCGACATGGCAGTTAGAGGATATACCCGAACATAGCCAAGCTTTAGCGTCTGTAGACCTCATCCTTTTCAACGATGTGACTACTGCTAATCTCACGCTCGCGCAGAGAGATGCCCTAGCCAATTGGGTAGCCAATGGCGGTCATCTGATTGTGGTTGGGGGACCCAATTGGGAAGAAACGGCAGATGCCTTACAAACTCTGCTCCCCTTCATCCCATCAGGGACAACACGTGTGCGCGATTTGAGCGCTATTGCGCGTTTTGTCGGCGACCAAGACGCGCCTTTGACGGGCGAAACGATTATCGCCACGGGGTCGGTGGCCGATGGCGCGCGCGTTATTGTCCAAGCGGCCGATGGTACGCCGCTCGTTACACGGCGTGATTATGGCGAAGGCGTTGTAGATTATCTAGCGGCGGACCCGGTGCTGAACCCGCTGAGAAGTTGGAATCGCCTATCCGAATTGTGGCTGATGCTCCTTATGACCACGGGTACACGCCCGCCGTGGACAGAAGGCTTTAATGATGTGGTGCAGGCGGCTATCGCCATTTCCACTTTGCCGGGGGTGGACGTTTTGCCACCCGTGCAATTGCTCTGCAGTTTTTTAATCGCATACATCGTTATCATTGGCCCTATCAACTATTTTGTGCTTTCGCGCATCAATCGTCAGGAATGGGCATGGGTGACGATACCCTTTTTTATCATTATGTTCAGCGTTATTTCTTGGACGGTTGGGTTCAATTTACGCGGCGCAGAAGTGACGCTGAGCAATGTTAGCGTTGTCGAATCTTGGCCCGATGTTGAACAAGCTCGCGTGCGGCAATTGGTCGGGTTATTATCGCCGCGGCGCGCTTCTTATTCTTTGGCGACGACTGATGCGCGCTTTCTTCAGGTGCTACCGCCTCTTAATCAACTCAGTTCTCTCAGCTTTCAAGCGGAGGCAGAAATTGTCCAGACCACCTCTTTCCGCGCGGCGGATTTCTCGGTAGATGGGGGCATTTTCGCTAATTTTGCTAGCTTGGGGATGACGCCTCGCCCAGCTATCAGCGGGCAATTGACTTGGATAGTGGGCGAAGATAACGCCTTACAACTTCGGGGTTCTGTGCGGAATGATAGCACGCTTACCTTGACGGAAGCGGTGATTCTGGCGCGCGGTATCGCCTATCATCTGCCTGCGCCGCTGACGCCGGGGCGCATCGTCACCCTTGATGGCGATACATTGACCTTAACCCCTACCGTGTCGGCCATCACATCGCCTTCTTACTTGGAATATAGCCCCGATAACTTCTTCAGGTCTATCACATCGTCGTTTTTGAATATGGAGCAGACGATTGTTGACGTTATGGGTGGCAATTATCAAGCGCGCCGTCAACCGATAGTCGAAAACCTGACATTAGATCAAAAAGAAATTCGCCGCCGCCAAGCTTTGCTAAGCGCTTTTATGCGCGACCAAAATGGGAGCACTGCTCGCGGCGATGATGTTTATTTAATCGGCTGGTCTGACCAAGCGCCCGCAGGTTTTGAAGTGGAAGGCGCGCCGTGGACGACCTCCGATTTGACTTTGTATATTATCCAATTGGATGTAGACCACCTGAAGCCTTCGGGAGAGGTTATCGTCTATCCTGACCAATTTGTATGGTTAGCGCGCGAGCGGCGCGACGTGCCCGAAGATGATTTACCGGATATATTGCTCTTGCCCGGCTCCACGATAACTATACGTTTTGCGCCTTTGCCCAATTGGATTTTGGATACGGTGAACGCCTTGACAATTTTAGTAGATAGAAATACGGGCTTCACGCAATCATTACATATTGATATTTGGGATTGGTCGGCTAGCGCATGGGAAGAGTTACGTTTTGAAGGCGGTCGCCCGCGCATCCTCGAAAATCCATCGCGTTATCTGGGGCCGAACAATATTGTAGACATGCGGCTTTCGTTTGATGAAGGCTTGGGTTCGGCGCGCGTTCGTAACTTGCGTATCACACAAGCGGGCACTTTTAACACACGCTGAAGTTGATGATGCGTGGTATGAGCTTTGGTGTGGGAGTACATGTGGAGTAAAAGGGAATGGAACTCATTATAGAAACCCGTTCATTGACCAAACAATTCGGCACTTTTCAGGCGTTGCGCGGCTTATCGTTGCAGGTGCCGGCCGGTTCGATTTATGGCTTCGTTGGCCCTAATGGCGCTGGCAAGACGACGACGATGCGTATTTTAACCACGCTCACCCGCCCGACGAGCGGCGAAGCGTGGGTGGCTGGTCATTCAGTCGCCAAAGATCGCCGCGCCGTGCGACGAGCGATAGGGTATATGCCCGACGAATTCGGGGTATATGAAGATTTACGGGTTTGGGAATATCTGGACTTTTTCGCCGCTTGTTACGACATCCCCGAAAATGAGCGCAAACGTTTAGTGGGGGACTTGCTAGAGCTAGTGGATTTGGCGCATCGCCGCGAAGATATGGTGGATAAGCTGAGCCGCGGCATGAAACAGCGTCTATCGCTCGCCCGCACACTCGCCCATGATCCAGCGGTGCTCATCCTCGATGAGCCAGCATCGGGCTTAGACCCCCGCGCCCGTGTTGAAATTCGTGAATTACTAGGGGAGTTGGCCAATATGGGCAAGACGATTTTCTTCTCATCTCACATCCTCGCAGATGTGGAGGATATTTGCTCTCATATCGGCATTATCGAAGCCGGCCAAATGGTCATGCAAGGGAGCATAGACGAATTAAAAACCCAACTGATGGAAACCCGCGAGATTATCATCACCGTTAAAGACCATGGCGACGCTGAAAAAACACAAAGTTTGTTGGCGACTATGGCGGATGTGCTCAGCGTCGAAATCATCACGCCTAAAGCGGGGCGTTCGCGGGTGCGCGTGGAGTTTAGCGGCAATGATGATGGCATCGTGGCTTTGAATCAAAAATTGTATGAATCGGGTATCGCTATTTTGGGCTTCCAAGAGGAGGTCAAAGACCTAGAGGCGATGTTCATGCGGGTGACAAAGGGATTAGTGACCTAAATACATGAGAAATGCTTGGCAACAAGCGCATGATGAACGAAGGCAAAGGGTATGACACAAGCGACGCTAGGTCATCAACAAATGCTCACCCCCCGTGAGCAACTCATCCGACGATTGACGCGCCTGCTGTTGATTGGCGCTCTAGCGAATGGTTTAGCGGCTATCAGCGTTGCAGGTATCGCTGTGGTCAGCGGCGATAATCTGGCTTTTTGGCGCGGTTTGCTCCTCGGCGGTTCGAGCTTATCGCATGAGGCGACTATTTTAGTTGTGTTCTGTCTGCTATTGGCTAATAGCGCCTTACTGTTGACGCTGATGGTAGGGACGATGGCTCAAGAATGGTGGGCGTTTGGGGGGGGGGCGGCGCTCGTTGTCGCCAATAGCGCTACTCTCTTGGTGGCTGGTTTTAGCTTGGGGTTGGTCACCATTGGTATTGGGGTCGTTTTTTGTTGGTGGGCCATGCGCGATTTGCAGGCTTTTCGCATCAATCCGGTGGCCTTAAAGGAGGTACGCGGCAGGATGCGGGGGATGCGGGCGTTCATCATCATCACCGTTTACCTAAGCTTGATGAGCGCCTTCACGGTGTTGTTATATATGGTGCAAACCCAAGTAGATATTACGGCCGGAACGGCTATCACCGGCGAGTTGGGGCGTACCTTGTTTGGTGGCATTGTCGGGGCGGAGCTATTGCTCATCATCTTCATAGTGCCCGCTTTCACCGCTGGCGGTATTACCGGGGAGCGCGAACGCAAAACGTATGATTTGCTACAGACAACCTTGATGTCTTCGGCAACCTTCATCATGGGCAAGTTGGAATCTTCCCTGAGTTATATTGTTTTATTGTTGTTCGCGGCTATTCCTTTGCAGAGTATCGCTTTTTTATTCGGCGGCGTTAGCGAGACGGAAATCATCTTAGCCTTCGTTATTTTAGGGGCTACGTCCATTGCTTTAGGCGCTTTGGGCTTGTTTTTTTCGGCGTGGACAGACCGCACCTTGACGGCGAGCGTGCGCTCTTATGCTATCGCTTTGGCTATTACTTTCGGCATACCAATATTGTTGAGTCCTTTTCTCAGCGTTTTCAATAGCGCGGTCAGCAATGTCACTTCCGGTGTGACGACATCCGCCGTCACCGAGGCCTTGTTTATCTACATCGGTTTATTCGTGGCGAGTCTCAATCCGATTACAGCCGCGCTTTTCACCCAGCGTATTCTCATCGAAAATCAACAACTGGCGTTGTTTGAGGTGACGCTCATTGATGGTAGCCGTATCCCGTTAGTTTCGCCGTGGCTATTATTTGCTATGCTTTATCTGCTCGCCTCAGCGATTTTATTGGCCTTGGCGGTGCGGTTTTTGAATCGCGGCGCCCAAGATTAGCGCGCAATGGCCCTAAGCCTTCTGCTCTAGAATCGTGTATGATAAAGATACTGTTAATGATGATGGATTTGAACGATGGCTTCCATCCCAACACTATATCCCCTACCTATTCGCCAAACCCTTGACCAATGGCGGGCGCGGTTACGTCTAGCGCGCTTTTTGCTGTGGATGCCGCGGGTTTTCATCTTTGTTTTGGCATGTAGTATTTTGCTGGGCCTTTTCAATCGTTTTCAGTTCATCATCACTAACCAACAGCTCGCCATTATCAGCATCGCGGCTTTGTTGGCGAGCCTCGGCGGCCTCGCCCTCGCTATCCATTTGCGGCAACCCGATTCCCTCGCCTCGGCGCGCTTGTTAGACCAAGCTTTTCAGTTACAAGAACGGTTATCCACGACGCTAGAACTTTTAGAGCGGCGCATTCGCGCTCACGATGAAATTGCCGCGCGCCAAATCGAGGATACACTATTGCATTTAAAGTCTGTTGATGCGCTGAAGGGAATTTCTTTGAAACCTCGTTGGCCAGAATGGTTGTTGGTGGCTATCATGGCGTTGATACTGTTGTTGCTCATCCTTCTGCCTAATCCCCTTGCCGCAACATCACCGCGCACAATTGCCCAAACAGAAGCGATTGAATCGGCCAGCGAGGTTGTGCGCGATATTACCGAAGCGATTGCCAGTGATACAACGCTATCTGATGAGGAAAGACAAGCCTTGTTGGAAACCTTGCAGACTACGCTAGAGACGCTCACAGACCCCCAAACAACGCCGGAAGAAGCCTTTGCGGCGATGTCTGATGTGCAGTCTGAACTGCAAGAGCGCGCCGAACAACTCGCCCAAGCCTTGCGCGACCAACAAGCCGCCTTATCTGGAGCGAGCGACGCGCTACGGCGGGTTTCATCCCCAGAAGCGCCGCCCGAAAATAGCACCGAGGAAGCAATACCCGCGCTCAGCCAAAGTATTAGCGATTTAGCCCAAGCCTTGCCCGATTTATCGTCGGCGCAATTGGCTGAACTCGCAGATGCTTTGAGCGATGCCGCGCAATCTGCCGCCAGCGCTGACCCCAACCTATCCGAAGCCTTGCAGTCCGCCGCTGATGCCCTGCGCGAAGGCGACCTTGAATCTGCGCTGGAATCGTTGAGCGAAGCCCAAGAACGCGCTGAACAAACCGAACAAGCGCAAACGCAAAGCGAGCAGACCCAAAGCGATATTCAGAAATTGGCTAACGAAGCGGAACAAAGCGTACAAGAACTGGCCCAAGCGGGACAAAGCGAGGAGGGCCAAAGCGGACCCCAAGGCGAAGAAGGCAATCCACAATCGGGGAATTCTGATAGCGCTGGGGAAACGGAAGGGTCTCAGGGGCAGGGGGATAATGGTAGCCAGCCCAGCGAGCGAGGAAGCGGCTCGCCTGTGCTAGACCCAAACGCGCAAAATAGCTCACAGCAACCTCAGTCTAGCGTTAGTGGCGGTAGCAATAATCCCGGCGGCTCTGGCGATGGGCAGTCCCAATCGGAATCGGGCCAACCCGACGCCTCAGCCGCTGTAGACCAAAGCAATAACCCGGATGGATTGGGGCAAGGCCAGTTTGAAGCGATTTATGCGCCGCAACGCATCGGCGGCGAAGGCGGCGCTGAAATCATCCTGGAGACCGACCCCGGCGATTTACCCGCCATTGAAGGCGAGTTCGCCGAAAATCCATTTGGACAGTCGTTAGTGCCTTATAATCAAGTCTTTGGCGATTATCAAAATGCGGCGAATCGCGCGTTGGATAGCGGTTATGTCCCCTTGGGTTTGCGCGATGTTATCCGCGATTACTTTACATCGCTCCAACCCGGCGAGTGAATGCTAGTTGTTTCGTTGCCCGCCGTATTGATTTTGACTGAGGAGATACTACTTGTGGGCTTTGTCACATCAAAACCCAAAAATGACCAGCGCCCGATGAAGCGGACATCCCCTATAATCGGGTGTTTGTTGACGCTGTTGGCGCTAGCGTTGGGATTTGCGTTGGGCGCGGCGCTCATCATTATATTGGCCGCGCCGACAGGTTTTGACCTGTTCGGCATCAACGAGACGGCCGCCGCATTGTATAGAACCCAATATTTTGTAGACGAAACGCGCCAAGCCAACGAACAACGCGCCCTCGATATAGAGCGCACCCAAGCATCTGTAGCCAACGAGCGCCAACTTTTGGGCCAAACAGCGACACAAAACGCCCTCGACCGCGCCGCCACCCAAACGGCCGATGTTATTAGCAATGTTCAACAGCAAACCCAAATCGCTCTCGACTATGTTGCTACCCAGTCGGCGCTTGGGCAGATGAGCACCCAAGTTGCGCTCAATTTTCAAGCGACGAGAGCGGCTATCAATCAAAACGCGACGGCCATCAATTTACCCAATACAGCCCCAATTACGTCTGACAATCTTTGGGACGATTGGATTTTCGCTGGTGGGAACGGGTTCAATAGGACAGCTAGCGGCATTAATGCAGTAGGGGCGGGTTGGCTGAAGACCCGCCGCGCCGATTTTAGCGCTTTTCGCTTCGATGCCGTTGTAACCTCGGTGGATGGTGTATATACGCTGTTCTTCTTGGGCGGAGAATGGAATGCGTCTGCTTCGTTCACGATTGTAGATAGAGGCATTGCACAAGTCGAGTTGAGTAGCTTTACGCAAGCTGTCGCTGATAATGCGCCGCGCCTACTGCCCGCGCCGCCCGCTCTGGTAGCATTAGCCACCGAAAACCCCCGCGATGCTCGGCCACTCGCTAATACGGTGACGCTCACAGTGATGTTGGCCAATGGGCGATTATCGGCCGGCTATGATGAACGGATTGTTGTTGAAGCGTCGGTATTAGCGCCGCCGATGGGCGCTTTAGCCGTGGAATTGCCCGCTGGCGCTGTCTTGGAGCGCGTCCAAATTGCTGATATGCCTTAAATGGCCGATTTATCGCTTGAGTATGGGGCGGCGTCAACGTATAATCACAAATAAGCGAATATCCTGTGAGTTTTTTTGTGGAACGAACAAAGTTAAGCATTGCCCCTAATCATAGTCGTATTCCGTATTGGGCGCGTTCGACAAACCCCATTGTAAGGCGTCATTTGGGACTTTATTGGCGGACTTTGCCACCCCAACTAGAGCCGTTGCTCAAGATTTTTTTGGGCTGGGCTATCTTGCTAGCGCTCAATATCATTTTTCCTTTCGTCATCGAAATGATGATGCCGTTGTTCGTGGTATCGTTGTTGACGATTCCCGCCGCATTTTTTTTGTACGCCCATGTGCTTTATACCATCGCTTACCACGCTTCCCAAATGATGGCGGTAGAATTACACAACAACACCATGCCCCTGTTGATGACTACCCCCATGACGTTGGCGCAGATTTTGTTGGGCAAAATTGCTGCGGCTTTATGGCGTCGGATGGATGATTGGATGGCGGCGCTACAAATTACCATCGTTTTTGCGCCTCCTATCTTGGTGATGAATATCGCCCGCCTTCTCGATGCCCAACAACACGGCGGCGTTTTCCAGATTTTCATCATCGCCAATTTGTTAGCTGTGCTGTTGCGGATTGCTCTTGAGCCTTTTATGGTGGGGGCGCTGGCTATCATGGTTGGCGCGCTTGTTCCGTATCGGAGCACTGCTTTTACGGTCAGTTTGGCGCTGACGGCTTTTTACTTCGTATTCCTCAATCTTATTGTGCAGTTGCCGACGATTTTGGAAAATCCTTGGCTATATGTGATGGCGCATTTTGTGCTCCCGATTATTTTGCCCTTGCTCATCATTTTGTTTTCTTTGCGCGTCACGATGTATGTCATCACCCAAGATTAGCTCATAGAACATCTATAGGGTCTAAATCAACCTGCCAACCGTGCGGAATATCTACGTCTTTTATAACCGTCAGCGGGTTGGGGCTACGGATGAGCAAGTGCCAGCGGTAATGACGGTCTATGCGCCGATAAAAGCAAGGGGCCGGCCCCATGATTTCTGCATTCGTCAAGCGCTGTCGCTCAATTTGGGCGCTGATAATTTGATGCGCGCGTTTGGCTTCTTCCTGCGCTTTAATGGGGTGGGTGTGCTGAAATAGAATGCGCGCCAACCTGCGAAAAGGCGGATACCCCAGCTGGCGACGATAGGCTAATTCACGCTCGTAAAATTGTGAATAATCATGCGTGGATGCGGCGCGGATGACGTAATGTTGTGGTTGGTAGGTTTGCAAAATGACGCGCCCGCCTAAGATACCGCGTCCCGCCCGCCCCGATACTTGCGTCAGCAGTTGGAAGACGCGCTCGCCCGCCCTAAAATCCGGTAGCGCTAGCCCTAAATCGGCGCTCACAATGCCTACGAGGGTGACGAGGGGCAAATCTAGCCCTTTGGCTATCATCTGTGTGCCAATCATGAAGTCGGCTTTGTGGTCTGTGAACTGTCTGAGTATCGTTTCGTGCAAGTGGTGCTTGGTCGCGGTGTCGGCATCCCAGCGGACAATGCGCGCTTCCGGGAATAGCCTTTTGATTTCTGTTTCCACCTGTTGGGTGCCTGCGCCAAAATATTTGATGCGCCGCGAACCACAGCTCGGACAAGTGGTGGGATTGGGGGTTAGATGCCCACAATGATGACAATGCAATAATTCATCGGCGCGGTGATACGTCAGGGGCGTATCGCAACGAGGACAGGCGGCAATGTAACCACAATCGCGGCAGAAGACGTAAGTGGACTGTCCACGACGATTGAGAAACAAGATGGCTTGCTCATGATTGTTGAGCGTGGCCGTCAGCGCGGCGATGAGCGAACGACTGAATATGCTTCTATGGCCGCTTTTTAATTCCTCGCGCATATCTACAATGCTCACATCCGGTAAATCTATGGTCATGGCGTCGCCGCTCAACGGTTGGTAATGGGTTTGCAAGCGAGAAGCGCGCGCCTGTGTGTAGATGTGCTCGCGGTGCCCCATGATGCGATTGGGCAAGTTCAGATAGACCAATGACCCTTTTTGCGCCCGATAATATGTGCCGATGTCGGGCGTCGCGCTCCCTAAAATGAGCATAGAATCGGTGTGTTTTGCGAGTTGTTCGGCGACGTCGCGGGCATGGTAGTAGGGCGGTGGTATCGGGGGGCTTTGTTTATAACTGGGGTCATGTTCTTCATCGAGGATAATAAGCCCTAGCGCGGGTAACGGTGTGAATAAAGCGGAGCGCGTCCCTACAATAATCGCTATTTCCCCATTGCGCGCCCGACGCCACGTGTCGAAGCGTTCGCCGTACGTTAAGCTTCCGTGGACAACGGCCACTTGGTCGGGGAAGCGGGTGGCTACGCGACGGATGGTCTGCGGCGTCAGCGCGATTTCGGGCACGAGCAACAAGGCCTGTCGCCCTTTTTCGATGGTCTGCTGGATAGCATGTAGATAAATTTCTGTTTTGCCACTGCCAGTGACCCCATGCAATAAAAAAAGCGCGCTTGGGTTTTGTTGGATGCTTTGCCAAACCGCTTGTTGCGCTTCTGTGAATAGGGGGGGAGAGGTTGGGATGAAGTAACGGTCGGCCAAAGAATCGCGGATGACAGTTTCTTGGCGTAGGTGGATATATCCGCCATCCTGTAAAGCGCGCAAATCGCCCAAGGTCGCGTCGGTTTCTTGGCGCAGTAACGGCATTTCTACGGGGCTATGCTCTTGTAGCAAATAGCGTAAGATGCGTTGTTTTTTGCGCCCATTGATGCGCGCTAACGATTCAGCGATTTCATCGGTTGGACGCGCTAACTCCACGATAAATTGGTGTTTTTCTTTGGTGGGCGGCGGCGATAACAGCGATTCGAGCTTCACCAACCCTTTATCGCTCAAGGATTTCAAGGTTTGTTGAATCGTTTTGCCGCGGGCGCGCTTGCCAATATCGCTTATAGACAATGGGCTACGCGCTTGGAGAAGTTCCAAGATGGCTTGTTCCTGTTCGCTGAGCGCTGTTTGCGGGGTAAGCCCCGTCAACCGCGCGGACGGCGTGCTTTTGCCCGTGATGCCCGGCGGCAAAAAGAGCCATAAACAAAGCCCAATGGGCGCTAAATAATGTGCGCTCATCCAGTGAGCTACCGCTAACTGGGCTGGGGTAACTACCGGCGTCGCATCCAAGATTTCGATGATGGGTTTGGTCTCTTCAATCTCGCTGTCGTCGCTCAAGGATACGACAATGCCCGCTTGCATGGCTGTGCCAAAGCTGACACGCACCAAATGCCCAACTTGTAATTGACCTTCTAGATGTGGTGGGATGTGATAATCGAAGGTCTTTTTCACTGCCGCGTTGATAGCCACTTGTGCATAGTTCAAATCGGCAGACTCCCCGCTTCGACCGCTACTCTGTTGGTATCCGACCCGGTAACAACAAGAAGCTGATGAGCAAACCCACGAGTCCCGATAAAACAGCCATGCCCAGCCAAACATGAATGCTCCAGCGGATGCCGTGCGTCGCCATTAGGATGAAAAAGTATGTCAAGAAATAGACGAAGGGCACGGCGAACCCCAACGCGCGAAAAGCCCATGGTCGGTCTTGGCTGGGGCGCAGTTGGCGCAAGAGTATATCCCCAATGATGCCGGCCAGCGGCGCGGCGAAAAAGGTTAATTCATACCCGCTGATAAAGCGTTGTCGCGTGAACATGACGAGGGCTAAGTTCAGCGTGAGGATGAGCGTAATGCTCCCAAATGGCAACGACCACCAACGGCGCACCGCCAATAAGATGAAGCCCATGAGTATGGCGGTGGTGATGACGGCGCTCGACGCGCCTAGTGAATTGAAGGTTTCTGCCACAGCGGGCGGTTGTTCTACAATCAAGCTAGGATAAGCGAGGATGTTGGCGAATTGAGCGACCAATGTGAATAACGAAATGGTGAAAGCGATAGAAAGCACCGCCGGCCCTAACATCAACCAGTTGTTATCTGTATCTATCCGCGCCCATGCCGCCCGTAGCGGACCGCTATAAACAAGGGTCGCGCTACAAATGAGCAAAAGATGGGGCGGGCTAATCATCCCCTCTAGGCCGACTTCGATACCGAGCAGTTCGTGCCAGAACATATCTAGGACGCCGCCCACGGCAAAACCGACGATGCCCAATAACGATAGCTGGTAGCCTTTGGGCAACGCTTTATCCCACGGGATACCTTGTTGTATGTGCTTGAATAGGGTGAAAACGTGCCAACCGGCGGCGAACGAGAAGCCAGCATATAAAACGCCATGCCATGGGGTGAAAAACGTTTCTAGCTCATCGGGTAGGTGGTTGTGCGCCCAGCTATCGAGATATGCGCCAAAGATGAACACCCCCATGAGCATTACCACTATCCAATCCCAACGGATGGTGAATTGTGGCTGAGTAGGAAGTGCGGATGACTGCGAACGGTTGATGGTGTCCGATGTCGCCATAACGCCTCTATTCTATCTACGGCTATTTTACTCTATCTTATCTCAAAAGAGGGGCGGGTTACAAAAAGCCAAACGCCCTTCAGGGGAGAAGGGCGCTTGAACATCGGGGAAGCCTGTTATCTGGTGTGGTGATGTGGGGGCATACCAATATCACCAGATAACGATAATGTAGCATATATTTCTTACGCTAAAATGACGCTTGCCCTACGCTCACCCTACGCTAGCGTAACCTATTGAAGACGCTATGTGTTTTATGAGCCTAGCCTAATCACCGCTATAATCGAGACGAGATAAATGGCGAAGGAATGCGGATAGCCTTATGATACTGAAATATGCGCTATGGATAATCGGGTGTCTGGTGTTCATCACCGTTTCGGTGGCGGATGCCCAAACAGGCCCTTCTCTTGACGGGCCGATTGTCGCGGTGAATCCGTCGCGGCATGATGCTATTTGGTTGTACGATGTCGCTAACCAGAGCTATCGCGAATTGCGCTTCGGCCCTAAGTGGCACTTTGTATGGGGCTTTTCTCCTGATGGTTGCCGTTTGTTGTTCACCCTCAGCGATGACGCCACCCGCTTGGCCCGCTTATACAGCGCCCGCCTCGATGGGCGAGATAGGCGCGAATTGGTGATATATAATAGCCCTGATTATTTAGATTGGGGCGTTTGGGAGCCGCAATGGTCGCCGGATGGCGCGCGCATTGTTTTCACGATGATACGCGAAAAAGTGACGCCCGCAGGCAATCGCCAACGTGAATATCATATTGCGTGGGTGCCAGCCGAAGGTGGCGAACCGCAATTTTACAGCAACACCGGCCGGGAATATGAGCCGCAATGGTCGCCGGATGGCGCGCGTATCGTCTATATGTCCTATGAGCAGCGCGTCGCTGGCGCTGATGTTTACTCAACAGCCGTTCCCACAGCAGAACCGCCGCCGGGCGCTAATCCGCCGCCGCCAGCGCTGGTTAACGAAGCTGATTTGTGGGTTGTGAGCGCCGATGGCACCGCTAAATTTCGGTTGACGGATTTTGCGACGGGGAGCGTGCGCGCGCCGAGATGGTCGCCAGATGGCGAACTCATCGGCTTCATCATGTCCCCCAGCCCTAATAACGATACTTTTTGGATGATTGGCGCTCAGCAAGGCGCTATTCCCACGCAACTCACCTATAATTGGTCGCTCATCCTTGATTTGACGTGGTCGCTGGATGGCACAAGCATCATTGGCGCCACGCGCGATTTTCAGAATATCGGTGAAAATCGCCTTTGGCAAATACCGTTGATAGGTAACTCAGAAGCATCAGCCACGCTATATCTCCCGAATGCCAACATCATCAATGCTGATTACCCGCGCTTTAGCCCCGATGGCCGATTTTTGGCTACCCGTAGCGCTTATGACATGGTGATAGCAAATACGTCCCAACAAACCGCACTGACCCTTGACCCGCGCGTTTTGGGTAATACACCGCCTGTATGGTCGCCATTCGCATTTGCTGGGGAATTGGCCTGCCAATTGCAATGAGAAACGCCTCTTGTGTTGGAAGGGGCCAACTTGCCAACAGTTAGCCCCTTTTAAGTCAGGCTTCGGGAGGTAAGGGCACCGTTTTACTCAGCCACAAGGAACACAATAGCGCTATAGCGCTGAGGATAGCGCCAATGAGTCCCATCTCGCCCAAGACTTGAACGGTTGCGCTGGCGTAGTTTTGCAAGAGTTGGCTTGCGTCAAAGGTTGCGCCGCTGGCCGCAATAGTGAGTTGGTTGACGCGATATAAACCCAGTGTGGTCAACGACGAGACGCTAATGGTCATGCCGATGAGCCGCAGGATGATGACGAGGGCAGAAGCGACGCCGCGTTCAGCTTGGCGGGCGGAGTTGATGATAGCGGTGCTAATCGGCGAGAACGTTAAGCCAATGCCCACGCCGACAACCGCCATCTGGATAGCGATAATCGTATCGGCAATATCGAGCGTCCACGTCTGCCAAATTAACAAAAATCCCCCGCAGGCGATGGCCAAGCCGAGCGCTGTTGTTTGGCGAACACCGATTCGGTTGGTCAACCACCCGCCGGGAACAGCCGCTATAGCCATTGGCACTGTTAAAGCGGATAGCAAAATGCCCACTTGTAGGGCCGCTTCTCGGAGCGACGATAAATCTTCTTGGCGGATGTTCACGAGGATAGGCACGCTGACCAAACCAATGAATAAACAATAACCGACGAGTAAATTGACGAAAGCCGCCACGGATAAATCGCGGCGGCGGAACATACGTAAATCAATCAGTGGGTCTTTGATGCGGCTTTCTACCAGCAAAAAGCCCAAAAAGGCGATAGCGCCGATGGTCAGGACTGGGGCGGCATAACTCGGCAGGGGGGATAGCTGTTCAAAATTGCTGGCGTTGCCGCCAATTTCAATGTTGGCCCCTAACCCTACGTTTAGCCCTGTCAGGGCGATGATAATGAGCATGACGCCTAAAAAGTCGAAGCGCCCTTGCACGCGGATTTGTGGGACATTGCGTAATGCCCATAAAACGGCGAATAGAGCGATGAAGGTCAACGGGACATTTACCCAAAAGAGCCAATGCCAATGAACGACTTGCACGAAAATACCGCCATATAAATGACCGAGCACCCAACCCAAAGTATCCACTGCGCCAACGATGCCTAAAGCTTGGGCGCGCTGTTGCGGCGGGAATAAATCGCCGGCCAGCGCTAAACTCACCGGCACTAACGCGCCCGCGCCCAAAGCTTGCACAACCCGCCCGAAGATGAGGATTTGCAAATTGACGTATGCGGGGTCTGGGCGTTGGCCTAGCCGACGATAAAAAGAAACCAGCCAATCGGTTGGGCCTGCGCTAGCGGTAGCGACCAAAATAGAGCCAGCAATAAAGGTGAGCAAGCAAGCGATATAAACGCCTCGTCGCCCGATGAGGTCGCTAATACGCCCCATGAAGGTGAGGCTGATAGTATAAGCCAGCAAATAGCCGGTCACAATCCACGAAGCATCATCCAAAGCGGTTTGGGGGTCTAGGCGAAGCTCGGTGATTAATTCGGGTAGAAAAGCCGATACGACCGTTAAATCTAAAGAGCCAATGAACACGGGTATGAGGATAAAAGCCATTACAATCCATGGGTTGACTGTTTTGGCAATGATTGGCGTTGCCTCTGTCGTTAGCGCTTCTGATTTATGAACCATTGGTCCACCCTTCGGGGTATTCGATGTTAGCTTCAGCGTTCACATCATAAATTTCTACGCGCCACTGTGTCGGCTCAGGTTCTTGTTCTGTTTCTGTGCCGGGTTGGGTGACGATGAGCAAAGCGGGCAACTGGTTGGCGCGGTCTACAAAGACATCAACGATAACATCATCGGTGACTGTCAATAGCCCAAATAATAGGTCATTCACGCTTTGCGCCCCAGCAATCCCGCGCATGTGGTGAACAGCCGTGCCATCATCAAGTCGGGTGGCTTCTACATATTCGAGCGATTTAAGTTCGAGCAGGGCTTTTTGGAAACCGCTATCTTCACGGATGAGGGCGCTGGCGTCGAAATCTTCTGCGAATGGGAAATTGAACCACGGCGATGTGGGCAAGCGGAACCATTGATCGGGACCTTGCGCGAATAACACCATGCTCAGCGGTATATTATTGATGTTCAGATTGACGTTCGCGGAGATAATATCTGGGGCTAAAAATTGCCCCTCAGCGCGCCTTAAAGACGCCTCGATGTAAGTTGTGCCCGCATCCGGCGTGATAGTGAAGCGGTATTCCGCGCCGGTTTGTTCAATGAGAATCCGAAAAGTGTTCACCTCGCGTAAATTTTGAACGACTTCTAATAACATAGTCTGAGGGTCTGGGGGGGAATCTGTCGTCGGTGTCGCTTGTCCCCCACAAGCTGTGAGGAACAGGGCGAGGACGAGGCAAATGATGAATTGTTTGTGCACAGACATCGTCCTTTCTCAATCTGCATACATAATAACACCAAAAGGTTATACGTAAATGTCATCTTATTTCGTTTCGGCCACCAAATATGTGCACCAAGGTAACCTTACTGCAAGATGTGTTAGACTTTTGTACAAAAATAGCATATCCGCAGAAGTTAATTTACGTATTTCAGGTGTCCGCATATACTTAGATAGGGAGTTTATCATAAGGGAGAGTGACCGCATGGCGCGGATGATGACCGTTTTGGTTTTATTAGGGGTGCTGAGCGCTTGCCAAGTGTTAGGCGGCGCTGGCCCGACCAATAGCGCGTCGGGCAACGTGAGCGATAACGATCCCATCCAATGGGATAGAAATCCATACGCGGTAGTCTTTCGCGCGGAAGTCGTCGGCGGCATTGATGCTGACGCCATTTATGCCAAAAATCAAATCCCTTATTGCACGATTTACGGCGATGGCCACGTCATTTGGACGACCGACAACAGCGAAATCATCATTGACCAATTGGATGACCGCATCATACGCGATTTTATCTCCTATCTCACGATTCAAGAGCGCATTTACACTTATCGCGCCCCATCAGAATTGGCTGTGTCGGCTGTGCAACCTGTGGTGGAGATGCTCACTGTTCATGTCAATGACGTTTTGCATCAAACAGATTCTTTATCCAGCTGGCCCGACGATTATTTCACGCGGATTGTCAGCAATTGCCAGCAACTGGGTCGCGCCCCCAGCCTCTATGAGCCGCAAGGCGCGTGGTTATCGGTTCGCGAAACTATCTATGACCCCACAGTGCCTACCCAATTATGGGATGAAGCGGCATCGGGCTTGAATTTAAGCGAATTGGCGAATAGCGGGCAACCCTTGTGGATTACGGGCGTTAATGTTCGCGCTTTATGGAGCTATCTACGCGCGAATGCCCCTAATGTCCAGTTGAGTACCAGCCTAGCCGATTATCAATTCGTTTTAGAAGTCCCCGGCGTCACCAAAGATTCTCCACCGCCACCCTGATAAGCCCCTAACAAAAATGCCTGCTGTGAGGGGGGCACAGCAGGCGTTCTAGAGGGAAGGGGCAATGTTAATTCCAATTCAGTCATTTGCCCTTATATCTGGTGTTTTGCTTAAGAGGCTTTAATATACCAGATTGAACGCAAGTATAGAGACGCTCGTTAAAACGCTAATGAACGCTGAATGAATTATCTATGAGAGAGCTGTTCGCTATCATGGCCCCACCGCGCCCACAGGGGCGATAGTTGGTTCTGGCGTCGCATTGGGGTCTGCCGTGCCCAACTCTGGTTGCAAGGTGCTCTGCAAGCAAGCGGTCTGCGCGCTATCGCGTTTGGAGACGGTATCCGCTTGGCCATTTACCCCTGATACGTTTTGGCTCAATTGGATAGCGCGGTCGTACTGGGCGACGGCACTGCACGAATCACCGCTGGCGGCAAAGGCATCGCCATATTTCACCAATTGGGCGTATAACAGACGCGCCGCCGCCCCGCCTTGATAATTCGGTAGGTTTTGTTCGTAAACAATGCGGCTTAGCAGGCGAATCGCTTCGCTATAGTTGATGTCTACATAGCGTTGGGCATCGAGATAGATACTGGCGATGAACCGTTCGTAATTCAGCCCTTGAATATCTCCATATTGTTCTGCGCGGTCTGTTAAGACAATGGCCTCTGCGAGACGTCCTGTTTGGTACAACAAATTGGCTTGCGCTGTCAACGCTTGGAACAAGAGCCGTTCGACGCGCGCTTTTTCGTAATTCGGGTCAATAGCCGCGATGGCGTCTAGGGTCAGGATAGCATCTTCCCATTGTGCTAGCGCCACTTGTGATTGCGCTTCGTCCAAAAGGCCCGTTATGTCGAAGCCGCTGGTAGCATTAGCGGGTTCGGATGTCGCCTCGGCTGTTGATGGCGGCGGCGTTTCGGAAGTGGGCGGGAGCGTCGGGGTAACCGTCGCTGTTGGGGTGCTGAGTTGAGCGACGGCATACGCTGTGGCGGATGGAGCTAGACGCGCGACGCAATCCGGTACGGGGGTTTGTTGGGACAAGTCATCAAAACGCTTCTGGATGAGCGCGGGGCTATTGCCATTATTGATGTCGCGCCCGATGAATTCACATTGGATGATGACATCAGCCGCGCGCGTTTGGGTGGCTTCTGCGCGGGCTATCCTCAGCCCGGCATTCCAGCCACTGTAGCCAGCCAAAAAGACGATGAGAACAGCGATGATGACGCTTGCCAGACCCACCAGCCCCCAAATCAAGCACCCCGGCCCAGTAGCGTCTTCTTCAGGGTTTAGCAGTTCGGGAGAAGGTACAAACGGGGAACGCGGTTGAGTATCATCGGTATAATTTGTCAATGCTCACACCTATCTTCATACTTGAGATGACGGCGTGGCATTATAGACGAGCAAAGGGCGTCTGTACAGCGACGCTTGCCCTACGGTTGGTTATGGGGATAAAAAGATAAAGCCGCTGATGAGCGGCTCTATCTTTCTTTAGAATGAACGAAAATGGCGACTATTGCCCCGGTAGCGAGAAATTATTGGGGTCTACTTCAATCGCGCCTTCTGGAGCCACGATGTTGAAGCTACCGTTAATGTCGCTGAGCGTCACTTCAAAATGCAGGTCAAGGACGATGGGGCTGGTCGCTTGGGGATTCATCGCCGAAGCGTCAATGGTGCCATTGATGTCTAAGCTCATCTTGGTGATGAAGTTGTCTGGGCTTACCCATTGCGTCACATTGATAGTGCCTTCGCTGAGGAGCATGGGCAACAAAGCGCCAATCATTCCCATATTCGGGTCTGCTTGGGTCATGCCTTGGGAGAACGATTGGAACTCTGGCGCTTGCAGGAATTTGGTCACATCAATGGTCAGGCTGAAGGGGATGTTGCCGTTTTCATCAGCCAAGCGTTCATAGGTGATGAAGCCGGGGATGGATGCAATCTGAGCCAAGCCGGCCATCGCTTCTGGCGACATCAAGCCACTCATAGCGGTATCGAACTGGGCGGGGTCGAGAGTCGCGCCTTGGGATTCTAGCGCTTCGACCAGATCCACGCTGACCCATGAGCCACTGCCTGGAACGTTTAAATACAACTTATCGCCGGTGATGACGAATTCAATAGAACCCGATTGGCTTTCAGGCCCTTCTACAGCGCCGTTCACTAGCATTTGCATGGAGAGAGGAACTTGACCTTCTCCACCTAGAACGATAGGCCCATTGCCATCAGATGTAATTTTGAGGTCAGAAGCCGTCGGGTCTAACGCTGAAATGCCAGTGACGGAGAGACTGAAAAGATACGATTGATTGAAGGATGTGACATTGGCCATATTAGCGTTAGCGCCTTGGATGATGGCGCAGTCATCCGCAGAAAGACCAAAACAGCCGTCTTGTGCGTTGACGCTAACAACCATGCCAAGCATCATGATAATGACGAGTAAAAGGCTCGCAATGCGAAATTTCATGAATAGGACTCCTAAATCTACTGGAAGTAATAAGTGGATTTAATCCACATTGTTATTATAGGGTAAAACGGAGTGTAGACAACTTACAACGTGTGATTTTTAACAGCTTTTTATAGAAACAGTCGTTGAGCGATGCGCTTTACGATGATTTCGCCTACGGCGCTTTTGCTCATCAAGTCCAAATTTTCGGGTTGTCTATCGGCATACAGTAAAGTCACGCGATTGGTTTCTACATTAAAGCCGGCGTCTTGGGCGGTAATATCGTTAGCGACCAGTATATCTAAACCTTTGCGTTCTAATTTTTGGCGGGCGTTTTCTAGCAAATCATGGCTTTCTGCCGCAAAACCGACGACAACGCGGGGGTAGCCGCTATGAGCGCGTTGTTGGTGAACGGCGAGCAAAATATCCGGATTGCGGACGAGGGATAAGGTCAAGCCCGCTTCTTCATCTTGTTTTTTGATTTTTTGTTGGGCGGCGACTGCTGGCCGAAAATCCGCCACCGCCGCGGCCATCACCAGCGCGTCGGCGTTGGCGCTATGTTGTAGCACGGCATCCAACATCGCAGACGCGCTATCTACGTGAATGATATGCGCGCCGATTGGCTCTGGTAGCGAAGCGGTGGTCACCAAGATGACTTCTGCGCCATCATCAATAGCGGCTTGGGCGATGGCGTACCCCTGTTTGCCAGAAGAACGGTTGGTGATGTAACGGACGGGGTCAATGGCTTCACGAGTGCCCCCGGCTGATACAACGATAGTTCGCCCTTTAAGCGGCCCGTTTCGTCCTAAAACTTTGCGGAGATGCCCCATCAACAAGGGCGTTTCTGGCAGGCGGCCCTTGCCTATAAAACCAGAGGCGAAGCGCCCTACTGTCGGTTCGATAAGGTAGACGCCGCGTTCCGTTAACGTTTGGATATTCGTTTGTGTCGCGGGGTGCTCGTACATGCCGCCATCCATCGCTGGCGCTACCATAATAGGACAACGCGCCGCTAACGCGGTTATGCTCAGCAAATCATCGGCCATGCCATGGGCCAGCTTGGCGAGAGTGTTGGCGGTGGCTGGGACGATGAACAAGACATCCGCTCCCTCCCCCAACCCGACATGAGCAATGTGGGTTGGCAATCCTCCGTTGGTATCGCTTTGCCACAGTTGGCTATAGACGGGACGACCTGTCACCGACTGAAAAGTGAGCGGCGTCACAAAACGCATGGACGATTCGGTCATGATGACATCTACTTGTGCGCCTGCTTGCGTCAATTTGCTGGCGAGGTCTACGGCTTTATAGGCCGCAATGCTCCCGGTTATGCCTAGCAAGATACGTTTATTTTGAAAAATAGTCACCGCTTCCATCGCTGATTTGGCCTATCTGTTTGCTAACCCTTGATAAGTTTAGCATATGAAGGAACGCTTTTACGCTCAGCTTCGTCTACTTCTAGTGAGATTGAGCGCTATTTTAGCTTGCTAATTTCAAGCAGATATTTGCGCTGTGTGTTAGAATATTCTCACCAGTTTAATATGGACAGATTCAACCAAGGAGTTCTTATGCGCCGGTTTATGATAATTACAATTTTGTTGGCGCTCATGCTAACGCTTGGCATTGGAATAAGCAGTGCCCAAAGCGGCGAGACAACCCATATCGTGGCGGCGGGTGAAAACTTATTCCGTATTTCATTGCGCTATAATGTGCCATTGGCTACCTTGGCGGCGCGTAACAATATCGCTAATGTCAATTTAATTTTTGCTGGACAGACCCTGATTATCCCTAGCGGCAGTGGTACGACAACAACGGGCGGGACAACTACCGGCGGCACAACCACAGGTAGCACCCCAACAACGACTTATACGGTTGTTCGTGGCGATACTTTGGGCGCAATTGCTCGTCGTTTTAACACAACTGTTTCGGCCATCGCTTCGCTAAACGGTATTACCAATCCTAACCTCATCTTTGTGGGGCAGGTGCTCCAAATCGGAGGCGATAGCGGCGCCACCACCGGCGGTACCACCAGTGGCACAACTGGCGGCACAACGACGGGAGGGTCTTTGGGGACAACCTTTGAACTGGGTGGTCAGGTCTTGCGTTTCGCCTTCCCAGACCAGATGCGCGGCGCAAAAATGACTTGGGCGAAAATACAAGTTAAGTGGCGGCGGGGGCAGGGTCCAGAAATTGCCCAGAATGCCATTGACGCTTCTAAGAGTCGCGGTTTTAAGGTGTTGCTGAGTATTGTGGGCGAGCCATCGGAATTGGCGGCCAATCCGTCGCAATATTATCAAGAATTCGCCACTTTCCTTGGGGGCGTCGCCGGTTTGGGTGCGGATGGCATCGAAGTATGGAATGAGATGAATATTGACCGCGAATGGCCCAACGGTTTGATTAGTGGCGCGAACTATACCCAGATGCTTTCTGCGGCTTATCAAGCGATTAAAGCGGCTAATCCTAATACATTGGTCATCAGCGGCGCGCCATCACCGACAGGCTTTTTCCAAGGGTGTTCCACTAGTGGTTGCGATGATGACCGCTATATCGCCCAGATGGCGGCGGCGGGCGCGGCCCAATTCATGGATTGTGTGGGGGTGCATTATAACGCTGGCACTGTTCCTCCTAGCGCCACCTCTGGCGCGCCGGTAGGGAGCGCTAGCCATTATTCATGGTACTACCCCTCGATGTTCAATTTATACGCTTCTACTTTCCCGACCAAACCCCTATGCTTCACCGAATTGGGTTATTTAACTGGGGAAGGTTTTAGCACACCCTTGCCGGCCGCGTTCTCTTGGGCTAACAATATCACTGTAGCTAACCAAGCGGAATGGTTACAAGCGGCTGTGACCCGCGCGCGCCAAAGCGGTCGGGTTCGTTTGCTCATCGTGTGGAATGTGGACTCTAATCAATGGGGAGACGACCCACAAGCGGGTTACGCAATCGTCCGCCCCGATGGCACATGCCCAGCGTGCAACGCTTTAGCGGTGGCCATGCAATAAGACTTATTGTGAAGCGCATAGACCAACGGGAGCGCATGAATGCGCTCCCGTTGTTTTTCTAATTGACGCTATTGGGTTTTTGGCGTGTGGCCAAATCATCGCGATGGGGGTTGACCATGGGCACTTCTCCTTTGTACGCCGCGTTGGCGATAGCATGAGAAGCGACGGGGCTTGTGATGAGCAGGAAAAGCATCAAGACGAGCGCTTTCAATGTCACTTCTGGTAAGATGAAAACTGACCCCGCCAACAAGCTCATCAGCCCCATTGTAGAGACTTTCCCCGTTGCATTCACACGACTGTAGACATCCGGCATGCGTATCATACCGATGATGCCGACGACACAGAAAAAGATACCGATGATGATTAATCCCCCGCCAATGAGCAGACGAATCGCTTCCATATCCGTTACGCTCCCTTAAAATACGTGCTTGTCGGCAATGTATCTAGCGATGGAAACGGTAGCGATAAAGCCAAAAGCGGCTAGAGCGATAGCCATATCCAGAACGAAGGAGGATTCTTGGATGAGCGTAAGCAAGATGATGATACCAATAAGCAAAGTGTTGAACAGCTCGATAGCTTGCAAGCGTTCCGCCGCATGAGGCCCCTTAAAAGCGCGAAACGCGCACGGGAACAACAAGATAACGAGGATGATAAAGCCGATTTGAATAATTATCTCTACGAATTGTGTCATGATTTGGTCCCTAAAATACGCTGTAAAAGGGTTAGGCGTTGGCGTTGTGTGATGCTCGCTTCTGCAATGCAGGTGTCAATATCCAAAGCGTGGATGTAGAGGATGCTATTATCTTCAATTTCTACCACCAATTCACCGGGCGTTAAGGTGATGTAATCGGCGCTGAGCGCGGCGATGAGGCCGCTTTTCCGTTCATCTTCAGTGGAGATAGCGACAATACCCGTCTTAAGCGGTATGCGCGGTTTTAGCACTTTGAAGGCGACATCGAAGCTCGACACCAAAATATCGCGATACAACCAAATCACATAAGTGACCAGCGCGATGAGTTGGCTGGGTAAACGCCGCCAAGAGATTTTCCAATTGTTGAGTTGGAGAAGCGAAGATAACCCTAAACCTAAGAGATAGCCAAGGAGGGCGTTTTCTAGGGAAATACGGCTGGTGATACCCAGCCAAACAACAGCTACAGGGATAGCCAAAAGTAAGCGTAGCAACATGATTAAAACCCTCCTAGAACGGCTTGGATATAAATAGCGGGATTTTGGATTTGGGCGACCGTTTGCGTCATCAAATCGAGTAGGGGAGCGCCCAAAAAGCCGAGCAATACACAAATGCTGATGAGCATTGTGGGTGCGAATTGGCTATCTCCATTGGGTTTTAGCGTTAGGTTGTCTTCAGGCGCTTGTTGGAAGATGAGTTGCCATGTTCGCATCATGTATAATAGGGTGATGACGCCCGCCCCAACGACGAGCCCTACAGCGAGCCATTGTTCACTGGAGATGCCGCCCTGCACCAAAGCAAGCTTGCTGATAAAACCATTAAGAGGGGGAGCGCCTGCCAAAGCCAGTCCGCCAACGAAGTAAAGCCCACTGGTGAAAGGCAATTGGTGTCCGACGCCGCCAATTTCTGTCAGGCGCGCTGTTTTATTCACAGTGCGGCTAGAAACAACCCCCGTAATCATGAGCAAAGAGGATTTGATGAAGGAATGGTTGACGGCGTAGACCAAAGCCGCCGCTATTGTCGTCGCTGTCCCCCACGCAATGCCCACAAGGATGAAACCAATTTGCCCAAAAGTAGAGTAAGCGAGCATCCGTTTAGCGTCATAGGTTTGTAGCGCCGCCAAACTGCCAAAGAAGATGCCGATGATACCGAGTATGAGCAACAAACTTTCGATACTCGCGGCCTCTGCTGTGAAAAGAAGGGTTATCATCCGCAAGATGCCATAAATGCCCACCTTGACGACAACCGAAGACAAGACCGAATGTACCGGAGTAGGGGCGGTGGTGTGAAAATCCGGTTGCCAGAAATGAAACGGGAAAATGGCGCTTTTGAGCAAAAAAGCGCACATCAGCAAGACCGCCGCCGGTTCGGCCAGTAAAGGGCGTTCGCCATCGGCCAATAAGCGCCCAATATCGGCTAAATTCAATGTGCCGAAGGTCGCATAAAGCGCCGCTATACCGGTCAGTAAAAACAATGTGCCCATCGCGCTGATGAATAGGTATTTGATGGCTGCTTCTAAACCTAGGGGGTTATCCGAGATGGATACAAGAATGACCGATGATATGACCAATAACTCGATAAACACAAATAACGTGAAGATGTCACCGGTGTAAAACGCTCCATTCAAGCTACCGCCCATACACAAAAAAAGCGGGAAAAATGCCGGGTAACCTACGCACTTATCCTTACAACCGATAGCGTATAAGATGCCGCCGAACATGACGCTAGCCGCCATAACGGTGAATACAGAGGATAATAAATCGCCGACTAGGACGATGCCATAAGGGGGTTCCCAGCCCCCCAAGCGATAGACCATAACGCCGTTGGTTAAATTGAATGTCAGGATGCTAGCGCTACATAAAACAGCTAAAGCACCGCCGATGACAGCGAATATTTTTTGAAGCGCAGGGCGGCGCGCGGTTAGTAAGCTGATGACGGCCAACCCTAATGGGATGAAAACGGGTCCAAGCAGTAGCGAAGATGGCATGAGCTAGCCTTTCAAGTGATTCATTTCGTCGCTATCTACCGTGCGAAAACGGCGCGAGGTGACAGCGATAAACCCCAATAGAAGCGCATAAGAGCCAAAGCTGATGACAATTGCTGTTAAAATGAGCGCTTGAACGAGCGGGTCGCTCGCCTGTCCTTGAGTCTGATTATTGTTATCTACATATGCGGCTGTCGTACCATCGAAAGCGCCGACTGCCAAAAAAAGCAAGTTAATGGCGCTGAATAAGATGTAAAAACCCATTGCCGCTTTGATTAAATCGCGTCTAAGAATTTGGAAGATGCCAAATCCGAACATCACGCCGGTAGCAATCGCAAACAAAATATTCATAAGGGTTCTACCTCTCTTGGATGTGTAATGGCTTCCATAATGGCGCTGATACCGCCGAAGACACTAGCGAAAATGCCTATCTCAAACAGCAACGATGAGGCAAGTTTGATGTCGGCGAAGGAAAACGCCGTGACTTTAGTCAGCGCTAAAAACTCTCGTCCAAATAGCAACGGTAGCGCCGCGTTCATAATGACGATGCTCAAACCGATTGCCACCATGACAGCGGGACGCAACCAATTCAGGCGTTGCTTGGTTTCTTCATAACCAAAAATGATGAACCACAAGGCCACCCCCAAGCCAGCGATGACGCCCGCGGTAAACCCATCCCCCGGGCCGACGCCGGCGTATAAGATGTGAGCAATAGCGATGAGCAGAGCGATGGGTAAAACGATGACGGATGCTAATTTGGTGACAGGATTGATGAAGCGACTTTGGCTAATGGGTGATAAAGATTCATTTTCTACGCGCATTATCTCCATCGTTTGCAGTTGAGCAGAGCGCCGAAGCGACGGGATGAATGATTGTGGTTTGGGGCGCGCCAAAATAGAGAGGATGCCTAGCGCGGCCATGCTAAAAACCGTGATTTCAATGACTGTATCCATGCCGCGGAAGTCAGTAATGATGCCCGCAACAACATCATTTACGCCAGCTTGGGGCAGGGCATTCGCCAAGTGCCATTCAGCGATGGGGTTGGGCATGGGGCGATTACTGACCGAAGCCAGCGCAAAGATACCTACCGCTGTGCCAATAACAACCGAGACGACCACGTCGCGCGCAATGCCGCGGCGCGTTTGCCCCCACAAGCGTTTCATCGCTTTTTCCCGTTCTTCATCGCTCGTTCGGGTGAGAATGAGAATGATGAGAACTGTAGCGAGGGTTTCTACCAGAAATTGAACGAGCGCCACATCTGGCGCGGGCTCCAGCAGAAAAATAAGACCAATAGCATAACCCGCAACCCCCAGCAGAAGCGCCGCCAACAAATGGCGCTTGTATAAGATGCTCGCTAATGTTGCCCCCAAAGCTAAGATGAGTAAGGAGGCTTTCAAAATATCTGTCACGCCTGTGAATACAAGGTTGGGGATACGCAAATTGCTGAGGAGCTGTAAGGTGCTAGAAGCCAAAAGTAAAGCGACGCTCAATAAGATGACGACGAGATAGTAACGGATTTTCCCGCCTTGTGACCATAATAGACTGTTGCCGGCGGATTCCAATAGGCCAATCATCCTTTGGTAAGCCGAATTGCCGCTGATAAACGTATTAAAGTTCCATCTCGCCCACCATCGCCGTATACCGAATAATCCTAGGCCGCTGGCAACAGCCACAATACTCAACATGAAAGGGGTGTTAATACCTTCTGGCGGGAACAAGTGAATGTGAACGGTTTTCCCGCTAACCATGCTGGCGATGGGCGATAAAAGCGGGTCAACGCCAATTCCCAGTAAGATAGAAAAAACGGCCATCATACCCGGTGCGGCGCTCATCAAAGGAGAGGGCATATGCTCTATGGGCGCTTCGGTTTCTACGGGTGGGGCGATGAAGACATCCCAGAACAGGCGTAATGCCACCGTCACAGTCAGCGCCGCGCTAACCACAACGATACCAAGCGGGATGGGATTGGTCTGGGTGATGTCCAGAAGCGTTTCTTTGGCGACAAAACCAAGTAAAGGGGGTATGCCCGCCATGGATAAGGCCACTCCGCCCGCAACCCAAGCGACTAGGGGGAGCTTGTGGCGCAATTGACCTAGTTTTTGAATATCGCGTGTGCCGGTGGCGTGGTCTATGATGCCCGCGACGAGAAAAAGCGCGCCTTTATACAAGGCATGGGCTACTATGCCGACGGTGGCCGCCTTTAGGCCGCTCCCGTTGGGCAAACCGATGAGCGCGACGAAAGCCCCCAGTTGGCTGACGGTTGAATAGGCGAGGATGCTTTTCAAATCGCGTTGCCATAGCGCGATGATAGCGCCGATGAGCAATGTCGCCAAACCAAACCCTAATAGCGCATTTTCCCATAGCGGCGTGTTGCCAAGGGTCGGTTGCAAGCGAGCCAGCAAATAGACCCCTGCTTTCACCATCGTAGCTGAATGCAGGAAGGCGCTAGCCGGCGTTGGCGCAGACATGGCCCCCGGTAACCAGAAGTGCAAGGGGAATTGGGCGCTTTTACTAAAACAACCGATGATAATTAACACCGCCGCGCCTATATATAGCGGGCTTTCCCGAAACGAGCTACCGCTATTCAAAATATCGGGGATGGAGAACGTGCCAGCGCCATAACCTAAGACCAGCAAACCCGCAAATAGGGCCAAACCGCCCCCACCTGTAATCATCAACGCGCGCAGAGCGCCGGCCCGCGCGTCGGCATATTTCCCTTTGAAGCTGATGAGCAAAAAAGACGTGATGCTCGTTAATTCCCAAGCGATGAACAGCAGGATAATATTGCCCGCTGTGACTAAGAGGAGCATACTGCTGGTGAATACCAGTAAGATGGCGTAAAAACGGGCGGATTCTTTCTGCGAATCGAAATAATATCCCGCGTAGAAGAAGACCGCGATGCCAACACCTGTGATGACCAACATAAATAAGAGCGCTAATCCATCTATGTAGAAGGATAGCTCTAAACCCAATGAAGGCATCCATGGGATGGTTAAAATGGCTGTAGCGCCACCGCTGACGGCGGGCAAATAGGCGCTTGCGAACAAAAATAACGCCCCCATCGCGATAGCTAAAAGCCAACCTTGATGATGCGCTCGTAAACGACTGCTGAGGGGTCTAATGGCTATGGCGAGTAATAATGGAAAAATGATAAAAGCGATAAATTCCATATACTGTCTCCAAAATGGGGCGCGAAGCGCTACTTTTGTATGTTGACTCGCAAGGGCGAACGCGCAATTAGTCGAATATCACAAAAATCAGCGATGTAGATTCGTCTAAACGGCTAAAAGATGATTTTGTGAGCGATGTATCTCACTCGCTTTAGAAGATGTGTACAAATCGCGGTGGGCGGCTATCATCAACATATGCCCAACCGGGGCGTAAAAGACTAGCCCTTAAATCCCACAAGAGATTACAACATGACAAAAGATGGTTATTGAGTTGGTTGAAACGAACGATTAATAATCGCATCATGCATGGCAAAAGTCAACAATTTGTTACAGAGTGTATCACAAGTTGTTGAACTATCACAGTCAATGATGACGTTGTGTGAATAATGCGAGCTACGAGGACGCCGCAATCAAAGAAACTATCCACCGTTGATGTTCTTTGTAATGTTGGAAAGTGTTGCCCATAACCCACAAGAAAACGGGGCGCTTTTTGCGAGAGGTAGGGTCGTAGTGCTGGTAAGGTAAGCGTAGTTGGTCATCGGTCATCTCGGAGAGCGTTTTAATCAACGCTTGATGCTGACGTTGCGCTTGCTCTAGCACATCGGCCAACGACAAGTGACGGTGCGCCTTATAGATAACATCATTTACGACATCTACGCCCTGTTTCCAAATGGTTTCATCTATGCCCATGGCGGCCACGCGCGATTGTTGATTCAGTAAGGCATGTATACCACGCTCCCAAATGGCTAAATGGATGATGTGGTCTTTGGCCGTCCACCCCGCGGCATCTTGGTTTTGGGTGAGCTGTATTTCATCGTACTGGTTGATGAAACTTTGCAAGGCATCCCAACCTTTAGCGATGCGTTGCAGGAGTTGCTCTTTGGTGATGGCTTTGTCGGGCATTTTGTAGCTCCTCGGAGATGATGCAACAGCATAGCACATTTGAGCGTTTAGCAATAGCCGCTTATCCGCGTAAAATGCTCTAGGCGATTGGTATATAGAGTCTGTACAAAGTTTGATAAGCGTTATATAATAACATCAAGCACCTGGGAGCGATTATAGATTCGACACCGGTGGCTGAGGCCGTATGGCAGGCCGTGGCGCTCATCCACGATAATCCTGAGCAAGCACAATAAGTGCCAAAAACAACACCAACGAGTACGCTTACGCGATGGCCGCCTAGTCGGTCATCCTAACGACTCCCTGACCCGCAGAGGTCAGGTGTCCGCCGCAACTGTCACCGTCTGGTTGCGTCCGCGGGCATCATAACAGACGGCTGTGCAACCCTCTACACGCCGATAATAGGGGGCCAAGCATTCATCGGCTAGCCCATGACGCACCACGTCGGATTGGGGAATCGTGGGTGAAAAATAACATCCGACTAAGCCTGTAGAAGTGCGCGCATCGAAACCGATGGACGAGGGTGCAAATCCCTCCGCTTCCATCATAAGAGGAACCCCACAAAATGTGGGGTTTTTTCTTGTCTGGAGACGTTGGGTTGTCCTAAATGGGGCAAGGGCTGGTAGAATGAAGAAAAGTATTTTGTGTGATAAAAGAACAGGAAAACAGCGTGGCGGTCGAAAATCGCGAGATGGCAAATCTTATGAAGGGCGTATTTGAAAACTCGTTACGTTTTTATCGCAGGACCTTCAAACGTTTTCGCATTGTCCATACGAATTTACATCGTCTGATGAGCCGTTTGGTTATCCCCCTGTTGGAGCGCATGACCGATTTTTATACTATGCCGGATGACCCTTTGTGGTTTCGGCTAGAGTTGTTGGGGCGTCGGCATGAGGTGGAGACCGTGCGCCACATAGAAGCGCGTATAAAAGACGGCATGACGATTTTAGATATTGGCGCTCATGTCGGTTACTATGCCCGACTCACAGCAAAACGAGCGGGGCTTAATGGTCGCGTTGTGGCTTTTGAACCGCATCCGCGCACCTACCAGATGCTCAAGCGCAATGTGGCGCGCTTCCCCAACATCATCACCGTACAGGCGGCTGTAGCAGAACAGGCGGGGACGGCAGAGCTTTATGACTATTTAATGATGTCGGCTAGCGGCTCTTTGCACTATGATGAATCGTTACGCCATTTGCAACAAGCTCAGTTGCAAGCTACAGATATTGCCCCACGTATCGGCGATGATTTCACGATGGAAAAATATACTGTCCAGACCCTCACTGTAGACAGCGTCTTAAACACTTTGGGAATTAAACGGGTTGATATGATTAAGATGGATATTGAAGGCGCAGAAATCAGCGCCTTGCGCGGTATGCGGGAGACGCTCGCCCGTTCACCGGGGGCGCAATTGGTGATGGAATATAACCCAACCGCCCTCAAAACCTTTGGTCACGACCCTGTTGCCGCGTTGGATGAGGTGTTAGGTTTGGGGTTTAAGCAGGTTCATGCGATAGAACTAGATGGCACTTTAACAGAATGGACGGGTAAGCATGGGCTGATTGCCGAACGAACAGCGCAATTGATGACCCATATGGGGGTTGTGAATTTGTTGTTCAGTTGAATAGGCTAGCTCATAGCCGAATGGCGAAAGAGGTGTGTGATGTTACAAGTGATTCAGAACATCTTTTTGAGCGATGCGTTTATCTTCTTCGTTTTGTTCGCTATGTTCGCCCTATTCAGCGCTTATGCCCTGTTGAGCTTGGGAGAACTCGCTGGTTACGGGTTAGGTTGGCTGTTGGCGTTGTTTTTCATGACGGTTTATGCTTCGGTGGCGGGCGCTGATTCCGTTGGCCAAGCGGTTATGATGGATAAAATCCGTTTAAACCTTGTGGCAAGTGTTCTTACCGAGCGGTATGGGGGTTATTTTGGGCGTTGGCACCATTTATGCTTTGCGCCAACGCTCGTCCATGCGCTCCCAGCAAGCGTTAAAAGTGGCGCTTATCACCGCTTTAGGGTTAATCATCATTTTCTTCATGTTTGCCTCTGGCCCTGTTGAAAGGCGTGTTATCGGTATTTTGGCTTTGGCGTTTGGCATCGGCGCTATTTTCACTGCGGTGCTCTATCATCCGTCCTCCGCGATGCCGCCCGCATCCAACATCCCAAGCCGTCTCGACCAAATCCGCGAGGAAATGCGACGCAATCGTTGACAGTACCTTGGTACCGTCAGGAAAAACTTAACCCCCATCACTACCCACCACTCAATATAATGAATGATAATAAGTATTGGGTGTTGGCAAATGGCCTATAATCAAATTTCAGCGCGACGATAGACGGGAACGAGAGAGTAATATGATAACAGTTAAAGTGCCTATTGAAGCCGTGTCTATATTTGCCAATCGCGCCCGCATCACCCGTCACGCTTCGATTCGTCTAAAGAGCGGCGACCAAACGTTGGCCATTAAAGATTTGCCGGAGACTTTGGAGTTAGAGTCGTTGCGGACTTCTGGCCACGGCGAGGGGGTTAGCATCCGTAATGTGGACATTCGTAGCGCCTCCCCGTCCCAAAATCCCGAAGAGCGTATCCGCGAATTGGAAGAACAATTGGCGATTTTGCAAGCGCGGGAAAAAGCTTTAGATGACGAGGAGGAGGTTTTACAAGCGCATTTCGACTTTTTGCAGACTTTTGGCGAAAAATGCGGGGCCTATTTTGCGGAAGCCATCGCTTCTTCGACCGCTTCTTTAGATAATGTCACCGCTGTTTCTCATTACATCACCAACCAAATGAACGAGGCGCGCGCGAATCGGCGCAACTTAGAAATGCGCCGCAACGCCTTGAAGAAAGAAATCGAAAACCAAAAGCGATTGATTCGGCGCAGTAAACGCGCGTCTACAGCGCCATCTTACGATGCTTTAATCACCGTCCATGCCGATAAGCCAACCCGTTTTGATATGACCATTACCTACGTGGTGCGGGCGGCGCGTTGGCGTCCGGTTTATGATTTACGTTTGCGCGCCGATGGCCAAATAGAGTTGGTATGTTGGGCGCTCATCACTCAACGCACCGGCGAGGATTGGAAGCATGCCCGCCTTACGGTATCTACCGCCCGCCCGGCCATCAGCCCCTCTTTGCCAGAATTACACCCGTGGTATATAGAGGAAATCGAGACGGTCGTCAATTCGCCGATGACCCCTGACCGCGCAAAAAGCTTGTTAGAAGTCCAATCCCTTAAAGGAAATAGTTACTTCAGCGACTCAGAAACAGAAGAACCCGCCCTCGACTGGGTTTTGGAAACGCGAGAAACAACCGAAATTCCACGACCAGAAGATGCTGAAGCAGATAGCGATGAGACCTCAACAGCCATGAAACCCATCGCTGATGAGCCAGAGCTGGATACAGACATCCCCCTGACGATGGAGATAGAGGCGTTAGCCAGCATCGCTTCTGACGGTGAACCCCATCGTGTGATGCTGTTCAGCGAAATCTTGCCGTCCACGACAGAGCATCTGAGCGCCCCCAAACTCACGAGCGATGTTTATTTACGGGCGACTTTTAGCAATCCGCGACAAACGCCGCTCTTACCCGGCGTCGCTTCTATTTTTCGTAACGGCGATTTTGTGCATAAGCAGGATATTCCTACTTTGTTGCCGGGCGACGCTTTCGTAGCGCAATTTGGCGTAGACCATCGCGTGAAGGTGCAACGCCAGCTCCTCAAACGCGAGGCGACGCGAGATGATAATGATTTGAACCGCTACATCCGCTATACCTATCAAATCACGGTTGAACATCAGCGAGATAAAGCGTTTCGCTTGCGTATCCAAGACCAATTGCCCATCAGCCGTCATCATCAGGTGCGCGTTAAACTAGATAGGGCTGAGCCACCGGTGACGGCACAACTCCCGCAAAACATTTTAGAATGGGATTTGTCTATACCGCAGTCAGGGTCAGTGACTATCGTATTTGCATTTAGCGTCGAATTCCCCAGTTATATCCGCTTGCAAGGCTTGGATGTAGACGCATAAATTATCATTCGATATAACCGAGCGCGCGCAGATTATCTAAAACCTCATCATCAGCATCAAGCGTTGCGGCGGAATCTCGTCCCATACCTGCGATATTCAACATAAATTGGTTGAGTTGTTTTTCCAAATCTGCGGCGGTGTTCGGTTGGTTTGGGGCCAAGTTGTGTAACTCCAAAGGGTCGCTAGGGATATGAAATAACCCCTCGATGCGTTCCCCAACGGTCGCTAATTTGTAAGCGTCTTGATAAACGGCGCGGCGTATTTGCATCAGCCGTAACCGTTCGATGAGCGACGGGCTACGATGTTTGAGGACGTTGAGGAAGGTGAGGGGTGGTATAGCTTCTGAGAAAGCGATGTTGTTTTCTATATCTGCTCCATCCAACGTTTTGGCCAAAGACAATTGGCTGACATTGGCGTTAGGGTCGGCTTCATCTATAGGCGGGCGCAAATGGGCGAAATCTAAAACGGTGTGGAAGATGCGCCGTGTGGAGATATTCATTTCGATGCGGCGTCCGCTTGGGAAGCGCTCTTTGTGGTAGATGACCAGCGGGACATGCACCAATTCTTGATAGACCACAAAGCCATGCCCGAAAAATTCATGGTCTCCGTGCCCTTCCCCGTGGTCAGCGGCGATGATGACGAGCGTATTTTCTAGCGCCCCTTGCGCTTTAAGTTGCTGTAGCAGACGTCCCAAGTGCATATCTTGGAAGGCGATTTCGGCATCGTAGAAGGCATCTAAGACCGCTTGCTCCCAATCTTCAAAAGGCGTTTCGGGCGGGCTGGCCCAACGCGCCGCATCGGCGTTGAATTCGTTCATAAAGTGGTAGGCGCGGTTATCGTGACGGAATGAGGGCGCTACCTTTTGGAGCATTTCCCGCGAGGGATGGTAGGGCAGGTGTGCGCCCATCAAATTGAGGAAAAGGAAAAGGGGTTTATCTGCTCCGCCTGCGTGGTAGCTTTTCCAATAATCCAACACATCGTTGATTGAGCGTTCTGTATTGCCCTTGTAGTTGATGAGGCGCGTCCAGATGGGCACAAACCGCGGATTCAGCGACATACGAAATAGCCAATCGGAATGGGCGAACAGGTTACCTACCCGCCGACCCACTTTGCGGAAATTACGCAAAAAAGCCCGCACCGCCATCGGACGGTGGGCGTCTATTGGGCGATTGGGCGCCGCGCCTGAATAGTTGTAGAATTCGCCAAAGCCGCGTTGCAAACCATTATTAAGCAGCCCAACCAATGGATTATTACAAAATCCAACGGTGTGATACCCGCCAACGCTCAAAATCTCCGCTAGTGTGGGGTGCATACCCGATAGACGGCTGTTGGCTTGGGTGAGCTGGTGAACGCTGGGATATAACCCCGTAAAGAGCGAACCATGCGCTGGCACAGTCCATTGAGCGGGCGAGATGGCGCGTGTGAAAAGCGTCGCTTCCTCGGCGAAAGTATCGAATGCGGGCGATGTAGGGCGTGTATGCCCGTAAATTGAAAGATGGTCGCGTCTTAACGTGTCAAGGATGATGAATAAGATATTAGGTCTATCAGGTTGCATAGGCGTCTACGATTCTTTTGAGATGTGAAAATGCATGCGCCTAGCATAGCACTACCTAATAGCATAGACAATGATAACTCTGTGCGAGTCTGCGATAACTTGGCGGCTGGTTTATTTCCCCAAGCGTTTACGTCGTTCTTCAATTTGGGCGCGGACCGCATCCGTCACTTCGGGCGGGCGTTGCTCTTTTTCTTCGAGGCGGGATATATTGGGTTGGGATAGCTCGCGTAGAAAATCTTCCGCCGTCACGTTTTCGTCGAGCGTAACTTCAGGTTGGCGGGCGCGGGTAGCTGGCGCTTTGGCTTCAGTCTTGACCGCACTTTTTTGTGCTGTTGCGGGTGCTTGTTGTTTTTCCGCTGAACGGCTGTTAAAAACCCGATAACCTAAGTAACCCAAAGCGCCGAGGGCGGCAATCGGCAGTAGCGCGCTGAGTCACGACCCCGCTGTGGTGACGATAACATACACAGCAATTATACCTGCAACCACAACCCCCGCCCGAACAGCTAATGTGCGATTCATCGCCTTGCTCCTCGCTTTTCTAGTTATTATATCGGGTAAGCCACAAGACACAATCTAAAATACAACAACAGATGCGCTGATGGGTTCATAGGCGGCGGCCAGCCCAATATCGCGCTAACAGGTCTTTGCGAACAAAGGCGAAGATGGCGATAGCGGCCAAAAAACCGAACATATGCGCGATGGTGTCAATGCTGTTGGTCGTGGTGGTCAACCCTTGGATGATTTCAAAAGATGGAATGATATTGCTTATCGCAAAGAAGATGAGCAGTATCCATGCGGGGATGCTCATTGTCCACTTCCAGCGCGTTTCATCGTCGGCGATGCTTTCGCCAAACAGGAGGATGGGCAGGCGCAAAATGCCTTTTATGATGATGCCAATGCCCCATAAACAATCTACCCGCGCCGATGGGAATAATAATAAATAAGCGCCCAATACGCCCGAAATCGCGCCAGAAGCGCCAATGCTAGGCACATCATAGCGGCCGGTCGGTAGGGAAATGGCTGACGCGGTATGAGAAATCATGCCAGCGAGCAGATAAAACACCCCATAACGCCACGAACCACAAGCATCTTCTACACGGCGACCAAAAGCCCATAGATAGACCATATTACCGAATAGATGGGTTAAATCGCCATGCATGAACATAGACGTGAAAGTTGTAAAAGCGCCAATGCTCAGCCCATCGTAGATAATGCTTTTGCGCCAGCCATAAACCCAGTTGAAAGTGATAAAGTCATAGATGGCGTTCAACGCTTCTATATCGTTTTGGGCGAATAATGCGCGGAAATAGCTCGTGCCTTGAATTAAAAAAAATACCGCGCAATTTAACGTGATGAGCGTAATAGTCATCCATGGCCATGATTTATAGCGCACCACGCCACTATCACGTATGGGAAGCGGGAAAAAGAAGGCACTTTGTATCAGTGGTAACAACAGGATGAAAAACAGAATGCCCAAGACCGTTAAATCGGCCCCTGCTTCCAATAGACCAAAAAAGAGGCCCGGGAATAGCAGAAAGAGGATGATGAGGAGATAGCCGCGCATCTTCAGCCTGCCGATGAGCTAAATAACGCCTCAAACGGGATGGTATATGGCGGGATAGGGTTGGCTAATAATCCCAAGGCCCGACTGAAGCATAATCCAAAGGCCACTATCAGCACGATGATAGCCGTTGTGCCTAGGGCAATGCGTAAAGCCATCGGGATGATGGGTAGCTGGGTGGGCACGTCTATCGAGCTACCATCGAGACTGGGCACGAGTTCCTCACGATAAGGGGGTACTTGACCGCCCATCCACGCCGCGATAGGCTTCTGTTGGGGCGATGAAGTGGCCGTCACGAGCAAATAACCGCCTAATAAAGACAAGCCAACGCCTAACCAGCGCTCTCCCAACGCGAACAGATTAAGCCCCGCATCTTGGAATGCCAAAACAAAAAAGAAGAGACCGATTCCCAAAGTCTCTCGCCATGCCAAAATGATACTGCCCCGTTCTTTATCAGTGATAACAGGGGCGTACTTGGCTAGTTTTTCATCTGCGATGCGCCCGTGTTCGGTGCGCGCCCCTAGTTTGGCCGCTTGTTCATAATAGAACAGAGCTTCTTTTTTCTTTCCACAGCGTTCTAATAAATCGCCATGCTGAACAAGTAAAGCTTGGCTTTTAGGATACCTTTCCATAGCCAAGAGCGATAACTCTAGCGCTCGCTCTAGATGGTTCTCTTTGGCGTGTTGGTCAATGATGGGCCAAATCCGTTGGTCATCTACGGCTGGCAATTGCAGGTAATCTTCATAAAGCCTATCGAGTTGGTTGTTATCGTGTGTTCGCTTCGCCAATTCAATACCGGTTAGATAAATAGCGGGCGAGGTCGCCCCGCTGTTGATGGCCTGCACAATCAATTCTAGCGCTTTATCATCCTGCTTCAGTTTGACGAGGTGTTGGACGGCATTTCTTAAGGCGGTATCGTGCGAAGGCTCTACGTTTAGAATTACTAGCCACCAGCGAAGCGCTGATTCTACATCGCCTTGTTCGAGCGCATGAGCGGCCCTTTTGAGCAGTGCTTCGCTAGAAAGGTGATTGTCACTGGTTTTGCTAGAGGTTTGGTTGAGTTGCTTGCGCATCCTTCGCGCGTGAGGATTGGACGGGTTAAGCGCTAGGGCGCGCTCGATACAACGCAAACGCTGGTCACGATTTGCGCTAGCGCGGGCTAGCCATAGCCACGCCATGTCATTTTGGGGGTTCAGTTGCAAAGACTGCATCAATAATTTGCGCCCCACTTCTATATTGTTTTGGTCGCGTATGGCGATAACCCCCTGTTGAAAGAGTTGTTGTGCGTTCATACACCTTCTTCATTTGTTTATCTCCACGTCTATTATATGGCGATTTGGCGTCTGTAACGTATCAACTTGTGAATTTGGAGCGGTGCTATTTCCCATCTATAGGGGAATTACGTTACAATCATGTCATCTTTTAACGAAGTCTTCGTCCAAGAAAGGCGCTAGCTCATGTCGGATTTGCTCATTTACCGTCCTCGCATCCTACAAATGGCCGACGAAACGGCCTATATTCTGGAAAATCACGACATCATTGTGCGCGGCAACCGCATAGAAGCGATTTGGCCGACGGGAAAAGCGGACCCCTCTCAATTCGCGACGGTCATTCGCGCGGATGGTATGTTAGCGATGCCGGGGCTTATTAATACGCATGCTCATGTGCCTATGGTGTTGTGGCGCGGCTTGGGGGAAGATGTCTCTATAGAGCGTTGGTTCAATGATTACATCTGGCCCCTAGAGCGTAACCTGACGCCTGAAGATGTGTATTGGGGCATGCTTTTAGGAATAGCAGAGATGATTGAAGCGGGTGTGACCGCCGTAGCTGATCATTACTGGTATATGGATGAGGCGGCTAAGGCCGTTGAGCAAGCGGGGACGCGGGCCTTGCTGGGACAAGCGATGTTCAGTAGTAATGGCATGCAACAAATTGAAGAGACGGCGCGCTTCGCCCAACGTTGGAACGGCGCGGCAGAGGGGCGTATCCGCACCATTTTGGCCCCGCACGCGCCTTACACTTGCGATGATGATTTTCTATCTGCCACAGCCCGACAAGCGCAAAAGATGGGCTTGGGCATTCATATTCATGTCGCAGAGACGATGGGGCAAACCCAAGCCTGCCTCGAAAAGCGCGGTATAACCCCGATAAAAGTACTAGAAGAGACCGGTGTTTTAGACGTACCCACCATTTTGGCGCATGCGATAGGCGCAACCCCGGCGGATATTGAAATTCTGATGGGGCGTCGAACGGGAGTTGCCCATTGTCCCAAAACCTATTTGAAGTTGGCTATGGGGTATGCCCCCATTATCGAATTTCGGACCGCGGGTATTCCGGTCGGTTTGGGCACAGATGGCGCCGTAAGCAATAACACTTTAGATATTTGGGAATCTATGCGTTTATTGGCGATGACCCAAAAGGAGCGCACCCATACCCCCGAAAATCTGACCATCCCGCAAGCGTTGTGGATTGCCACGCGCGAGAGCGCCATTGTTTACGGTCAGGGCGATGCATTGGGCGATTTATCGGCGGGCAAATTGGCGGATATTATCCTCATAAATATGGATGGCGTGCACCATCAGCCGCTTCATAGCGTCACAACAAGCCTCATCTACAATATGCGACCTAGCGATGTGCAGACAGTCATCATCAACGGCAAAGTGGTTATGCAGGATAGGCGGTTGCTGACCATTGATAAAAGCGCTGTGCTCGACTATGTTCAGCGCCAATTACCGCGCTTAACGCGCCGCGATACCAATCAGCGCATTCAAACTTACAATCCGTGATACAATGACCCTATTATGCACTAGGGAGATTATCGTGTTATGAGTCCCAAGAGAGCTTCATCCCTGAATCCACGTCTGAAGCCATTGTATCCACCTAACATCAGCGAAAAAGAGAAAGCAGACATGGATGAATTGCCGGGACAAATTTATCGTTATGGCCCCTTTGTCATCCTGACGGATATTTTTACGCGCTCCACAGCTGTAGACGCTAGCACAGATTTATCGCTCACTTACGAGGGGACGCTAGAAGATTTTTTGGCGCGGTTGACGACGTTGGAGGTGTTCTATAACGCGCCTTTTGATGATGCGCCCGACCACATCTTTTATGAGGCCCTATCCCGCCTTATCTATAATGTGCAGGCGATGATGCAAGGCGAAATGTTGATGGAAGATGACTATGAGGCGTCTTTTGAAGAAGATGATTGGGATGAGACGAATTGGGATGATGACGATGAATCACCATCTAATGGGTTTGGGTTTTCCTCTTTTTCCCCGCGAAAGACAGATGATTAAAAAGCGCCTATGACCGATAATTTGGAGCTACAAACGTTATTTACGGCTTTGATGGATGAAGACCCGACGATACGCATAGAGGCGGCCAAAGCCTTGGGTCACCTGCGGGACGCGCGAGCGGTTAAACCGCTCATCATCGCTTTAATTGATGATGAAGTTGGCGTGCGCCAAGCGGCCGCCGTGGCTTTGGGTCTTATCGGCGATGCTAGCGGCGTTATCGGCTTGATTAGCGCTTTGATGGATGAAAACCCCAGCGTGCGCGGCACCGCCCGTCAAGCTATCCACCATATGGGCGAAGCGGGCTTTAACGCTTTGACCTTCATTGCCCTCAAGCATGAAGAAGCGGCAATACGCCGTTATGCTATAGAAGAATTGGCGCAATTGGGCGATGAACGCACGGTTATCCCGCTCATCGCCGCTTTGCAGGATGATGATAGCGAAGTGCGCGCCGCCGCGCGTCGTGCGCTCCAAGCCTTCGATACACCAGAAGCTCAAGAAGCCTTAGCGGAATCATCCGATGTGTAAGATTCTCTGCACTGTTAGCATCCAGTAGTCGGTGCTATTTGAGCAAAGGCGCAATCAACAATGCAAAACCCCACATCATCTCCCGGTTATGCCACCCGCTGGATAGGGCTATTGTTCATCGGCTTATCCGTCATCATCATTAGCATGGATAATACCATTTTGAACAACGCCCTGCCGATTATCTCCGCCGATTTGAACGCGACGACGAGCGATTTAGCTTGGATTGTAGATGCCTATATTCTCGTTTTTGCCGCGCTGATGCTGACGATGGGCGCGTTTGGCGATCGTTTCGGGCGCAAACGCGCGTTACAAGTGGGCTTGGTGCTTTTTGCGGCGGCTTCGGCGGGGGCGGCTTTGGCGCCGAACACAGCCGTATTGATATTGGCGCGCGCGTTTTTAGGCGTCGGCGGGGCGATGATTATGCCGGCTTCGTTATCTATCATCAATGCGACCTTTCCAAGGGATGAAGCGCCGCAAGCGATTGCGATTTGGGCGGCTATTTTTAGTTTGGGTATTGGCATTGGCCCTATTTTAGGGGGATGGTTGGTGCAAAGCTATGGCTGGCACGCCATTTTTTTCATTAATTTGCCTGTGATTGCTGTCGCTATGGTGGGGTGCGGCCGCTTCCTCGCCGATTCCAGAGATGAGATGGCCCGTCAATTGGACATCGTCGGTGTTTTGCTCTCTATAGGCGGCCTTTTCGCTTTAGTTTATGCCATCATCGAGGTGGGCATTGCGGGGTGGGCATCTATCCACGTTATCGGCGGGTTCATCATCGCGTTGGTGTTGCTCGGCTTGTTCTTCTGGTGGGAAGGGCGCACGCCCCATGCGATGTTGCCGCTCTATTTGTTCAAAAATCCCTCTTTCACCGCCGCAAATACGATTTTAGCGTTCACCATGTTTGCGCTCTTTGGCTCTACCTTCTTTCTCAGTCAGTATCTCCAATCGGTCTTAGGCTTCACCCCTCTAGAGGCCGGTTTTCGGGTATTGCCGGTGGCTATCCCGATGACTATTTTTGCCACCTATTCCGCGCGCATCGCCGTTCGGATTGGCACGAAATATACCGTCGCTCTGGGGATAGGGTTGGCGGCCGTCGCGTTGGTTTATCTATCCATCTTATTAGATGTGAATACGCCCTATGAATGGGTGATGATTGGTCAGTTGATGATGGGCACTGGGCTAGGCATTGCTGTTAGCCCTGCGACAACGGCCATCATGCGCTCTGTGCCAGTGAGCAAATCGGGCATTGGTTCTGCGATGAACAACACAACAAGACAGTTAGGCGGCGCATTGGGCATCGCCGTTTTAGGCACGATGATGAATAGCGTTTATTTGAACGGGGTGGAAGCGCTCAAAGCCGTTTTGCCAGCCTCTGCCCACGAGGCGGTAGCGGGTAGTTTGCAAATCGCCCAGCGCTTTGCTACAGAAAGTGGCCTAGACCCACAAACCACACAGCAAATTCTCGACATCACAAGTCGGGCTTTTGTGGATGGAGTGACTTACTCGATGCGTATCGGAGCAATTATCATGGGTTTAACGGCATTAGCGACGCTCCTTCTCTTGCCCAATCGGGTTGTGTCGCCAGAAGCGCCGTCAGCGCCAGAAGGCAACTCCACTGAAATTGTCGTCCAGCCCGTTGGGCACTAAAGGCGCGGCCAGACATCGGACGGCCTTTCAGAGAGCGCCTAGGGATTGCCTTGGGTGACATCTTCCCCGCTAGTTGTCGGTTGGATGACATCTCGCGTGCAAGTCAAAAATTGATATTGATTGCCGATGAATACTTTATAATCGTATTCACGATTGGGGTCAGGCGATATTTCGACTCCGTCGGCAGTCACGCGCAGGACGCGCTGGATGCGCTCTATTGGGTTGCCTTTTTCTTGGCCGGTATAGTCTATAATCTTGTTGTAATCACGCGGGGTAGACCATTCATCCACCAAGACGGTTTGAAAGCCCTCTAGTTCAAGCCGTTGCGCCGCGATAACATCCAATTGAGGTATGCCGCTAGCGTTTACAATCGCTATTGTCGGGCGCGCTGTTGGGATGCGGCTTGTCGTCGGCGGGGCGACCACTTGTTGCATGAGTTCGGCAATCGCTGAGCGTTCTGGTAGTAGCACCGCTTGGCCCGCTTCGTTGTAAGCGCCTCTGACATGTTTGTTTACACGGAATGTGTAGTAAGAGAAATCGTTTGTATCCATGCGTAGCGCCATCGGCCCAAGGCTGACGACGTCCGCTAGCGTTAAGTCTGTTTTGATGATACGGGTGGCTTCTTGCCAAAGGTTGGGCAGATGTTCAAGCGATAGCAAGCCTTGCGCTTTGATTTGACGCCAAATCGCGCGGATGATGTCCTGCTGGCGGCGGCCACGGTCGAGGTCGGTGCTGGTGCGGCGGCTACGAACATACCATAGCGCCAAATGAGAGTCCATGTGATGCACGCCGATAGGTAGGGTGAACATCTCCCAATTATTCGGGTCGTGTTTATCTAGTTCTGGGGATTTCAAACGCCAATCTTCGATGACACAATCCACCGATAAGGTCACGCCACCGATGCTATCAATCAGATTGCCAAAGGTTGTGAAGTTCACCAGCACATAAAAATCAACGGCAACTCCCAAATTATAGAGGATGGTCTCTTTTAGCAATTGAACGCCGCTTCGCGTTTGGTCGCGGGTTTCTCCAAAAAAATAGGCTTGGTTGATTTTACCCATACCGTGGTCAGGTATGTAGACGTATAAATCGCGCGGTATAGATACAATGGAGAGGGCATCGGCGGAGCGATTAATCGAAACAAGGATGAGCGAATCCGTTAACCCCGCAGTATGGCTTTCCGTCGCGTTCCCTATCAACAAGATATTCATGATGTCCCATGCGCCCTCATCTACGAGCGGCATAGGGTCGGGTATGGCGACATCTTGCCCTTGAGCGGTGGCCATGCATAGGGCCAGCCAGATACATATCATGACGATTTTTGAGCGGCGCATATGAATGATGCCCTTGGGTTGATTTCATCACTATAACATAACTTCACCTTACAATAGGTCTGTTATTTGTAAATGACGTTCAACCTACTGTCGCTCCACTGCTCGCCGATGTCCTATTAGTCGCTTTACAGCGCCGATAGCTGACTACCAATAAAATAAGGGGCGCTAGGCCCCTTTTGTTCAGCTTATTCTTCGGAATAATGATACCTTTTGCGATGGAGTTTGCGACGCCGCGCTAGTTTTATCTCATCGTCTAAGTCCTCATAACGTTTTTGTGCCCGTATCGGTTGGTAAGAAAAAGTCTCCTCTAAATACCATTGTTTATTAGCGCGCTTCCGCTTGCGACGGGGCGCTTCAACTATCCATTTATCATAGGGTCCCTGCATTACTTCCTCCGCAAATACATATTTGCCAACTATATTATGGATAGACTGCGTCAGAAAAAAGTAAACAGCGTCAGCGTTGGGGAACTCCTGAGCAGATTCCCCAACGCATAATCTTTATTTCAATACGCCGCGGCGGATGAGCCACTTTTCGACCTCGACACCCCAGAATACAATCGTGCTGAGGACGAGGCACAAAACCAATTGACTAAGCGTTAAAGGGTTAGTGTTGAACAATTGGTTGAAGAAAGGCGTGTAAATCGCCATCATCTGCAGAAATACGGTCAACACTACAGCGCCTAAAAGGTAAGGATTGGTCGTGATGCCCAAAGTGAATAGCGAATCGCGATGAGAGCGCACCCCAAGCGCATGCCCCATTTGCGCCAACGTCAGCATGATAAAAACCATTGTATTCCATGCCGGCCCCCCGTTTGCCGCACGCCAATCATTAGACCACGCGATATAACCCAACAAGAGCGACGTTATCCCTAGCAAGCCGCCAACAATGAGAATGTGCCGCCCCAAACCGCGGCCGAAGATGCTTTCGTTGGGGGCATAGGGCGGGCGACTCATGGCGTCTTTTTCGGCTCTTTCCACCCCCAAAGCGAGCGCGGGAATGCCGTCTGTAATGAGGTTCATCCACAGGATTTGCAGGGTCGTGAGCGGTAAGCTCATGCCTTGGATAAGTTGGGTGGCGAACAAGACGAACAGTTCCCCGGTATTGCTCGCCAATAAATATTTGACAAAGCGCCGCACATTATCATAAATCGTGCGTCCTTCTTCTGCCGCGCGCACAATGGTAGCGAAGTTATCGTCTAATAACACCATGTCGGAGGCTTCTTTAGAGACATCTGTACCCGTGATGCTCATGGCGACGCCGATGCTGGCTTGTTTGAGGGCGGGCGCATCGTTAACGCCGTCTCCCGTCATGGCGACGATGTGCCCGCGCGATTGTAGCGCTTTCACAATGCGTAGCTTGTGTTCAGGAGAAACACGAGCATAGACCGAAACGCGCTCCACTACGTTTTGTAACTCGCTATCGGTCATCGCCTCTAGTTCAACACCTGTGGCGACGCGGTCGCCCGTGTTGATGATGCCTAACTCGGTGGCGATGGCTCGCGCAGTGATGGGATGGTCGCCTGTGATCATCACCGCGCGGATACCCGCCTTGCGGCTGGTGGCTACCGCATCTTTTACTTCTGGGCGGGGCGGGTCAATGATGCCAACGAGTCCTAGAAAGACCATGTTTTGTTCGGAAGAAGCCCAACTAGGGTCTTCGCTTGGGGGCGCATCCATCAGGCGGAAGGCCACCCCTAAAACGCGCAATCCTTGGCTGGCCAACCGTTCGTTATGGGTGGAGATTTGTTGGCGTAACGCATCGGTCAGCGGTTCGATTTGGCCATGACGGAAGATGAACGCGCAACCGGGTAATAGGCGGTCGTAAGCGCCTTTACTAAAGGCCAAATAGTCCCCTTGATGCGCTCCTATCGCGCGCAGGAATGGCGCAGAGTCATCTTCAATCCGATGAATAGTCGTCATTTGTTTACGTTCGGAGGAGAAGGGTACTTCTCCGACGCGGGGGTATATGGTTTCGAGCGCGTGCTTCCAAAAACCGACGCGAGCCGCGGCCACGGCCAAAGCGCCTTCGGTCGGGTCGCCGATGACGTGTAGTTGGTGGGCGTCATCTCCTTGTAGGATGGCATCGTTAGAGAGCGCCCCGGCCAAAAGGAGCAAGACTTGGGCGCTATCTTGGATGTGGTTTTTATTATCTGCCGCTTTGGTCATCAAATCGGAAAAGTCTACTTCATCATCGCCAAGCTGTGCGAGTTTCAAGGTCATGCGGTTTTCGGTCAGAGTGCCCGTTTTATCGGAGCAAATCACGGTGACCGAGCCGAGCGTTTCTACAGCGGGCAATTTGCGGATGAGGGCATTGCGGCGTAGCATCCGTTGTGTGCCCAAGGCGAGCGATATAGTGACCACCGCGGGCAAGCCTTCTGGCACAACCGCTACAGCGATAGCTACCGCTGTCACCAAAATATCTACAATCGCTTCGCCCCGCAGTAAACCGATGATGAAAGCGATAGCCATAATAACCACCGCCGCCCCAAACATCACTTTACCCAGTTCCGCCATGCGCCGTTGTAGAGGTGTTGGTTCGCTAGATACCCCTTGAATCAAACGCGCGATGCGCCCCAATTCGGTATCCATGCCGGTGCTGACCACAACGGCCGTCCCGCGGCCGTAGGTGACCGAAGTGCCCATATAGAGCATATTTTTACGGTCGCCGAGCGGCAATTGTTCTGTAGGGATGGGGTCTACCATTTTATCTACAGGGTAAGATTCACCCGTGAGCGATGCCTCCTCCACGCGCAAGTTGATAGCGCTGACCACGCGGGCATCCGCTGGGATGATATTTCCCGCCTCCAACAACACCAAATCGCCGGGGACAATCTCGCGCGATTCTATCTCTTGAACAAGGTTATTGCGGCGGACGCGCACTAAGGGGGCGGACATCTTCTTGAGGGCGGCCATCGCTTTTTCCGCACGATATTCTTGGAACACCCCTAGCGCGGCGTTGAGCACAACAATCGCTGAAATAGCGATAACGCTATCATTTTTGCCTAAAAATGCCGATACGACCGCCGCAAAGATGAGCAATAAGACGAGGGGTTGGGTTAGTTGCTCCCAAAGGATAGAGAGAGGGGTTTTGGTTTTGCCCTCGGTCAATTCGTTATAGCCATATTGGCTTAGGCGGGTTTGTGCCTCTGTGGTATTTAACCCACTATTGACATCTGTTTTGTAAAACGCCACGATGTCATCTGCGCTACGGTAATGCCAGGGTTGGGAATTCACATCCGTATCTTGGTGTGTTTGTGTCAGCATAAATCTCCTTCGGTACAATAAACAACCAGCATCAGTTCTATCTGAGAACAAATGCTGGCCTACAGGTTAACTCATCGTCACATAGATGTTTTAGCTTGTCTGCCAACTCATATAATACTCTACTAAAGCCTACGGCGCATATATCCCCCAAATTTTAGGGGGATAGTCTTAAGCTAAGGGCTAGACGGGGAATAGCTCGTCAAGGTTTTGGTCGAGCGTTAGGACGATGATGCGCTCGCCTGTTTTAGAACTCATATCGGTATGCAAACTGATGATGCGGCAACCGATAACCTCGGCGACAATCGCTTCTAGCAAGGGGCGAGAACTTTCAAACAGGCGGCGGCGCGTTTCTTTCACCAACTCGCGGCCATCGGGCATTTCGGACAATTTGACTTCGGCGGGGGTTAAAATGCCTCTCAAGCGCACTAAAATCATGTCGTCAATGAAGAAGGTGCGTGCGTCGGCTGGCCCGCGCCCTAAATATTCTTTCTCGAACTTGATAATCGCTTTAGTGAATTCAGCTTCACGTTCGCCGCGGGTATATTTCATGTTCGTATCTCTCTCTTTATATAGATTCTGTCTGTTCAGTTCGGAGCTAGATAGGCTACAATAAGCGGGTCTGTGCAGTTTATCACAATCCACTAGTTGGATAGACTGCCCGTCTCACAAACAATCGCACGGAGGAGGGTTGTTCCCATGAGCAAGCGCGATCATAAGTATTTAGTCATCCCCGGACCAGTGGAAGTCCGTCCAGAAATCTTGCAGGCGCAAACCCAATGGATGATTGGTCACCGATCATCTGATTTTGTCGCTTTGTTCAGCCGTTTACAAGCCAAACTTAAGCAAGCTTTTTTGACACAATATCGTGTTGTGGTCAGTGGTTCGTCGGGAACGGGACTTTGGGAAGGCGCTTCTCGTAATTGCGTGCGCGACGACCGTAAAATCCTACATCTTGTCGGTGGCGCTTTTAGCGACCGCTGGGCCAAAATCAGCGAAGCCAACGGCAAACAGGTAGACATCATCGAAGTAGAGTGGGGTCAGGCCCACACGCCGGAAATGGTGGAGGACGCGCTCAAACGAGAACGATATGATGCCGTGGCGGTTGTTCATAATGAGACGAGCACGGGCGTTACCAACCCTATCAAAGAGATTGGACAAGTCGTGCGCCGTTATGAAGATACCTTATTCCTCGTAGATACGGTGAGCGGTTTTTTGGGGACAGAACTACGGGTAGATGATTGGGGCGTGGATGTCGCGCTGACATCTTCCCAAAAAGCTTTTGCCCTTCCGCCGGGCGTCGCTTTTGCCGCCATCAGCGACCGCGTCTTGGAGCGTGCGGCGCAGATTCCCTATCGGGGTTACTATTTCGACTTCATCGAGCTAGACGCCAGCTTACAGAAAGATAACACCCCTTCTACCCCGCCAATTTCGTTGATGTTTGCCGCTGATATGCAATTAGACGCCATTCTACAAGAGGGGCTAGAAGCGCGTTGGGCCCGCCATGAACAAATGCGCGATATGACGCATCAATGGGCGCTCAGCCGTGACTTTGGGCTTTTTGCCCAAGAAGGGTATCGCTCTAAAACTGTGACCACAGTAGAGAATACGCGCGGCATCAATGTAGACGACATGGCTAAGTTCATGTCTGGCAAGGGCTTTGGCATGGATAAAGGCTATGGCAAGATTAAAGGAAAAACATTCCGCATCGCCCATATGGGAGATATGATGCCCGCAGTGTTGGAAGAAGTGTTAGCGGGTTTGGACGAGTTCATCGGACAATAGATAGGCTTTTAGGGCGGCTGTTGGTCGCCCTTTTCTTTATGCGTTGGGCAAGCAGGGCACAAATGCGACAAAATGAAAATGCACAGGGGAGATGCCAATCATGACATATCATATCCTCATACCGGATAACGTGGATGACAAGGCGCTAGAGGTTTTGCAGAAGGCCAACGGCCTTAGTTATCAATCCGGCTCTATGAAGCGCGAGGAAACGCTCGCGCGTATTGGCGAGGCGCATGCGCTCATCATCCGTAGCGCCACGAAGGCGGACGCAGATTTGCTGAGCCGCGCTCCGCATCTTAAAGTCATCGCCCGCGCGGGCGTCGGCGTGGACAACGTGGATTTGGACGCGGCCACCGAGCGCGGTATTGTCGTCATGAATACCCCCGGCGGTAATACCATCTCAACGGCTGAGTACACTTTTGGCTTGATGTTATCCTTGGCGCGCTACATTCCCCAAGGGCATCAATCGTTGGGCGGCGGGCAATGGGACCGCAAATCGTTCACAGGGGTGGAGTTGCGCGGCAAGACCTTAGGGCTGATAGGCTTTGGGCGTATAGGCCAAGCGGTCGCCATCCGCGCCAAAGCGTTTGATATGGACGTCATCGCTTATGACCCTTATGTCCCATCGCACATGATGGCTGATTTGAATGTGGAAGAACTCAGCTTGGACGAGTTGTACGCCCGCGCGGATTTCATCTCGCTTCATGCGCTCGTCACGGATGAAACCCGCGGGATGATTAACGCGACAAGTATAGCCAAGATGAAGCGTGGCGTCCGCATCATCAATGCGGCGCGTGGCGCTCTGATTAATGATGCCGATTTAGCCACCGCAATACGTTCAGGGCATGTTGCGGGGGCCGCTTTAGATGTATACGAACCCGAACCGCCAAATGCTGACCATCCGCTCATTGGGTTGCAAGGCGTCATTCATACACCACATCTAGCCGCTAGCACGAGCGACGCCCAAATCACTGTCGCCATCGAAGCCGCCGAGTTGGTCGTCAACGCGCTGTTGTATAACCGTTATGATAATGTGTGTAATCCTGCTGTCTTAAAAAATTAGGCTTTAGCTTTAAGAGGGGCATTGGGCGCGATAAATGGTGACGACAATGCCCCTGATATTCATGCGCTCGCAGATAACGAAGTTGTTCGACTGCATATGAGCGATTAGCCCCGATGTTAAAGCGATGCGCCCCTCTAGATGAATGACAATGGTAGGCGATACCCGCGCCCATACTTGGCTTGGGTCTGATTGGTACCCCCAACGGCGGGCGGCGGTCGCTTCGCCAGCCATGCTGTAAAAGTTGGGGCGCTCTTGAAAAGTCCAGATGAGTTCATGGGTGCTGACGATGATGTCATCGTCAGTAATATGGGGTTTGACGCGCTCGCCAATGATGAGGTTGGTGAATGGCGGCCAGTCCCGCCCGAATAGCACATCCCCCACGCGCGCCCATGCGATGAATTCGCCGCTCATTTGCGCCGCCAACATCCATACAATCGCGCCGAAGAGCCATAACCCCCGACGGCTGATAGGTGCGATGTTGGTTTCTTGGTTCGCGCTGAGGAAAGCGGCTAAAGGCACGAGAAAGAGCGCTTGGTAAACCGTTCGATACCCCCAATTATCTAACAAGAGAAAGGTGATGATGATGCAAGCGGCAAGGCCAAGAAATAATCGGTCAGTTTTGCGCCGCCGTGCTAGCAGATAGCCCCATCCCAGTAAGCCCAAGACCAATTCCATCAACGATGGCCAAGCCAATCGCCCTAAATAGGCGTCCCGTGTTCCGCCAAAGCGCTCTGAAATCAGCGTGTTCAAAAACGGCGAGAGTCCCCCGACGGGCGCGATATTGAAACTATAGTAAACCAACGCGCCGAGCGCCGCGCCTAAGCCGAACGGGAAAAGGGCGCGTTGGCGGTAGCGTAGCGCTTCGACGAGGTAGAAAAGCCCTACACCAACGGCGATATAGGCCCCTGCCGCGTGCAACTGTAGCGATAAAGCGCAAAATAGCCCGCATAGGGTATGCCATAACCCATGATGTCGCAGGCCTAAACGGGCTTGGGCGGCCGTAAAGAGGATCCAACCAGCGGCGAAGGGAAGTTGTTGGTCGGGGCGATAATCGGCAAATGGGAAAAAAGCGCCGCTAAAAAAACTTAAAGCTATCGCTATCCACGCCGCCGCGCCGCCATATAAGCGCCAAGCCAAAGCGCCGATGCCAACGAAGGATAACAGATAAGCGCCCATATTCCATAGCCGCCCAACGCGAATATCAAAGGCGGCATGCTCTAGTAGCCAGCCATATGCCGCTACGCTCCAACCGATGCCCGGCGTTATCACCACAGGTTCATTAAGCCACGTGCGGGCATATAACCCGCCGACGATATAGGGCGACGTGGCGTAATCTGCCCAATGCGCTTCATCTGGGCTGAAATCTTTCGTCGTGAGCGCAGTAATGGCAATAGGGATGAGCCAAAGGGCGCAGAGGACGATGATAATCGCTATCCAACTTCGGTTGCGGATAGGATTATCCGATAAAAGGCTGAACAGCACAGCGCCGACTAGACACCAATTGATGGCGGCTACCGCTTTGATATGTGTTTCTATGCCTGCTAACCACAATCCGCTTATGGCAACCCCACAGACGACCCACAGCCAACGCCATAAGCCATGACGTAGCCATATCGCTAGTTGATGGCGGTAATAATAGGCAAGCGACCATGCGCCTATGAGGCTTAGATGGGCGATGAGCGCTATCATATAGCGCTCGCTATAACGCCCTAAAAATTGTGGCGCGTCGCTGATATGACCCCACAGCGGGGCCAGTAGCCCCAATTGGATGATGAGGGCGAGTTTAACGAGCTTATCCGTCCGCCCTAACCAATGCATCATGCTCGCTGATGACACCGATTATCCTTTGTGTGGGAATAGCTGGCGAATCGGAGCGAGCAAGTCGTTGGTGTCGGCTTTGGCCAAAGCGTCAAAGTTGCGTTTTTGCTCCGCTACGATGCCCACAGCGGCGCAATTTTCCATCGCAGAACGATAAGCGGTGATGCTATCTTCAACGTAGGTGTTATCCTGAGTGGCTAAAGCTAGCCCGGCCAAAGCCAATCCGCGCGAGTACTTGGGTAAATAGATATGGTCGCTATCAGCCAGCAGTTGAGCGGCAATGTCTAAGGTGTTATTAAAAGCGACGCGCGCTTGTTCGATGTTGCCCGCCCTTAAGCGCAAAATGCCCTCAATCGAATAGCTGTAATGCTGGTCGCTGTGGCGGATTTTGGATAGCGCAATTTGATTGGCCGCTAAAGCTTCACTGATGCGGTCTTGGTTGAGCAAGGCCTCGGTCAAGAGGGCGGCACTATACCCCATGAGTTGGGCGCTGGCAATTTGTTCGCCGATAGCGAGCGCCTCTCGCAGTTGTTCGATTGCTCTTTCTATTTGGTTCACTTCGATATACGCTTGCGCCCAACTGGCGAGGTTATACCCTTCCCACAAGCGGTCGCCCGCATCGCGAGAAATTTTATAGCCCAATTCTAAATGCTCGAACGCTTCTTCTACTTTGCCAATGCGTCGGTAACAATCGCCCAAGTAGCCACGATGGATGCCTTCCGCCACGCGGTCGCCGGTGAGCTTATCAATATCTATGGATTCATGAAAATATTTTAACGCTTGGTCTAATTGGCCCATGGCTTGGTATTCGGTGCCGATATTGGATAATAGCACCGCTTCTCCGCGACGGTCGCCGATTTGTTGCTTGATTTCTAGCGATTCTTTATAGTATTGAATCGCTTTTTGGCGCTGGCCGAGGACGGTATAATTGTTGGCCAGCGAATTCAAATTGAAACTTTCTGAGCGCCGATTGCCGAATTCACGGGCAATGCTCAAAGCTTCTTCGTGATATGCTATCGCTTTATGGTAATCGCCTAAGTGCGTATATAGAGCGCCCAAGTTACCGAGTTGCGCGCCTTCTGTTTGGCGTTGTTTTTCGCGGCGGCTGTATTCTAACACTTTTTCATGATATTCAATGGCCTTTTGAAATTCCCCCAATTGGCCGTAAGCGATACCCAGCATATTGTAGTTGCCCACTTCTAGGGCTTCGCTAGATAGCTTACCCACCAATTGTAGCCGAAGTTCCACCACTTTACGGGCATAGCCCCACATCTGTAAGTGGTCAAAGTCTATGATGTAGACCAGATTAAAAGCGGTATCATAGTCACCTGCGCGGATGCGATGTTCAAATTCCGATAGATGCGGTTCTAAATCGTCAATCGTTTTCCATTCAATGGGATTTCCCCGCAGTTGGGCATAATAATCGCCCGCCCTTTTTTCGAGATTATAACGAGTGAAGATAGAGACCGTAGGCGCATAGGGCACGACAGTTTCATTGTTGACGGTTGTTGTGATGCCCGTTTGTAGGCTCATCAGCGCCTCTATCGAGATGTGCTTTTTCCCCAAGAGCGGATTGCCCGCGTGAATTTGCCGATAATTGTATTCTTTATCTAGCGGGTGTATGGTGATATATCCCGTGTTGCGATTTACAGTGATGTAACGCCCGCGCGCTAGGCGCTTGATGATGGCGCTGACATCGAGGCCTGTTTCGGCGGAATAAGGTTCGAGAAGATAGCGTACCGCTGTTTCTGTGACGGGCCTGCCAAACAAAGCCAATGCTTGCATGACAATGCGGGCATCATCATCGAGGCGCGATTGTGCCCGTGCTACTAGCGCTTCGGTCACCTCTCGTCCGAATAAGTCACCATCGCGCAATAAATCCTCTAAAGATAATAAGGGGTCGTTGGCTAAAATCCCAGCTACCGCTTCTAAGGCGCGTGGGTAGCCATAGGTTTTTTCGGCAATTTCGATAAGTAAGCTTTCTTCGGCGTCGCGTAGCCCTAATTTACCGTCGGGGTCAAAGTCGCGCAGGAGTTCGATGGCGTATTTAGGCGGCAAGCCATCCTGCAAGGGCACGACTTTTTCGTAACGCCGCACATCATCGGAAGGGTTCAGGGGTTCTCGGCTAGTGATGAGCAAACGGCTAGCGTGCTGGCGGCGCAAAAACATATCTACAAAAAGCCGCATGTCAGGGTCGGTCAGTTTACCGTGTTGGTCGAGGATGTCTTCTAAGTTATCGAATAAGAGAATACATCTTTTATCCACTAGGTGATTCAACAATATATCGAGGCGCGCTTCTTGACTAAGCGTGGTATTTTTCCACGCAATGTCTAGTTCGCGTTCCACAGCGCCACCGATAATCTTAGCGATATTACGGAAGATGAGTTCAAGGGTGATGCCATCGGTGCGGCTGGCGGCGCTCATGTAGGCGATGCCATACACTTGCTCGTAATTATCCTCTAGCTCGTGGAGGATTTTACTGGCGAGCGCTGTTTTGCCCACCCCGCCGCGCCCGACGATGCTCACGGCGCGCACGTCGTTATCATCTAATAAATAATTGATGATGTCGGCCGCTTCTTTTACGCGGTCTTTGAACGCTTCGCTGATGCCTTGGGGGGCGCTCCCCACGACCCGTTGTCGTCGCATCGAGCGGACATGTTCTTCTGCCTTCAGCCGATTTTGTAAAGCGCCTTGAATGCCTACCTCGATAGAACGGGTGCGCTCCTCTTGGACGATTTTAGGTTCTGTGATGACGCGCAAAGTGTAATTGATTTGTTCGTCAATTTCATTGACGCGCGTATCTACGCGGGCGGGGTTGGGCGCGTTGTCGCGATGTTTTAGCAAGTCATCGCGTTGTTGGCTGAGCGTCAAAATTTTGTTGCTGAGCAAGCGCGCGCGGTTGAGTTCGTGGCGCAAGAGGGCGATAGTGGGCAACATGGGCCCGTCAAACTGTCCCGCAAATTGTTTGAAGTCTATATAATGCAAGCGTATGAGGCCGAAAGGCACATCACAAGGGGTGAGCATCAAGGGCAATACCGGTTTTTGATGCGTGAGCGCATAAGTCCACTCCTTGGCGCAAACCTCCGATTTAACGCTGGTGGGCGTCATGATGAAAATTAAGGCCCAAGATTGCTCGATGGCTTTGGCAATCGCATCTTCCCAAGATTCGCCAGCCGATAATTGACAGACATCTAGCCATGTGTTGAATCCCTCTTGTTCGAGGAAGTCATGAAGAAGTGAAGCAAACTGTGCTCCATCGGCGCGGGCATAAGAGATAAAAACATGGTTCACAGATGATTTCTCCAGTTAAAGTGCGGTTGTCATCGCATCCAACCAAGCGGATGAGCGTAGCAAGTATTACGGGTGACCATTAACATTATAGCCGATAATACTTTTTTATTGCCCGTTGATGAGCATGGCGCGTATGGCTTCTAGAATATGCCCTTGGTCTATTGGCGATAATTTGTCCAATAGTTGAATATTATAATTAATGACACCGCGCGCGGGGCAATTTTTGCGCGCTTCTGCGAAGGCTTTTGTAGCCGCTTGGAGATAAACGCGCCGTTGGTCACCGCTGGTGATAAGTGCCAAACCGACTAGCGCTTGCCCGCGCGAATATCTCGCAGAGAATAAATCGGGCGATTGGGCGATGGCATCATCCGAAAAAAGCAAGACCTGCTCATAATCTGCCCGCGCCTCTTCCCAACGGCGCAACCGCGCGAGGATATGCCCGCGTAGCAACAGGGTCGTGCGCCGCTTGACGGGAGGTGTTGGATAAGATAGGGCATGGTTTACGGTCGTTAATGCTTCCTCTAATTTTTCGGTCAAAAAGGCCAATTCTCCCCGTAGGGATTCGCGCGATTGTAACGTGCTGGGGTTGCCCATCACACGGGCGAGAGCGAGGCACTGATTGATATATTGTTGGGCGGTTTCGTAGTGCCCCATGACGGTGAAGACCCACGCTAAGGCAAAGCGATTATTTTCTTCCCAACGCTTATTGCCAATGCGACGGGCGATTTGTAGACCTTCTTCTAGTAACTCGATAGCTTGTTCGTTATCGCCCATATCAAAATAAGTCCAGCCTAGCCAAGCTAAACGCATACATTCATTGGTCGGTTCGCCAATTTCACGGGCGATAGCTAGGGACTGTTGATGATAGTTCAACGCGATTTCGTGCTGTCCCATATCCGTATAAATGCTCCCTAAATTGCCTAAACGGTTGCATTCGCCGTAACGGTCCCCCATCTGCCGCACGATGTCCAATGATTGTTGGTAGTAGGCTAAGGCTTGCGATAAAAGGCGCAATTCGCTGTAGATCCAGCCTAGCCCGCCTAGGGCGGTGCTTTTCATCGCTAGGCTACCCACTTCTTCGGCCATGGCTAACGCTTGTTGATGATAGGCGATAGCCTCTTCGTAATTCCCCAACAAGGTATGCAGGTCGCCGATATTCGATAGACGATAACCTTCACTAGCGCGGTCGCCGATTTCGCGGGCGATATTCAGCGATTGTTGGTAGTAGTCTAAGGCTTTGGGTAAATCGCCCAGCGCCGAATAGATATTGCCAATGTTGTTGAGATTGCCCCCAAAACTGCGTTTGTCGCCTGTTTCGCGGGCGATGTCCAAAGCTTGCTGGTAATAATCCAAAGCGACCGAGGGATTGCCGAGGTCATAATGGAGATTGCCTAAATTGCTCAAGCAGACGCCTTCGCCAATGCGATTTTCGACCTCGCGGGCGATTTGCAGAGCGTCCGTGTAGTATTCGATGGCTTTATCGGGCATGCCCAGTGTGTGGTAATTTTGCCCTAACAAGCTTACGGTGATGCCTTCATTACGCCTAAACCCCAATTCGCGGAAGATAGCTAAGGCTCTTTCTTGGTGTTCGATAGCTTTGCGAATGTCGCCTTTGTTACTGTAAACGGTGCCTAGATTGGCTAGGGTGACAGCGACATCGCCGCGAGATTGGTATTGCTCATCAATGGCGAGCGCGCGTTCGTAAAATTGGATGGCCTCGTCGTAGCGCCCTAAAGAGGAATAGCATAAGCCAAGATTATTGCTGTTCACGCTATCGAGTTGGGGGTCTGTTAGATGGCCGATGAGTTGTTCGCGCATGTGGGCCACTCGTCGCACATGCCCCCATAACGATAGATAATGATAATCAATCATGTTGATGAGCCGTGCGGCGTTATGATAATCTCTAGCGCGGATGCGATGGTCAAATTCCGCTAATTGGGGTTCGAGGTCGGCGATATGCCGCCATTCGCTGGATGGCAAACGCATCTCTACATAATAATTCCCCGCCCGTCGCTCTAGCGCTTCTAGATTGTAATCTTGTTGTAGGTCGGTTGGGATTTGCTGGTAGTAATAGTCACGGTCGAGCGGATGCTGGATAATTTCGCCGCTGGTCGTTTTTAAGGCGATGTAACGCCCGCGGAGCAGTCGTCGGAGTGTGGCGCCAACATCTAAGCCGAAGCGCGCGATATAAGGCTCTAGCAACATGCGGATAGCGGTTTCGGTGACGGGGCGTCCATAAACAGCGAGGGCCTGTAAAACGATGCGCGCATCCGTATCTAATTGTTCATCGGCAATGCGTACCCATTGCTCGACCCCTGTTAAAGAATCCCACGTCAGCAAATCTTCGAGGCGCAAAAGGGGATTGTTGGCCATGATGCCCACGATAGCTTCTAGCGCCCGTGGGAATCCTCCACTATGGTTAACAAGTTGGCGCAGTGTGGCTTCCTCGGCAGATTTTATGCCGATAGAATCGTCAGAGTCGAAGTCTCGCAAGAGCGATATGGCGAACTCTGGGGATAATCCTTGGTCTAAAGAGATAATTTGCTCCAAGTCGCGGATGTGTGACGGCAGTTGTAAGGGGCGGCGACTGGTTACTAGTAATTTGCTGGGTTGTTTAGCGGGCAAAAAGGATTCAAAGAAGATTTGGAGGCGTCTATCTTTTAGGCATCCTTGGTCATCTAAAAGGTCTTCTAGATTATCAAGTAAGATGATAATTTTTTTACCGCGCATCGCACTCAGTAAACTATCAAGACGGGATTCATCAGATAGCGATTCGTCAGTCCAGATATAGTTTAGGAGTTCGTTGTAAGGTTCGCCCAAACTTTGGGCGATAGATAAATAAATTTGTTCTAATGTGATGCCGAGTCCAAGGCGGGTGCTGAGGTAAATTAATCCATAGACCGTTTCAATTTCGCGTTCTAAATCTTGCATTATTTTGCAAGCAAGCGTGGTTTTGCCCGCTCCGCCACGGCCCACGAGGCTAACCATCGTATACGGCGACGATTCTGTTAATAGCGTGTTGAGGATAAGCGTTGTTTCTGATTCCCGCGCTTTATAATGCTCTACAATTTGCGGCGGCGTCCCTACGACGCGCTGTCGGGTTAGGTTGCGGATTTGTTCGCGGTTGCGGCGCCAATGTTCCCGTTCTTCTTCGATGCCAATTTGGATAGCGCGGCGGTAGTCGGCTATCGCATTGTGGGTATCGGTGATAAAGCGACGCTTCATGGCGAGTTGCTCATCTAATTCTCTTATCCGCGCTTGCAGGCGGGCCGGTTGCCGATGCTCTGACAAAGCGCTATCTAATTGCTGGCGCAACTCCTTAAGGGAACGGTATTGCTGGTAGAAATGTTGAGCGCTGTGGATGAGCGTTTCTAACTTAGACATCCCCCGCGCGAAAGAGTCCATAAAGCTAACGAGGGGGCGAGATTGAAGGTATGGCGGCAAATCTTCGTCCGCGAGGTCATCCGCTAGCGCGATGATGAGAGGAATTTCTGCCGTTTGTGCGAGCTGTAATTCTGCGCGATTGATAGGCGATTGGAGCAAAGCCGATGTCAGGATGATGACCATGATATGGGTATCCTTCAATTCGCTAATCTCCCCGGTCGTCATCCATGCGCGAATACCGCGCTCGCGTAGCACATCGTTAACCTGACGCGCAAACGCAAATCCTGTTCGCCTGTCATAAGAGATATACACTTGCCACTGGGTCACGCGCATTCCCTCCCACAAGAATAGCCCATCTCGTTCATTGTACTAGAAATTGAGGGCGCTAGACGACAAAAAGGGATACCCTAAGCTGTAGCTAAGCTTGTGGATGGCTGAAAAGTAGCATAGACCAGATTTCTGGCGTATCTCGTAGCACGTGTTTTTGATGGATGCTCAAAATAGCACATTTGGTCTTTTTCATGAGCGTGATGTCTTTTTTGACCTCTTAAGAACCCTCTAAATTTTTCGCTATAACGGGTAATTTGAATATTTCCCCTTTAGTTGACATAGCTAAAAAAAGTCATGTTATACTCGAAATTAAAAATTAAACGTTGGGATTTAATGGAGGTTATCCCCATGACCACGAAAGAGAAATTGCAATATGCCCGCAAGCTAATACAGAACAAGCAACATGAAGAAGCCCGCGCTCTCCTCTCCACCATACGCCACCACCCACTCGCCCAAGAATGGCTCTGCAAACTAGATGAAATCCAACGCTTAAAGCGCAAGCGCGAACTTCCGCATCCGCATCTGCCATCGCGCGTATAAGCGTTTATTCGCTATTCGGCGTTGCAAATATTAAAAATGCCTCAGTTGTGCTGAGGCTACGATTACACCTGCGCGGTTATCGAATGCTAAAAACCCATCGCGCGGCCGATAATTTCTTTCATTATTTCTGTTGTGCCCCCATAGATGGTTTGTACGCGCGCGTCAAGATAGGCCTTAGCGATAGGGTATTCCATCATGTAGCCATACCCACCGTGTAACTGCACGCATTGGTCTACAACCCGTTTGAGCAGTTCGGTTGTCCACCACTTAGCCATAGAGGCTTCTTCGGTCGTCAGGTGGCCATCGTTATGCTCTAAGACACAACGGTCTACAAAAACGCGGGCGATTTGGATTTCAGTTTTCATCTCCGCCAACTTAAAACGCGAATTTTGGAAAGTGCCAATCGGTCGGCCAAAGGCCGTACGCTCTTGGCAGTAGCGGATGGTCATTTCGAGCGCGGCTTCTGCGCCGGCGACAGCGGCTACGGCTATAGATAAGCGCTCTTGGGGTAATTGTTGCATCAGATAATAAAAGCCGTGCCCTTCTTCGCCGAGCAGGTTTTGTGCAGGGACACGCACGTTATTAAAATAAAGCTCCGCCGTATCTTGGGCTTTCATCCCGATTTTATCGAGATTACGGCCGCGCTCAAAGCCTTCCATACCGCGTTCAACGACGATTAAACTAATACCGCTGTGTTGTTGGTTGGGGTCGGTTTTGACCACCACAATCACATGGTCACTGAGGATACCATTGGTGATGAAGGTCTTTTGACCATTAACAATATAACAATCCCCATCTTTGATGGCGGTGGTTCGGACACCTGCGAGGTCGCTACCGGTGTTGGGTTCGGTCATGGCGATAGCGGTTATCGTCTCTCCGCTGACCATTTTAGGCAACCAACGCCGCTTCTGCTCCTCCGTGCCATAGTGCAAAATGTAGGGAATGGTGATGTCATTGTGCAGGCCGAAGCCCGGCCCGCTCGCGCCGACGCGGGTCATTTCCTCTGCCATAATCATATTGTAGCGGAAGTCTGTAATGCCTTGTCCGCCGTATTCTTCCGGCACATTGAAGCCCAAATAACCCAATTCGCCGGCCTTCAGCCATAATTCCCGCGGGACAATCCCCTCTTTTTCCCAATGTTCGTGATATGGGATGATTTCTTTCTCGACAAATTTACGGAAGGATTCGCGAAACATTTTATGTTCAGCGTCGAATAAGTGGCGTTCCATAGGGGTATCTCTTTCAAAATAATCTAACGATAATTTGATTATATGGGAATTATGCCCTTTATTGGCCAAAGATGCAATCCTACAAATGGGTGCAAAGTGTATTGTTTTTCGCTAAACTCAGTCGGGTGATACCACGGTCGCATGGGCAAAAGATGCATATTCAACGACAAGCCAATGGAGATTCTTATCGTCGCGGTCGGCGGAACGGTTGTATGCCTCTGTTCGTGTTCATCAGCATCTTATTAGGATTGCTCATCATCGGCAGGGATTGGCTGGCCCAACTATTCAGCAGTAGCCCGACAGGCCGGCCACGCATCGGCGCGGAGACCGCCAATAGCGCTTATGGCAACGGCGATTTAGATACAGCTATCAACGATGCCTTGAGCGCTTTAGAGGCGAATCCCGATGATATAGCCACTTTCCGCCTGCTCATCCGCGCTTTAATCTATCGTAGTTATAGCGACTACGATACTGATAGTGACCGAGAAACGGCCCTCTATTGGACCACCCAAGCCATCGAAAACGTCATCGGAAATCCTGACGTGATGGCTTTGCATGCCTTGGCTTTGCAAGCGAATGGTCAGTCGGCCGCCGCCGCTCGGCTAGCGTTACGCGCCATTAGCCGCGACCGCGAGAACGTCATCGCGCGTATTGCGCTGGCTTTGGCTTATGGCGGGCAAGGCCTTTTTGAAGCTGCCCTAAGAGAGAGCAAACGAGCGGTAGAAATCGCCCAAAATGGGGATAGCGATTGGTTGGCGGATAGTTACCGAGCCTTGGCCATCGCTTATAGCGATTTGGGGCGTTATCAAGAGGCTATTGGGGCCATTGAACAAGCGATACAGCATCATGACCGCCTCATCCCGCTTTATTTTGAGCGGGCTTTATACGCCCTGCAAGTGAGCGATAGTTCCGCGGCGACTGTCGCCTATTTTCGTGTTTTGGCGCTCGACGAAAAAAACGTGAAGGCGCGTTATCGCTTGTGCCAGTTGGCAAGCCGTATGGCCGAGCGAGCGGCGGCCATACGCTATTGTGGCGAGGTCACCGAATTAGCGCCGCTATGGCCGGTTGGCTGGTTCGAGCTAGGGCGTCAATATTATTATCAGGGCGATTATACAGAAGCCTTACGCGCTTTACGCCGTTGTTCTACGCTAGAAATTAGCCAAGGTATCCCCATTGGCGAGCGCACCTTTGAATGCTGGTATCTGCAGGGGCAATCTGCTGAAATATTAGGCGATTGCGCTAGCTTGTTGCTGGCTTATAACGAATTCCGTACGATGGCACATCTTGGTAATTTGCCGCAAACGTGGGTTTATCCGCCTGAAGGCCCCGCTATTTGTTTGAAGTTGACTACAACCCCCAAAAGATGAAGCGAAGGATTGATTATGCCGACAAAAAAATATTTCCTGCACGTTTTGTTGATTTTATGGCTCATGAATACGCTCGTTGTCTTCGCTCAATCCAATGAAGTTGGCGAGCAAACAGAGATTTTGTGGGATGTATGGGGTGTTCCCCATATCTACGCCCCCGATAATGAAGGTTTATTTTATGCTTTTGGCTGGGCGCAGGCGCATAACCACGGCGACCTCATCTTAAAGCTCTATGGCGAAGCGCGCGGCAGGGCCGCCGAGTATTGGGGCGAATCCTATTTAGAAAGCGACCAGCTCATCCGCACTTTGGGTATCCCGGCCGAAGGGCGAGCGATGTACGAAGCCCAAAGCCCAGAATGGAAGACTTACGCCGATGCTTTCGCCCAAGGCGTTAACGATTACGTACGGACCTACCCCGACCGTATCGGCGATGAGTGGGAAGCGGTCGTCCCGATTGATGGCGGAGATATTTTCGCCCACGGGATGCGCGTTTTGCGCTACAGCTTCACCGCGGGGCAGGGCATTCGGGCGGCGCAAAGTTGGGCAGAAGCCGAGCCGCCGAGTGGCTCTAATGGGTGGGCTATAGGCCCTTCCCGTTCGGCGAGCGGTCATGCGATGCTGGTAGCCAACCCACATCAACCGTGGTCGGGCTTCGGCTTGTGGATAGAAGCGCATTTGGTGACGCCAGAATTCAATATGTACGGCGCGGCGCTCGTCGGCAATATGGTTTTAGGTATCGCTTTCAACGAATATCTCGGTTGGACGCACACGGTCAATACCCATGATGGCTGGGATTTGTACGCATTGACCGTTAATGAGGCGGGTACACATTATCGTTATGATGGCGCTGATGTGCCTTTTGATACCCGTGAAGAAATCATCCGCGTCAAAAATGAAGATGGGACATTCTCTGATGCGCCCTTGCTCATCCGCGAATCTATCCACGGCCCGGTTATCGCCCAACGAGATGATAGCGCTTTACTCGCGATACGCATCGTCGGCGAAGGGGCTTTTTATCCTTCTCAGCAATGGTTCGATATGGGGCGCGCAACCTCTTTGTCCGAGTTTGAAGCTGTGCTGGCCCGTCTGCAAATCCCCATGTTCACCGTCATCTACGCCGACCGCGACGGGAATATCATGCACCTTTTCAATGAATTAGTGCCTGTACGCGCAGAGGGGGATTGGCAATTTTGGAATGGTACTACCTTGCTCAATCGCTCCAATCCCGCCATTTTACCCGGCGATAGCTCGCGCTATGTTTGGACAGAATTTCACCCTTATGAAGATTTGCCGCGGGTGGTCAATCCGCCCAGCGGTTGGGTACAGAATGCCAATGAACCCCCATGGACGGCCACCCTCCCGCTGGCCATTGACCCGATGGATTACCCGCCCTATATCGCCCCGCCACCCTATACATGGCCCCGCCCTATCCGCTCTATGCGGTTACTCTATGAAGATGAATCCATCACCTTTGAGGAGCTAATCGCTTATAAACAAGATACTTACGTTGAGGTGACTAATGCCCTACTAGATGACCTCATCGCTGTTGCGCGAACATCGGAAGAAGCGATAGCAGGGCGGGCGGCTGATGTGTTAGACAATTGGGACCGCCGCGCCGATGCGGATAGCGTGGGGGCGGTGCTGTTCGCGCTGTGGTTACAAGATTATGTCAGCGCAGTGGGAACAGAGGGCGTTTTTGCTGTGCCTTGGTCGCTAGAAGACCCACTAGGCACACCGCGCGGTTTAGCGAAGCCGGATGTCGCCTTGGAAAAGCTCATCGGGGCGGCCAATTTGCTGGAATCTTTGCGGATTTTGGGCGGTGGTATAGATGTGCCTTATGGCGATATTTTCCGCCTGCGCTATGGCGATTATGACTTGCCGGCCAATGGCGGCTCCGATTTGTTCGGCACTTTCCGTGTGTTGACCTTCACCCAAGATAGCGATTTGCGCTTCCGACCCGTGCAGGGCGATTCTTATATTGCCGTTATCGAGTTTGGGGAAAAGGTCCGCGCTAAAGTGTTGTTGAGTTATGGCAACGCCACTCAAGCGGGTTCGCCGCACGTTGGCGACCAACTGGAGCTATTCGCCCAAAAAGCGTTGCGCGATGCATGGTTGACGCGGGCAGAAGTAGAAGCGCATCTACAAACGCGCGAGACATTCGACCGCTGACCCCTAATCTTGGGGGGAATGTGCGGGTGTTAACAGATTGTTGATGTGTTTCATTGTATAATTAGAATAAGTGTTCTGGTTATACGAGGATATGAACATGAGACTAAAACACATCAAACAATTACAACGCCAGAGCAAACGCTTAAAAGTGCACCGTGTGAATAAACGCACCTTGCGCGTAGAAAGCCAAAGCGACCCAACGGTTACGCACATGGTGCGGGTGCAGTTTCAACCTAATGGCATCGTTCATGCCCAATGCGATTGTGAATGGGCGCGTATTCATGGTACGCCTTGCACCCATGTTATGGCCGCTTTGGAGCATCTAGCGGAAATCAAAGGGCGTCGTCTCAGTTATTGGCTGAGTTCGGAAGAGGCGCGTAAACAAAAACACCGCATTTTTTATCTTGCAGGGCGCGATGAACATAGCGGTTTATGGATTACCAGCCGCGCCGGCTGAAGTCCGTGCAACTTTTCATCCTAAATGGGCGTAGTGTAATTAAACAGTATACCCAAAATTGAAAGGATGTACCGCAATGTCAGATAAAAAACGTGTAGACCAAGTCGCGGGCGGTGTTTTTCTCATTGGCTTGGCTTTGCTTTTCATCCTAGATGGCTTTTGGTGGCCGGGGATTATGTTTGTCATCGGCGCATCGTTGATTGCGCGGACGGTGGCAGAGGGGAAACCGTGGCAATCCGCTACGCCAGCCTTTTGGACGATTGGCATTGGCCTTGTATTTTGGTTGCCTAGCATCCTGAATATAAGTTTTAGTAACTTCTGGCCGCTTATGCTGATTGCCATTGGGTTGTTTATGTTGTTCGGCGGTTTTGAACGCTTTCGGGATGGCGCGGATAGTCGTAAACGTAAAAATGATGAAGAAGTACACATCGTTTGAGCGAGGTTCAAGAAGCGCTTTGGCAACGTCGCCAAAGCGCTTCTCTTATGCCCTTTCCATGACACTCATTTAATACAAGGGATAGCCAGCGGTCTTCTATCGAATCGGAAAATGAAAATCCCCCAAGCCACTAGCGGCACAAGGCTGACTAGGGCGAACAAGAACGCTGAGTAGTAACTATCGTACACCTCTGTTAATCCGCCGGTTACCAACGCGCTAGAGATAGCGCCCGCCTGCCATAAAAGCTCATCCAACGAGAACATACGCCCTAGATGGGTGTTATCAGTCACTTTTTGAATGATGACAGAGCTAAAAGTCCAATTGGCAGAACCGCCCATCGCGTTGATGCATAAAGCAAGAGCGACTGTCCATATATTGGGCGCCATCGCCAGCAAAAACCAACTGAGCGCTTTGGCAGAAAAGCCCGCTATGACGAGGCGTCGGAGTGTGGGAAGTTGTCCGTCATTCCAGCGGTTGAGCGCTAGCGGGCCGATGACTGCGCCGATGCCCAAAGCGGCGTAAAAAAGGCTTAACGTCGCTGTGCCGTTATCGCTCGATAAGAAGATTTGTGTGGCGAAGATGGACATCAAGACCTCTAGATTGCCGATTTGCCCGCCAACTTTAATGAACAAGGCCGAAGACGCTTGCGGGTGACGAAAAGCATAACGCAAACCATCGCGGAAGGATGTGGTACGCGGGGATTGTGCCGAAGTAGCGATTGAAGATGCGCGCGGATAATGAATCTTCATCAACAGGAGCGCCGATAAAGAGAAGGTCAGCGCATCTATGGCGAGGGCGATTTGTGTGCCTAAGATGCTGGCCACTAAACCCCCAAACATGGCCCCCGCCGCCAACATCACAGACCATGTGATGCTTTCATTGATGTTGGCCGTTATTAAGTCTTCTGGGCGCACCACAGACGGCAATATCGCGGATTTAGCTGGCGTGAAAAGGGCTGTCATCACAAATTGAGCGATGGTCAACACATAAATAAGCCATAAATCGTCTGGGCCGCGCACCAACAAAAACCCCAATACGATGATAGTTCGGGCGACGTCGCATAAGATGAGGATATGCTTACGGTTATAACGGTCGGCGAAAACGCCCGCGAAGGGGCTAATGAGCGCTGGCGCCACCATCCGCGCGATGAGATAAGCGCTGATGGCAATTCCAGAGCCGCCGCTATACTGGGCCACTAGCGTCATGAGGACGATGATACTAAACCAATCGCCCAACAAGCTAATCACCCCAGATAGCCATAAGCGGGCGTAGTCTGGATTGCGCCGAAGTACGATGATGGGGTTATACATGCCAGATGCTCCTAGTGATGTAATGAAGGCCGATAACCCCTAGTATCGGGTTTTTTAGCCGCCGCACATCGTTCCTTAGCCCGAAAAAGCCTTTGTACCTTGGTACAGAAAGGTGTTCAACCCGTTGGCGCTAAAATCTCCCATAAACGAATAGTGGCATCTCTGCTGGCAGATGCTAATAAGCGGTTATCTGGGCTGAAGGCTAAGGCGGTGATGGGGCCATTGTGAATGCCGCTTATCACCCGTCGCTCTATCCCGTCGGCAAAATCATAGAGGCGGATGTCGCCATTATTGAAACCCGCCGCCAATAGCCGCCCATCGGTCGTAATGCTAATATGTCGGGCATCGCCGACGATGATGAATTGCCCCATCAGACTAAGATTAGCGCTATCGTAGGTGTTGATGCTAGTAGCGCTACAGTTAGTGGCGAAGGGCGCTACAGACAGGGCATCCATACAGGCCGCTACGATGAAGCGGGTTGGGTCTGGCGGGAAAAAGGCGATGTCGCGGATAGCGTTGGGCAAAATGGTTGTGCGCGGGACTGTTTCGCTCAAGTTGAGGTAGGCGATGGTCCCGACTGCGTCGCCTATCAGCAATTGCATTCCGTCTGGGCTATAGGTTAAAGCGGTGATGGCGCTGGTCGTCGTCTCGATGACGCGCCCCAACACGCCATCGCTAAGCCGCCAGATAGTCACTTGCCCACGGCAACCGACATCAGGCACGATTTCTCGACAACTGCTCACGGCTAGCGCTGTTCCGTCGGCATTAACGGCGTAATGGTTTTCGATGAGCGGCTGGAAGGCATCGTTAACGGTGATGATGGCCGCCGAACCACGCCACAATTGCGCCGTTCCATCCGCGTTGCCGATGAGAACGCTATCGTTGGAGATGTAACGCGCGGTGATGATGGTGGAACTGGATTGAATCGTTGATTGGATAGGCGTTCCTGTGCGCGCGTCCCAGATGCGAACAAACGTATCTACGGCATCTGTCGTTAGAAGTTGTGTTCCGGATGGATTAAAACTCAGCGATGTGATAGACCCTGAGTGGCCTGATAGCAAGATACCATCACGCGGGAGGCTCGCGGGGTCTGGTGCAAGGGGCGTTAGGTAATAAGCGCGTTCAGCGGCATTTGATTCTGCTGTCCACCCGACATTGCCGTCTATGTTCACTTGCCACCAAACAAAACCATCACGGCATACAGGGCCCTGTAATACAGCATCGAGACGGCGTCCGGGTTGTATTTCGCCGATGATGCCCCCTGTTATGCTGGGTTCGCTCCGTAGCCGATTGGGCACGCCGCCGGCTATCACTTGGGCGGTTATCGCGCCGATGCGTAGACGCGGCATTAAATATCCGACAAAGCCCGATGGACAAGGCGGGCGCGGCGGTTGGGCCGTTGCCGATGGTGGGGATGGGGCGGCTGTTGCTCCCGGCGCAATGAGCGCATCGCTAATCGGTATAGCACCGCAATTGGGCGACAGTTGTACCACCGTCGCCGATACCCACCCCTCGTTGATGAGATACCATGAGCTATCCGCGTTACGCCCGATGATGGGATAGGCGTTATTTTCGTAGATAACAGATACCTGAAGCGCATCTATAGCGGGTTGGCTACGGACATTGGCAAAAGCTCCCAAGGGGGCTAAGGTGCACGGCGATACAAAACCCCCTGCTGTAGGAGATGGGGTAAGCGTTCCGTCAGGTGTTGATGTTGGTAAAGCGGGAAATTTGCTGTCGCACAGTTGGACGAGTGTTGTATCAGCGGAGACATAAACCACATATTCGGCATCCCCCGCGTATTTCAGCGTGATTTTATAGGGCGTCACAGGCGTTGCTAGCGTGACACCGCTTGCTGAGGGGCATCCCAACGCGCTATTGCTCACCGGCGGTAGCTGAAGCCATTGCCAGCTAATGGGGCGTCCTAAGGTGGGAATAGCGGCATTAGCGGCTTCGATGGCTTTATCTACAATGCGTTGAATAGGGTCTTGTTGGGCCGTTGCGCCGCCGACCATCGCGAACAGCAAAATAATGATGAACACATACCGCAACCTAGCGCCCATGGATTTTTTCTCCGTAAAAACTCCCCAAGCGATAACCGAGTATAGACGCTTTAGGGATAGCTAGACAAGCTTTTCACAAGTTGACCTTTTGGACGATGCGTTCGCTTCGGTCATTCCATAAACTGATGATAAACAAGCGAAAAGAAACGAGGAGGTAGGCTAAATGCATATTCATGAGCTGACGATATTAACGCGCTCTCCCCAAGCCCAAGCGGATTTTTACGAGAGGGTACTCGATTTGCCGATTGCCAAAATAAAGGGAGGATTGGTTGTGATGGTTGGCGCAACGCGATTGGTGTTTCGCGAAAGCGCCACAAAAGCAGGCAATTATCACTTCGCTTTTAATATCCCCCAAAATTTATTCCGCGCTTGCAAAGAGTGGATAGCGCAACGAGTGCCATTATTGGCGGACGCCAGCGGGGCGACCGAATTTCTCTTTACTGATTGGAACGCGCACGCCTTTTACTTCACAGATGCTGATGGTAACATCGTTGAATGCATCGCGCGCCACCGATTGCAGAACAATGCTAACCCTCCCTTCAAGTCCCAGTACCTTTTATCGGTTAGTGAGATAGGTTTGCCGACCCATGACGTATTACGGACGGTTAACCTGCTCATTCATCATCTCCCTTTGGCGGTCTGGCGCGGCAAAGGGAGCGAAAGTTTTACCGCCGTTGGCGATGAAGAAGGACTATTCATCGTCGTTCATGCGGGCCGGGCTTGGTTACCTACAGCGGATGTCGGCGCTGTGCCCATGGAAACAAAGATAGTCGTGCAAGGATGGCCTGACTATGATTTCGTTGGGTTGCCCTATTCTATCCGTGGGACGGCTAGCGTACCGCTTGAGGATTGAAGTTGACGATTGAAGGCGGCAAAAATGTAAGAAAATCCCTAGCAGTGCGTCAGAAGTTGAGGATTGAGGTGCAAAAATCATTCCAACTATCAAGGATAGAGTCCATTTTCACGCACAGAAGGATGAAAAAATGGGCATCACAACAGTGACGGACGCTACTTGGGAAGCCATCATTGGCCAACGACCCAGCCTCATCTTGTTCACGGCAGGCGATGGGTTGCGTAGCGATTTTGATGCCGCTTATAAAAAAGCGGCCACCGAAAATAAGCAAATCCTTTTCGCGCAGGCTAACCCAAAAGAAAACCCAACGCTCGCGGCGCGCTTCCAAGTGGGCGATAAACCGCTGTTGATTGGTTGCTACCGCGGGCAAGAGCAGTTAAGGCGTCTGCGACCGTGGGGGAGCGATGTGCCGTTGGCGATTGAGCACTTACAACAACTTATACAGGCGGACCCAATCCAGCCTCCTGTAACCATCTCATCTACGGAGAAAAAATCCATGTCGAATGAAATCAAACGCGATTATGCCCCTGTCAAAGTGACAGATATGACCTTCCAAGCGGAGGTTGTAGACTATGATTTACCGGTTTTGGTTGATTTTTGGGCTGAATGGTGTGGCCCGTGCCGTATGGTCAACCCGATTCTAGAGAAATTGGCGGCTGAATATGGCGACCGCGTCCGCATTGCCAAGGTCAATGTGGATGAAAATCCGGGGTTATCCAATTATTTCCAAGTGCGGAGCATCCCTACTATCATGGCCTTCAAACAACGCACTTTGGTCTTCAATCAAGCGGGGGCATTGCAAGAGCCGCATTTTCGCCAATTGTTGGACCAGCTCATCGCTTTAGAGATACCGCCTCATGACCATAATCATGACCATGACCACCCCGAACATCGGCATAACTAAATCAAACGGAGAGACCAGCTTATAGCTGGTCTCTGTTTATGATGGCAATTTCTCTTCGACATGTTCGCTCAGCAACTGTTCGCGAATGTAATAGGTGGGTTTGTTTTGGGATTCATGATAGGTTCGCATCACCATATCTGCTACCAAACCCGTTGAAATCATCTGTACGCCTAGCACAACCAACAGGACGGATAGCAAGAGCAAGGGGCGGTCGCCAATGTCTTGGCCCAGCCCAAACTTAACGTAGACGAGATAAAGTCCGATAATGCCCCCCAAGCCGCCCGTGATAAAACCCGCCGCGCCGAAAACGTATAACGGGCGATTGAAGTAGCTGAGTAGAAAACTCACACTAATCAGGTCTAGCAGAACCTTGAAGGTACGATTCAAGCCATATTTGCTCTTGCCAAAGCGGCGGGGTCTATCGTTGACCGCGATTTCAGCCACGCGCACGCCGATTTGGCTGGCTAAAGCCGGTATAAAGCGGTGCAATTCGCCGTATAAACGCACATTTTTGATGACGTCGCGGTGATAGGCCTTCAAGGTGCATCCGTAATCATGCAAGTTTACGCCGGTGGAGCGCGAGATAAGGCGGTTGGCCAACATGGAAGGCAGGCGGCGGCTGAAAAAAGGCTCTTTACGGTTCACCCGCCAACCGCTGACGATGTCGTAACCCTCCGCCATTTTGTCTAACAGATGGGCGATGTCGCGCGGGTCGTTTTGTAAATCGGCATCGCTCGTGACGATAATCTCCCCGCGCGCGATTTGAAAACCCGCGGACATGGCCGCTGTCTGGCCAAAATTGCGGCGAAAGCGGATGATTTGCCAACGCGAATCGCGCTCATGAATCAGTCGTAATTGCTCAAAGCTATTATCGCGACTGCCATCATCTACGATAATCACTTCGTAGGAGCGCCCCAACTCATCTAATGCCGCGCTCAGTTCCTCATATAGATGAGGGATATTTTCCGATTCGTTGTAGAGTGGAATGACCACCGAGAGTTGTAATTGAGGGATGGCTTCCATTTGCTTTACCTCCGCTCTGGATTTTTTATCGCGATGTTGTCAAGTCTACATCGCTGATATAGGCGATGTCTGTTCCATCTGATAACGGCAAACGCTCATTGTTGCGCCAATTATAGACGACAAGCCCTAATTGGTAAGGCGCTGATGGCAAATTGGGTGGCAATTCTAAAGTACGAACATCAATGTAGGTGGTGTTAGGTTGTAACGCTAAGGTCGGAATTGGGCCGTGGTCGCGGTCTACAATCATCCCGTCCGATTGCGCGACGAGCAAGCCTTCTCGGCTGAGCAGTTGTAAGCTCATCGTATAATCGAGATTGGGGGGACTATCCACACGCCACCACAGATGTACCATCAAGGTGTTATCGGACGGTGGGGAAATTTTAGCGCCCCAAAAGGCGATTTGGTCGCCGAATACGATTGGGGATGCGTTGGGGGGCGCTTCCATTAATTGCAATAAGTAACACCATGTCCGATTACAATCGCCCACCACCTTTTGTAGGCGATGCGTTGCTTCGATTGCCTTAAAAGTATCCCGAATGGCTGGATTGAACCAATCATAAGTGACGTACCAGACCCTTTTGTGGGCGATAGCTTCTTCTACAGAAGACACCTGTCTGGCGAAAAGAAGCGGGTCTAGATAGTGGCGGATATGCCATTGGACGAAGCTGGTTTCGGTACCTGCGTTGTCAAAATACAAGACATCTTCAGAATGCGCTAAAGCGGATACTTCTTGGAATAGGGCCCGATAAGGCACACGTTGGGGCAACTCCGCGGGCAAAACAGAAAATGCGAATACGGCGAAGCATCCCAAAGCGACTACGGACAACGGTTTGGGGAGAGTCATTAACGCGGCGCTGATGGCGAGCGCCAGACCAACGGTGACGTAAACAATGTAATGATGCAAATAAACCGCAATGTACTGATTGAGAAATAGCACCACGCTAGGCGGCACAACGACCCATAACAAAGCCAACCAAAACGCTTTTTGTCGCCAAGAAAGCGCTAGACCTACACCGAGCAAGAGTAACAATAATGCGATAGGACCATAAGCCAATAGCTCTAATAATTCTTCGACCGTAGACCACGCTGTAGGGCGCGTCGGCGCTGTGACCAATCCGGCTGTACCCCATTCGGTCACTTCTGGGACGCCACCGCCTCTTAGAACGGCAATTTGCCCGATGAATCCGGGTAACCATGGCGCCCACACCAAAGCGGCGACTACTAAAGCAGTCGCTCCCTGTCGTAGTTGCATCCACGATGGACGGCAGAAAAGGATGAAGAAAAGCGCATGCGCGATGATTAAAAAGCCTGCGTAGTAATGCAGGTAAAGCATTAAGGCGATGGATAAGCCGTAAAAAATGGCGTTACGCCATCGCGGCCGCAACACCCAGCGCCAAAAAAACCATGTGCACAGCGTAACGCTCAATAAGATGAAAGGATAAGGGCGAATTTCTGTTGCATGGGTATAAAAGAAAGGGTTTAGTCCTAAAGCTATCATCGCGGCGACGCCGTAGCGCCAATGGCCGAATAACGCGCGACCGAGTTGGTACAATAGAGCGAGGTGAATAGCTGTGAATAGAATGGCGTGCACGCGCCCCGCAAACTCACTATCGCCGACCGCTTGACGCCAAAACCAGAACAGCCCCCACCACAAAGGTGGGTGGGTATCGGTACCGCGTTGTAAGGTGGTGATGAGGTCGCCATCAGAAAATTGGAAAGAGAGTTCTTCGTCCTCGCGGATATTGAGCGTAGGTATGCTAAAGAACATGAGGGCGATGAAGAGGATGAGAACCCCATAAGCAATAGCCCATGGGTGTTTGGATGTGGGCTTTGGAAGATTCATAAATTCCCCGACAACTTACAAAACTGGGTTAATGTAGCATCGCCCTTTATGAACGTCAATATCATGCTTATGACGGTCGCGGCCACAGCGCAGGCAAAGCATAAACGCCCCGTAAAGTTGACAAGAGAACGAGTGTTCGTTTATAATCTAGAACAATTATTCGGTTTAGCTATTTGGGTATTGGTTATGCCTAACAAAGAATTTCAAAATTTATCGGAACGCCAGCGTAATATTTTGCATTTTATGGCTAAATATATCGAGCAATATGGCTTTCCACCCACCATCCGCGAAATTGGCGAGGCGACAGGCATTAATTCGACATCTGTCGTCAATTATAATTTGAACAAGTTGGTGAACGCAGGCTATTTGCAACGCTCTGATAGGGTGTCGCGTGGGTTGCGCGTTGTGGCTAGCTTCCCCGGAAGCGAGCGTAAAAAGGTACGGACCTCCCAGCAATTCCAGTCCGTGCCGCTCATTGGTCACATTGTGGCTAGCCAACCGGTAGAAATCCCTAGCGATATTGGGCATGTGGTGAACGATTTTATCGAAATCCCCCCCATGATGTTGAAAGGCGCCGACCCTGAAGAAGTCTTTGCGCTCAAGGTCAAAGGCGACTCCATGATTGACGCTATGATACGCGAAGGCGACATCGTCATCATGAAGCATCAAGAGACGGCTGAAAATGGCGATATGGTGGCTGTATGGCTAGATGAGCGCGGCGAAACAACGCTTAAATACTTCTTCAATGAAGGCTCGCGCATTCGCCTACAACCGGCCCATCCCACGATGGAACCTATTTACGTCAATCCTGATACGTGTCAGATTCGGGGTAAAGTTTTATCTGTTATTCGTATGTAGCGCTAAATAAAATAGGGGCAATTTGCCTGCCCCTATTGGTTGTTCGTTCCGCCATGGCTGGCCGGTAGACTGAATTTGAAAGTTGACCCCGCGCCGCTTTGACTATCCACAGAAACACTCCCGCCTAATTTGGTCACAATCCGTTGCACAATAGACAGGCCTAAGCCATGTCCTTTGGCGCGCAGATGGTCGAGCCGAGTAAAAGGGGTGAAAACTTGTTGTAAAGCATCTGGCGAGATGCCGCGGCCATTATCGCGAACCCAAAAACAGACATGGTCATTATCTGCATCCACAGTCGCCCCCAATTCGATGCGGGGCGGTTTGCCCCCATACTTGATGGCATTGCTGATGTAGTTCACCCACACTTCTTCTACCCACGGGCCATAGCCGTAAGCGAGCGGCCAAGGGGCATCGGGTAGGACGATTTGTGCGCCGTATTGCTCTATCATAAACTGCAGACGCAAGAGCGCTTCGTGGATGATGACGCCCATATCGAGCGGGTGCATGGGCACAGTTTCGAGATGCCTCATCTGCGACAAAAGCAGTAGCTCGTCTATGATATTAATCATCTTTGCGCCCGTGTGGGCGATGATTTGTAGGTATTCGTCTATTTGCGCTTCGGATAGACCTAATCGGTCATGTTGAATGAGGGTAGCAAAACCGGTCAATACAGCCAGTGGCTCTTTCAAATCGTGGGCGACCGTAGAGGCGAAAGCGTCAAGCTCGGCGTCGGTCTCGATGAATGCCGCTTCAGATTGTTTGTAGGTGCTAATATCGGTCACCAGCGCGAAGCATCCGCGGAAGTGGTTACTCGCACTGAAAATAGGCGTCATGTTGAACAGAACATTGACGATGCGGTTTTTATGACCGGCGAGTTGTAGTTCGAACACGTGGCTACTGCCTTCGCGCGCGCGTTCTAGCTGTAATTGGAAGCTTGGGCGCGCGTCGGCGGCCACTAATTCGGCCACAAAGACATTGAGCAGTGCGGTTCTTGAAATGCCAATTAATTGGCAGAACTGTTCATTCACATAAACCACCGCCCCTTTTTCATCGAAGACGAGTAGGGCCCCATGCATGGTCTCTACAATCGTTTCGTAGTCCATGAGCCTACTTTGTAAAGCCTGCATCTCGTGGCGTGTTTTGGTTATATCGTAACCGGTGCAGACGACGTAATAGATTGCGCCTGTATCGGCGGTGATGATGGTCTGCGTGAATTGATAAATGCGTTCGCGCCCGTCTTTTGTGCGGATGAGGTAATCGCTCTGATTGGGGAACCAATCTGCAGATAAATACTTAAAAGCAGAAGCGACGGCTTCGGCATCTTTGTCGGTGAGTAATTTTTCCCAGATTTCGCGCCCGCGTATTTCTGACAAGGTGTAGCCGAGCGATTTTTCACCATAATCATTGAGGAAAATCACGCGGCCGCCGCCGTCGAGGACGATTACGACTGCTTGAATGGTGTTCAAAAGCGCCATGTGAAATTCGGGCTTATCAGGCAAAAGCGGTGTGGAATAGGTCATGAAATATCCTGAAGATGGAGCTATTGGACTAGCTTTATGATAGGCCAAATCGTATCGAGCTACAAGCGAGCTTAAGCGCGCGGCAAATCCCCGACGTAACGGGCGCGCGGGCGGATGAGGCGATTTTCTGCATATTGTTCAATGGCGTGACCTATCCAACCGATGACCCGCCCTAAAGCGAACAACCCCAAAGCGCTACCGGGTGGTAGTTGGAGCGCGCGCGCCAAGATGGCGAGGGCAAAATCTATCGTGGGATATTCGCTCAGTAAACTTTCTGCGTGTTGGCATATCGCTATTCCCAAATCTACAGCGTGTGAATTCGGCAGTTTTTGGGCTAATTGTTCCAGCAATACGCGGGCGCGGGGGTCGCCTTGCGGATAGAGCATGTGGCCAAAGCCGGGGATAGGCTCGCCACGCCGCAGGCGTCCCGTTAAAGTGGCGCGGGCTTGGTCGGGGGTCGCTACCTCGTTGAGGAGCGCTTCTACCCGTTCGGTATAACCGCCATGTTTCACCCCTTGTAGGGCGGCTAGACCCGCGCTGACGACGGCGTATAATGTCGAGCCGGCGGAGGCGGCGATGCGCGCGGCGAAAGACGAAGCGTTTAACTCATGGTCGGCGCATAAGATGAGCGCGCTATCTATGAGGCGCTCGGCCGACGGGATAGACGGGCACCAGCCTTGCGTTAGCATGGCCGCGATGGTGGTATCTTCGGGCACTTCTCCGGCGGCGATAGAAGCCATCAGGCGTACGATACGAGCGCCTGTCTGCTGAATGGCGGTAGGTCGCAGGTCATAGGCGCTGGGGTCGTCCGCTTCCGCGATGGGCAAAAAGACTTGAAGACTTTGCAAGAGCGATAAGTTCGCCCCATCTACTTCAATATCGAGCAACATAGCCTCGTAACGAGAGGCGGATACGGGCAATTGGCTATGGAATAGCGATTCCGCTTGGTTGCCGTCGCCGGTCCAAATGAGGGCGGCGACCGTTTCGATGCGCTCTTGCAAGGCAAGTTGTGTGGCGTCGTACCCGCGATAATAAAATTTGCCGTCGCTAATCAACGTGATAGCAGAATCTAGCAGGGGCGCCCCCCAATGCAAGGCGCTTTCTACAACGCGCTCAGGATGGCGACGCGCTTCTTTACGGCTAATGATGCGGTCTATATCCTCTGCTGAATAGCGCCGTTGTCGTTTGCCTTCTGTGGTCGCTTCTGAACGGATTAAACCACGGCTGACGTAAGCGTAGAGTGTGGGCAAGCTTACGCCCAGCCTTTCAGCGGCTTGTTTAGCCGTCAAGTAACGATTGGTCGCCATTCTTCATCCTCGATTGTTGATTATGGCATTTCCTAAAACGCTTTCAAGATAGGCGCTTATCTATAGTTTACTGGTAACCGCTACTGGCGGGAATATGCACTTGCGCCACAAAACAATACGGCAGACTGGATGAGGTCTGCCGCATGATTTAGGAAGATAATTTGGTGATGATGTTTGGATTGGTATCCGCGCCCTCATCACCGTAGGCGCTCAGTAAAGGGGGGATACTTTCAAAATAAACCGATTCTTCATATTTGGGTAGATGACTTTCGTACCATAAACTAAAGTACTATTTAGAATTGAGACGCTAGCGCAATCACAAGCCTTTAGCCCTCATAAGCGCCATTTGTTAGGGGCCACATCGCGGTGACGTCCATATCTAGGCCGCTACGGTAACCGCTTTGGTAGCGGAAATGCGCGGCGGCGGCAATCATGGCCGCGTTATCTGTGCACAAGTTCAAGGGGGGGTAGCGCACGGGTAAATCGGTGGCTTTTTTCATTTTTTGGCGTAACATTTGGTTGGCGCTCACGCCGCCGGCCATGAAAACTTCGGTCACGTGATGGGCTTTGGCCGCGCGCGCGGTTTTTTCTACGAGGATGTCGGTTAATGCCGCTTGGAAGCTAGCCGCGACATCGTTCACCGATATATTGGAGCGCAATTGCGCGGTTTTTTCGTCGCCCCGCCGCCGCCGAACAGAGCCGCCGCTAGGGGGCACGGTGGCTTCTCGCATGACAGCGGTCTTCAGCCCGGAGAAACTGAAATCATAGCTATCATCCCGTTTGGCGCGGGGGAATTCAAAAGCGGTCGCATTGCCCATCTGCGCCGCGCGCTCGATATTGGGACCGCCGGGGAAGGGCAAATTGAGCAGGCGGCCGACTTTATCGAAGGCTTCTCCCGCGGCATCATCTACTGTGCCGCCGAGCCGTTCGTAATCGCCGTGGCCGCGCATCAACAGTAGTTCGGTATGTCCGCCAGACACGATGAGTACCAAAACAGGAAAAACGACCTCGCGGAAAGGCTGGGTTAGCCAAAGCGAGTAGATATGCCCTTCTAGGTGGTTGATGCCTAGTAGTGGTTTATGGGTGGCCAACGCCAGCCCTTTAGCGAAGTTGACCCCAACCAACAACGAGCCGACTAAGCCCGGACCACGGGTTACGGCAATGGCGGTCAGCGCTTCGTAGGTGATGCCCGCATCTTCCATCGCCGATTCAACAACCGGCGCAATCGCTTCTACATGTGCGCGAGAAGCTAATTCAGGGAATACACCGCCGAACTCTGCATGCAAGTCAATTTGCGAGGCGACTACGTTTGAGGCGATGATTTTGCCGTCTATGACGACGGCCGCGCTAGTTTCATCACAAGAAGTTTCGATACCGAGAATCGTTGTCATGGTGTTTATTGTGTCTATTGTATGCTTCAACAAGCAGTATATAAGACTTCTAGCATTTGGTTTAGAGCGTTCTTAGAGAATTTGCCAACGAGCGCTCATCCGTCGCCGCGTTCGGGGTTGCCGGCTACCGCGTAGAGGAGCACCCCTATAGCGCTCAATACAAAATTGCCAATAATACCCATCGCTTGTAAAGGGCCAAATAAAATATCGCCAACGTCGCTACGAATATGCGAGCCAAAACCCAATATATCAGCTAATCCTGCTAAGGCCGCGAAGACCAAGCCGGTTAGGGCGATACGCACGCCAATCTGTTGGGCTAGATTAGCGGGTTGCCCTAGATAGAACGTGAACTTCACGTAGATAAGCGCCCCAAAGACCAGCAAGCCAAAACCGGTCAGGAGCATAAGCACTTGAACAATACCGATGCCTACCGTTGGTGGAACACCTGTCACCTCTGGGAAGAGTCCCATCATGGCAATGATGATGCCCAATGTCCCCAAAGCGATACCTACTTGTGCAAAACGCGCCATACATCCCCGCTCAATTCCAATGGACGCTAAAAAAATATGTCAAGGCAGGCATTGCTTTAACTGGCGTAACATATTTACGTATAAGATAGCGTCTACATCGTCAGGTTGGTAACCTCTTTGGATGAGGTCGCTAGATAAAGACCATAAATCCATCACGGTATCGAATCCTTCGGGGGCTTCTTTTTCGCCGAAGCCGCCGTCAAAATCAGTCCCGATGCCAACGTGCCGCGCGCTACCGGTGAGCTGGCAAATGGCGTCAATGACATCTAGGACAATCGTCTTAGGCAAGCGCTTATCGCCTGGCGTCCATGTACTACTGAGGAAGCGATTATAGATGACCACCCCCATGACGCCGTCGCGCTCTGCCAAGCGCAAAATCATTTCATCCGTTAGATGACGGTCGCTATCACTGAAGCGGCGGGGGTTGCTATGGCTGGCGATAATGGGGCCGGTGTATTGGTCTAACGCTTGTAGTGCCGCTTTTTCTGCTAAATGAGAAATATCCAATAAGGCGTTATAATCGCTCATCACGTCTAGCAACGCTCGCCCAAGAGGGGTTAAGGGTCCCGGCGCACCCGTGCCCCCCGCGTAACGAGTGGCGCCCCACGCTGGCCCGACAATGCGTACTCCGCGTTCATACCATTCTGCGAATTGCTCCGGCTCGATGATGGGGTCTGCGCCTTCCATCAAAATAACTAGCCCTTGTTGCCGCGCAGACAATGGGGCGTCATCTGCCCATGTTGCTAATACCGCATCGAGGTCTGCTTGGGTGCGGATAAGCCGAATTTTATCGGATTCGTCCGCGAGGCGCTGATAATAATCTAGCTGGGACATGGCCAATTGATAAGCTTCTTGAGGGGTGTTGTAGGTGCGCGAACCCGGCGGTAACAGTCGGGCGGCGCTTCGGCTGGGGGCAAAGAGCGTGGCAAAAACAATCGCCACACGACCCAGCAGGGCATCGGGCAATCCGAGCATCGCTAAGGGCCAAGGGCGCCCTCTTTCGCGCTGGCGCGTCTCTACAACAGGCGCGCGATAATCGCGCCCAAAGTAGAGCGCATTATAAGCAATATCTTCATGTGCATCTAAAATGATTCGAGTCATCGTTCTATGAATCTAGGAGGGCATAAGGATAATGACATCAATTGTAGGCGGTCGTATCTAATATGGAAAGCTTTTCTTAATCTAAATGAAAGCTTTTGTTCATGAATTTTCGCTAATTTATTGCTCAGAGCGATGCAAAAGGACTTAAAGCGATGGGAACAGACAATACGCCAAGGCCCAATTTCATATTCGGGGCGCTCATTGGGGCGCTACTTACTGCGCCGATGATGGCCATTTTTTACTTAGGGGATGCGCTCGCCGGTCTACCTTTTATCCCATTAGATGTATTTGATTGGTTGGCGCGGGCGTTACCCGGTGGCTTAATCACTTTTGGCATAGATACCATGAGCGGCCTCATCATCGGTGTTGGTCTTGGCGCTGACTTATCGTCTGTGGCGAAAACAGTAGAAATTAGCATCGGTCTAATCACCTTTTTCATGATTGGGGTGGTCGGCGGCGCGCTCTTTTTCTGGGTGATGAATCGCCAGCGCATCACAGCGGGCACAGCGCCGGGCATGATGTTAGGCGCTCTCATCGGCGTTCCGCTCTTGTTGGTCAGCAATTCGGTGAATGTGACCGCCACGGCAGACCCGATGCTCAGCCTTTTTTGGGGGGTGTTGGTCTTCATTGGATGGGGGGCTGGTTTGGGATGGTTGTATCAAGATTTGCGCCAAGCGCCTACGCATCATCAAGCGGGTGTTGAAGTGATTGACCGTCGTCAATTCCTCCTGCGCGTGGGTGGCGCTACCGCCACGCTGACCATCATCGGCGCGGGGTTGGGCGCGTTGCTCCGCTCTAGCGCCTCTACAGAATCCTTTCCGATTGATTTTTCCCCAACAACCGATGGCTCAGGGAACACTTTACCCAACAGCACCCCCGATAATCTGACGCCAGCTCGCGGCACGCGCCCTGAATATACCCCACTAGAGCGCCATTATCGCATTGATATTAGCTCGCGACCGCCTGTCATTGACGCCGAGACGTGGCGCCTAAAAATCAGCGGGTTTGTAGAGAACCCGTTAGAACTGTCTTTAGAACAATTGATGACAGATTTTGAATCGGTCAGCCATTTTGTGACGCTCTCCTGCATTTCTAATCGTATTGCAGGCTCTCTCATTAGCACGACCAAGTGGACGGGCGTTCCCATGCGCCAAATCCTCGATTTAGTGAAGCCGACAGCTAACGCTGTGGCCATGAGGATTACATCGGCTGATGGTTTTGATGAATATCTCCTGCTCGATCTTGTCGCGCAAGACGACCGCATTATGTTAGCTTATACTTGGGATGACCAACCCTTGAAGGAGAAGCATGGTTTTCCGTTGCGCGTATGGATACCCGACCGTTACGGGATGAAGCAACCCAAGTGGATCACTGATATTGAATTTGTGGATGCTTGGGCGGAAGGGTATTGGGTGCGTCGCGGTTGGTCTAAAGAGGCGATTGTCCGCACAACATCGGTCATAGATACAGTAGCATTGGATGATATTTATGAGTCAAATGGGCAGTTAATGGTGCCGATAGGCGGCATTGCCTATTCTGGAGCGCGCGGCATTTCTAAAGTACAGGTGCGCGTGGATGGCGGCGATTGGCAAGATGCCCGCCTGCGCTCGCCGTTATCAGATACAACATGGGTCATTTGGCGCTACGATTGGCCTTTTGATGAAGGCGCTCATCAATTTGAGGTGCGTTGCCAAGAAGGCGATGGCACGCCGCAAATCGAAGTTACGAATCCCAACCGGCCGGATGGCGCAACAGGTATTCATTCGCGTATCGAGACGGTCGCAGAACCGAAAGAGGCCACCTAAGCCATTTATCTGTTTCTTTGATATTTCTCATTCCCACAAGACAACAGACGCGCTATCATGCTGGTAGCGCCTTTGCGCGCTATTTCACGAATAACAGATTATCCTCGATGAGGTTATCGCTTATGATTCAAATTGCGTATGCGCCATCCGATGCCGAATTGGCAGAACATATTCAGCGCGATCTCGCCGCAGAACGGCTCGACCTCGACCATGATTACTTGCTCATCTTATTGACGCCTAGCGCCTTGACAGAACACAGTATCATCGAAGCGATAGATAACGCGCAGAATCAAAATTACCGTTTAGCGCCGCTACTCATCAAATCAACGCCGATGCCACCGTCATTGCAAGGCGTCCGACCGCTCAACCTCACGCGCGGTTATCGCAAAGGGGCGCTGGTTTCCTATCTGAAGCATCTAGATAGGGGCGAATCTTTGAATCGTGCGAATCGTCGCGCGTTATTTTTGGCCTTGTTTTTGGTGTTGTTCATGTGTTCGGTTAGTATCTTCCTCATCGGTGGCGGGGTGGTGCGCTTTCCCCAAGAGGAATTTAATAATCAGGAGACCCTAGAGGCGGCAACTCGCGATTTCTTCTTGCGACCTACGCTAGAAGCGTTCCAGCCGCGCACAACCCAAGACGCCCAATTCTTTGAAGCGACAGCGCGGGCCGTGCCGACTTATGTGCGCCCTTTTTTGGTGATGACCGCAACACAAATCGCGCCGCATGAACGCCAATTTCGATAAGATGATGGGTGGAGAAGATGTCTGGTCATCGGGGCGGGGCCGGCAGGCATCGCCAGCGCATATGCCCTGCAAAAGGCGGGCTTATCGTATATCGTCGTAGACCGCGCAACCGTTATCGGTTCTACATGGCATCAGATATACCCATCTTTACGGCTGAATACAACGCGCTTCTTTTCTCATCTGCCCGGACGCCGTTTCGCATGGGGGGCGGGTATCTTCCCTAAAGGACGCTACTATCATCAATATTTGGAAGAGTACGTCGCCGAGCATCACTTCAACATTCGTTTAGGCATTGCTGTTCATCGTGTGTCGCCCGAAGATGGGGGATGGCGTGTCGAGACGAGCGAAGGTATTTTTCATTATTCGGTTGTCATCTGTGCCACTGGCGTATTTGGGAATCCTGTCATGCCGGATATTCCCGGCCTAAAGGATTTTGGCGGCCAAATGATGCATGCCCACGATTTCCAAAGCCCCCAACAACTCACCAATCAGCGCGTATTGGTTGTGGGGAATGGGCCTAGCGGTGTAGATATTGCCACGGCGAGCGTGAAAACAGCTATTCGCCCGGTCTACATCTCCATTCGTACAGGGATAGATGTTCGCCCACGGTATCCTTATGGTTTACCGAAGCACGCATGGATGATGATAGGCGAACGCCTGCCAAAGCCCTTATGTAGCTGGTTGATGAGCAAGATTGATGCCGCCCGCCTGAATATCGCCCCTGATTCGCCCTTGAATGGCTTCGTAGGCGATAAGTCGTCAGTGACGATTCCCTACCAAGGGCCTGAGTTAGTGCGGGCTGTAGAACGGGGGGAGGTCGTGCCTGTGCGCCACCCGATTGCTTTTGATAAGAATGGCGCGACCTTAGCCGATGGCACTTATTTAGCCGTAGATGCGGTTGTATTGGCCACTAGTTATCGCCCTGTATTGCACCAATACCTCGACATCGAGATGCGCTTTGCTGAACAGCCGATAGAAGCTAGCGCGCCTTGCGATTGGTCTATTGGCCCTAATGGGGTGCGCGGTTGGCCTTTGTTAGACCGTAGCGAACATCCCAATGGGCGGCAAGTTTTGGGCTATGCGGGGTTGTATCTTGTGGGGACGTTTTATAAAGGCAAGGGGGCGATGTATAACTTCCATGTCGAAGCTGACATCGCCGCCCAGCAAATTAAAGCCTATCTGTTGAGCAAACAAGCGCTCAAGAAGTGACAGCGCCGGTCAATACCCACGTCAAGAAATCTACCTCGCTATCGGTGGCGTCAACGCATTCTTCTTTGAGGAGCGCGCGCATTTCTGCCTCTAGCTCTGGCGTGACGGTTTTGTTATTCGCTTCGATACGCAAGCAGACATCGCGCAAGGCCAAGGTGTGGTTGGGTTTGTTGATATGCTCGGCGATGTAATCTTCCACAGGCATATCAAATTGCCCGCTTTGGACGTGTAAACGCGATTTCCACAGCGCTGTTTCCACCTCGGCGGCGGCGGCATCTTCGGATAGGTGTAAGCCGTTTGCGCCGCCGTAGGGGGTGAACTGTCCCCGTAAACTATTAGGCGCGGCGGTGTGGGCACGGGTTGCGCCCAATAGCTCGCGCAGGGGGGCTAGATTATTGGCGTCGCCTTCTAATAGTACAACATAAGACGGTCCGCCCGACATATACTTGGCTAACCACGGATAAAAAGGGCGATTGACCACATGGCTGTAATGGGTGTCGAGTAGGTCGGTGGGCACAGAAACCCCAACGAAGGAGGCTATAGTACATAAACCAGAATCCGCTAAACCCTTGAGGATGTGCGCGCCGGCCGAACGACGTAGAAAACCATCCGGTTTCAAAACAGCTAAGAATTCCAAAGTCTTGGCTCCTCTTAATTGTGTAGATAAATAATCAAATGGCGAACAGGCCGCGCTTATTTTAGCATAAGCGGGCTTATTCACCTATCCAAAAGCGCATCCTGACGATGCAAAATCATGACTACAATTGGAAGCCGTTGGAGAGCTTGACGACTTTACGGCTGTAATTGGTGATGTAGGTTGATAATTTGTCGTGCAGGCGCGCCCAATCGGGGCTATTCAAGATGTCGCGCATCACTTTGATGTCATCAGCGATGGCTTCGATGCAAATTTGCGGTCCCGGTTCGCGGCTATAGCGGGTATACCATGCGCCTATCGTTTTCAACCCCATCTCGCTAGTTGTGGGCACCCATTCACGCACCATAAATTCAAAATACTCTTGGTCTTGCCCTTGTTGAATATCCCAATACATCATCAACTTAACTTGCATGGCACGCTACTCCTCTTTATTGGCTGATGTTTGGAGTGAGCACTACAATTTGGGGTTGTTCGGGTAGTTCTGTCCCCGATATTTTGAGCATTTCGCCTTCTTGAACCTTACTTACCCCCATGGCCTTGGTGAATTTGTCGAGCGGGTCTAGTGTTAACTGGATTCCGGGTAAAGCATAGTGCATCGGGATGATGTAATTGGGTTCTATGAGGGCGATAACCTCGGCCGCTTCGCTAGCGCGCAGGCCGCGCCCGCCACCCACAGGGACGAGCAACACATTCACCGCGCCCAATTCTTCTACCATTGATTGTGAGGGTAAGTGGGCTAAATCACCGAGATGCAACACATTGAGTTGGTCATATTCGATGAGATAGGCGATATTAGGTTCCGCGACGCCGTTATCTAGATTGTGCATCGCAATGCCAGTTATGAAGACGCCGCCAATTTCGTATTCCCCCGGACCGCGCAAGACGTAGTTATGCCCTTTGACAACTTCGATGGCGTTATGGCCCGGTTTGTCGTGGCTAATCGTCACGATGTCGCCTTTCAGTTTTGGCTCTGGCAAGCCAATACTGGCCGAGTAAGGGTCTGTGATGACGCTGGCCTTGCCGCGTTCGGTGATGCGAAAACAACTATGACCATACCAAGTTATTTCCAAGGTTTTATATCCTCACCTTCGCCTATTTCTGTTATCTATATCCATTATATCATAATAGAGCCTAGGCCCTTTATGGCACTTTCCGCGCTCGCGGTAAATGGCTACATTCTGGTTTGTGGTACAAGGCCCGCGCTAGAGCCTTGTACCTTAGGGAAGCGATAACGTCTAGAAACTGCCCGGAGACACAAAATCATCTAAAGCGACCCGAACCAAACCATCGAACCCGCCATTGGCGTGGCTGACGACAATAGTATAGTCGCCGCTATAGGGCAGGATAAAATCGGCGATTTCGGAATCTAGATTGCCCCCGAAATCGTCGTCGCCTGCGATGGGATTACCGTTTTGGTCGAGCAAGACGATGAGCGGGTCTACACCGCTAAAATCAGCGTCATCTGCTTCTATAATGATTGTTTGGCCTTCTTCCCCCGTGAAGGGTATGTTGTAGACATTGCCATAAGTCATCTCTACTTCGATAGATTCGCCAAAGGTGATAGCATCTTCCGTGAAGGCGTTGATTTGGAGCAGTTGGATGCGCTTCAAGAAGTCTACACCGGCATTGACAATATCTTCAGTTTCGCGGTAGACAATGCCGCGCGCCAAAAGGGCATCGTGCATGTCAGGGAAGATTTGCAAGGCGGCGGTGTAATCGGCCAGCGCGTTTTCCCAATCTTCTTGGTTATGATAAGCGAGCGCGCGATTGTAATAGGCGGCGGATTCTTGTTCGGGCGTTAGCACGCCGCCTTCTATAGCGTTAATTTCTCTGATAGCGTTGGAGAAATATTCAATAGCAGTGGCATTGTCGGCAAAGCTGATGCGGTCTAGACCGCGCGCTATCCAATCCATGGCGGTTGCTTCGGCGCGGTCGTCGCGGCGGTTGTAGAACTCGCTGAGGTAGAGATAGACAGCTTGGTCGCGTGGGTTTCGGTAGATGGTTTGATTGAAATAGTCGAGAGCGCGGTTATAGTCGTTGAGTTCCATATAGATGAAACCGAGATTGCCCAGAACGGTCCAATCCCATAGGCGAATATCGAGCACTTGCTCGTAGTCGGCGATGGCGGCATCATAATTGCCAAGCTGAGATTGGCTAAATGCGCGGAAGGTCAGCACGTCGGGGTCTTGTTGTAGCGCTAGAGCGCGGTCGAAATTTTCGATAGCCGTTTGATAATCGCGATTTTGAAGCGCGGTGATACCTAATTGTACATATTCCTCAAAAGACAAATCTGGGGCAACCGCTGGCGTTGGCGTCACTTCACCAATAGCTTGGGTGGCTTGTGGGGGGATGGCTAGTACTCCGCATATCAGAAGCACGACGAAGGCGATAGCGCCGTAAAACAAGCGATGTTGATGTTGGCGAGGCATACCAAGTCCTTTTTTATCTATCACTTTTTCTACAAGCTTTATTGTACAGGCCTCTTCGTCATAGGGATACACCGATGTCTGAAAAATCAGACCTATTTTGCCCAGCTGAATGATGCTTGGTTGTTAAAAAAGTGTTCGTTGATATGGCGGACGGCGGCCATCTAGCAAGATGAAAGGTGCGGCTTTTTCCGGAGCTTTGATGCCTAAATGACGGAGCTGGCTTATATCAGTCAAGCGGCGATGGCGGCGGGCGCGCAAAATGGCATCCGCCGATTTGGGGCCAATTTGTGGTATCCTCAGCAATTGTTCCCTATCCGCTCGCATCAAATCAATAGGGGCATGGATGAGATTTGCCTCTGCCCATGCGCGTTTGGGGTCTATATCGGTGCGGAGATACCCCGCTTCGTCGAAGGGCAATTCTTCGGCGCACCAGCCGTAATCGCGCAGGAGGAAGCTTGATTGATAAAGGCGATATTCGCGAATGGCGCGCGTCGGCGCTAAGTCTTCAAAAGGCGTTTGGCTGATGGGGTGGAAGGCGGAATAGTACGCGCGAGCCAGCCCCAAATGCTGATAAAGCTGTTGACTGAGCGTCAATAATTCCACGTCAGTATCGCCCACAGCGCCGACAACAAATTGGGTGACTGTGCGGGCTAATTTTTGGTCGGGGTGGTGCTGGCGTAATTCTTGCGCCCATTGAATCATCTGAAGCAATTCATTTGTGAAGTCTTTTTTAGGCGCGAGGGCGTTCAACCGTTGCGGCGTTGGCGCTTCTAGATTGACAGAAATACGGTCCGCTAACTGCATCGCACGGTGGAGTTGGTCGCGTTCAACGCCCGGCATAATCTTCAGGTGGATATAGCCGCGATACTGGTATTTACGGCGGATAATTTCGATCGTATCAATGATTTTATCTTGGGTGGTGACACTACCTTTGATGATGCCCGAAGATAAAAATAGGCCATCAACAAGCCCCTTGTGTTGGATGGTGTGAAAAGCGCCCGCCATAGCATCTGGGCTATAGGTGACGCGCTCAGTCTTGCCGCGCCCGGCGCGAAACGGGCAATAATAGCAGTTCCGTTCGCAAGCGGTGGTCATCATGGCCTTGAGGACGGGCTTGGCCCCGCGCGGCGTCTGTAAATGCGTGATACATTCTGCAAGGCTACGCGACTGATAAGGCGCTCTTTTTTCGCGTTGGGGGGCGTCGCCCGCGCGCTCGAACTGAGTTGTATCACCCATTTGGGCTAGTTTGTTCAAAGCTTGGGTTGTTTTGGTGATTTCCATAGATGTAGTATACAGAACATATGTTCTTTAGTCAAGTTTTATTCTCATACGAGTGGGTGACTTTTTGGGTTATTGCCAACCGCGAGAAATCTATCTTATAATTGTGATATTGTTCACAATTGTAAGGGGGTATTTTATGGGCCAGTTCAACCGTCCGCCGGGCCCTAAGGGGCATTTTATCTGGGGCAATATGCGCGAATTTAACCACGATACGCTGAGCTACCTAGAACAGTTAGCCGCTGGCGATTATGGCGACCTCGTTTTTTTGCGTTTTGGCCCTTTTCCTCTTTATTTTATCAATCATCCTGACCTCGTGCGCGATGTTTTGGTGACGAAAGCAGATAAATTTTATAAGTCTCGCGTCACTAAGCGCGTCTTAAATGACCTCATCGGCCTTAATGTCTTCACCGGCGATGGCGATTTTTGGCGGCAGGAGCGTCGCCTAATGCAACCCGCTTTTCACACTAAACGCATCGGCGCTTATGCGGATGTCATGGTGGATTATACCCAGCGCATGCTCAATCAATGGTCAGATAATGCTGTGTTGTCCTTTGACGAGGAGATGACGCATCTCACGATGAATATCGTCGTCAAGACCCTTTTTGACGCCGATATAGGCGACGATACCGACGCCCTCGGCTCTGCTATGGCGGTCATGTTCGACACCGTAGACCATCGCTTACAACGTCTTTTGCCAACGCCGTCTTGGTTGCCGACAGCAGAGAATCACCGTCTGCACCGAGCTACTAAACAGGTGCGCCATGCGATTGGTGAAATCATCGCCCAAAGGAGGCGCACGGGCGTTGACCATGGCGATTTATTATCTATGCTACTGTTGGCTGAAGATGAAGATGGTAGCCGCTTATCGGATAAGCAAGTGATGAACGAGGCGCAAACGCTCTTTGGCGCCGGGCACGAAACAACGGCCGTCACGCTTATGTGGACCTTTTACCTGTTAGCCCAACATCCCGAAGTCGAAGCGCGTTTGCATCAAGAACTAGATGAAGTATTGGGTGAAAAATCGGCAACATTGGCGGATTTGCGCCGCTTAACGTATACCCAAATGGTCATCAAAGAAGCGATGCGCCTTTATCCCCCAGCTTGGGCGACAACGCGCGAGCCGATAGAAGCTGTTGAGATTGGGGGCTATACTATACCTAGATCCGCCACTGTTTTGTTGGCCCCATGGATATTGCATCGTGATTCTCGCTGGTTCGATGAGCCTTTAGCTTTCCGTCCAGAACGTTTCTCGCAAGAAAATGAAGCGAACATCCCCAAGTATGCTTATATTCCCTTTGGCGCGGGGCCGCGTATTTGTATTGGTAATGCTTTCGCTATGATGGAAGCCACGCTCGCTTTGGCCACTATTGCCCAACGGTTTCATCTCGACCTTGTGCCGGGGCATGTTGTCGAACCGATGCGCGTTTTTACGTTGCGCCCCAAATATGGCATACGCATGATAGCGCGTTTACGTCAAACGATGCGCGAATTGGCTTAAATTAGGGAGAGAGCAGAAGGGGCGATAGCGACATCGCCCCTGAGGGATTTGAGCGTTATTCCAAGGCCACTTGCGGCAACTTCGCTTGCAAATTCAAAAGGTCATATAAGAATTCGCGCGGGTCTTCAACAATAGGTATCGGCAGTTGGCGCAAAGGCTGTAGGAAGGGTGTTTTCAGCGCGCCTTCGACGATGACATTATTGAAAGCGTTCACCAAGCCATTATACTGCATGACGATAACGTTCAAGTAACGGTCGTCGTCTAGGGTTTTCCACATTTCGCAGGCGGCCAAAACCGCTTCTACCCAATGAAGCAATGTGCCAATTTTGTACTTATATTCTGTTTCTGCGGCTAGGTCATTGGCTTCTATCTCGGCCATTAAGGCGTTCATCGCGCTGATAATTAAAGCGCCGTCCAGCTCGAAGGGCAAATCGAATTGGGCGAGATAATCGGCGTAATCGAAGAAATCGGGGTGTCGGATTTCGGTTGCCTTATTGGTGATGTGGCGGCCCGGAACGGCTTTATATAAGTTTTGGCGTAGAAAGTGGATGCGCTCCGAGAGGGTTTCCTTGCGAGTTGCGCTTAAGTAGCGTTTCATCATTTTGGCGCTCATCAGGGTGTTCAACGTGTAATGGCCATCGAACACGGGGTAAACGAAGGAATCAATGGCGCTACGCCCGATGACGGATTCGGCCAAAAAGCCCTTAGAGCCGGTGACCAACAAGTTTTGGGATAGGATTTCGTTGGTGCGAAGTAGCATCCACGACTTGAGCATCGTGCCGTGGAATTGCAGAAAGTTGCTGTCGCTATAGGCGAGGGCGCGGAACCAAACGAATTGCAAAAAGGCTGACTGTAGGGTTAGGGTATACATCTGGCGATAGACATTGCTGAATTTGATGGGGTTATCGCCGAAGATGCGCTTTGTAGATAAATGCTCGATTGCCGCGGGGATAGCATCGCGCAACATCCCCACCCCCATATAAGAACACTGATATTTGCTGGGCATAGCCATACGTTGCAGAATGGATAGCCCATGCCCCACTTTGCCGACGAGGATACCGGGGCCATCAATTTCGTATTTAGTCAGCACCATTTTGGTTAAAACGTGGGTGTTCAACCGTTCCCAATTGCGGGTGCTACTATGCGGCACAACAAAGATAGACATAGACCGCGGCCCGTCTTGTGTGGGGTCTACTTTGGCTAAAACCATGTGATAATCGGCATGGTAGGAGTTGTTGATGAGCCACTTTGCGCCTTTAATGTGGAAATGGCGTTCGTTGGGGTCGTCACTCATCGGCGTGGCTTGGGTGCGTATGCTCAATAAGTCGGTGCCGCAATGTTCTTCAGTCCAGCCTAGGGTAAAAATTTTATACTTGAGTTTTTCGGCCAGTTCATGTTCTTCTGCCGCTACCAACATCATATAAGCTAGCCCGCTAGCGGCCATCGCCGTCATATAGTTGGGGTCATCTTGGAATTGCTCGGTGCTGGCGTAGGTCGTCCCTAATAAATTAAACTCAGGGTAGACTTGGTCCATCACGGCCGGGATGCCTTGTCGCAAACGCTCGTAGTTGATGATTTGGCCGAATTGGGGGTCGTTCACATATTCCATATCGTCTTCATTCCTAATTGGTTTTAAGCATATTTTTACATTGTAACGAATTCAGCCCTTAAAAACATGGTGACATATGACCCGAATTTGGCGAGTTGGCGGTTATGATTGCTTTAGACAGATAAATCGTCGCGGGGAATTTGTTCGGCTCGGCCCAGTTTTTGGGGTATAATCCTAACGAATGGATACCCCGCGCACCAATAAAGTGGGATTGCTATTGTGGGATATTGGGGCTGGCGGCCGTTTTTGATGTTATTCATCAGTGTGTGGATTATAAGTTGCATGACCACCACCAAAAACGAGACGCCCACCGTTTCCCCCACCGACTACCCACAAATAACCCTATCATCACGGAGCAGAAGCCCAAATAGCCAACAGACTGTCTCTCCATTCGTCTTATCTGCCACTCAGCATCCCCGCCTTCAAAATCGGGTGGATGAAGCGCCTTATGTTTATATAATTCGCCCTCAGGATACTTTATGGGGTATCGCTAACCAATTGGGGCTTCCTCTAAGCGCCCTGCTGAACGCCACACAAGGGAGTTGGCAATTGAACGCAGGCGAGCGGCTTATCATCCCGCGCCCATCCAAATTAGCCACCCCCGACACCGCTTTTAACCCTCAGATTATGCTTAGCGAACCGAACTGCCAATTTATGGCTGGTAATCGTTTAGCCTGTTTAGGTTGGGCTTACAACCAATCTGCAAGCGCTGTCAGCACGATTGCCATCTACGTAACTTTAGAAGATGCTAGAGGAAAGGTGATTGCAGAAGCGCGCACCACAACGGCTTATCATTTATTGTTGCCTGAAGAACGCGCCCCTTTTCGGGTTATCTTCCCGAATATTCAAAAAGATGATTTTCGCGCATTCGCGCATTTAGGCGCTGTTACGCCCCCGACAGTGCTTTTAAGAACGTTATCCGCTCATCATGACATTGAGTTCACCGAATCCTATTTAGGCTATACCTACGTGACGATTGATACACGCATTCTCCCTGAGCAAGCCATAGGGTCTGCGCGGGTTATTGCCACCATTTTCACACAAGATGAATGGGTTGTGGGGTACGGAGTCGCAGAAATTGATGAACGATATGCCCATGCCCAACAGAGCGGCCATGTGATGACCGTGATTATCCCTAAACGAGGCGATGATGGGCCGCTTTATCATCAATTACATGTAGAAGCTTACATCAGGGACGAATCATAAACTGGTCAGCTATAACTGATTTGTTTATACTGTGGCTAGATGTATTGTTGTTTTAAGATAAGGAGATGAGCGCGTGCCTAAACTCAATATCAGTCTCGCGCAGATGAATATCGCTTTGGGGAATCCTCAACGCAATCTCGCCGTGATGCAAAAATTGGCGGCAGAGGCGGCGCGACGAGGCTCTAAGATGGTGGTTTTCCCCGAACTATGGTCTACTGGTTATGCACTAGACCGCGCTAAAGAGTTTGCCAGTCCGTTAAATGCGGGCATCTTCACTGAGCTTTCCAAAATCGCTACTCAAAATAAAATTGCTATCATCGGCTCTATCTTAGAAGCGCGCGGCCAAGAAGTGGCCAATAGCGCCCCTGTGTTTGTGCCTAACGGGCGCATGGTCGGGATTTATCGCAAGATCCATCTCTTTCGTTTGATGGAGGAAGACCGCTGGTTGCAAGCCGGCTCCTCGCCTTTTGTGACGGATATGCCATGGGGCCCGACAGGTATCGCCATTTGCTATGATTTGCGCTTTCCCGAATTGTTCCGCAAATACGCTGTGGAAGAACACGCGACGATGATTGTCATCACCGCTGAATGGCCGTTAGCGCGCATCGAACATTGGCGGGCGTTGCTGGTGGCCCGCGCTATTGAAAATCAGTGTTACATGGTCGCTTGTAACGCCGCGGGCGAAATTGGCGATACAATTTATGGCGGGCATTCGATGGTGGTAGACCCGTGGGGCAAAATTGTCGTTGAAGCGGGAGAAGACCCCCAATTGGTCACGGCGGATATTGAAATAGATACCATCGTTGAGGTGCGTAGCCGTATCCCTGTTTTTGAAGACCGTCGGGGCGACATCTACTAATGCGCGCCGTTATCGCCCAAAATGGGCGTCCAACGCTGGTGACAAGACCCGCGCCAAAACCACAATCCGATGAAGTGCTGGTGCGCGTCGCGGCGACTGCCTTAAATCGAGCGGATTTGCTCCAAGTCAAAGGATTATACCCGCCACCGTCGGGGGCGTCGGATGTGCTGGGGCTTGAATTTGCGGGGGAAATCATCGGACTAGGTGAAGAGGTGCGTCATTTGCAGGTGGGCCAACGGGTTATGGCGCTGGTTGCCGGCGGTGGATATGCAGAAGAAGCCGTGGTCAACGTCCATCATGTTATGCCTGTGCCGCCCAATTTGACCTTAGTCGAAGCGGCGGCGATACCAGAAGCGTTTTTAACCGCATATAGCAACCTCATTGAGATTGGACGCCTGAGCGCGGGCGAGGTTGCCCTCATCCATGCTGGGGCGAGCGGCGTTGGGTTGGCGGCGATACAACTCGCCCAACAGGTCGGCGCTAAGGTGGCTGTCACGGCGAGCCGCGCTAAGCACGCTATTTGTCGTCAATATGGCGCACAACTGACAATAGATTATAAGACTGAAAATTTTGCTGAACGTGTCATCCAAGCATATGGTGGTGTAGACGTCATCCTCGATACCATAGGCGCCCCCTATTGGCAGGATAATATCCGTTGTCTGAATCGTTGGGGGCGCTTAGTCTATATCGGCTTGATGGGCGGGGCGGAAGGACAAATCCATTTTGGGGCCTTCTTGCAAAAGTGTTTGACCGTCGCCGGCAGTACCCTGCGTAATCGCGAAACAGAGCGCAAAACAGCCCTGATTCAAACCTTTTGGTCTTATAGCGAATCGCTATTCGCTAACGGCATTTTGAAACCCGTGATTGATAGCGTTTTTCCGCTAGCTGATGTGCAACACGCCCATCAGCTGATGGCTGATAACCGTAATGCCGGCAAAATTATCCTCACCCTCGCTTGATTAAGCGCGGGGCAACTTCGGGTGAATTCGTTGAGACTTGGCTCAGTTTCTGTCACAATAGTATAAAAAGTGGCTCTGGAGACATCATGAAATTAGCAATTGCATCCGACCATGCCGGCTACAGTTTGAAAGAGCATCTCATTAGCTATCTACGTCAGCAAGGGCATGAGGTTCTCGATTTAGGCGTCGATAGTGACGCGGTTCCGTCAGATTATCCTGATGCGGCGCTGGCTGTTGGAGAAGCGCTACAAAGCGGGCGGGCAGAGCGCGGTTTTTTGGTATGTGGCAGTGGCATTGGCGCTTGTATCACGGCTAACAAGCTGGCAGGGATTTATGCCGCTATCACCCATGATACGTACAGCGCCGCCCAAGGGGTGCAACATGATAATATGAATGTGGTTTGTATGGGCGCCCGTGTTATTGGGTCTGCTTTGGCCGAAGCGATAGCCGATGCTTTCTTGAAGGCGACCTTTAGCGGCGAGGAGCGCCACATTCGCCGTTTCAACAAGATGAAAGCGATAGAAGCCCGACAGATATAAATTATTTTTTATCGCTCCAGATATGATAGAGGAGATTATTATGACAGCGGATAAAAACGCCCATCCGCCAGTAGCTATACAACAATTCGGACAAAGTATTTGGTTAGACTATATCCATAGGCGCGATTTAGAAAATGGCGAGTTAGCGCGGCGCATTGCGGAAGATGGCGTTTTGGGGATGACGTCTAACCCCACTATCTTCCAAAAGGCAATCGGCGATTCCGAGGATTACGACGCGGCGATTCAACAGATTCTAGAGCTAGACCCCGAAGCGATTTATGAAAAACTGGCTATAGAAGATATTCAACGCGCCAGTGATTTATTGCGCCCTGTTTATGAGCGCACAGGCGGCAAGGATGGCTACGTCAGTTTGGAAGTGTCGCCATTCATCGCCCATAACACAGAAAAAACCGTCGCCGAAGCCAAGCGCTTGTTCGCGGCGGTCAATCGCCCTAATTTGATGATAAAGATACCCGCCACCCCCGCCGGTTTGTCGGCTATTGAAGCGGTTATCGCGAGTGGTATTAATGTCAATGTCACGCTCATTTTTGCCGTATCAAACTATCTAGAAGTCGCTGAAGCCTATATCCGCGGGTTGGAACGCCGCCTAGAAGCGGGCGAGGCTGTGGATCATATCGCTTCGGTCGCCAGCTTTTTTGTCAGCCGTATAGATACCATGATTGATAGCATCCTCGAAAATAATATCCGCGCGGCGCAAATGCGCGGCGATACAGGGCGCATTGCCGCCAATCGTCAATTGTTAGGGCAAGTGGCCATCGCTAATGCAAAAATCGCTTATAAACGTTTCCGCGATATTTTTTATGGCAAGCGTTTCGCCAAATTGCGCGATGCCGGCGCTCAAGTTCAGCGGCCGTTGTGGGCTTCTACCGGGACGAAAAACCCCGCCTATCCCGATACAAAGTATGTAGATGCGCTCATCGGGGAAGATACAGTCAACACCGTGCCCCCCAAAACTTTAGATGCCTTTAAGCATCATGGGTATGTTGGCGAAACTATCACCCGCCAAATGGACGGCGATTTGCCGCCGGATGTGGTTATGGATTTATTGGCTGAAGTGGGTATTGAACTCAAGCAAATCACCCAACGCCTTCAAGATGATGGCGTGGAAGCTTTCGCCCAATCTTTTGAACAGCTCATTGACCAAGTAGCGGCTAAGCGCTTGATTTTGAGCGTAGGTATTAAAGAGCGCCAAAAATTGGCGCTCGGTATTAGTGTGGATAGTGTGCAACGGGCGATTAAAGACCTCGATGACCATTTTGTGAATGGGCGTATTTGGTCTAAAGATGGTAGCTTGTGGAAAAATCACGGGCCCACTATCCAAAAAATACAGCAACGTTTGGGATGGTTGGATGTTCTAGAGACGATAGACCTGCAACGTTTGAAAGCGATTCAAGCCGATATTAAAGATAGCCTTTGGGAGACGATAGTCTTGCTAGGGATGGGGGGCAGTAGCCTCGCGCCAGAGGTGCTTTACCAAACGTTTGGCAAACAGGATGGTTACCCCGATTTTGTGATGTTGGATAGCACAGACCCGATTCGGGTTAAGCAAGTAGAAGCATCTATCACGTTGGATAAAAGCTTATTCATTGTCGCTAGCAAATCGGGCGGCACGGTGGAAACGTGGTCTTTTTATAAGTATTTCTATGAATTGACCGGCGGCCGGGGTGACCAATTTATCGCGATTACAGATGCTGGTAGCCAATTAGAAGCAGAAGCGCGCCAGAAAGGTTTTAGGGATATTTTCTTAAACCCATCAGACATTGGCGGTCGTTATAGCGCCCTCAGTTATTTTGGGCTAGTGCCGGCGGCGCTCATCGGGCTGGATTTGGAGCGCTTATGGGCGAGCGCGCAGAAAATGATAGCCGCTTGCGGGGCGAACATCCCCGGTAAAGATCATCCGGGTATCACTTTAGGGGCTGTCATCGGGGCTTTGGCGAAAGAAGGCCGTGATAAAATGAATCTCTTTTGTAGCCAAAGCATCGCCACTTTCGGTAATTGGGTAGAACAATTGGTGGCGGAAAGCCTCGGCAAGGAAGGGAAAGGCGTTTTACCCATCGTCGGCGCGACGATTGGCAAGCCGCACGATTACGCTACAGACCGCCTTTTCATCTATCTGCGGGTGGACGAAGACGCGGATACCGAACAAATGGATGAAGGCATCCGCATTTTAAGAGAAGCGGGCCATCCGCGGGTCACTCTGCGTTTGCCAGATGCGTATGCGATTGCGGGCGAATTTTTCCGCTGGGAATTCGCCACGGCGGTTGCCGGGCAGATGCTTGGCGTCAACCCTTTTGATGAGCCAAATGTGGCGGAAGCGAAAGAGGCCACTCAACAATTGCTCCGTCATTATCAAGAACATGGCCAGCTCCCCCAAATAGCGCCCATCATGAGCCAAGATGGGGTATCGTTTTACAGCAACGATGCCACGCTGAACCCATTACGAGAGTTATGCCGCTCTCATGGTTATGATAGTAACAGTATGGTACAGGTGTTGGGGGCCCAAATTGCGGGGACGAATGCGGGCGATTATTTCGCGTTATTGTGCTACTTCACTCCCAATAGTTCTCAGTTGGAGTTGTTGTCTGATATTCGGCGGCGGATTCGCCATGTGACCAAACGGGCCGTGACCATCGGCTATGGGCCGCGTTATCTGCATAGCACAGGGCAATTGCACAAGGGCGGCCCCAACAATGGCGTTTTCCTCGTTCTGACGACGGATATAGACCAAGATATAGCCATCCCTGAAGCGCCTTATAGCTTTGGGACGCTGTTCCAAGCGCAGGCGTTGGGGGATTATAAAACGTTGCATCAACACAAGGTGCGCGCGATACGCTTGCATGCGGCCGACATCACCAAAGCGCTGGAGAAAATTCTTTCAGCGACGGACTTTGTGGGAGAACGCCGCCAGTAAATCTGTTAGATGAGATTGGGCCTTGCCACCCATACAAGACAGGGCCCTTCTTCACCGCTCATCATTAAACCGCCTGTACACAGGATGCTGGCGCTTCGTTAGGCCATCCCTCAGTTTGGATAATAATAGAGTACCGGCCCACCCTCGCGGCGTAGATGCCCATGGTCGCGCAAGTATTCTAGATGCGCTAGAGCCTCTGCCGTGGCAAAGCGCCATTCATGGGCGGAAAAGCGCTGGAACTCAAAGATATGCAAGCTGGCTGAATAGGCCGTGTGATGACCTGCGGATACGGTGTCTAGCGTGCGTTGTAGCCGCGCCTGATGATGTTGTATCAGTTCTTCCACGCGCCCGCCCCAATCTTCGATAAGCCGCCGATGTCCCGGCAGAGCTAGGCGCACATCTAACGCTTTTAATTGGTTTAGCGACTCTAAAAAGCGCCCCAAGGGGTTAGGGTCTGTTTCTGGCCAGAGGCCGATATTGGGGGTAATTTTCATTAAGACATGGTCGCCGGACAATAGCAGGCGGTCTTCAGGGTCATAAAAGAGCAATTGACCGTCGCTATGACCGGGGCCGTGGAGGATGTCGAAGGTGCGCTCGCCCAGCTGGATGCGCTCGCCGGCGTGGATGGGCTGGAGCGTTTGCGGAAGGGGGCGCGTCATCTGGCGCGTATTATCCATGCTGACGGCGACATCGCGCGCCATTTCTGTTGGCATTCCAGAAGATACGAGGAAATCGTAAAACGCCCCTTTTTGTTCTTCCCACCAGATGGCTTTTGCTTGTTTTATCTCGCGCGGGGATGTATATATAGGCACTTGTTTATCTTCATTCGCCGCCAAACTTTGCAACCAGCCGCTTAAACCGATGTGGTCGGGGTGGGTGTGCGTGAGGACAATTTTTTCAATATCTTTGGGTTGGATGTCTAAAGCATGGAACACTTCGGCCCACGTTTCGCGGCTTTGGGGGGTGTTGATGCCAGTATCTACAATTGTCCATCCATGTGGCCCCTGCAACAAATAACAATTCACAATATTGAGCGCGAAGGGTAAAGGGATATAGACGCGATAAATGCCATCAGCAATGCGCGTAACCGTTTCATGTTCAGTCATAAAATGAGCCTTTTATGCGTTTAGTTCCCAGACGATAATACCACCAAAGTTAAGCCAATGGGATAATTGTAGATGGAAAATTGGGGTGTATGTTGGGTGAGTAGCGCTATTTACCAACAGCCGTTGGAGGCAACAGCCGTCAAGAAGTGGCTTTTGCTGGCAGAGGGTTTGTCGCACCCCTTATATGTCATTGGTTTTTCAGACGGTTGGCGTCCCCAGAGTTTTGTGCAGGGGGCGCAATTCATATTGTTGCCGCGTTTCCCTTTCGCGCCTTTGCGCTATGCCATGTTTTACATCGGTTTACCGTGGCTTTTGTTATGGTTGGTTCTGTTCCGACACGTTCGTATCCTCATCGCCCAAAGCCCTTTTCATGGCGTATTACCCGCGTTATTGCGTGATGTTGGGAGGATGCTAGGCGCGCGTCTTTATCTGATTGTGGAAAATCACAATAATTTTGAAGATGACCTTTTTCTACAACGGCATGTGCCCTTCGCCCCCCTAGTTCGTCGGTTACTCATTCGATTGGCCGCTTATGTATTGGCGCGCGCCGATGTTTGCCGTGTCATTTCCGATTCTACCGAGGCTCAGCTACGGCGCTATGCGCCTTCAGCGCCGATTGTGCGCTGTATGACGTGGACCGATGATAGCGCCTTCCGCGAGGCTAAGCGCGAGCGCGCTTTATCCCATACGTGCGACCTTATCTATGTTGGCGTCCTCATTCCGCGTAAAGGGGTACATCATCTATTAAACGCTTATGCCCAAGTTCGCGCTATTGCGGGCGATTTGTATCTCGTTGGCGCGTCGGAAAATGCCAGTTACACGCGCCAATTACGCCAACAATGCGCCCAATTGGGGCTAGAAGGGCGCGTGCATTTTGTCAACCATCTCAGTCAAAGAGAGTTGGCGCGTTACTATGGGCGGTCGCGGGTGATGGTCTTGCCATCGCTATCAGAAGGCTTAGGGCGCGTGGTGGTGGAGGCGATGCTATGCGGGACGCCTGTAGTGGCCAGCCGTGTAGGGGGCATCCCCGATTTGGTGCGCGATGGCGAAAATGGCTGGTTAGTGCCGCCGAGCGATGAAATGGCGCTAATAGAGGCTTTGCGCCATGCGCTATCTTACGAGGATATAGAGGCGATGGGCCAGCGCGCCCAACAATTCGCCCAAGCGTATTTTTCCTCAGAAGCTTATTTGGCGGCGCACCGTCGAATGTTGGCGCTAGTTGAAGCGCTGGCGAAGGAACAAAACCGTAACACTGTTTGAAAGCGTTGCTTTCTATGTTAAATTTACAGATAATGAAAAAATAATCCTGTGAGAGGCGTCACCGTGTCGGAAGAAAAAGGGAAAACCACCAGCATCCTTAATTTGCCGCCAGCGCCTAAACCCGCCCCAGACCGCCCCGCTGGCCCGATGACTGTATCGCTGACCGAAGCATCTTACCTATTGCTCAAGTTCACTGATAAATCTGATAAGGTGAAAATTGCGCCTAAAATTGTCTTTGGGCGCAAAATTGAAGGTAGCGAAGACGTAGATTATGACTTAACAGCTTATGGCGCTTATCAATCGGGTGTATCGCGGCGTCATGCTATGATTAGCCTCCTCGATGGGTCATTATATATCGAAGATTTGGGTAGCACGAATGGCACACGCATCAATGGGGCGCAAATGACCGCTAAACGAAAATATCGCCTGCGTGATGGCGATGAGATTGAAATGGCGCGCCTGCGTTTTATCATCCGTTTTGAAAAGTAGCAATATGTCCGCGATTACTTACCGCGACTTATACACGGCTGAAGAATTACAAGCGGTTGTCCCGTTGGAAATGGTCATCTGGAACATGGCCGATGCAGAACCCGCCGTGCCCCACAACTTGATGCAAGCTTTTGTGCATAACGGCGGGCACATCGGCGGGGCCTTTGATGGCGATAAGCTCATCGGCTTCACCCTAGCTTTTCCGGCTAAGCGCGGTGGCGAATGGGCGTTATGGTCGCATATGGCGGGCGTGCATCCCCATTATCAGCGCCGCAATATTGGTCTGCAACTCAAAATGGCGCAACGCAAATGGGCCTTGGGGCATGGGTACGCGCTCATCGCGTGGACCTTCGACCCGCTTCAACGCGGCAATGCACACTTTAATTTGCGGTTGTTAGGGGTGCAAACCTATCTTTATCACCACAATTTCTATGGCGAGATGCACGATGGGATTAACCAAGGGATGCCAAGCGACCGTCTAGAAGTGGTTTGGTTGTTGGAAGATAAGCGCGTTATCGCCCTCGCCAACGGCAAGCTAGCGCCTTTGGCGCATCCGCACGAAGACATACCTTTTTTGCTCCAATCCGACGCGCAAGGGTTGCCTATTACGAATATCCCCCAATCGCTTGATGCGCCATCATACGCCGTGGAAATCCCCTACGATATTAATGCACTCAAGCGCTCTGCGATAAATCGCGCGATTGCTTGGCAAGCGGCTTTAGGAGAAGTCCTAGGTCACGCTTTCCAAAAAGGATATATCGCCCGCGACTTTGTGGTTCAAGAAGGGCGCTGTTGGTATATATTACTGCCCAAAGCAGGCTAGGGTTGAGGATATTGCTAAACTATGCCAACGATTAGTGGTATATGATGAAATTTTATCGCCCCTGCACTGCGGTTATCCTTTTCGCTTATGCCTGTTTTATATCGGTCGTCTCCGATGCACAACTAGATGTCCCACGTTATATCTCGGCAACTTGCCCTTTCGCCATCTTCGGCGATGAGGTCGAGGGGGAAACGGTGCATTGCGGCTGGCTCGAAGTGCTAGAAAATCGTATAGCCGACAACACAAAAACTATCCAACTCGCCGTCGCTATCATCCATAGCCGCAACCCCAACGCCGCGCCTGACCCTATTATCTACCTAGAAGGTGGGCCGGGGGGTAGCGGACTGAGCACCGTAGACTATTGGTATCAATCGGGCTTACGTGAAGACCGCGACATCATCTTGATTGACCAACGCGGAACGGGTTATTCTCGCCCCTCTCTCAATTGCCCAGAAATAGAAGACCCGTCCAGATTGAACCCCATGCGGTCTTGTGTGGAGCGTTTGCGTCATGAAGGCATAGACCTCAGCGCGTATACCAGCGCCCAAAGCGCCGCCGACATCGCCGACCTCATTAGCGCTTTGGATTTAGCAGAGGTCAATATATACGGGGTTTCTTATGGCTCGCGCTTGGCGCTCACCATCCTGCGCGATTATCCCGCGAGGGTTCGTAGCGTCATTTTGGATGGCGTCTATCCGCCGCACATAGACTTTTATCATGAACAACCCCTGAATGGTTACCGCGCCTTTTCCGCGCTTTTTGACGCTTGCGCGGCGGATTCGGCCTGCGCTGAAGCGTACCCTGATTTACGCGAAGTTTTCATACGGACGGTGGCAAAGCTTGATAATGATCCGGCCCGCTTGGCGGATGGGTCAGAATTCACGGGGGAAGATTTCGTCAATGAGTTTTTCGACGAATTATACGATAGCGCGTCTATCCCCTATTTGCCAGCGCGCATCTATGCCGTGAGCGTCGGAGATTATGAGGCAGACCCCTACGGCGATGCTCTATGGCGGCAAACCTTGATGGATTATTTGGGCATTGCCGATGCGAACGCCTTTGACGCTTATATTGATGCGTTGAGCGATGAAGACTTAGCCGAAATCGAGTTCGCGGCTTTTCACACTTTTTCTTATGCGGAATACGATGCCATCCTCATGGCTTATTTGGGGATGACAGATTTCGACGCCTATAACGATTATATCAATAGCCTATCGGATGAAGCTTTTTATGACCTCGAAGCGGCCGCTTTCGGTTGGGTAGATACCGATAGCGAAGGATTATTCAACAGTGTGCAATGTTACGACGAAGCGCCGTTCAACAACTTATTAACGATGCGCCGCTATGCCCAAACTATCCCAAGCGCTTTGCGCGAGGCATTGGTAGCCGGCATAGATACGCAATTTTCTGAATGTTTGATGTGGCGGATGCCAACGCCGCCGCCTTTGGAGAACGAGCCGGTTGTTAGCGCTGTGCCGGCCCTTTTGCTATCCGGCCAGTTCGACCCTATTACCCCTGCGGAATGGGGCGCTTCTGCCGCCCGCTATCTGAGCAACAGCTATCATTATGTGTTTCCCGGTTTAGGGCATAGCGTGATAGACGTACATCCCTGCCCTACACAAATCGCCCGCGATTTTTTGAACACCCCCGCCGTAGAGCCCAATACGGCTTGTATCGCCGATATGCGCGTCAGCTTTTTTGTTCCTTAAAGCGATGCGTTGATGTGAGCGCTCATCAACTGAGATGCGCGAAATAAAACTATCGGTTAGACTGAAACAAAAGGTGGGACGATGTCGCTTGTTGGGCAACATATTCGCGGTTACGAAATTCTGCGCCAGATTGGCTCTGGTGGCCAGAGCGTTGTTTATCTGGCACACCAAGCAGAAAAAGCGCGCGATGTCGCTATAAAGGTGATGTTGCCCGAATTTTTAGATGACCCTGAACTTCTCGCTCGGTTTCAATACGAAGCGGTCATCTCTTTTCGCCTCAAACATCCTCATATTGTGCCGCTGTATGATTATTGGCGTGATGAGCACGGCGCATGGTTGGTGATGCGCTATTTATCGGGCGGCAGTTTGCGGGCGCAATTCGCCAAGGGCCCATGGTCTTTATTACGCACAGCCCATATGCTAGACGACATCGCCGATGCCTTGAACCTCGCTCATAAGAATAATATCATCCATCGCGACTTAAAACCGGATAATATCCTTTTTGATGCCGAACAGCGCGCATATTTGACTGATTTTGGCGTAGCTAAACGCCTGAAGGCAGACCCCATCACGCGCATGGAGATGATGGTTGGTTCGCCGGCGTATTTATCTCCCGAACAAATTCGCCGTGAAGAGGTCACCCCGCGCACAGATATTTATATCCTCGGCATCACGCTTTACGAAACGTTGACAGGGCGACATCCTTTTATAGAAGCCCAGACCAAGATGCAAATTTTGCTCAAGCACCTGCGCGAACCGTTGCCACCCTTGAATCAAGCGCGGCCCGATTTGCCGCCCGCTGTGGAGAGCGTCATTCAAAAAGCCACAGCCAAACGCCCCCAAGACCGTTATTCGGATGCATCTGCCTTGATTGCGGCTTTTTGGAAGGCGGTGGCTGACGAAGGCTGAGCGTATAGAGCCTCGTTCATAAAGACAGCGCTAAACGGAAACCAATATTGCTAGCGCGGGAGCCGGGCAAATAACGTCCCCTCACCGCAGGATGCGCTTCTTGCGGTGGGTCGTAATAAGAGCCGCCGCGAATGATACGCGCATAACTGCCTTCGAGGTTTTCTCGCCCATCGTTGGGCTGATAAGGGTAGGGATAAGCCAGCGTTTGCCAATTGCGCCCCCAGCGGCTACTGCACCATTCCCACACGTTCCCCAACATGTGGCGCGCCCCGCACCATGTTTCAGGCCCGCTATCGGCTGGTTGAGGGCCTGCGCTAGCCACATTGCCGATGATGGGTTCGCCACCCTCCGGGGGACGGGCGGCGGCTTCCCATTCGGCTTCGGTGGGCAGGCGCCACGCAAGACCGCTGTGCTGGGCGAGCCAACGGGCATAAGCCACCGCCTCGTACCATGTCACCCCCACTATCGGTTGTTCAGGCGTGTTGAAAGCTGGGTCATTCCAGTAATACGGGGATTGTGTTTTTTTGCTCTGTTTCCAACGCCAACCCATTTCTGTCCAATAGAAAGGTTCCTCGTAACCGCCGTCGTCCATAAAAAGCGCGTATTGGGCATTGGTGATGGTGGTACGGGAAATGCCAAAGGCGGCTAAGGAGATGATGTGCGGCGGGCTAGCGTTTGGGTGGTGCGCCGATCCAATCGTATATTGACCTGATGGGATGTGGCATAGGCTTATCATCGTTATTCAGGCGGCTTGATGATAAATGTTCCTAATGTCGGCGTCGTGCTCACTTCCTGTTTGGTGAAGTGATGGGCATAAAGCCGCTCTAGGGAACGCCATTCATAGACGATGAGGCGGACGCTGTAATCACCGTATGGCAGGTTATCTAATGGGATGCGCGTTGGCTGGCAGGCATATTCACTTTTGGGCAAACCATAATCACTTTGGGCTATCATTCGCCCGACGTCGTCGTAGATTTGTATGCTGGCTGAATAATTTTCATGAGGTAAAGTGGGCGGCAAGCGCCATCCTAAGACGAGACCGAGCGCTGAGCGTGGGCGTGCGGTCATGCGTCCCAGAAGTGTTGAACGGATGCCTGTTTGATATTGTAGCGTCCACTGTTGCGGTAGGCGCGCGAACAAATCGAGGCGTAGTTCGGGGGTATCCAGCATTGTTCCACAATGTATGAAGTTATCCTCCACCAAGCGCATAAAATCTCGTAAATAGTGGCGCGGCGGTTGTGTTTTATCTATGACAAGCCATAGGCGTTGGGAGGGACCTATCAAGCGTTCGTAAAAGCGTCTTGGGGCGCGTGGTTCTGCTTGGCCGGGAAAAGGATCGAGCAGGGCATGGCGCGCTGGTAAGTCGCTCAAATAGTAATCGAATTCAAAGTCGCGGATGTGTGGGAAATAGGGCGCATGGTAGACGATGAGGTCTGTGGAGGTGGCGTAGGGGCTGATGGTCGCCACCACTTGGCGATGCGGTAGCGGTCGGAAGGCGCCGTGTAGATTGAAAATGAAATCGGCGTCGGTATATTGCCAAGCGCTGAAGGCCAGCCATACCCCTAGTAACCAGCGGGCCCGCAAACCCGCCTGTGACCAATAATAAACACCCCATGCGCCCACCAATGCCAACAAAACCCATAGCGCAAAGATATAGCGAATATGATTGAGCACCAATAGCCACGTGTTGACCAGTAAAACGGCCATTAACACAGTGGCCATCATGAATAAGGCAAAGCGCGCCCCGCGCTGTTTGACTAAGACCGCGCCCATCATCAACAACACGAGCAAACCGGATGCGCCATTGCCAAAAGCGTTCAGCAGGGTTTCTATCGCCAACCGCGCGCTCATTGCCCCTCCGGACCAATCGCCTTTTTGGGCTTCTCGCAGGACGAGTAAAGCGGCATTCAGCCACGGTAGATAGAACACGGTTGCTATCGCCACTATGCCCCCCACCGACCACCACACACGCCCTTTAGGAGCAAAAAGGAGGTGATAAATGCCCAAAGCGACCAAAACCAATAGCCCAAAATAATGGGTATACATCAACGCAAGCGTTCCGATAAAAAAGAGGGCGGCCGAGAGCCTGTTGGGGTGGTGGATGTAGCGCCAATAGCTGGCGAGGACTTGGGCTGATAAGCAAAGATAAAGCGCATAAGCGCGTAGCTCACCCATGTAATAGATAAAAAAGACGCTAGCGCCCAATAAAATCGCCGCGCTCAAGCCAACAAAGCGATTGCCGCTATCTACCCCCAAACGATAGACCCATGCGATTGTTAGCAAACTGGCTAACAGGGATAAATAGCGCGCGGCAAAAGGAGACCAGCCGACGGCATGCGTCCAAACATTCAATAACAAGTTATAACCCGGTGGCGTCCATTCAATGCCTTGCGCCACCAATGACCATACTTGGGGCAGAGTATAAGGGCCGAAAGGGGGCGCGCCTGTGTGATACAACGTGTAAATCTCGTCGTACCATAAATCGCGGGCGTTCAGTTGCCCGATACCTAAAATCATCACGAGCCATAGCCATAAGATGACCAGCGGCCATGTTGCGACGGTAGAGATGTTTTTGGACACCAGATAATCCTATTTGAAAAAGGCGCAAGATTATTTTAGCCAGAGTCGCCCAGAAAACCCAGTCTATGGCCAGTTTTTTACTATTTCATTTGTGTTTCTAGCCCGTCGCTTGAAGTTTGCCAGAAGCTATGATTTGCATTCGCCGACTGCCGAGAAGAAAGCCGATGCTTTGAATGGGCATCGGCTTTGTAGATGAGGAGCGTTTTAGGTTGTTTGGGGGCGCGGATAACTGAAGAAACGAGCTAAACCTAAACTGCACATAGAAACTCACCAACCGCGTGTGGCGATTTTTTCTTTTTCCGGCATGGTGGTTACGTTGATGCCGACCATCGCTTCGCCCAGACCGCGACTGACGCGGGCTAATACATCGGGATTGTTGTAATGCGTGACGGCCTCGACAATGGCTTTAGCGCGTTTAGCGGGGTCGCCACTCTTGAAGATACCGCTTCCTACAAATACGCCATCCATCCCCAGTTGCATCATCAAAGCGGCATCTGCTGGGGTCGCGATGCCGCCTGCAGCGAAATTGACCACGGGCAAGCGCCCTAACTTGGCCGTCTCCAGCACCAAATCATAGGGCGCTTGGATGTTTTTAGCATAGGTGAACAATTCGTCTTCATCCATAGTGGTTAGTCGCCGAATTTCGCTATTGACGGCGCGCGCGTGGCGCACAGCTTCGACCACATCGCCGGTGCCGGCTTCGCCTTTGGTGCGTATCATGGCCGCACCTTCGGCGATGCGCCGCAGAGCCTCGCCCAAGTTGCGGCAACCGCAAACGAAAGGCACTTTGAATTTGTGCTTATTGATGTGGTTTTCTTCGTCTGCGGGCGTCAATACTTCGCTCTCGTCAATATAATCTACACCGAGAGCTTCGAGAATTTGCGCTTCTACAAAATGACCAATGCGCGCTTTGGCCATAACCGGGATGCTAACAGCGTTGATGATACCCTCAATCATATCGGGGTCGCTCATGCGGGCAACGCCCCCCTGAGCGCGAATGTCCGCGGGCACACGCTCTAGAGCCATGACCGCGCAAGCTCCCGCGTCCTCGGCGATTTTCGCTTGTTCTGGAGTGACGACATCCATAATGACGCCGCCTTTGAGCATTTGGGCTAAGCCCCGCTTGACCTTTACTGTGCCGATTTCGTTCGACCCATTCAATGGTGTACTCATGGTATTTCTCATCCTTATACAGAATCTCTCATTAATGAGAGTAACGTTCCAAAAGCCTTATCAATAGAACCATTTAAGGCCAATTATGCATAATCTACCGTTGGCCTCATTTTAAGTATATGAGCTATGGTCAAAAATTATAGGCCCAGCTAATGCCTAAAGCGGGGTTTTTAGCGAGGGCACGCTTTAGCGCCTTAAAAATCTCCGCATTTTTTTGTGATGGTTTGATGTAGTATATACTCAAAGAGATGATGAGTGGGTGCGCCGATAAATGTCTTTAGATAATAAAATAGATGAGCCTATTGATTGGCAAGCCCTTTGGGCTAAGCTGAATTGGGACGACCCAGAGCAACAAACACGGCTTATCCAAGAGCGCTTGCGCCAGCGCGCACGCCAATACGCCGCTCCCAAGCAAAACCAAGATATACCTCTCGGCGAGATGGCGCAGTTGCTCAGTTTTGAGCTAGGTCAAGAACGATATGGCATTGATGTGCTTTATGTCCATGGTGTACGCAAGACCGGGCGCATTACACGAGTGCCAGGTGTGCCCGCTTTTTATCGCGGTGTGGTAAATGTGCGCGGCGAAATTGTATCGGTTGTGGATTTGCGCCTGTTTTTTGGCATGGAGGCTACAGGTCCAGAGCCAGATGAATTGTTGCTGGTTCGCGCGAATAACTTACAAGTTGGGTTGCTCGCGCATCATATCTCGGAGGTGGCGCGCATACCCAAGAGCGCTATTCAGCCAATAGATATACACTATGCACAGGGCATCACGTCAGAGCATATGATTATTTTAGACCTGAACACTATTTTTTCGGACGGACGCCTAATTGTGGGCGGGATGGATGAATAATATGATGCGGAGAAATGCATTCTTAGGGCGCATTTTAGCGGTCTTGGCAAATGGCCTTGTGGTGTCTGTGGCATTGGCGGCCACAATACCGCTGGCTCTATTCGCCCTAGCGACGCAAGAGCGTATGGTGGGCACGGGCGAAGCTTTCAGTTGGATTGTCGGCACTTTTCTAGGTGGGTTGGTCTTTGGATTCATCGTTTATGAGTGGACTTATCGCCGCTTAGATAAGACATTGAGCAATTTTGCCAACGTGCTTGACCGCGTGGCAGAAGGCGATTTGCTCCAACGCATTACCTTGCCGCGCAGTTTGAACGCGCTCATCCGCGAGGGTCGCATGCTGATGCACATGGCCGGCGCTGTTAATCGGACGCTCGACCAACTGACCGCCATTGTCCGCGAGATTAGCCGCGCGCTCGACCGACTAGAGGCCGATACCAACGCTATCTTAGAAGCCACCAGCCGCCAAATTGCTATGGCGAACGAGCAAGATGCCGTCGTCACCCAAACGACCGCAACGGTGAATGAAGTGCGCGCCACAGTGACAGAAACAGCCGAGCGCGCCGCGAGTGTGGCCGAAACTGCCCAGCTATCCGTAGATATTTCCCGTTCGGGCACCGATTCCGTGGCGCTCACTATCGAAGGCATGGAGATGATACGGCGACGGGTGGAGGACATCGCCGATAATATTCTCGTCCTCAGCGAGCACACCCAACAAATTGGCGAAATTATCGCCACGGTCAATAATCTAGCCGACCAGTCGCGCATGTTGGCGTTGAACGCCTCGGTAGAAGCCGCGCGCGCTGGCGATGAAGGCAAGGGGTTCGCTGTCGTGGCTATGGAGGTACGCAACTTGGCCGACCAAAACCGTGATGCGACTATCCAAGTGCGCGAAATATTGGGCGAAATTCAACGCGCCACCAATAGCGCCGTGATGGTGACTGAGGAGGGGAGCAAGGGGGTAGATGAAGGCCAGCGATTGGTCAATAAGGCGGGAGAAGCCATACGCGACCTTGCGCGGGCCATCGAAGAAGCGGCCATGGCCGCCTTGCAAATTGCCGCCAGCACGCGCCAACAAACTATTGGCATGGATCAGCTCACCCAAGCGATGCGAACCATCAAACATGCTACCACCGAGACCGTCAGTAGCACAATGCAGGTGGAAGCCAGCGTTCAGCGTCTGCGCGACGCGGCTAAACGAGTTCGGGAGGTCTTGACGGGATTGAGGTATAGTTGATGACCGATTCGGAATTGCTCAGCATCTTTTGGGCTGAGGTCGGCGACTATTTGCAAACCTTGAATAACGCCCTTCTACAGGTAGAAATGACCTATGGTCAAGACCGCGCGAACATCTTAAAAGAGATGAATCGTGTGGCCCATAGCATGAAAGGCGCGGCGCGCGCTGTAGGCATTAAAACTATCGAAACTATCGCCCACTACATGGAAGAAGTCTTCCAGATTGCCTTGAAAGACGGCAAGGAGATTCCACCTAACGCCGCCGATATACTTTATGATGGGCTAGACATTATCCAAAATATCATGGAGGGCGAAGAAAATAGCGCTGAGATGGTGGCGGAGGTCTTAACGCATTTAGAACGCATCGTCGGCGCGATGAGTGGCGCGATAGCGCAGGACGAGACCACCCACGATGATGACTCCGTTGAAATCATGGCGCTCACACCAGAAGAAGTTCGGCTTTCGCCGTCGTCGCTCGCTATCCCTTCCGCTACGCTCACGTTGGAAACAGCCGAAATTAACCCGACCTTGCTTTTCAAATCCATTGAAGAAACGATTCGCGTTCCTGTCTACAAATTAGACCGCTTGATGGCCGAATCGAGCGAATTACTCGTCGCTAAATTGCAAGGTGAGGAACATCTACAGCGGATTTTACAATTGCGCCGCCGTCAATCGCGTTGGTTGCGCGATTGGCGTAATGTGCGGGCGGCATATATACGGCTTGTGCGTCGCCTGCAGGAGCAGGGGGAAGAAGAAGCCGCAGAATTGGCCGCGCTCTTCAAATTTTTGGAGGCGAACGAACGCAACCTGAACGAGACTAGCCGCGATTTGATGCAGTTGGGGCAATTAATCAGCGTCGGCAATATGAATCTGAGCGCCTTGGCAGATTCTTTGCAAGGTGATATTGCTTCAATGCGGATGATGCCTTTCGAGACACTCATCAGCGGTTTTCAACGCACGATACGCGATTTATCGCGCGAGTTGAACAAACAGGTTCATCTGAATGTCGTGGGAGCGACTGTAGAGATAGATAAAAGCGTCCTCGATATGCTCAATGAGCCATTGCTCCATTTGCTACGCAATGCTCTCGATCATGGGCTGGAGACGCCAGCGGAACGCGAGGCAAAAGGTAAACCACCCACCGGGCGCATCACTATTCATGTCGAACAACGCGGCAACGAGATTATCGTGCGCGTGCGCGATGATGGCAAAGGGCTAGACCTCGATAAGATTAGGGCCCGCGCCGTTCGTAATGGCATCATCAGTGAAGCAGACGTTGCAGAACTATCGGACGACGAAGTACGCCAGCTCATCTTCCAACAAGGTTTTAGCACGAGCGATTTAGTCACCGCCGTTAGCGGGCGCGGGTTGGGGATGGATATTGTGCGGACGCGCGTTGAATCTATGCGCGGGCAAGTGAGCATACAAAGCGTCGCTGGTGAAGGCACGACGATTACCTTGCGCCTGCCCGTATCTTTAACGCGCATTCGCTGTATTCTGCTAGAGATTGGCCCCGAACAGTACGCGCTACCTTCTGCAATTGTTGGACGCATGGAAACGGTTCAACGCGCCGATGTTTTTACGGCAGAAGGTAAAGAGATGGTCATGGTCAACGGGCGCCCCTTACCCCTTGTCCCTCTTGGCGCGATATTAGATATACCGATGGCCGCCAATACCCAAAGCGACATCTTGCAAGTGATGGTGCTAGAGGCCGCAGACCGCATGGTCGCTTTTGAAGTAGATCATTTATCCAGCGAATTAGAATTGGTTCTAAAACCGCTAGGGGCTGAGCTGAGGAATGCGCCTTTTGTGGCCGGCGCGGCGCTGATGGGTAACGGTGATGTTATTATTGTTTTAGATGCCAACGACCTGGTGCGTTATGCGAGCGGGGCGCTCTTGCCGCAACGGCGTATCGCGGCGCCGCGTCTGACCCCTGCCACGACACAAAGGCGGGTGCGCGTACTGGTCGTGGATGATTCTATCACGACGCGCACGCTAGAAAAGAATATCCTTGAAACGGCCGGTTTTGATGTGCACGTGGCTATTGATGGCGTAGAAGCGTGGGAAATGTTGGGCGAAATGGAGTTCGACCTTGTGATAACCGACGTCGAAATGCCCAAAATGAATGGCTTAGAGCTATGCCAACGCATAAAAAGCCATCATCAGATGGCTATGCCTGTTATTCTGCTGACCTCCCTGAGCAAACCCGAACAACGCGAAGCCGGTTTACGAGCAGGGGCAGATGCTTATCTGGTGAAATCCCAATTCGACCAAGGGCAACTGTTGGAAACGATACAAGCCGTGTTATGAGTGTGGCTCTGGGTCTTTGGTCGTATTACAACAATCCAACTTCTCATACTTAAAACCAACTAACCTATAACCAGACCTTCTATGTGTTTCTCAAAAAAATAAGGTTAAGATGAATAATATGCGCGATAGGGTGGCTTGGCCACCAATTAGTTGAATTCATGGCCACTCATAAAACAATTCGTGTCCTCATCGCCGAAGATAGCCCGACAGTGCGGCACTACTTAATAACGCTTTTAGCTGAAGTGCCCGGTCTAGAGGTGATTGGCGAAGCCCGCGATGGTCGGGAGGCTATCCGTTTGACCGAAGAACTGCGCCCGGATATTGTTTCCATGGATATTAGCATGCCGCAGTTGGATGGTTTGGAAGCGACGCGGCAAATCATGACGCGCTGTCCGACGCCGATTGTGGTTGTTAGCAGTCTGGTTGATGATGACGTGGATTTATCTTTCCGCGCTTTGCAAGCCGGGGCCTTAGCGGTTGTGCCCAAACCGCCAGACCGTCAAAATGCAGATTTCAGCCGCAGGCAACAGGAACTTATCAAGACATTGAAAGCCATGGCTGGCGTGCGCGTGGTGAGCCGCCGCCCCTCCCTAGAAAGCGCTGATGGCGGACGTCTAGCGAGCGCTTCGCCCAAGCATGATAAGAGCGCCGCCCGCCCCCGACCAGAATTAATTGCGATTGGCGCTAGCACCGGCGGCCCAAGCGCTTTGGGGACGTTGCTACAAGCGCTTGCTCATCCTTTGCCTGTGCCGATTGTTGTTGTACAACATATGTCGCAGGAATTTTTGACGGGTTTGGCGCGTTGGTTGCATAATGTTGCTCAGACAGACGTCACTATTGCGCGGGATGGCGAGGAGCTATTGGCTGGTCGGGTTTACTTGGCGCCGGGGACCGCGCACCTAACGGTTATCCGACGTGGGACTGCGCTTATCGCGCGTTTATTAACAGCGCAAGGTCATTATCGGCATCAGCCGTCGGTAGACGCCCTCTTTTACTCCGTCGCCCAGACGTGCGGTTCGGCCGCGGCGGGTATTATCCTAACGGGCATGGGCGACGATGGCGCGAATGGACTATTGGCGATGTATCGAGCGGGCGCGTGGACATACGCCCAAGATGAGACCAGCTCAACTATTTTTGGGATGCCGAATGCGGCTATTAATTTGGGCGCCGCGCAAGTTGTGGCCAGTCTTAAAGACTTGCCGTCCGAAATTGCAAAAATCATCTAAAATAAAGTAAGCAAGTGCAGGGTTAGGATAGGTCTATGGCGCTAGAAGTCCTCTTAATCGAAGATAGCAAAACCCAAGCGGCACAAATTAAACAAACGCTAGAAAGTGTTGGCTTGCGGGTGCGCGTTGCTTTTGATGGCCCAGATGGTCTGCGCGAAGCCCTCGCTAACCCACCCGCGCTCATTGTTCTTGATGTCAAATTGCCGACAATGGACGGTTTTCAGGTATGCCGTCGCTTAAAACGCAACCCTGCCACGCAGGATATTCCGGTTATTATGTTGACCGAAAAGGCCGGGCCCAAGGCGACGATGTCCGGTTTACGAGCGGGCGCAGATGATTATATACCCAAAGATATTTTCGCGTCGGAGCATTTAATCGAGACACTCCAAGAGTTAGGTATCTTGGAATAAGTAAGGATAAAACCCTCTATGACCGGAACTACAGGGCCCTACAAAGTGCGCCCGCCCGTCATGTCAGTGCGCGTAGAAGATAGCATGGATATTATGATTGTCCGCGATACAGTGCGGCGCGCCGCCGGTTTATTAGGTTTTAGTCCCGCGCATCGTGCCCAACTAGCCAGCGCTGGCGCTACATTGGCTGAGCTAGTCCTGAAAACGGGCGAGGCGCATACTATCCATCTTACGGGTGTTATTTCTGGAACGAAGACGGGCTTACAAATTTCATCAGAGACGCCGTGGTTGGCGGGTGTTTCTGCCAATAATGTGTTGATTGCCTTAAAGTCTAAATTGGGCGATTTGGTGGATGAAATTTTGGTCCAAGGTCCCGAATCGCCCGCTATCTTGATGGTGATGTGGTTGAACGAGAAGGCGCAATCATGACCGATGCGACAGACCGTACCCCCATTTTAACCTTTCGCCTCGGTGAACGCACTTACGGGCTATTGATTGATAACGTCATCGAAGTAGCCGCCATGGTCGAATGGATACCGATGCCGGGGACACGACCTGAGCTATTGGGGGTGGTGAATCGGCATGAAAGCATTTTGCCGCTCATTGATTTGCGTATCCTATTCGGTTTGCCACCCTCTGCGCCGACCATCGCCACCCTATTCATCGTCGTTCATGCCCATCAAAACCAACTCGGCTTGGTTGTGGATGAGGTATTACAAGTAGAGTATGTAGCCCAAGTTCCCGTGCGCTCCGCCATGACCGGACCTATAATTAGTCATATCGTGAATCATCGTGGCGAGCTGATACAACTTATCGCATTAGAACCATTGATACAGATGATTGCAGACCTTGAACACGTAACTAAGCCATCCGTTGAGGTCGAAGGAAGTCATGAGCCATAATACAGGACGTAAAGAACGCATTCTCATTGTCGGCAAGGACGAAGAACTCCGCTCAATGCTCGTCGAAACGTTAGAAGACGCGGGGGGGTATTCTACTGTTCAGGCTAGCAATTTTGAAGAAGCGCTGAGCGAAATATTGTTGACTGATTTTGATTTGATTGTCACAGAGGCGGAACTGCCGGATTTAAGCGGTATGGATTTATTGGCTGTTGTGGGCGGGTTGCGCCCTAATGCGCGCGTGATTGTGATTGATGACGATTTATCGGCCAAGAGCGCGGTTGCTGTTTTTCGCCTAGGGGCGGTGGATTATCTGTATAAGCCCTTGAATATCTCTTTTGTGTTGATGCAAATTGAGCGCCAATTGGAGATGAAGCGCACAGCATCGGCTAAAGCGGATGTGGAAGAGCAACCGAAAACGGGCGCTGTGGTGCGTGACCGCGCCAAGCGTCTAGACCCACGTACCCGCCCCGCCGCGCTGGTTTTGGGACGCCAGCAATTCAAGCGCATTAATATCGAGCTAAACCGCCTTTTAGGGCATGTGCACGCTGGTTTTGTGGGATTGATTGACACAGAAGGTAATATGGTTGGCGCCGCTGGCACGCTTGATGATTATGATTTGCAATTATTGACCAGCGCGCTCAGCATTGACCACGCCGCGCAACGGTCTTTGGCGAGTTTGTTAGATGAAACAAAGTTCCATTCCACCTATTTTGAGGGTAACGAAATCGGCGTTTATATTATCGAATTCGGCGACCCCTACACGGTTTCTCTGGCCGTGATATGCCGCACCGACACTAAACCGGGCATGGTCTGGTTATATAGTAAACGCACCGCGCATATTATAGACGATATTTTGAAGACAATTCCCCAGCCGAAGAGCTTGCCCAAGCTCGAAAATTAGCCCTTTTGATACATGGATTCATAAAGGGAAAACAACTCATCTTGGGAGACATCCGTCAAGCCATGGGCCACGACATGACGGGCGAAGTGCGCCAGTTGCTCGATGGTTTCTCGTGGAATAACGCCTTTGCGGATGTGTTGATCGAGATAGAGCGCCCCATGGTTGGGCACGGGTATGACCACGATAACGCGCAAATCGGAGAAATTGGTATTGGTCACAGGCGCTTGGGAAGGGTCGGTGATGACGTTATTGGTGATGACAGGCTCGCCACTTTCTAGGGCTTGGTAGACCGATTGTTGGGCGATACGCGAAAAATCGGGCGATGTGGCTACTTCTGGTGTCACATTAATCATCTCTTGGGCCGTTAGGGTGTCATCAATCGCCATAAATCTGTCGGCGCCAGTGTTTTGACGGGCAACGTTCATAAACTTGATGAGGAAATCTGAAGGCATTTGTTTCCCTTTTGTTATCCACGTTTGATGTGGCGCGCGGAGGACCGCGCAAACAGGTGAAAACTATCCTTCTATTTTAACGCACTCCTAGCAGACTTGCGAACTCGTTCATTCTATCTGCGCCTAGCAATTCCCGCGCAATAGGCACAAGTTGGCCGATGCACAGCAACGCATCGGCCAGCGGCAGATTTTTGATGCGGCGCATAGCGTCTGACCATAGGGTGTAGGCCTGTTCAGGGTCGCTGTTGCCTGCCCATAAGGCGACGCCATGGGCTAATAATTGCGCGCGTAGCGATTGCGAAGGGGTATCTAGGGCCGCTTGAAAGCCCAATCGTAAAGCGCGGAAGCTATCGGGCAAGGGGGTATCTTGCTGTACATTTTCTCCGAGGAGCGGGGCAAGAATGCTTATAGCGCTGGCTTTATCATAGTCATCACTGATGTGGCGGATGGCATTTGCGGCGACGAGCGCAATATCTCGGCGGCCAGCCGTCGGCAAGTACGGGGCTAATGCGGCGATACTGCTGGCGCGATCATAACCATCTTCAATTTGTTTGAGATGCATCCATGCTTTGGCGATGACCAAAGGCCGTTTTGTGGGAGGCATATTTTGCACAAGGGCGATATATAGGCTTACGCGGTCGAAAGGGTCGTGGAATGTCTCGGCTATTTGTCGGGTTTCGTCTAGCAGGTTGGGCGGGAGATACGGAATAATACTGATGAACGCGCGCGCGCGCTTATATTCGAGGGGCATTTCTTGCACCCAGTTGAATAAGTCAGACATGACCGCGGCGCGTTTATCGCCATCTAGACGCGGCACCAGCCCTAAGTAAGCGTTCAAGCGCCCTTGCGGGTCTGCCAACTGGCGCGCTATATCCAGCGCTTGCGGTATAAGCGACGGTGACAAATGAGCGCCAATTTGGTTGAGCGCCCGCGCCCGCGCATTTTCGTTATCAATCAATTGTATAGCTTCTAAAGCGTGGGTGAGCGCTTGGTTGTGTAGCGGCTCTGGCAAGATGTCCACAAGCCCCACTAGGGCTATCACTCTTTCATAGTGATGCGTGAGGTTAGATGCCGCGGCGAAGGCGTCCAGAAGGGTTTGACCCCGCGCGTTTTCTGGCACGTAATGCGCCAATATCCGCAACGCTTGCACGCGCGAATCTTGCTGGCGCATGGTGTGGGCTACAGCGAGGCTAGCTACCAGCATCTCCGGTGGCAAAGTAGGGGCCAGTTCCGCTAATAATTCGGCGCGTTGCCGCTCATCGGGCAGGCGATGGACAGCGGCTAACGCTTCGCCTTGTAAATCGAGGGTGAGATGTGGCGCGAGGGTGACTAGCACTTGTACTCGGATGTGGCGGCGGCTGATGGCGATGACGATAGCGAGCGCTTTTTCCAATAGCGCGGGAAATTGGGCGTTGGCGCTAGCATATTCTAGATGCGGGGCGAATGCCATAAGCGCGGTTGCGCGGTCTTCTTCGCGTTCGATAAGGGCGATTGCATCGAGCGCATCTTCCCTCAAGCGATTGCGGAGCGCATCGGGCATATAATTGGCTAAGGCGGTTAGAGCGCGGGCGCGTTCTGCGGGTTCTGTGATGGCTTGGGCGGCGGATAATGCTTGATGCTCCATGTCTGGTGGCAATTTATCGGCAATGTTGATGAGCGCATTGCTTTTTTGGGTATCATCGCGCATGTGGCTAATTTCTTTGAGGATACGATTAAAGGTGCGCGTGGCGATGTTGGCGGGTAGATAGGGGACGAGCGCCGATAAACTACGCAAGCGCGTTTCTGTATTGCGGATGCTTTGCGCTTGACCAAGTACATCAAGTAGCGCTGTGGGTGTAGCCGGCTCATCATGAACGAGTGTGAGCAAAGGGGCAATCGCGAACAGCGCCCGCGCGCGCGTGGCTGGGTCGGTTGCTTCATTCACCTGATGCCAAATATCGCGCACAACGGTTTGGTAGGCTTCGGCGGGCAGGCGCAAGGCCAATTGCGCGATGAGCTGAGCGCGTTCCGACAGGTCAGGAAGGGTATTCGCGTTTTGGATGAGTTCGGCGATTTGTTCTTTGTTCAACACATCGGCTAGGTGGCTTAGGGCGATAATCCGCGCGCGTGATGCGGTCAATGGTTTTTGGGGAATGGGGGTATTATCCGATTCGACATTTTGCATTTGGCTGATGGCCAACACATGGAGCAATTGTTGAAGCAAGGCGCTAGGGCCTTCGTCGAGGGCGCGCGCTAAGGCTTGCTCAAGTTGTGCCCGCCCCAATGGAGCGGTACTTTTTTTCAGTCTATCTGTCCCGCGCGATGGCGTCGTGTTCGCTGTCATGGTTATCATTAGCTTGTTTTGTGTGTAATTGTAGATGCGGCACAATATTCTAGGCAAGGGGCGAGCTTTTTCTTACTTTAACATTTAACTGACCAATTCGGGCTTAATTTTCGATTGGGTTGGCATTTTTTGCCTAGGGGCTTGCCGTATGAGCCAGAATGATGTAAGCTGTGTAAACGTTTACATTTATGAGGATGTTTTTTGTCATGATGTCACAAAATCGTCCCCTGCGCGTAACGATAGAAGATGTTGCCGACCGAGCGGGCGTTTCTACCGCTACTGTCAGCCGATACTTAAATAATCCCGATAAAGTGGCCGCCAGCACCGCTATGCGCGTTCAAAACGCCATTAGCGAGTTGGGTTATGCGCCGAACATCGCCGCGCGCGTCCTTGTGACAAATCGCACCAATACCATTGGGCTTATCGTGGATGAAATCATCGGCGAATTTTTTCAACCGATGTTGCGGGGTATCGAAACCAGCACCAGCAAGGCCGATTATGACCTCGTCATCTTATCTACAAGACGCATCAGTAAGGTAGGCACGTACCTATTGGGCGAGCATAACACCGATGGACTCATCGTTTTCACGGATAGTTTGCCCGATGATGAGTTAACCCGTCTGAACCAAGTGGGCTTTCCTGTCGTTTTATTGCATCGCTCCTCGCCAGAAGGGTTGCAGATCCCTTGTGTGACTATCGAAAACAAGCGCGGCGCGCGCCTGATGATGGATTATTTAATCGAGCAACGCGGTTATCGGCGCATCGCTTTTCTAGCAGGCCCTGATACGCATGAAGACGCTTATTGGCGTCATTTGGGGTATCAAGAATCGTTGGAGACGCACGGTATCCCCTATGATTCTGCTTTGGTAGGCAATGGCGGTTTCAATGAATCGCAAGCGCATGAAACCGTCACGATGTGGCTACGTCGTGGCCTAAAGATGGAAGCCATCTTCGCCGCTGATGATGATTCGGCCATTGGCGCGATGCTGGCGATTAAAGAAGCGGGTTTGCAAGTGCCTTCTGATATTGCTGTCGTTGGCTTCGACGATATTCGCCTCGCGCGCTATTTAGATCCGCCGCTAACGACCGTGCGCGCCCCGATAGAACGGGCGGCGCGCATCGCTGTTGAACAACTCATCCGTCTTATCAATGGCGAGCCAGCCGACCAACTCACTTTATTGCCCACAGAATTGATTATTCGCCAATCTTGCGGTTGTTGTTGAGGGAAGCGCTTTATGGCTTTGAGAATCGCTTTTACAGGCACGGGATATATTTCTAAGGTTCATGCACAAGCGGCCCAAAACCTCGGTGTGGAATTAGTCGCGGTAGTCAACCACAAAGCGGAAAGCATGGCTTCTTTCGCTAGCCAATTCGGCATCCCTCGCCAATACACGAGTATTGAAGCGATGTTAGCTGATGGCGACGTAGATGCCGTTATCATCGGTACGCCTAATTATCTCCATGCCCCACAAACGTTGACGGCGCTCAAGGCGGGCGTTCATGTGATGGTGGAAAAGCCAATGGCCATGAACGCACAAGAGGCGGAAGCGATGCTATCCGCGGCAAATGCTAGCGGGTCTGTGCTGATGGTAGCCCATTGTTGGCGTTTTGATTCAGAAGTTTTGTGGTTGAAAGAGCGCGTCGCTCAGTTGGGCCCTATCATCCGCACAAAAGGATATGGCGTCCATGTTCATTGGGGGCCCACGGGCTGGTTTACCCAAGCGCGATATGCGGGCGGCGGCGCTATGGCCGATATGGGCATTCATGCGGTGGATACAGCACGTTTCCTATTGGGCGACCCGCTACCCAAGAGCGTTTATGCGCGCATCGGCACCTATTATCAAGATTTTGACGTAGACGATACGGGTATTATCATCATCAATTGGGATAATGACGCCACCAGCGTGATTGAATCGGGTTGGTGGCAACCCCATGCCGACGGACCCGAAGCCGCCACCCAACTTTATGGCAAGGCCGGTTTTGGTAGTTTATTCCCGACCTTCTTAAAATTGCCCACGGCCGATAAAAACGCCGTCCAAACGGTTGATTCGGGGTATCCCCCAACACGCGACCCCCATTGCCCGCAAACGATGTACGATGAACAATTGCGTTATTTCCTCCATTGTGTGCAGACGGGGCAAAAACCGATTGCGGGGGGAGAAGAAGGGCTTATCAATATGAAAATTGTGGATGCGGCCTACGAAAGCGCGCGTACAGGAAAGGTGGTTGAAATTTCATGAAAGTAGCAGTCATTGGCGGTGGTTCTTCTTATACGCCAGAGCTTATCAATGGCTTTCTCGCGCGGACGGCGAGCTTTCCAATGACCGAATTATGGTTGATGGATGCTTCGCTAGAGCGGTTGAACATCGTCGGCAAGTTTGCCCAACGCATGGTGTCGGCGGCGGGCGCGCCGTTCACCGTACACCTGACGACCGACCAACGAGAGGCGATTCGTGGGGCCCATTATGTCACTACACAATTGCGCGTGGGCGGTATGCCCGCCCGTCGCGAGGATGAATATTTAGGCAAGCGCCACGGACTCATTGGTCAAGAGACAACGGGCATTGGCGGTATGGCTAAAGCGCTTCGCACGATACCGATTATTTTGCGTATCGCCCATGATATGCGAGAACTTGCGCCGGGCGCCTTGCTGGTCAATTTCACGAATCCGGCGGGGCTTGTCACCGAAGCGCTCAGCCGTTATGCGTCTGATGTCCCTTCTTGTGGGGTGTGCAATGTGCCCATCACCACTAAGATGAGCATTCTAGAAGGGTTGGCCGCGCGGGGGCTTTCGGCAAAGCCTGAAAATAGCGAGTTGGATACGTTGGGTTTGAATCATTTATCGTGGCATCGTGGTTTTAAGATAGATGGCGAAGATGTTTGGCCGCAGGTTCTTCAAGGGTTTGTGGAAGCGATTAAGCGGGGTGATGAAGATGAGTGGGACATCGCGACGATTGAATCGCTGGGCATGATACCCAATTACTACTTGCAATATTTTTACTACACCAAGAAAAAGTTGGCAGAACAAGAGATGTGGCCCCCTTCCCGCGCGGAGCAAGTGATGGCGATTGAAAAAGACTTGCTCGCCCAATATGCCGAGCCAAACCGCACCCAACCCCCTGAGGGGTTGATGCAACGTGGGGGCGCTTATTATTCGACTGTGGCAACCCAACTGCTGAATGCTCATTATAACGACTTAGAAGAGGTTCATATTGTCAATGTGCCGCATCATGGCGCTGTAGAAGGATGGCCAGCGGACTGGGTTCTAGAGTTGCCTTGCAAGGTTGGACGGGGCGGTATCCGACCGATACCAGCGAAGCCCCTACCTCTCGCTTGTTTTGGCCTCATCGCTCAAGTGAAGGCGTATGAACTGCTCACGGTGGAGGCGGCGGTTCATGGCGACCGTCAAGCCGCTCATCAGGCTCTACTCGTCCATCCCTTAGGCCCATCTGCAGATAAAGTAGCAGAGGTGCTAGACGATATGTTGATGACCCACCGCGCTCATCTGCCCCAATTCTTTAACCGCGTCCCTGTTCAATGATTCGAGGATACTATGTCAGCGAACCCGGCCTTAAAACGTTTAGGGTATAACGATACCGACCGCCTCGTCATCATCCATTGCGATGATATAGGCATGTGCGAGGCGACCATTTCAGCATATCGGGACTTGTTGCACAACGGCGTCATCAGCTCTGTTGCGGCGATGGTGCCCTGTAGCTGGTTTCCGGCCGCGGCGGCCATCGCCCGCCAACACCCCCAAGCAGATATGGGGGTGCATTTAGTCTTGACCAGCGAATGGGACGTTTATCGCTGGGGGCCGGTCAGCACGCGCGACCCGATGAGCGGCTTGATGGATGATGAGGGATATTTTTTCCGCGATGTCGAACCGTCGCGCCAACGGAATGACCTCAACGCCGCGGCCGTAGAATTGTCCGCGCAAGTGAAGCGCGCGCTCGCCGCTGGGGTGGATGTGACCCATGTAGATACCCACATGGGCACTTTGCTCTATCATCGCTTTTTGAATATTTACGCCCAAACCGCGCTAGACCACCATCTGCCTGTATTTCTTTTGCGTTGGACCGAGGAAATAATGAAACTGGGCGGTGTAGATGCCGAGACGGCGCGCGTTGGTCAAGAGCTGATTAGAACCCTAGAAGCGCGCGGTTATCCCCTCTTAGACCATTTGGCGATGATGCCACTAGATGAAGGGCGGCATCACCGTATCGAAACGGCTAAACGTCTCCTCGGCGATGTGCCCGCGGGTATCACCCACTTTATCCTGCATCCTGCCACCGATACGCCCGAACTGCGCGCGATTTGCCCCGATTGGGAAGACCGTGTCGGCGATTATGAAGTGTTTATGAGCGATAGCATTCGCCACTTCATCGAACAAGAAGGCATTCAGCTGATTGGTTATCGCGCTTTGCGCGACCTCGTCCGCGCTATACCCATGTCAGCCGCTGGTGATTAGGCGTAGTATGGACGCCATCAAGACGCTTAGGTTAAGGCAAGCAATAGGATGACAGCTTATTTTCTTGGGGTGGACATTGGCAATACCAAAAGTCATGCGCTCATCACCGACGATACGGGCGAGATAGTGGGGTTTGCGGCGGGTAACCCCGGCAATCATGAGGTTCTAGGGGTTGAAGGTTTCCAGCAAGCGCTTCAACAGGTGGTGCAAGCCGCTTTAGATGATGCTAGGTTAGATAAGCATCATATTGTTGGCGCAGGGTATGGCATTGCCGGCTATGACTGGCCTTCCGACGTGGGCTTGATGACATCGGCTATCAGTCGTTTGGGCTTGGGCGGGGCTTATCGTGTCGTCAACGATTCGGTCATTGGTTTGGTGGCCGGGGCAGAAAAAGGCTGGGGCGTGGTTGTATCAGCGGGTACTAGTAGCAATTGTCGCGGACGAGACGCCCACGGGCGAGAAGGGCGCGTGACGGGCAACGGCGCGACTTTTGGCGAATATGGCGGTGGCGTTGAGCTGGTTTATCGCGCTTTGCAGGCCATTGCGCGCGCGTGGTCGCGTATGGCGCCGCCTACCATGTTGACCGAATTGTTCATCGAGCATGTGGGCGCTCGTGATGTTGAGGACTTTTTAGAAGGCATCGCTCGTGGCTATTATCGCGTCGGCGCGGGCGAAGCGCCTTTGGTGTTTCAAGCTGTGCTGGCCGGCGACACTATCGCTTGTGATGCGCTGACGTGGATTAGCCGCGAACTGGGGTTGCTGGCTATCGGTGTCATCCGTCAGTTAGAGCTGGAGGCGCAACCGTTCGATGTTGTGCTGGCGGGCAGTTTTTACAAAGGGAGTCCACTTATTGCCCAAACGATGTCAGAGATGATTCATGCGGTTGCCCCCCAAGCGCGTCTCGTACGTTTAGAAGCTCCGCCCGTTGTCGGTGGGGTTTTGCTAGGCATGGAAGCCGCCGCGTTCGATTTTATAGCTGTCCGCGAGCGCCTTATCGGTATGGCGCTTGAACGTGTCGGCTGAGTCCATTTTTCAAAAAGAGGGATATTATGCTTCAGGCGGGATATGCACAGGCAATCATCACCCCCAGTTTGGCGCGACCTGTTTACCTCGCGGGTTATGCGCCCAATAAGCGCGCCGTAGCGATACATGATGACTTATGGGCGCGCGCGCTGGCTTTGCGTTTCGGCCAAACCGATGTCTTGCTCCTCACAGCAGACCTCATCGGGTTAGGGCGCCAGATTTGCTTAGAAATTATGGATGCCATCCAGCAACAAACCGGCCGCGCGGCGCAAACGCTTATCGCATGTAGCCATGTTCATTTTGGCCCCGATACGATTGGCTTATGGGGGCCAACACCGGCCGAAAGCGGCGTAGACCCCGTTTATATGGCGGAATTGAAAGAAACGCTCGTTAGAATCGGGGCGCAAGCGCTCGCCGATGCTGGCCAATCGGTGACGATGTCGGGCAATGCGGTAGGCGTCTATGGCGTCGCCAAAAATTACCGCGAACCGCATATCACCGATGAAGAAGCGACATGCCTGCAATGGCATCGGGCAGATGGCGGCATTTTCGCAACCTTGGTCATCTATCCATGTCACCCGGAAGGTGTGCATCCCGATAGCCTCGAAATCACCTCTGATTATGTTTATCAACTGCGCGCGACGATAGAGGCGCAGACGAGCGCGCCCGCGATGTTCATGCCCGGCGCGCTGGGCGGGATGATGTCGCCCGCTTTGCCATCGCAGACCCACGAAGCAGTGGCGCAGATGGGCGCAACTATCGCCCATGCCGCTTTATCCGCTCTGGCGGAAAAGCCTGCTCAACCTGTGGATAGCTTGCGTTATGACCGTGTAGAAGTGGCTATCCCTATGCAAAATGTCTTGTTTCAGATGGCTTCTGATGTGGGATTGTTGCCTAATTTGCTCAATGCCGCGGGCGAAATAGTCACAGAAGTAGGACTTATACGCATAGGCGATGCTTGGCTGGCGACCATACCCGGCGAGCTTTTCCCAGAATTGGGCTTATTTATCAAGCAACAGTTGAAGAAATACGGGGCGACATTGGCGGGGGTCATATGTTTGGCAAATGATGAACTGGGTTATATCTTGCCTGAGGAGAAGTTTATCTTTCCTCAAGATTGGTTGAACCCCGGCAAACAATACGAGGAGAGTATGTCTATCGGGCCAGAAACGGCGCCCCGTTTATTAGATGCACTATGGACTTTAATTTAATTGTGCATGGGAGAAGAAAAACAATGACGACCTTAGCTATTTTAGGCGGGCAAAAAACGCGCGCAGAGGCATACCCGATGTGGCCGGTCTTCGACGAAAGCGACGTAGACGCTGTAGCTCAGGCTTTGCGTTCGGGGCGTTGGGGGGGCTTCCCTTATCCCGGCCCGCAAACAGCAGAGTTCATCCGTCGCTTTGTGGAAATGCAGGGCGGAAGCTATGGGGTGGCCATGATGAACGGCACTGTCACGATGGAGGTTGCCTTGCGCGCCGCTGACATCGGTTGGGGAGATGAGGTTATTGTACCTGCGTATACCTTCCAAGCGACGGCCGCCGCGCCTATGGCCGCTGGCGCAATCCCTGTGATTGTGGATATAGACCCCGATACTTATTGCATCTCTCCTAAAGCTATTGAAGCCGCTATCACGGAGCGCACCCGCGCGATTATCCCGGTGCATTTGGGCGCGCAAATGGCGGATATGGACGCGATTATGGCCATCGCCGAAAAGTATAATCTGATTGTTATTGAAGATTGCGCCCATGCCCACGGCGCGAAGTGGCGCGGACAGGGCGCGGGGACCATTGGGCATTTTGGCTCTTTCAGCTTGCAGTCATCCAAAATTCTCACGGCGGGCGAAGGGGGAATTTTGTTGTGCAAGACGCAGGAATTAGCCTATAAAGCCGCTAGCATCATCAATTGTGGGCGCCCTACAGACCCTGAGGAGACGATGTTCACCATGGGGGCGAATTATCGCATGGGCGAATTACAGGCCGCTGTGCTCAATGTGCAAATTACCCGCTTCCCCGAACAAGCCCGCACCCGTGAAGAAATGGCCGCATATATGGACGAGGCGCTGAGCGAAGTCCCCGGCGTCCGCGTTTTGAAGAGAGACCCGCGCCATACAACGCGCTCTTTTTATCGCTACATCTTCGCCATTGACCCGAACGCTTTCGGCGGAGCGACGCATGATGCTGTCTGCGCGGCTTTGCATATGGAAGGCATCCCATGCTGGGAGGGTTATGAAGCGATGCATCATTACCAATTGTTCCAGCCGCAATTATCTAAATTGCCGGTGCCTAGCGCCTTCCCCCAATATTTTCAGTTCGACAAAATGTCGCTACCCGAAGCGGAGCGGGCTTGTGAACGAGAGGCGATTTGGCTAGACGAGAGCGTTTTTCGTAGCGGGCGCGCAGGGGTAGATGATGCTGTAGCCGCCATCCGCAAGATTCAGATGGTTTTTTCTAGCGATGCGGACGCTGTCGAGCGCGTCAAGCAGTTGATGGCAGAACATGGTTAAATTGTGTCCTCTATTTGCCCTAGAGATATAACTGTGCTTATACAACGGTTATATCTCTAACGCTTTGCTTCGGTGGATGATGCGTTGCTAAGGCCCAACCTCTTGTGTGCCTTGGACGGCGATAGCGGTTTGGGTCATCTCTACAGCTTGTTGGGTTTGGCGTATGAAGAATTGGCTACTATCGCTAGAAGGGCCGGGACGCTGGGTGGGGATGACTTGGCCGGTACCGGGCGGCAAAGTGGCCACTCCGCTCTGGTCGGGCGTGCCTAAATTCAAACCAAGTGGCGTCCACGTTGGCGTTAGCGTGGGCGTAGGCGTGCTCGTTGGGCTGGGGGTAGATGTAGGCGTTGGGGTGCGTGTCGCCGTTGGCGGGAAGCGCGGCGTAGGCGTTGATGACGCCGTGTAAGTCAGGGTAGGCGTTAAGCTAGGCGTTAAGGTTAAGGTGGGTGTCGCGGTTAAGGTGGGCGTTGCCGTTAGCAAGATGGGTTCGCTGGTGGGCGGCGGCGCATCCAAGGGCGCCAAGACCAAGCGGCCATCTTCAGCCATTTCTACATTCAAAATGCGTATGACGCGCAAATAAGCCCTTTCAGTCTGCTGGCTGGGTTGAATTTCCTGCGTGAAGGTTTGCTTAGCGACGTTGGTAAAAGCGATTAAGTTCATCGCTGTATCCGCATCTGCAAAGGCAATCGCTTGTTCGGCGGCGTCGCTAAAAGCGTCTAAATCCGCTTCGCTCAAGCGATTTTGTGCGTCTAGCAAGATGAGTTCATCAAAGCGAGTCCGCATGAGGTGCAAGGCGACTTCGTCTTGCCCGCCGAAAATGCTAGCGAAGAAGACGATGACGGTTTCCCAGAATCGCTTGACGCCGTATAGCGGGTCGCCCGGCATACTGTTAGCGGAGGCGGCCACAATGCCGCCGCCCGTCCCAAAAGCCAACACGCAAACGATGAGCATGGCCGCGGCGAAGCGAGACCATGTAGGGGTACGGCTTTTAGGGAGCGCTTTTATCGGCGTCATGCGCGCGAGCAAGCGTTCTTCTAGGGTATTTACGGCATCGGGGGATAATGCGGGTTTAGCTAAGCGCTGTGTCAGTAAAGCCACAGCTATATCAGCGCGCAGATTGGCGGCATGTTGGGGATAACGCGCTAAACACTCGGCTAGCGTCCATTCACCATGGAGGATGCGCGCGAGGCACGTTTCTAAAATGTCTTCGTACGATTGGGGTTGGCTTATGTCGTTCACGATAACCCCGCGAGAATATTCTCTACATCAAAACCGGACCGTTCAAGTTTGCTCGCCAAAGCCCTTAGCGCGCGGTGTTGGAGCGCCTTAATGGCGTTGGTATTTTTCCCCAAGATATTGGCGACGCTTTCCAGCGATTCGCCTTCGACAAAGCGTAAAATGATAACGTGCTGTTGCTCATCGGTTAGTTCGGCGATGGCCAGTTGTAACGCTTTAGCCGCTTGTTGTTGTAAGAGAGCGCTATCCATGTTGCTACTCATCGCAATGGGTTCGCTTTCGATATTGCTTTCATCAGGTCTTCGCTCGCGCAGGCGGTAATAGTCTATGACTCGCGCATGAGCAATTCGGTACAGCCATGCAATAAAAGGCCTCCCTTGGTCGCGATACTTCGGTAAAGCCGCCAAAGCCTTGACGAACACATCACCCGTCAGGTCTTCAGCCAGTTGATTGTCGCTCACACGATAATAGATATAACGATAAATCGCCTGAACATGTTGGCGGTAAAGACGGGCGAAAGCCTCTTTCTGCCCTTTTTGGGCGAGATATATAAGCCGCTTTTCCTCAACGCGATCCACAGATGAACACTCCCGTGTTCGCGCGGTTTGCAAGGAATACCGCGCACCAGCGGAAAAAGTTATGGGCAATTTCCAGCGCTTGCCGATTCATCCATCAGTTTACCGCGCCCTCTAGCGCTTATACAACCCTGTGCGATGGGTTGACGCTTTGCCAAGCAGATACATCTGGTTACAATGAAGTGAATAAATAGCGACACGACATGGAGCGATGACAACCATGGCATACGGTCGGTTAGATGTTTTTTGGCCAGAAGGCAAGATAGAGTCTTTTTTACTGGAGGGCGATACGGTCTCGGTGGGGCGCGCGGGCGGAAATACAATCGCCCTCGATACTGACACCATCTCGCGGTATCACTTCAGCATCATGCACCAAAACGGCCGCGTGACGATTACCGATTTGGATAGCGCCAATGGTACTTTCGTAGATGGCGTGCGCCTGAATAGCAATGAACCCCATGAGTTAGATGGGGTCGAAGAGATTGTCATTGGGCATCTGCGGATGATTTTTCATCCTGTGGACGAATCGCCCACATTGCCCATGGCTTTGACCGACGAAGATACCCAAAGGGTCGAAAGCGCAACCGCTCATTTTCGTATTGAACTGGACACAAACCGCATTGATGTTTGGCCAGCTTCTAACAGCACGGTTGAATTGTATATCACGAATCTGAGCGATAAAACAGAACGTTATATAGTTCGCGCTGAAGGCTTGCCTTCAGAATGGATACGGATTAACCGCCCGGAAGTCGAAATTGACCCGGATGAATCGGCGCAAATTCTTGTGAATATCAAGCCAGTACGCCGTTCGGATGCAACCCCCGGCGAATTTGTCTTGAGGCTAGACGTAAACCCCAAATCCCAATCGGATGCGCTCGTATCGGGCAAGGTGACGGTGCGTGTCCACAGCTTTAACGGTTTTGGCATGGCCTTGGCGACCAACAAAATCGGTCTAAAAGATGAGATAGCTTTATTCGTGCTCAATCAAGGGAGCGCGCCTCTGCCGATTCATGTACGGGGTATCGAGAAAAGCGGCACATTAGCTTTTGCCTTTGCTAGTGGCGCTATCACGCTCGCTCCCGGACAGCGCGCCCAAATCAACGGGCGGATAAAAGCTCAAAAACGCCCTTTGATAGGCGCTTCTCAAGAAGTTTCGGCGGCGCTGGTCGTGCAATCTGGGGATGCCGCCCACTGGGTAGCCATGACAGACCTTTTTGTCACTATTCCGCCGCTTTTACCCGTGTGGGCATTGCTGACGGTTGTAGGGGTGCTTGGCAGTTTCTTCGTGTTGGTATTGATGCTGTTGGGCGGCGCTTTCGCACGGCCAGAACCCAATATCAGCGCATTTACAGCAGGCGGATTACAGGTGATTGAAGGCACGCCCTATATTGGACAAGGGACGCCTTTGGCGCTCGGTTGGTCAGCAACGGATGTGAGCGGGTTTACCCTGTTCATCAATGGCACGCCATTGCCAGCTACCCTAGGCCCAGACGCCCGCGAGATAAGCCTAAACACCAGCGATTTAGAGGGCAATACTATCGTTATGTTAGAAGGGAGCTATGGCGATAAGCGCGATACGGCGGCGCAAATCGTGCGTGTGTATCCGCCGTTAAATCCTCAGACGTGGACCTTTGTTATCGAGCCTACGACGCTTTACCGTAATGTTGTCACGAATCTCACGCTCCGTTGGGAAGTGCCCGACGCTCGCCAAACAGAGCTTATCGGTCTGGGTCAATTCACAAATGCACAAGTGCCGACAACACACGGCGCAACGGGTGTTCTGTCCGATATAGCGGGCATCCCCTCAGATACGTTTACGATTACCTTACGCGCATATGATATTGGCGGCAACATAACCGAGACTTCGCGGACGGTATCTGTTATCATCCCCCAATGCGGGCCGGCGACCGCCGATGTCCCGTTGCGGGCGGGACCAGATAGCGCGCATCAAGTAGTGGGTTTATTACCTATCAACGCCAATCAAGAAGTTGTTGCGCGCTCGGCAGACGCCAATTGGATACAGTTTCGCTTACAAGGGGGTGTTTTTGGTTGGGCGTTGCGCTCTGATTTGACCTGTGCTGAAGGTTTTGACCCGGCCCAATTGCGAACAGAAATCAACGTGCCGCCAACCCCAACCTTGTCGCCAACGGCGACTGCTACCATTACGCCATCCCCACTTCCGACGCGCACGAGTCCAACGCCGATAGGGAGATAGGTATGACTGCGAGCAAGCGCATAAGCCGACATCGTTTGCCATCCCCTTATCGGGCGCTTATGACGATTTTGTGGGCGATGCCTGTTTTCTTGTTCGTCGTCGCTATTGTCGTCGGCCACGGGGTGACGCCTTTTCTATTCGATGTTCGTTTGTTGCTACTAGTTAGCTTAATGCTGGCCCCATCTTGGTATGTTTGGCGACAAGGGGTAGATGTGGTAGAGGACGGACTCATCATCCATGGTATATGGCCAAAACATTATTTGTATCGTCATTTGGGGGGATGGTCTGTTAAAACAACGCCACAGGGGCGCATCCTCACGATTTGGCGCGATAATCAGTCTATCATCCTTCAAACGCACGCCAAGCATCTCAGCGCTTTATCCAGCTTGCTAGAAGCGTTAGCCCAACATCTCAGGAATCGGAGCGCTTTTGTGGATGGCGGTTAGCATATTCCGCAGGGGCGAAGAAAACGATTATCCGCAGTTCTTCGCTAATGCTATGAAAGCGATGCTCAACCATTTTAGGTACATAGATGATTGACCCCGCTTTTACGGGCAGGTCTTCGTTATCTACACGAATGTACCCTGAGCCGCTGATGATGTAATAAACCTCGTCTTCGCTATGGGGCAATTGCGGGTCTTTGCCCCCGGCCGGCAAGATATATAATCCTACGCTTAAATCGGGGACGCGCAAAAATTCTAAATAGAGTTTGCCATCGGTATGATGCGCGGATAACAATTGCTCCAAATGATAGGTGTGCATCAATCAACAACTCCTGCGGAGAGTGGATAAGAATAACTAGAGCGCTTGGTTACACTTTCAGATTAACTATCGCCCGCGCGCAGTTCATCCAAGATGTCTTCGATTTCTTGGCGGCGCGCTGAATTGGGTACGTTATCGAGAAACGTTTCAAAGTCGGCGATGGCTTGTTCATCTTCCCCCAGCGCATAATAAGCGTAACCACGATTCATATAGGTAATCCAATATTGGGGGTCAAGACTGAGGACTTGATTATAGTCTGAAAGGGCCGAGCGATAATCCCTCATAAAGTCGTAGGTGACGCCGCGCTGATTCCAGTAGGAAGGATTGTCTGGGGCGAGCTGAATGGCCATACTGTAATCGGCGATAGATTCATCGTAACGGGCTAGTTGCCGTAATGTATAACCGCGGTTGCTATAAATGACGGGGTCATTCGGGGCTAATGTCAGGGCGCGGCTATAATCGCTATAGGCGAGGTCGTATTGCTCTAGACTCTCGTAACACAGGGCGCGATTATTCCATGCGCGGCTATCATCTTGTATCAGCGAAATCATCAAGGTGTAATCCGCAATGCATAGGGCATATTGGTCGCTGAGATAATACGCCAAACCACGATTGAGAAGGGCCGTGGTGTAGGTAGGGTTGAATGATAAAGAAGTCGTAAATTCCTCTATGGCTTTGGCATAATCGCCCATCAGATAATAACTGTAGCCGCGGTTGTTCCAATAGATGAAGTTATCGGGCATGAATTCGGTGGCGCGGACAAAATCGGCCAGTGCCGCTTCGTATTCGCCCAAATCGAGGTAGAGCAATCCGCGCGAATTGACATAACTGGGATTGTCTGGCGCTAGAGAGATGGCCAAGGTGTAATCTGCTAGCGCGAGGTCGTATTCGCCGGTATCGTAGTATAATTCGGCGCGATTTTTGATGACAATAACATCATCCGGTTCTAGTTGTAGAGCGCTGTTATAGTCGGTGAGCGCATTTTCATAATCGCCGATGTTGTAATAGGCCAATCCGCGATTGCTATAGGCGATTTCGTACTCTGGGTCTAAATCCAAGGCGGAGTTGAAATCCGCCAAGGCCTCTTGATACCGTTCGAGATAGTTAAAAACATAACCCCGATTGTTGTAGTAAATGGCGTTCCGCTTGTCTAAATCCAAAGCGCGGGAAAAGTCGCGAATCGCGAGGTCATCGTTACCGACGCAGATATAGGCCAACCCACGGTCGTTAAAATCATCGGCGGTCGCTAAAGCTTCGTTGAAGCCGCGTATCACCGCGCGCGCGGCTTGCTGGTCATCGTAAGTGGAACTATGAACGCAGGGCAGGGGGCCGCTGACGAGCGTTTCCATATAGGTTCGGATGGTAGCGTTCAAATCGTCATCGTTCGTCAGCGCCATGAAGGCCTCGAAATCTGCAGTTGCGGCATCGGCTTGGCCCAATTGGGCATAAGCGCAAGCGCGATGAAGCAGAGGTCGGGCGTAATCGGGGTCTGTTTCTATGGCGCGGGTGAATAGCGTGATAGCGGTTTCGTAGTCGGCTAAACTAGCCATCTGCAAGCCGCTATCATCTAGCGTCATCGCCGCTGTCGGGTTGGCGGGCAAGGTGGGCGGGGCGTCTAGTTCGGCACAAACATTGTTCGATTGCCCAACGGCCGTGTTCATGAATGCCACAACGATTATTACCATCCACAACCAGCGCCAGTTACTCATCGTCGCCATCCCAAAAGCTGAAGGAACAAGTGTAATTATTATTGTAAAGGTTGTGATTATCTCTAGCAACTCGTTCGGGGAAAAAGATAGACCATGGGTGCTATCTCTGCTTGATACCGCGGGAACACAAACGTCTATCTTAGGGTGTACAATACGCCATGATGCGCTTCGCTAGATTCTCGTTAAAGGTTATACGCCTATGTCTATCTCCTCTTATCGTCATAAACTGTTATCGCTCCGCGAGCAAGCGGTCTTACGCAATGCATGGTTAAAAGAGCGCCTAGAGCGAATTCTGCCCGCGCTTATGCAACGCGAGCACATCGCGATGTGGTTGGTCATCGCGCGGGAATACAACGAAGACCCGGTTATGATGACCTTGTTGCCAGAGCCGTCTATGTCTGCAAGGCGCAGAACAATCTTGGTCTTTGCGCGCCGCGATGATGGTTCATTAGCCAAACTAAGTGTTAGCCGTTATGGATATGCGGGGTTTTATGAAGGGGTTTGGAATCCAGATGTGGAAGAGCAATATGATTGTCTGGTGCGTATCATACGACAATTTAACCCCAAGACGATTGGCGTCAATATCGGTTCTGATTTCGCCTTTGGCGATGGTTTGTCGCATAGCGAATATTTGCTCCTCATGGACGCATTGGGGGATTGGGCGGGGCGCGTCGTGAGCGCCGAGAAATTATGTGTAGGGTGGCTAGAACAACGCTCGCCATCAGAAATAGCGGCCTATCCTAGTATCGTTGAGTTGGGTCATGCGTTAATCGCCGAAGCATTTTCTAGTCACGTCATTCATCCCGGCATCACGACCATAGAAGATGTTGTGTGGTGGTTGCGGGAAACGATGGCCGATATGGGGTTAAAACCGTGGTTTCAACCGACTGTTGAAATCCAAGCTTTCGGACAATCATACGATACGCCCGAACCGCGTACTCGTATTTTGCGCGGCGATTTGCTCCATTGTGACGTTGGCTTTCATTATTTGGGTTTAGCGACAGACCAACAACAACACGCTTATGTGCTTCGTCCTGATGAAACAGACGCGCCGCCCGGCCTTAAAGCCGCCCTCGCCGATGCTAACCGACTGCAAGATATTCATATGGGCGCCATGGCTATTGGGAAAACAGGAAACCAAGTGCTTAAAGAGGCGCTTCAAATGGCCCGCGCTGAAGGGCTAAATCCACAAATTTATAGCCATGCCCTCGGTTATCATGGTCATGCGGCGGGGCCGACTATCGGCTTGTGGGATAACCAACAAGGCGTGCCGCGGCGTGGCGATTATCCACTCTATGATAACACTTGTTATTCCATCGAATTGAATATCCGCCGCCGCGTGCCTGAATGGGATGGGCAAGAAATCCGCATTGCCCTTGAAGAAGATGCTATCCTCAGCGACGGCCAAATGCGCTGGCTACACGGACGACAAACGAACCTGCATCTGATTGCGTAAATACGCAATCGGCGGACTGGCATAATACGCTATACTATTGCGTAATCTTATTTGAACGCTATCTATTGGAGGCAATCTTGTGATAGACCTCATCAAGCAACTTACAGAAGCGTGGGGGCCATCTGGCTATGAGCATCATATTCGCCAAATGATAACCGAGCTAGTGCGCGATTTAAGCGATGAGATACGGGTAGACCCGCTCGGCAACCTCATTTGCCGCGTTGGCAGTGGCGGCAAAAAGATTATGGTGGCGGCGCATATGGATGAAATTGGCGTCATGGCGAATTACATGGAGCCGACAAGCGGTTATTTGCGGTTTACCAACATCGGCGGACTTCTGCACAATACCTTGCATGGCAACCGCGTACGTTTTGAAGATGGGACGATAGGCGTAATCGGCGTCCATGATGCTTTTGGCAAAAGCCGCCGCAACACCCCGGATTTGGAAGGCTTTTATATTGATGTGGAAGCCGCCCCCAATGAACGGGTTGTCCCAGAAGGGAGTCCGGCCGGTTTTTGGCGCGAAATGGAACTGCGCGGGAATCGGGTTATCGCTAAGTCCTTAGATGACCGCATAGGCTGTGTAGTTGCGATTGAGGCGCTCCGTAAATTGCGCGCCACGGGAAAAGAGACGCCAAACGAAATCTACCTTGTGTTCACAGTGCAAGAAGAAGTTGGCGTGCGCGGCGCGCGCGTAGCGGCGCAGGGCATTGCGCCCGATGTTGGCATCGCTTTGGATGTGACAGGTACAGGGGATGAGCTTCATAATCGTAAGATGCGGGTTCGTTTGGGAGGGGGTGCGGCTATTAAGGTTCAGGATTCCGCCCACATTGTCCCTCCGATAATCAAGGAGTGGATGATTAAACGCGCTGAAGCCGATAATATCCCTTATCAACTCGAATTGTTAACGGGCGGTTCAACAGACGCTTCCGCCATACAGTTAGCGCATAGCGGCGTTCCTAGCGGGTGTATCTCTATACCCTGTCGTTTCATCCATACCACGAGCGAGACCGTAGATTTAGGAGATGTCCAAGCCTGTGTCGATCTACTAGCGGGTTTGCTGGGCAACCCCATTGACTGGGAAGATGGAGGGCAATAGCCCAAGTCAGTCATCCATGCTTCATTGTGCGCGCGCCCCCTAACCTTTTCCTTCGCGGAGCATCTGGGCGAATTCGTTCGGTAAGTCGCTAGCCTCGATGGCTGTTGCGGCGCGTTCTATGTCGTAGGGGGTGCGGATGAAGGCTACATTCAAAAGGTCGTTATTGATGGATAAAACCGCGTAACAGGCTTGGGGGTTATTGTCTTTGGGCTTTCCGACGCTACCAACATTAATAACGTGCCGTCCGCTGGGCAAGATTTTGTGATACGGTAAGTGAGTATGGCCACACACGAGCACATCGGCAGAGATGCTATCCATGATGCGCTCGAAGCTGGCATCTGGGCGGTCTTCGTACAGATATTCGTTAATTTTGCGCGGGCTACCATGCACAAGCAAAATGCGATACGAGCCTAGCTCAAGGGGGATAGCGCTAGCCAGAGAACGTAGATAAATTTTATTCGCTTCGGTCGTGTGGGCGTTTGTCCAAGCGATAGACCGTTTGCCCCGCGCCTCGTCGGCTTCGGTTTTATAAGCACAACCGCAATCATCACTGCTATGACCAACGCCTTGGTCATAGTTCCCCATAATCGTTGGGATATTGTGCTGGCGTATCATGCTAATGACTTCGTTAGGGAAGGTGGCATAGCCCACTAAGTCCCCTAAACAATAGCGATTTTCCAATGCGCGGGCATTCATATCCGCCCATACGGCCTCTAGGGCTGGCAGGTTGGCATGAATATCGCCAAAAATAGTGATGTGGTTGTTCATCATATCAATGACCTTTTTATATCGTTTGCAATAGATGGTGAATGCGAGACCGCAAACCCGCCGCGACATCGCGAAAGGCTTGCAGGCGTTGGTTGGCATCATCAATCAAGGCTGGGTCGGGAAAGCTCCAATGGATTTGGCGACCATCCCCTAAAAAAGTTGGACATGTCTCGCGGGCGCGGTCGCAAACCGTTATCAAGTAGTCAAAAGCATTATGAATAACCGCGTCGAACGATTTTGCGGACTGAGAACGGATATTAATGCCCATCTCCTCCATCACCTGAATAGCATCGGGATGAATGACTGTAGGATGCTCGCCCGCGCTAGCCGCGCTAATATACGGCGGCCCATCATGTCGTAATAAACCCTCTGCCATTTGGCTACGCGCGCTATTATGCGTGCAGATAAAGAGCACTTTGATAGGCGATGGTCGCGCCGATGCCGATGCGTTCATCATGGTTGTTTCTACCAAGTTGGGATGTAGAGAACGGCCAGCGTTGCGGTACAAAGCGCCGAGGCGTTCGATTTCAAGACGATAATAAGTGTCCCGCGCATCGGCTTCGCTCCGCCGCGCGGTCAAGAGGCCTTCTTGGCGCAATTTTCTGAGATGATACGAAACCAGATTGAAAGGGGCATCTAACACACTCACCAGCTCATTGACGCGATAATCCCCAACGCTCAGGCGCTTGACTATGCGCCAACGTAAATCGTGCGCCAGTAATTTGATGACATTGGGGGGAATATCTGTATTTATCATGGGTTGACGTTCGATTGTATCAAATGAATTTGAAATATTTTAATCGCTTAGGCTTAAAAGAGCAAAAAGCTAGCAGAGCTTTGATTATTGGTTTGATTTGTTTTTTGTTAAGATATATTTGGAAAACCCTTTAGCGACGTAAATATTGTATTGGAGAGCTTAAGAAAACTTGTGCAATTTCTTGTGTTGTGTTTCACTTATATCAATGCAAAATTAACCCAAACCATAACGATTATGGAAGTTAAACAACCCACGCTAGAAGCGCTAAAGTTGCTCGTAGAAGTGTCGCAATTACTTTCTGTGCGCGATCTAGACCGAGTTTTGCAACAAGTAATAGATTTAGCGGCTAAAGCCGTTGGCGCTTCTAAAGCCAGTTTATTCTTGCATGATAACGACCAAATAGATTGGGACCATATCCTCATCGCTCGCGACCTCAGCCCTGATGAATCTGTAGCAGTGGTCCGTAAAGTGCTGAATGATGGTTTCGCGGGTTGGGTGTTGCGAAATAAACGCGGCGACATCATTTATGATACGCAAGAGGATGCGCGTTGGCATATTTTCCCGGATGATAAATTACCGGTGCGGTCGGCAATGTGTGTGCCTTTTTTATCGAATGACCATGTTATTGCTGTTTTAACGCTCGTCCACCCTACGCCCGGACACTTCACTGAGTATCACCTGCGTTTGATGACTGTTGTCGTCAATCAATTTGCTATTGCCATCCGCAACGCACAATTTTTCCATCGTATTCAATCTCAACAGCGGCAGTTGCAGACCATCCTACAGGCGATTTCCGATGTGCTCATCGTCCTCGATGCTCAGGGGCGTATTATGCTCCTGAATGAGGCGGCTGTTCCTTTGTTGGGGATTGAATTCCAAGGCGATGCTATCGGGCGTTTTTTGTCCGATTTTGTGGTTACAGAACCAATTATCCAGCGCATTCTAGATGCACTACAAGCATCCAGCGATAAAGACGTTTGGTCTTTGGAAGTGCGTAGCGAGCGTCGCAAACAAGATTTTCAAGCGCGCATTTCTCTGTGGCGAGACATTCTAGATGGTATGGGGGGCTACGTGCTCGTGTTGCACGATGTTACCACCTTGCGCGACCTGAACCGCTTTAAGGATGAGATGTTGCGCGTCGCTTCTCATGATTTGCGTAGCCCTTTGGCGCTCATCAGCGGCTATGTAGATATGATTGAATGGGATATGCCACAAGATAATCAACCCGTGCGTGAACATATTGACGTCATCAAGCGGACTTTGGACCGCATGGGTGGGCTATTAGATGATTTGTTGCGCGTTGAACGTATTCGTAGTTCGCCTTTGGAACTCAACGAGCAAGTAGACCTCCAGCAACTTATGAAAGTGGTGATAGTCAATATGCGCCCGGCCGCGGTGGCACGGCAACAAACTTTTGAAGCGGAAATCGCTTTAGAAGGCATACCGCGTATTACAGCGGACCCCGTGCTCTTGCGCCAATCCATCGAAAATTTGATTGGCAACGCCATTAAATATACCCCCGAAGACGGCGTTATAACCATGAGGGCCAGTTATGATGCCGAACGCTTCTATTTTTCGGTGCGTGATACGGGCGTTGGCATTGCTCCTGAGCATCTCAGCCGTGTTTTTGAACCCTTTTTCCGCGTGACAACGGTGGCGAATGTCGCTAAAGGTAGCGGCTTGGGGTTGAGCTTGGTCAAAAATGTTATCGAACGCCACGGCGGGGAAATTTCGGTGACCAGCGCATTAGGAGAGGGAAGTACCTTTAGCTTTTGGTTACCCCTCTCATGATATGAGCCGATAGCTTGATAAGACGATTGCCATGACAAAATCACGCTCTCGCGTAGACCTTATCCGCGCCGCTTTAGAAGAAGTACGGGATAACAAGCATCTTTTTACTGCGGAAACATACGCGCAAATTGTTTTCGCCTTATTGGCCCGCCAGCGCCTGTTACAAACCCGCGCGCCCGACCCCGAAAAAGAAGAGCGCGATGAAATCCGTCTTGTCACGGTGATGTTCATTGATGTGCAAGATTCTACGGAAATGGCCCGCCGTTTGGGGGCGGAAGAATGGCGACAAGTCATCGCAACTGCTCATCAGCGGCTAGGCGATGTCATCGCGGAGTGGGATGGCGAAATCGGCCAATATTTGGGCGATGGCATGCTGTGCTTTTTTGGGGCGCATCGCAGTAATGTAGACGACGCTTCGCGGTGCGTTTCTGCGGCGTTAGAGGCGCAACAGACTATCACGCTCTATGCTGAGCAACTGGCCCAACGCTATAAAGATTTGCCCTTCGGGATTCGCATAGGTATTGCTACAGGTCGCGTGATGGTGGGGATGGTGGGCGGAGATGCCAAACGCGAATTTCTGGCGATGGGCCCCGCTACCAATTTAGCGGCCCGTCTACAAGGGTTATGCCCTGTGGGCGGCGTATTGATTGACCAGCAAACTTACCGCCGCATCCGCAATCAATTTTATGTTCGCCACCAGCAACCCGTAGAGTTGAAAGGCTTTGAAGGCCCTGTTGAAAATTATTTGGTTATCGAACGGCGGCGGGCGCGCGCTTCGCGCTTTACTTCAAGCCACATCGCCGGCATCGATACGCCGTTCGTCGGGCGGACAACGGAATTAGAATTCATCAAAACGTTGAGCGATTCGGCCCGCACGACCTCTAAATGTTACGTCGTCACCATTTATGGAGAGGCGGGCGTTGGCAAAAGCCGCTTATTACAAGAGTTCGGCTTCAATGTCGCTCATCCCTCGTTTGTGCAAGTTCATATGATGGCGGATTACGAAAAGCGCACAGCGTCTTATCGGCTTCTGCGCGACCTCATCGCCAAGAGCTGTAATTTAACGCCCGATTCGCCGCCGGAAATCGCCCGTAAGCGCATCACCGATTACATCGCCGATACATGGTCAGGCCCTGATGTGGAGACTATCGCCGCGGTGGTGGGCTATTTGACGGGCTATGGCTTTGAAGATAGCCCCCATATCCAAGCCCTCAAGCGTGGCGGCCCCGGACAAGAGCGTATGGCTTTTGCGTGGTTGTCGCGTTGGTTCAAGGGCTTGGCAGAACATGGTACGCTCCTCGTCATCGTGGATAACCTCCAATGGGCGGATGCGGCGTCTTTGGATTGGCTAGAGTATCTCGCGCAGGATTTAGACGGCGTCGGCGGAATGATAATTGCCGCGGCGCGCCCTGAATTCCGCGCTGATTATCCCGATTATATGAAGGCCGTCCAACATCACAGCGAAATCATGCTTGATAGCCTCGATACTGACGCCACAACCGAGCTGGTGAATGCGATACTCTCTCATGTAGACCGCGTGCCCGATACGCTCATCCCTTTGCTCATCGAACGTTCAGAAGGCAATCCCCTATTTATCGAAGAAATCATCAGCATGATGTTCGATACGGGCGTTTTTGAATCCAGCGGCACCGGACGTTGGAAAGTCAACCGTATTGCTTACGAAAGCGCCATCAGCACCCTGCCCAACGGACTCATTGGGGTGGTGCAAGCGCGCCTAGACGATTTACCCGCGATTGCGCGCCATGTCGTCCAAGTGGCATCCGTCAGTGGGCAAACGTTCTGGGCTAGCCTCGTTTCTGAAATGACGGGGATGATACCCGATACGGTGCTCGATGACCTCGTCACGCGCGGTATTATCGTCGAAAACCCGGAAACGAGTTTTGAAGGCGAACGTCAATATCAATATCGCCATTCCCTATATCGCGAAGTCGCGTTCGAGATGTTGCCGCGTTCCAAGCGCGAGAGCTATCATCGCCAAGTCGCCAAGTGGTTGGGCCAGCACATCGCCGGCCGTGACGATGCTTTGCCTCTTTTGGCTTTTCATCATCAGGAGGGGCAAGAACCAGAACCTGCGATGCGCGCCTATTTGTCTGCCGCACAAAGCCGATTAGAGCGCGGCCTCGTGGAAGAAGCCTTAGGGTTGATTGACCGCGGCTTAGCGCTCGCTGGCAAAGTCGCGCGCGAAGTGGCTTTGCCGCTCAGTAGCCAGATGTGGGCTTTAAGGGGGCAAGCTTATAATATCCTCAACCGATTTCATGAATCGAGCGCCGCTTGCTTATCGGCGATACGCCTGCTCGATGAATTGCCAACCGATGATTGGCTACCCGCGCGCATTTTGGCCTATCGGATGCTGGGTTTGGCTTATCGCAGTCTTGGCCAGTATACCGATGCTTTGGGCGCGCTCCAACAGGCTTATGAGTACGTAGACCGTGAAAATACCCAACAGTTGGCGTCGGTATTGCGGGCGTTTGGCGCTTTGTTTTATGCGCGCGGCCGCTTGGGCGAAAGTCTCGCTTATCAGCAACGCGCTTATAATTACGCCCAAGAACTCAAAGATGAAGCGCATCTCACCGCCGCCATGACGCAATTAGGGGGTATCGCTTATGACCGCGGCGACCTCGCGACCGCCTTGAGTTATTTTGAACAAGTTTTATCGCTCAATCGCCAACGCGAGAATAGCCATTACTTGCTGATGGATCTTCGCAATATTGGCGCGGTGTATTGGTCGCTTTTCGCTTATGAGCTGGCTCTACAAGCTTTTGACGAAGCGGATAGCATCCAGCAGAGTTTACGTTTCCCTGACCCGCTGTTGCAGGCGAATCGGGCTTTATGCTGGATAGCTATAGGTCGCCATGATGAGGGCCAGCAACTTTTGTCGCAAGCGGCGCAAATGGGTAGCGAAGACGCGCATAGCGCTTTTCAGCTTCGCCTTTACCATATCAATGGGCTGGCGATGTTGGGGGATTATGTGCGCTGTCGCGAGTTGGCACAATTGCTTGTCCATGATGTGCGCCAGCATAACCCTATTTTGCAAGGGCGCGCGCGGCTTTGGTTAGGGATTGCTGAACATGCCCTTGGCGAAGCGAATGCTCGCCACACCCTAGAAGAAGCGCTTAAATCAGAATTAGAATATGGGGGGCTGTATTCGTGGTATTGTTACCAAGCGCTAGCCATGACCTGCGATAATCCCGACGCCGCCCGCGATTATTACATCAATGCCGCTAATATCATCAAAGCGATTGGCTCTAGCTTGCATACCCGCCCTGATTTACAAGTTACGCTCATGCATAATGATTATATCCAAACCATTTTGCTAGCCGCTCAAGATTAGCGCCCGCCATACTTCGGTATATAAATTAAAAACCGCTGACGATGGATCAGCGGTTTGAACCGAGAAGTTTAGCTATCTAAAAGCTGATAGGCATTCGCGGCGTAGTCGCGCGCTGTGCCGGTGACAGGCGCTTGTTGTACGCCTTTGGCATCCGCCGCCGCTTTTTCTGCTGTGATGCGTTCTTGTAAACGTTTGACATCGGTATCATTTGGATCCATGCGCGCCGCATCGTTGATGAGCATTTGGCAGATGTCTAGCAAGCGGTTGCTACGCAACATGAGCGTGACAAGGTCTACAATAGCGTTGATGATTGTTGGACGATGCCCGCTCTCATAAGCGAGATGCAAGGCTTGGCGATACCGTAACAGCGCTTGCGGCAACTGGTTGGCGCGCACTAAAGCTTGTCCAAGACTGCTCAATTGTAGGGCTTCTTCGCTACGATTATGGGTTTCCCGCGCGATGTATAGCGCTGAAGTGTGGAAGTTAATAGCTTCGCTCCAGCGGTCCATTTCGCTATAGGCTTGGCCCATGCCGCCCAAGACGCGCCCTTCGTCATCGCGCTTACCTTGCTCCCGAAAGAGGGCTAACGCCCCTTCCCATGTTTCCACGGCGGTTTCGGGGTCGCCTTGATCGAGATAAGCATAACCGAGCTTGTATAAAGCGAGCGCTTCTTGGTGTTTATCGAGACGGTTACGGGCTATTTCCAGCGCTTGGGAGAAGGCTTTAATGGCTTCGTCGCTCTCGCCGAGTTCTTGGCGAGCCTCTCCTAGTATCATTAGCAAGCGTAGACGGGCGGCGTCATCCCCAACTTCTGCGGCTAGCTTGGCGCCACGCGCGGCGTGGAGGATAGCCGCTTGGGAGTTGCCCGTTTGGGATAATAACCCTGATAGCGCTTCTAGAATTTCTAGTAAGCCTTCGTTATCGCCGATGCTTTCGTAGGCGGATAACATTTCCCCATAAGTGGACATCGCTTCGGCATCGCGGCCTTGCCCCACTTGCACTTTGGCGATAGCGCGCAGGATTTGGATTTGCCGCAAGATGTCCTTTTGTTGACGCGCGGTAGCTAAGGCGGAACGCAATTGGTCGAGGTTGATGGTCGCTAGAGTGGCTGTGTCTGTGGGCAGGGCGCTTTCGCCAATTTCAAATTCGTCATGGGGGGCTTCGTCTTCGAGGGCCTCTTCTTCCTCAAAATCTTCTATATCAAGTTCTTCATCGTCGAGGTCAAAAGCTTCATCCGATTCTTCTACATCGTCTAAGAAGGTTTCTGCAGGATAAGCGGGAAAGGCGATGGTTGAGCCAGAACCGTATTGGCGCAATTGCAACAACTCATAGACATAGCCGCTCGATTTGACGAAATTACCTGCTTGTGTCAGCGTCACCAATAAGCGATTGGCGGTGTCGCGCTCGCCTTGCTCAGCGGCCACCTTGGCAACCGCCATGATAATATCCATCACGCCAGCTAATTTAGGGTGGGACATCGTCCCGGTAGCGCTGTATTTGCTAGCGAAGGATAAGATGGCATCGCGAAACTTCGCTTGTAGGCCTTCTAGCCGATTAGAGCTTTGTAACCAACCGCGGGCGAAAGCGAGCACTTTTTCATGCACCCGATAATAAGGTTCGCCGTAACGTTCAAAGCGCTCTATTAAAAAAAGTTGGGCGAGGACATTCATTGCCTGATCTACGGCGTCTATAGATACACCGCTGACCATACTCAGTAGTTCCGGCGTCGCTTCGCCATTAGGAGAAGCGCCCATCATCAATAATAGCCCCTGTAAAGCTGTGTTCAAAGCGCGATAGCTGGCTGTCAAAGCTATCATGGTGCTATCGGCGTCTACCTTGTTGGCGATTTGTTGTACCGCTTTGAAGTAGTCGGCTGGGGGTTGCTTACTGGCGGCCATCGCCCGCGCAACGATGGCTAAGGCATAGGGCCAATACCCAAGCAGTTTGGCGATACCATAAATATCAATATCAGCGCTATTATCGGTGATACCCGCCTTTTGTTTGAGCAAAATAGCGGCGTCTGTATCGGATAATTTGCCAATTTCTACGGCTTCCCATGGCCCTTCTAAATGGCTATCGGCGAGGATGAGCGCGGGCAGATTGTCGGCGCAACGGCTGATGAATTGCGCGGTTGCCTTCGCGTCTGGCCGGCCGTCTATCACGATAAAAGGTTTATGCTGGCTGAGCAGTGCGGCTACTGCGCCAACCATGCCTAGCGGGTTATCGCTCGCGCTGATGGCTTCGTCTTCGTATGCCCGGCCCACGCGCGCAAGATATTCAGCTAAAGCTCCTGAATCAGTTGTCAACCAGAGGACGCCACCGCTTTGCTGGGTATAGGCGCTGGCGAGGGCGGCGGCTAGCGTCGTTTTACCGCTCCCAGATGCGCCGTGTATCAAGACCGCTTTATTTGCCCGCAAGTGCCCATAAATGACTTTTAATACATCATCCCGCCCAATAGGTCGGCCCGGATGCATAACCGGCAAGTCAACAATCGCTTTTGCCGGCGCTTCATGGGGTGTATAGGTTGCCATCTAACGTCTCCCCAGCGATGAAATAAGGGTTATCACAATCTTGTTTGAGTATAGCCTAAGCCCTAGGCGAGGGCAATTTCATCACGGGCGATTAAGGACGTATGGCGTTCAACTGTGTTTGAGCCGCTGTAAAGGTATCCCGCGCGAATTGGGTACGAATAATTTCGTTCGCGGCGCGCGATGCTAAACTGTTGTCGGCGCAGGCCGTCAAAAAAGCGGACCACGACTCACGCGAGGCGGCCAAAGCGACGTTAATACTCGCCACTACATCATTCAACTCTGGCGGGACGAAAGCGCTTTCCTCTGGAGGGATGACATAATCCGGCGGAATAATGGGCGGCGGTGTTAAGCACCCGTCTGTTTCGCCGAAGTCGCGAATGTCCGTCCAATATTGAAGCAGAATCGAATTGTGCCCGCGCGTGCTGTTCATGTCGGATAAAATTTGGTTGAGCGCTAAGACATGTTTTCGCGCGATATTAGGGTCGGGCGTGTCGGTCGGCGGGGGCGTATCGGTGGGGGTGGGGGGTTCGGTTGTAGGGACGGGACTGGCGATAGCGAGCGGATTATCTAACAGCGGCGGTATGGCATCGAGCGTGGCGCGCGCGTTGGCGAATGTTGGCGCTAGGCTTTGGGCGATTTCGGACGGCAAAGGGGCGGGGGTGCCCGCCGCGCATAGCTCATCGAAGCTTGTTTTGGCGTTAATCATATCGAGTTGCGCGATGTTCAGGCGTTCAGCCGCCTGTGCCAGAAGTAGATAGTTGGCTTGAATCTCCGCATTCAGCATATATTGACCCGGCAAGGTGATATTGGCGATGCTGTCGCAATCCACTGTGGGGGCTAGCGATTGTTGCTCTAGCGTCGTGAGTATGGTCATCATCGTTTGGTGCATGGCGCGCAAATCCGCTCGGACGGTGATAGGGTCTGGTGGAGATTCGATGATGGCTTGCGCGATGTCTGTAGCGGGCACGGTGGGGCTAGAGCCTAGGGGTATGATGAAAGCAATGATTAATAAAAACAATAGGGAGATGACTAACCCCACTTGAGCGCGGATGAGCGTACTCACGGGGATGGCGAGGCGGCGCCCGAATTTGCCTTCGCGCACAATCCCTTCTATGAGTTGTAAAGCGCGGTCTTGTTCTTTGCCGCCTTTATCGAGCGCTATTTTTAACGCTTTGAATTGCCCAAGCGCATAATGGATGGTGTCGCGCAGGTCGGCGTCTTTTTCGGCTTTATACGTTTTCAGCAAAAAAGGGATTGCCCGCGGCTCGCCGGATTCGCCCAGCCATGCGGCGGCGGCGCGGCGTTGCTTGATAGACAATTTGCGATTTTGTAAGTCTCGGATACGGTCATCCACTTGTTTGTTGAAGGCCTGTTCGCGTTCATCCTGCGGTTCGTTATCCGCAGAACTTTCGCTTTCAACATCATCAAACAAGTTGAAATCATCATCGTCATCCAAAAATGACATAAGGGCTGGCTCCAACTGTTGATTGGCAGAACGTGTATATCTTACTAACTATACTGCCGATAACGAATATAGGAAAGTTATTTGTCCTTGAAATGGGTTGATAAGTTGCCCCATAGCCCTATCACACGTAATAATAAAAAAGTCCAAGCATTTCATACGTTTGAGGCGAGCCAATGACCCAGCAATTCGAGAATCCGCAGGAAAAGCACCCCCACCGTTTATTGCGGCGGTTACAAGAACTCAGCCGTTCTAATATCCCCGCGTTGATGACGCAACGCGCTATGAGCACTTTCACGCTTCATCCTGAACCCGAACCCGAACCAGCGACGCATTATATTGTTGTTCTTGTTTACCCGCAAAATCCGTTCACGAGCGAGCCAGAAGTACGCCGTATGAATATTCATGATATAGGCTCTGAATTGGTGAATTCGCGCTTGCAAGTGCGCGATTTGAGAGGGGCAAAAGCGGTCGCTGATGAAGATGGGCACTATCTGTACTGGCCGGGAACGCCCGAATTTGACCAAGTGAACGCTTTTTACTACGCCTCCTTCACCTTGAGGATGTATGAACGTTATGCGGGGCGTAGCATTCCGTGGGCTTTTCCGTCTCCACGTTTGACTATTAGCCCCTCAATCGGTAACGAAGGCAATGCTTTTTATCATGAGCAGGATAAACTATTGGGCTTCCATCTGATAACAGATGCCAAAGGCGAAAGCTTTAGCACGGCTCAAAGCGCCGACATCGTCAGCCACGAGACCGCCCACGCGGTTTTAGATGGTCTACGCGATTTGTATAACGAATCATTCGGCCTTGGCCCCACTGCCTTCCACGAGAGCTTTGGCGACATTAGCGCCGTTTTAGTCGCTATGCATGACGATACGCTCATCAAACAAGTTTTGTCTTGGACAAAAGGTAATTTGCGGACGAGTAATATCATTAGCGAAATTGCCGAACAGATTAGCGCTGAGCATCCAGAAGGTGTAGATAGTGATACCATTTATTTACGCAACGCCTTCAACCATCTCAGTTACCAACCCTACGACCAATTGCCTTATGTCCCGACGCACCCATCTACGGAATTAGGGCGTCAGCCTCATAATTACTCGCGCCTTTTTACGGGCGCTTTTTATGACATCATCGTTGGTTTATATGAACGCTTGAGCGCGCAAATGCAACCCTATATCGCTATTTATCGGGCGCGCGACATCGCCGGACGCATTTTGACCACCGCTATTGAGTTGGGGCCGGTTGGCGAATTCGATTTTTCAGATATGGCGCGGGCATTTTTATCGGCAGAGTCTATCCTCTATGATGGGCGATATAACGACGTTCTGCGGACGGTTTTCAACGCCCGTGGCATTTTATCGGATGCCGACGCCACCGAGCATTTACGCTCTTTGGCGCATATAGCAGATATTTATTTGCCAGATACGCTGAATACCGCTATGGCCGCCGCGTTATTTTTGGAGGAGATAGCCCCCCAATTGGCTTTGCCACAAGGGGTAGAATGGTTGCCTTTGACCGCCTATCGCAATGCGCGCGGTATCGCTTATTTGACCTATTTCAATAGCCAACCGTTGACGCTTAACGGCGCAGAGTACCAGCGTTTTGAAGGCGCAACGATTGATTTATTCGGCGGTTTAACGTTGATGTTCGACACCAAAGGTAAACTTCGTAGCCGCTTTATGCGTTTGGTTACAGATGAAGACCGCCGTCAGATACGCCAGACAACCGCTGAACTCATTCAGATGGGCATGGTTTCTGAGGATTTGTCGCTCGATATACCTGTACTAAAACCGCATCCCCAAATGTTATATCTCCCTTTGGACGAGTCTAACGCCAGAATCGTCAAATCACCGATCATTATAGATAGTGTGCCCCAGCCCATACCCACTTTTTTGAACTATCTGCGCTCTTGGAAAAATAAGCTGAGATGAGACTTTTTCAGCCTGATGTTGTCTTATACAATGGTGGCGAATTCGCAAAGATGGGATAGTTCATTCATTTTAGAAAGAGGATATTCGTTATGGCTCAACGCTCGCGCGCCCGTAGAGAAGAGCGCGAAAAACAAAAACGCCGCAACCAACAGATGACGATTTTAGCGGTGGTTGGTGGAGTCGCTATCTTAATTTTCATCTTATTTGTGGTTTCTAATCAGCCTGCAGAAGCGCCTATCCCAGAAAATTTAGGCGCCGCTTATTCTGAAATTGAACAAAGTTTTAATGAAAAAGGGTATCCCGTTTTGGGCAACCCCGATGCTGATGTTAAGGTCGTGGAATATTCGAGCTTCGGTTGTCCGGGATGCGCCCAGTTCCACGAACAGGTTTTGCCCCAAGTTTTAGAGCGTGTGCGTCAGGGCAATGTCTCTTTCACCTATGTGCCTATCATCACCACCGGTTCCGGAAATGTGGATGGCGCGGCGCGCACCGCTTTATGCGCTGGGGAACAAGGCAAATTTTGGGAGATGCACGATATTTTGTTCAGTTGGCATTTGCAATTTGCTAACGCCGCCTTTTCACAAAATCGTATTTTGGCTGGCGTAGAGGCTTTGGGGCTAGACCGCGATGCTTTTAACGCTTGTTTTAACAGCCAACGCATTCAAGCGGTTATAGAAGCCGCCGCTGATGAAGGGATTGCCTCCACGCCCACCATTCAGGTGAATGGTAGCACCGTGGCGGCTACCGCCGCTGAGGTGCTCGCGGCGATTGATAATGCGCTTTTGGCTGTTGGTAGCGCGCCTTCTCGCCCGACAGCGGAATTAACCTCAGAAGCGACAGAAGCGCCACAAATAGAAGCGACCGAACCACCAGCAGAGGCGACCGAAGCGGTAGAAGCCACCGAACCCGCCGATGATTAGAAGCGCAGAGGGGATTGTTCCCCTCTGTGTTCATGCTGATGAACTTATTTTGGGGGCAACATCCGCCCCAAAGAACGTCCGCCCACAATGTGCATGTGGAGATGAAAAATCTCTTGTTTGGCGTCGGGTCCGCAATTCACGATGAGGCGATAACCGCTTTGGTCAATACCAAAATCTTTGGCTATCTTGGCGGCTACTGTGAATAAGCGTCCCAACGCAGGCTCATCTTCTGGCGTGACATCGTTCACCATCGGAATTTCTTTGTTGGGCACAATGAGGATGTGCACAGGCGCAATGGGGTTAATATCTTTGAAGGCCGTCACCAAATCATCTTGATAGACAATTTCACTGGGTATCTCTCTGGCGATAATTTTGGAAAAGATGGTTGACATAGGTTATTCCTCAATCTATCTATAGACGATACGATACGTCTTTAAGACCCCTTAAAATTCGCTGGACGCTTTTCAAGAAAGGCTTGTACCCCTTCGCGGAAGTCATAGGTACGGAAAGCGCCCTCTTGTACTTGCGCTTCATAATCGAGCGCATCTATGAAAGAGCGGTCGGCCGCGCGGTAGATAGCGCGTTTAGTCATACCGATAGCGCGAGTAGCCATTGTCGCTAGTGTACGCGCCATATCCAGCGCTTCGGTCATTAACGCTTCGGCGGGGACAACACGGTTCACAACGCCCAACTCAAGCGCTTTGCTCGCCGTAAGGCGGTTTTGGGCATTAGCCCATACGGCTAGCTCCAGCGCCCGCGCTGGCCCGACGAGTTGCCTTAACAAATAGGTGGCGCCGCCATCGGGGATGATGCCGATGCTGACGAAGGCGGCGAAGACAAAACTAGCGTTGTCGCCAGCGACCCTAAAATCGCAAGCTAAAGCGAGGCTCGCCCCCGCCCCAGCCGCGACGCCATTCAAGGCGCAGACCACAGGCTTTTCTAGAGTGCGAAAAGCCATGATGAGGGGATTTAACCCCGTCCTCAGCACGTCGCCCACCGAAAACCCTTGAGATAGAGCCGCATTTAACTCAGCCAGGTCTGCGCCGCTACAGAAGCCTTTACCCGTTCCCGTCAATAGCACTGCGCGTACCGCGCTATCGCGCTCAATCTCGCGTAGCGCCTTGGTCAAATCTTTGTACATTTGATTATTTAGGGCGTTATAGGAATCGGGGCGATTGAGCGTTATCAAGGCTACGTTATCGGTCACTTCATAAAGAATCGTCTCATAACTCATATTCGGCTTCCTTTGCCTACATCACCATGCCGCCATCTACGACCAGAACTTGACCTGTGATATAGGCGGCATCATCAGAGGCGAGGAAAGCGACCGCCTTAGCGACATCCTTTGCGGTCCCCATGCGGCCGAGCGCGATAGCTTCTATGGCTTTCGCTTTCAGCTCATCGCTTAGTGTGGCGGTCATTTCTGTTTCGATGAAACCGGGGGCAACCGCGTTAACCGTGATATTGCGGCTGGCAACTTCTCGCGCTAGCGATTTGGTCAACCCAATCATACCAGCTTTGCTAGCGCTATAGTTGGTTTGTCCGCCGTTGCCAGCGATACCCACCACGCTAGTAATATTGATGATCCGCCCGCTACGTTTACGCATCATCGTCTTGACAGCGGCTTTAGAACATAACCACGCGCTCCTTAGGTTGGTGTGAATGACGGTGTCGAAGTCATCTGCTTTCATCAGCATGATGACATTGTCACGGGTTACGCCAGCATTATTGATGAGGATGTCTAGGGTCCCATAGGTATCCACAGCTGTTTTAATGAGGGCGTTGGCTGCTTCTTCATCGCTGACGTCGGCCTGAACCGCTAGCGCTTTGCCGCCACCGGAGACGATTTGGGCCACCACGTCGTCAGCCGCCGCTGAGCTACTATGGTAATTGATGACGACGGTTGCGCCGCGCTCGGCCAACTCTAAAGCGATAGCGCGGCCGATGCCACGGCTGGCACCCGTCACCACCGCGACACGGTCTTTGAAATCGGACATAAAAACTCCTTTACAGACGGATAATAGACCGTTTTAGGTGTTTACTATACCGCCTTTACAATGCTTCGGCTATCAATTAAAAGTGTAAAGCGCGACGAATGATGTTTGTATAACATTTTTGGCCAGTGTCTGATAGATTTGAACATCATTCACTTTCTCACCACGTTGAAGTATGGTGGTATCGAATAACTGCGTTGTATAGAGGCCTTCTCTTTAGGAAAGCATTGGATATACGTTTAAATTTGATATACGCTGAATGAAGGCATATTGCAATATATTTCGGTTTCCATAATATTAGTAATGATTGTTCTGCCGATTGAGGATATTAAAGTGCAATTTCTCAAGCGTTTATTGGGTGGCGCAAAAGCGACAGAAGGCGACCGCGGACTGTATTTTTATGTGCGTCCCAAAGCCTGTAACGAAATTTTGAAAGTCCGCGTAGACCCTATGAATGACATTTCTCAGGATGATGATGGGCGTTATTTTGTTCGCAAATTGGCCCGCGGCAATCGCTGTCCTTTCCCTGTAGAAATGAAGCTCTATTTTGATGCGAATCGGCATTATGTGGATGGCGAAATTGAAAATGGCATCTTTGTTAGCGCTGATGACTACGAAGCATGGCTTAGCAATCAAGCGCGTTCGGGCGAATAAACGTATATTAGACATTATTGGCGCAATTTGAGGGGATAGCGAGTGTGCGACGATTAAGCTTTTTAACGGTAGCTTCTCTTATTTTTATATTTAGCGGCTTAATCAACGCGCAAGATGCGCTCACTCCGCCGGTGGATGTGCTCATCATTCAGACAAATGGCCCAGATGTGAATTTGGATGTCGGCGATTATCGTTCTAATGCTTTGCCTGAAGATGATGGCACACCCGGTGATGATGCCCCCCACGAAGCGTTAATCTTCATCCCTTGCGTTGGCGACCAAACGTATATTATCCAACTTTACGACCCTGCCGTAGATATAGCGGGCAATCGAGCGACGGCGAGCGTCCCTTTAGCGGTAGTGGATGTCGTTCGCGGTCGCGTTAACACCACCTCTTTTCGCCTGATAGCGCCGGATGGACTCGTTATCGCCAACGAACGCTACGATGGCGGCGTCTCTGATAATGCGTGGACAACATTTGCGCTCCTCAATCTTAGCGATGCGCCAGAACAAGGGCGCGACTGCGGCGCTTACACTTTGCAAACTAGCACCGAAGGCGATGATGAAAATGGTTGGCGTATCCGCATTTTAGGCGAATCGGATGGCCGCCCTTATGATGTTTCTGTTGGACAAGATGGCGTGGCGGGTACAGGCGATGAAATCGCCATTGGTTTTGTGCATACAACCTTCGAGACGGTTGGTCCATCGGATGAATTCGTTTGCGATAAGCTCTATTGGTTAGTGAATGCCGATGAACCCCAACTAGCCATGCTAAACTTTGATATGGATGATACCGCGCGCATCAATTACTTCACGCCAATAGGGCGTATCATCAAAGGTAAAGGGTCTGCGGATGCGGTATGGAATAGCGAATTCCCCCAAGCGGAGCGACCAACAATCCAACAGATGCTCTTATTCGATAGCAACAGAGATACAGAAGGGGACGCTATTTTTAACCCACGTTCGGGGGTATGGACGGCAGAAATTTGCGCGGGTAGCCCCAATCAATTCACTTTTGAAATACAGCCGCCGCGCCCTATCTTCTTTGCCCCCCCTTTAACGCCCAATATTCGCGTTCAAAAAGCGCCAGCGAGCGCTGAGCCGCCGTCGAGTTTCAGCGAGTTTTTGTCCTACACTATCACGATAGAAAATACAGGGCTTGGCGGCGCTTTGCCTATCGCAGGGCCGGAATTGGTCGAGCGGTTACATACTGGGCTATCCTTTTTATCCTGCACTGTAGAAGCGCCGCTCGTTGGGTCTTGTGTGGATGCAGGAAATGGCTTGATTGAAGTTCAGCTAGAGCCAATGGATGGTATGCTAGCTTATTTGCCAGCAGGCGCTAGCGGTACGATTCGTTTTAATGTACTCATCCCCCGCACTTTGCCGGCTAGCAATGTCTTGCTCAATGATATTGCCGTTTATTGGACAGATATATATGATAGCAATTTTTCGCCCGTAATTGACCGTGAAGCCGATACCCCGCTTGAATTAGCGTTATCAGCCGCGGATAGCCCTGTCATTCCATTGACGGCGACCCCTTCCCTGACCTATACGCCGAGCATCACCCCCACGCCATCCGATACGCCGACCGCGACCGCGACGCCGACGGGCACGCTCACGCGGACGCCATCGCCCACGTGGACGGCGACATTCACACGTACCCCCTTGCCCACGCGTACCCTAACGCGCACCCCTACGCCTACTATCACCAACACGCCTACGGCGACCGCGACGCCGGGTAGTTCGCCCCCAACGGCGCGCTTTAATCGTGAATTGCGGATTGTGCAATTGGCCGGCGGGGTTGGCGGCGGATTGGCTGTGCTCATCATCATCGTCTCTATTGTGCGTTGGTGGCGCGATAGACGACGCTGGTAATCGGCGCATCTCGTAGCGCGTTATGCCGAGCTGAGGGTATCCTTTTCGCTGAGTTTATAGCGATAGGAGCGCCTCATGGCAAAACGCATACAAATGGATAAGGGCATCTATACGGTTGATGGCCAAGGCCAAATCATGGTCAGCGCCGATTATCCGTACTACCGCGACGACCGCGATAATTGGCGCGACCGTTTAACCCGCTTGCGCGACGACTGCGGCATCAATATCATCACTTTTTATATCCCGTGGCGGCATCACCAACCGCATCCAGACGCTCATCCTGATTTCGACGGGCATAGCCAAGCGAACCGCGACGTGCTTCACTTCGTCCGCTTGTGCGCGGAGCTAAATTTATACTGTATCGCTAAACCCGGGCCTTTCATCCACGCGGAGACCAATTTTGGCGGATTGCCGGATTGGGTATCGCCCAGCAACACGCCCGCTATCGAGGCGTGGCAAAATGCGATGGGCGCGCCCAATACATGGTCAGGCGCGCAAATAGATGAGCAAGGCTTCGTCAGCGGTGCAGAATGGGCCCTGCCGGCCCCTTTCGACCCCTTATTTTTAACGATGGTGCGCCAATGGTTGGCGATTGTCGGGCGTGAAGTTATCGCTCCTCATAGTTACCCATCGGGCCCTATTATCTTCGTCCAAATCGCCAACGAGGGCATTTATTCGGATGGACATTTGCTATGGGACTATGATTACAGCCCTTCGACTTTGGGGCGCTATCGGGCGTGGTTGGCGGCCCAGTATGACGACGACATCCAGCGCTACAACCAACAATGCGGCACAGCATACTCCGATTGGCAGGCGATAGACCCGCCGCGGCAAAAACCCGCCTCTGGCGACCTGCGCGACCTGCAACCCTATATTGATTGGGGGCGCTGGTGCGGACTGCTTTACGAAGCGGTATACCGTGAATGGGGCGCGGCGCTGGCCGTGGAAACGCCGCTACTCGTAAATCCCAATCCGCCGCAAGCGGATGAAGGCGGCGTGGATGCGTGGTTGGCGCGCGTCGTGCCTGAAAGGTGGCCCTCCGTGCACTATGGCTTCACCAATTGGATAGGCGATGTGACGGCGGATGTTTCCGCTTATGACCGCTATTTGCTGGCGGCTAAGCGGGCGCGGGGCGTTAATTTAGAGGAAAATTGGGGCTTTTCTAAATTGTATGACCCGTCTTACGTGGATGCCGCCACGAGCTTTTACCAAACGTTACTGGCCATCGCGGGCGGGGCGAGCGGTTACAATGTCTATACGGGCGTTTCTACTGCGGCTTGGGACCAGCGCCTAGACGCCTTGCATGAGCGCCCCTACCCGGCCACAGCGCCCATCACGGCGACGGGCGAATTGCTACCCAAAGCGGCCACCTTGCGCTTGCTGAACCGCTTTTGGGCGGAACACGGCGCGGAATTCCGCGCGTGTGATGCTGAAGCGCGCCTCGCTTTTGGCTTGTATCTGCCTTATGCGGCGTGCGCGGCTTGGGGCGCGGCTGTCCCCGATATGCCCATTTGTGGCACAGCTTTAGCGGCTTTTCAGCGCGAGATGGCCGCACGGGGCGCAGATTATGGACTTATCAACTTAGAAGCTGATGATTGGGGGAGCTATGAGGCAATCGCTTTGGCCGGCGGGCGCTGGTTAGACGCCACGATAGCGGAGCGCCTGCATGACTATGCCGAAGCGGGCGGATACGTGTACTTTACGGGGCAAATCCCGCATTGGGACGTGCGCGGGCGCGCGCTGGACACTTTGGCGCATCCGCGCGTCGTCCTCATCCCTGATTGGGGCGCTTTGCCGCCGCTCCCCACGCGGGCGCGGGGGAACGCGCCGCTCTGGGTGCGGGCGCACCCTGAGGAGCAGGTCTATTATGCCATCGTCCTCATCCCCTCTGGCGGGCCGACCACGGCCGAATACGATATAAAACTAGCCGACCAGATGCACCGTTTGACCGTGCGCGCGGCTTTGGGCGGCGGGGCTTTGCTACGCATCGCCGCGGGGCGCATCGCCTCTGCGCTGGTGAAGGGGCGTAACGATTGGTTGGGGAGCGCTGTAGCGCCGTCCTGCCTGTTGGATGGCGCGGGTCCGGCCCTTGATACCGTGGGAGATTTTTTGTGGCTAAATGGTGGCTTCATCGCCTGAAATGCGTGTTTGGTTGGCTAATATTTCATATAATGGGCGCATAGCCAAAGCGATAATGGGGATTGTCGGTATGCAAAAGCTCATTTTCATCAGCCACAGCACTAAAGATGATGGCGTCGTAGATAAAATTGCCGTGGCGCTGGAGGAAAACGGTTTCTGAACGTGGGTAGACCATCGGCAGGGCATCGAACCCGGCACGCCCTCTTGGGATAAGGCCATCTGCCAAGCCATCGTCGAAGCTGACGCGGGCCTGTTCGTCATGTCGTCCGCATCACTGGCTAGCGACATCTGCGGGAGCGAATGTCTGCTCGTGCGCGAGCTGGAATCCCCGCTCTATGTGGCGAAATGGAGCGACGTACGACCCGAAGAGGTTTGGCTATACATCAAGCCGATTCAATACGCCGACATCAGCCGCGACTTCGACGATGGCATGGATAAGCTCATCCGCGCGCTGAAAGGCGAAAAAGTGGAAGGCGGCCCCCAAGCCCTGCAGAGCAAACTCACCGGCATGGCTACCTTGCGCCTGTACCTGCCTTACATGTTCAGCACGCCCCTGCGCGGGCGGGATGATGAGTTGCGCCGTCTGCGCGAGAGCCTGAATGGCGTGGTACAAGTGACCGGCACGGGCGGCATAGGCAAATCGCGTTTGGCCGCGGAAGTCGCCCTGAAACATGAATACGGCGCGATATGGTACCGCTGTACAACTGGCGAGATTGATTTGCTGAGCGCGCTCATCGAGCATCTGCGCCTGCCGCCAGAGACGAACGAGCGACAGGCTTTAGAACGCCTAAAAGCGCGCCCCAAAACGCTCATCGTGATAGATAATGTGGAAGATGTCCCAGAGGGCCAACGCCCCCTATATCACCAATGGATGGCCAAACTACAAGCCGCCGATGCCCACATCATCCTCACCTCGCGGGCGCGCTGGGAGGAGCTACGCCCCCTAAAAGAGATAACGCCCGCTACGCTCAGCCTTCCCGATGCCGCCCAATTGGCGCACGACTTCGCCAGTGTCAACGGCGTCCCGCTGACGAGCGAAGGGGCGGAGAGCTTGGCGAAAGCAGCCCGAAACTACCCCCGCTTGATAGAATGGGCCGTCGGACAACTGGGCCGGCGACCGCTGAAGCGCGTGCTAGAACAATTGGAGCAGTTGAAAAGCAGAGATTTGCAGGATGCCTTGTACGAGATGATAAACCGCTCTTTGGAGCAGATGAGCCGCGATGCTGGCCCCGTCCCAAAACGTTTATTACGGTGCTTGGTCGTATTCCAAGGGACGTTCAATGATGAGGCCATCGTCGCCCTCAAGCCGCAGGATGTGGAGGACGCCGACCTCGACGAGGCGCTAGATACCTTGCAGAGGTGGCGCTTCCTGCGCTATGAACCCGCCACTGAGCGCTATTGGGTGGAGGAGATGGTGCGCCTCGCCCTGCCAAAACCGGATGAAGCGCTTTTCTTCCGCTACGCCGACCATTACATCCGCCTAGCGCAATGCTTCGATGAACGCCCGCCCGAAGAATGGGCCGACCTCGACGCCGAAGCGGCCCACTTCTTGGCCATCGGCGACGCTCTGACCGCCCCGCCCCACTCTGCCGAGCGCGACCAGCGCGCCCGCGCCTTCGCTGATAACATCGTGGCCTATTTGGGTAATCGCCGCGAGGTGCGCCGCCCACGATGGTTGGAACGGGGGCTAGAGTTGGCGCGCGCCGATGGCGACCCAAGGCGGGAGGCGCTGTTCCTGAACGCGCTTGGCTCGGAGTGGTCTGCGCGTGGGGAGGGTGATAAGGTGCTGGGGTACTATGAGGAGGCGTTGGCTATTTTCATCGCAGTTGGCGCGCCGCACTATGAGGCGGCTCAACGGGTGAAGATTGCAGAACTGCTGATGCGGATGGGCGCGCGCCGCGAGGCGGCCATCGCCCATGTGGAGCAGGCCATTGCCATCATGGAGCGCTACAGTTTGCCCATCCTGCCGGGTGGTCCTACGCGCGCGGAGGTGGAAGCGATTCTACGGCGCTTGAAGGGCGAAGCGGGCGAGCGTGAATTCGAGGAGCTGTTGGGCCAGTTAGTGACGCTTTACCAGTAGAGCGGAGAAGCGGGCTTGCGGCAGGCATTGGCGCAAGTGGGCGCTTCGCCGGAGCAAATAGAGCAGTTAGTGGCGATGATAAAAGGACTTTTGGGCCAATGACCCCGCGCCCGCCGTGCATGGAGAGGGGGCATGGCCCCCCTGTCATGAGCGCTATTCCCCGGCCGCTTCTATGCTGATGGTGAAAGGCATGTCGAAGGCGGAATAGCTATTATCGCGCACGGTGAACAAATAGGGTGTGCTTTCGTCCAACGTCACATCGAAGGAAAAGCGAGAGATGGTCCCCGCGCCACTGTAAGAGAAGACATAGTTATTGGCAGTGGTGACCTCTAGCGCCAAAGACCCTATATCGCTAGTCAGCTCCAAAGTCACGCGGACGACTTCGCCGGGGGTGGCGCTGTAGATGAACGATTCAAGCCCCCGTTGCGGGCTGACGACGCCCTCGTACCGCTCGCCCTTCTGCAAGGCGACGACCTCGCTAGGATTTAGGCTGATGCTGTAGGGGACGCGGGCATCGTCGGGTTCGTAATTGTTGTAGACCAGTATCACGTAGTAGCGGCCCGTCTCCGGCGCGATGAAGGGGTCTAGAATGACGCCCCTCTCCGAGCCACCATAAGCGCTGGCGATGAAGGTATTGTAAAAATCGCGCCCCTCTAGCTTGAACACTTGGATTTGGCGGTCGCCATCGTCGGGCAAGGTGGCAGAGATAGACCACGTTTGCCCCGCTTCGCTCTCGAAAGAGAAAATAGGACGCTCAGATTCTAGCATCTCGCCGTCTAGGGTTTGTCCGCTGGCGATGGGGTCGCCGCTGATTTTTCGCACTGTCATATTATAAGATGAGCCACCCGCGGCCAACGTCTGCAAGATGACGGTATACGTCCCGCTCGTGGGCAGTTGGTAGATGCTGTAGGCGGTCAAATTATCGTAATAGCCATCGCGGACGAATTCGCTCCCATCTGGGGCGTAGATGTAAATTCCCAAGGCGCGCCCGCTAACGCTGTAATCAATGATTTGGCCGGCTTCGCCTTGGAAGGTGGCGACCAACATTTCCCCGGCGCTAGCGAATGTCCCGCTGATGCGGTTGCCATCAAAAGAGCGCGATTGCGACTCGGCGACGATGAAGTTGAAGTCGCCTGATTGTGTGCTCCACGATGGGCGCTCGACGACGACGGTATAGCGCCCGTCGGCGGTCAGTTCAAAGGGTTGGATGATTGCCGCAAGATAACCGCTGGTCTCTTTGAGCAGAGCGCCCCCCGGCGAAAAGACGCGCATCACCATATCTATGCCGCGGTCATAATTGAAGGCGGACATGAAAATCGTATCGCCGCTTTGGCCTTCAAACGTATAACTCACGCTGGTCTGACTATCATTCAATTCTCCTTCCGTGATGGCGCCATATTGCACGGCGATAGCATCTTGCGCGAGCGCAGAGGAGATAGACAAGCACAAAAAGAGAAGAGCCGTGAGCCACCAACGCATCATATACACACTCCCTTTTGTTAACCCTATAAGGATAAAAAGTTGCCGACGACACCCGAAAAACGGTTGTCATTCTGCTCTGAGTGTAGCATAATCACCCCGCTGAGTAACAGTCATTAGGAGCTGTGTGTTGAAAATCAAACTGATTTTTTGCAGTCTTTTTATTCTTTGGCTCAGCGTTACAGGGCTAAGCGCTCAGTCGGTACAACCGTCCCCAGTGACCGCTACGGCCGCGGATGGTCTGGTCTTGCGTGGCGATTATTATCGGGTATCTGCGGGCGGCCCAACGGTGTTGCTGTTGCACGAACTGTATACCGACCGCACTAGCTGGTCTGTCCTCATCAATCCGCTGTTGGGGGCAGGTTATAACGTGCTCAACGTGGATTTGCGGGGCTATGGGGCCACAGGGGGAGAAATTAATTGGCCCAAAGCCTTAGCAGATGTGCAAATATGGCTCGATTGGCTGGAAAAAGAGAATGGCGCGAACGCCCCTATCAGCATTGTGGGGTCTAGCATGGGGGCTAATCTGGCTATTGTGGGTTGCGCCCAAGATAAATCCTGCGCGACGTCGGCGGCGCTTTCCCCCGGTTGGCGCTACTTCGGCATTGGCGTTGGGCCATCGCTCAGCCGTGGTTATGGTCAACGTCCCGTTTTGGTCGTCTATGCCGAACGCGACCGTTGGCCCGCCCTAGGCGTACCGCTCATGGTGGAGGCGGCGACCAACCCGCTAGAGATATTGACTTATGCGGGCAATGCCCACGGTATCCAATTGCTCAACCAAGAATACGAATCCATCAACGCGGCCCTCATCGCATGGTTAGACGCGCACGGGCGTTAATGGCATCCTTCATGAAGGCGCTCATCATCCTCTTTGGGGTTGTCGCCCTGCTGGCGCTCCCCTTCGCATCCGCCCAAGGGGATATTTTCACCGATGCGGCTAGTGGCGCGCGCTATCGAATTGAACGTTATGTGAGCGCTAATTTCCCGGTTGGCATGGCTTTTGCCCCGGATGGACGCCTTTTCTATAACGAGAAGACCACCGGTAACGTGCGCGTGGTAAGCGCAGATGGGCGTCTGCAAGCGCAATTGGTCATTCACTTACCGACGGATGCGTTACAAGAACGTGGCATGCTGGGCATCGCGCTAGACCCCAACTACAGCGATAACGGGTACATCTGGATAGGGCATACGGCGCGCGGCACGAGCCGCGATTTCCCCGCCAATCGCCTGGTGCGCTTCCGCGAGGTTGATGGCCAAGGGTATGACCCTGAGGTCATGTTCTCTGTACCCATCACGACGGGGCAACTATTGCACAATGGCGGTAACGTTCATTTTGATGCGGAGGGGCGGTTATATTTCTCGTTGGGGGACTTTGGCGATGCCGCCTATGCCCAAGACATCAACGCCCCCCAAGGCAAAATTCACCGATTCATCGTCACAGACGAAGGTTTAGCGCCGTCGCCCGATAATCCCTTTGGGGCGGAAAATAGCGTATATGCGCTAGGGTTTCGCAACCCGTTTGACTTCGCATTCGACCCCCTGACGGCGAATCTATTCGTCACAGAGAACGGCCCAGATTGCGATGACGAAATTAACCTCGTTTTGCCCGGCTTTAATTATGGCTGGCGGGAAGATTACGTTTGTGTGGGCAAAAATTTAGTTAGCGGTTTGCGGTTATATGGGCCGCCCTTGTTGAGCTATACCCCGACGATTGCCCCTAGCGGCATCCTCTTTTACGATGGCGCGGCCTTCCCGCAGTGGCGCGGAGACCTTTTTTTCTGCGATTGGAACTTTGGCGAATTGCATCGTATTACGCTCAACGAAAGCCGAACCCAAGTTGTCGCCGAGCGCATCCTCAATCTGGGGGAAGCGACCTGCCGTATTGATATTGTGCAGGGGCCTGAAGGTGGCCTTTATTTCGGCACGGTCAACGAAGGGGATGGCGCTATTTATCGCTTATTGCCAGCCGATTGAGCGCGGTCATAAAACCGTAATTGTCCTAAACACTGAATCCGCTTATGCTATGAATAAAAACCATGTCATAAAATGACACAAAATTTTTATTACATCACTTAAAGATTTGGAAAGAGGTCAAGTCAGCATGAAGCAATTGGGAAATTACACCATTTATCTAGGCGTTGGGGCTTTCTGTATTCTTTTCTCTGTCGTTGCGCTCGCGCCTTATTCGCCAGCCAACGGTTTAGTGAGCGCTATTTTATGCGGCTCTGGTGGCTTGGTTGTTAACTACAGCGGCGAATTTGGCATCGCACAGCAAATTGCGATAGGCAATTTAGAATGTATAGTGCCCGATAGTGGTACGAGCTATATTGTCACCAATCGTTATTTAGTGTTGTTGTTCATCAGCAGTTTTCTGCCTATATGTCTTGGGATGGGCTTACACGCTATCCAGCAAGATAATATCTCCCCAATGGCTTACAATAAATACGCGCCCTCGCCCGTCAACGAAGACCCCGATGAATTGCGGGATGAATTGGAAAAGCTGAAAGATGATTGTGACGCAGGGTTGATTACAGCAGATGAATATGAAGCGCGCCGCCAAAAACTTTTGAATCGGCACACTTAAAAATTGTTGCGATGTTTTATGTGACGACGTTACAATTCTTATAAATAGATATTTGCTTAAGAGGCTTTTTTATGACCAACTCTATACCTCAACTCCCTCAGCAAACGGCGGGTGGGACTGTACGCCGTTCTATCATTTGGTATCTTCGCATTATCGTCATCGCTCTACTTGTATTTGTATGTGGTGTTCTTACACTTTTCGGCATTTTGCCTGCGCCGGAAGACCCTATCATTCCGCTGGAGCAACAAGGGGGCGGGGCGCGCCAAGGGAATGATGCCACCACAGGGCTTCAGCTCGTGTGGCCACAAATTGCGGAGGTCAACCCGAATGAAGCGGAATTGGGCTGGTACTTATTCTATGACTCCGTGTTATCGGCCAATAATGATATTTCCTGCGCGACATGCCATCATCCCGACATGGGGTTCAGCGATGGTAAAACCGTTTCGCTGGGTTCTCATGGAGAAGATTTGCGACGGAATGCCCCATCGCTATGGAATGTTGCCTATGCAACGAGCTTGTTTTGGGATGGAAGGGCGCAATCTTTAGAAGAGCAGATGCTTGTTCCTTTAACCTCCCAAGATGAAATGGGCGCGGATTTGGAGGAAATGATTACGGAATTGCGCGCCATACCCGAATATGTCGAAAAATTCAACGCCATTTATGGGCCGGCCTTTCCAGCAGAAGAAGCGGTGACGGTTGATAATGTTGTGGCGGCTATAGCGAGTTTTGAACGCACACTCATCAGCGACCAAGCGCCTTTCGACAAGTTCGCCGCTGGCGATTTTAATGCGCTGACCCCAGCGCAACGCCGCGGGTTCGATATTTTTCGTAGCGCAGAAACCCGTTGTTTTGAATGTCATGCATGGCCTACTTTCACCCATAATACCTTCCACGTCCTCGGTGTGCCCGATAAAGACCCCAATAACCCCGATTTAGGGCAAATTGAAGTTGTGAATGCCGCCGACGCAGAACGCGCTTTCCGCATACCGGGATTGAGAAATGTTGCATTGAGCGGCCCCTATTTTCATAATGGGGCATTCGCCACGCTAGAAGAAGTGGTGGATTTTTATAGCAAGGGTGGCGGGCCGGCCTTCGGGCTAGATATTCAAGTAGATGAGAAACTGCGCGGCTTCACCCTTGATGAACAAGGTAAAGCAGACCTTGTGGCTTTCCTCTATGCGCTCACAGATGAACCTGATGCGTTAATCGCCATCCCAGAAGCGGTGCCGTCTGGTTTAACTGTCGTCGAGAGGTTGGATAATCCAGAGCGCGAGAAGGTGGAATTGTCGGTTGCCCCCCCTTATTCCCCAGAGACCCACGAGCCAACGACAATTACCGTCAAAGCGGGAGAATCTATCCAAGCGGCTATAGATAAAGCGCTCCCCGGCGATACTATCCTCATCGAGCCGGGCATTTATAAAGAGAGCGTTTACGTAGACATAGCTAATATCACCGTGCGCGGCATCACTGGGGATAACCCAGAGGATCGCCCATGGCTAGATGGCGAGAATCAGCGTAGCGATGGCTTTAATACCACTGGCGATAACTTCGTCATCGAAGGCCTAGGGTTTCGGGGGTATATCGGCAACGCTATTCTGACAACGGGCGCCGAGGGCGTCGTCTATCGAGACCTCATCATCGAAGGCGCAAAGGGCGAAGGGGTGAGCACCATTTACGGCATTTATCCTGTGGAATGCACAGATGTACTGATTGAGAATAACGTGGTGACCGGCATTGCTGATGCGGCCATCTACGTTGGTCAAAGCCGCGGACCCATCATCGTTCGCAATAACGAAGTCTTCGGCAATGTAACGGGCATCGAAATTGAAAATAGCACCAATGCCGATGTATATGATAATCATGTTTATGATAATGCGGGTGGGATTCTGGTCTTTCTTCTGCCGAATAACCCCTCTAAGGTTGGTTATAACACGCGCGTTTATAACAACCTTGTTGAAGATAATAACCATGTTAACTTTGGCGCTCCCGGCTCAACAGTGGCGCTTGTCCCGTCTGGCACAGGCATCATGATTATGACCGCCGATAATACAGAGGTATTCAATAACACTATCCGTAATAACAAAACGATGGGCCTTGGCCTCACGAGTTTGTATATTATGGGCTATAGCCGAGACACCGTTTTTGACCTTGGCCCCTTGCCAGAAAACAACTGGGTTCACGATAACATCTGGGAAAATAATGGCTATGACCCTGATGGTCTTGTGCGCGAAATTGGCATCCCCGGAGCTGATATTTTGTGGACAGGCGAAGGGTGGAATAACGCCTTTGATGAACCCACAGCTAGCAAGTTCCCCCCACTTCTGCCGCAACGCGCTTGGCCAGACCCCGCTAAACGCGCGTTATGGCGGGTTTACGATATTGTCATTGGCCTGTTGTTGTAGCGCTCATGTGAATAGGGCGAGGAGCCGCCCTCGCCCTATTTACACATTTGTAATCAAATCTCCATTAGAAAATGACGCCAAGATAATGAATTTGCGTTATAGTAGATGGGCATAATTATTTACAAAGGAGTTTTTTTATGCAAAAACGTCTTCTTTTAAGCTTGCTTTTGTCCGTTTTGCTGACCTTGCCGTTATTGACGGCGTCGGTAGCCGCCCAAGAAATGGCCGAACTTCCCTCGTTGGCCGATTTACCCGTTGGGGAATGGTCGGTACTAGAACCGGGTGGCGATACAATTTGTCTTTACGGCGACCCCTTCCGCTTTTTTGTGCGTCCGGCCGAGTCTGAGAAATTGATGATTTACTTCCAAGGCGGCGGCGCGTGTTGGGATGGCTTCACCTGTGGCGCGCGTGGACAATTTGCGAGTCAATTTGATGTTTCCACAGATTTTTCTGATGAAACGGGCGGACAGGGTATCTTCAACCTTGATAATCCTGATAATCCCATCGCTGACTATAACATTGTTTTTGTGCCTGTATGCACCGGAGACATCCATACAGGGGATGCGGTAGTCACTTATGATGTGCCCAAAGAGGCCCTTGGTGTCGATTTTGACCAAATCACGGTCAATTTCAAAGGTTTTGTCAATGCTCAGGCGGTATTAGAATGGACTTACGAGAATTTCATGGCGCCAGAGCAAGTTTTTGTGGCTGGTTGTAGCGCTGGCGGATATGGCGCAACCCATAACGGCCCCTATATCATGCAACATTATGCAGATACTCCTGTGGTTCACTTCAGCGATGCGGCGGCTGGGGTTATCGCCCGCGGTTGGACAGGCCTAGGCGAATGGAATATAGACGCCACTATCCCACGATTCTTGCCCGGCTTGGAGGAGACAACCGCCGCTAGCTATCGCGTCAACAGCTTGTATCAAGGGATGGCAAAGCTATTCCCCAACAATACGTTGTCTCAATATAATTCTTTCTTGGATGGGGTACAAATCTTCTTCTATGCCTTCCAAGAAGGGGTAAACATTGCCTTAGAAGAAAATGCGGACCAAGCCGCTGTTTTTGGCGGACGTTGGGCTTCGGCGATGCGTTCCTCCATCGTTGGCTTGGATGCCACCATCCCCAATTTTGACTACTATATGGCCGGCGGTGGTTTACATTGCATCACAGAGAGCGCTAACTTTTTCACCTATACTGTGGATGGTGTGCGCTTTGTAGACTGGCTCGCGGGCTTGCTCGATGGCACATCGGGTGATGTTGCTTGCGACATCAGCGCGGGCGAATGTAGCGTGCCGCCGGAGGGCGCGCAATAACTCAGATAAGGTAAAAACAGGGCGACAAAACAAGTCGCCCTGTTTGTTTCGTTTTCAGATAGGGGAAAAATAAATAAAGAGGGGAGAAGCATTTTTTTCGCCTCTTTTTTGGTTTCACTGTGGCGCGTCGTTATCAAACGCGGGAAATATACGTGCCTTCGTCTATGTTGATTTTAACGACATCATCTACATTGACGAACATCGGCACAGAGATGACTAAGCCCGTCTCTAGGGTGACCTTCTTTGTTGGATTATTGGCCGTATCGCCAGCAATAGCGGCTTCTGCTTCTACAACTTTGTACTCCATCGTAGCGGGTAACGTATAGTCTATGATTTCGCCGTTATACGTATTCAGCTGAATGGTCATATTCTCTTTTAGGTAAAGGATGTCGTCGCCAAACACAGCGCGATTCACCTGTGGTTGCTCGAAGGTCTCCATATCCATAAAGGTCAAAAACTCGCCATCATCATACAGGTATTGGACGTCGCGCGCTTCCACTCGTATATCTTCCACTCGTTCGCCGGAACTAAAGGTCATTTCGCGAGTGGCACCGCTCCGCATATTGCGTACGGTTACGCGGATGGTGGCGTTCCCGCGGCCCGGTTTGTGGTGGCGATAGTTTAGTACTTTGTAGATTTCCCCATCAACAGTGAAGGTAGTACCCTTACGCAGTTGATTTACATCAATCATAGGCGTATTTCCGTCTCGTTTTCTTGGTTTTTATTGATGCCGACAGTATAACAAAAGTTGGATTTCTGACTAGATGAAACTTTACCCTGTATATACGCGCGTGATATTGTTGCCCATGGGCAAGCTATTGAGAAAATCTTCGTTGGTTTCGGTCATGCGGAAGTTTTGTAACAATTGCTCGGTCGCATTGACAGGGCCGACTTCGGGTTGTTCAGCCAAATGCGACCACATGCGACGGATGGTATAAACCCGCTGGAGCACATCCGGCCCCAACAATAGTTCTTCTCGCCGTGTGGAGGATTGTTCAATATCGAATGCGGGGAAGATACGCCGTTCCTGTAACTTGCGGCTCAGGTGCAATTCCATATTGCCTGTGCCCTTGAATTCCTCGTAGATGACATCATCCATCTTGCTACCAGTGTTGACAAGGCAAGTTGCCACGATGGTCAAGCTACCGCCTTCTTCTACATTACGCGCCGCCCCAAAGATGCGTTTGGGTGGATGTATGGCCGATGGGTCAAGCCCGCCGGAGAGGGTGCGGCCGCTTGTCGGCACAACAAGGTTATATGCGCGGGCCAAGCGGGTGATGCTATCTAGCATGATGACGACATGCTTTTTGATTTCTACGAGACGTTTAGCCCGTTCTAGCGCCATTTCCGCTACGCGCACATGGTTCTGAACGGGGTCGTCGAAAGTGCTAGCAATCACTTCAGCATCTACCGACCTATCCATGTCTGTTACTTCTTCGGGGCGTTCGCCGATGAGGGCAATCATGAGGTGAACTTCCGGATAGTTTTTGCTGATGGCATTAGCGACATCTTTTAGGACGGTTGTCTTGCCCGCTTTGGGCGGCGAGACGATTAAACCGCGTTGCCCCCGACCGATGGGCGCAATCAAATTGAGCAAACGGGTAGATAGGATATGTGGATGCGTTTCTAAGTCGTAACGTTCTAAGGGGAAAATTGGCGTAAGTTGTTCAAAATGGGGGCGATTTTTGGCTTCTTCGGGATTTTGTCCATTAACAGCGTCTACACGCAATAAGCCGTAGTATTTTTCTGAATCTTTTGGCGGTCGCACCTGCCCGATAACCATATCCCCTGTGCGTAAGCTAAAGCGCTTGATTTGCGTTTGGCTGACGTAAATATCATTGGGGCCGGGCAGGTATTTTTCTGCGCGTAAAAAGCCGATGCCTTCATCTACAATTTCTAAAACGCCGCCGCGCAATTTATAGCCCCTTTGTTCAGCTTCTGCGCGCAACAGCTCCACGATTAATTCTTGCTTTTTCATTCGGCTGTAACGCGGAATATCATGGTTGCGCGCTAAGCCTCGTAATTCATCTAAGTTTTTCTGATCGAGTTCAGCAATATCCATATGGTCTCTTTCGGTAGCCGATTGACAGGGGCTATCCGCCTCCTCATAGTCTGATTAATGAACGAATAATGATTGCACCGGAATATTCCCGGATGGTTTAACACTAGTAATAGATGCCATTAATTAAGGGGCATAGCTCTTTATTCAATGATGTTATTTATTGGCTGGCGATATTATCCAACTCATGCGGGGGTACTCGCGCTCAATCGCGTTGAATTATAATTCTAAATTATCGTACCATCTGTTTTGTGCGCCCCATACACACGACAGTGAGAGCGCAGTATCTTAAAGACAAGTTGTGTTTTGAATGCAACATATAGGAAGGATGATGTTTGTGATGACTATAACACAAGTTTGTTAGGAGGTCAAACAATTTTTACCACACACCTTACAAGGAATCAAGAGCTGGCACAATGAAGCGTAGATATGGTATGATAGCTCCATTAAAAGACCTTATTCACGCATGAATAAATCTATGACAACGATTTCACGCGACCGTTTGAAGCTTTTGTTGAGCCAAGAAATAGACCTTTTCCGCCGAAATCATCCGCGCTCTTATGCCCTATATGAACGCGCTCAGAGCTGTTTATTGGCTGGCGTGCCCATGAATTGGATGGTGCGCTGGGCGGGTGGCTTCCCTATTTTTGTTGAAGAAGCGCAGGGCGCGCATTTCACGGATGTAGATGGTCATCGTTACCTCGACTTGTGTTTGGGCGATACCGGCGCTATGACAGGTCATGCCCCACTCCCCACTATAACGGCTATTTCGCGTCAGGCGGCGCGCGGCATCACGACGATGTTGCCTATTGAAGATGCTATTTGGGTAGGGCAAGAGATGACGCGGCGCTTTGGGTTGCCCTATTGGCAGATGGTGTTGACTGCTACTGATGCGAATCGCTTTGCTATCCGTTTGGCGCGACACATCACAGGGCGTCCTAAGATACTGGTTTATAACTGGTGCTATCATGGCACAGTGGATGAGACTTTCATCACGCTGAACCACGACGGAATAGCCGTTGCGCGGCCGGGGCATATTGGCCCGCCTGTTGACCCCAATTTGACCACCAAGGTGATTGAATGGAATGATATAGACGCCTTGCGGTCTGCTTTGGCAGATGGCGATGTGGCGTGCGTACTCGCAGAACCGGTGATGACCAATATAGGTATTGTCCATCCTCAGGCGGGTTATCATGATGCTTTGCGCCAAATTACCCGCGAAACGGGCACTTTGCTCATCATAGACGAGACGCATACCATTTGTGTGGGGGTTGGCGGTTATACGCGCGCCTATGGTTTGCAACCGGACGCAATCACCCTAGGCAAGCCAATTGCCGGAGGCGTGCCCGGCGCTGTCTACGGCTTTAGCGCAGAGGTCGCCGAACGCATCCAAGCGCGCATGCAAGTAGACACGGCAGATACGGGCGGTATCGGGGGAACTTTAGCCGGCAACGCTTTATCCATCGCGGCGATGCGAGCCACTTTGGAACATGTCTTAACGGAATCGGCATATGCCCATACGATTGCGCTTGCCGAACGCTTTACGGATGGGGTGCAAAGTGTTATTGATGCATTGGGCTTGCCGTGGCACGTAACACGTTTGGGGTGTCGCGCTGAATATTGGTTTTGCCCTGCGCCGCCGCGCAACGGTGGCGAGGCGGCGGCCGCTATAGACCCGGATTTAGACCGTTACATGCATCTGGCTTCTCTAAATCGGGGGATCTTGATGACCCCTTTCCATAATATGGCGCTCATCGCCCCAGATACAACCGCTGATGATATAGATTATCACACCCGCGTTTTTCGGGAGATAACCACCCACCTAATAACTGATTGAGCGCATGGCTGACATTGTGTATTCCGCTCTTCGTGCAATCATATTTTTATATACGCTAGGCCTTATCGTCTATTTATGTTTGCGTATGGCTATCGGCGATGCGTGGAATGTCGTTTCTTTGCTGGGGACTTTTGCTTTTTATGGTTTTTTACCATTGATTATTCTCATCCCGGCGACATGGATTTACGAGCGGAAATCCGTCCGATGGCTACTTTGGGGCTTGCAATTGCTGGCGCTGGCCTTTTTCTTGCTATGGTTTGGCGTGCGGTTGTGGCCCGCTGGCGCAGACAACAATAACGCCCAAGCGCCGCCTCTATCGCTGATTACGTTTAATGTTTTTCCACAAAATGAGCGCTCTCAAGAAGTCATTCATTGGTTACAATCGCAATCCGCTGACCTTATTATGCTTCAAGAAACACCGCTGGATATGCCCCAATTGGTCGCTCAATTAGAAGGCGGCTATCCGTATCGCGCTATACAGGAGCGCCCCAATGGTCATATTCTTTTATCGCGCTTTCCTATCCTTGAAGAGGATGACATCGCTTTCAGCCATTACCCATGGCCCATTCAACAGCGCGTTGTATTGGATGTGGATGGCCAACCTATCGCCATCTACAACATCCATTTAGCGATGCCCCTATCAGATGCGGGACGCGCCCAATGGCGCGGTTTAGGGGAATTGCTCCTGAATTATGATGAGTCCATCCGCAATGACCAAATTAGACAGTTAATAGCGCTAGCCAAAGAAGAAACCATACCCGTTATCATCGCGGGCGATTTTAACATGAGCGAGTGGTCACTGATGTACGATATTCTGCGCGATAACTTCAAAGATGCTTATCGTTGGACGGCTAGCGGATTGGGCGCGACATGGCCGGCGGGCGCTAGCGAGGAATTGCCGTCAATTTTGCCCCCTATTTTGCGCTTAGATTATGTGTGGTTAAGCGATGCGCTAACGCCGCTTAGCGCCTTTGTCGGCCCTTATTTAGGTGGCGACCACCTACCCTTATCAGTGACCATAGGGTTAAGCGCCGATGACCGTTAAATTTTGGCGTTGGTGCTCGACTTGGCTATGGCGCGGCGGAATAGCTTATAGTTTATCCCTGATAGTCTATTTGTTATTGAGAGTTGTTTTTGGAGATGCGTTTTGGTGGCTGGCTTTAGCGCATACGTTGGCCTTGTGGTTATTCATGCCTTTATTTGTGGTTGCTCCCTTAATTATATGGATAAGTTTACGGCGTAAACAGTATCGTTACGCTTTTTTACAGGCATGCCTTTTGGTCTTGGCGAGTGCGTGGTTATTGCGCCCGTTGTTGCCAAAACAAATCGCGCCGCCTACCAAGCCCACCTTGACCGCGATTAATCTAAATGTGTGGAAAGATAGCGAAGATGCCGAGCGCATCATCCGGTGGCTGGTTGAAACGGATGCCGACATCATCGTTATTCACGAAACGCTAGGACGCGATTGGCGCGATTTGTTACCCTATTTTCCGTACATTCACGTTGCCAACGGTGATACACGTATTTTTTCTAGGCATCGTTTTTTAGCCGAAGATAAATTACGGCTAGAAAATCGTCCACCCCGAAGCCTTTTTTTCCCGCGTGTAGAGATAGAATTGGCAGAGCAAAGGATTGCGGTTTATGGGGTGCATCTTGTCAATCCGCATGGGACGCCGCGCTTGCCTTTTTTGCCCAATGCTTTCCCCTATCATTTGCTCTTTGGTTATGATGACACCCGCCGTGACGAGCAGTTAGATTATTTGCTAGGACACGTCCAAACGGAAAGCTACCCCTATATTGTTCTTGGCGACTTTAACATCAGCCATACTTCGCCCGATTATGACCGTATCGCCCAACATATGCAGGATGCTTATGCCATAGCAGGGGCGGGCTTAGGGCTGACATGGCCTATTGAAGCTGATAGCGTGTTGCCGCCGTTGCTCCGTCTTGATTATATCTGGTATGGCAATGGGTTACGGGTTGTTCATGCGCAAACAGGCCCCAATGTCGGGAGCGACCATCTGCCAGTATTGGCCGTCTTGGAGTTGCCATAAAAGAAAAGGCGGTTTGCCCGCCTTAACTTAGTCGTCAGTCTTCTTTCAATTCTTCTAGCAGTTCTAATAGCTCTGGGTCAATCATTAAGGCGCCAGAGCGTCCGGCCTTTTTGCGTTTAAGCACGCGATAAATTTTGATGTGCTCGTAACCGGCTTTGGGGCGGCGTATTTCGGTGACTAGCTCACATTCAAACGAATCACGGACGCGCTCGTAAGTTTCGCCACTGATGACGACCTCGCCGGGGCCGGCGTTACTTTCCAGATATTTGCTAATATTGACCGCTTCGCCCAGCGCGGCGAACTCTTTACGGTCTTTGCTACCTACATTGCCCAGAACGGCCATCCCCGTATGAACGCCAATACCATAGAAAAGCCGCTCTTCTTCACTCATGACTTCGTGTTGGGCGTGTAAGTCGAAGATGAGTTGCAGTGCGGCGGCTACGGCGCGTTCTGCGTGGTCTTCTTGAGGGTTAAGATGGGTATTAAAAAGGCCGGTCACTGCGTCGCCCATGTATTTATCGACAATGCCTTCATATAGATTGATTGCATCGCTGGCCAGACTCAGATATTTGTTGATGATGGTCATCAATTCATCGGGTTCTAGGCGTTCGCTAAAAGTCGTGAATCCGCGCACATCGCAGGCGAACGCTGTAATTTCGCGTTCTTGCCCGCCGACATCTACAGCGTCTATAGTGCGGATATTCTTCACGAGGGCGAGCGGCAGATAGCGCCTGACTTCGGCTAGGGTGGCTTCTCGCTGGCGTTGTTCGGTGAGGTCATCAAGCAAAATGGTCACGCCGCCCATCATACTTCTCTGGTCGCGCAAGGGCGTAAGGATGAGATTCCAGTAGCGCTGTCCGACGTGGGGGAAAACGGGCTCCAGCGAAAGCATAATCTGTTTTTGTTCTTTACGGATGCTCTCGATAGCGGCGAATAATTCTGTCAGGGTATCCGGTACAACCTCGTTAAGGGTGCGGCCAATGAGCGCATCGGTGTGTAGGATTCGTTCGGCGGCAGTGTTAGAAATGGTGATGCGATTTTGTGCATCTAAGGTCAGAATACCGCTACCGACAGAATTAAATAGGTTGTTCATCAAGTCGCGCATTTCGGTGACTTGCGCGAGACGCGCGCGGGCCGCTTCAAACAGTTGCGCGTTTTCGATAGCTACCGCCGCTTGATTGGCAAAGGCGGTGAGCAAATCTTTTTCATGCGCTTTGAACAAGCCTGCCACGATACGATTATCGCAATAGACGACGCCGATAACTTCTCCGCGTACTTTTAGGGGCACGGCGAGGATGCTCCGTAAAGCGAATCCGACAATACTTTGTTGGCCGGCATAGCGTTCATCTTGGCTGGCATTATCGGTTAGCTCGGTTTCGCCGGTGGTCGCCACGCGGTTGATAATGGAGCGGCTCATGATGAGTTCTTTTTTGGTATCGAGTTGTTCTTGGTCCATGCCGCGGGCTACACGCGCTTCTAATTCGCCGGTTTCGCGGTTTTTCAGGACGATATATCCCCGTTCTGCGCTGACGAGTTGGATGACCGTATCCATCACTTGGTTTAGCACTTCTTCCGTCGTGAGGGAGGAGTTAATCAAAGCGGCGGTTTCTGCTAGCCCGCGCAATTGGCGCAATTCAATCTGGGTATTGAGCACCGCGCGCGATAAATTATCTACGCGGGTTTTGAGCTTTTGCAGGCTTTCTAACGCGCCGGGCGGTAGGTTCATGCCGCGTTTAAGCAAGATTTCCCGTTGTCCGCGCAAGAGTTCCATCAATTCGCCAATACGTGGTCCAAGTTGCCGTATCAGCTCTTGGGTTGTTTCTGGTTTTTGTAAGGCTTGCGGGTTGCTAATGGTTTGGTCACTCATCAGGTTTTCCTGAACACTTCAAAAATACGGGTATATTGTTCGCGCCCTTTAACCTTCAATGGCTCCCGTTCGACGAAATCAAGCGGGACAAGGCGATTCGTACTAAAGGCGATGAGATGGTCATGAGTGTTTTCGCTGATGATAATTTGCCCGTTAGTGGCATTTTCTTCTAAGCGTTTGGCGAGGTTGATAGTATCGCCAATGGCCGTGAAGTCGCGACGGTTGAGGCTACCGACATTGCCTAAGGTCGCCAAACCGGTATGAATGCCTATGCGATAAAAATGGGGATTGGGGTTAATGCCCAGACGTTGATAAAGCTGGGCGAATTCATCGCGCATCAGCAGGGCAACTTCTACCGCGCGTTGGGCGTGGTTATCCATCGGATTAAGTTGGGTATTGAATAAGGCCATCACCTCGGTGCCCATGTACTTATCTATGATGCCTTCTAGGCGATGGATACATTCGGTCGCCATAGCGAGGAAGATATTGGTTTCATTCATAATTTCCGCAGGTCTTAGGCCTTGCGGCATCGTGGAAAGGGGGCGCACATCCACGAACATACAGGTCATAGTGCGTTTTTCGCCACCTAGGGCTAATGTGGAAATCGTGTGGATGTTATCTACCATTTGGGGGGGTAAATAGCGCTTCATCACATCTAATTCAATATCGCGTTGGCGCTGGTCTGTGACGTCGTCCATCACCACAGCCACACCTTGAACGAGGTTGTCGCTATCGCGCAGAGGGGTCATCTTTAAGCTAAGCGCTACACGGCCGCGGTCAGGCACTTCTATTTCAGCGTCTATAATTTCGGTTTGGGCGTGGTCGCGCACGTTGCTCAGATGCTCGCCCCAATCTGAGCTGGCTTTTGGCAAAATGGAACGCAAGCTTTTACCGATGGTATCATCCGCTGTACGCTGAAGGATTTGTTCGGCGGGGGGTGTGAAAATAGTGACCTTGTCGTCGGCATCTGTGGCGATGATGCCGCTACCGATAGAGGCGAAGACATTATCCATCAATTCTTTAACGGATGTGATTTCGTCTAGGGTTTGTTGAATGCGCGCATATAAGCGGGCGTTGGCGATGGCAACGGCGGCGGTGTTGGCAAACGCCACGAGCAGGTTCTTTTCGCGCTCGCTGAAGATGCCTGTCTTGAGGCGGTTATCTACATAGACAACGCCGATAGTTTCCCCTTTATGATTCAGTGGGACGCACAACACAGAACGAAGGGAAAAATTGGCGATGCTGACATTGCCCTGTAGCCGCTCATCCTGATAGGCATTATCGGTGAGCATAGCTACCCCTTGGGATAACACTTCCCGTAAGATAGTTTGGCTGATTTGTACGCCGTTCTCGTCGCCGCGCATAGCGCTTAGTTCGTTGTTGCGGGTGACACGATATTCTAATTCGCCGTTGTCAGGATTTTTGAGGATGATATAACCGCGCTCCGCCCCGGTCAACGTGATGACAACATCCATCGCATCTTCTAAGATACGGTCGAGGTCTAGCGAGGTATTCACATTAGCGGACATGTCGGCCAAAGCGCGCAATTGGCTGAGTTCAGTTTGTTCTTGAAAGATAGTCTGTTCGATTTTAGCCAAGTCGCGCTTAACCGCATCGAGGGCGGTCGTCACCAATGGCGGCAAGTTCATACCGCGTTTTTGCAAAATCTCTTTTTGCGCTTTTAATGATGCGCTCGTTTCTTCGACGAGTTCGTTAAGCTGGCGCAATTCGCTGATGATATTATTTTGGGCATTTGGTTCTGTCATGTGCTTTTACTAGCCCCACTAAATTATAAAAACTCGGTTGAGTGGGATACCCACCGAGTTGTATATGTTAGACTCTTGTTTTTACAGTATATGTTGCCTAGCTTTAGCCCGCAACTAGAGATTTATAAAAGCTAACGACAATGCAAAAAGTTCATAATAATTCATAAATCATCGTTATCTTTTTTAATTTTAGAGAGCAATTTTCGGGCTTTTGTGGCCTGCTCTGGCATCCCCAAAGCGGCGAAGATGTCGTGCGCGGCTTGCAGGTAGTCAATCGCATGGTGATATTCGCCCATATTTGCTAAAACGCTCCCCATACTCCGCACCAATTCCGCTTCTCCGATGCGGTCGCCAAGTTCGCGCGCTAGCTCGGCCGTGCGCTGATATAGCCTGAGCGCCGACCGAAAATAACCTAAAGCGAGTTCGTCGGGCATTATAGAGCGCCCCAATTCCGCGTAGATATTGCCCATGATGCCCAAACGCAAGGCTAATTCGCGCCGCTCGCCGATGCTTTCGTAAATCTGAGCCGCTTCTTCAAAGTGGATGAGGGCGGACTCGTATTCGCCCAAGGAGATGTAACTATTGCCCAAGTTGCCCAAACGAGAAGCTAAACCCCGCATATCCTGTAGCTCGCGAGCGATGGCTACCGCTTGCTGGTGCAATTCGATAGCTTTTATGGGGTCGCGCATATCATCATAGACGAGGGCCAGATTCCCTAGCCAAATCCCCCGCCCGCGCACATCTCCGATTTCTTGGGCGATGAGGAGCGCGCGATTCAGATAACTGATAGATTCCTCGTAGCGGCCCATCTCGCGCAGGATATTGCCCATATTGCCCAATAGTCCATCTTCTGTTAGGCGGTCGTTGTTCAGGCGGGCGCGCGTCAGGGCATGGTTAAAGTAGTTAAGCGCCTGCTCATATTGCCCTAGGCGATAATAAATGAGTGCCAGATTGCCTAAGTGGCGCCCTTCCGCGCCGAAATCCCCTTGCTCGTGGGCGAGTCGCACGGCTTCTTCTAGGCTTTGGATAGCCAAGGGATAATCATTATTCTGTAGCGCTAGACGTAATTGGCGTAGCAAACGAGTTTGTTCTTTAATCGATTCTGACATGGTTTTCTCGTCTGATTGAGTCTAAAAATCTCCTTCATCATACCCCGAAATCTCCGCAAATGTAGGTTACAATCGTTTGAGTTTGGACATTAATTTTGAACCTTTTGGGCTTTTTGCCCTAAAGCCAATAGAAACCGTTCTTAGAAAGGGATGTTTTGCTGATGATACGGGAAAAAGTGATACTCATCACGGGCGCTAATGGCGAAGTCGGCCATGGTCTGATTGAACAATTATCTCAATTGCCCGATAAGCCCGCGCTCATCGTGTTAGATTTGCGCGGTCTGGATAAGGCTTTGCGGGCCAAAGTGAATCGTACCATTATCGGCGATATTTTAGATACGGAGTTGCTCGATACGCTCATCAATGAATATGAAATAGATACGATTTTCCATCTGGCGGCCTTGCTGTCTACCCATTCAGAGTTCAACCCTGAAGCGGCGCACCGCGTCAATGTGCAAGGGACTGTGAACCTGCTTAAGCTGGCGATTGAACAAGGACGGTCACGGGGGAAGCCGATTCAATTCATCTTCCCTAGCTCTATCGCCGTATACGGTTTGCCCGACTTACAGACGAAGACAAGCGCGGGCAAAGTGAAAGAAGATGAATATCTAAATCCAACGACGATGTATGGCATCAATAAACTTTATTGCGAGCATTTGGGGCGATATTATGCCCATCACTACCGCCAACTATCAGCTGACCCCTCGGTTGGGCTTGATTTTCGTTGTGTGCGCTTTCCGGGTTTAATTAGCGCAATAACCGTCCCATCGGGTGGCACAAGTGATTATGGGCCAGAGATGTTACACGCCGCCGCCCAAGGCAAGCGCTATGATTGTTTTGTCACAGAAGATACGCGCATCCCTTTTATGACCATGCCGGATGCAATAAACGCTTTGTTAAGGTTATCCCAAGCCCCGCGCGAGAAACTCACACGCAATACCTATAATGTAACCGCTTTCAGCATCTCTGCTGGCGCTATGGCCGAACGAGTGCGGCATGCGTTTAGGGATGCTCCAATTCACTTCGACCAGCCATCATTACCGCGCCAAAAGATTGTGAATACATGGCCGGCAGATTTGGATGATAGCGCCGCCCGAAGAGATTGGGGGTGGCGACCAGAATACGATGTAAACCGCGCTTTTGACGAGTATCTCATACCCCATATTCGCGCTTATTATCAGCCGTAGCTAGTTCGGCAAGGTGATGATGTGGTGCTTGGAGTTTGGGATAACATCTTGCAAATTCTGATGGCCATGGTAGCGCTCGTTTTGTTTTATGCGCCCGTCGGCGTTGGGTTGTCGCGGCAAGTGGGCATTGCTGGCGGTTGGGGCACAAAGGCCGTTTTGGGCGCCATTTGGGGTATGGCTATCCTCGCTTTAGTTTATAACGTCGTGGGGATGATAATTCGGCAACCGTTGTTCCCTAGCGGGCGGTTGATCATTTGGATATTGCTTTTAGCAGGGATGTGGCTTTTACCGCGGACGGCACGTTTTCAAAAACAGTATCGCGCCCCTATGGCCGTTTGGCTCGTCGCTTTGTTGGCGGGGATGATTACGCTTTTGCCATTGATGCAACATAATGCACAACTGCACCAAGGCGACATCCGCCGCGTGGCGATGTTTGATTGGGCCAAACATCTCACTATCGCATCCGCCTTCTTATTAGATGATACGTTGCCGCCGCGCAATCCTTATCTGTGGCTAGAAGCTGACCTGCGCTATTACTATTTCGCTTATATGCTTCCTGCGTTCATCGTCCAGCTAACCGCAGGGACGTTACAGTTAGCCAATTGTTTATCCGCCCAAGCAATATTGTCGGCGCTCGCTTTCCCTATCCTCATCTATCATTATGCGCGCGATTTATCTTGGACCCCAAGTGCGGGTATCGTCAGCGCTTCACTAGCGACTTTGGTAGGCGGTTGGGATATCCTTTATATCTGGCAATTGCGCCTTACAACAGGGGCTTGGCCCTCGGGATTTGCCGGCGCGTGGGTCAGTCATAGCGACCGTAGCATCCGACAGATGGCCGAATTATTTTTGTGGACACCGCAACATGTCTTGGGCGTCCTCATCGCCATCAGTATTTTTTGGTATATCAGTCGCTTAACGCGAGGGTGTAGCTCACCCGCTGTTACTAGCGTAGCGCTGGCTTTATTCGTTGCGGCTTTGGCTGGCGTTAGCGCTTTTGTTTGGGTGGCGTGCTTATTGGGTATTGGCGCTTTTCTGTTGGTTGAATGCTTCTTCGTGCGTTTCAACCCGACCTTTTGCCGTGTTTTATCTTTTCGCGTGCTATCAAGCGTGTTCGTTGCGCTCGTAAGTGGCATCTTATTCGTTGCGCCCTATTTATACGTCATCGGCGGGCGCGATGAGCCGGCCTTCATTCTTGAAATTAGTCGCACACGAGGCGGGATTTTTTACGGGGGCATCTTCGGCCAAATTTTTGGTGAAAGCTATTGGACCTATGCGCTCGATTTTCCGTTTCAGATGTTGCCAGAGTTTGGTACTGTCTTGTTCACAGGTTTGGCTGGCTGGTTCGTTATGCGCCGCCGATGGCGTGTTTGGGTAGAGGGGCGCTTTTGGGCGGCTTATCTGCCCATTTTGTTTTTCATCATCTTAGCTATCCGTCCCGGCAGAACTTACTCTAATGAATACGCCGCTTATAGCGCGCCGATTGCGTGGGTGATTTTGGCGCTTTTGTCGGGCGCGTGGTGGATGCATCGTCGCCAGAGTTGGCTTTGGCGACCAGTGGGCAAAGTATTCATCACCTTGGGGATATTTTTGGGTTTGGCGGGCGCTTTTTACGAACCTTTCATACAACTTAGCGCGCCACAAACGACGCTAGCGAGCGATTATAATTTGTATCATTGGTTGAATACACGCTTCGCAGAAGATGATGTTTATCAAATCAACGAACACAAAGGCGAAGAACCGCAATATTTCGTGCGGCGTTGGAGCGCCTTTTTAGACCCCTTTACCTCACCAATTTATACAGGCGAGGAACTCACCATCGCCATAGCTAGGACGGCTGTAGATATAGGCAAGTCCGTGCCCTATCCATCAGAAGCTCATCGGGCGTATCAACAAGCGGGCGTAAACGGCGTTATCGTGCGCGCCGACACGGCTTTAGCTAGCGAAAATCACCCACTTTTTGGCGCTTATTTCCAATTGGTTTTCCAGAACAATCATTATCGTGTGTATACTTTACGCGCTCTGCCTTAGCTCAGGAGCGCTATAGTCTCGATTTCCACCAGCACATCTAGCGGCAACTTGGCGACTTGGACCGTGGAGCGGGCCGGCGGGTTGGAAGGGAAAAATTCGCCGTAAACTTCGTTCATGGCCGAAAAATCGTCCATATTCTTCAAGAACACAGTGGTTTTAACGACGCGCTCTAAACTCGTTCCAGCCGCTTCTAATAATGCGCGGATGTTGGTCAATACTTGGCGCGTTTGGGCGCGGATGTCGCCTTCTACAACTTTACCTACCGACGGGTCTATGGCGATTTGACCGGCAGTAAATAGCAATCCATTGGCGATAATCGCTTGTGAGTAAGGGCCAACGGCGGCGGGGGCATTTGGGGTATGGATGACTTGTTTAGACATTATAAAAATTTTCCTTTCTTAATTCATCGTCAATCAATTGAGCGTACACTAGAGATAGCACAAAGTAAATTTCATCAGCAAGGGGTTTTTAGCATGGCTTATTGTATCTTATTCGACGATGCCCAAAACACCTTACGCATCGAATTAACAGGCGTTATGACATCACAGGAATTGCGAGACCTGCACACCATTTGCGCTTATTATCTCGATGAGACTGAAAAGCCTATTCGTATCATTGTGGATGCCCGTTGGCTCCGAGATTTTCCGATGCATATGCGCCAAAATGTCCGCTATAGCGAATATTTTGCAAGCCCATTGTTGAAAGATGTTGTGTTGTTGGGCGATAATAACGCCATCAATTTTTTCTTCATCTTGCTCAGCCAAATGTACCAATTCGAGCTTATCTTGGCAATGCCAGCGGAAAACCAACTGCGAGATGCTAGTTAAAGCCTGATACGTGGCGCCGTTTCGCGGTAAAATGATGTCAAACGGTGGCCATAAGAGGATGCTATGCTTAAAATATTGGCTTTAGCGGTTGGTAGTGGTATAGGTGTCATTCTTGGAGCGTTGGCCGCGCTGTTGTTGGCGCCCGCAACGAGCGAGCAATTCAAAGAGCGATTGCGCGCTCATTATGCACAAGCTTTAGAGGCGGGGCGCAAGGCGGCTGAACAACGCCGCCAAGAGCTAGAAGAAGAATTAAAACGCCTGCGTGAACGCGCTTAGCTAATTCATTAAGGCGATGCTCAAGGTATATGGCGCGGGAATCGTTGTCAAAGGCGCAATTGGCGAAATGGCTAGGATGATGGCGCTCGCCCTTTCATCTAGGGTGACCTGCCAAGGCTCTTTTTGGGGAGCAAGCCACCGCGCGAGCATTAAATCCCCCTCTACAACCTGCACGAGTTGTACCCAAGCATTTTGCGGGATGCGATTATCGGTTCGTATCCAACCGCGCGCTTCCCAATCCGCTTCTTCTTCCTCGGCGGAGCTGGCGTAACCAATCTGAGGGATAGAAATATCATCTATGGCCATGCCCGCGCGCGTGATGGCGTCGTCGGTGATGACTTCAAAGCGAATCAGGATTTTTTGCCCTACATAGTCTTCTAAAGAGATAGTTTCTGCTAGCCAACCGTTGCTGTGTCCTGTATATCCCGCCCCATAAGCGGTGCTGTTGGGGTTTTGGTTGGTCATGGAGGGCGTGGAGAGTATTTGCCATGTCTGCCCGTCATCGGCGCTGACCATGACGTAGCCATAATCCCATAGCGTTTCTAAATCGTACCAAACTTTATATTGGAGTTGCGCGCTAACTGCGTCGCTTAGGTCAAAGGCGCGGGTCAGGGTAGTATCGCTATTATCGCCTTTGTGGCTATACCAAAAGTGGCTTCCGCTAGGCGCTGATGTGGGGAGGAGCGTTGTAGTCTCTGGCAAGGCGAAGGTGATAGCTAAGCTTTGGCTAGATGACGGCGGGGCTAGGCGGATGTAATCGGTTGCGTAAGGGGGCAGTTGGCGCGCCGCCAAATAAGGATAATCGCTCACCTGCGCGATGGCCGTCACCGCTGGCAAGGACGCGCCAACAAGGTCACTATAACGATAGTGCGTATCAGATACGGGGATGCTGGTTAGGGCATTGGCGATGACCCAATCGGCGAAGAAGACATCAGCCGTTGGGCCGCCAAGAGCATTTAACGTCTTTTCTATCCCTATCCAGCCATCGGCTTCTTCTCGGCTTAATTGTTGGATGCCCGCCAATCCATATTGGTCATAAAAGCGGGTGACGAACAACAGCGTGGCCCCATAGTGCGCGCCGATAGGGCGGTTGGGGCTATCCCAATCGTTCAATTGGGTATTGGGATGCGCCAGAAAACTGCTGGCTAAAACGGCTTCTGTATTAAAACCCAAGTACTGCTGTGTGAAGGTGGAAAAGCCTTCATCGAGCCAATTATATTCATTGGCATCTACTGCGTAACGAATCATATGTTGGAATTCATGGGCGGCGGCGCTGATGATTTCTACACGGGTTAAAAGAGTTCCTGTATTGTTGAGGTTAAAGAACATCATCTCGTGTTCGTTGCTGGTCGCCACAATGTCCGATGAGTAGCCATGTTGGCTACTGAATATGGCTAGGGCGCGCGGGCTTAGCTCTCGTGTGAAAAGCGCGTATATCCGCGGGTCGCCATCTATGCCGGGGGAATTTTCGTATCCCCATAGCTCGCGCGTTTGGTGATAAACCTCACGGTCAAAAGCGTTGGCGAATTCTTGAGCGCTCGCCGCGGAAATACCGTGGCCTGTTTGTGCCCAAACATAAATATTTTCGCCGATGGCGACCAATTCGCTATTCACCTGTTGGGTTCGATTGCTAGTCGAGTTGTTGACCCAGAACAATTGATGTTCGCCCAGTTGGCGCGGCTGAGGGGCGCTTGGTGGTGGGGGAATTGCGCGGACATTGAGCAAACGGCGCGCTAGATCCACCCTGTCGCGGATAGGCAAAACGCTTTGGTTGATGGCGTTTACAGTAGGATAAGTAGCTTCAATGGCTAAATTTTGAGCATGAATAGGCGCTAAGATGAGCATGAGGGTTAAACATACTAGTAGGCGAATCAACCGATAACCTCCACGCGGATACCTTCTGCGCCTAAGGCTTCTAATAAAGCTTGTTCTTGGTCCGGGCGTATGATGCAAGCCATGGGCCCCAACCGTGCCCCTAAATAGCGGCGTAAATGGGGTTGCTCGTAGATGCGGTCGAGTGTCTCTGGGGCAGTGGTTCGCAAAACCAGCAAGCGCTCGAAGCTGACGGTCGCCATCTCGCCGCTTTGCCATGTTTCCAATAATTTAGCGATGAAAGGGGGAATAGGCGCGCCATCTAACATGCGGTTGAGAAAAGCGGCGATGTGGTTGGTTTGGATGCCTTGCGCGGCGGCTTGTTGGATACCTGTAGCGTCTAACTTATAAATGTAGGGGTCGCCTGTTTTTTCCCAAGTCGTGAAGCGGGCCACCTGAAAGCGGTCTACGCGCGGCACTTTGCGCGATACCAGCAATTGGCCATCCGCCTTGATAACCACCTTTTCTTCTATTTCCTGTGGGGTGGGCCAGTTTGTGCCAGCGATAAAAGCGCGCCCGTAGGCGGTCAGGCGCGCCGAATCGTCGGCGTTGTCCATCAACCCTAACCAATGGAGCGGTCCAGTAATATAAAATTCGAGGAGTGCCCCCTCCACAGCGTCCCAACTTTCAAAGCCGTGTAAATAATCCCCTGATGAGCTACGAATGTACCAACTGTCGTAATCGCCGCTAGGACGTTGGAAATCTGGCTCGGTATCTTTAACTAATTCGATGAATTCATCAATAGACCACCAGCTTTGTTTGGGCGCAAAGTCTTTGATGAAAGCGATGAGCGCTTCGCGTCCAACAACGGGGTCATAACGCCAGCCGGTGGGTTCAGGGTACAGCCCCGGCACATACCACAAATCGGGGTAATGAACGCTTTTACGCCACGCCTCGCACAACATTTTGACTTGCTCCCAACGCGGTGCGCTCAACCATCGGCGCGCTTCTGCTCGTTTGGGATAAGCGGTTTCATCCTCGACAGAAATCAGCTCGGCGCTGAGAGCGACCCCGAATAGGAATTTTAGCCGCTCCTCGTCTTTTTTGAGCAACCACGGTAGCACATCGTGTATATCTTCTTCGACAAGTTGCCCTTCGTAAACATCGGCACCGCGTAGCTGTAAATAAGCCAAGAGCGTGGTTAAATCATCAACGATAGAGGTATCTGCGGGGCGTTGGTCTTCCACGTTTTGTAGCTCAGTGAGGGTGGGGGTATCCTCTCCGTCGCCTTCTTCTATATCATCATCAGGTAAGTTAGCATAGGATGTTTTATGCAGAGGCAGACCCGTCGCTAATTCTCTAGGGATGTAGATAATACCCCGCGCGCCCGTTGGCGATTGCTCGAATGTTTCTGCGATGAATCCACGATAAAATAGCCCCTCTGCAATGGATGTTGGGCGTTCCCATGGTCTTTCGCGGTCTAGACCGCCTTTGCCCATTTTGCGAATATCGCCATATAGACGAGTGAACATGGCTGAGGGCATCTTGCCGCCTGCGCCCATCAGCGCTTGTATCGCTCCGCGCTGTTCATCATTCAATTTATCCCAAGTGCTTTCTATTTGGGCCGGTTGTTGCATCACAGCGCTGAGCGCATGGATGGCTTCTTCAGGGATGAGATGGTCTATTTTGACCCCCCACACCTGCCCCAAACCGCTTAGAATGGCCGTATCACTGTTTTTGAGCGTTTGTTCGACCGTGAGCATAAATGAGCACATCCGCAAACGCGGTGATGAAAGCCGCGCACTGTTTATGCAACTATAGCATGTTTGGGCGCAGAAGGAAAAATTCCTAAGCGCCCCTTCAGAAAATGAACAACCAAATACCCCTCATTCAGGCTTTTGAAGCGTTAAAGCGTAATTCAAGACGCTATCATCATAAGCATTGTTGCGAACGATGATGCGGTACTGGCCACTTATGGGCAGGCGCGCTTCGATGATGACTTCCTTTACATCGCGCCCGTAGAAATTGGCCACTTCATCAACGGGCGATAACACTTGAATACCAATCTCCCCGCTCTCCGAGGTGCGCGCTATCATCAACCGAATATCCTCATCCTCTTTGCCATCGTAGAAATAAGTGACCTCGCCGCTCGCCAAACCGGTTTCGCCCTCAATCGTTTGTCCGGGCGCGATACTGACGATAGTGCTAGAGGTGAGTGTGACTTGATAGGGGATGATGTCATCATTGCCGTTGTAATTGTCATATGCCAATATCACGTAATAAGTGGCGCTATTGGGTGCAATAAAGGGTTCGATACGCGGATTGCCACCGGGGCCGCTACCGTAGTCTGCCGCCACAGTGCGTTCCCAACTTTCGCGGTCTGTTAGCAGTAGAATTTCTAAGCGTCTATCACCTCCCTCTGGCAATTGGGCGCTAATTTGCCATGTTTTGCCCGCCGCGCTCTCAAAAGCGAATAAGGCCGGTTCTGATTCTAGCATGGTGTCGGCCATGGCCTCGCCACTAATGAGCGGAATGGGTTCCACCTGTTGTATACGAAGTGTATATGGCGAGCCATCGCGGTTGATGGTTTGAATCACGGCCAAATAATCGCCTGTGAGCGGCAACGTTTCTATGGGGCGTAGGGGCCGCTCGTAATAACCATCAGCGATAAAACGTTGACCATTAGGGTCAAAGATGGCGATACCTATTTCCTCCCCAACGAGTTGATACGCGAATAAGTCCCCTGCCGTGCCTGAAAATCGGTAAAAATGAGCTGAGCCGCGCCCAGAAAGGGACTCATTTTGCGGTTCGCCAAGGCTAATATCTAAATCGCGTATCGTTGTTTCTTCAACGAGGATAGAGAAAACACCCTCGGAATCGCTGAAAGAGGGGCGTCCTGCAGAGATGGTATATCGTCCATCTTCGACTAACGTAATGGGGCCTAAAAGGACGGCCACGCTCTCGCTCGCCATGCCCAAAAGCGCTCCACTAGGTGCGAGCAATCTTAGCTCCATATCTAGCGTTTCCGTTTCGTCTAACATGGTGATATAGATGATTTGCCCTGCGCGCCCTTCAAAAGTGAAACTTGTAACGGGTTGGGCATTATTGACATCGGCGGTATCGGGCTGGCCGAGCGATAGCGGACGCGCCGCCTGCTGGGCGGTGATTGTTGCTGTCGCCAATAAGCATAACAAAAGATATATCAAACGGTTTCGCATCATCTTTTTCTCGTTTTGTTAAATAGGATTGAGCGGCATTATTAATGATTATACGACTTTTATAGTAGCTTGTCATCTGATGTGTATGATGGGGCAGATGGGGCTAAACCCTTGTATCGGCTTATGCTACAATCGCCTCAATACTCGCCGACACCAAAGAGATACCTATGCCAGCCATCCACACGCGCGCTTTTGAAATACGGCAGTATGAATGCGATATGTATGGTCATCTCAACAACACTAATTACATCCGTTTTATGCAAGAGTCCGCTTTATCTGCTTCGGCAGAAGTGGGTTGGGATGTGGGGCGTTACCAAGCTATTGGTCATCAGTGGCTCATCCGCGAGACGGAAATCCAGTTTTTACAACAGTTGACTTATGGAGATACTGCGGTTGTCACGACATGGGCTGATGATTTCCGCCGTGTGCGGTCGCGTCGGGTGTATGAATTTCGTCGCTTGGGGTCTGATGCGTTGATAGCGCGTGGTGTGACCGATTGGGTTTACACAGATATGAAAACGGGGCTACCCGCGCTCATCCCAGAAGCGATTATTCGCGCCTATTGTCCGGAGGGCACCCCTGAAGTTGCCGCACGGCGCGCCAAATTTCCGCCCGCCCCGCCGCCGCCAGCGGGGGTATTTCGTTTGCGTAAACGGGTGGAGTTCCGCGATGTGGATATTGTAGGGCATCTCAATAATGCCGCTTACTTTGCCTTTATAGAAGATGCTTCAACACAGGTGGGGCGTCATTTCGGCTGGCCGATGAAACGCATTAGCGAAGCTGGCTTTGCTATTATCGGGCGCGAAATGCGTATAGAATATCTGCAACCCGCCCGTTTAGACGATGAAGTCGAAATTGCCACGTATGTAAGCGATGTTAAACGCGCTACTGCCTATCGTCATTATAGTATTTGGCGCGTGTCGGATGAGCAGTTGTTGGCGCGCGCGCGCATTTTGTGGGTGTGGGTAGATATAAAAACCGGACGCCCGATGCGTGTTCCCGAAGCTTTCGCGCGCGACTTTGCCGATAATATTGTCAGTTAGGGCTAGACGGGGTTCAACATGCAACCACAAGAACCTTTGCCAGCGGTTTCTATTCTGAGGACATCTTTAGTCGTGATGGCCATGGTCTTTTTGTGTATTTTCATCACGTTTTGGGCGATTGATTTTGCTTGCTATAACGACATTAACGAGTGGTTGCCCTATTATCCGGGGGCAGTTGAAGCCGATTTAACGGCGTCTTTCCGCCCGCGGGCGAGCGGCTTAACCATCGTCGTTTTGCAGACGGACGATAACCCAAATCAAGTCCGCGCGTGGTATTTTGACCAAGCGCGTCAACGAAATCGAGAGGGCATCACCAACACCTTAGCCACGGTGGATTTTGAAGTACAACCTTTGCCGCAAGGTGGTTCACAGATTATTTTAACCAGTCAGTGCGGTGTCGTATTTTAAGCGGGTTCTTTCGATACATCCCAATTGGCTTTAAGACGGCTGAGTGCTTGCTCTGCGGCACTAGCGACATGGTGTTCATCTTCTAGAGCTTTTTCCAACATGGGGATAGCCGTTGAGGAGCCAATATTACCCAAAGCGTGGGCGGCGGCCGCACGGACAACGATACTGGTATCTTTTTCTAGGCGCTCTGATAGGGGTAAAATAGTGCTTATCTCCCCTAAATACCCTAAAGCTGTAACAGCGGCGACGCGCACCAAAACATCTTTGTCATTAAGACAGGCAATTAGCTTATCTAATGCGGGAATATCTTTGAGACTGCCCAGGGCGTAAGCGGCAATTTTGCGAACATCCGGGCTTTGGTCTGATAGCGCTATGCGTAAGGGTTCTGCGGTTGTAGCGTCGTTCAACCCCCACAACGCTTCAGCGGCGGCGGCCCGTACCCTTGCCGATGAATCCTGTATTAACAGTTTCGCGAGTTTTTCGGCCGCTTTGGGTTCGTGCAGGCGGCCTAAAGCGTGGGCGGCGGCGACGCGCACCGACGGATCTACATCTTCTAGCAGACGCAGTAGCTGGCTAGTGGCGTTGTGTTCGCGTCTGCGCCCTAATTCTTCGATGGCTGAACGGCGTTGGGTGGCGTTTTTATCAATGAGTTGGGCGACCAACTGAAACGCTGTTTTCCCATCGCGGCTTTTGCCGGACTGAAAAGGGCGCGTTTTGGTTAATGGGCTGGTGGCGTATACATCTACGAGTTGTTCGAGTTTTTGGATGAGACTATCAATGTCTATTTTTTCCTTAAAATCCAAAGCCTCGAATTCTGCTAGGCGCGGATGAATGGCCACCGTCTCGCGCAGAATGGGTACGATAGGTCGGTTGCGCCCAATGGCAAAGGCCCATTGGTAAGTGATGTCTGATGATGATAAGCCATTTTCGGATAGGATGAGGAGAAAAGCTTTGCAATTCGCGATAGACTCGTCTCTTTGGCTGTCCCATTCCGCTTTGGGATAACGAACCACATTAAAATGAGCAGAAACTAACAGATTAGCTACTTGTTCTGCAAAGGGTTCATCATAGGGGTCATACGCCAAGAAAATATGTGACATAACTTGCTCTTTGCATGATAAGGGGTTCTCTATTGCTCTATGTATTATAGCTACAGCTTAAATAGAATGGCGTAAAGGAGTTAGAAATATTGTTATAATTTGGTTAGTGAATTTTTGAAGCATTAGAAATGCTCTACAAAACGCAATAGATTTAGGGATGAACCTAAAAAGAGCCGCGCAATATCGGGTCTGTTGTTGGGGTGGCGCTACCACCTGCCGGCTCGACCGTGACGCCGAAGGCCTGGAAACTAGATAGCGGTTCGTTGATTTCAAAAGCTAAAGCGCCTTGGCCATCAGAACCCGGACGGAAGAAGCCCGCACTTATTGGCGGCGCGTTTTCGCGGATAAGCCACAACTGGTATACAGCGTCTTGTCCTAGGGGGGGCAATTTATCCCCCACAAACCACGCCACCCATGTATTGGTATTTTGGCCACTAACCCAAGACAAGCGCCCACTAGCCTCATCGGTTGTCGTGCTGATTAAATCCACGCGGTTTAGCCCGTCCGCGCCGAGCGAACGTAGCGGGTCGCTCGTAGTGGATATTTGTGCTTGCAATGCGGATAAATCGGCGCGCAACGCCCCCCATTGGCTCAGCCAGTAAAGGTTCGTCAATAGCAAAACCACAATAGCCGCGGCCGTTGCGCCCCATGCCCATCTGGGATGTTGTAGTAAAGCGCCACGGCCCATTGGCGCGGGGGAGGATTGAGCGATGGCTTGCGCTATGGCCATCCCCAAGGCCGCGGGCGGTGCTACCTGTGGCACGGCGAAATGTAAAGCATCGCCAAGCGGTTGGTAATTGGCTAATTCTGCCTGTGCTTCTGGACAATGTGGCAACAAGCGCTCAACTAGCGTTCGCTCTATGGGGTCTAGTGCGCCAATAACATAGGCAGGGATGAGGTCTATAATCGCGTCGCAATCGCCGCGTTGTTCTTCAAGAGGTCCTTCTTCTCGCATTCTGTATATCCGTAACCCGTTTATATCTGTTATACGTCTTAATAACGCTTTTAGATTTACAAGTTTTTATACTTTTGCGCTCGCATTTATAAGCTTAATCTTTGTTTAGCCATAATTCACGCAGTTTTTGTAAACCGAGTCGGATGCGCGTTTTGACCGTGCCTAAAGGTATCTGTAAACTTTCCGCTAATTCGCTATGGCTCATCCCGCCGAAAAAAGCAAGCTGAATGAGCTGAGATTGTTCAGGGGGTAGTTGTTGCAATAAGTTGCGCAAGATGCGCCCATCGTCGGCGTTTCTATCCGGGTTGGCGACGAGTTGGGGTAGGTCATCCAGTTCAGGTTCGGCGAGGGGCGGACGGCGATTTTCGCGACGGATACGGTCAATGGCGGCGTAGCGGGTCATGGTTAATAGCCAACTGCTCAGTTTTCCTTTAGCAGGGTCCCATTGGTCGGCGCGTTCCCATACACGCAGGAATATATCTTGTGTCACTTCTTCCGCTTGGGCGGCGTTTTGCAATACGCGCAGGGCAAAACTGTAGACGGGGCCGCCATATCGCGCGTATAAGGCGGTTAAAGCCGCCTGTTCGCGCCGTTTGATACGGCGTATTAAGTCAATGTCGTTCGCTTGCGAATCCATACTTTCCTACATTAGGTGTTGCGCCCGCACAGTGGAAAGCTTAACGCAGGTTGGCTAGCTACACAAGACAAATTAGTCACTTTCATGATGGGGGGGCGCACTTCAAACAACTTATGGAGGGGCTTCTGTTGGTCAAAAAAATAGGCGGCTATGGCCACCTATTTTGTGGGCGCTAAGGGACTCGAACCCCTAACCTCACGGATGTGAACCGTGCGCTCTGACCAGTTGAGCTAAGCACCCTTTACGAATGTGCAAAAAAGTATAGCATGGTTGGTGATGCTGAACAAGGTGGAATTCGTCTGTAGAGGTGTTATGTTTTGGTTGTCGGTTTTTGCTCTGTTGTTATCAAGCGCTTGTTTAAGGTTAACAGTCCCTGCGGATGATGCTATGCCTCCTGGCGCTCAGCCCCTTTCACAGCGTTTAGATGAGCAATTTTACCAGCCTAACGATAATCCTTTATCCGCTTTGATAGCGGTGAAAGTAGACCCCTCCCTATATGATTTCCGAGCGCATTATCAACCGGGGCAACCCTTGACGTTGCAACAGTGGCGAGAGCAATTGCCAACAGCTGTTTTGATTATCAACGCAAATTTTTTTGATGTGCAGAATCGCGTCCTCGGCTTGCTAGTGGCGGATGGCTTGGTATACGGGCAAGCTTATAACGATAGGGGTGGGCGGTTTGTGGTGCAGAATGGCCGCGCCAGCGTTTTATCGAATTTGAGCCAGCCGTATCGCGGCGAAAGCTTAGAGCAAGCCGTGCAAGCGTTCCCTATGCTCGTTGCTGATGGTTTGCCAACATACACCAATAGCCGCGATAGACAGGTTGCGCGGCGTACGGTCATCGGCCAAGATGCGGACGGCGCCATCGTTATTTTGGTCACGCCGAGTTTTGGGGTGACTTTGTATGAACTCAGCGCCTTTTTAGCCCAAAGCGATATGGCTTTAGTGAATGCTTTTAATCTAGATGGCGGCGGCTCTACGATGTTTTATAACGCAACCACTGGACGTATAATCCCCTCTTTTGACCCTGTGCCAGCAGTGTTGGCTGTTTACCCGCGATGAAGTTATGCCGATAAGCTGACAAGTTTTCTCATACACCGTATACTATATTTAACGCTACAGAAATGAGCTGTAATAATGTTGAATCCAAAAATTTACTATCGTCCCAAGACCTTAGCAGAAGTGTACGCTCATCTCAATGAGTCGGATAGTATCGCTTTGGCGGGGGGCGCCCTGACCTTATCGGGACTAGAAGCCCCTTTTTCGCGCGTGGTTGATGTGCAGGATGTGCCCGAACTGCAACAACAGGAGCGCCGAGCAGAAGCTATCCGTATCGGTGGTGGGGTGGCTGTGCAAACGGTGATGGAAGATGAAGCCTTTCCGCTGGCTTTCCGACAGTCTATCGCGCGCACAGTGCCCCTTAATCAGCGTTACCGTTTGTCTATCATGGAAAGCTTGACGCATCCGAATGCGCCTTCCGAATGGTGGGCAATGTTGGCTGTCGCATCTGCTCAAGTGGAACATAGTGGTTTCCAGAAAGGGGTTCTTGGAGCGAAGATAGAGATGGCGTCTGTTGTTGATTTTATCAACGCTGTTTATCGCCACGGTTATCCGTATGCGGGGTTGGTTCAAGCATTATGGTTGCCTATCCCAACGGCTAACCAGCGCTTTGGCAGTGCTTATGTGGCCCGCACCCCCAGCGACATCCCCATTGTGAACGCCGCGGCGAGTGTGACAATCGCGCCAGATAACACTGTCGTTTACGCCGCAGTGGCTGTTAATGGGGCGACCCAAGACCCGCTCTATTTCACAGAACTGAATGCGCTTAAGGGCTGGGTTGTGGCGATACCAGAGCTGATAGAAGCTGTGCAATCCATCGCTGGGGCGCTCAATCCGCCGCAAGATTACCGCGGGAGTGCCCGCTATCGCCGCGAGATGGCCCTTGTGATGGCGCGTCGCGCGTTGCTGGCGTGTATAACGGGCTAACATCACACGTTCCGCTAATTTTGGGAGGAAGGCCCTATGAAGAACACCCTATATGTGTCCAATTTACCGCAAGATGTCACAGAGGATGATATTCGGCAGATTTTTGCTGGCATCGGCGATATTGCCCAATTAAAGCTGTTCCGAGATGATAGAACAAAGCAGACCTATGCCCTCGTAGAAATGGTCAAGGAAAAGGATGCGACCAAAGCCCGCAATAGCTTGAATGGGGTTATCTTGCGTGGGCGCTATTTGGCGGTTGTACCGAATCAGATTGATGTGCGCGATAAGTTGAATAGCAAACAACAAGCCACCTTTGAGCTTATCGTCAACGCGCTAAATGAAAAAGATGAAGTCCCATTGCGACAATTGCAGACCCTCATCATGTTGTGTGGCACAAATTTTGCAGAAGCCTTGCTTAAAGAGACCGAAGAAGTGGAAGCGCAAGGCGGTATTATGACTTCTGATGGCGCGCGCCGCCGCACTAAAGGCGGGGTATTCTTTTATCTGGCTCGTTATCGAATGCCGCATGTAATCCGTAGCATTATCTACAACCGCAAAGGTAGAATGCCCGACGCAGATAATTTTCTCTCTGCTGAAGCGAAAACATTTTAGAATAAAAAGTATAAGGTGTTTGAGGGGCTGATATTATGTCTGTAGAATCCTTAAAGCAACAGATAGATGCCGAGTACGATTTGTGGATTGAAAAGGGAGAGCGGGTCATGATTGATGGCAAAGTGACCTGCGCGGAAGCCAAAGAATGGGTTGCTTGGTACAAGGAACGCAAACGTCAGCTATTGCTCCTCAAAAAAGAACTCAATTTGCATTTACGCGGTATCCGTAGCGAATATAGGCTGAAATCTAGCCAAGCACAGACCCGTAAAGTGAAAAGAGCTTTGCGCCAACAACGTATTCAACTCATTGAACCCTATGAGCATCTCAAGCAACGTGTGGAAAGATTATTGCTGGAAGGCGAGAAACTGCGTCCAAGTTTAGAAAAACAAATCGAAGAATCATGTGTGTGATGGCTCATGGGTCAGGTGTTGTCGCCAATGCCGCCAAAGATAACCTAATATCAGGGCAAATGCGATAGGCCCCGGCCAACATATCCAGTTGAACATGAACAACCCGCTGGTAAAACCACAGATTGCGCCCCCAAAGCACCACGCTAGCGCCCAATAGTAACCAAATCGGGCATGATGACGCGCAATGACCCATCCTTGGGCCGCTCCAATGCATACCCCATAGATAGCCCCGCCAAAGATGAGCAAAGGGACTAGCCCCAAACTTATCCATAAAAAGAATAATAGAGCGCCAATGATGGCGAAAAAGAACAAAAGGCATCCGCCTAACAACCCGCCTATGATACTGGCAAATAGCCAAATGCGGCGTGTGAAAGGTGTGCCCATAGCCGCTAATTGTAATAGACTGATGATACCGCTTGTAATACCTCCCGCCAAAATAAGGCTAGGCGCCCCACCTAACCACGATATGCACAACAGCCCCAAATAAATAGCCAATGGCCAGCCTAAGCTATGCGCCAAAAGCCATCTGAGCCAGAAATACTTTTCTAGATAGCCTTGTAGAAACTGTTGTGTTCGCTTAAGCCACATCCGCAGGTGTCATTTCATCGTTAGGCGGATGGTTAACGCCGCCGCCCAAGCTCCAAGGCGAATTGCCCCAGAAGATGCGCTTGTATGGGTATGGCAAATAGGAGAAAGATAATTTGGCCTAAGCAAGGTATCCATCCAACGAGCGCCAAGACGATATTGACGCCGAAGCTAAAAAGCAACCATTGAGCGACTAAGCCGATGTGATCCGTGATGAGCGAAAAATAAAAGCCTATGCGATACAGACTAGACGCTTTGCGGGTTTGGATGTAACGCATAGAGCCTATCGCTAGTAGCGTGCCGCTCATTATCAGATACAGCACGCTGAAAGGGACTAAGCAACACAACAGGAAGAGATTGGCGGCACCACCGAATAGACTGCCACCGAGTCCTGCGCCGAGTCCCCATATACAAGCGTTCAATAGAATCAATGGCAAGTGGTAAACGATGACCGCTACTACAAGATGCCCACCGCTCGTTAAAAATTCGCCGACCGCGCCCCACTTGGGCAAGGGGCGTGGTAGACCATTACGGACGTTGTCGGCGATTTGGAGCGCATACCCGATGACTATCGCCAAGGGGATGAGTCCTAATAAGGGGATAGCGCTCAAGAAGCTGAACAAAGCCAACACGATGAGCTTTTCTAACCATTTTTTATCTTCAAAGATGTATTGAATAGCGCGGCTTATATCCATTGTTGTTTCTAGCCTTTGGCGCTGTTAAATGTCCTATATTATAGCGTAACTTGTCTGAATAGTTGTCTGTTTATGTCGAGTATGTCACAATGACCGATGAGAGATGAAAAAAGGATTTTTAATGATTATTTATCGCCCGCCGACGATGGATGATTTGCCCGCTGTTGTGCAACTATCGAACGATTATACAATGCATTGGGCCGGACGGTTTTTAGAAGACGAAGGGGATTTTCGAGAGAAGTGGGCGCGTCCTCACATCCAATTAGAGCGCAATACAAGGCTAGCTTTGGATGGCGAGCGGGTGGTTGGTTATATTGAAATTTATCCAAGGCGGCGCTTCCTAATCAATATATTAGATTGTTATATTCATCCCGATTATATGAAACGCGGCATAGACGAGATTTTGTATGATTGGGCAGAAGGGCAAACCGCTTTATGGTTAGCTAATGCGCCGCCAGAGGCACAAGTTATCATCCGCGCGGGCATTATCTGGCGCGACGAGATAGCCCAAGCGCTTTTGCGCCGACGGGGTTATACCCCAGTTCGCCACTTTCATGAAATGGAAATCCATTTTGAAAAGCCGCCACCATCCCCACGTTGGCCGCAAGATGTAGTGGTGCGCCCTTTCCAGATGGAAGAAGCGTTCCGCCTCGCCAAAGCCCATCAAGAATCTTTTAGCGACCATTGGGGGGCGGTGCCTATGTCGGCAGAGGATTTTTACGCTACGTGGAAAGAGCGCCTCGATTCTCCCCATTTTTCCCCTGAAAACTGGTTTGTCGTTTGGGATGGCGACGAAATCGCCGGTTTTAGTTTGTGTCGTTCAAGTATCCCGCAAGACCCCAATATGGCATGGGTGGATGTTTTAGGGGTGCGCCAAGCGTGGCGCGGGCGGGGTTTGGGCTTGGGGCTATTGTTGCATAGCTTCGGTGTGTTTTACGAACGTGGCAAAACACGTATGGGCCTGAGCGTGGATTCGGCAAACCCCACGGGCGCAACTAACCTTTATCTGAAAGCAGGGATGCAACCCACATTGCGCTTTGATGCCTATGATAAGATTATCCGCGCGGGGGAAGATTGGACGAATCGCGCTGAAGGCCCCGGTTCATAGGAAAAAGTCTCTCAGCGCATCGCGTATATCATCAATGATATATTCCCATGGCACGTCAGCTTCGCGGGTGACGATTAAGCAATCCGGACGTATGATGAGCGCGCGGATGCCATCTACCGCGTTAAATAGCGTTTGGGCAAGTGTAGAACCATCCTCGCCTTGTTCTGGGGTGCTGTAATATTCCTCTGCGGTGTGGGTTAACAGTTGATTGATGTATAATTCCATCACGTTTGGGTCTGTTGTAGATTCGTTACGGATAGTCACATACTCGCTCATGCCTGTGTCCTCGCTATGGCATCATTTTATGACACCCTATCTCAGAATTATATCGCGTTTGAGGCTGTGTTTTGAATACGTGCTTTTTAAGCGGTGAAGAAGATAGACGATGAGTTGCGGAAAAGTGAAAACAGCGCCGAGTTTGGGCGACGCGGACGCTGTTTTCAAGGAGTGAAACTGGTTTATCCAACCATACCGGTTTGTTTATCCGGTTCGGTTGCGCGTGTTGGGGGTTCAAGCAGTCCTCCTAGCTCATTCAGTTGGCCATAACGTTTTTGGAGCATTGCGCCAATGCTCATCAAGATAAGGCCAAGACGGGCGAGGGCTGGGCGGTAAAACCCTATGGTGTGAACTGCGCGAACGGGTCGAAGCTGGTCAGCTAAACGATAGCGTTCAGCTTGGGCGAGCTTTTCCGCCCGATAATGCCGACCGATTTTTTCCAGTCTACGGTAGTTATCGTACATGTGCTATGTCCTTATAAGACCAGTTGTTCCTGTTCAGTAGCGTAATCAAAGCTTCCCGTATATCTACTGTATACGGCTGATGATAGTCGTTGGTTCAAAATGGCTCGCTTTTTAGGCCTTTAAGAAGGTCTTGAGCGCCTGTAGGGTATCTTCAATACGGTCACGATTGAGGTTGTAGCATTTGGCGACTTCCTTTCGCCTTTCGATGATATAACCACTCGCGGTCAGTTGCCGCAGATGGCGTGAAGCGCTCGATTGGCTAAGCCCCAACATGTTGATGAAATCTTGAGCGCATAATTCCCCATGTTGGACGAGTAATTCTAGCATTTGCAAACGGGTATCATCTGCTAGGGCGCTCATGCGGATGAGCAATTCGGAACGGTTGAGGTTGGGCGAGGTCGCTTTAAGCCCTTTGGGCAAGCGCGCCCCGAAGACGAGCAAGAAGGTACGCGCATCGGTCGTTGGCATCAACGCTACGTAGGGGCCGATGTGTGGGGAAGGGATGAAGATAATGCGCGCTATTTTATTAGCTGTTTCGTGGTAATAGTCATTACCGCGCAAATCGCGCCCGGTCACCGCTTCTAGTACCTCGAAGAAGGTTAAACCGCTGAAATCAATATCACGATAGGCGCTAACGGTTTCTTCTAGCTCGTTTTTATGGCGCATCCATTCGTCTTTGGCGTAGCGCGTCCACATGGTTTGCAGATGGTCGAGGAGGGTACTTTTCATCAGCGTAGGATTCTTGAAATAGGCGTACATATCTCGCCAGCGTTTTTCATCAAAGGTCATGCCCCGTTCGATCTTAGCTGAAAAACACTGCTTCATGAATTGGATAAAATCGTCAACACTCCCCAATACATCGTCTGGCGTATTGAAAGATGCTTTTTCTTTCATCCAGAACATACTTTCGTCGCGCAGTTGTGTGGCATCTATGGCCGCCACGTCATCTAAAAAAGCTTCAAAAGTGGCCCATATCCCCTTTGTGGCAAAAGGTAGCTCTGATAGTGTGTTCACGAGGCTGTGATGATAGCGCTCTTGTGGCGTTAATTTTTGCGCGACGTCATAAACCCAAGCTCCAAATCCCGAATACTCCTCTACGACTTCAATTAGATGAAAGCTATGCAAAGTCACGGTGACTACATCTGTTTTGAACTCGGTCGTTACGGTAGATGGCGCTACAATGAAACCCTGATCCACAACCACAGTTATCTCTCCTTGAACCAAATTATTCACTTTACCCGCTTAAGTGAATAATATGATTACGTAAACTATACGATGCTTTTTGGATATTGTCAATCATTTTATCGCATAAAGCGCATAAGTGCTGTGAGAAAATAAAAAACAGCGCCTCGCAACTTTAGACGGGGCGCTGTTCAGCCTTGGTAATGAGGTTGTCGGGGTATCAAGCGCTCTTCATCTCCCTATCTAGACCGATTTGGCGGGCCGCTGGATGGAGAATGCCAGCGATGGCTTCTTGAGCAAGGCGTAGCGTGACGGGGAAATGCTCATCGGAATTGGCTTCGTGGCAAGCGCAATAACTGATGAGATGGAAAATCTCTGCGACAAGCTCATTGATGATGCCGGTATCCATCATATCTCTGCGCTCCCACCATTGCCCCCAGCGCACAAATGGGCGTTCTAAAGCTTCGACGTCCAATTGACGCGCGATACGACTTTGCTCTTCGTAGGCTTGTTGGTATAAATCCCACGCTTCTTGAGGGCTACCGGGTTTGAGCTGGTAATTGCGCCCGAACAGCACTTCAAAGCGAGTCGCTATGTCCATCAAGCGGGCGGCGTTTTCGGCAAGTCCGCGGGCGATAGCTGTATTCATGGTTGCCTCCTTTTTAGGCGACTAGAAGATAGAACACCTCCAAATTGTTAAATTTCGTTTAAGCAATTATCGCTTAATTTAAGAAAATGTCAAGTAAAGAGGCTTAATTATGCCTTTTTATTAAAGTTATTTTACTTATTTGGCATGAATCATTTCATGACCTATTTAACTTCTTCTGTTACACTTCGTGAATGCTTTCACAACAAAAACAGTCTTAGAGGGATTATGATAAGACGAATCCAACAAATGCCTATATGGTTGAGAACACTCATCTATAGCTTGCTCATCATTATAATGGCGCTTGGGGTATTTATCGCATTTATTCTGTTGACGTTTCAGAGTTTTAATAGCACGCGCCGCGGGGTGGCGGTAGCTATAGACCAAACGATAACGGTATCGGAATTTGTCACCCTGCCGGATGATGATGCCTACCCTGCGGCGTTGGCCATCACAGCCGATGGCATCTTGTACAGCGGTAGTTACCAAAGCGGCGTCTTGTGGCGCATCACTCCAGAAGGTGGCGTCGCGGAGGTGGCAAATACTCGCCAAATAATAGGTTCTGTGAGCGGCTTGGATGTTGGGCCAGATGGCGCTTTGTACATTTTAGATAGAATCGCACCACTGACAGCCGAAGGCGCTATTGTATGGCGATTGAACGCCGATGATACCTTGACCCTTATTGTTCAGTTCCCTAAAAGTGAAGATGCTGGCGGCTTTGACGATATTGCCCTCGACGCTCAAGGGCGCATTTATGTGAGCGACCGCATCCGCCGTGCGGTGTGGCGATTTGTTAATGGTAGCGACCCTATCGTTTGGTGGCGTTCGCCGCAGACGCCAGCAGAACCGATTGGCTTAGCTTATGATGCCCTCTCGGCGACGTTGCTCATCTCCGACCCAACGGCTAATCGCGTCTATCGGGTATCGGTGGATGCGGTAGATACTGCTACCGAAACGGTGAGCGCGTATGACCCCGCTGGTAGGGCCGAGTCCCCCGGCTTCGATGGTATCACAGTCGCGGCAGATGGGCAGATTTACGCGGCGGCTTTGGGCACAAATCGGGTGGGGCGTGTAGAAGCGAATCAGTTCGTGCCACTGGCAGAAGGTTTTAGGGGCGCTAGCGATGTCGCTTGGGATTCAGCGCGCCGCCGACTTTATGTCACCAACTGGAATCAACTAAGCTTAGGCTTTAACACACAGCCCCAATTGCCGTTTGCGCTGGATGTGATACAACTGCCACCCACCCCTTAGGAGGAGCGGACAACGTCGGCGAATTGTCCCCCTGTGGCTTGTAATAGCTGTTCGAGCGTGATGGGAAAAATGGCTTCTGGTGCGCCCCCCGCGGCGTATAACTGCTCGTAACGTTTGAGGGAGCTATCTATGTAGATAGGAAATCCGTTCGTGCGATGCCCCAATGGGGGAACGCCGCCGGGTGCATAGCCGAAGATAGCGATACATTCTTCGGCTTTGGCCATTTTCACTTTTTTACGGCCGACGCCACACATATCAGCCACTTTGCGGTCATCAATCGTCTGGTCGCCGCTGGTGAGGATGAGGATAGGCTGGCCATCTACCAAAAAACATAGACTTTTAACGATTTGCCCTAATTCGCAACCGATGGCTTCGGCCGCTAGTTGCGAGGTGGCTGTAGAAACATCGAAAGTGTGTATTTGTATACCCCAGCCGAGTTTATCGAGCGCTTTTTGCACCTCGTTAGGTGTTAGTGGTTGCATGTTTGTGCTCCAATTATGAAAACACTTTTTTTGCAGGTTTTGGTTAAGACAACGTTTCTGATTGATGTTGTTCCCAACCGGGGAACCATTCTTCCAAAACATCATTGAGTTCATAGAAGGTGTTGATGGCGCGGTCGGGGATGATAAGACCGCTAATGAGTGGCGGCGGCGGTTTTTTGACCCGCAACACCGCCCGCATCCCCGCCGCTTGCGCCCCGGCGATGTCGGCTACCGGATTGTCCCCAACAAAAATGGTCTCCTCAGGGGACGTCCCTAGACAGTCTAGGGCTTGTCTGAAGATAGAAGGGTGTGGCTTTAGGTAACCTGCATCGGCCGCGGAGAAGCGGCAAGAGGGGAAATAGCGGAGCAAATCGTATTGTTCAATCTCGCGGTCCCGCATCCACATCGGTTGAGATGCGTTAGTCACAATCCCCAAGCGAATACCGCGGTCAATCAGTTGTTGGAGGATAGGCGGTACGTCGGGAAACACGCTGACGCCCGGCACAGGCCCCCACGCATAACGCTCAAGACATTGGTTGATGTCGAAGGTGTCGCCGATAGCCCCTAACTGTTCTAAGGTAGAGCGCATAATATGCGCCATGTTAGGGGCACGCAGATTGCTACGCGCCGCGGCCCAACCGTCGCGGGTGTTCACCAAATAGGTTTCTACCAAAGTCTCAAAATCCGGCGTTGTTAGTTGATTTTCTTGTAGATAATTATAGACGCCGCGCAATCGTTGTTCTTCGTACTGGCGCCACTCCCCGCTAAATCCGCTCCAATCCAGCATGGTATCGTCGAGGTCGAAGAGGATGGCTTTTAACATAGGTTTCCATTCATCTAAGCGCTTGTCTTGAGCGCGACTATATTATACGGCGACGCTATCTTCTGCGCGCCATGTCAACAAAACTTGTTCTAACCCCATTGCGTGGGCGCTATATCGCGGTGACCAGCCTAAAGCCGCTTTCGCGCGGGCGTTGGAGACGCGCAAGGATTGCGCTAGAAGCCATTTTTGCATGCTGGGTTGCGCCATACGGGCGAAGAAATTTAGCCCGCTCGGCGAGGTTAAACCCATTAATTGCGCCAAACTTTCTGTAAAAGCAGAAGGCGAAGCGGGGCTATCATCCACAATGTTGAGCACTTCCGCCACAACATTATCTGCGATTGGACGTTGGGCCGCTTTGAGGATAGCGCTTGCCAAATCTTCTGCGTGTATCCAATTGGCATAGCCTTCGCCCTTGGCGACCGGCCGCCCGTCACGGATGGCGCTAGCTAGAGCGCGCAAGCCGACCGATTGCCCATCGTAAACATAACCCGCGCGCAAGACAACCCCATAAATACCGCCATCGAGGACGGCGGATTCTGCATCTTGGGCGTGGCGCAAGAAGGTTTCATCCTGCGAAAGGTGGGCCTCTTCATCTACCCATTCGCCGCCACTATCGCCATAAAGATAGGCGAAGCTAGGATAAATAACCCGCTTGACGCCCAGTTGACCAGCAATTTCAACAATACTGCCCACAGTATCTAGCAATTTACCCTCAGAATCATAGGGCCCTGTGATTTGTGGAACTTGGTTCAAACGCTGGGGTGCCAAGTGGATGATGAGTTCTGCTCGCGCCATTTGCACGAGACTTTTTAGTTCGCTCTGGCGGTATAAATCGGGATAGACGGGAATGCCGCCTAACGAGCGAATGACTGTCGCGCCGACAGTGCCCAAATCGGTTGTGCCAATGACGCGATAGCCTTCCCGAACAAAAGCGCGCACAACAGCGCGGCCCACGCCAGAGGTGGCATCGGTGATGAAGACGCTCGGTTGTTGGGTGCTAGCTGGAATTTCTGTCGCCATAGTCTTTTTTTCCTTAGTGGCACGCGATAAACACAATACTCTGAATTATGCCACAAAAGCGCCCTGAATAGAAATTGGCAACACCCGTTTAAAGGCGATTTTAAGTTCATTCGTTTGTGCGCTTTGCTTCGGTATTATGGGGTTTCGTTATATAACGCTTCCATGAGGGCGTATAATCGCTCGGCGGCGATGCGGTGCGCGCGCTCATTAGGGTGCATATCGAAGGGGTTAACGGCTAACTCTAGCGGGCTGTAACTTTCAAAGTCGTCAGCAAGGTTAATGACGGGTATGCCTTGTGAGGTATAAAAATGAGCGACTTGTTCTGTTGCTGGCCGCGATGCTTCAACCATGGTCAGCACCGGCCATATCAAGACGATGGTATCGCTCCCTTGCTCGCGCGTCCAATCGAGAATCGCTTGTAAATCCGCCCGATGCGCTGACCACACCTCCTCATCGCGGTAGACATGAAGGATGCCTTCGCCATAATTGACATCATTCTGTCGGATGTATTGCATGTAAACGTTCCAGTATAAAAAGTTGGGCAAATAAAAATGGTCTATCAGCTCGCCAAAGGGGGGGCCGGGATGCAGGCGTTGGCTGTTCCATGCGCTGAGATATTGGCCGCCTAAATAGGTGATGTCGTTCAAAAAGTAAGAATGAATGAGGATATTGGGCCGGAGCGGGTAATTCTGCAATCCCTCTAGTTGGGCGTCGGTGTTCCAACCGGCATGCGCCACAACCGAGACGTGATAGCGGTCTCCGAGTTGCGCGGCCAACAGATGAGGAAAAGTGTCTTCTATATCACGCACGCCTAATCCCGCCGCGAAAGAATCGCCCAAGACGATGACACTTTTTTTATCAGGCGGCAATTGATATTGAATAGGATAATCGCGGAAAGATAGTTCATTAAGGGGATTCCAAAAAGCCTCGTTCCAGCGTTGATGGACGAGCGTATCGGCATAGGTGCTCGTCAAGCGCAAGCCGTAGCGAAAAAACAATTCGGCTAAAATGAGGATGATGACGATAGTTGTTAAGGAGATGAGCGGCCCTGTTGCGCGGCTATACGCTAAGTATGTTGCTATACTTTTTAATTCTTGCCTATCTATCCCGCCGACCGCTAGAAAACTGACCAGCCATGCGGCGATAGAGGCCCAAAAGAGGCGCGCCACCTCGGTATTCGCTCGTAGCTCCAGTTGGATGAGGACGAAAGGCACAAAGCATAAAAAGCAAAACCATGCGAGGGCAGTACGTTTGCGAAACCCCCGCGCGATGCTGAACAAATCCTCGCGAAAGTCGCCGCCGAAAAGCAAAATGAGTGTGGCCGGGAGTAAAATTGCCGGCAAGATAAAGAAAAGTAAGCTCTGCTCGAACGATGCAAAATCGTATAGCAACAGATGGTAAGCGCTGTAGGCCATCCCCAACGCCAAGCCACCCCACCATAGGCTTAGCCATATGGGATGCCTTGCCTCGGTAGCAGACGCTGAAATGGGCGTTGTCGCTGATGCAAGTAATGACGTTTCGATAGGTGGGTTCTGTGGGGTAGCGCGGCGGCGTGATAACGAACGTATGCCCAGTAATCCAAATAGGATGACGCCACAGGCGGCCGCGAAGGCGAAGAAGTGAGAGGAAGATTTTTTCGGCATGTCATCATTATAAGCTAGGATGAAGACGAAAAGATTAAAGCTTGGGGTGAGAAGGGAAAACGCGAACCCCTGACGAGCGTTTTCCCCTTGTTTTATGGGTCGCTTCTAAATCGCTTCGTCTTTGCGGCTGATGACGCGAACGGTGGCCCTTAATTCTTCTCGGCGGGCGTTGACCAGCGCATTGACCAGTTTGGTTTGCAATTCTAAGGCATTGGTTAAGCTGTCTAACTTGCGGTGCAGGTCGGCAATTTCGCCTTCTGCTTTTAGATTTACTTGGAAGGTGTTTTGAGCTAGGGCGCGATCTTTGCTGGCTTGGCGGTTTTGCGACATCAAAATCACGGGCGCTTGCAGGGCCGCCAACGTGCTTAATCCTAGATTGAGCAAGATGAATGGGAAAGGGTCAATGGCTTTATCCCCTAGCCGCAGGTTGATATATACCCAAAAAACCATGAGCGCCATAAACAGGAAGATGAAACGCCAGCTACCAGCGTAGGCGGCTAGTTTGTCGGCCAACTTATCGCCTAAGGAAGCGTTTTCTTCCATATCTTCATAAACGTCTTCGGTGACGCTGTGTTGGCGTAATTCGCGGATGATTTCTTGCGCTTCTGGGCTGAGTAGGTTGTCTAGCTCGTCCAATTCTTCGATGAGCGCATCAATACGTTCTTGGTCGCCATCTGCTGGCACAGCGACTAGGCGATTGAGGAGGAGATCGCTATACATGATGGTTGCTCCTTTATACAGTGTTATAGAGGGCTTGATGCCCATTGAACCTACTGATAAAAAGGAACAAGCGGATTCCCGCGGGTTTACCCTGTTTGGACAGGGTCGGCAATAACAAGCGCTATTGCCATCCCGCGATTGAGGGGAGACCTAGCGCGTGCTATTGCCGCCGAATAAGGGAGGCCCTTGTTCCAGCGCGACAGGCTGACTAGCACCTTCGGTCATGAGTTTGTAAAACCTCTGATAATGGACAAAAAGCGCTGGTATTCACCAGCATAAGATATATTAAACAACAGTTCTCGCTTTTGTAAAGGGGGTAAAATACCCCCATCTTGCTCACGGTTTGGTGATGCGTTCAACGCCGCCTAAGTAGGGACGCAAGACCTCTGGTATGAGTACGCTACCATCCGCTTGTTGGTAATTTTCGAGTATGGCGATGATGACCCGTGGCAAGGCAAGCCCGCTCCCATTTAAGGTATGGACGAATTGCGCTTTTTTAGTGCCGTTCGGATAATAACGAATCATTGCGCGCCGAGCTTGGAAAGCTTCCGTATTGCTACAAGAGCTGACTTCGAGCCATTCATTGCATCCCGGCGCCCACATCTCGATGTCATACTTTTTGGTGGCGCTAAAGCCCAAATCACCGGTGACGATTTCCAAGCGGCGGAAGGGGATTTTCAAGGCCCGGCAGACATCGGCGGCCGCTTCTGTCAGGCTTTCTAATTCCTCGTAGCTGGTTTCTGGGGTGGTGAATTTGTACATCTCCACTTTCTCAAATTGGTGCACGCGCTTTATCCCGCGCGTATCCTTGCCTGCGGCGGCTTTTTCGCGACGGAAACAAGGCGTCTGCGCGACATAGTAAAGGGGGAGTTGGCTCTCCTCTAAGATTTCGTCGCGATGCATGTTAGTGATGGCCACCTCTGCTGTCGGTAGCAAATAGAGGTCGGCATCGGGGTCATGGTAGACGACATCGCGGAATTTGGGGAATTGGCCTGCCCCAACCATCATCTGTTCATAGACGAGTTGCGGCACGTACAATTCAATGAACCCCTTGGCGCGCGCCATATCTAAAAAGAGATTGACTAGCGCGCGCTGTAAACGCGCCCCCCAACCTTTTAGGATGTAAAAACGCGAACCAGATAATTTGACCCCTCGCTCAAAATCAATGATGTCTAGTTCGGGGCCTATTTCCCAATGCGGGCGCGGTTGGAAAGAGAATTCATAAAAACTCCCCTCGGTCGCCCAAGCGATGTTATGCGATTCGTCGGGGAAGACGGGCACGCTATGGTGTGGAATATTGGGCACCCATAACATCTGTTCTTCTAGCTCAGCTTCGATTGCTTTTGCTTTAGCGAAACCATCCTCAATGCGTTCTCCCAAATCCTTGAGGGCGGCGATGAGCTGTTCAAAAGCTTTGTCGAGCGTTTCCTGTGTGGGCGCTACGTTAACCGCGCCTTCGAGGATGGCGGATGCCGTTTCTAGCTCGCCAGCCAGGATAGCTTGGGCGGTGTGTTGCGCGATGGCGGCTTTGTCGGCATCAGTGAGCGTTTTGTTGCCGCGTAGCTGTCCCATCGCTTTGTTCAACTTGTTGCGTTGCGCTTGGAGCGCTTCTACTTCGGTGCGAATATCTCGCCGTTGGGTATCGAGGCTGAGGATAGCATCAATGCGTTGTAGCGCTGTTTCGTCATATAATTTGCCGATTTGTTCTTTGACCCATTCGGGCTTTTCGCGTATGAGCGCAATATCGAGCATCTTAAACTCCTTTGTCAGAAGATAATGAACGTATTATCCTTGAATTCGGCTTAATGTTTAATCGGCGGGTGTTGTTGGGTGTCTTCCTCAATAGGCTCTGAAAAATCGGTGTTGGATTTCCGAGATAAATCTTGATATAAGCGGATAATAGCCGCGGCCAAGCCAAAGAAGATGACCACTAAAATGAGCGTATCAAAGAAAGCGGGTGTCAAAAAAGGCATCGGGAGACCTCCATCTTGCTAAACAAAAACGCCCCACCTGACCGTTCAGGATGAGGCGCTACTCAATAAAACGGGCACAGGAGTCGAAATCAGGCTGTTGGGTGAGCGCTAGCAGACGTTTCTGATGGCAACAAAATACAGAATGTCGTCCCGATCCCTTCTTCACTAGTGAACCAGATACGGCCGTTCATTGCTTCTACCTCGTGTTTGCACAAATGCAGGCTTAACCCATAACCAAATTCGCTGATGATTTGTGGTTGTTTGGCACGTTGGAAAGGCGCGAACACCGTTTCGCTTTCTTTTGAACGCACTCCATAACCTTCATCTGTAACTTCAATTTGGACATTTTGTCCCTTTTGGTGCGCTTTAATCTTAATGGGGGTGCCTCTTAGGCTATACATCATAGCATTGCGTAAAATGTCGTGCAAGATGCGTGTGAGATAGCGTTTGTTGGCGACGATGCTCAATTCGTCGGGAATATCTGCGCTGATGCGGGAGCGCGCATCTTGGGCTTCTGTTTCTGGGTCTAGCAATTGAATTTCGTCTAATTCTTCTAATAAATCTTCTAAATAAAGGCCTAATTTGATGGGCTTACGCTCTTCTCTAATTTTATCGCGCAGGGCGCCCACGCGAATATCTTGCAAACGCTCGAACATATCCATGAGGCGGTTGGTGCGGCTCATGTGAACTTCGATGAGATTGGTAAAATTGGTGATGCGTTTGGCCAGGGTAGCGGCGCTATCGTCGGGTTTGTGACTGCGAAGCGTTTTATTGATGAGGTTGATATGCCCTGTAGTATCTTCAACCGCTTTGGTTAGTTCTTGGCGAAAGCGGTCTATGAGGTCTACCACAATCTTCCAATCGGGTGTTTCCAACGTGATGACGGTGTACATAACGCCATTTTTATCTTGAATAGCCGCCGCCCAACAAGGCATATATTCTCCAGAACGGTAGATGTTAAAGCGTATGGGGCGCTCTGATTTGAGGGCGTTTTCGCGGATGAGGTCTGCAGTGTTGATAGCGGCGTTGGCGCCGGCATTAAAGAGCATCGCCGCGGCTTTCCAACCTTCGGCGCGCAATAAATTTATATCGGTGGCTAGGATACTTTGGGCGGCTAAATTATCGAGTAATAACTTGCCGTCGCCATCGAAGATAAGCACACCTTGCCCAAGGCCATCTAAAATGCCTCGCAAATCTAATTTTTCGTCTATACTCATGAAGGAGTTGTCCTCGAAATGATGTAGATGAAAGCGTGAGTGATATTTTAACGCTATTTTATCGAAAAACACAAAGTATGCATTGTATGTACCGACTGGCCATAGTACAATAAAACGTGTCGTCTATTTTTTAATGCGCCCTCTTTGGGGAAAGGTGGTCAGGTCAAGTTGTATATCGAGAAGCGGTTGGTCGAAATCGCTATCCTTGACACGGTAGATTTGCACCGTGTCGTGGAAATTTACTACCCAGAAGTGATGGGTGGTCCTTGCCCGCTCATTTGCGTTGAGGAGTTCGATGGCGTCCCGACAATTTCTTGGGGGATTGCTGATGTGCCGCTCGACGCAGAGACCACGCGGCTTTTTGCGGAGGCTTTAGTCAAAGCCACGGAGATCGCCACGAATTGGGAATCGGTGTGGATGGTGGAAAAGGTACACGGCGGCTGACTGACCACGGGCATAAGGTCTTATGCGACCGCCCGCGAGCTTCCAATCCAAACCCCCAACCTATTCTAGAAGAGAGCGGCCCCCAAAGCCGCTTTTCTGCATTTTACCCCTTATTCGTTCAATCAGCGCGGCGCGCCAATACAAGGATGTAACTACCCGCTGTGTTGGGATTGCCATTATTGCCTTCGTAACGCTTGGCGCGGATGAAATATAGTCCCGTATAGGGCAGGGTATAGCGCTCGATGCGCGCATTTTGATTTCCGCCGCTATCATCATCCCTTACCAGCCGTATTTGCTCGTCGTCTAATAGTTCAATCACCGTGTCTAGGTCGCCATCGGTACGATTGAGCGATATGGTAACGGGGTCGTCCACTCGACCCCAAAACGCATACAACGCTTCGGGCGTGGCCGCGTCTAGCCTTCCGGTAACGGTTGTGCCGTATTCCATACGAGTAACCGTACTAGGGACATTTTCGAAGGCGTTTCCATTGCTTTCTAATTGTAAGCGGTAGCCGCCGCTGGTCGTGCCTTGTGCGCCTTCAAAGCGCGTGGCGATAATGTAATAGAGGCCGTCTGCGGGCAGGCGATATTGGCTGATGAGCGCATTTTTGCCGTTTCCGCCGTCATCATCTTCTAGAATAGGTTGCAGGCCGGCGTTAGCCAAAATGAGATAGGCATCAAGTAGTCCGCTGGTGCGCTCCATACGAATAGTGATGAGGTCGTCTTTGCGCGCGGTGAACGTATAAAAGCGCTCGTAGCGAGTATTATCTAGCTCGCCTTCGATAACTTGATTCATCTGTATAGGGAATGGCGCGAGCGTGGAATTCCCCAAACCGCTATTGGTCGCTTCTTCTATGGTTAATACAAAGTTACCCACACTATCGCCGGCGGCTTGCCCATAGCGTCCGGCGATGACAATATACGTGCCGCTTTGTTCGATAACTAGCCCTTCGATGGCCGCATTATTTGTCCCTGCCGATGGCGCGTCGTCGTTATCAGCGATGACAAAGGCCTCACTATTGACAACCTGCAAATAGGGGTCTAGGGTGCCGGAATTACGCTCCATACGAATATTGATGATGTCACCCGCTTGGGCTTGGAAGGTGTAATAGACTTGGGGTTGTAAATTGCTGATGGTGTTTTGTACAGAATCCCCATAACGGAGCGTGCTCCCTGCGGCCGATATAACGCCGATGCGCTCTAACAGCAGTTCATAAGCGCCATTGGTACTGCCTAAAGCGTGGCCAAAACGCCCGATGACCACAAAATAGCGCTCGTTTGATTCTAGGGTGAGGGTGTAGTCAATATCGCGTGTGCCATTTGCATCATCGCGCCAAAAGAGGATATTGCCGCGGCTATCAAAAACGCTCATGATAGGGTCGAGGTCACCGCTCGTCGCCCGCACAGATAGACGCACCACTTCGCCGCGCCGACCAGAGAAAGTATATACTGCTCGTGGGTTGTTATTATTTAATTCTCCAGTGATGAGCGCGCCAAAGCTTAAATCCGTCTCGTCTTGGGCTTTTGTTGCCCCTAAAGCGATGAGCCATGAGCATAAAAAGAGGCAAAAAATCGCGCTATTGAGGTATTTCATGGGTATATAAGCATGGGTAAGAGGGCTTTACAGAGACATGATTAATGGCCAACCTCAGCAGTCATTCAAATGGGTTATCATCGGAATGTCTGCTATCGCCATAAGCATAACGAATGGCTTCTTCCCATGAATCGTTCAGTTCGATGAAATTGGTTTCGGTATCTAATAATTCATGAATCCATAACCATGCTTCCTCGTGGTCGTAACGAGGATTGAAGCTGAACATCACACGCCCCCGTAAACGACGTTGGAAAGGAGAGGATAACATCGGTTGTAAAATACAGGGTAAGTGACTGATGAATTCAAGGACTTCATCATCGGCGGTTAGCCAAAAACACCATAAGCCACGGTCAAAAAAAGGCTCGGTGATATGAAAAGGTTTGGGAGTTGGAGGTTGGCCGCGCGAAGAACGCTGAGGAAGATTCCCTCCAGCATCTTTTGGGGAACTCACAAAATCACTCCTGTTGTTTTTCTCGTGTGTAATGGCTAGCTTATGTCAAATCAAATGAAACCGCAATCCCCTAAAAGTAGGGGAATGGTTTGAATTACACAGCCCTGTATGTCTGTAAAAGCTGATAAAACAGAACTATCCCTTATTGTCCTTTTTGGGATATAATTTGCGATAAATCTGTTCTAGGGGTCACAGGGCGTCACCAATTCATTGTGACTAAGCGACTACATAAAGAGGCAACCAGATGAAACTTTCTGTATTGCAGGAAAATCTAGCAAAGGGCTTGAGCATTGTCACAAAGGCGGTGGATAGCCGCCCGAATTTACCGGTTTTAGCCAATGTGTTGATGGAGACAGAGAATGCTCGCCTGCGATTGGCCGCCACGAATTTAGAGATGAGCATTACCTGTTGGATTGGCGCCAAGATAGACCAGCCGGGTGCTATCACATTGCCTGCTAAAACGTTTAGCGAGTTGGTGAGTAATTTGTCTCAAGAAAAAGTAGATTTACAACTCGATAGCGCTACACACACAATGCACGTCCGATGCGGCACGACCAAGTCCAATATCAAAGGTATTGATGCTGATGAATACCCCCCTATCTTGCATGGCGAAGTGCCGGATGTGGTTATACCCGCTAAGACTTTACGAGAAATGATTAATCAAACGGTGTTCGCGGCCGCTAAAGAAGATAATCGCCCTATTTTGACAGGTATCTATACCCAACTCGATGGCCAAATTCTGACGATGGCCGCTGCTGATGGCTATCGTTTAGCTGTACGAACAACAGAAATTGAAGAGCGGTTTGTTCCGCCTGTGGAAATGGTGATTCCGGCGCGGACGATGGCGGAAGTGGCGCGCATCATCAGCGATGATGATAGCGAAGTTAGCATCTCGTTACCCGGTAAACGCGATTTGGTCACTTTCCACTTGCGCGATGTGGATATTTCTTCCCAATTGCTAGAAGGTAAATTCCCCGATTTCACCGCCATCATCCCACGCAGTTATGTCACTTCTACGGTGATGTACACCACCGATTTATTACGCGCTTGCCAACGCGCGGAAATCTTCGCCCGTGATAGCGCCTATAGCGGTCGTATCTATGTCAAACCGGCCAAAGGCCCCGGCGAGCCCGGCGAGGTGATGGTAGTTGGGAAAAGCGCTGAACGCGGCGACAACGAGGGGATGCTAGATGCTTCTGTGGAAGGCGAACCCTTAGATGTCTCGTTTAACATCAAATACCTCATTGAGGTGTTGCGGGTCATCAACGAAGAGCGCGTTGTTTTTCAAAGCAATGGCGCATCGAATCCGGGGGTTATTCGCCCAGAGAATCGGGACGATTTTATTCACGTCATCATGCCGATGAGCGTAACTCGTTAGCTAGCCAAAAGGGGCGGGTTTCCAGATATGTCCGCCCTTTTACTCATCCCCACTTAACAGGATTATCCATCTCCACAGATGCGTTAAAGAGCCGTATCAGGGGTTCTGTGATATGCGCGTAAGCGCCGGGGCCAAAGGTGCGTTGTTCCACATGAAAGCGCCATAAATACATGCGTGGCAGACCGTCTTCGCCGATAATCGCCTTGCCAAAAGGGGTGCTACATTGAAAAACACGGTCGCTATCTAAATCCCGATATTCGACGATAGAAGATTCGGGATGGATGAGACGCTGTTCAACCTGTTTGGCGCGGAACACGTATCGGTTTAGTTCCCAACGGTCGCGGATAAAAAAGCCGTCATCGTCGAACCCAACATCTAAGCCTGTGTTGTGGTCTATGGTCAATGCGCCGCCATCAATGGCACTTCCCATGCTAATATCCCGTTGACGCTCGCTATCCACTAGCACGGCTTTGGTGGTCACTATCTCCAGTTGGTTGAAATAGGCTAATTCTTCCAAAATCCGCGCGCTGATAGCGGGATGAGTCAAACCATCTTCATCGCCATAGGGTGTAGCCTTTAATAAGGTTTGAAAGCGGTCTTGGCCCAGCGCTTCTAAGACATTCGTAAAAGCGCGATACCCTTGCCAGCTGGTGATATACACAGATAGATAAACCATGCCCGCGTGTTCACAGCAGGTATCTAGCCATTTTTGAAATTGCTGATGCTCTGTTGCGTGATTGGCGATGTCAAGGTCCAATGATGGGCCTTCAGTCATATCTAGGCGGAAATGCTCTGGGTAAGGACAGGGTGTTGTTTTGTTTTTGGCGTAGCAATTGCACCACACACTCGCACGGATGCCCATTTGTATGCCTCGATTCCAACAGTTATCGCATCATTGTAACTGATATACACGATTGGTCAGCAGAATTGCATCAGAAAATCGCTTATTCTTGTTAAGAGCTGGTCGCTTTTGGGTTAGAACCCAAGCAGGATGACGATTTTCTACTAAAATAAGGTTATTATCACTGATGAACATAGGAATGTTCATGAGGATGACAAATCTGTGATTAATGAGAGCGAACTTTTTATAGAAGGCGAACGCAGGCTGGGCCTTTATACGGTTGAGCTATTGCGTAAAGTGAGCACCGGTTGGGCTACCAACGCCCTACCTTTATTTGCTTTAGTATCCAACTATCGGCTTATTCTTAAACCGTTGAAGAAAAAATATCCGGCCGCTAGCATCCCTAGTACCTATGTGCGCTTGATAGAAAAGATTGTGCTAGAGCCGCACCGTTGTATTGCGGTACGCTTCAAAGATGGGGGTTCACTTTTCTTGGTGGTATTGTCTGGTAGCTTTGACCATTTAGCGGAAGATTTATCTGCCATGAAAGCACCGCCACCGCGTTTTAGTTTCGATAACACGATACCGCTAGCGAAAATCCATAAGCTGATTAGTTATTTTACCGATGGGTTGCCTCCTCATGGAGAAATCGAACTGTAATTAACAAAAACTGATTGACAGGCATACCTAAGCCGCAAGATAATAGAAGATGCTCATCAAACCCTAAACGTACAATGGAGAAAAGGGCTGATGCCAACCCAAAACACCGTTTTTATCTGCTACCGGCGTAAAGACATCAAAGAAGCGCATAACTTGTTCAAGACTTTGCAAGGTAAAGGCTTCGATGTCTTTATGGAAACCGAAGCGCTAGAGGGCAATGATGCTGTACAGCGTCTATCGCTTAATCAAATTGGCGCACGCGCCCATTTTCTCATCCTGATAACCCCGCATGCTTTGGATGATACCACCAATACCACCGATACGATGCGGCGCGAAATTGAACGCGCTATAGACTTAAAACGTAACGTTATCCCTTTACTCTATAACGGTTTTGAGCTTTACCACGTGCAACATTTGTTGCCCGGCGTTTTGATGCCTTTGCTATCTATTGAACCTTTGCGCGTTCCAACAGATTATTTTGAAGAAGCGATGATGCGTTTGACAGATAAGCGTTTGCAACAAGTTACGGATGTGGCTTTATATCCGGCGCCACCGCCCGAACAAACGCTGGTAGAGCAAAAAATAGCCGCCCTTAAAAGCGGCCCCACCCCCACCGCGCCTACTGCGACGGCATCCACCACGCCGCCTTCAACCCCCTCTACACCGACCACGCCATCATCTAATCCGCTTTCCGCTTTAGATAGCTTGGTGAGCGGAACGCCGCCAGCAACGTCCCCGACCAGCTCTGACCCGATGAGCGCTGATGATTATTATAATCGCGCGATGTACCGCGACCGCAACGATTGGGATGGCAAAATCGCCGATTATAGCGAAGCTATCCGCCTTAATCCCAACTTTGCAGAAGCCTATGTGAATCGTGGGGTCTCGCGTTGCGCCTAGAGGAGGTGGTGCGGCGCGATAGAAGATTATAGCAATGCGATTCGTGTACGCCCTAACTATGCCCTCGCTTATAGCAATCGTAGCGATGCGCGGCGCATCAAAGGCGATTATGAAGGGGCTTTGCAGGATGCCCTTAAAGCGGTAGAACTGAACCCAACTTCGGCTAATGCGTATCGTAATCTTGGCGTCGCCTATTACAACAGAGGCGACCTGATGAACGCCAATCAAGCTTATCAAAAATATATTGATTTGGGTGGCGATGAAGCCGAAAAAGTGAGGGGTTGGATACGAGATAACGAACGAGAGATGAAAAAGCTCAAAGTAGACGACAGCGATATGACAGCCCGCGATTATTTTGAACGGGGGCTTAATCGCCCGTCTGATGATTTGGAAGGCAAGCTCAACGATTACACCATGGCCATCCAACTCAACCCTGAATATGCAGAAGCCTATAATAACCGCGCCGGCATTAAAATTAACCTCGGTGATAACCAAGGCGCTTTTGAAGATGCCGATAAATCTATTCAATTAGGCAATCGCCATTATACCGTTTATTATAATCGCGGCACAGCTCGCCATAATATGGGCGGCGACCTCGATTTATGTATCGCTGATTATGATGAAGCCATTCGCTTGAATCCTAACGACCCGCTGGCTTATAACAATCGGGGTAACGCCCGTAGCGACAAAGGCGATAAAGACGGCGCGATAGAAGATTACACGATGGCGATTCGCCTAAACCCGAATAACGCCCTCGCGCATAACAACCGTGGCATCGCTTTCTATGACAAAGAAGAATATGATAAAGCTATAGAAGATTATACCGCGGCTATCAAGATAGACCCCAACTATGCCATGGCTTATAATAACCGTGGCAATGCGTGGTTGGCCAAAAATGACCCCGATACAGCCATACAAGACTATAACAAGGCGATTGAAATAGCGCCGCGTTATGCGTTGGCTTATATGAATCGGGGAGTGGCTTACCGTCGCAAAGGGGACCTCGTCAGCGCGAATGCCAACTATCAGAAGTATATTGATTTTGGCGGCCCGAATGTCGAAAAGGTCAAAGGTTGGATACGCGATAACGAAAATGAGTTGCGAAATCGTATCAATTAGTCTTATGAAGGGGTACGCCGCGTACCCCTTTTATCCGCGATTAACCTATGAACTTGCCACCCCTAGATGACCCGCGTTGGTGCGATGTGAGCGTGCCAATCGAGCACATCTTGACCCATGCATCGTTACTCGCTTTGGGCTTGTTCCTCCTGCCTTTAGTCCTTTTTGGTATTTTGCATGGGCCGAGCGCCTTAGTCGGTTCTTTATCTGAGGTTGATATTGTTGCATCGCTTTTGATTGTGCTAGGGGCTATCGTCGGTCATGAAGCACTCCATGCTATCGGATGGAAATTTTTTGGCCGCCTGCCGTGGTCGGCGCTTCGCTTTGGCGTAGATTGGAAGACGCTTAGCCCCTATTGTCATGCTAAAGCTCCTATGCGTGTTAGCGCTTATCGCATCGGGGCTATCTTGCCCGGCTTGCTCATCGGCTTTTTGCCTTTGATGCTGAGTTTAGTGACTGGCAATGCGCCTTGGGTCCTTTTTGGCGCTTTTATGACCTCGGCCGCTGTAGGTGATTTATATGTTTTATGGATTATTCGCCATTTATCACCCAACGCTTGGGTAATAGACCATGATAGCCACGCGGGTTGCTACGTTTTCCAAGAGGATTTGTAAGGGGTATCCGCCACGATACCCCTTGATGAATCGCAGTGCTTAAGCTTTTAGCTGTTCAAGAAACTGTTTGCGGAATTTGGCCACTTTAGGCGCGATGACCATTTGGCAATAGCCTTGGTAAGGGTTACGCGCAAAATATTCCTGATGATAATCTTCAGCGGGATAAAACGTATCCATCGGCGCAATTTGCGTGACGATAGGGTTATCCCATAAGCGCATCGCCGTTAACTCAGCAATCACTTGCTCGGTAATCGCTTTTTGCTCATCGCTATGATAAAACACGACTGAACGATATTGCGGCCCTACATCAGCCCCTTGGCGATTCAGCGTTGTGGGGTCGTGAATGCTGAAAAAAACGGTCAGAATTTCCTTGAAGCTGATGACTGTTGGGTCAAAAGTGACCTGCACAACCTCGGCATGCCCCGTAGTGCCTGTGCACACTTGTTTGTAAGTGGGGTTGACTACGTGTCCGCCCGCATATCCCGATACGACATCTACAACGCCTTTTAACTGGTCATAGACCGCTTCTAGGCACCAAAAGCATCCCCCGCCGAGCGTGGTTATTTCTTGCATGTGTTCCTCCAATTCATCCATCATTGATTTAGATTATAGACGATACGATGATGAATCCTGTTACACATTAAACAAGTCATCATTTTTGGGCATGTTTTGCTAGTGGCGGTATAATCAAATCAAGATTCAATTATTTTTTTGAGAGGCGAATGATGGATTTTACAATTCCTCCCCACGTTAAAGACATTGCAAGGCGCGTGCGGCAATTTGTAGATGAGCACGTTATCCCACTAGAGGAGCGCCTCGCCAAAACAGGCGCTGATTTGACCCTTGCCGACGTGCAGGGTTTGCGGCAAAAAGCGAAATCAGCGGGGTTATGGGCCCCTACCATGCCCAAAGCATTGGGTGGTATGGGGCTAAATGTTCAAGAGATTGTGCCGATTTTTGAAGAGGCCGGCCGTAGCCTCATCGGTCCGCTCGCCATTCATGCGTCCGCCCCTGATGAAGGCAATATGCATCTTTTACATATGTTCGCTAATGACGAGCAAAAGGAACGTTACTTGCGCCCACTCGTCGCGGGAGAAATCTTTTCAGCCTTTTCTATGACAGAACCGCCACCGGGCGCAGGTAGCGACCCGACCATGATACGCACCCAAGCCGTGCGCCAAGGCGATGAGTGGGTTATCAATGGGCACAAGTGGTATTCGAGCAATGGCGAAGTCGCCTCTTTTTTCATCATCATGGCCCAAACGAACCCCGATGTTCCCGCTCATCAGGGATGCACCTTGTTTCTCGCGCCCGCCGACACAGAGGGTATTCATATTGTGCGCGATGTGCCCACGATGGGCCCTAAGGATTTTGGGGGGCATGTGGAGATTCGTTACGACAATTTGCGCCTGCCGCATAGCGCTATTCTGGGCAAAGAAGGCGAAGGCTTCGCGCTGACACAAGCGCGTCTGGGTCCCGCCCGTTTGACCCATTGCATGCGTTGGACAGGCATTGCCCAGCGCGCGCTAGAGATTGCGGCCGATTATGCGGCCACCCGTCATGCTTTTGGCGGCCCGCTATCTAGCCATCAGTCGGTGGCGTGGATGTTGGCCGATAGCGAGATGGATTTGCACATCAGCCGCTTGCTCATTCATCAAGCCGCGTGGGTGCTCGCCCAAGGAGAGCAGGCGCGTAACGAAACATCCATGGCTAAAATTTTTGTGGCAGAAGCCGTTAACCGTGTTTTGGACCGCGCCGTACAGATTTGTGGCGGCATGGGTATTTCACGCGATTTGCCCTTGGCTACATGGTACGAAAAAGCGCGCGCCTTCCGCATTTATGATGGCGCTTCTGAAGTTCATCGCATGGTGGTATCGCGCGGGGTCCTTAAAAAGTACGCACAAAAGCCAAAAGTATCTGCGGCGGACTAGGCGCGCTCTAGGCGTCGCCTTCTATAAAGGCTCGTTGCGGAAAAACCATCCGTTTAGCGGTAAATCCGCGTTGTAAAGCGAGCTTGTTAGCGCGCTCAAAATCCGCGTGCAAATCGCGGAGGCGGTTCATCTGGGTTGTAGATGGCTGTAAGGAGAAGACTACTAGCGTCATCGCTTCTTCCCCAACAGCCAAAACAACCCATTGGCCATCTCCTAACGCTTTGCGGGCCAGACCTTGCCTTTTGCTTTGCATGCGCCATAATGTTTGGAGCAATGCTTGAATTTGTGGCACGGCTTTTGTGGGTAATTTGCCACTCACAAACAAAGGCTCTTGTTCATCATTGCGAAAGACCATCAAATAGAGGGTGCGCGCCTCAAAGTAATGGCGTAGAAAACCCGTTTGCCCATGTTCGGCAACAGAACGCCACGCATCGGATTCGGGGTTACGCGCTAGCAATTTCTCGATGATAACCCGTTTTTCGGTGTAATGACGGTAAAGAGCGTTGAATTGCGAGGGGTTGAGTTTGCCAGCGGCGTATTCACCAGCGATATACTCTAGTTTCTTGCGTAATTTAAGCAATACATCGTGCGGGTCAGCTCCTCCCGTTAAATCATCTGGATTGGTATTCTGATTGGGAGGTTTGCGCTCGTTCACCCTTGCCATCTGCCTCGATAATTTTATTCTAGTTTGCCATAATAGTATCACAAATCTGTTATCAATGGTCAAATCAAAGATGCCTAACCAGTTGTTTAATCCCATACATTATGGGCTAATCTTCACTGCGGAACAGGTTTCCGCATCGCAAAAACGGCGAGACGATGCCGCCATTGCCCGCGCATGGAACGTTTTAGAGAACCCCGATTTGGATAGCGCGCCCTCGCTCTATTGGCAGGCTATGCGCTACCGAATTTATGGTGATATGGATGCGGGTTCATCAGCCATTCATCAAATGAACCACCAACTAAAAGGCGATATAGGTAACGATTGGGAACAATTACGCGATACGCTGTTCATGGCCCAGTGCTTTGAATTATTGCGCGACCATCCCGCTTTAGTAGATGTGGCGCCCCAGTGGTTAGCTATCTTTAGCGACCGCATCGTTAGTCATAATCAAATGTCGCATGGGATGGCCTCTATCGAGCGGTTTTGGTTATGCGCGGTCAATTTGGCGGCTGGGGTGGTTATGGAAGATGCTGTCGTTTTTGAAACCGGGCTAGCCACTTTCAAGGAATTGGTCGCTCATCAAATTCACCCCGACGGCTATATAAAGTTCGCCGCCGAGCGCAAAGATGCGTCTGCGTATTTGGGGCATGTCGTTGGTACGGCCGCCCTCGCCCTTGCCGCGGAAATCGCTACTATCGCCGGGGTTGATTTGTGGGCCTTCAATCATCGTGGGGTTTCGGTCGTCACTGCGGCAACGTATGTCCTCTATTATTATTATTTCCCGGATAAATGGCTTTGGCATCAAGGATTGACACAAGACGAGACCCGCCGCATTTTCCGCGAATATGGCGCTTTTATCGAGATAGTGAATTATCGTGCCCCTTTGCGTGGGGTAGAGATTCTGTTGGATGAGTTGCGCCCCCTATGCGATTATGGCGGCGGCGGTTTGACAACCCTCACCCATGCCCGCCCACAAAAACGGCGTCTTTTATGATATGCTTAAGCGGTATAAAAAAAGCCGCGCTCAGGGGAGACCGCGGCAGTTGCTGATGACAGGCAGGGAGGTCTGTTCATCAGTGGAAGACTTAACCCGATTATAACGAATGATGACTTGAAGATGGTTGAAGATTTTACGAATTTTTTCCGAATTTGTTGTTACAGAATTGCCTTGCCATAGTTTTTTAAGCGCGTATAACTGCGCGCTATATTCAGAAAGTGGCGCTATGTCCGCTGAGCGCGTTTATTTCCCCGGCCTCAATACCCTTCGATTTTTTGCCGCGCTATCGGTTGTGTTGGTTCATATCGAACAATTCAAGGGGTTTTTTGGGGTATCGAGCGGAGCTTACGAAGACTTTTTCATCATCGCCCGCATTGGCATGATAGGACGCGATGCGGTCACCCTTTTTTTTGTGCTAAGTGGTTTTCTCATCACGTATTTGCTATTGGTGGAGGAGGGGCGCACGGGCACTATCCGCGTCCGAAAATTTTATGCGCGCCGCTTTTTGCGGATTTGGCCCCTGTATTATTTGCTGGTTTTCATCGGTTTTGTGCTGGTGCCTTTGGTCGTGCAACTAACGCAATGGGACGGTTACTACGAATCTATACGGCGCGATTTTTTCACCAAATTGGCCTTATATCTCTTGTTTTTACCTAATGTCGCTACGGTGATGGGGTATTTCCCGATAGGCATTGACCACTTGTGGACAATTGGGGTGGAGGAGCAGTTTTATTTATTGTGGCCAGCGCTCTTGCGGTTTTTCCGCCGTCGCCCTTCGCTCATCTTGATAGGAATTGTCCTCTTTAAGCTGGCGGTGAACCTATTTCGTCCATGGTATTTTGCCGCTTACCCGCCTGGCGATGATTTGACGCCAATGGTGTTTATTTTGCGATTTTTGGCGAGTTTTCAGATTGAAAGTATGGCGATTGGCGGGATGGCGGCTTACTTGTTGGTTCGGCAATCGCCATGGTTGAAAGCGCTTTTTCATCCCGTGACCGAAAAAGCCTTCATTTTGATGATGCTGGCGCATGTTTTATTCCTGCCTAGCATTGTGCTGAGCGCAGTCATCGGTTGGTTGACCGATGTCACCCTTTCGGCGTTGTATGCGGTGTTCATGCTGAACTTATCTGCCAATCCAAAAGCGAGCATCCGCCTAGAACATCCCATATTGCGCCAACTTGGCAATTTATCTTACGGTATCTACATGTTCCACATGGCTATCATCTATTTTGTGATGATAGCCTTTGAACGTTTAGGCTGGGGACAGGATAATGGGGTTGGGTATAATCTGGTTTTATATACCGTCGTGGTCAGCGCGACGGTGGCCGTATCGGCGCTTTCCTATCAGTATTTTGAGAAGCGTTTTTTACGCCTCAAAGAACGCTTTGCGGTTGTACAAAGTGGTGTTCCGCTTGGCGGTGTAAAGGTCACTCCTCAGTGAATAGACCGTCTACGCGCGACATGGCGATGTGGCTAAAACCAGCGGCAATCTCCGATAGCGTTTTATCCTCTACCGGGTGCAAAAAATCTGGGGCAATTTCCGCCAGTGGTATGGCGACATGGGCGAAGCGGACAATATCGCCATCAGGCACATGCCACGGCTTTTCTCCATAATCGAAGATGGCATTTCCCCACAATGAAATATCAAGATCTATTGTGCGTGGGGCGTTTTTGTTCGAGGGGTCGCGTTGCCGCCCTAGCTCTGATTCGATACGGTCGAGTACGTCGCGCTTGAAAACTTCGGGGGTGCGATGTGTGCTAATTTTGGCGGCCATGTTCAAAAAGTCGGCTTGATTGGTATCTCCTTGGGGGGATGTGCGATAAACCGAGGAGAGTTTTAGCACGGTTGTATAGCGTCGTAAAAGTGTTATGGCCTTGGACAAGTTTTGTTCTGGCGCGATGTTAGAGCCGAGCGATACATATACTATCTGCTGTTGATAATCTTGGGGTGTTCGTTCGATGACGACGCCAACAGAATCAGAAAAACGCAACGCGCCGGGTTTATGCACTTGCACCCATGCGTAAGGCGCGCCATGGTTGACCACACAGAGCCGAGCGATTTCTGCCGCTAGCTTTTCTACAAGGTAATATTCGGAAGATTCGACGTGTCTAATAATTGATTTTGCGATAGTGCGATAATTAAACGCATCGTTGGGGTTATCAGTTTCTCCTGCTAGGCGCATATCGCACCCCAAGCGTAGATTGATGACAACATCTTGTTTATCTTTGCGCTCATGAAGGCTAAAACCAATGATGCATCTCAAACGCAAATCCCGTATTTCGATGATATCCATAGCGTTTTATGGTCCTATTGAAGCTAAAAAGGTTGTAAAATGATTGTAATCAAATATGGCTTGTAAAGGGGCTATCTAACATCAAGCTGTTATCTTGTATTAAACTCTAGCTTAGTTTTGATGATTAGTATGGTAAACGTGGCAATAGTTCCCTTACAATCAGAAAGAAGCAAACCATGAAAAATGATGAATCGCGCTATGCCACCAATGGCAAAAACGGCAATGGTCACAAAAATGGGCATAGTCGCAAAGAGCCTTTTATAGAAAGCGATTTGCCCATTGTCGAGACCTTGCCTCTCGATGACTTGCTCAATTCCCCTGATTTTTTGAGGGTTTATGAGCTGGATTTGCCGACGATTGATACAAAACGTATCGAGAAAGCCGTATCTGAAATTTTGTCCGCCGTTGGCGAAGATGTCAACCGCGAAGGGCTTCTTGATACGCCGCATCGCGTGTCTAAAGCTTATGTCGAGCTATTGGGGGGGTATCGCGTAGACCCTGCTAAGGTGATCAACAACGCCATCTTTGAAAGCGATGCTGATGATATGGTCGTTGTGCGCGATATTGAATATTTCTCCATGTGCGAACATCATATGTTGCCGTTTATGGGACATGCATACGTGGCTTATGTCCCCAACGGCAAAATCATCGGTTTATCCAAAATCCCGCGAATTGTGGACATGTTTTCACAACGGTTGCAGGTGCAAGAACGCCTCACACGTCAGATTGCCGAATTTTTGAACACGGTGCTAGGTGCAAAAGGTGTAGCGGTGGTCATGGATGGCGTTCATATGTGCTCCATGATGCGCGGCGTAGAAAAGATACACTCCGGCATGACCACGAGCGCGTTTGTTGGCGCTTTTAAGGAAGATAAAAGCTTGCGCGATGAATTCATGGCGCATATCCAACGCGCCGGCGGGAAAAAGACGCTACTATAGGCACAAGCAAGAACGATAGAGAAGCTAAAGTACAGTAAGGGGCACACAAGCCCCTTGTCTGTTTTTAAGGGCTTTCGCTCTTATGCCTACCTTTAATGGCAGTGATGATGTATATCAGCCTCTGATACGAATTAGTACCAATATCCTAGAAACATTTCGCCTCTTTTTTAATCGTCAAGAGTGAATGTAGGTGAATAAAACCTACATCGCATTGATTATCGCTATTAAAGAGGAGTGTACGAGATGAAAAAGGTAGTGATGTATTTGGCTCTGTGTTTCGCTTTATTGGGGATGGTTCTGCCATCTTTCGCTCAAGAAACGTCGCCAGCATATGTAGACATTTTATCTGCTGTGTCTACCGTGCGCGAAGCCTATCCCGAAGGGATTATCGTTGAGGTGTCTTTTGAAGAAACAACCACGCCGATATGCTGGCTCGTAGAAGTTTACGACGTGGCACTGTCTGATGATAGCGGCGAGGCAGAAGATGTAAACGTATGCGTAGACGCCCTGACCGGCTCGATAGCTACTGAATGGTCGTATCCTGAAACAGAAGAAGATGATGAAACTGTTGAGGATGACGTAGAGGTTGATGAATCTGATGAAGATGTGGAAGATGATTCAGAATCTATCAGCGATGACGTTATGGAAGATGAGGATGCTTTTATCGAGCCGACATTGACTATCGAGGCGGCCATCGAAGCGGCGTTGCGGATTTATCCCGCTGGTTTGTTGAAGGAAGTCTCGCTATTTTTCGATGGCCAAATATGGTTTTGGTCGCTCGAATTTGACGATGATTTGGAAGTTATCGTGGAAGATTCCGACGGTGATGTATTAGACTATGGCTACGACCTCGATTACGATGAATACGAGGGTGACGATGTCGCCGGCTACGATGATGAATACGAGGGCGATGACGATGCCAGCTATGACGATGAATACGAAGGTGATGACAACGCTAGCTATGACGATGAATACGAAGACGACGATGACAGCGGTCACGACGATGAAGAGGAAGACGACGATGACAGCGGTCACGATGATGAAGAAGATGAAGACGATAGCGACGATGACGAAAGTGATGAGGATTAACTAGCAAAGGCTTTGGGGAATACCAAAAGGGGTATTCCCCAAATTTTGTTATTGGGGTCTGCTGATAGTTGGGGATGCCGGTTAAAGCTATGTATTTAATGATATTGCCAAACATAACGGAAGATGATGAACAATTGGCGCTAGCCCAAAAAGGCGATAAACAAGCGATTACACAACTTTATCAACGTTATTTAGAGCCTATCTACCAATTTGTCCGTATAAGAACCGGGGATAAACAAATTGCTGAGGATATTACCAGCGAAGTTTTCCTCAAATTTGTCAAGGGATTGCGCGAAGGGAAGGGGCCCAAAACCCATGTGCGGGGTTGGTTGTTCAAGGTCGCTCGTAATGAAATCAATCGCCATTATGGGGAAATGCGCCCCATGCCTATAGAGGTCGTGGACGATTGGTTGAACGCCTCCACAGAAGAAACAGAGCGGCAGGTCTTTTTTATGATGGATATAGAATTAATCAAGCATGCGTTTGGCAAGTTAACACCCGAACAACAAGAAGTGCTTATCTTGCGCTTTGACCAACGGCTTAGCCTGCAAGAGACAGCTGACGTTATGGGCAAAAATATAAACACAATAAAGACGCTCCAATTAAGGGCTACACTTCAACTCCGCCATTTCGCACAGTTGGGTAAAGTAAGGGGGCGCTATAATGATTAACGATCCACGTTTTGCTATCATTTTTAATGATTGCATTGACCGCTTGGCAGGTGGTGCGACGATAGAGGATTGCCTCAATTTATATCCTGAATATAGACGCGAATTATCAGATTTGTTGTCTGCCGGTTTAGCTGTTCGCCGAATGCGCGCTAATCCGCAAGAAGTTATAATCGCCAGTCGCCAGATAGACGGATTGTTGCAAGCCGCATTATCCGATTCTAACGCTACTGTCTCCAATGTCATCAAACCGTATCGCTTATGGTTAAGGCTAGCGGCCCTAATCATCATCTTAGTAGGAGCTATAGCCCTTTTTGGGTTGTCGCGCTTTCCTCAAGACCGCGCATCGCAGATTGTCTTAACGCCGTATCCTACAAAATGGGTCATTAATACCGATACACCTACACCAATATTGACGCTAACGGCTACGCACACCGTTACAGCTACTATATCGCCAACCGCCACCATGACCGTAACAGCTACATGGTCGCCGACACATACGCCAACTTCTGAGCCAATTGTTGTTGTCACAGCCCTTCCCACGCCTACGAGTACCGCCACAGAAGGAGCGGCGCAAGCTTCAGAGGAGCTCGTGACACCAACGCCCGCTTGCAAGCCTGTGAAGCCGAACGGCTGGGTACGTTATACCATCCAAGCTTCTGATACTTTATTTGACATCGCTTTATCACGAAATATCACCTTAGAGCGCTTGATTAGGGTTAATTGTATTCAAAATCCCGCGCTCATTCGCGTTGGAAAAGTCATCTGGGTGCCCCCCACACAGAATGACACCATAGGCGATGGCGAGGATGAGGGCGGTCCGACAGTAGGCGATGAAGAGAGCGAACTTCCCGATTTAGAGGATGATGAGACGGATGAGGGGCATGAAGATGAACCTGATGAAGAAGAATTTGGCGAAGAAGATGAGGGGGAAGAAGAAGACGACTAGCGCTTAAAATCAACTAGAAGAGAAGGGGCATAGTACTAAAGTCCTGCAACTTTCTTCTCTTATCTCAGTCTTATGACTAACCAACTGCATAAAGTGGTTGGCATAGCGAGATAGTGAGGAGAATTAATCATGCGAAAGATTCTTTTATTGGGCTTAGTGCTTGTGGTGCTTGTTGCGCCGTCTCATGCCCAAGAGACGAGTACGACTGTTAATATCAGCATAAATCAGATAATCAGTTTGGTGAATGCACAATACCCTAATCTATATATCATTGAATTGAGCTTGCTTGATGATTACGCTTCGCCTTGCTGGTCTGCAAAGCTATTCGACGATGATAAAGATGATATAACGACGGTTTGCGTGGACGCCTCTACCGGCGATATTATCGCACTCGATGTTGACCAAAACACGTCTAACAACACGTCCAACAATACCTCGTCCAACACGTCTAACAACACGTCTAACAACACGTCCAACAATACCTCG
>JBBIRQ010000005.1:0-273629 GCA_037441665.1 Anaerolineaceae bacterium | reverse complement strand
GTGCGGCTGGCCACAGCCGCACCCTCTGCGACGGGTCTTGCGCCCACACCGGCCCGGGGTAATCATCCCATACCGATACCCCCGTCTCGTTCAACCAGATGGGCTTTACGGCCGTTTCAAAAGCGCGGTAGGTCTGGCGCACCACCAGCGCCAGCCACCCGCTCCGCCACGGATAATTGTAGCTATGGATGGCCACCGCATCATGATACCAGTTATGTTCGATGACGAAGGGGTCGTTCTGCGCGTAAATATTCATCACCAGCGATAGCCAGTTATTATCAGTGCTATATAGCAAGCCGCCGAATAACACGGTCGCTTCAGGGTCTACCTGCTTGATGACCAAATACGATACTTTCAACAGGCGCGCGTAGTTGGTCACACCCCCTTCCCAAAACGGCGCGTGGTCTGGCTCGTTCCACACTTCCCACACGCGGATACCCTCGCCCCCGCGCCAGCCACTTTGTCGGGCTAGTATGCCGTTGGGCTTATAGCGCAATACCGCTTCATAAACCCAACGCGCCCATGGGTTATTAGGGTTGATAGCTTGCCCGCGCGGAATATCGGTGCCATCGGCGAAAATCGGCTCGTTGATGCCCGTGATAGACCCCCCATCGCGGTAAAATTCCGGCCGACCGAGCAAAATCGCGTTGATGTTCAAGCGGTTAGCTATATCATTCCGCACCAAACTATCGTAACGCGACCAATCAAAAATCGTCGGCGACGTCTCGACATCGTACCAGTACAACGGCCACCGATTCCATCCCGCGCCGAGGATGAGCGCATTGCGGTATCGTTCAGCGCTTTGGTCGTTAGTCAAGCTGATGAAGGTGATGCCTAAACGGTCGGAGCGGATATATTGGGCGGCCGTCGCCAGACGCCCCGGCTCAGAGGTCGGCGCGGGGCCCATTTGTGTTTGGGTTGGCGCGCCCGCCCACACAAGGAGCAGAACCCCCAGCCATAGATAACGCCAGCGCTTTTTAGCTATCATATTAATTAGGCTCGTTTGCGAATGCTCATCAGGCGATTTCGCCGCGCATTATAGCGCAATTTGCCAACCTGTCTAGGCGGATGCCCCCCCAACAACGCCTAGCCCCTTGACATCCGACCTCGCTAGATATACAATGCCCGCCATTCGCCGAGGTAGCTCAGTTGGTAGAGCACTGCACTGAAAATGCAGGTGTCGCCAGTTCGAGTCTGGCCCTCGGCACTAGGCGGCCTCGTATGACGATGCCGCTTTTTATTTGCCAAGCCCATCAAGACCCTGCGAGCGCCCCATGAAGTTACTGTGCATCGTCTCCTCACTCGACCTCACCCAACCGTTTAGCGCCACGCCCGCGTGGTGGCAATTGCTGAAGGCCCTCTATGAGGTGGGGGTAGAGGTCATCGCCACGCCCTATCAGGGGCCGGCTATCGAAGCACTCTGGTGGCGGGCCGCGCCCAACCCGGCCAAGTGGCAGGGCGACGCTTTCAAATGGGCGCGCGATACCTTACGCCAGTTCCGCCCCCCCCGGCCCGACCCCGCCCCCCAACCCAACGCGACCGAAGCCGAATCTTTCTCCGACACCCTGATACGGCGCGCCGCCCAAACCCTCGTCGCCCCCTTATGGCGGCGGCATCTGCGCCGCATCTTATCGCGCGAGGCGGATATAGACGCCGTGCTATTCATCACCACCCCGCTCAACCAGCACGTTGGGCTAGCGCGCGAGATTAGCCAACGCTACCAAAAACCCGTTTTCTACTACGATGGCGACGTGCCGGCCAGCTTGCCCATCTTAAAAGGCTTCGCATCGGGCTTCCGCATCTATCAAGGGGCAGACCTGAGCGAATATACCGCTTTCATCAGCAATAGCCGCGGCGGCGGCGCGCTCCTGCAACAGATGGGCGCGCGCGCCACCCATACCTTATGGTATGGCGTAGATACCGACGTCTTCGCGCCCATCCCCGTACCTCAACAAGACATAGACGTCTTTTTTTACGGCCACGGCCGCGAATACCGCTCCCAATGGGTGGACGATATGATTCGCATTCCCTCCCAAACGCTGGCCGATGCTCGCTTTGCGGTGCGCGGCACGCGCCTAGGCGATGTCGGCCGCGCCCAACCCTTGCCCTACCTCAGCTTTAGCAAACTGCGGGAATACGCCTGCCGTAGCAAAATTAACCTATGCATCACCCGCGGGGCCCACGCCAGCGTAGACGCCTCGTCTTCTTCCCGCCCTTTCGAGCTAGCCGCCCTCGGCGCGTGCATCGTGGCCAACCCCTATCTGGGCATCGAAGCGTGGTTTGAACCCGAACGCGAAATTATCATCGTCCACAGCGCGGAAGAAGCTATCGAACGCTACCGTTACTTATTAACCCACGACGCCCAACGGCGCGCCATCGCCCAAGCCGCCCGCGAGCGCGTCCACAAGCAACACACCATGCGCCACCGCGCCCAAGCCCTGCTCGAAATCATCCGACAATATCGCTAAATCCCACGCCGCCGAGTTGCCTGTAAGATGAAATCTTTTATTTTGCCTACAACGGCAATTTTGTATAGAATGAATATAGCTATTATTCACAGGTAATCAAAAGGCCGGTTTATGCCTCGCCTCATCATCATTCGCGGGCCTGAACAGGGAAAAAGTTATGAATTGACGGCCAACACCATCACCATTGGGCGCGGCCGCAAAAATGATATTATCATCCGCGATAACGAAGTCAGCCGTGAACATTGCCGCTTGGTGCGCGTCCTCAACCAATACGAAATCCACGACCTCGGCTCTAGCAACGGTACTTTCGTCAACGGCCACCCCATAGACGAGCGCGGATGGCTGGCCGATACCTTGTGCATCATCGAATTGGGCGAATCGGTCACGCTAGAATATCACCCCGACGAAACCCCGTCCGAATCGGATTTGCCGCTCGTCACCCCCCAAACGACCCAAACCCAGTATTTCTTGTTGGTCAAGCTGGCGTCAGAATCGGAACGGCAAATCTACCCGCTCGATAGCGCCAATATCAGCATCGGGCGCGGCCTCGATAATGACATCGTCATTCAAGCGCCAGAGATGAGCCGCCAACACATGCGCTTATCGCTCTCCACCAGCGGCTACACCCTCCAAGACCTCAATTCGCTCAATGGTACGCTCGTCAACGGCGAACGCCTGCACGGCTCTACTCTGCTCAAGCTCAATGACATCATCACCGTAGGCACGAATGTAGAAATCCAATTCACTGGCAAATCAGTAGAGACCGGGCCCCTCAGCGTCAGTCTGGCCAGCGCCGTAGACGATACCGCCGCCTCGCGCCCAACCCAAGCACGCCGTAGCCAAATCGAAGATGACCAACGCAAAACCAGCGAAATCGGGCACGGGCTATCTCCCGGCGACCTCGAAGAGAACGTCTTCATCGCCTACGCCCCCGAAGATTGGACGCCTATTGTCAGCAAAATCTTCGCCCATCTACAAGATAAGCATATCCCCGTTTGGGTAGACCAATACCTCAAGTATGGGAGCGACGAATGGCGGCGCGCCATTGACCAAGCCCTGCTAGAAAGCGCCCTGCTCGTGGTCGTCGTCTCGCCGCAAGCGCTCAAGCGGGAACACGTCGTCCGTAGCTTGCGCCACTTCCTCAACCGCGAAAAACCGGTCATCCTCTTTCATTATCAAGATGTGGTGGAGCGCCTGCCCGTAGATACCAAGCACGTGCCCGCCATCTGGTATAACCCCGCCTTGCCAGATAACGCCCTACAAAAACTCTCCAGCGACATCAAACCTCTGCTAGCCTAAAGGCGCTTATCCCCAACAAAAAGGGCGGGCCCCTATCATCAAGGCCCGCCCCGATGGCTATTTAGCTCAGATGACGGGTTCGCCCATGCCGCAAGCCCAACCCGACCAGTAAGGCGCTCAGCGCCAGCGCCGCCAATAGGGTCTGCCGCCATAGGGGCGTCTCGCCCGTGGACGGCAAGCGTTGCACCGTCAAGCCCGTCGCGCAACGTTCGCCCGTCCCGTCCGCCGTGACGCACGCCGTATTCTCGATAATCGCCCCGCCGCTCGTCACCGTGGTGAAAATGCTATAACTCACCGATTGCCCCGGCGCTAACGAAGCGTAGCTCACGGTCACCGTCTGCCCGCTAATGCTCACCGAGCCGCCCGCCGCTTCGACGCGGTCGATACGCAATTCGGGGCGGAGCGTATCCACGCTAACGATATTGGTACCCACCACGCCGCTAGGGTTGCTGATGGTCACGATCCATTGTAATTGCTCGCCCTGCGCGCCCAATTGTCCGGGCTGGAGCAACCCAATTTTGCTGATAGCTGGGTCAAACTTGGTAATGCCCCCCGCCACTATCGGCGCACTACCACCGCCGCCGCCACCGCCGCCACCACCGCCGCCGTTGCCGTTATCATCGGTGACGTTGCAGATGAGCGTATAATTATAGATGGGGTTGCCCGGTTGGTTGGTCTGGATAGTGAGCGTAGCGCTGATAGGCGTATCCACCGTTGGCGCACAGGTCAACGTGACATCTATCGGCGGGTCGCCATCGTTGAGCGTGATTGGGAAACCCGTCACCGAGAAGTTCACCGTGTCCGTCAGGTTGACGAAGGTCACGTTCAGCGTATCATTGCCCGTCTCGCGGATGCGGAGCGTCTGGTTCAGGCTACCGCCAACCCCCGCGAAGCCAAAGCTGATGGTGCTACCCGGCACCGGCGTAGAGTTGAAGCCCGGCGTCGGCACGACCGTACCCGTGCAATCTAAGGTATAGCTATAGGTCGGGTTGCCCGCTTCGTTGCTACGAACCGTGAGCGTCGCCGTGCGGAGGCCGGCCGCGCTCGGCGTGCATTCCACCGTGATATTCTGTGGCGGGTCGCCGTCATTCAAGGTCATCGGCAAGCCGCCCGTCACCGTGAAGTCGCCCGCGTTCGCCCCCGTGATACCCACCAAATTCACATTCAGCGGCGCGTTACCCAGCTCGCTGATGGTGATATTGTTCGATACCGGCGTGCCCACTAACGCCGCCCCTACGTTCAGCGTGCCGCCAGGGGCGGGGCTAGACCCATATATCGGCGCCGGCGGGACGGTGCCCGTGCATTCCAGATTATAAGCATAAGTGGGGGCGCCGGGTTCGTTGCTTTGGACGGTGAGCGTCGCCGTGCGGAGGCCGGCCCCGCTCGGCGTGCATTGCACCGTGATATTCTGCGGCGCGCCGCCATCGGCAATGGTCATCGGCAAGCCGCCCGTCACCGCGAAGTCGCCCGCGTTCGCCCCCGTGATGCCCACCAAGCTCACATTCAGCGCCGCATCTCCGGTCTCGCTCACTTGGATATTGGCGCTGACCGAATTCCCGATTGTCGCCGTGCCCACGACGACGGTCGAACCCGGCGCGGGGCTAGATGCATAGCCGGGCGTCGGCACGCCTACAGCGTTCACCTGTGTTGTCAGATTCAAGTTATTGTTGCCGCTAGCGGTATCGTTGCTCGTCGTGGCGGCATTGGCTGTGACGTTCAGCGGCCCTACGAGCAACGGCTCTACTTGGATGGTGATATTGATAGTCTTTTCGCCGCCGATGAAGCCGATAGTACAGGTCAGCGTCGGCGTGGCTGTGTTGCACGTCCCCTGCGACGATACCGCCGAAATGACGTTGACACTGCCCGCCGGGAAGTTGAGCGTCAGGGTCGAGCCTTTGGCCGTGAAAATACTATTATTGTAAATGCTCAGGTTATAGGTCAGCGTATTATTGACCACCACCGGGTCCGGCGAATCCGTGCCCGATAATTGCAAATCTACGGTAGTGGTGATGGGCTCGGCATTGGTCAACAAAATGACATTATCTTGATAATCATAATTTGTGCCCGCTGTGGGGGGCACATAATCCATCCCCAAAATCCACGCGCCGGGGATGAGTTCGCCCGTGGGGGTGCGCGCCGGGTAATAGCGCACGCCATGCGTGTTGGCGCACGGCCCATTGCACGACGACCGCCCAGCCATGAACGTCTCGAAAGGGCTAGCCGGGTTGCCCACCTGTTCCCCCGGCAAACCGCCCGTCCGTCTCGGCAATAGCGTTTGGAAATCGCTAGCCAAATGGGTGAAACCGCCGCCGCCATTGCTCATACTCATGGTCTCGCCGCCGGGGCCGTGCAACGCCGCCAACTGGCGTATATAGGCTGGCTGGCTGGTATCCACCCTCTGCCAGAACTTAGAGAATACTTCATCCCCTACGGGCGAAGCGGGCACAGCCGCCGCCAACTGCGGATGCGGCACGGTGAACCCAACATTCGTAGAAAAGCCGAACACATCTACCACATGATCTAGGAATAATTCCGCCGTGCCACCCTCGATGATTTGATACCCCCCCGCCAAAGTCACCCCTAACGAAGGGTATAAACTATCATTAGACGTAATCGTCAACGTCTCGATATGGACGCCGCGCTGGGTAGAGTCGAAAGGCGCATAGATAAAGCGCACCAACAAATCATAAAAATTGCCCGGCGTTATCGTCAACGGCGTGCCGGGCGTCACGCTGGTTAGCTCCCCGTTGGGCAACGTGAACTTAGTCGTATTGCTGATGGCAAAGTCGCTGATGACCAAATTCGTCGCCCCGCTATTGCGGATGCGGAGCGTGGTATCTGTCTTCATGTAAGGCGGTTGGTTGATGTCTATGCGGTACATCGTCAACCACTGGTTGAGGTAATCGAATTCCGGGATATTCAACCCGTTCAGGGTCACCCAATCCCGATTTTCGAGGTCTATACGGTCCACCGGGTCGAGCGCGCGAACGGATGGCGGCGAAACGAAAAAAATAACGTTGAAAATCAAAAAAAGACTGATGAGGACAGCGCGGATGAGCCGTTTCATAACGCGACCACCTAACACTTATAACGAACAATCAGGGTTTTTCAACACGACTATAGCATAATCCAACCCTTATTGTGCCAGATGTTCAGCATTCTATACAAGTATTATGGAAGCTATTACTCTACTATATGACAAAAAATTTACGCGCTCACCCGCCTTTAACGCACGGTTCGCCATACCGCATCCAACATTTGGAGCGCAGTTAGGTTGCGAACCACCACGCCATAGCGCAAATTGCCCGCGCGGAAATCGGCGGCGCTATCATACACCAGCGGCGGCGCTGATGGATGCACGCCATCGCTCCCCAAGCCGCTAGAGGGCAGGCCCTTCATCGCCGTAGCATAATCCCACAAGGGCAAGCCCCGCGTCGTCGTCAGCTCTAGGAGCGCGCCGTTATAAGCCGCGATGCGCGCTTCCAGGTTCGGGCGGTAGGGCACCGTGCTGAGGATAGGGATAACCCCCATCTGCTCGGAAATATCCAGGATGCGTTCTATATCCGCGCGGAATTGCTCCGTCGTGCGATAGCCAGCATCGTTAGTGCCATAAAAGATGAGCGCGACAGACGGGCGCGTGTGGCGATACTCGCACACCAGCGGCATTTCCCCCGCCAAACAGTGGGCGCTATCGCTGAAAGACGGGTCTAGCGCGGCCCAAGCGGCCCAGCCCACATCAGCCGCCAACGAACGATTGACAAAAGGATTGCCAGTGCGCGCAAATCCCGCCGCATAATGCGCGATGACCTCCTGCAAATGGCCAAAGTCGCCCAATTGGTACACCCCCTCGCCGATGGGCGCTAAAAAGGCCGTAGACACCGTGATACTATCCCCCACCTTGCTGAAGACGTCGGGGCGGTTGCCCAAGTCGCGCCCATATGCGTAAATCCGCCGCAGATTATCGGCCACCATCGGCGGAAACGGGCTAGGCGGCGCGGGCGACGGGACAGACGGCGCGTTCGGCTGGCCGCCCTGCGGCGTGATGACCACCCGCGCTTCTTCCTCCGTACGGCTCGCGCTCAAATTACAAGCGGCTAGCAAAGCCCCAACCGCCAACCCCAGCGCCAGCCCTTTTACGACCTTCGTTATCATCATCACCCATGCCCTGAATACTGCTATAACCAAAAGGGGATGTCGCCTTCGCCTTGGGCCGGCAATAGCCCTCTGGCCAACCACCCGCCCAAATCATCGGCAGATTGCACCGTGACCGGCAACTTGGCCGGCCACGCCATGCCATAATGTAAAATCGTGCCCACCAACACCGAATGAAGCGCTTGCTCTAGCGCCAAATGGCCGTCGCCACGCACCCACAGCGGCCGCGGCGTGGCCGCTTTCCCCGCCTCGGCCGTCGCCAAAAAAGCTTCGCGCTCGCCAAGCAGGAGCGCGCTACCCCACGGCGGCCCGCTAATCTTGCCGCCTTCTAGCTGATAGAGGCGCGGCGTCGGGCGCGTCCCCAATTCTACGAGATAAAAAGCCGCTTTCAAGACCGTTGCCCACCGCATCACCGCGCCCCGCTCCGCTTCGGATAGCGCACCCAATTTGTGGATGACGACCCGCTTTTGGGCGAATATTTCTAGGGGGAATACCGTCTGCATCGCGATGAGCGGGATGGGCGCGCCGCTATCCAATTCGACCTCGTGGGCGATGTAGCGCGCCAATTGGCCGTCATGGTTGTAGATGCGGGCCATGGTCACCAGGCGATCATGATCTTTTTTCGCCTCCCGCACCATATCCAGCCCCACCAGCGCATCGGCGTAATCCAGCGGCTCGGCCAGCGCGAAGGGCACACTGCCCGTCTTGCCCAGTAGCGCCATGAGGATACTGGCCATCGCCGCGGGATTGTGCATGGTGTGGCGGCGGATGATGTGCGACGCCATGCCACGCCCCAGCGACAACGATTTCAGCTGAACATACGCCCTATCTAAAGCCTCCTCGTCATCAGAGGCATCTGGCAAAAAGGCCAGCAAGATATGCGGCGTCTCTTTTTCCACGACGCGCACGGCGCTTTCTAGGTTCTTCTCGTTCAATACGCGCACCTTGCGCTCTTTTATCAAGACGATGCTGTACCCAAAGGTGCGCTCTAACTGCCGCTGAAGCGCCGTCATAAAATCGTCAATCGGCTCATCCAGCGTGTTGATGCTGGCGATGCGAATCGGGCTATCGGCATAGCGCGGATGTCGCCAATACACCCCGCCGCGCATAAAATCCTCCCCCAGCGTCTGCGGGCGGTAGGGCCGCGCCCGACCATCCCCAAAGACCAGTTCGACGTCTAGCGACCGCTGATAAAACAGGTGAGGATGCGTGCGCGAATTGTACGCATTGCCGATGAAACCCCGCGCTTTCAAAACGTCCGACGCCGCGCGGATATATCGGGCGCGGGCGGGCGGGCTGAGCCGCAAGGCGGCGCGCGCCGCCTCGGCAGGTAGCCCCCACGGGCGGAAATCGTCATCGCTGTGCGCGCGGATGATGGGCGTTAAAACACCGCATGGATAATCATAATGCCATTCTCCCGCCTGTAAACGCGCCACCCATTCGTCATTGGGCGCCTCGCGCAGATAATCGCGCATCGCGGCGCGCTTGGTCAGCGCCATCAGTCGCGCCCGATGCTCGCCCAACCGCCCGACCAGCGCCACCACTTCCCCCGCAAAGCCCGACGTGCGGTCTTTGGCCCACATGCCTATAGCGGCTTTGGGCTTGTACAGCCCCGCCACATAATCCGATAGCGGGCTATCTACCACCAGTTGCGATTGCACGCCGATAGCTAAGGACGGCGCCGCCCCCGCCACCCACGCCTCTAGGCGAACCGACCGCTCGATATGGGCCGACCCGATGACTACGGGCGGCTTGGCCACCGCCTCCGTCAGGAGCGCTTCTAAATCCCGCGTCGCGCGCCACACCACATAACGCGCCAAGGCCAAAGCCGAAGGCCGCCAAGCCCCATCCTCTTCTATATCGCCCAGACCGCCGTACACATTCGGCTGTTGTTCGCGCAATATATCCCGCGTGATGTTCAGCTCTACGGCCGTCACCGGGGTATCAGTCACGAGGCGTTCATCCGCCCAAAACCAAATCCCCCCCACGGTCTGGCCGAGGTAATAAGCCAATTTGCCCCCCACAAAGGGGCCTTGGTCGGATAGGGCATAAGCAGTCAAAGGCGGGATAGCATCCGTTTGGATGGGGAATAATTCGGTGAACAAAACGTCAGTCGGCATAGGGTTATTATACCCCACTTCCCGACCGTTTAAGATTAGAATTTTTGTTCTATCCCCTAACTATCCCCGCGCGCCGCTCACACGTCCCCTAGGGGCGCTTCGGTCACGTTCGGCTCGCGCGCGATTTTCCACATCTGCTCAAACTGCTTAGCCCAATATTCAAACCAGTATTGCGATTGGCGGCGATAGATGACAATGTGCATCCGTTCGCTGATGCGGTCGTTATTGAAGCCGAAAAATTCCACCACCAAGCGCCCGTCGCGCCCATCGGGGTCTACGATGACGAGGCTGAAGCCGGGGCTAAACGCCAGCAAGCGATAATCTACCCGCCAATTTTGCCCTTTCATCCCGTTCAAGACCGCCAATGACCGTTGAATATCTTGCTCTAGGAGGGTGCTCATGCGGTCTAGCTGTTGCCGCAAAATATCGAGGCTGTGGCGCACGGTATAATCTTGGAGCACCACCTTTAGCGAACCGCCGCGCTCTAAAATCTCTTTTTCTATATCCGCCGCGTTGGTCAACACATTCACCGCCGAGGGCCCATATACCCACAATTCCCGCCCGCCCTTGATGAACTCGCGAAAGGGGGAAAAGCTTTGGCGGTCGTGCAACACTTGGTCCAAATCAACGCGCGCTTCATCGCGGCGTTCGATGCTCTTATAGACCAGCAAGGCCACCGCCGACAAGAGCACCGCATTCTGCAAGTTGAGCGGTAAATCATTACCCAACAAGACGAGGATAGCGAAAATCAACGCCAAGAGCGCCACAGCGTAGGTCTCTAGGTACTTGCCTGTCACCACATCATCGGCAATTTGTCTTAAGCCATTCCACAACGCGCGCACAATTCACCCCTTATCTAAGGTTGCTTTCGCACTGTCGGGCATTATACCGCGAAATAGCGAGGGCGAAACCTCGCTTAAACCGCTATAATAAAGTTGATGAATCGGCCAAAAGTGCCCCAAATCTTATGACGACTAGCAGACCTTTCCCGCTCGCCCTAGGCAAACCCAATTCAGCTTTCGCGTTTCGTCCCGTGCATCAGGATGATTTAGACGCCCTGCGCCGCGTTTGCTGGACGGATAAAAGCTTAGAAGCCGCCCGCCAAAGCCTAGAACTCGCCCTGTGGCTTGCTGTGCAAGGGCGCGGCATGGCGGCCGTGGCCTTAGATGGCTATAGCCGCTCGTTGCTGGCTTTTGGTATGCTAACCCTCTGGACTTACTGTGTGGAAATCAGCGACCTTGTGGTAGCGGAAGCGGCGCGCGGGCGGGGGGTGGGTACGGCCCTCATCCAATATCTATGCGCCCAAGCCCGCCGCTACGGGGTGGACTGTGTGGAAATCGGCGCCGCCCTCAGCAACCCGCGCGCCCTCGCCCTCTATCGGCGGCTCGGCTTCCAAGATAACCGCCAGTTGGATATGAAAATCAATGACCATTATGAAACGGTTCAATATCTCATCCTAAGGTTGACCTAACATGCGCCTTCTCCATCTTTGGCTGATAGCGGCTTTATGCTTCGCCCTATGGCCCGCCCGCGCTCAAGAAGCCACCCCAGACCCCGCCGCCGCTTATGAGCGCGGACGCCAAGCTATCGCAGAAGGCGACTATCAAAGCGCCATCGCCTTCTTCCAAGCGGCCCTAGACGATGACGACGACCCGCCCGCCGCCGCTTATGCCGGCCTCGCCTATGCCTATGCCCAATTGGGCCAATACCAAGACGCTATCGCCGCCTACGACCAAGCCATCATTGCCGAACCCGACAACTTCGACTTCTATTACAACCGCGGGAGCGCCTACCTCAACGAGGGACGGCTAGAAGAAGCTATCGCCGATTTTTCAACCGCTATCGAATTGAACCCCCTCGACGTGCTCGCCTTCCTCGACCGCGGCCGCGCTTACTTCCAACTCGGCGCTTACCCCGCCGCCATCGCTGATTTCAACCTCGCCGTACAACTAGCCCCCACGCTGGCCGAGCCGCTCTTGGCCCGTGGCGACTTCTGGCAAAAAGTGGGCCGCCCCCAACAAGCCCTCGCCGACTTCTCGCGCGCTATCTTGCTCGACGACCAAAACCCCGACGCTTACCGCCTGCGCGCTTATGCCTATCTCGCGCTCGACGACCCCATCAACGCCGAAAAAGATATGGCCGCCTACATGCGCTACGCCGACGAAACCGCAGAAGCCTACACCGTCCGCGGCTCTTTTTATGCCGACTTCGGCGAGTATGACCGCGCTATCGCCGATTTCACCCAAGCGATCACCCTGCGCCCCGATTCCGCCAATGCCTACAACAACCGCGGCAACGCCTACGCCCTCAATGGCGATTATGAACGCGCCTTCGCCGACTTCGAGCAAGCCATCGCCCTCGCCCCGGAACACGCCGACGCTTATTTCTTCCGCGCCAACACCTACGGCCAAATCGGCCGCTATGACGAGGCCATCGCCGACCTCACAACCGCTATCGCGCTCGACCCCGATAACGACACCTTGTACCTCGTCCGCGGCGACGCCTACCGCCTCAAAGGGGACTTGGAACGGGCCATCGCCGATTACACCCAAACCCTCGCCATCCTGCCAGACGACCCCCGCGCCTTGCTCAGCCGCGCCAGCGTCTATTATCAGCTCGGCGATAACGACGCCACCCTAGCCGATTTGCTCCGTTATAGCGACATCGTCGGGCCGGAAAATGTGCCGCCCCAAGTGCGCGCCATCATCGCCCAACTGCAACCCTAAGCCCCTCAGCGCTACGCCGCCTTCAGGTGACGTCTATCGCCCCAAAAGGTGCGCTTTGTCAACTGCCACCGCCCGCAAAGCGCGCTATGCTGGAGGGAAAATGGACTATTAGGAGGTTCACCATGAGCCAAAGCGTGCCCCATATCGTCATCGTCGGCGGCGGGTTTGGCGGCCTAGAAACGGCCTTCTACCTCCGCCGGCGGCTTAAAGAACGCGCCGCCATCACCCTCATCTCTGACCAAGATACCTTTCTCTTTAAGCCCAATACTATCTATATCCCGTTCGGGTTAGCCCCAGAAAAGTTGCTCATCCCGCTAGCTAAACCCCTGCGGAACAAGCAGATTGGCTTCATCCATGCCCGCGTCCGCGCGGTACAACCCGACAAACGCCACGTCATCACGGAAGATGACCAACACATCGCCTATGATTATCTGGTGCTGGCCAGCGGCGCTTCCATGCGCCCGTCAGAAATCCCCGGCATGAGCGAACACGCCTATACCATCTGGACGCCACAAGAGATGCTCCGTCTGCGCGAGGCGTTGCAACAGCTCGCCCGCGATGTCGCCGCGGGCCAAGAACGCCGCGTCTTGTTCCTCGTCCCGCCCAACAACAAATGCGCCGGCCCGCTCTACGAAATGGTCTACATGGTAGATACGTGGCTTCGCCAGCGCCAATTGCGCCCGCGCGTAACCCTGACGTGGACGACCTATGAGCAAAGCTACATCCAAGCCTTTGGTCCGCGCCTGCATACGGTCGCCTTTAACGAATTCGAGCGCCGCCACATCCACCATCACCCCGATTACGTCGTCGAAGCTATCGAACCCAACGCCGTGCGTTATCGCCATGGCGGGCGCGAACGCTACGATATGCTCATCACCTTTCCGCCTTATATCGCCTCTACCCACTTCGATACCTTGCCCGTGGACGAACGCGGCTTCATCCGCGCCCAGCTAGAGACGCGGCAGGTGGAAGGGTACGAAGATATTTACGTGGCGGGGGATGGCGGCGATTTCCCCATCAAACAGGCCTTTTTAGCCTTTTTGCAAGCAGACGCCATCGCCGAGCACCTCAGCGCCCGCATCCTCGACACCGCGCCCCAACACCTCTTCCAACCCGTCAGCATGTGCGTAATGGAGCAATTCGACAAAGCCACCTTCGCCCAAGTGCCGCTAGTCGTCAATGGCACGGTCAGCGTGCAGACCGAATCGCCGCTTTATCGGGTTGGCACAGGGGCTTTATGGCGGCTCGGCAAAAAATTACTCGGCTGGTATTTGCCGTGGCGCTTCGGCGCGGGCGAGCCTTTCCACGCGGGCTTGCCGTGGAAAGGTATGGAAATCGGCCTGAAATGGATGTCCGGCGTCTTAGCCAGCTGAGCGCCCAACGGGCCGGCCCTAGCAGGGGCCGGCCCACAAATTCCCCTCCAATCGGGACTTATCTCATAATGCGCCCAGCGCCAAGTGCCGCTATACTAAAGACATCTTAGCAAAACGAGGGGAAGCGCACTCGTCAACTATCGAGCTTGTAGGAGGTCTTATGGCGCGGATGAAGCACTTGGCAGGCGCGATGCTCGCGCTCATCGCCATCATCGCCTTGGGCGGGGTCGCCTTGCCGACCGATGCCCAAAGTTTTGGTAGCAATTGGTTGGGGGAATATTTCGCCAACAATAATTTTAGCGGTAGCCCCGCCTTCACCAATGTAGACCCAAGCATCAACTTCACATGGGGCGATGGTAGCCCCAACGCCGCCTTCATCCCAGTGGATAATTTCTCGGTGCGCTGGTCTGGCTTCCAGACTATCCCCGCTGGGGTCTATAAGTTCACCGCCGCCGCCGATAACGGCATCCGCGTGACCGTTAACGGCGTGGTCTACATAGACCAATTGGGGCGTAGCGGCCCGTTGCAAGCCTTCGAGGCGACCGCCACCCTCAGCGGCGACCAGCAACTCATCGTCGTGGAATATGTGCATCGCACCGGACCGTCAGCCGTGCAATTCCAGTGGACGGCCGTAGGTACGCCCGTCCCCAGCGGCACGCCCGGCCCCACACCCACGCCCACCGCGACCGGCCTGCCGCCCATCCCGCCCGGCGCCCTGACCGCTACGGTCATCCGCGCCTCGGTGTTGAATGTGCGTGCCGCCCCCTCTTTAGGCGCTGACCGCCTCGGCACTATCTTACGTGGCCAAACCTACGCCGTCGTCGGGCGCGATAGCGATGCCCGCTGGTTCTTGCTCCAGCTCAGCGATAAACGCGCTTGGGCCTATGGCTATTACCTGTTCATCAATGGCAACGAATTCAATGCCCCGGTCACCAGCGCCACCGGCGGGCTAGGCTTGCCGCCCGGCGTCGCCGATACCGGCGTCATCGCCCAAGCGCGCTCTGGCCTCAAACTCCGCGCCGAACCCAGCCTCTCCGCGACCCAAACCGGGCGCATCACTTGGGGCGGGCTAATGGCCGTCGTCGGGCGCACCAGCGACGGCGTATGGTGGCAAGTGGTCTGGAAGGGCACGGTCGGTTGGGTCTATTCCCCCTTCCTCAGGGTCATTGAAGGCGATTTCGCCCGCGTGCCCATCACCCGCTAAAACGTACCCCGCGCGCCCCCTCTGTGGAGAGGGGGCGCACGCTTGACGCATGACCGAATCTTCATATACTAAACAGTATGAATACCTACACCAACACGGCTTTCTTGGCGATGCGAATGCCGCTTCTGTCCACCACCGACAGATGGCTTTGTTAGGCGCGCCTCGCCACCCGTAGAGCGTATTGTGTCTACAACCGTCTGTCCTAGCGCAGGCGGTTTTTTATTGATACAGAGGTGACATCATGATACCCACATCCCGACGATACCCCGACGACCGCGCCCCACGCCGAATGCCCTTAGCGCCATTGGTTTTCTGCGACGAGCCAGTTACACTTAAAGGCTGTTTGTCGCCTTTACACGCCTAGACGCTTAGCTCAGCATAGATGGAGAATCGCATGACCCAGTACATACATGTTTCAGTCGCATGGCCCTACTCGAATGGCGACTTGCACGTCGGCCATCTCGCCGGCGCTTACCTGCCGGCCGACATCTTCGCGCGTTATCATCGGCTGAAGGGCAACCATGTCTTGATGGTCTCTGGCTCGGATAGCCACGGCACGCCCATTTCGGTAGAAGCCGATAAACGCGGCGTATCCGCGCGCCAAATCTTCGAGCATTACCACGAGCGCTTCTTGCTCACCCAACAAAAAATCGGCATCAGTTACGATTTATTCACCCATACCGATACCGAAAATCACCACCGCATCGCCCAAGATTTCTTCTTGCGCCTGCTAGAACGCGGCTATCTCTACAAAGAAGCCCAAGACTTGCTCTATAGCGAAGCCGAAAAGCGCTTCTTGCCCGACCGCTACGTCGAAGGCGAATGTTATATCTGCGGCTACAAAAGCGCCCGCGGCGACCAATGCGATAATTGCGGCAACCTGCTAGACGCCACCAAGCTCATCAACCCCCGTAGCCGCAACAACCCCCAAGATACCCTCGTCGTCCGCCAAACCGAACATTACTTCCTCGATTTGGCCCGCTTCCGCGAACAATTAGAGGCTTACATCAAAGCTCATGAACACCACTGGCGACCCAATGTCACCAAATTCAGCCTGAACTTCGTCAAAGATTTGCGCGGACGACCCATCACCCGCGATATTGACTGGGGTATTGATGTCCCCCTCGACGGTTGGGAGGGTAAACGCCTCTACGTGTGGTTTGAAGCAGTCATGGGCTACTTCACCGCTAGCGTGGAATGGGCGCGCAACAGCGGCCAGCCCGACGCTTGGAAAGCTTGGTGGTACAACCCCGACGCCAAAATCTATAACTTCATCGGCAAAGACAATATCCCCTTCCATACCATCATCTGGCAAGCGGAATTGTGGGGCGTGGATGGCATCTACAACGAGGAGGACGGGCCCTACCACGGCAACCCCCTGAATGTCCCCTACGATGTGCCCGCTAACGAGTTCATGAACATTGAAGGCGAGCAATTCTCCAAATCGCGCAATTGGGCCATCTGGTTGCCCGATATTTTGGAGCGTTACCAACCCGACGCCATCCGCTATTATGTGGCCGCCACCTTCCCCGAAACCCACGACTCTGATTTTTCGTGGGAGGGCTTCTTGCAACGGGTCAACGCCGAATTGCTGGCCGCGTGGGGCAATCTCGTCAACCGTATGCTTGGCTTCGCCTATAAGCGCTTCGATGGGCGCGTGCCCACCTACGACCACCTAACCGAACTCGACCAAGACATCATCGCCCGTACCGAAAGCGGCTTCGACGAGGTCGGGCAACTCCTAGAGGAAGTTAAACTGCGCGAGGCCTTGAAAGCCGCCATCGGGCTAGCCCGCGAGGTCAACGTCTATCTCGATAAGCGCGAACCGTGGAAAACTATCAAAGACGACCCGCAAGACGCCGCGCGCTCGGTCTACGCCGCCTTGCGCGCCATTGATAACCTAAAAACCATCCTCGCGCCCTTTTTGCCTTTCAGCTCCCAAAAGGTGCACGAATATTTAGGCTACGACGGGCAACTCTTCGGCGATTTGCTCATCCGCGACTATCAGGAAAGCGCCCGCGCCCACAAAGCCCTTGTTTACGACGGCACAAAGGCCATTGGCAAATGGCAACCCAGCCAGCTACCCGCGGGCCAACCCCTGCGCGAACCCGCGCCGCTCTACGTCAAGCTAGACCCGGACGTCGTAGAGCAAGAGCGCAGTTATTTAGGGCAACCCCGCGCGGAACGCCCTATCGTGGTAGAAGCCTGATGCGCCGCCGACCATCGCGGGGTCGGCGGCCCGCTATCGCTCGTCCTGACGCATAGTAGCGGCATATCCATAAGGAGCTTAACCCATGAAACAACTCCACGACCACCTTTACGCCATCCTGACGCGCGGCGGCTATCTCAATATGTACCTCATCGCTAACGAAGGCGCGCTAACCCTAGTAGATTGCGCACTGGGCAAGAGCGATATTGACCACCTAGAACGCGCTCTAGCGGCTAAAGGCTGGTCTTTGGGCGATATTCGCCATGTGCTCATCACCCACGCCCACACCGACCATATCGGCGGCTTGGCAGAACTACAAAAGCGCGCCAACCCCCACACCATAGCCCACCGTCTGGATGCGCCCATCATCCGCGGCGAGCAAAAAGCCCCCACCGCCGACCCGCGCGAGCTGAGCGGCCTCAACCGTCTGCTCTTTCCCATCCTCCGCAACCCGCCCCAAGCCACGCCCGCCCGCGTTGATAGCGAGCTAGACGATAACCAACCCCTCGACGAGCTATTGCGCGGCTTGCGCGTGTTACACCTGTCGGGGCATAGTTACGGGCATGTGGGCTTCTGGCACGAAGGCGCGCGCTGGCTCATCGGCGGCGATGTGATGATGCGCTTTTTGGGACGCTTACGGATGCCCCTACGCATCCCCTCGCCCGATTGGCAAGGCGTCAAAGCATCTATCCGCAAGGTGGCCACGCTGGGCGTAGACACGTTGTGCTTAGGGCATGGGCAACCGCTCGTCGGCGATGCCCGCGCGCAAATCGCCGCCTTCGCCCAACGCCTCAGCTGAGCGCAAAGGCTTGTGCGGGGCGGCTTGATGGGGCGCTCCTAAAAAAAAATACCTGTAGATAACCCGCTTCATCCCCTGCTCAGCCGCTATCTTCTTGCGGAGCGGCCGGCCCCAAGCGCAAACTGCGCGCTTTGCCCGGTTCCCGCGTCACCCAACCCCACGCCTCTAGCCGCGATAAATAGACTAGAGCGGTGGAATTGGCGATAAAACACCCCTCCGCCACTTCGCGGATGGTGGGGCCGTAGCCGTGTTGCCGTCCATAATCGCGGATGAAAGCGCATAAACGTAAGGCTATCGGATGGCTTTTATCAATGCTCATAGACCTGCCCCAACACATTACAGGAATCTAACTATACTAACAGCACTAGAACAAATTTTCTATCAAGCTCTTGTACAAATATCGTATGGGTTCGGTTTGATGGTTGGCTTGCGGCTTGAATACCGTTGCCTTTATCTAACGAACCGATTGCGCCCCACAGAGCAACCTTATAGTAAAATTACAATTGACAATGTCATTGAGGGCGGCGACTGAGGAGGCAAGAAGATGAAGCGCGCATGGATGATAGCGTTACTATGGTGCTTATGCAGTTTACTGGTGGTCAACGTTGCGCCTGTCGCGGCCAGCGATGCCACAGATGTACTCGACTTGGTCAATCAGCGACGGGCCAATAACGGCTTGCTCCCCCTATCGCTGAATAACGCGCTCAACGACGCGGCTTTGCGCCACGCCAACGACATGACGGCCAATAACTTCTTCGACCATACCGGCTCGGATTGCTCCACCCCGGCCCAGCGCATCTCTGATGCGGGTTATTTGTGGTCGCGCGCTGGCGAAAATATCGCCAGCGGTTTTACTTCGCCGTCCGCGGTTGTAGATGCGTGGTGGGCCAGCCCCGGCCACAAGGCTAACATCCTCGGCGACTATACCCATATGGGCTTGGCCCGCGTGGGCAATATCTGGGTGCAGACTTTCGGCAAACCCGGTAGCGGCACGGGCGGCCCCGCCAGCGGTTGCACGCCCGGCGGCGGGGGCACGGGCAGTAGCGGCGGCAGTGGGGGCAACCAAGGCGCTACCTTTGGCGGGTCGGTCATCATCCCGCCGGCCACCTTCGCCGATGGCCGCATCAACAACTACGACGCCTCCGCGCCCATCGCCGTCTATTGCCTCAGCGGCGGCGCTATCGCCGTCTTCGACATTCGCCTAGATTCCAGCGGAGACGAAGCCTTCCGCGTATCCGCCGCGCAAATCGCCGCCGGCCTAAGCCAAGCCCTCCAAACGCGCGCCAACGTCACCTTAGCCACCCGCGCCAGCACGGGCCTCTACGCCCTCGCTTCGGGCGAATTGCAAGCCCAAGCCCCCGACCTGCGCGAACCGAGCAAAACCTACAAGCTCATCATGCCCGCCAACATTTGCGGCCCGCTCGATTTGGGCGGCGCATCAGCCGCACCGCCCGCCTCTGCGCCGACCCCCACGGACCCCAGCGTCAACGGCGGAACGTATACTATCGTGGCTGGGGATACGCTCTTTAGCATCGCGCGGCGCTTCGGGGTCAGCGTCACCGATTTGGCCATCGCGAACAACATCACCAACCCCACCCGTATTTTCGTCGGGCAGATTATCATCATCCCGACCGCCAACACGCCCCCATCAGCCACCAATCCACCCACAACTAGCGGACGGGTTCATATCGTGCAACGGGGAGAAAACCTTTTCCGCATCGCCCTGCGTTATGGCGTGCCACTGGCCGACCTCGCCCGCGTCAATAACATCACCAACCCCGCCCGCATCTTTGAAGGACAGGCGCTCGTGATACCTTAACCGCGCCTTCGCCCGTCGCTATCATCAAAAAGGAGGCGATAGCTAGCGATGCTCACAGCGCCGCCCCTCACACCACTTCATAACTCAGTAGGATAGCGTCGCCCAGCCCGATGACATCCCCCTTCTTCAACGCTTGGGGGCCGCTCAGGCGGACGCCGCCTACGAAAGTGCCATTGGTGCTATTGAGATCCTCCAGCGTGATAAAACCGCCCGCATAGGTGAAGCGCGCGTGATGGCGGCTCACCTCTGGGTCATTGATGCTGATGTCGCAAGCCACATCGCGCCCTAAAAGGGTCATCCCTTTAGCGTCGAGTCGGAACATCTGGTTAAGGTTGGGCCCGCGGCGCATCACCAACCAATGCCCGGCCTCCGTCGGTATGGGGCCGCGGCTGAAATCGGGCACGGGCCTAGGCGCGGGGGCATCGCCAGTCGGCGGGGGGGGCGCAGGCGCAACAGGCGGCGCCGCCGCGATGGGCGCATGAAGCAGGGTATGCAACTCCCGCAGAAAATAATCCCAAAAGTGCTCTTGCGACTTCCAGCCCGTCACATCAAAACGTTGTAACGTCATCAGGCGTGGGTGCAGGGGCGCGGCTTTGAATATCACCGGTATCACCTTTACCCCCACCCCCAAAGCATACGACCATTCATAAGTGATATAGGGCGAAGATAAAGAATTGGGCGTCGCGATGAGGATTAGCGCATCCGCTTGGCGGATAGCATCGTCAATCTCGTAGCGCCAATCTTCGCCGGGGCGCGGGTTGGGGTCTATCCACGGGCGAAAGCCGGCGGCGGTCAGGCGTTCCCGCATCTGTTTGACGAACTCTTTATCTTTGGTGGAGTAAGACAGGAAGATATTTTTCATAGATAGCTCGGCATAGGCGTACTTTTCCCAAATATGCCGCGTATTATGCCCCATCCGCCGCGTTCAAGCCAGCGCTTGCCGTCATCATTAGCGCCTTTTTTACAACCCTTTACCCCCGAAGCCAACAGCCAAACCCCTATTGGATAAATCGCCGTTTACCATTACAGTAGAAAAGAGATGAGAGAGGCCAAAACGCATGATACGAACGCTCGTGTTATCGGGCGGGGGTGGCCGCGGGGCCTTCCACGCTGGCGTATATCGCTACTTGATGGAGGCCGATAAAGCGGGCATCGCCCCCACCCATCGCGGCCCGTGGATACCGGATATTGTCGTCGGTACGTCTATCGGCGCGGTCAATGGCGCGGCCATCGCCCAAGGCATCGGCGCTCCCGATTTAGAGGCCTTCTGGTTATCCCTGCGCGAACGCGATATTCAGGGCTTGCCGCCGGGCATGGGACCACTCGCCCGTTGGGTGGTCAATATCATCATGCGAAATGCCATCGGCACGCGCCTACCGCGCATCCGCGCCCAAGATGCTTTCTCGCCACCCGCGCGCGATTCTTGGCCGCCCGTCCCCATCTTACCCGCGTGGCTCAGCGAGCGGCTCATCGGACGCTGGAACAACCTCTTGGATACGGGGCCGCTCTATCGTACCTTGCGCCAGCGCCTGCGCTTAGATGAAGCGCAACTCAACGACAGCCCTATCACCTTGCTCATCAGCGCTACCGATGTCGCCAGCGGGCAGGGCATCATCTTCACTAACCATCCCAAGCCCGACCCGCGCACCGGCCGCCCACGCCCCCACGTCCGCGCCCCTATCACCCTACGGCGCATCATCGCCAGTTGTAGCATCCCGGTCATCTACCCATGGACCCGTGATGATGATGGGGCGGTGTATTGGGATGGCGCGGTCGTGGCCAATACCCCCCTCGGCTACGCTTTCGACGCCGTCCGCGACCGCCCCCTAGACGAGGAGATGGAAATCATCATCGTCATGATGACCCCGTGGTGGGAAGCGCACGAACAACCGCCCCCCCACGCCGAATTGCCGCACGACTTCGGCGAAGCCCTCACATGGATGCTCGATTGGGCTTTGCTGGCCTCTTTCCGCGCCGATTTGAAGATGATACGCTCCTATAACCGCATCGCCGACCTAGAAGCGGAGGCGGGACGCGCGCCCACCCGCCGCCGCGTCAAAACCATTATCGTTGCGCCCGAACAGTTCCTGCCCGTGGCGCGCATCATTGACTACGACGAGCCAGCTAGCCGCGTCCTCATCCGCATGGGCTACCAAGCGATGACCCTAGCCTATAACCGCCACTTCGCCGATTTAACCCCGCCGCAACAAAAGACGACCGATAGCTAATCGTAGTCCGCTTTCCCTTGCGCCCAATAATCCTCTAAAGCCACGCCCAAACCATCGGCGATACGATTCACATAAGCGTAATAGGCCGTCACTTGGGCGATGTCTAGGATGGCGCGGTCATCAAACCCTTGCGCGCGGAGGGCTTCTACATCCTCGCGCCGCATCTCCCACGGGCGTTGTGTCAATTTAGCGGCATAATCGAGCATAGCGCGGTCAGCGTCCGTCAAAGGCGCGCTCTGATAATCCTGTTCTAGTTGTTCAACCCATGTTGTGTCCCCCGTCAACTGACGGAGATTGCGCGCGTGGTGCTTCAGTCAGTAGACACATTTGTTCAGCGCCGATACCACGCCCCCTAGCATCTCGCGCTGAACCAGCGACAAGGGCGAGGGGCCATGCATCAGGGTCTTATCAAGGTGTAGGTGGTCTATCAGCGATTGTGGGTTCAAGCGATGAATTTTCATGATGTTATCCACGTTACCCGTGCGGGGGTCGCCACTGCGTTTATACGCTTTGGCCAGCTCACCTTCGGCCTCGCCCTCCTTCACGACGTAGATCCAAGCCATCTTCGCGTCTTCGCCCATCGTTATCCGTCCTTTCAACGCTAGGTTTTCGTTCATCCTAGCCGCAAGCTCAGATACGCGCCAACCAATCGGCCGTCTCTGGCCACAACCGCGCCGACGCGCGCCGAAAAAACCCCGTATGGCCTATAGCCGCTAACCCCACATCGCGCGGGGCGATATAGCGCATCTCGACCGTGGCTTTGGGATACAGCGCCGCAAAACCGTTGATGGCCGCGGGCGGCGCTAAATGATCGTCACCGAAGCCGTAGAGCCGCATAGGAAAGGCGACCGCATCGTAACCGTTGCGCGCGGAGGATGCATAAATCCCGCGGATATATTGCGGATGGCGGATGGCCCGCGCCCAATCGCGCGCGATACCGCCGGGGATGTCCTCGCCGCCCAGAAAAGCGCCCGGCAAACGCCCCCATAGACGGCCGCTTAACGGGCAAATCACATGCCCCAAAAGCCACATCAACGCCCGATAACGCCCCCGCCAGTGCTTCCAATAACCGCTTTGGGTCGCAATCCCCAAAAAGGCGACGATGTCCGCCGCAGGGATAAGCCCCAGCAACTGACCGCCGAGGCTATGCCCCACCACGAGGCAACGGCTATCAGGCGTCCGCCCGCCCAACCACCGCAACGCCGCCCATTGGTCATCCGCCCAATCGCATAGGGTCAACCGACGCGCTGGCGCCCCCGCCGACGCGCCCACCCCCCGATAATCATAAGTGACCACGTGGAAGCCCTGCTCCGCGAGGAAAGCCGCGTAATGCTGATAAAAGCGTTGCGGTACGCCCATCGCAGAGCCGATGAGCACCGACCGCCCGTTAGCGCGATACGGCGCATAATGCGTGATGACCACGCCCGACGGCTCTAAAGTGATGCTCGTGCTAGCCGACATCTCCCCTCCTGCGCGCTAGCCTCACAGCGCATGCGCCTTATTATGCCACACGTCGGCGGCTAGCGGGCGTGTAGCGCCATCCGCAGACCATATTTAGGGCGCAACGTGACCAGCGGCTCCGGCACAACCTTTTGTTGCGGCGCTAAACGCAATTGATAGCGTTGGGCGACGGCGGCGAGGATGAGCCGCGCTTCCATCATGGCGAAATTGTTGCCGATGCAAATACGCGGACCGCCGCCAAAGGGTAAATAGGCCATCTTGGGCAATGCTTTCTCGCGCTCGGGCGTCCAGCGCATCGGGTCGAAGCGATCGGGGTCGGGGTACCAGCGCGGGTCACGGTGGACGACGTAAGGGATAACCAACACGCCCCGCTTGGCGGGAATCGTCCAATGCTCATCTAAAGCGACGTCTTCCAGCGTCTTACGACTGAAGCCCCACGCCGGCGGGTATAAGCGCATCGCCTCTTTGATGACCTGCTCGGTATAAGGCAGGCGCGCCAAATCGGCCACCGATGGCGCGCGCCCGCCGAGGACGCTATCTACCTCGGCATGCAGGGCCGCTTCCACGTCAGGATGTTGGGATAGCAGATACCAGGTCCACGTCAGGGCGTTGGCGGTGGTCTCGTGGCCGGCGAGGAAGATAGTTAGGGCTTCGTCGCGCACCTGTTTATCGCTCATGCCCGTTCCGTCTTCGTCTTGGGCCATCAAGAGCATGCTGAGCAAATCGCCGCGGTCATCCCCTTTGTGGCGGCGCTCCTCGATCACCCGCATCACGATGTCGTCCATATCGCGGATAGCTTGGGCGCGGCGGGCGCGGGCCCGCGTGGGCACCCATCTGGGCAAGGGCACAAGGCGCGAAGCGCTTTCCACCACCACATGCAACAGCACTTCTAGCGCATCGCCCATCTTGGCGGCGTCGGCGCGCACGTCGGCATCAAAAAGCGTCTTCGCCACGATGAACAGCGTTAGCCGCATCATCTCCGTGGCGATGTCACAGCTCTCGCCATCGCGCCAGCCCGACATCATATCCTCGGTATAGGCGACCATCGTTTCAGCATAGGCTTCGATGCGCTTGGTGTGGAAGGCCGGCTGGGCTAGCCGTCGTTGGCGCTTCCAAAATTCCCCATCGCTCACCAGCAGACCTTCTCCCAAAAACTTCCCCAAGGCCTTTTTATACACGGGTGATTTGTTGATTTTGTGCGACTGCTTCACCAATAGCTCATGGATGTAGTCGGGGTGGTTGACCATATAGACATGGCTCTTATGAAAGCGGAATAACACCAAATCCCCGTATTGGCGGGCGGAATCGAGCAAAAATTGGAGCATATTGGCGCGGAATTGCAAAATATTGCCGCCGATGAGAAAAGGCTTGGGCCCCGGCGGCAGGGGCCTATCAGGCGCGTAGTCGCTCATGCGCGCTCCTCTGTTATCATCCAAGTATCTATCATTCAGGCCAATTGACGGCGCAAACATTCTCCCCCGACCGCCCGATAGACGTGCAATCGGTCAGGAGCGTTTCTCCTAGCAAGACGGCGAACGTATTATGTCCAGCGGCATCTACGCGCCAGAACAACCCCGTAGAAGGGCGCGTCGTCTGGCTGGCGATAGTGCCGCATCCCCATTCGCTGGGCAGGCGCGCCCCGCTGGTGGACGAAATGACGACGATGCATTCACCGGGGCGCAACACCCCGCCCGCTACGATATTCCCCGCGAAATCGTCGCCATCGCCGGCCGTCCCCCGCACGAGCGCTAATCGGCTGACGTCGAGGGGCGTTGCGCCATCATTTTGCAGGGCGAAGGCCTCGGCATTGTAGCGCAATAGGGCTGTCCCCCCGCCAAAGGTCACCGCCGCAGTAGTCGGGGCGGGCGTTTCGGTGTGGGTGGCCGTCTCCGTCGGCGTCGGCGATGCCGTGGGGGTCGCGCTGGCGGTGGGCGTGGGGGTCGCGCTGGCGGTCGTTGTCGCCGTCGGCTCATCTGTCGTCGCCGCTTCTGCTACGGTCGCCGTCGGCTCGTCCGTCGTCGCCGCGACGACCGCCCCTTTATTTGCGCCCGTATTCAGGAACGCCAGCCAAGTAGCGGCATCAGGCAGGCGGCCTTCTCGCTGATATTGGAAGACGATAGACGCCGTCCCCAGTACGGCAATCGTCAATAGGAGCAGAATAAAAGGCCACAAGCGCGAGCGGCGGCGTTTGCGGCCCGCGGACGGTTGCGGGGCTACTGGCGCGTCCTTAAAAACCAACGTCGGCGAGACGGGTACGGGCGTCATGGTCGGCGCGTCGTCCTTGCCGCCGTCCCCTTGCTGGGGACCGATGCCCCCTTTCACTTCCGCATTACCCATGACGGGGGTGCTCTGCGCCGCTTTGGGGTTGGCCGGCATGGTGGGCATGGTGGCCGCCTCCATATCGCCGTTGCCATCCTCCACAACGGCCATACTATAGGCGCGGCGCAACGCGCGGATGAATTCGCCGGCCGTTTGGTGGCGCTTATCCGGGTCTTTTTCCAGCGCTTTCAAAATCTCGCGCTCTACCGCTAGCGGTATCTCCGGGTTTAGCTCCCGCGGCGGGCGCGGCTTTTCGGTGATATGGCTGATAGCCATCTCCATAGGGGTAGCGCCCTTGAAGGGCGTTTGCCCCGTGACAATTTCGTATACGATGACGCCTAAAGAATAAATATCGCTTTGCGGCACGGCCAATTGCGAATCGGTCGCCTGCTCCGGCGAAATATACCGCGGCGTGCCAAAGGCCGTCCCCAGCGTTTGGTCTACCGATTGCCGCAAGACCAACCCAAAATCGCTGAGATAAGCTTTATCGTTTTTGTCGAGCAAGATATTAGACGGCTTGATGTCGCGGTGGATGACCCCCGCCTTATGGGCGAAATCCAACGCCGCCGCCACCTGCTCCAAAATTTTTAGCGCGCGGTTGATGCCCAACCGTTGCCCTTTGCGATGCAAGGCGTTCAGCTCATCGGCGAGGTCATGACCATCTATGAAGCGCATCGCGATGAAGTACAAATCGTGTTCCGGGCTTTCGCCATATTGGTAAATGGTGATGATGTTATCGTGTTCCAGCGCGGCGATAGCCTTCGCCTCGCGCTTGAAGCGTTCCGTTAGCGTGCTATCCGCCCCAGAAATATCCGCCGTCAACAACTTGACGGCCGCGCGACGGTCGAGCTTTTCATCAATCCCCAAATAGACGTAGGACATCCCGCCGCTGGTGAGCTTGCGCGCGAGCTTATAATCGCCTAATTGTATCCCGACGAGGTTATCTGGTTTGGTCACGCCTCTCGTCCTTTCGGCGGTAGAGATGGCACAGTGTCGGTGTGTAATTATAGCTTACTTTATCGCTAATCTGAGGGTGAGGTCATTAAAATTTCCGAAATTCTTGCAACTTTTTACGGGTTTGCGCCTTACAGGGCATGGTACTTCTGTACCTTAAGCGCCTTTTTTAGGCCATTGTAAATTGTATCCGCGCCCTTTAGGGTTAGAATATATTTATCTCGTCCATGAGTAGCCCTGTTTAATTATCGCCATGACCCCAAAACGCCCCGACATCACCTTACCCTTGCCCAAGCACCCCATGCGCCGCCTGCCGCCACGCCACGGCCAGCCCGACGACTTGAATATCCCCCAGCAATTATGCTTTGTCGTCGGCGCTCAGGCCCACGTCATCACAACCCCGGTGCGCCCTTATCTCGTGCTCGGACGCCGCGACTCCACCTTAGATAACGACATTCACCTTGACCTCGCCCCTTTCAACGCTCACGCATTAGGCGTCTCCCGCGCCCATATCATGATTTTATCGCCGGGCAATTGCCTGCTCATCAAAGACCTCAACAGCACCAATGGCACTTTGCTCAATGGCTACCACCTAGAACCACATCAAGAGGTCATCCTGCGCCACAACGACGAATTGACTTTGGGCCGTTTGTGGGTACAAGTGCGCTTCGTCAACCCCACGGCTCGCCAAAACGCCACCTAGCCAAGCCCACCGCCATACCCTATAATCGCCCGCATCGTCCGTTGCGCCCGCTATTTACCCCTATGGATGAGCCGCGCTTGCACACTCAACGCCTCTTATTACGGTTGCCTCGCCTCAGCGATGCCAACGCTATCCAAGCGCTGGCCAGCGACCGCGACATCGCCGCCAATACCCTCAACATACCCCATCCTTACCCGCCCTCGGCCGCCTTGGCGTGGTTGCACACCCTCGCCGACCGCCTGCGCGATGGCCAGCACCACTTCGCCATCATCCGCAAAGCCGACGACCACTATTTGGGCACGATAGGGCTACACATCGAAAGTTACAGCACAGCGCAAATCGGTTACTGGATTGGCAAGCCCTATTGGGGGCAAGGCTACGCCACCGAAGCCCTGCGCCGCTTGCTGACCCACGCCTTCGACATCATGGGATTAGAGCGCGTCTACGCCGCCTACTTCGCGCACAATCTCGCCTCGCGCCGCGTCATGGAAAAATGCGGCATGACCTACGAAGGCACGATGCGGCAACACATCTTCAAAGATGGGCGCTTCCTCGATTTAGGCTTCTGCGCCATCCTCCGCGCCGACTATACCCTATCCTGAAGCCCCGAAACCGGCCAAAAGGCCGATGCTGCCACACCCCCGCCCGCGCATAATCGGTACGAGATGGTCTTTGCCACTCAGCGATTCCATCGCTATCATCATATAACCCGAACAGATAGAAGGAATAACGTTCATGCGCTATCGATTATTGGGCAAAAGCGGTTTGCGCGTCTCTGAGCTGTGCCTCGGCACAATGACTTTTGGCCAGACGTGGGGCTGGGGCGCGGACAAAGCGGAAAGCCAACAACAAGTAGAGCTGTTCGCACAGCACGGCGGCAACTTCATAGATACCTCAGTCAACTATACCGATGGCACGAGCGAAACCTACATCGGCGACATCATCCATGCGGACCGTGATTATTGGGTCGTGGCTACCAAATATTCGCTCACCAAGCCCGATTCCACCAACCCCAACAGCGGCGGCAACAGCCGCAAAAATATGATGCAATCGGTAGAGCGCAGTCTTAAGCGCTTGCAGACCGATTATCTCGACATCCTCTACTTGCACGTGTGGGATTGGTTCACCCCATTAGAAGAAGTCATGCGCGGGCTAGATGACCTCGTGCGGATGGGTAAGGTGCACTATATCGCCATCTCCGATTCTCCCGCTTTCATCGTCTCCGCCGCCAATATGCTCGCGGAATTGCGCGGATGGGCGCGCTTCATCGGCTTACAAATCCCCTATTCGCTCAATGGGCGCACCGTAGAGCGCGAACTCTTGCCCGCCGCCAAATATTGGGATATGGCCGTGCTCCCGTGGGGGTTAATCGGCGGCGGGGTGCTCACCGGCAAATATGCCGAAACCAGCGACGAACCCACGCGCTACGACAGAGAAAAACTGCGCCTGCGCGACCAAACCCAAGCCATCATCGAAACTATCAAACAGATTGCCCAAGAGACCGGCCGTTCGCGGGCACAAGTGGCCATCAATTGGGTGCGCCAGCAGACCCACAAAGCCCAAATCATCCCTATACTCGGCGCCCGCACCACCGAGCAACTGCGCGACAATTTGGGCGTGCTCGATTGGGCGCTGAGCGCCGAACAATTGGCCCGCCTCGACGAAGTCAGCGCCATTAGTATGGACTTCCCGCATGGCTTCCTCGACGAAAACCCCTACATCTACGGGGCGACTTATGGGCTGGTGGATGACCACCGCGGGCGGCGGCGCTCATGATGCGCGTAGACCACATCGAGCTATTCGTCCCCGACCGCGACCGCGCCGCAGAATGGTATGGCGCAGTTTTGGGGCTACAACCGCTCGCCGCCTTCGCCCATTGGGCCCAAGACGGCCCCTTGATGCTATCTGGCGATGGCGGCGCGACCAAGCTAGCGCTCTTTATCGGGCCGCCCCAAGGCGAACAGGCGGTCATTGGCTGGCGACGGGTGGCCTTCGGCGTGGATGGCCAAGCCTTCATCGCTTTTTTGCGCCGCTTGGCCGATACCCCGCTCTACCACCACGGCAGACGGGTACTCGCAAAGCACGTGGTAGACCACGGCGCGGCCTTCTCTATTTACTTCAGCGACCCGTTCGGCAACCCGCTAGAGCTGACCACCTACGACGAGGCCATCATGCGCGAACACCTCCCCGCGCTCCTCCATTCGTCATGACGACAGAGGGGCGCAGATGTCGCGCCCCTCTTGATGATGCCGCCGTCAGCGCCTAAGCGCTTATTTGAACAGCTCGCGCACGATGATATTGCGTTGAATTTCGCTCGTGCCTTCGTAAATTTGGAAGATTTTAACATCGCGCAGGAGCTTTTCTACGGGGTATTCTTTCATATACCCATAGCCGCCGAACACCTGCACCGCCTCCACCGCCGCCTTGGTGGCCATATCGGCCGCGAAGGCTTTGGCATAAGCGGCGAATTTGGGGTTAATCGTCCCCGTCTCCAATTGCCATGCCGCCTGCCACACCAACAAGCGCGACGCCTCGTAATGGATGGCCATATCGGCGATTTTGTGGCCAATCGCCTGATGCTGGTAGATGGGCACGCCGAAAGCGTGGCGCTCCTTGGCGTACTTCACGCATTCTTCTAGCGCCCGCCTCTGCAAACCGACCGCGCCGGCCGCCACGCCGGGGCGGCTATAGTCGAATACTTGCATCGCCAGATAAAAGCCGCGCCCGACCTCGCCGATGACGTTTTCTTCCGGCACTTCCACATTCTCGAACACGATTTCCGCCGTATCCGAGGCGCGTTGCCCCAGCTTATCGAACTTCTTGCCCACCTTGACGCCGGGGGTATTGCGGTCAATGACGAAGCAGGTCATCCCGCGATGCCCAGCGTTAGGGTCGGTCTTGGCAAAAACCGTGAAAAAATGGGCATGGCTGGCGTTGGTGATGAACGTCTTGCTCCCGTTGATGATGTAGGCCGCGCCCTTCTTCTCCGCGCGCGTCTCTATCCCCACCACGTTAGAACCCGCCACCGATTCGGTCACGCCATAAGAGACCAGCTCGCCTTTATCTATCAAGCGCTCGCCTAGCCAGTAGGCTTTTTGCTTCTCGTTGCCGCCGAGGATGATGGGCAAAGCGCCGAGGTGGTTGGTGGTGATGCTGGTGCTAATGCCCGTGCACCCATAGCCCAACTCCTCGCCGACGATGCATTCTTCTAACGCGGTCGCCCCCACGCCGCCGTATTCGGCTGGGATATTCATATTGGTTAGGCCGATCTCCCGCGCTTTTTGGAAAATCTCCAGCGGGAACTTAGCGTGGTGGTCGTATTCTTCTGCTACGGGGATGATTTCTTTGGCCGCGAAATTGCGCGCCAATTTCTGTAACTCTTTTTGCTCATCCGTCAGGGTGAAGTTAACCCCCGACTTCAGGTCATGCGCCGCTGATACCATAAAGCGTTCTCCAAAAACTAAGCGATTATCCTAATTTAACGCACATTCGATTATACCACGAATCGCGCAAAAGGCTAAATTTTCGCCCGCCGCGCTATTTAAGCGCATGATAACAGCTACATTTCTGCTTATCTAATTGGTTGACGCAATAAAAGATATGTCCTATATTAATTCATAAGATAAAATTTGAGGAAAAAAGAATGAGCGAATCCGATTTCCCCAAGCTTCATCGTGCAATAAATAAAGTTTTTAGGCGTGTAGCCCCTCGTCTCGCCCGTTTATCGCCCGATTTTTTTGCTAAACGTCTAAAAAATCCCATCTTTGTCTTAGGTTGCCACCGTAGCGGCACGACATTAGTCGCGCGCCTCATTGATTTGCATAAAGACGTGGCGAACTGGACCGAAGGTAACGAGGTCTGGGATCCGGGCTGGTATCCATGGCGACCAGAACTACAAGACAAATATTACCCTATTGAATATGATTGGCGTAGTTTTATCGCGCGGTGGCAAATGCAAAGCCAACATCGCCATACAGAAATCCGCGCTATCTTCGGGGCTTATCAAACCCTGTGGAACAAACCATTTTTCCTCAATAAAAATCCTAACCATACCTTTCGCATACCCTTTTTAAGGGAATTCTACCCCCAAGCCAAATTGATTCATATCATCCGCGACGGACGCGCGGTCATTGATTCGCACGTCTCCAAACTGCTCCGAGAAGGGCTATTGAAAGAGTGGCCCAAAGATAAACGCGAGCAATTCGCCCAAAGTCGTGATGAATTAGCCATTTGGCTAGCTGGCTATTGGAAAGAAGGCTTAGAGGAAGTTCAAAGGCAAAAGCAGGCGCTCCACTTAGCGGAAAACGGTAACTTCTTAGAAATCCGCTATGAAGACCTCATCGCAGACCATATCGCAGTGATGAGACAAATTTGCGACTTCGTAGGCCTAGATAACTCGCGATTTATGCCTAACGCGCTAAAAAATGTGAATATCACCGATAACAACGTTAAATGGAAGAAAATGCCCAGCCATTTGGTTGAACGGATTGAATCCATCATCGGAACACAATTAGCGCAATTACAGTATATATAAGCTCGTCATTCACTAAAGCTATATCCCCCACCCATAACGCTACAGGGGGGGGGATATATAACCCGCTAATCGGTATCCCACAGCCCCGAACAATCGCCGATGAGCGTTACATCGCCCACGCGGACATACCCTACACCATCAGGCACATAGCTGATGATGTAATAGCCGTCGTTTTGTGTGCCCTGCACGAGCGCGCGATTGCTAGGATGGCTTTGGCCGCCATCGGGTCCATCTGCGGCGCATCGTAGACCAGCGCCCCTTCTCCCGCATTGCTGGCCCAGCACGCCGTCAAATCGGGCGCGCCGGCCACATCTCCCACTATCGGTAGCTCATCCAATCGGCGCGCGGCGCGCAAGCGGTCGCCGCGGCAGTGGCGCGCGTGGGGCTGGCCGTAACCGTAGGCGTCGCTGTCTGTGTGGGCGTGGCCGTCGCTCGTGCTTCGGCGATGCTTTCTGTCGGCGCTTCGGTCGGCGCGCTGGCCGCCAAGTTGCAAGCGCCCACTATCCACCCCGCCGCCGCTATCAGTAGAATGAGGATGATGTTCAAGAGGTTATTCTCCCTGATGCTTTTGTTGAACAACACTCCATTAGACGCATGACGGCGGCCGAGCGTTCCCTTTTCTGTCGTAAAAACGGATAAAAACCCCCTAGCGCAATTTATCTAACGCATCGGCGAGTCGGATAAACGCCTCCGAGATGATTTTATCGCTCGTCAGGGTCTCCATGCGCCGCAAACCCGCCACGATGACGTCAATATCCGACGGCGTCAACACATCGGCCAAATCCAACTTCTCTAAACGGGCCACATCCGCCGCGGGCGCGGGGTCGCTGGCGATGCTCGGCGTCTCGGTTGGCGCGGGCGGGGCCGTCGGGGCCACCGACGCCGCCCCCAAAATCGGCACACCCGCGCCGCCATAATCGGGCGGCACTTCTTCCAAAGTCAGCGCGTATACGTGCAAATCGCAGGTATTGCCCGGCCATACCGAACGCGCCTTGAAGTAATAATCCACCAACATATCAGAACCCGCCTCAAAGACGAATAAGCATTCTTCCCGTTGCTTAAAGGCCCCCTTGCTGGTCATCTCCCACTCTTTGAAGACCCGCGCCCCCCCGCCGGATTGCTCTATCCAAAAGCGCCACATGATGGCCGATAAATCCTCTTGCTGGCCCGGCGGGAAGTTGACATCTGGCAAAAATTGGGCTTTGGCCAAATAGCGCTGGCCCCCCCGCAAGGGCACGTTGCGCTGGACATAACCCGCCTCCCACGACCGATACCCCGCCGAGATGACGAAGCCGTTATCGCGGTGCAGGCTCTGCGGGATGCGGCCGGGGTCGTCGGGGTGCATAGGCGTGACCACAAACTCCCAATCGGTGGGGAACTCTATCGAGCCGGTATTGCCCGAATTATCCCAAAAGTGCCTATCCAGCCGAAAACCTTGCAACGACGCGTTTTTAAGAATATTAGTCATAGCTCATCCTTTCAGAGGGATTTATTCCCTCTATTGTACGGCCAAAAGCGTACAGATGAGGCTTGCGATATTGCCCCCTCCCTAGCGTGGGGCGGGCGTGGGCAAAACGCCAACGGCGCGCCCAGCCCCACCCCGCACGAAAGGGAGATACTTATATCAATAAATGCTGAAAAATGTGTGAAGCAAGTAAAAAAAGGCCCGATGCAAACGCATTTATCTTTATACTAAAAAAGAACTTACTGCCATCCGCAGTCAAGGTAGAGGTGGAGGTAAAAAAATATGGACGGCTATATCGTAGGATTTGTAGGGGTGATGTTCTTTTTGGCGCTGGCCAGCCTCGCCACGCTCATCTTCGCTTCGCTAGATAGCGCCCCGTCCCAGCGCGATACCCGCGTGCTCTATACGACGGTGCGCCACCTCGATACTAATCATATCGAGACGGTGGACGCCGCCGGACGCCGTCAAATCTGGCAAAAGACCGATACGCCCGCTTAAAAATCGCAGGCCACCCGTCCCGGCAAATCGCAGTAGATGTATTGCACGTCTCCGCTACGCGCGTAACGGTCTAGCAGGGGGCGGCTGTAGATAAAATCATCTTGGGGCGCGGCTTGGTGACAATTAAAACAAGCTAGCAAATCCTCCGCGAAGCGCTCGCCGCTGGCATAATCATAAGAGCCAAAATTCCACCCCCCGATGCGTAGCGCCCTATCTACAAAATCCTCTTCCCGCCAATCCGCGCGCTTCTCCGCGATGTGCACCATCTCTAACGGCTTCCCCTCGTCGGATAGCACACGCCCCGCGCTATCGTATTGGAGCGCGCCGCTCGCATCGCGTAGCGCCAAATGCCCCTCAATGACGATGACCGTACCATCGGGCAAAGCCCCCCCCGCGCGATAGCGCGACAACGCGGACGGATGAATATACAGCTGGCGCGTCTTGCCATCGGCGCGGGCGATGGTAGCATAGTGCACAAAAGACGCGCGATACTCCGACGGAAAGGCGACCCCCACCGTCGGCGGCGGCGCGCAACCCGCTATCAGCAAACATACCCCCAACACATAGCCCCAGCGCGCCATGCATCCTCGCTTTCGGTGTTTCGCTTCAATCACAATCAATCACAATATGGAGGGTATCGCCCGAACCTTTCAAAAAGATTGCAGCGCATCGCGGCGATTCCGCAACACGCGCCACCCCAGCGCGCCCACCAGCGTAACGGCGCTGAGTAGAGCGGCCGGCACCAAAAACGCGATAATATCGCTCAAAATGCCGCTCGCTTGGGGGGCGGGGGTGCCCAAGCCGGCTTGGGTCGCCAAACCCTGCACCGACTGCAAAGCCACTTTCTCGATACTGCCCTCGCGCGAGGCCCCCGCAAGGCGCGCCACCGTGCCGCCGGGGTCTTCCACTTGCGCCAATAAAGAGATGGTCGCGTTGGCGTCGTAGGCTTTGGCGTAGTAGGCGATGGCCACAAATTTTACCCATTGGTCGCGGGCCGTCGGATGCAGACGATACACCCCGACGTTCATAACTTCCGACGGCGCGAGGTTATAGGCCCAAAACATCCCCACCAACAACCCCGCCACCAACGATAACCAGATGACTAGCGCTATAGGGATGGCCCGCGGTGGCTTTAACAACTGGCCCAAGGTCGGCGCTCTGGTGGTGCCTTTGATAGTTTGCATAGCTTCGCTCACCTCTTGTCCCATACGTGACGCGCTTAAGTATGCCCTAGCGCTCGCCGTCGGGCAAGATAGCGCCGCCCTATCGCGCGCCCCCTTTTTTAGCGACATCCCATTGCACATCCCGCCCGTTGAGCATACACTTATGCATATCGCCATGCAGTGCGTAGGGAAACACACATGCGGCCGATTGCCTCAGTCAACCTGAAGGTTGTCGTCATTGATACCGATTACTATGCCTTGCAAGCCATCAATAGCTATTTGGCGTGGGATAGGCGCACTCGCGTCATCTTCTCCGCGGATAATTACCCCGCTCTATGGCGCTACCTAGAGCACATCGCCCCCGCGGAATACCCCGATGTCGCCGTCTTGGACGCCGACCACGTGGGCGGCCCACAAGCCTTACAGAACCTCTTAAAACGCCTAGCGCGCTACAATCCCGATTTGCTCGCCGTCTGCTTGGCCCAATTCGCCGACCCCGAACTCACGTTGGCCGCGGCCCAAGCCGGCGCGCGCGCCTTTTTGCTCAAACAGGAGGTGCGCTTGCAAATCGCATGGGCCATCGTCTACGCCCTCGACCATCCCTTCTTGATGACCGCCCAACTCGCCCACGCCTGCGCTCATCTCCCCTCCCAAACCATCCGCGACGCCGCTATATTGCCCGAACAGCGCCACTACCCCGAAATGACCGACCGCATACGGCAAGCCATTAAGCTCTGCGTCATCGAAGGCATGCCCGCCCAGCTCGCCGCCGACGAGATGGGCATCAGCCTACACACCGTGCGCGGCTACATCAAAGAAGGCTACCGCATCCTAGAAGCCTACGACGAAACCGAATACCCCACCGAGATGACCCCGCAGGAACGCGCCTTCATGCGCTTCACCGCCCTAGCCAACGACCGCTAGCCATGCAATGCCTACCTTTAGCGCCCGCATTGCATTATAATAACGCGCGGCCACGCCGCCGCATCTAAAGATAGATTTTTGTAATTTTAGGGACTTTTTTCTTAATGTTTTTAACAGCATCTGACGTTATCATTAAATAGGATGCAGGGAATATATTATACGTTAATAGTATTCGTGTGTGTGTATCCATCATCATATCTAGGGAGCGTTTTATAGGAGGAATCCCCTATCATGTCCAATTGCTGGTATTGTAGCTATCGCAATCTTCCCGGCACCTTATTTTGTGAAGAATGTGGACGCGACTTGCGCGAAAAAGCGCCTAGTACCCTGCCGATAGAGCAAAATCTGCCGCGCGGCGGCTTCTACGCCCCCACCCGCGAAATCTCAAGAGAATACTGCGGCGCAGAGACCACTATCTTAATCTATATCCAAGACCAAGATGAACCCATCGCCTTGAGCAATTTTGACCGTTTGGGCGTTGGGCGGCGCGATAACGGCGGCAAACACCAACCAGAGCTAGACCTCACCCCTTATGGCGCGCTCCAAAAGGGGGTCAGTCGCCACCATGCCGAATTCGTCCGTTCCGGCGACCGCCTCTATATCGTGGATTTGAACAGCGTGAACGGCATCGGCTTGAATGGCCGCCAGCTCCCCCCCGGCGAACCCTGCCTCGTCCGCGATGGCGATCAAATCATGCTAGGCAATTTGGTAATGATGATTTACTTCACCTAAACCACGGCACGAAGCAACCTGCATTCCCCGCGCAGGGCGGTTATACTATAAAAAACCCTGAGCGGAGGTAGTCATGCGACGCAATCCCTTATGGCTTTTGCCCTTGGCCCTCATCATCGGCGCGGCGATGGCCCAGAACGCCCCAAACGAAATTACCCCCGGCGAATACAGCGGGGAAATTAGCGATGCCGCCCCCAGCGCGCGCTACCGCTTCTCGGCACAGGCGGGCGATAGTATCGCCATCCGCATGAACGCCACTAGCGGCGATTTAGACCCGCTCCTCTTTTTGTTCGGACCAGACGATGTCTTGCTGGCCAGCAACGACGACGCCGATAACGGCGTCCGCGATGCCTTCATCGCATTCACCGCCGAACAGAGCGGCCTTTATAGCATCGAAGCAACCCGCTTCGACCAAACGGGCGGCAAGACGGCCGGGCGTTACCGCCTCAGCCTGCACATCACCCCCGCCCAAAGCGAAACCGAAGATGTAGACCCCCTCAGTATACCGCCGTCTTTCGGCGTGCCTTTCGCCCCTATCACCTACGAAGAACCCCTGAGCGGCGTGCTCACCCCTGACCAACCGCGCCAATATTACGCCCTCGGCGGGCGGCAGGGCGATTTTGTGCGCGTCGTCTTGCGCCACCCGACCGAAGCCGCCCCTGCCGTCGCCATCCTCAACCGCGATTTAGCCGTCATCAGCCGACCCGCCAGCCCCCAAAGCGGCCAACGCATCGCTTTCGCCACCTTGCCCCAAAGCGGTTGGTATCTCATCGCGGTAGAATTGGCCGATACGACCGCCGATTATGAACTGCTCGTGGAGCGCATCACTAGCGCCACCCTGACATCTGGCCAAACGGTGAACGGCGTCTTCACCCCTCAAGCGCCCCTAGCCGCCTATGTCTTCGACGCCATCATTGGCGATACCATCTTCGCCGCCCTCACCACCACCGATGACGCTGTCTTGCCAGAAATCGCCATCTTAGATGTCAACCTGCAACCTATCGCCATCCGCCAAGAGGCCGGGCGCGCCCGCATCCGCGCCGCCATCCCGCGGAGCGGCCCCTATATCATCCAAATTCGCGACGCCAACGAAAACGGCGGCCCCTTCTCTCTGCTCATGCGCCAAATCAGCGTAGATGTGGCCAAATTGTCCCCGCGCCCCATCACCTACAATAACCGTTATGCCGGCATCATCACCGCCAATGCCCCCCTCGATTATTATCGCTTCTCTGGCAAAGCCGGCGAACTCGTCACCCTCCAGATGAGCGCCGTAGGCACTAGCCAACTCGACGCTTTGCTCATCCTATCGGATGCCAACCTCAAAGAATTAGCCTCCAACGATAACGCCGGCGCCACCCGCGACGCCCGCATCACTCAATTTGCCTTGCCCGCCGATGGCGATTATATCGTCATCGCCTCTCGTCCCGGCTTGGCCAACGGCTCTAGCATCGGCTCTTATGTGCTCGACATCACCGCCGGCGCTATCCGCCTGACCCCTGGCGCGTTCAGCGCGCGCCTCTCATGGCAAGGCAACGCCGACCTTAACTTGTTCGTCCGCGACCCCAACGGGCGCACCGTCTCGTGGAGCAACCCCACCGTGCCCAGCGGCGGCGTCCTGCAGGTGGATAGCAACACCGCCTGCATCACCCCCTCTACCGAACCCGTCGAATACATCTACTGGCCAGAATCCGCTTTGCCCGCCGGCGACTATGTGTTATGGGTGTGGTATCAGCAGGATTGCGCCATGAGCGGCCCCGCAGACTTCGCCCTCAGCGTGACTATCGGCGGCCAAGAGCGCTTGAGCATCCCTGAAGACGCTCCTTTAACCTTGCGCCCTCAAGAACGTTACGAAGTTAGCTTCCGCGTGACCGCAGATGGGCGCGTCTTTTCCCTCAACGAAGGCTTTATCACCCGTCCGGCGCCCCAACAAGCCGCCAGCCAAGGCGGCGATACGCTCATCGTCTACGGGCAAAGCGTCATCGGCACCCTCAATGACGAAGTCTTCGCCCAGTTCTACCAATTCCAAGGGCGCGGCGGCGAAAGCATCATCGCCCGCGCCGAGCGGCTGACCGGCGACCTAGACCCTATCCTCGTCCTGCGCGACGCCGAAGACCGCAACCTCGCGCTCAACGATGACGCCGACGACGGCAAAAACGCCCAGCTCAGCTATACCCTGCCCGCCGATGGCACGTACATTCTCGCCGTAACGCGCTACGGCCTGCGCGATGGCACCACCCACGGCGACTATCGCCTGACGTTAGGATTGGATAGCGGCGGCGAATGAAAAAACAAACGCCCCCTTAAGGGATAGGCGCTTGTGAATGGGGTCAAGGTTATAAAAATGGGGGTTAACGACCGAGCAAAAAGACAAAAGGGGCTATAATTTCTTGATGGTCAGTTGGTGGCTTTCCAGACCTTCACGCAAGTCAGACGTCCGTAAATTGGTGATACGCATATTCTCGCCCTGCACGGTGACTGTGCTTTCATTCATGAACGTGACCAACCCTTTAGCGGTCAGCTTGCCGTTGCTGTATACTTCGATACGCTCACCGACCTTTGGCCACATAACCCGCGACATCAGACCCATGGTTCAACCCTCTTTACTTTTTTCATAACAATCTTCCTAACTATAGGCGATACAGCCCCCCATTGCCTATAGTACCTATGTACATTTGGGGCGTTTTTAGCGCTTTTTTACACTTGCCCAAGCATCATTTTCTTAATGCTATCTTTCATTTATATCAAAATATAGCCTTTACACTATATATAAGTCGTTCATATATATGGAAACTGTCTATGTGTACTTCCTCACGCGCCACGTCGCGCCACTCCTTAGACCGCACCATCCGGTTATTATCCACGGCATGGGCGCTGTCGTTGATATTTTTTGTGTTTATGGCTCTCCTCAGCGAAGCGCTGTTAGAATCTTTTTTGTATCAACAAGATGACGCCCTAGAGATTATCCACCAGAGCGGCAAACAAAGCGCTTACTCCCAAGAAATCGCCCTATACGCCTCTCAAATGGTGGTCGCAGGAAGCGCTGACGGCCGCGCCCAAGCGCGGCAAGACCTGCTGACCACCGTTCAAAAGATGCGCGCCAACCATGAACAACTCGCCCACAGACGCGCTCTAGACGAGACTTTGCGCCGCTTATACTTCGGCGGCCCTTTTTCGCTGGACGAGCGCTTGCATCGTTATTGGGATGTCGCCGAAAGGTTCGCCAATGCTCCCGACGCGCAAATCACCCCGGATAATACCCGCTTCCGCTATCTCATCGCAGAAGCTTCTGCCCTGCTGGCCCTCCTAGAACAAATCACCGAACAACGCCAACAACTCGCCGAAAGCCATTTCCACCAACTGAGCAATGGCAACTTCGCGCGGGTCGCTCTAGTGGTCGCTGTGGGGCTGTTGCAAGCGCTGTTCATCGCGCGGCCCTTGGTGGGCCAAGCGCGAGATAAAGCCCGCGCCCTATTGGTGGAGGTGCGCCAACGCGAACGCGCCGAACAACAATTGCGCGCCCTGGTGAACCATTTCCCCAACGGATTGCTGGCCCTTTTCGATACGGATAAGCGCCATCTCATCGTCGGCGGGAGCGGCCTAGCGGAATTCGACCTCAGCCAAGCTGAATTAGAAGGCAAAACCATCGGCGAGTTAACGAATAAGCCGCTCATCGCCTTAGCGGAATCCGTCTATAACCGCGTCCTCAACGGCGAAACAGTAGTCACGGTCGAACGTGACGGCCAGCAAGTGCACCTCATCCAAGCGATACCCGTACATGACCAAGAGGGCATCGTCGGCGGCATCATCATGACCCAAAACATCACCCAACAAAAAGCCCTAGAAGACGCCCTGCGCGAAAAACAACGCTACCTCGACCAAATCAACCGCCGCATCCCCGACGTCATTTGCGTTTACGACCTTTTAGAAGACCGCGTCATCTTCAGCAATCGCCCCGTCAGCGCTCTATTGGGCTACGGCGAAGACCCTAACCCCATGCCAGACCTAACCGAAATCCTGCAACCCGACGATTACGCCCTTTACCAACTCGCCAAAGAGCGCCAGCGCCAGCTAAACGACGACGAAATGCTAGAAGACGAATACGCCGCCCACAACGCCAACGGGGGCATCGCTTGGTTGCACACCCGCACCTACGTCTTCAAACGCGCGCCGAATGGCGCTGTACAGCAAGTCATCAGCGTCATTCAAGACGTCACCGAGCGTAAACGGGTGGAAGAAACGCTCATCGAAAGCCAACTATTCGTCGAACGCATCACCAGCACCATGCCCGATCTCCTCTACATCTACGACCTCACCGATAAGCGCAACGTCTACGCCAACCGTTCTTTGCCGCGCTTGCTGGGCTACAGCTACAACGAGATTCAAAAGATGGGCGAGCAGTTATTGGCGCGCATCATGCACCCCGACGATTACGCCGCTTACCAACGGTCGCTAAGCCGCTACGACCGCGCCGCTGATGATGAAGTCCTCGAATCGGAATATCGCTATCTGCATAAAGATGGGCATTATCGCTGGTTATACACCCGAGAGACCATCTTTGCGCGCTCCCCCGATGGCCGCCCCAGCCAAATTTTGGGCATCGCCCAAGACATCACTGAACGCAAAGTGGCGGAAGACCAAGCGCGCCAACTCGTCCTAGAGCAAGAGCGCATCAAGATGTTATCCAACTTCATCACCGCCACCTCTCACGAATTGCGGACGCCCCTAGCGGTCATCAGCAGTAGCCTATTCATCTTATCGGAAAGCCCCGACCCCGACCGCCGCAAAGCCAAAATCGCCGCTATAGAGGAGCAAATCAAACGCATCAGCGCCCTGCTCGACCAAATGCACCGCCTCGCCCGCCTAGACGCTATCCACAAAGTGGATATAGAACCGCTAGCCGTAGATGAACTGCTCCAAAGCGCTCATACCCAAAAAGCGGCGGAAGCCCGACAAAAAGGCGTCACCCTGACCATCGCTTCGCTCAGCACAGCTCATGTCGCCGGCCAAGCGACCGATTTGACCGATGCGCTGGCCGAGCTGGTGGATAACGCTATCCGCTATACCCCCGCTGGCGGGCGCGTCGAACTGAGCGCCGAATCTACCGAAGACGCCGTCATCATCCGCGTGCGCGATAGCGGACGGGGCATCCCCCCAGAGAATTTAGAGCGCATCTTCGAGCGCTTCTTCAAAGGCAGTGCCGCCCGCACTGCCGATAGCAGCGGCAATGGCTTAGGCTTAGTCATCGTCAAGCGGATTATCGAATTGCACCGCGGGAGCATCGCCGCCGACAGCGTAGAAGGGCAGGGGAGCGTCTTCACGATTCATCTGCCCAAGTTGCGGCAGGTGTTGCCGCATCTCTCTTGAGCGTTTCGGCATAATCCCACAAGCCGCGCTTTTGCCCCGGCGTCAGGTGGATGAAGGGGCGGGCGCGACGCAGGCAAGCCAAGGCCTCCGTCGGCGTCAGCCCCGTGCTGATGAGATAGGCCGCCGCGAGCATCGGCGCGCGGCCAACCCCCACCCCGCAATGCACGTACACCTTGCCCCCCCTTTCGATTTCCGCACGGATAAAAGCGACACCCGCCGCTAAATCTTGGGGGCGCAGGGGCGTATTATCCGCTGTGGGCAGGTGCAAATGCCGCGCCCCGCCGATACCTTTGCGCTGGTCGTCGTGGCGCGCTTCCCGCAGGTTGACCACCGCCGTAATCCCTTCGGCCTGCATCGCGGGCCACCCCTTGGCGCTGTGTTGCCCTCCCACGTACAGCCCCGCCGATACACGGCTGAGCGACCACAGCGGCGCGCCACTGCGCTTGCGCGTCCATTGGTCCACAAAACGCAGGACGATAGCCCGCGGCCCCGTCTGTAACAAGCTCCACATCCGCCCCCAAATCGTCACTTCGCCCATTGGGGCTCCTATCTTTAACACCGTTGCGCTATCACCGCCGCATTGTAGAAAAATGCGCCCCGCATCGCTAGTATCAACGCCCGCCACAAGGCCCCTGCGCCCCGTTTTATGACCACCTGCGCCCTTCCGCTATTCACAACCGCCCACCGCGGGGGTATAATGTCACTTGTCTTTAGGCCTCAATATCTGAGGCTCATTTGTTTTGTCGGGAGACATCGCATGACAGCAAGTGTAATTGAAAACGGCGTCGTCGTCGCCATCGCTTATCGGCTAGAGGTGGATGGGCAAATCGTGGAAGAAGTGGGCGATGATGACCCCCTCGAATATCTGCATGGCGCGGAAAATATCGTGCCCGGCCTAGAAGCCGCCCTCGTCGGCAAACAACCCGGCGATAGCTTCGACGTCACTGTAGAACCCGCCTTGGGCTATGGCGACTATGACGAAGAACTGCTAGAAACCATCGCCCGCGACGAATTCGACGACATCGAAGATTTGCAACCGGGCATGGAAATCGAGCTGATGGACGAGGAAGGCGACCTGCTAGAAGCCCTCGTGCGCGAAGTGACTGATGAAGCGGTGGTGCTAGACTTCAATTCCCCGCTCGCCGGTAAAACGCTCAAATATCATGTCAAGGTGGTAGACCTGCGCGAACCCACCGCCGAGGAGCAGGAACAAGGCTTCCCCAATAGCTTGTTCGACGATTTGTACCCTTACGAAGACGACGAAGACGCGCGCTACAATTAACGACAGGTGCGAAGGCACGCCCGCGGGTGTGCCTTTGTGCTCCCTTTAACAGGATTCGCGCCATGACACCGCCCCCCGCGCTCATCCTCGCCTCTAGCTCGCCGCGCCGCCGCGAGTTATTGGACACGCTCGGCATCCCCTATAGCGCCCACGCCCCCGACGTGGACGAGACCCGCCGCCCGCAGGAAAGCCCTCTAGCCTACGTCCAGCGCATGAGCCGCGAAAAAGCGCACGCTATCGCCCAACGCCTCGGCAATGACCAACCCATCCTCGCCGCCGATACCGTGGTCATCCTCGCCGCCGATACTATCGGCATCGCGGGCGATGGCGAAATCTTGGGCAAGCCCTCTTCGATAGAGGAAGCGCGCGCCATGCTCCAACGCCTGCGCGGGCGGGCGCATCAAGTGGTGACGGCCGTCACCGTCTTGGCCGGCCAGCGCGAATACCACGATTGCGCCATCACCACCGTCTTCATGCGCCACTACGACGACGACGAAATCGAAGCCTACATCGCCAGTGGCGACCCTTTCGATAAAGCCGGCAGTTACGCCATCCAACATCCCACCTTCCGCCCCGTCGCCCGCATCCAAGGCAGTTATACCAATGTGGTTGGCCTGCCCCTAGAAGTGGTGCGGGCCCTACTCGCCCCCCTAGGCTGGACTTTCGCGGACGCCTAAATCTTTATGCAAGATAGCGGCGCTTATGCGTATCATCAAATTATGAAAAACGTATAGAAAACGGGGACCAGCCATGATATATACCCTCTACCGCCTGCCCAACCGGCCTATCATCCTCGTGCGACCGCGACCGCCCATGCATTGGCTCAAGGACATCTACGCCCTCGATGAGCAGGTCGCCCGCATGGCCGACCTTATCAATGCCGATATAGTCGTCCGCATTGACGATTTTAGCCTGCTCCAACCCCACGACTTCACCCTTGCCGACGCTATCCTCTGGCTGACCGACATCCTGCGCGAGGAAGAACCATGCCAAGAGCGCATCGCCCATATCGCCGTCGCCCCCGACCACATCGTTCAGCTGAGCTTGCTCATCTATGAAGAAGACATCGCCGCCCTGCGCCTGCCGCTATTCCCCACCCTAGCCGACGCCCTACATTACGCCCAACTCCGCATCGCGCGCCAAGCCGGCGGGAACTAATGCTGTAAGAGGCGATACGCCCAACCCATCTAAAACATAACCCAATGCCGAACAAGCCCTAGACAGGAGCAAGAAGCTGATGACGACCCAATCTCATGCGACTTCGTGGATGTGGCTAGACGAAGCGACCGGCCAAGTGCAAGGCGCCACCCTCGATAAAGAACGCCTCGTCATCGAATGGGTGGATTCCCCCGGTTGCGCCTGCGACGATAGCCCCGACGAGCAAACCATCGCCGACTTTTTGGCCAACGGCCCCCGCTACCTGCGCCCGCCCGCCGATGTGCTGGCGGAAATGCGCCTCGCCCTCGCCGCCCGCCTCCACGCCTAGCCCTGCTACCCCGGCCACCAAAGCAGTAACCAAAAGCGCGCGTCATTGTTATCTATAATGAGCAGGATGACTACCTACGGAGCGCTATTATGGGAAAAACAACCCTCATTGTCGCTGTTTTTCCTTCGCGGAATATTCTGGTTAAGGCCCTCAAGCACCTGATGGAGCGCGACGACTTCCCCATCAAACGCGCCGCTATCGTCGCCAAAGCCAAGAGCGGCGAAACCGTGATACTCGGCGAAGAAATCACCCCCGACGAAGGCGGTATCGCCGGCGGGACGTTGGGCGCGGCCATCGCCGCTTTGGGGCTAGTGCAATGGGGGGCGTTGGCCTTGCCCGGCGTCGGGCCCATCATCGCTTTGGGCGCGGGCGCTTTGGTCGGCGGCTTGGTGGGCCGCGCGACCGGCCGCTTCGCCGCTAATCTATTAGACGCCGGCTTCAAAGATGAACAAATCGTCGGGCTAGCCGACCACCTAGAGGCCGGCCATCCCGCCCTCGTCCTAGAAATGGAGCTAGCAGAACCCGACCTGCCCCCTCTGCGCCAAGTGTTGCGTTCGCTGGCCGCGGAGCTAGTAGAGCCGCTCCACAAAATGCAAACGGGACCATTAAAACCCCCGCCGGCCATCACCTAGCCCTAGAGCGCCGCTAACGCCGCGCGGATGCGCTCCAAGCCTTCTAGCAATAAGGCCCGCGGCGTGGCGAAGTTCAATCTTAAAAAGCCCTCGCCCCCTTTGCCGAAAAAGTCCCCGTTATTCAGCGCCACCCGCCCGCGATTCAGCAAATATTGGTCTATCGGCTCTGGCGTGGCGATGTCGCGCGCATCCAGCCAAAATAGATGGGTGGACGACGGTATCATATAGCGGATTTGCGGCAAATAGGCGTCGAGGAAGTCCACCATGGCATCGCGGTTACCGCGCAAATACGCCAACAATTGCCGCAACCATTCCCCCGCGTGCTCATAAGCCGCGAGCGCCGCCGTCAGCCCCAAGGTGTTGGTGTGGATGCCATCGCCCCACATGCGGGCCGCCAAAACGCGGCGCAAATCCTTATTTTGCACGATGAGAAAAGAGCACGCCAACCCTGCGAGGTTGAAGCTCTTGCTGGGGGCCATCATCGTCACCGTCCTCTGGGCGATTTCGGGGTCCAAAGAGGCGATAGGGATATGCGCTTGGTCATCCAGCAACAAATCGCAGTGGATTTCATCGCTACAGATGAGCATACCGTTCTGCAAGCAAATCTCCGCCAGACGCCATAGCTCCTCGCGCGTGTACATATGCCCGCCGGGGTTATGGGGATTGCACAGATAATACAGCGTCGCTTGGGGATGCGCCGCCGCCCGCGCGAAATCGTCATAATCCAACTCATAATGGAAGCGTTGCTCGTCATCGCGCACATAGACCAGCGGTTGAGGATGGGCGAAGCGGTTTTTATGGGGCGGCATCGTCAAAAAAGGGCCGTACACCGGTGTATGCATCATAATCGCATCGCCCGGCCGCGTCAGCGTATCCGCCACCAAGCCCAACCCATACACCAAGCCCGGCGGAAAGAGAATATCTTCAACCGTGATGTCCCAACCATAAAGGCGCTTCATCCGCGCGACAATCGCTTCACGCAGGGGGGGAGAATCGAAGCTGTACCCAAACGTGCCGCTATAGATGCGAATATGCATCGCCTGCTGGATAGCTTCCGAAATGGCGAAATCCATATCGGCAACCCACATCGGCAGGACATCTTCTTCATAGCGTGTCCACTTTATTTCATGTAGGCTTCGGCGGTCAATGATGCGGTCAAAATCGTAGGTGGTCATACCCAGTTTAGCCCTTCGGTGTGCAAATGGCGATGAAACCACATCTTATTGAACCACAAAAGGGCCGCCCTGACAAAAAATGCCCGCCCCACCTCAACACACCCCGCAACGCCGCAGGTGCGCTAAGCAGGCGGGCAACTCGCGGTAGAACCGCGGCGCGTCGCGCTGGTTTTGCCCCGGCGTCCCCGCCTCCAGCGTCACCCACCCCTGATAGCCCATCTCTGCCAAACAACGGCCCAAAGCCCCAAAATCGAGCAGGCCGCCCCCCGGCAGGCGGCGGTTATTATCCGACACGGTCAAATAGGCCACCCCCGCGGCGTGCGCGCGCAAGGCGCTAAAGGGGTCCGCTTCTTCTAGGGCCATGTGGAACAGATTAGCCGCAATTTTGACGTGTTCATGGTCTTTAATCTTCTTGCGGAAGAGCGCCGCCTGCTCCAAGCGGTTCAGGAAGTAGCTTTCGTAACGGTTCACCGGTTGCATCAACAAGGTGACGCCCAAAGCATAGGCGAGGTCGCTCACCGTCCGCAACAGCCAAATCATCATCTCCGCTTCTAATTCAATGGGGGCGCGGTAAGGGGTCAAATCCGGCAGGCGCGGGCCGCCGTAATGCGGCACAAAGATGACGTAAGGCGCGCCCAAATCCACCGCATCGGCCATCGCTTGGCGCATGCGACCGATAGCCGCTTCGCGCTCCTGCACGGTGGGCGCTAAATAGCCATCCTGCCGCCCCAAATGCACCGCCGCCGCCCGCAACCCGTGCGCCTCCAATGCCCCCACGATGTCGGGGATGCGCTCGCCGAGGCCGTCGGCCCAAAATTCCACCCCGTCAAAACCCAAGTGGCGCGCTATCGCCAACCGTTCGGCGGCAGAGCGGCCGGGCAACATGTCCTCTTGTATCGCCAATGGCATGACGACCTATCCTTTCTTATTCATCTCTTGTTCATCAAAAGCGGACAGACAGTATAACACCCAAAAGCGTAAATTCGCCCGCGTCAAGACGATACAGTAATGCTTATGTTAGATTTTTGTGTATGATGAACACAAGGAGAAATCGCCATGACATGGATTATCCGCGACAAGCATAGCGGGGCTATCATCGCGCAGGGTATCGAAGGCGAAACGGTCCGCGAATTTGAAAATCATTGGTATTTCAACCCCGAAGCCGTCAACATGGCCTACTTGCGCGTCACTGAACGCACCTACCATTGCCCCTACAAAGGCATCTGCTACTGGATAGACCTTGTGACGCCCACCGTCATTGCTCGTAATATCGCTTGGGTATATCGCGAACCTCTGCCCGGCTATGAATTCATCAAAGATTTAATCGCCTTCTACGCCCGCGAAACCAGCGCCACCCGCGCCGAAGCCCCCGCACAAGCCAGCTAGCCTAGGGCGGGGGGACGTAGACATAGCCTTCTAACTGATATTCCATATCGTTTTGGGCGTATAAAAATAGATTCCGCGGGATGGCCGCCACGCGATAAGCTGTATAAGCGCACAAGACGCTATCCAGCGCATCGCCCCCCGCGTCGACGATGACCTGCGCGCGCAACGCATCGGGCAATTGCACATCGGGCAAAGCCGCGAGGATGGCCGCGCGCGACGCTTCTTGCGCCGCCCCTTTCCCCTTATAGGGGCGATACAATCCCAAACGCTTCAAGGTCGAAGCGGGGCATACTTCTATCAGCCATGGCCGCTCGGCGGCGCGCGTCATCGGCAGGACAGAGACCAACTCCTCTTGCACCAATGGCGCTAGCAAATCGCGGATGCCATAATACGTCTGGCGATACATCCGCAAGTTATAGGCGCAAAAAGGCGTTTGGGCTTCGCTATCGGTCAAGCGCTTCAATTCGCGCCCATTGCTGATGTCGCGACAATAGACGGGGAATATCTCCGCCGTGGGGTAATCATCGCCAAAACGCAAGGCAAAATCCGCCCACGTGGCGGTATTGACCAGCGCCAGCGGCAAGCCAAAGGGAAAATCCAACCCGAACAGCGCGCGCGCGGGGGCCTGCGCGATAAAATCGCCCAACGCCGTGATGGCCCGCCCGCGCTCCACGCCCCCATTGGGCAAATCGGCCGCCCGACATAGGGCGCTCACTATCAGCTTACCCCCCTCAGCGGCGGCCGTGGCCAGCCATATCCGACGCCCCGCATCCTCCGCGCCGCTAAAATCCACACCGTAATACATCGCCTCAACAAATCCTAGAAGAAATCGCCCAACACACTATTCAACATGCCAAACATGAAGAGATTCGTCACGGCCAATAGCGCGAACACAACCAGCCCTATCACAATGAACACATTGCCCGACGGCGCGCGCGCTTCCAGCACCGCATCCGCGGGGTTATCGGGATTGTAGTAGACCATCACACTAGACCCCGACGGATAGGCCGCGGCGCGTTTTTCCACCGCGCGATAATTGCCCAACCCCACGGGTGTACCGACGGTCACGCGGTCGTTGGTGAACTGCTGGCCGCTGACTTGGTAAGTATAAACCACCCGCAGATAGTAAGTGGTGCTCGTGCCCGAACCCGACCGAGAACGGCGCGCTTCCACCCCCGACGATAGAATCTGCCCCATCGCCTGCGGCCAGCTCTTGGCGATGCTGGCGCGGCGGCGGGCGTTCAACCCCAAAATCAAAAAGACCACCCCCACAATCACAAAGGGTATGGTCACCAATAAGGAAATAGCCGAACCGCTCATCAAAAAATCCATGCCGCTACCCTCCGCTGAACCCCTCTCGCTCTACGATGAAGCTTACAGCAATTTCGCCATTCGCGAAACTCCCCCGCTCATGCCCCGTTGGCCGCTAGCCACGTCTCCGCCAAGGCCCGACCGATTATCTCTACCACGTCGCGGTCTAGCCAATACCCCAGATGCGACGACGGATTCCAAAACTCCAAAATGCCGCCGACGTTCACTTGTTGGTCTATCACCGCGCGTTCATAGGCGGCGTTCAGCGATTGCAAGGGAAAGGCTATCGTATCGTCTTTATCATAGATGTTCACCCACCCCCCGCCCATAGGGCCGTAATAGGTGTGCAACAACGGCGCCGGCACGGTGATAGGCTCGCCAAAGGTATCAAAGCGCAAGCTCCACAAGGCCAAAGGGCTACCCAAGGTGAACAGATAAGTCAGGGTGGACATTTGCTCTAGCGGGGTGTTGGTGGTCATTTCCCGCACCTGCGGCGGCACGATGTCTTTTTGCCAGTCGTAAATATAATTGCTGGCGATGACCGAGCCGAGGCTATGGGCGATGATGATTAATGGGGCAGTGGGGCCGGCCAATGCCGCCAATCGGCTGAGCCGAAGCGCAATCGCTTTATGAATCGCATCGTATAGGGTCGGCGTTTTAGTGCGTTGCTGGTAAGCCACCGCATCGCCTAACATGGTGGCGAAAATGTCGCGCAACATCCCGATGCGGATAAGCGGCTTCATCTTAGCGAAAAGCGCATTCTCCAGCGATTGCAAGCCCGAATCGATATCCCAATGACAAGGCATGAAGGCCAACGCCGTTTCCGCCTCCACGAAGGGCATATGCCGCGCGAATTCATCGCGGAGCGCCAGAGCCATGCGCCTCATGTTATTGCCCCCGTCTAGCAAGTCGTGTTGCGAGCGTTTACCCACCCCATGGATGAAAGCCACCGCAACTTTGGTCTTCACGATACACGCTCCTTATTAGGGGGATTCTCCCCATCTGCGGATGAAGATCTCCGGCTCTACCCCCAGCGCGTCGGCAATGCGATTGATATAGTTGAAATAGGCGATGATTTGGGTAGCATCATGGATAGCGCGGTCGTCCCAGCCCACGGCCCGCAACGCTTGCACGTCATCCGGCCCCATCTGCGCGGGCGTCCGCGTCAGTTTTTCGGCGTAGGCGCATAGCGCGCTATCGGCCGCGCTCAGGCCCGCCGTCCGCCAGTCGCGCGCTATCGCATGAACAAAGGCATCAGCGCTAGCTTCGTCGGGGAATCCGTCAACCTCAGCACGGAGGTCATGGGCGTGGGCTTGCGTTCAATACACGCAATGATTCACCTTGCTGACCACCACCGCCAGCATCTCGCGTTGCGCCCGCGTCAGCGGCGATTCCCCATGCATCAGCGCCCCGTACAGATGCATGGATTCGCGCATGACGTGGCCATTTTGGGTCATGATGCGGACGATATTCCAAACCCGCCCCGCCCGTTTATATGCGGCTTGTGGCTCCTGCTTGGCCGGGCCGCTCGCCTCGTCGTCCGAAAATTGCTGTATATAGGGCATCCCTTATCACTCCTCTTGTATGCGTTTCGCCCGCTCCAAACGGAGCACGCCCCACCCGACGAGGAATGCCCCGCCTATCAGCGGCGGATACACCAACAGCGAGATGCCCGCCCCCCTAGAGACCATGAAGCTAAAGCCCCACACCACTAAGCCCAAGCCCAACAAAGCCAACCCTTGGAAGATAGCGCGGTTAGCGCCGGCCCGTTCAGCTTGGGCTGTGGGGTTCGTCGGCGCTGTATCGCTCGCCGTAGCGGGCCGATTATGGGGAAGCCGGCCGAGCACATCGAGCGCATTTTGGGCGATGACGCGCGCCGCGCCCTCCTCTAGGCCGCGCCCCATCAATGCCGCCACGATTTGGGCTTGGTCTGCGCCAGATTGCGCTTGGTCGGTCGCATATTCATACAGCAGGCGCACAGTCTCTTGCTTTTCCCGCTCCTCCAACATTGACCTTTCCCTTCTTACCAACCACAAGGGGGAGCTAGCCCACAGCTTCTCCCCCCTAAATGCGGATTTTAGAAGTAACTGCTGATGATTTCCAACACGCGCAAGATGCTTTGCGGGTCGCCGGATTGGCGCGTCGTATTGCTGGCGGCGGCGATGCGGTCCAGCACCCGAATATCAGCGCGCGACCCATACGCCACCGGTATTACAATCACCGGGTTTAGGTCGTTGCGGCTCGCTTGGATAGCAGTCACCACGTCATCTAGCGTGCGCTCCTTAGAATCGAGGTCCTCGCCATCGCTGAGCAAGACCACTGCGCGGATGCGTTCCTCATCCTCAGAAGCGTTGAAGGCCTCGGTCACGCGATAAAGCGCATCGAACAGCGCCGTACCCCCGGCGGGGCGTAAACTTTTGATATTGCTCTCCAGCGCCACCTTATTGGTCTCCAAATTGCCCAATGGCACGCGCTCCTCTACGCGGTCGTTGAAGATGATCAGCCCTACCCGATTCCCCGGCTCGGTATTTTCCAAAAAGGCCAAGGCCGCTTGTTTAGCTTGCTCTAGCTTGCCTTCTTCTTCCATCGAGCCAGAGACATCAATCAACAAGATGATGTCCGCTTGCTTTTTGACGAAAGACCAGCTCTCTTGGATGGCCGCGATGACATTCGGCTCTGGCACGAATAGCACCGTCTTAGGCCCTTCCACCGTGACGCCATTTTCCGGCACAAACGGGAAGCCTAACTCCACATCCGGGTTCACCGGGCGAAAGCCAAAGCTCATGATATAGGTCTGGTTATCTGGCGTCAGCATATATTGGGTGAAGACCCGCGCCGCTTCCGCCTGTTCCGCCGTCACCCAATCGGCATTGACGATGCCGAAGGGGTGTTCATGCCAGAACGTCCCCTCTTTGGGGTATAAAGCGATGAGCCTTTCGCCTTGGGGCGGCTTATATTCCGTCTGCCCGCGATTGATGGCGATGAGGTCGTTCTCTTCCAGCGCCACAAAATCCAAATACTCCGGCCCTTGGGCGATGTAATTACGGAATTCCGTCGTGCGGCTGGAATAATGGCGGATGAGGCTTTCGATGTCGCGCACGCCTTGGCGCACCGCTTCATCGCGCACCACATCTAGCGTCAAACGCGCCCCTGTGAAGCCGTTGGCCCGCGCCGCCGCGTAATATTCGGCAATCAGGGTGGATAGCGCCGTAGAGCTGATGAAGGGGTCGGTGTGCCCATAATAGACCGTGCGCCGCCCATTGGGGATGCCGAAATCTTGCCAACCATTGGGGCTATTGAGCACTTGGAGCAGTTCCTCCCAACCGATGTCTTCGTAACCTACCGTCTGTTGGATGGCCCGCAAGCGGCTTTCCCAGATGGCCATCACCACCGGCGCGTTCGCCGTCGGTTGAATTTCCGCGAGGTCGAAAATATCGCGCCGCGCCAAATAATTCGCCAGCGCCAACCAATGGCTCACCGAAGGCGCAAAGATAGTCGGGCGTTCCACATTGGCCACCGTCGGCGCGGTGATGGCGTTGACGATGCCTTGCATCACCGTTCCCGATGAGCCATCTTTCCCCGTCACATAAATGGGGCGCTCGCCGCTGGCTAACGGTTGGCCGGTCAATGGATTGGTGCCAGAGGCGTAAGCCGCGTTGAAATCCGCGATGATTTTAGGCATCAACGGCGCGAACTCCGGCGCATAGATGATGCTGATTTCGATAGCGTTCGGCGGGATGGCCGCCGCGTTGTTGCCCGATGTAGCGGCGTTGTTAGACCCGCCATCGCACCCAGCGAGCAACCCCACAACCATGACAAGCAAGAAAAGACGCAAGCGCATAAATGTTTCCTCCCTTGTGCTTTTAATTAAATGTGCCCAACAACTGCGTGATGATATTACGGTCCGGTGGGCTGACCGCCCCGCTCAAATCGGGGGCAAGTGAGATGCCGTAGGGCAAACCCGCCGCAAAAAGCGCATCCTCCGCGCTGGGGTCGGCTTGGGCGGGGCGCAAACCATAGGCGGCTAAAGCGCCTTGGGCTTCCGCACCCAGCAAAAAGTCCCCCAAGGCCGCCACCGCCGCCCGCGCTTCCGCGCTTGTCAGGTTATCATCCCAGATGGCTAGCGGAAAATCGAAGACGACTTGCGAAGCGGGATAGCTGAATTGAATCGCTTCCCCAGCTCGTAAATCCCCTAGCGCCAACAACCATTGGCTCTCTGCCAAGATAGCCGCATCGGTGATGGATGTACCGCGGGTGGCCATGGCTTGGGCCGGGTTAGCGCCCAAGGTCTGGAAGTTGGGCACGCTGTTATAAATGGGGCTAAACCACTCGGAAAATGTGGCGATATTGTCGCGCGTCAAGGTCTTTTCCCCGGCGTGGTGGCCAGCCGCAGAGATGAGCACCCCCACGCCGACAATCGCGCTACTAGGGCGGTTGAAGGCCAGCTTGAAGAACTGCCAATCGGCCGCGCCCCCCAACGCCGACCAACTGCCCGCTTGGGCCGCCCGCGCCACTTGCGCCCAATCCAAAACCCCATCGTCCGACAACACCGCGCCCCGACTGGCAAACGCACCCCACACCAGCACCGTCCGCGCGACCGAAGGCCTCGCCTCCCGAAAAGGCGCATTGCTAGGGACATATGCCAGCGAGCCGCTATAGGCCGGTAACCACGCCGTCGGGTGCGATTCAAACGTCCATGGGGCGCTACCCGCCCACACCGCCACATCTGACATGGTCTGAACGCTGAACGAAATCCGCTGAGTGTTGTTGACGATGGGATTACCGGCGTTAAAGCGCTCCACCTGCGCCCGCAACCACGCCTCGCCCAGCGGGTCTACCGCGATAGTGAAGTTCAACGGCGGTTGACTGCGGAAAAATTGGCTCAGACCGATGATGCCGGCCACGATGAGAATGAAGATGATGAAGACTATCGTTCCACGTCTCATGATATTCTTTCGTTATCAAGACACATTCTAAGTATAAGACCAGCCGAATACTGGCCATCCCCTAAATAGTGGGCATTTTTAGCATAACATACCTTAGGCGTTTATGGGGGGAAGAGGGGCACGCCATTTTAGGGCGCGCCCGTCGGCGTGGCCAAATGATAATCGGCCCAATCGGGTTGGATGGTGGCGAATTGCGCGGTCAGCTCCGCCTGATGCGCCCGTTGCTCGTCCGTCCAAAAGCGCTTCATATACGCGACGATACCCCAAATCTCCTCATCGCTCAGGCGGCTTCCATATTCAGCCATCGGGTATAGGTTCAGCGGGCTTTCCACCCCATATTTAATCGTCTCGAACAGGATTTGGTCGGGATGTTGCCATGTGTGCCCTTGGCTATCGTGCCGTGGCACAATTTTATAGCCCAATGCGACGGTGCGCGCTTCAGAATCCGCGCCTTGTCCATCGCCGTTATAGCCGTGGCAATGCGTGCAATAAGAATTATAGTTGCGTTGTGCGGCGAACAAGGCACTATCCGACGGGTCTACGGTCGGGGGCAAGCGGGGCGGTTGCCATTGCGCGCTAGGGGCGCACCCCGCCCAAAAAAAGCCCAAAAGCACATACCAACGTCTTATCAAGCCTTCTCAACTCCTTCTTATGATGATGCCATTATAGCTAGGGCCGCTCGCAGAACCAAACCCCGCGCTTTCATCGGCCAGCCAGCGGCTAATTCGCCCAAAATGCGGTATGCTTATCATCGCGTTTCGTCAAAACAAGAGAGCGAGATTGAAGATATTGGCTTATGCGAACCCGACGCGCATTACTCTTTATGCCCGGCGATAGCCGCCGAAAAATCGAAAAAGGCGCGGCGCTCGATGTAGATAGCATCATCATGGACCTTGAAGATGGGGTGGCGCTCAATAACAAAGTCGCCGCCCGCGATGCTGTCTTATCCGCCCTGCACGAGGTAGACTTCGGGCGGAGCGAGCGCCTCGTCCGCACCAATATGATCATCCCCGGCTGGCTTTTCGACAAAGATATTGAAGTCACCGTGCAGGGCAAGCCCGATGGGTACGTCTTGCCCAAAGTAGAAAATGCGTGGCAAATCCAACACGTCTCTATGCTATTGGCCGCCGCCGAAGACCGCAACGATTGGCCACGCGGCACCATACGCCTGTTAGCCATCATCGAAACCGCCTTGGGCGTCGCCAACCTGTCGGAAATCGCTAACGCCGACGAGCGGTTAGAGGCGCTCATCTTCGGCGCAGAAGATTTAGCTGGCGATATTGGCGCCACCCGCACCCGCGAGGGGTGGGAAGTCTTTTATGCCCGTAGCGCCGTCGTCACCTATGCCAAAGCGTTCAAGCGCCAAGCCATAGATACCCTGCTCACCGATTTAACGCTCAGCGACGAAGACATCATGGCCGATACCCGCTTTTCGGCGCAGATGGGCTTTGACGGACGGCTAGCCATCCATCCTAAGCAAGTCGCCCCCATCCAACGGGTCTTCACCCCCTCGACAGAGAGCATCCGCCACGCCAAACGCCTCATCGCCGCCCACGACGCCCATCAAGCCGTCGGCAAAGGCGCGTTTGAATACGAAGGCAAGATGGTAGATATGCCCATGGTGCGCGCCGCCTTGTTGGTCTTGGCGCGGGCGCGGGCCGCCGGGGTGGATGTAGATAAGGTGGATTAGCCGCCCAAATCGCGCATTGTCGGCCCTGCGTCCCCGTGCTATAGTGTGCCCCATTAGCGATACGCGCCCAAACACGCCTATGACCCGCGCCACGCAATCCTTGCTCTTGCTCATCCTCTTGGGGGCCGCCGCCACCCGCATTATCGGCCTCGATGACCGCAGTCTATGGGTAGACGAAGGCTATGCCGTCTACCATGCCAATTTCCCTAGCCTCGTCCAAACCCTCGCGCGTGATACGCATCCGCCGCTCTATTTCGCGGCGTTGCGGCTGTGGCAAGAAGTGGCCGGCAACAGCGAATTGGCGCTTCGTTGGTTTTCGGTGCTCCCCTCTTTGCTCAGTATCGCGGTCATCGCCCAGCTAGGGGCGGAGGCCGTGCGCTGGGTCGGCGGCCGGCCGCGCCAATCCATCGTGCCCCTTGTGGCCGCGCTCTTGCTAGCGCTCGCCGATACCGAAAATCACCTCTCTGGCGAAGTGCGCCATTACACATGGCATGTCCTGCAAGTGCTCGTGGGGATGTGGGCGTTTTTGCGCTGGGCGCGCACAGGGCGCCCCACGTGGCGCGCGCTCTGGCTGGCCGTCACCATCGCGGCCGTCTACACGCACTATATCGGCGCCCTCAGCGGCGTTGTGCAGGGCGTATGGGCTTTGTGTTGCCTGCGCGGGGCCAAACGCCGAGATGCCATCTTCACCTTGGTGCTGGCGGCGCTGGCCCTCGCGCCGTGGTTGGTGGCCGTCGGTAGCCAACAAATCCACAATCGCGGCGCGAACTGGTCCCTACCCGTCAGCCTAACCGACATCCGCAATATCTGGTTCGGCGGGCAATGGGCGCTGATGGGCGGCTTGTTCCTGTTGGGCATCGCCGCCTTGGCCCGCGCGTGGCGGCTGGCGGCCCTGTTCCTGCTGTGGTTTTGCTTGCCCATCGCCCTCATCTACATTGGCAACGAAGCCCTGCCCCTGTTATCCCCGCGCCGCATGACCCAAATCACGCCCGCGGTCGCCCTGTTGACCGCCTTTGGCGTGGCCCACTTCCGCCCGCCAACCCGCGCCTTCCTGCTCGCGGTCATCATCATCTACAGCGCGACGACCGTAGATTTCAGCGGCGAGGATTTGCCATGGCGGGATGTGGCGCAAGCGGCCACCCACGCGGTGCGCCCCGGCCAACTCGCCCTAACCGATGTCGGCGGCGGCGATTATCACCTGCAATACTACTATCGGCGCTTCTTGCCCGTCGGCGCAGATTACCGCTCGCTCAAAGAATGGCGCGACTTCTCCCCCGATACTTACGAGGCGGGCATACCCCAACTGCTCGATGATTATCAAACCGTGTGGCTATTGCACTGGAACGATGACCGCTCCGCCATCGGTTGGCTGGAGCTGAGCGGCTTCAGCCAGACCTTAGCGCGCAATATCCCACAAATCCACCCCAATATGCGCCTATTCCGCTACGACCGCTTGCCCGCTGTGCCCATCGCCCAATACGCCAACGGACTCCAACTCATCAGCGCCACCGCCGACCCATCCACCCTCAGCGCTGAACTCATCTGGGGGGCACAAGGGCCGCTCGATGCCGATTACACTATCTCCGTCAAATGGCTGACCCCCGACGGCGTCTTAGCCGCCCAACGCGACCAAACGCCGCCCACCCCTACGCGCGCATGGACGCCCGACCGCGCCTATTACGACCGCTACGAAGCCCAAACGCCCGACTGTGCGCCCTTGCCCACAGGAGATTATCAAGTGGTGGTGGAGGTGTACTTATGGTCGCCGCAGGGCATCCAGACGGTGGCCACCGCCGATGACGCCCCATGGCACGTCATCGCGCCCACGCTAACGCTCGCAGAACCCATCGCGCCCGCCGCTTGCAACCCTTAATGAGCGGCTTCGGTATATTGGCGGATGAGGTTCGTCAGCGCCCGTAAATTGAAAGGCTTGCTCAGATATTCATTGCAACCCGCGTCCATCGCCCGCTGGATGTCCTCCGCGTGGGTTTGCGCGGTCAGCACGAAAATGGGCACGTGGCGCAGGTGTGGGGTCTGGCGGATGATGTTTATCGCTTCCCACCCGCTCATGCCCGGCAAGCGTATATCCATCATGATGAGGATAGGGGACTGCTCTTGGGCGATACGAATGCCTTCAACGGCATTGTTGACGATGATAACGTCATGCCCGAGCGGTTCTAGAACAGCGGCTAACATCCGCCCCGTCGGTTGGTCGTCTTCAACAATCAAGATGGAGTTCATGAGATAGCTCATCCCCAAAGTTTGTGTTGTAGCTCATTATAGCGCATATCGGCCCGCAAAGCCCCTCCATAACAATAAAAAATCTGTCAAACTCGCCACCAAAAGATAAGCGGTTGAACAAATAGCCATGATTTGGCAAGATTAAAGCGATTGTTGATTGAGTACAAAGTAAGGAAGTCATGAACTTAACAGAATACATCCAAAGTCTGCCGCCCGAAATCCGCGAAGTGGTGTTGCGGCTCGTGCTATTTGTGGTGGCGCTCCTGCTCATCTTCATTTTGCGGCGCGCCCTCACATGGCTCATCCTGCGCCCTTTGCAAATCATCACCAAGCGCACCCCTTCCGAATTCGACGATTTGCTCGTAGAAGCGCTCATCGGCCCCATGCGTTACGTGGTGATGGCCTTGGGCATCAATCTATCGGTCACCCTGCTCAACTTTGGGCCGGCCATCACCCAATTTGCCAACTTATTGGCGCGCTCGCTGTTCATCGTCGCTCTCTTTTACGCACTGTATAAGGTCTTCGCCATCATCAGCACCACCCCCAATACTTTCTTGCGCTTCACCAGAGTAACCGTCTCCGAGCGTTTATTGCCTTTCGTGCGGACTTTCATAAGGGTTATTATTGTGGTGGTGGCCGTGGCCATCCTCTTACAAGAATGGGGGTTTGAAGTCAGCGGTTTAGTGGCCTCGGTGGGTATCGTCGGTTTAGCCTTTTCCCTCGCCGCCCAAGATACCGTCTCGAATCTGTTCGGCTTTACGGCCATCGTCGGCGACCGCCCCTTTGATGTCGGCGATTTCATCGTGGTGAACAACGTGAGCGGGGTTGTGGAAAAAGTGGGCGTGCGCTCTACGCGCATCCGCCAGCTAGACCAATCGCTCGTCAGCATGCCCAATAGCGCCCTCGCCAACGCCACCTTGCTCAATTGGTCGCGCTTGGCCAAGCGCCGCCTGAATATGACGATTGGCATCACCTATGCCACCACCCCCGACCAAATGCGCGCCTTTCTGGAACGCATCCGCCAGATGTTGCGCGAACGCGAGCGGGTAGATGCCGATTCTATCATCGTGCATTTCGTCAATTTCGGCGATAGCGCGCTGGAAATCATGGTCATCTGCTTCATCCACATCACCGACTGGGGCGCTTTCCAAGCCGAGCGCGAAGCTATCAATCTGGCCATCATGGATATTGCCGATGACATCGGCGTTAGTATGGCTTTCCCCAGTCGCTCGCTCTATATCGAGTCGTGGCCCAACGCCAACAGCCAACAAGAAGGGGTGTGGCCTACCCCGCGCCGCCATCGCTCTAGCGCGCCCCCGGCCAACACGCCCCCCTCCCTCACCAGCTCCCAACCCGACGGCGAAACCGACGGGCGCTCCTAATGCAGAGAGGATGAACCATGACGCAAGCCCCGACACAGCCCCTAGCGCCCACCGACGCGCTCATGCCTTTGTTGCGCTTCGACGCCGACGATTTGCGCCACAACCGCGCCGGCCAGCTCAGCGCCCGCCAACAACAGCGCTTGCGCGCCCAAGCCCAACGCGCCTTGCTCAGCGGCGCGGCTCTGTTCTTCGCGCTCACCATCGTAGCGAGCGTTTTACTCTTTTGGGGCTTGCAAAACGATTCTTTCATCCTGAATGTGCTGGGCGGCTTCGTCGTCATGCTCAACGCTATTCTCATCGGGCTATTCGCCCGCCATTTCTTGCGCCTCCAAGCCGACCAGCGCGCGGGTGTCGTGCGCGTCGCTCGCGGACCATTACTGCGCGTCATCCGCCCTGTGGGGCGCGTGGGCAACTACAGCTTGCGCGTCGGCGATAGCGAATTCACCGTGAACAAAGAGGTCTTCAAATTATTTCGCCACCAGCATATCTACGTGCTCTACAGCGCCCCCAACACCCGCCAATTGCTGGCGGCGGAGTGGCTCGACAGCGGAGAGGAAACCCCATGAACGACGGCGGGCCGCAATCGCACACCGATTTATTGGTGCGCGCCTTTGGCTTCACCCATGCCGACCTCGACGCCAACCGACACGGGCACTTATCCCAAAGGCAACGGCGCTATCTAGAGCGATTGCAAATCGGGTTCGCCTTGCGCTTTTTCATCGGGCTGATGGCCGGCGCTATCGCCATCGTCCTCACCCTGACCACCTCCCGAACGCCGCTAGCCTTATTGGTCGGCGTGGGGGGCGCGCTGTTCTGTTGGGGGTGGGCCGCGGCCCAAGCGGGGGCTGAACGCCGCATCGCCCACGATTTACGGAGCGGACCGCGTCGCTTGCAGGCCGCCCCGCGCATCCTCCCGCTCGGCGGACAAAACCCGCTCGCGCGCCTCGCCGTCGGCGATTGGTCTTGCCTCATCCGCGCCGATGCCGCCGCCATCTTCAAACCCGAAGAAACGTACATCATCTACTGCGCCTATCATTCCCGCTTTTTGCTCTCGTTGGAACGCGCTAAGTAGCGTGGAACTCCACGAGGGGTTGCCCCCGCTCCACAACCGCCCCCGCCGCCACCAAAACCTTGTTCACCACGCCGTCCGACGGCGCCGATACCCGTATCTCCATCTTCATGGCTTCTAGGATGACTAGCGTTGTCCCACGGGCCACCGTATCGCCCTCGGCCACCAATACTTGGGTCACCTTCCCCGGCATTTGGGCCAATAAATCGCCCTCCTCGCCGCTTTTGCGCCGCCGAGACGCGCGGCCATCGCTCGCCTCTAGGGTGTAGCTGTGGCCCATCAGGTGCACATAACGCGCGTCCCCGTGCCCGCTGACGCTCGCCAACGCTTGGCCATCCGACCACACCAGCAACCAGCGGCCATCTTTCAGGCGTTCCGCCCGCACCTGATAGCGCTCAGCGCCGATGCTGGCCGTATAAGAGCCGTCCGCGTTGGGCGTCAGGTTCACCTCGTAGCGCTGTCCGTCGTATTCGTAAATGGGCATTAGCTCGCTCCTATCCGAAAATGGTCGTTGCGCCGCCACGGGCTATAGGCATCGGCATCAGACGGCCCGCTCGTCGCCGCGGGAACGGACGGCGTTTGGTCGTGCAGAGCGGCCGCAACCAGCGCCAAAGGCGATAATGGCGGCGGCGACGGCAATAATTCGTCGAGATGCTCGTCTATCCAACGGGTATGGATGCGCCCGCTACGAAAAGCGGGATGGTCGAGCAGGGCGCGCAAAAAGTCGCGGTTGGTCGTCGTCCCCAACACAACCGTATCATCCAAGGCGCGGCGCATGCGGGCGATGGCCGCCTCTCGCGTCGGCGCATATACGATGATTTTCGCTATCATCGGGTCGTAATAGATGCTCACTTCATCGCCGCTACGCACCCCCGCGTCCACCCGCACCCCCGGCCCCTGCGGCGGTTGAAAATCCAAGATGGGGCCGATGGCCGGCAAAAAGTTATTCCGCGGATCTTCCGCATATAAACGACATTCGATAGCGTGGCCGCGTTGCGTCAAATCCGCCTGCGTGAACGGCAAAACCGCCCCCCCCGCGATGGCTAATTGCAACTGCACGAGGTCATGCCCCGTCACCAACTCCGTCACCGGGTGCTCGACCTGTAAGCGCGTGTTCATCTCCAAAAAGTAATACGCGCCATCTTCCCCCACGATGAATTCTACCGTGCCCGCGTTGACATAGCCCACGGCCGAAGCCGCCGCCACCGCCGCCGACCCCATCTGAGCGCGAATAGAAGGCGTGATGAAAGGCGACGGCGATTCTTCGATGATTTTTTGATGCCGCCGTTGGGCGCTACATTCCCGCTCGAAGAGATGGACGACGTGGCCATGGGCATCCGCCAGCACTTGGATTTCCACATGATGGCCGGCCTCGATATATTTTTCGAGGAAGATACGCGGATCGCCGAAGGCTTTTTGCGCTTCGTTGCGGGCCGATGCCAGCGCATCGGGCAAGTCCGCCGCCTCGTAGACGATGCGGATACCTTTACCCCCGCCACCGCCGGCCGCTTTTACCATGATTGGGTAGCCAATAGCCCCCGCCGCCCGCGCGAAAGCTGTATCATCGGCGCTGTCCGATTGGAAACCGGGCACCACCGGCACGCCAGCCGCCTGCATCAGGGCGCGCGCTTCGGTCTTCACCCCCATCAGCGCGATAGCCCGCGGCGGCGGCCCCACCCATACCAAGCCCGCGTCTATCACCGCCTGCGCGAACCCCGCCGATTCCGATAAAAACCCATAACCCGGATGCACCGCATCGCAACCCGCGCGCCGCGCCACATCCAACAACACCGCGCCGCGCAAATAGCTTTCCGTCGGTGCGGGCGGCCCTATCTCGTAGGCGAAATCGGCTAATTGGGCGTGGTGCGCTCTGGCATCCACTTGGGAATAGACGGCTACGGTCTCGATGCCCAGTTCGCGGCAAGCGCGGATGACGCGCACGGCTATTTCGCCGCGGTTAGCGATAAGGCAACGCCGTATAGGGTGTGCGGGCATGTACGGCCTCCTTTTTGGGATACAGGGTTCACCAACGGGTTCATTTCTATTACACTAACCCCAAAACGCGCTGGCGATTGCGCGGCATTATACCCTATTCGCCCGCCCTTGGCAGTCGGCAGGCGGGCCTTTCTATGAAGATTTTCACCTATGGCAAGCGCTACTTCGGTCATTATCACGGTCCTCAACGAGGGCCAAAGCATCCGCGGCCTGCTCGATTCGCTGGCCGCCCAAACCCAAGCGCCCGATGAAATCGTCATCGTAGATGGCGGTAGCCGCGACGATACCGCCGCCATCATCCGCGAATACATGGGCCGCCTGCCCATCAAACTCATTGTAGAAGATGGGTGCAACATCAGCCGTGGGCGCAACCGCGCCATCGCCGAAGCCCAAGGCGACATCCTCGCCATCACCGACGCCGGCGTACGCCTAGACCCTCAGTGGCTAGCGCACCTCAGCGCACCCCTACGCGCCGACCCCCAATGCCAAGCGGTGGCCGGCTGGTTCCAAGCCGATCCCCAAACGCTCTTTGAAGCGGCCATGGGCGCGACCGTCTTACCCCTGCTGGACGAGATAAACCCGTCTACTTTTTTGCCCAGCAGTCGTAGCGTGGCGGTACGCCGTTCGGCCGCTTTAGCCGTCGGCGGTTACCCGGAATGGCTCGATTATTGCGAAGACCTCATCTTCGATATGGGCTTGCGGGCGCGCTTCGGCCCCTTCGTCTTCGCCCCCCAAGCCATAGCCCACTTCCGCCCGCGCGGCTCTTGGCGGGCCTTTTACAAGCAATACTACCTATACGCCCGCGGCGACGGCAAAGCGGGGCTTTGGACCAAACGCCACATCATCCGCTATAGCGCTTATGGGCTGGCTTTGCCCCTGTTGTTGGCTTTAGGGGCGGTCGCGCACCCCGTCTTCTGGGGCCTGCTGGTGGCGGGCGGGCTGGTTTATGTGCGCGCGCCCTATCGCCGCCTCCCCATCATGCTACGCCGTTATGGGGCGCGGGGGGCCCTCGCTTGGGGCCGTGCCGTGGCGCTGGTGCCGCTCATCCGCTTGGTCGGCGATGTCGCTAAAATGCTCGGCTACCCCGCCGGCCTCATCTGGCGCGCCCGTCATCATCCCCCCAACTGGCGCGCCACCACCACAAAAACCAAATTGCGCCATGACTAAAGGGGACGGTCTCGGCTATAATAACCGATTGCGCGTCTAGCTCATGCGCCATTAAATAATGATTTGTAAAGGAATTTGGGCCATGATTAACGATGTCCTCAGCGAGACCAAAAGCAAAATGTCCGCCACCCTTTCCGTCTACGAACAAGACCTAAAAGGTATCCGCGGCAACCGCGCCAGTACCGCCCTCGTAGACCGCATCGAGGTAGATTATTATGGGCAAACCACCGAGCTACGCCAACTAGCGACCATCTCCACGCCCGAACCTATGCAAATTCTCATCCGCCCCTACGATAAAGGCGCGATTAAAGCTATCGAAAAAGCCATCCAAAACGCCAATATCGGCGTCAACCCCTCTTCCGATTCCGAAGGCATCCGCCTGAATATGCCCCCGCTCACCAAAGAGCGCCGCCAAGAATTGGTCAAGGTCTTGCACCGCCGCATGGAAGACGCCCGCGTCGCCATCCGCAATATCCGCCGCGCCAGCAACGAAGACCTCAAAGAGTTTGAAAAAGAAGGCCTCATCTCGGAAGATGAGCAAAAACGCGGCCAAGACGAAGTGCAAAAAATGACCGACGATTTCATCAAACGGATTGAGGAAATGGGCAAAGAAAAAGAGCGCGACATCCTAGAAGTCTAAAATTGCTTAAGGAATTTGCGCTAGATGGGTGTATACTACTAGATAAGATGCCAAAACATGATGGTTTTTGATAGTAAACGCCCTATATCATAGGGCGTGCCTATTCCATACAAAAGTGATTTAGCCTATGCCAGCTACCCACAGCACGACCGCCATAACCGAAAGCCACACCGACTTAGCCCGCATCCCGCGCCATGTCGCGATCATCATGGATGGCAACGGACGTTGGGCCACCAGCCACGGCTTGCCCCGCTCCGCCGGGCATCGCCAAGGCACAGAAAACCTGCGCCGCATCCTGCGCGCCGCCGTAGAATTTGGCATCGAAATTATGACCATCTACGCCTTCTCTACCGAAAATTGGTCCCGCCCCCGCCGCGAGGTGCGCTTGCTCATGCGTATTCTAGAGATGGTGATAGACCGCGAGCTGGGCGAACTGCACGCCGAAGGGGTGCAAATCCGCCACATCGGCGACATCGAACGCATCCACCCGCGCCTACAGAAAAAGGTGCGCCAAGCCTGCGACATCACCAAGAACAACACGCGCCTCATCCTCAATGTCGCTTTCAATTATGGCGGGCGCGATGAAATCGTCCACGCCGTCCAGCAAATCATCCGCGATGGCATCCCGGCCGAAGACGTCACCGAAGACCTCATCAGCCGCTATCTTTACACCAGCGGCCTACCCGACCCCGACCTCATCATCCGCACCAGCGGCGAATTCCGACTGAGTAATTTCCTCATCTGGCAAGGCTCTTATTCCGAATATTACAGCACTCCCACCTATTGGCCCGATTTCGACAAAGAGGAATTCCGCAAAGCGCTTGTGGAATATAACCGCCGTCGCCGCCGCTTCGGCATGACTGATGACCAAATCGAAGCCGGCGACCACTGGCAAGATGATGAATTCGACCCTGAAGACGATGATTTGCTCCCTCATTAAGCTAGGGGGCGGTCACCGTCAAGCTTTCTATAGCCGGTAGCAAGACGCTTTCCGTCAGCGCGTCTATCTCGGCTTCCCCCGCCAACAGCAACAGGACGAATACCCGCCCTTCCGCTTGGGCTAGGGCCATCCTCGCGGGGAAACCCTGCACGGTCACGGCGTATAGCGCCCATTCGCGCCCGCCCGCGGCAACATCCCTCAGCCGTTGCGGGTCTTGGGCCCCCAACGCCCCAGCCACCAACCCGATGAAAGCGTCTGTATCCAGCGACCCCGGCATACTGATGACCGCTAGCGCCGTCTGGTCTAGGCCGTTTTCCATGCGTCCATAAGCCCCCGGCGCTATCTCCGTCCACCCTGCGGGCAACAACAGCCGCACGTTATACAGCGGCACATCCGTTTCTACTAGCGTCGGCGGCGGCGCGGCGGCCGCCGCATCCGCGGGCACTGCGAACACCACACCCATATCACCGATGCAACCCGCGTTCGGCGCGGTCGTCGGGTCGGCCCAAAATTGCATCACAAGCCCTTGCGGACAAGCCCCCGCGAGGCTCGCGCCATGCCCCGCGCCGGGCAATTCGTAATAGTAGCTACGGCTCAGCCCTTGCGCCGCGCGCTCCGCCCATAGCGGCGGCGTAATGGGGTCGAACTGCCCCGCAATCACCAAAGCGGGCACATCGCTGGTGATGGGCTGGCTCTCGCTGAGCGGGGCCACGCCCGACGGCCAGCTCGCGCATACCCGATAGTTCAACCCGCCGCCGAGGCTATTTTCTAACATCGTGGCCCATTGCGGGCGCAAATCGAGATAAGCCAGAAATTGCGCGCGGTCGCTATAGGGCACTTCCTCTTGGCATATCACCGATAAGTTCATCCCGATGCTGATAGCGCTTTGCTGGGAGATGATATTGCTGGCGATGAGTTGTAAATCGCCCGCGCGGCCAGCGGCCGCCTCGTAGATGATGCGCGGCAATTGCCCGATAAGTTCTGTGCTATATAGCGCTTGGAACAACAACGATAAAAACGCTTCGCCATCCAACACCAGCGGATACCCACGCCCAGTAAAAAAATGGGTCGCCCGCAATTCGAGCGGCGATGACTCTAACGCGGCCACCGTCGCAAATAACACCGCTTCCAAATTGGGATAAGCCGCATCGCAGGCGCTATCCATGGCGCACGCCGCGAACAGCTCGCGCAGGGCGCGGTCAAAATTCGCGGGCACTTCCGCGATTAAATCCACATCCGGCGTATATACCGAATCGAGTACCACGCTCCGCACCCCTTGCGGATAATCGCGCAGGACGCCCAACGCCAAGCGCGTCCCGTAAGAGATGCCCCACAAATTCACCTGCTCGTACCCCAACGCCATCCGTAAATCGTTGATGTCGGCGGCGTTGGCGGCCGTGTTATAGGCGCTTAGGTTGTGCTCTGCCGCCAAAGTCTGGGCGCAGTCGGATAACGCTTGTGCCAACGGCTCGGCGTAGGTTTCGTTGGTGTAAACGCGCCCATCGGCCTCATAATCTAGCAGTTCAAGGCTGAGTTGGCTGAATTGTGGGCAATCCAAAGCGGGTTCAGAAAACCCGACCCCGCGCTGGTCAAGGATGATAATATCGCGGTTCGCGCCCCAAAACGGGCGAAACAGTATCGGATACGACAAAGCCAAAAATTCTAAGCGGCTACCGCCCGGCCCCCCCTCCAAATATACGATAGGGTCGGGTTCGGGGTCGCCGTCGGGGTGGCGCAAAATGCTATAGAGCAGGCGTATTGTGGGGCTAGCGGGGTCGGCGCGGTCTTCCGCCACGATTAAATAGCCGCACTCTATATCCTCGCCTACGGTCATGCCGGGCGGCGGTTGGAAAGGGCAACGCGCCAACGGCTCGGCGCGGGGCAACGTTGTTTGCGCTTGGGCCGGGGCCATCCATAAGAGCGCGACACAGAAAACCGCTATCAACAGGCGCATACAGTCCCTCTTGGTCTAGATAAGCCGATACTCGCCATTATACAGGCCGTGCCCGCGTCTCCGACGCAATTCACATCAGGCGCTAATCCGGCACGGACGCCAACACCACAATACCCAAACGTTCCACGTCATCGCGGCGGCGGATGGTGTTACTCTCCAAAAATTCCAGCACAAAAATCACTATCGCCCCCACAAAAAAGCCAGCGATGCCCCCAGCGAGGGCGTTTATCCGTACATTGGGGCGCAAAAGCGAGGCGCGCGCCTCGTCTTGGCGCGACGCTTCGATGCGGTCTTCCCGCAGGGCGCGTTGGTTGAGGTCGTCACGATATTGCACCAAAATATCCCCCCACAGGCGCGCGATGTTGTTAGCCAATTCCGGGTCTTCGAGGTCTACATCAATCTGAATGGCCAGACTGTCGCGGTCGGTGGTGATGGTGACGTTGCTCTTGAGTTCGGACGGCAACATATCCAGTTGCAGGGCATCTATCACATCGCGGGCGCGCAATTCGCTATCCAAATAGGCGCGGTGGCTATTCAGTAGGCGCGTCGTCGCTTCCGCTAGGCCAAAATCGGCGCGCGTGGGCACTAGCAAAATGCGTTGGGTGGAGCGATACACAGGGGTAATCTGGGTGCTCAGCGCGTAGGCGGCGACAGCCGCCAACACCGCCAGCAAAACCATAATCCACCCCCGCCGCGCGATGATGCGCCCATATTCCAATAAGCTCATCGGTTCTCTCCCTCTCGTACAAAGACGCGCCTTATTGTACGAGAGGGCCGCGCCCCGCCATAGATGGAATTTAACCCGCGGATGACAACGGCTCGACCCGCTTACCCGTGAATAGCGCCAGCCCGATATGCGTCAGCGCGCCAGCCAGCATCCGCAACGCGCCGCCGATGACCAGCACCCACACGATGTCTAGCCCCAAGCTCACTAAGCTTGTGCCAGTGATAGGCCCTAAAAACATCGCTAAGAAAATCGCCTGATGCCATAACGTGGTAGACTTGATGTCGCCATCTTCGGTGCGCTCTGCGAAGAAGCCCAGCACGCCCACCGCCGCCGACGACCACGCCCCGCCGGAAAGCGCCGCCGCCAGTAGCGTCAGCTCCAAACTCGGCGCGAAGGCCAATATCAACGAGGCCACGCCCGTTAGGGCCATCGCCACCGCAATCACCGTGCGATTGCCATAACGCGATACAAAAAAGTTCAGCGTCATGGCCGCCAAGGCGCTAGCGGCCAATTCGGCGATGCCGTACAAGGCGATGAAGCCCTCTGTCGCCCCTAGCGCGTCCAGCCGCATCGGCACGACCGCCACCATCGAAAAGAACGCCACGTGGGTGATGGCCGTGATATAGAGCACCGAGATGAAATGCGGCGAGCGCAACAATTGCCCGATGCGCTTTTGCGGCTTGGGCACAGCGCTAAGTTCTCGCTCTTTACGGTACGGGCGCAATTGGGCTAGATGCCACTGGCTCATCATGGCGCAGATGAAGGCCGCGATGAACATCGCCTGATAATTGAACGGAAAGGGGGCCCATTCTAACCACGCGCCAAAAGCCAAAGCCCCGATGATGATACAAATATTCATCGCCAACGCCCGCCGCGCCAAAAGCGGCGTCAAGCGCTCGTTGGGCACGGCTTCGCGCATCATCACCAAAAACACGCTCGCCGCCACCCCTTGGGGCATGGCCGGCAACGTCGCCGACAAAATCAGCCACGGCAAGCGTAACGCATCCGGGAAAAAGGGCGTTAGCGCCGGCAACAAAAAGACGAAACGATGCCCTATCGCCGGCCACCACAACGCCCGTAACGAGCTTTCGTAGCGCCCCCGCCACCACGCGCTAAAACCCGTGGCGAACAACAACACCAACGAGGGTAACGCTGTCAGCCAACCTTGCTCCATCGCATCCGCGCCCATGCGGATAGCGTAAAACTGTAAAAAGCGCGTGGTCGCCGCCAACGCCAAGCCAAACCACGCAATATCCATCACCAAATGGTAAAAATTGTTCTGTTCTGTGGGACGAGGAGACAAAAAGCGAGAAGAACGGGTGAAAGGGAGCGAGCGCAACATGGGATGATAAGCCTTCTATGATGATGAAAAGATGAGAAAAGCATGAACAACATCTATCAATATACACCCATTTATGAATTGTATTCGCTTGAGTTAGGCGCACATAGGGCGAATTTACGCGCCAGCCAACGGGGCAACCGACCTGTGCGACCAACGATACAACGCCCACGACGGCAACAACGCGGCCACTAACAAAACGCCCCCCGTCCAATAGGGAAAAGTGGGGTGCACCGCGAACAAAGTACCGCTAACAGCTGTGCCAACTATCGTCGCCAAGCCAAAGGCCGATTGGTAAACCCCCAGCACCGCCCCGCGCCATTCATCCGCCACCATCTTCGTCATCAACGACTGCACCGACGGCAACATCACGCCGATGCCCACCGCCACTAAAAGCGTCGTCGGCGCGCCCAACCACGGCGACGAGACCAGCGCGAAGGTGAACATGGCCGCCGCCCGTATGCCCAGCGCCAATAGCACCAGCCAACCTTCGTCATAGCGTTGCAACAAGCGCGGCAAGATCAGCGTCTGCGTCAGCACCTGACCCACCCCCACCAACGACAACAATAACCCCGTGCCCAAATTCACCACCGCTTCGCTCGCCCCGCGGAATAGCACCGCCGCGCTATACAGCGCGAAAGTGGATTGCAACAAACTGTGCCCGACCTGCCCCACAAAAACCACCATCAGCGCCAGACGAAGCGGGATATTGTGATACACCTCACGCGGGCTAAGCCCGCCGCCCCTATGCGCGCGGTTGGCGCGGCGCTGTTGCGGCGTCAAGGTCTCGTGCAGGGTGAAGCGCGTCAAAAGCACCGTCAACGAGGCCGCCACCGCCGCCACCAAAAACGGCGCGCGCGCCCCTATCAACGACGATAACACCCCGCCGAGCGCCGGCCCGACGATGAACCCCGCCCCCAAACCCGCAAAAACATACCCCAAGCCCTGCGTCCGCTTGTGCGGCGGCATGATGTCCGTCACATAAGCCTGTGCAACGATGATATTGCCCCCGGTAACCCCATCCAGCAGGCGCGCCAAAAACAGTACCTCAAAAGATTGGGCCGACGCAATCATGATGAAGCTAATGACCGTCCCCAATTGGCTGAGGATGAGCACCGGCACCCGCCCGTAAGTATCCGACCAGCGCCCCAAATAGGGGCCCGCCACAAACTGCGCCCCAAAAAAGGCCGTGAACAACAAAGTGATAACCGACGTAGGCATATTGAATTCCCGCTCGGCGTAGAGCGGCAAAATCGGCTGTACCATCGTCGCCCCTACTAAATTGACGAAGACAATCAATACCAAGGTCAAAATGCGGCGGTCGAATCCTTCAGAAGCCATGACCAGCAACCTTGCGCGGATGTAAAATATCAAAAGGTAGATTTATTTTAATCGCTTGAATGAATTTTAATAGCCCCCATTTGCGGCAATCGCCCCCAACTATCCCCCCACGCGCGGCACAAAAAGGGCCAATTATTCGACAAACCTTCACAAATGTGCAAAAATACAAGCAAAATAGCCTAACCTTTAATTGTTAGATAATCGTTCTTTAAAAATAGACTTTCTTACCAGACTGTTTCTCTTGCATAGTGGTCAAGTGACGAGGCATAACGACGAGGCATAACAAGGAAGGTTTGGGCTATGGAACTATGCGTTATTGAAGGCGATGGCATCGGTCACGAAGTGATACCGGCGGCAGTGGCTGTCTTGGCTCATGCCCTGCCAAATATCCGCATTCATCAAGCAGAGGCCGGCTGGGATTGTTTCCAGCGGCGCGGCACCCCCCTACCCGATGAAACTATCGAAATCGTGCAAGCGTGCCGCTCGGTGCTCTTTGGCGCCGCCAGCTCGCCGCATTTCCCGGTCGCGGGCTACTTTTCGCCCATTGTGCGCCTCCGCAAAGTCATGGCCACCTACGCCAATTTGCGCCCCACCCATTATTTGCCCGTCCCCACCGCACGCCCCGGCGTAGACCTCATCGTCGTGCGCGAAAATACCGAGGACTTGTACATCGGCGAAGAAATGGTGGAAGAAGGCGGCAATACCACCACCGCCACCAAGCGCATCACCCGCGCCGCCACCGAGCGCGTGGCCCATCGCGCCTTCCAACTCGCGCGCGAATCCGGCCGCCAAAAAGTCACCGTGGTACACAAGGGCAACGTCCTGCCCCATACCGATGGGCTTTTCCGCCGTGTCGCCTACGAAGTCGCCCAGCAATACCCCGAAGTACAAATTGAAGAATTGCTGGTAGATACCGCTGCGTATTGGATGGTCAAAGAGCCAACCCGCTTTGATGTGGTGCTCACGCCCAATCTCTACGGCGATATTTTATCGGATATGGCGGCGGCGTGGGGCGGGGGGCTGGGCTTGGCGCCGGCCTGCAATCTAGGCGATGATGTATGCATCGCCGAACCCGTGCATGGTTCGGCGCCCGATATTGCCGGGCGGGGCATCGCCAACCCGACGGCGGCCATCCTCAGCGCCGCTTTGCTGGTGCGCTACCACTGGAAATTGGCGGATGTCGCCGCCCGCATCGAAGATGCCGTCCAACAAACCCTCAACGAGGGCAACTTCACGGCCGATATTCGCATCGAAAATGCCATTGATACCGCCGAATTCACGCGGCGGGTCATCGCTCATCTCAACTAATCGGTGGGGCGGCCGCGCCAACGGCTGTAACGGCGGTGCGCCCCCACAAGCGCCTTCCCTAGCCCCGGCCAATCCAATAAACGCATCCCCCAATAAAAGATGCGCGGGTCGTCCGAAAGGCGCGTGTGCCCCAAATGTTGCAGTAGGCGGCGCTTTTGTCGCCAATCCGCCCCTAACAAACGGTCCAACTGCCCCAACGCCTCGGCTTCGTCTCGGGCCAGCCCCCGCCGCTGGTATAAACGCGCTAGCTCGGCTTGGCGCACCGCTTCCATTTGCGCCCCTTTGCTGGCCCCATGTTGCCGAAACCCGCCCAAATAATGCGGCAACAGCGTAAACGCATAGCCCGCATCTAACACCCGTTGCCAATAATCGTAATCCATCGTATAGCGCAAACCCTCGTCTAGCTCCCCAACACGCTCCCATACCTCCCGCCGCCAATACGTCGTCTCTTGGGCAATCGTGCAGTGGTAGCGCAGAGTGGCGCTAGTGGTCAACCAATCGAAGCTATTACGGCGGAAGCGCCCCCCCTCGTCGTAGATTTTGCGCCAACCCGTCACCACTTTCACCCGCGGGTCGGCGAAGGCCCGCGCGATGCGCTCCAACGCCCGCGGCAACAGCATATCATCGCTATTCAGCCAGCCCATGATGTCGCCGTCGCTGTGACGAAAGCCCTTGTTGATGGCGTGGGCTTGGCCCTCGTCGCGCTCACTGACCCAATAGCTGAGGTAATCGGCATATTTGCGGATGATAGCCACGCTCTCATCCGCGCTACCCCCATCTATGACGATATAGTCTAGATTCGGGTAACCCTGCATCAAAACCGAACGGAGGGTCGCTTCAAGAAAAGCCCCTTGCTGGTAAGACGGCGTGACAATGCTAATACGCGGCCACGGGCGGCCATCGGGCTGGCAGGGGGGCCACGTCGGCGGCGACGCACCCCACGGCCAACCCGAACGGCCCAGCGGCGGCGGCGGAAGTAAACCCCTAGAATCCACCCAAAATCCTCCCCATTTCGGACGCTAAGCCCTCACCACAAGCCAAACATCAAGAAAGCACATAATCTTAATGAAAATCCTGTAAAATGACTATAACCCGCTCTGCGTTTTGGGGTATAATGACACAAGGTTTAATATTGGTAAGCAATCATTCTGGAAGAAGCCTATGGCCGCACTCCCACGCATTGTGACTGTTGACCCATCGGGCAAAATCGCCCAAATTGTCCGCGCCGCCGTCCACCTGCTAGAAGGATACCTCATCCTCATAGATGCCCCCACCGGCGACGAAGCGATAGAAGAAGTGAAGCGCGGTGGCGTCAATCTCGTCATCGCTTCTTGGGAATTGGACGACGGCATGAAAGGCTGGCAATTGGCCGCCGGCGTCCGCAAAGCGTCTGATAATACGCCGCTCCTCATCCTCGGCACAGAGGATGACCCCGACGTGGACGAAGAAACCCAACAAAACGAAAACGCACCCTTCGTCTATATGCGCCGCCCGATGGATACCCAGCGCTTTTTGCGCGTGCTCAACGCCGCCCTCACCGGCACCAGCGTTCAAGAATCGCTCGATGCCACCTCCAGCGCTGGCCCAAGCGGCGGTTTCGTCGGCCTCGACATGGGACCCATCCCCTCCCTAGACCTCAACGCCGCACAATCGGTGCTCAATAGCTTGCTAACCGACCTCGGCGCGATGGCCATCTTGCTGACAGCCCGCGACGGCAACATCTTATTAGAATTCGGCGCGAGCGGCTACTTCAATAAAGATGCGCTGGCCAAAAGCCTCATCCCCACCGTCACCGCCCAGCTCAATGTCCTCGACTTGGTGGGCGGCAATGCTACTGGCCTCATCTTCTACGATGGCGATAACTTCGATGTCTTCGTGCTATCTGTCGGTTTGCACCATATGCTCATCGTCGTCTTTGAAGGCGAGCGCGGGCGCAACCAATTCGGCGCGGTCAACCGCTATGGCCGCCGCGCCAGCGAAGACCTCATCGCTCTCATCCCCGGCGCTTATACCATCCAAGAAGCCAAAGCCATCCGCCCAGAACGCAAAACCATCATCGAAGAACCCGCCGAAGAAGACCACATCACCCTAGAAAGCGCCGGCTTCGATTTCTTCGAGGAAGAAGAATCCACACCGGCCGCCCCCAAGATGGAGGCTATCCCCGACGAACAATTCAACCTCGATGACATCTTCGGCGCGAGCGAAGCGGCCGATGTCAGCTGGGATATGGAAGCGCTAGAAAATATCGCCAAAGAGACCGATAAAGGCGATAAAGTAGACTTTGACCAAGCTTCGCGTTTGGGCATCCTCAAAAATTAACGCATCGCCCGTCTATCCCTACAGCATAGCGACAACAAGGGGCCCCAAGGCCCCTTTTTCATCGGCGCGCCCCGCCACATTTTACACATTTTTTACACTCTGGTTATAGTTTATCTATATTTAGCGCCTATCTTAAGCATAACCAGATAAATCCCCCCGCAAAATCCTCTCGCTTGGCTCCCCATAGGCGAGAGGATTTTATTTTTTATCCAGAATTATGCTATGATATATTATCTTAAAAAATGGAGTAATTGGCCATGCTCATCAAAAAGCTTCTTTGGCTCATGGTGATTTGTTGTACGTTTAGCATGGCTCAAGCGCGCACCCAAACACCTCTCATACGTTATAATAGTGTCGCCCACCACAAAAGCCGCCCGTGGCGCTTGGATGCCGACAATAGGACCGCCTCCCTGCTCGACCCGCCCTTGCCCGCTACTACAGCGCACCCCCTGATGCAAACACAAGAGACCCTCACGCTGTGGGAAGCATTCAGGACGGGGCAAGTGCGCTTCGTTCCTCTCGACCGTTGCGCTAGCCCTCGTTCTGTTAAACAGAATGCAGATAGCGCCTACGTGGCCATTGATGCCGACGGCCTCTACCGACTCAGCGATGGCGCGCGCATCCCCATTCCCAATGTAGAGTTTATCTCTACCGTACAAAACGCCATCGTCACCGCTTGCGAGATTATCATTCCGGGTCCGACGTCAACACCTTTTGAGAGGGTCATCTACGGTAGAAGCACAGTAGCGCTCAATGTTCGCGCCGCTCCCGCCGGCGCTATATTGACCAGCGTTAACGCCAATACGTTGCTTTGGGTTGTCGGGCGCAATGCATCGGGCGATTGGTATCAAATTTGGCTTCCTGAAGCGGCCCGCGCGGGCTGGGTATCGGCGCAGTACGTCAACACCTATGGGGCAGATACCCAGTCATTACCTGTGATCAACCCTTAGAGGAGCATTGCTTCGCTAGGGGCGCGATAGTCAGCTCGCTTTAACCGCGCCAATCGCCTTTCGGCGGGTAGCGCCGCACAGGCACGGGTTGCCATTGGCGTTGGGATTTGGACGGCGGCTGAAAAACCAAATCTAGCGCCTCGTTGAAATCCGCAATCAGCACCCGCAGGCGCTTGCGAGCGTATTGCAAGCGCTTTTTAACCGTCGTCACCGGGATATGCAAGCGCTCGGCTATCTCCTGTTGCGATTCCCCCATGAAATAATAGCCCTCGGTCACATCGCGTTCGTGTTCGGGCAGGGCGCGTACGGCGCTTTGCACCATGTGGATGAGTTCACGTTCTGCTAGCGTCTGTTCGGGGGCCAGATCTTCCGCATGCAAGTTCATCTCGCCATCAATGGGCACTAGCGGAACGTGTTTGCCACGGGTGAGGCGCATACAGTGGCTGTATACCACGCGCCGCAACCACGCGGGGAAGGCCTGCGGCTCGCGCAGTTGGCCGATGCGCGCATCCACCGTGATGAAGGCCTCTTGGATGGCATCTTCCGCCAATGGGGCATCGCCCAGCAAGGCATAGGCGTATTGGTACGCCATCCCGCGGAAAGCGGCGAATAGGGGGTTCAAAGCGGCATGGCGCTCTTGGGCTGTGGCCGCATTTTGGGCTTGTTGGATGAAGTACGTATAATCCTGCATCAAAGCATACCTCTATTAAAACAGTTCCCTACAGTATGCGACTGATTATATCTGAAAAACGCTAAAGTTTCTTGAGAAAAAGGTGTGACGCGCGCCACAAGCGTTTAATCTACGCCTTTCTCTGTTGCGTGAATTCTGACACTTGCGGTAGAATTTCAGCGATTTTGGATAACGCTTGACAGTTGCGCCAACGCCATCTACTATCCACCACGTTTGATATACGCCTGAGGAGGCTATCATGCTCGAAAACTGGAAACTCGTACTCGGCCCCGACGACGACTACGACGATGAGTATGAAGATTATGACGATTACGACGACGAGGACTACGACGATTACGACGATGACGATTACGACGATGACGACTACGACGACTACGAAGATGACGACGATTACGACGATTAGTTAGCTTCTATCGCTCGTTTGGCGACAGGGCATCCGCGGATGTCCTGTCTTTATTTTAAGCGCCGCGCCATTGCGCCCATATCGTCGCCCCATCATTCATGAAAGCCCCTAGCCGCAACGGCAATAAAGCCCCAATCGTGAACACCAGCGCATAATCTAGGCAGATGAACAACCACACCGCCCCCACAATCCCCGACGGTTGCGCCAGCGCATACAGCGCCGCCAAGACCAACGTCAATACCCCACTGAACAGCGGCCCGCCCAGCGCGCGGCGGATGTGCGCCGAACGCGGCACTTGGCCTTCGTCGCGCGGGTATACAGACGTGCCTAAAATGAACCACAAATACACCCCATGCATCGGATAGCCAACCGCGCGCGCCGCCAGCGCATGCCCCACATTATGCAGGACTTCCCCCAACAAATGCCCCACAGCCACCACCGCCGCGCCCAACAGCGCCTCCACGGCCGTAAAGCCCAGCCCTATCCCCGCTAAGGTCAACAACGCCCACAACCACACATGCCCCAACACCGCCGAGACCGTCACATAAATCACCAAGCCAAACCCGTTTATCTTCACCAAGGTACGCCGCATGAATAATCGCCTCCAGCTCATCGCCATTTCGCCCCCATTGTACCGCACAGCCCCCGCGCGCGCTGTTACCATCGCCCACAACGCCCTTGTGACATGCCGCGGCCACCAATCGCGTGGCTTTGGGCGGGTCTTCCGTTACAATAGAGAGGTCATTTCAAGTGGGGGCTAGTCGTTTGCGTTTACTCATCTTCAATTTAGCCACCGATGCCGATGACCCCGTCTTAGGGTTCGCCACCGATTGGGCCAACGCTTTGGCGCGCCATGCCTCGGCGGTGGACATCGTCACCATGCGCGTTGGGCGTTTGGCCGTGGCCGATAATGTGCGCGTCTATTCGGTAGGGCGGGAGCGCGGTTATAGCCGCGGGCGGCGCTTGCTGAACTTTTACGGCATCCTCGCGCGGCTTTTGCTCACGCATCGTTATAGCGCTTGTTTCGCCCATATGATGCCGCTGTTCGCCTTGTTGGGCGGCCCTCTGCTACGCGCCCGCGGCGTGCCGCTCACCCTGTGGTATACCCATCGCCAACAATCGGCCGTGTTGCGCGGCGCGGCGTATTGGGCACGGCGCGTTGTCAGCGCCGATGCGAGTAGCTTCCCGTTCCCCACGCCCAAGTTACGGGCGCTCGGCCACGGCATAGATACCCAATTCTTCACACCCGGCCCCCAGCCCCCATCATCACCCTTTACCGTTATCCACGTGGCGCGGCTGATGCCCATCAAAGGGCAAGAGACGTTATTACGCGCTGTGGCCGGAGAAGCGGACGTCGCCATCGTGCTCGTGGGCGATGTGCTAGAAGGCTACCCCGACGATTATAAGCGACGCCTGCGAAGCCTCGCCGAGGAACTCGGTTTAGGGGATAGGGCGCTCTTCACCGGCAACTTGCCACCCCAAGCGGTGCGCGATTGGTACGCGCGGGCCACTGTCGCCGTCAACCTTAGCCCGCTGGGATTATTCGATAAAGCGGCCCTAGAGAGCATGTCCGCCGCCCTGCCCACTATCGTCAGCAACCCCGCTTTTGACCCCATCTTGGGGGAATATGCCCCGCTCCTACGCATCGCCGCCCCCGATGATGTGGACGGATTGCGCGAGCGCCTCCGAACCTTGGCCGCCATGCCCGCCGAAGCGCGCGCCCTCATCGGCCAGCGCCTGCGCGAACGGGTCATCAACCACCACGACCGCGACGCGCTCATCGCCCGGTTGTGGCGCGTATTAACCACAGGAGAAGCGCAATGACTATCCGCCACGTCGCCTTTATCGGCGCTTATGACCCCGCTTATAGCCGCCATGCCGTGCTCATCGAAGCCTTGACCGCCCACGGCATCGTCGTAGACCAATACCCCTTGCCGCGCAAAGCCACCACCCGCGCGCGCTGGGCGCATCTCGCCCGTCATTGGCCCCAAGCCCGCAAAGCCGATGTGGTCATCATCCCAGCCTTCAACCAGACGAGCGCACCGCTGGCGTGGCTACTGGGCAAGGCCGCCCCTGCTCGTATCGCGCTCGATTATCTCACCGGCTTGACCGATACCCTAGAAGACCGCGGCCACACCGCCCGCTGGAAGCAAACGCTCTATCGGGCTATAGACCGCTTCAACATCCGCCACCTACCGACGCTCACCGATACCGAAGCGCACCGCCGCCATTATGCGCGCCTTTTGGGCGTGCCCATACAGCGTATGGCGGTCGTGCCCGTGGGGGTGCGCTCCGCCTTATTGGATACCGTGCTAGACCCGCCGCCAACTGATATTTTCATCGCCCAATACATCGGTACGTTCATCCCTTTTCACGGGGTAGATACCATCCTCTACGCCGCCAAATTACTATCTTACATCAAACATCTGCGCTTCGAGCTGGTGGGCGATGGGCAAACATACCCCGCCATGACCCAACTGGCCAAATCCCTAGCCTTGCACAACGTCACCTTCACCCGCGGCTACTTCCCGCCCAAGGACTTATTCCCTATCGCCAGCCGCGCATCGCTATTTTTGGGCGTCTTCGGCGATGCCGATAAGACCCGTTATGTCGTCCCAACGAAAGTTTATGAGGGCTTAGCTTTAGATAGACCGCTCATCACCGCCCAATCGCCCGCCCTAGAATCGCTGTTCCGCGATGGGGAGCATCTGCTCACCGTGCCGCCCAACAACCCCACGGCCCTAGCGGAGGCTATCCACAAGCTCATCACCACCCCAGAGCTTTACCAGCGGGTGCGCCAAAGCGGCAATCTTTATGTGCAAGAAAGGTATAATCCGCGACAAATTGGGGCTATATTGCTAGAGGCGTTACAAGCGCTTTGAAGGCGCTGATAAAACCGGGGGATAGGCGGGGGCATGGCGCGCACGCCCCCATCTCTCTTTAGGATGCGTACCTTTGGCTGAGCGGGCTAAGGCGCAAATCTAGCTCCGCGACAATGTCCGTCCCTTCATCCACCACTAAATACGGGGCGAAATCTACCGATGCCAAATGCGCGATGACCGCTTCGGCCTCCGCCCCCATACGACGGTCTACAATCACCCAATCGGGATAGTAAAAAACCGTCATCGCCAATAGCTCCATAGATTCAGTAGCTAGAAGAAGCGTCCAGCCCCGTAGTTCAGCGGTAGCGACCAAAGCGGGAAAGTGTTTGATGTCGCCCATCAAAAGCAGAAGCGGATGTTCTTTGACCATGTGTGCCTCCTGTGCGGTCTTGCGCTGACGACATGTTCATCATATAACGGATTTTGTACTAAAATGAAGTATCATCCCAAACTGTTTCCGCCTTGCATTTTTAGAAAAAAAGGAAAAAGCGCATGTTCACTTACGAAAATGGGGCGAACGATAAACTGCTAGATGATGTCAATTTGCAATTGCTAGAGGCGCTCCAACAAGACGCCCGCATCTCCTACGCCCAATTGGGGCGGCGCGTGGGCTTATCCGCCCCCGCCGTTCAAGAACGTATCCGCAAGTTAGAAGATGCCGGCATCATCAAAGGCTACCGCGCAGACGTGGATTGCCACAAATTGGGGCGCTCCATCATCGCCTTCACCCGCGTTGCCAACGCCGGCCAAAGCGAGCGCCACATCCAAAAACTCGTCCGACAATTGCCAGAGGTGCTAGAATGTCATCATGTGGTGGGAAACGATTGTTTCATCATCAAATTGGGCGTTCCCGATATGCAACATCTGGAACATGTGCTGTACCAAATCAACCAGTATGCCCAAACGACCACTTCGATTGTGCTATCCACCTTGTTAGAGCGCGCGGTGGTCATGCCGCTCAACGCCCCACCCAAGCCCGATGAGGATTAGCCAGCCGATGTATACAGCCGTCGGCGCGCCGCCTCTAAAGCCAGCGCCGACGAGGCGATGAGGTCGGGGTCGCCTTTTTCTTTGCGGATATTGAGGGCGCGCTGGAAAAATTTGGCGGCGCGGGCATAATCGCCTTGGTCAAATTTGCTCCTGCCCATATGTTGGTAGGCGAAGTCCAGATAGCCGCCCAGTGGGTTGGTGGATTTGGGCGATAGGGTATCTTTGGCGATTTCGCAGATGAAGATAATCTGCTCAAAGAGGCGGTCGGCCAGCGCATAACGCCCCTGCCATTGGTAGACGTGCGCCAAGCGCAACAAGTTCACCACCTGCCCGCGCTTATCGCGCAGGGCATTAGCGGCCGTCAAGGCGGAATAGATGTACATCTCCGCCTGCCCAAGGTGGCGCAACAAGCGGCAATACGTGCCCAATGTCCCCCATAGCTTCATGCGCTCGTACAGGTCTTGTTCCTGCGCCACCTGCGCTTCTAAAGCGCTGACGGCGCGTCGCATATCATCCGGCGCCACAGGCACTTCTTGCAGGTTATCATCGAAAGTGTAGTTCAAGTTATATACTAGCGTCTCTTTGGTCATACCGCTTACTATACCCCACCCTATCTCATCGTTTATGGCGCTGAACGAAGCGCATTGTAGCGTAAATGCCCTTCATTTACCTTCATTTTTATAAAGATTTCATGAAACCTTTTTCCAACCAACGCGATAAGCTATCGCCGCCAAACTGCCCCCCATCCCTAGCGCGTCCAGCCATTGGTCCGCCCGCAAGCCGCCCCAGACCAAGCTATAATCCGCCCGCAAAAAGCCCAACGTCCACATCATAAAACTGAACAAGAGCACGCTGAGCGCCAAATGGCGGCCAGAGAACAGGCCCCGCCAGCCCAAAAGGCACATCAGCACCCATAACCCCGCGCTCAACAGCGCCCCCAAGCCCTGCACATTGAAGCGCGGGGCCACAATGCCGTAAATATCCGCCCCCTCCCATACCAAATAGGACGGATAGGCGGCCAACGTCGCCACTTCTGCCCCATAAGCGCAATGGGCCAGCGCGCAACCACACCAAGCCCCCACCGCAACCAGCGGCACGGACGGCGCGAAGGCATCGCTTTTCCAGTCGGTCAGGCCGCGCCAACGCGCCCCAACCAACCAGCCGCCCCACGCCCCCAAGAACGCCCCGTGCCAATCCAGACCGCCCGCGCGCAACTGCCAAATTTCATCCGTATAATAGGCGAAGTGCCCCCAATGGAGCGCCACATGGAGCGCGCGCCCAACAATCAGCCCACCCGCCAACGCCACCAGCAAGGCATCCGCATAGGCCCCGCGACGGCGCGCGGGCGCTAACCACAACACGCGCCCCCCGGCCGCCAGCGCCGCCAGCGCGATGAACAGCGTATAACTATGTATGGTCATAGGGCCGAGCGTTAGGGTCATGGGCGTATCATGGCGGGTCTACAGGGTCGCATCCGCCTATTCTATAGGCGGCGCGGGCGTTTCGTCAAAAATCGCGCTATACCCCCTACTGTTCCGATACCAACAGACCGACCGCAACGTATATATTAATGCCGATAAATGCGTCAGACCCCCAAGGATTGGGGGCAAAAACCCAAGTAATGTTAAGGAATTTCAAAGCTTGGCATGTTATAATGCCTCAGCAATGCGCTTAAAACGATGATATAACCCCAAAGGAGCGATGAATGGGTGGAATTAGTTCGATTATTTCAGCACTAGGGTTGCTCGGCGGCTTATTGTTCCTCGCCGGCATTGCCCTTGTAGTCGTCAGCGTATCGCAAGGGCGGCCAGCGCGCGGCGGTATCTTGCTGTCTATCTTCGGGTTAATCGCTTTTGTGCTATTGCAAATCGTCGGCCAAGGCCTGCTAGAGGTCGGACCGACACAAGTTGCGGTGGTCTTCAATCGCATTAGCGGCCAGTTTGAAAGCCCCAAAGGGCCGGGTATCCATATCGTCATCCCCGGCATCCAATCCGCCACCATCTACCCCACCAGCCAGCAGAATTACACCATGTCCGGCACCAATGAAGATAGCCTACGCGGGACGGGTGATGATGCGGTGGTGGCGCGGTCGGTAGACGGGCAAGAAGTGAAAATTGATGTCACCGTCATCTTCGCCATAGACCCGGTCAAAGTGAACGATGTCCATCGCCAATGGAGCGATACCCCCGGCGGCTACACCGAATCGCTCATCCGCCCGCGCATCCGTAGCGATGTGCGCGATGTCATCTCTGGCTACCAAGCCGAGCAAATCTACGGGCTGGAGCGCGAGACCGTGCAAAGCCAAATCGAAGAGCGGCTCTCTCGCAATCTAGAACCCTTCGGTTTCAACGTCACGAGCGTTCTCGTGCGAGAAATCACCTTCAGCCCGCTCTTTACCGAAGCTATCGAAAACAAAGTCATCGAGGAACAACGCTTGCAACGCGCCCGCACCGAAGCCGAGCGCGTCGCCCAAGAGGCCCGCGGCCAAGCGAACGCCGCCATCGAACGCGCCCGCGGTGAGGCCGACGCTATCCTCATCCGCGCCCAAGCCGACGCCGAAGCCTTGCGGCTAGTCAGCGAGCAAATCGCCGCCAATCCCAACCTCGTCCAATATCTCTATGTCCAAAACTTAGCGGATAACGTGCGTTTGGCCATCCTGCCTTCCAATACGCCCTTCTTCATAGACCCCACTTCTCTCATTGATTTGGGGGATGATTTCCGCGCGCCGGCCGTGCCCGAACCCGCGCCAGTAAGAGTGCCCGAAGAGGAAGGCGGGAGCGGCAATTAACCCCCCCTCCCCAAGCGCGCCATGCTGACAGGGGCCCACCGCGGCCCCTGTTCAATGTCCCGCGCCGCCGCGCACATAATCGCACACTTCCGCTAACGACGCCTCCGCTAAGGCTATCACGTCATCCGACGCCCCGTAATACACCCGCAGACGGTCGCCTTCCGCCACCACGCCACACGTGAAAACGACATTCGGGAAGAAACCTTCGCGCTCGTAGGGCTGTTGTGGCTCTAAAATGGGCTGGCGACTGCGATATAAGACGCAAGCGGGGTCGTCGTGGGCGGCCAAAAAGGCCCCCAAACAATAGCGTTGCGCCCTATCCGCCGCGTGATATATCACCAACCAGCCCGCTTCTGTCCAAATCGGGGGCGCGCCGCCCCCCACCCGGCCCGCATCCCAACCATCGGCAGACCCCGCCAGCACCAGACGATGATTGCCCCAATGCTTCAAATCGGGCGACGTCGCCGACCAGATGCTATAGCGCCCCAACTCGCCGGGCATCGGGCGGTGATAACAAAAATACAGGCCTTGCACCTTCTGCGGAAAAATCACCACATCGCGGTTCGATGGCGGAAAGATGATGTCGTGGCGCGCCACCATCGTAAAATCCGCCGTAGACGCTAAAGCGGTGGCGATGCCGTTGGGGCTGACCGCCGAATAATTCACGTAATAGCGCCCCTCTAATGCCGTGATGCGCGCATCCTCCACCCCGAAGGCTTCGTCTGCCGTGCGCGGGCTAAGCCATGGGCGCTCGTCCACCACTAAATGCACGCCGTCCGCGCTACGGGCCAAACGCAAATGGCTGATGCTCGTCAAATAGACCGCGCCGCTCCGCCGTTGGCGCACAAAACGCGGGTCTGCTGTGTCGTAGAGCGGGTCATCGCGGCGCACGCGCAAAACGCTCAGGCCGCCATCGCCATTGACATAGGGGCAGGCTATCCAATCGGGCGTTGTGCCCTGCGGCCGTTCCGCCACCCGCAAAAGCAGGAGCGTTTCGCCGTTATATCGGGTGACGCCCGCGTTAAATACCCCTATCACCTCGTAATCGGCCCGCGAAGGGCGGATATGGCGCGGCGTCAGCAAAGGGTTAGATGGATGGCGTTGGAACAACATCACACACCTTCTATTATCTGTAAAGATTTGGGCATCAAAGCGATTATCCCCGCGGGCGCGTTTAGCTCCACAGCCACGGCGCGCGGATTATACAGCAACCAACGGCGCGCCCCCTCTCGGCGCGCCAACCGCAAACAGGGCACATCTAAAGAGAGCGTCAAGATGTCGGGCGGAACATCGAAGGGACGGCGGAAAAGTAACGCGCTCCAAAAAACCTCCCCCGCGCCATATAATTCCTTGCCAAACGTGGCCGTATGCGGGAACTCGGTGGTGGCGAGGTCTTCGTAAGGCACATAGGGGCACGGGCCACGGCGCACTTCGGGCGGCAAAAAGGGGTCGAAGAAGGCGTAATTGTGGCAACGTTGCAAATTGGCGAAGGCCGCCATCAGCCCAATGGGCAAATGCGCCCCCTCATCGCCGGCCAATAGCTCCGACCATGGCCAGATGACTTCCACATTTTCCTTGTAGGCGGGGTAGGATAAAGACGCGCACGCTTGGAACATGCCGCGCGGGTCGTAAAAGGATACGGTCGGGTCCGCCCCCCAATAGCCCATCCGCAACGATACCTGCACAAAATCGCGCGCCATCTCCTGCCAACGGCGCGGCGTCGCGTCGTACCCCGCGAGGAAATGGGCCGAAGCGGCGGCGAAAGATAGCTGTTGCGGTTCGTGGGTCAATTGGTCGGGGGGCAACTGATGCAACACGTTCAGCGCGGCGCGCGCTTCGTCGAGGTGGCGCGCATCGCCCGTCAATTGGTGCGCGAGGATGCACCCGGCCGCGTATAACCCGCCGACGCTGGCGTTCAATAAGCTATGGCGCGGCCGCCAATCGGACGCATCCGCGAAGAGCGGGAACAGATAACCCGTGTGGTGCGCTAAGCGCCGCGCGCCGTCGAGCGCCGCCAAAAAGCGAGCGCGCATCTCCTCGTCATCGGCCAAATAGGCCACCCACGGCAACTTGATGAGCGCATTCTCATAGAAGTACCACGTATCCATGAAAGTATCCGCCGCGCTATGTGGGTAATGATTCGGCAGATAGCCGTGCGGCTCGACGATGCGATAAGCGCGGACAGCGTCCAACAAGCGCTCGATGAGCGCGTCCGCTCGCGCGTCCGCCCCCTCTCGCCGCCAATGGAGCAAGGGCAGGAGCACGTCTAATTGGGTCATCAGCTCAAAACGTTGGGCTTGGTCGCGCCCAACGGCCGAACTGCCCGCCACATAAGCGCGCAAGCCCGACCGCCCCGCCACCGTCACCCAGCAGGCCGCATCCCCCAAATCGTCCAACGTGCGATGCGCCATCTCCTCCCACGGGGGCGCGGAGGGGAACAGGCGCGGGCGCGCATCTAGGAGCGGCTCTAGCGCCTGTATCAAAGCGTTCTGCGCTTCCCACACGTTGGGCGGTGCGTCGAAGGGGATTTGCGCGTACCACAGGCAAAAAGTGTGCACGCCCACGGGGAAAGCGCACGTCGCTTGCGGTGTAGTAGGCGCTAAGGCGATGCCATAACGCGCCTGTGGACGGTATACGAAGATGTCACGGATGCGCCATTCGTAAAAACGGCGTGGCAACCAGCCTAACGATTCGGGCGGCACATAAAGAATGGTGGCCAAACCGCTGTGATGGTCATAGAGCAAGCCGGCCGGTAAATCGTTGCCGTTCAAGCCTTGTTGGTTGGTGGTGGGCCCCCGCAACACCGTTTGCCGCCACGTGTGGGCTTGGCGGTCGTCTAAATCGTCCAACTCGCCCAGCCACAGCGCCAACGTCGGCACGAAGTCTAGTTGCCGTCCCGCATTCAGCTCCACTTCCACCCAATGGCCGCCGAACGCGGGACGAAAGCGGGCCGACCACCAAAAGCCCTCCCCCGCGCCCTCCAGCCCATCGTCCCGCGCGGTGACGGTCGGCGTCAGGCGCGCTAAATCTATGAGCGGCATAAACCATGATGTCATTTTGGCGAACCTGTTTCGTAAAAACTTGACAAGTATTTTGAATTCCACTATAGTCTAAACGTAAGAAGAACGCAAGCGGTTACGTAAAATAATCTGTTTAATCGAATTACAACTATGTCTATTGTTGAAGAAATCGCAAAATCATTAGGCGTATCCAGCGCCACCGTATCCCGCGCCCTCAACGACCGCCCCGGCGTCAGCCACAAAGTGCGGGAGCGTGTGCTAGCCAAAGCGCGCGAACTCAATTACACCCCCACGCTCAACGCCCGCGGCTTGGCCACATCGCAAACCTTCAATATCGGCTTCTTCTTCCACCAAAAATCCGGCCTGCCCGCCCATGCAGACCCCTTCTATTCAGAAATCTTGCACAGCGCCCAAGAGATCATCGCCCAAAGCGATTACCACATCGCCTTTGAAGCGCTCACCGACGAAACCTTAGCCAAACCCGCCGAATTCCGCTTCGTGCGCGAAAAACGTATAGACGCCATGATTCTAGCCGGCCCCGACATCCCGGCCGGCTTCATCACCGCCATGCTCAATTCCCAATTGCCATTGGTGTTAGTGGATAACCGCCTCGATTTCTCGCCCGTCAACTGCGTTAACAGCGACGACGAAAGCGGCGCTTACCAAGCCGCGATGCACCTGCTGAGCTTGGGCCATAGCGACATCGGCATTATCGCCGGCCCCGCCAACTGGGCCAGCACCGCCCGCCGCGTCCGCGGCTACCAACGCGCCCTCTACGCCCACGGCATCACGGCCGAACCCGTCCACATGTCCGAAACCACCATCGAATCCGGCCGCGAAGCCTATCGCCAACTGCGCCAGCGCCAACCTCACGTCACCGCCATCTGCGCCGTCAACGATTCCATGGCTATCGGCGCTATCCGCGAAGCCAAAAGCGAAGCTAAACACATCCCCCATGATTTGAGCGTGGTGGGCTTCGATGATATTAGCTGGGCCGAATTCAACGACCCGCCCCTCACTACCTTACGGATTCCCCGCCAGCAGATGGGGAAGGAAGCGGCGCATCGTGTCCTGATGCTCCTCCGCGACCCCAATCTGCTAGCTTCGGAAATCATTGTCCCTGTGTTTATGGTGGAACGCCACTCCACCACACAAAGGAGGTGACTACAGTATAGCAAAAGACCTTATCTCTCGCTTCGTCCTAAAATAGATACCCTTTATCAGAAAGGACCTTATATGAAACGCTTGACCCTAACCCTATTGCTCGGCTTAATGCTGAGCCTGACGGTGGCGGCCCAAGAACCCGTCGTCATCCGCATCTCCACATGGGCCGGCGCCGGGGAAGCCGCCGAATTGCAGGTGTTGATTGACGAAATTAACGCCAGCCAATCCGATTATCAAATCGTCCACGAGCCAATCCCCAGCGACTATTACACCCAAGTGAAAACCCAATTGGCCGGCAATACCGGCGCCGATCTATTCTGGATGGACCAAAATAATATGGCGCTGGCTTCTGAAGGCGTCTTTTTGCCCATTGATGAGTGCGTGGCCGACGCCCCGCCCCAAAGCGCCGGCGACCTGAGCGATTATTACCCCGGCATTCTGGCCGTCAACCAATTTGACGGACAAACCTACGGCCTACCGTGGATTGCTCAACCGGTCGTCGTCTACTTCAACCGCGGCCTTTTTGACGCGGCCGGCGTGGAATACCCACAAGAAGGCTGGACGTGGGATGACTTCATCGAAAAAGCCCGCGCCCTCACACAAGATACCGACGGCGACGGACAAATGGACCAATGGGGCTTCACGAACAACGGCTGGCCGCCGCCCTTCATCTTCGTCTGGCAAGCTGGCGGCGAACTCATCAGCGACGACTTCACCACCGCACCCATCGATACACCCGAATTCGTCGAAGGCTTCGCGTTCTACTTGAGCACCGCCTATAACCCCGAACTATCCCCCAGCCGCGAAGTCATCGCCGAGCAGGGCTTCGGCGAGATGTTCAAAGCGGGTAAAATCGCGATGTTCATGGGCGGCGCCGCCGACGACCTCGACCGTGTGGAAGGCCTCGATGTCGGCGTCATCCACGTGCCCGCACACCCCGAAACCGGTAGCATTACTACTTTCGCGTGGAACGCCAGCACCGTCATCAACGCCAACACCGCCCACCCCGAAGAAGCTTGCGCCGCCTTAGTCGCCCTCACCGAAAAAATCCACACGTGGAAAATCGTCTCGCCGCGCATCTCCCAAGCCACGGTTGAACACCTCGTCGCCTCCGAGCCGCGTAAAGAAGCCAGCGCCGAAGCCATCATCGCCGCCGCCCAAGATATGCGCGCCCTGCCCATCTTCGGCAATTATGCCGAGTTCGACTCGGTCTTCTGGTCAGAATTCTGGGGCCCGCTCCTCAACGACGAAACCGACCTCAGCGTAGCGGAACTAGCCGCAGAAGTGCGCCCAGACCTCGAAGACACCCTCCAAGATTGAGTGTGCATAAAACCTGTTTTAGGGCCCCAGACCTTCTGGGGCCCTATACGATAATCGAGGACTACCCCTCATGAATCAGGTTATCATCCAGACCTATTTGCCCACGCTAGCGCGCTATGTGGTGGTCATGGTCGCCGTCGGTCTCGCCATGGTCGCCGTCTATCGCCTGCAACGGCGCTTCGGCGTCAAGCACGAAGCCGCGGCCGGCCGCGCCCTCGTCGTGCCGTGGGTGATCGGCTTTTTGGTCTTCACCGTCTTCACCATCGGCGCATCTTTTTACCTCAGCTTCACCGAATACAACTTATTCAAAGCGCCCCAATGGGTGGAACTACAAAATTATCAAGAATTGTTCGAGTTATCCGCCGCGCCCTTAGAGAGCCGCGAGCAACGCAGTTCCGAGGTTTTGCCGCGCCGCCACGAAGAAATCTTCCGCGTCGAAGTCGGCGATGGCGGTTTGGTCATCGGCGCGCGCGAAGAAGATTTTTGGCGCTCCATGCGGATGACCGTGCTCTACGCCATCGTGACCGTGCCCTTAGGCCTCGTCGGCGCTTTGGCCGTGGCGCTCTTGCTCAACCAGCAGGTGCGCTTCATCGGCTTTTGGCGCGTGTTGTATTATCTGCCCGCCGTCTTGCCGGCCGTGGCCACGGCCCTGTTATGGCGCTGGATTTTTTCGCAATCGGGCCTCATCAACGGCTTGTTTGCCCCCATCTACCAAGCTATCGGCATCCCCCGCCCCAGCTGGCTGACTGACCCAACACTCGCGCCGATGGTCTTCATCATCGTCAGCTTGTGGGGCGTGTTCGGCGCTAATTCGGTCATCTTGTTGGCGGGGCTAAAGGGCATCCCCAAAGAATTGTACGAAGCGGTGGAAATAGACGGCGGCGGCGCTTGGGCCAAATTCCGTAACGTCACTATCCCCATGCTCAGCCCGGCCCTCTTTTACAACCTCGTCACCTCGCTGATTGGCGCTTTACAAGCGTTTGAAATCGCCGCTTTCATCCCCACGCCCACCGAAGCCGGCACTTTCCTGAATTGGCATATCTACCAAGAGGCCTTCAACTTCCGCAATATGGGCATGGCCTCCGCCATGGCGTGGGTGATGTTGGTGATTATCATCGCCCTCACGGCGCTGGTCTTCCGTTCATCGCAAGCGTGGGTCTTCTATCAAGGCGCGCGCGAAGGAGCATAAAACCGATGGCCACCCTCACCAACCAACAATCGCTCTCCCCATCGCTACCCCGCGCGGGCTGGAGCATACGGCGCGCGCTCATCTATGGGTTGCTATTGCTCGGCGCGGGCTTGGTGCTATTCCCCTTTTTGTGGATGCTCTCCACCTCGCTCAAAACGCCCGACCAATTGTTCACAACCGAGATTCGCTTCATCCCAGACCCCATCGCGCCCGCTAACTATATCGAAGTGTGGCAAAGCCTCAGCGGCATCAACCCCCAGATGACCTTTGCGCGCATTATGGGCAATACCCTATTCATCACGGTGCTAGCCATGTTCGGCGAAATCCTCAGCGCCTCGATAGTCGCCTATGGCTTTTCTCGCTTTCGGTGGCGCGGGCGCAATCTGCTTTTCGCTATCATGCTGGCCACCATCATGATACCCGGCATCGTCACCCGCGTGCCCGGCTTCCTCATCTGGAAGGAGCTAGGCCTGCTAGATACCTACGACCCCCTGACGTGGCCGTCTCTGTTCGCTTGGGGGCCGCTCTACGTCTTTTTGATGCGCCAATTTTTTATGACCATCCCCCGCGAAATCGAAGAAGCCGCCATTGTGGATGGCGCTAATATCGTCCAAATCTATTGGTATATCATGTTGCCGCTCATCCGTCCCATTTTATTAGCTATCGCCGTTTTGTCTTTCCAAGCCAATTGGAATAACTTCCAAGGGCCGCTCCTGTACCTCAGCACCCCCGAAAAGTTCCCGCTGGCGGTGGCCATGCGCTTCTTCGACCAATCGCTGAGCAAAGAAGCGCCCCAATGGCACTACATGATGGCGCTGGCCACCATGATGGCCGCCCCCATTTTGGCGCTGTATTTCCTCGCCCAAAAACAATTCCTAGATGGCATCCAAATCGGCGGCGTGAAAGGTTAAACCCATGCAAAAATTCCTATGGTTGGTGCTCGTCGCCGCGCTCAGCATCACCCGCTTATCCGCTCAATCCGACCCGCTGGTCAACCTCGACCATTTGCGCTACCTCACCGAGCCGCTGGTCATCGGCGGGCAGGAAATGGCCATCGTCCACATCTATTCCGAATATCCCGATTACCAATGGGTGGACGCGGCGAACGAAGGCATCAGCGCCGTGGATGATGTGGCGCGGGCGGCGGTGGTGTATCTGTGGGAATACGAGCGCACCAACAACCCCGAATGGCTTTTGTGGGCGCGCCGTTGTCTGGAATTTGTGCGCTATATGCAAAGCGAAGACGGCGAATTTTATAACTTCGTCTACACCCGCGCGGGCGACATCAACCAATTTGGACCGACGAGCTATAAAAGTTTGGGCTGGTGGGCGATGCGCGGGCTATGGGCGCTAGGGGAGGGCGTGCGCGTCTTCCAAACCGCCGACCCCGCCTACGCCGACCAATTGGCCGCCGCTTATCAGCGCACCGAAGCGGCCCTAATCGCCACCATGAACAACTACGGCGAATACCGCACCCTCCACGGCTTCGACATCCCCGCGTGGATACCGAGCGACGAACCGGCCGTGGCCGCGGTCGGTCTATTGGGGCTGGCGGCCTATTATCAGGCGCGCCCCAACCCCGCCACCGCCGACGCCATAACCCGCATCGCCGACGGCATCGCCGCCTATCGCCTCGGCACGCATACCGAATACCCCTTTGGGCTACACCCCACCCGCGCCAACGCCCCCGGCTTCTGGCACAATTGGGGGGCGCATATGCCCCATGCCCTCGTCGTGGCCGGCCGCGTCCTCAACCGCCCCGATTGGATAGATTCCGCCGAAGCCAGCGCCAATAGCTTCTTGCTCCGCCATCTCGCCTTCGAGCCATTCCGCCATATCGGCGTCGTCCCCTACCGCCTCGAACAAATCGCCTATGGCACTAATATGCTCGTGCAAACTTACGTCGCGCTCTACGAAGCCCGCGGCGACGAAAAATACGCCATCTACGCCGCCTTAGTCGGCAGTTGGTATTTCGGCAATAACATGGCCGGGGCCCAAATGTACTTCCCACAAACGGGCCGCGCCTACGATGGCATCAATGGCCCCGTCCGTTGGCGCGTCAACCGCAACGCTGGCGCTGAATCCACCATCGAAGCGCTCATGAGCATGAGCGCCCTCTCCCGACTGCCAGACCCGACCCCTTATCTCTACGCCCAAACCCTCTCAGAGACGCGCCCCATCATCCTAGAGGCAGAGGAGGGTCAGCGCGTGGTCGGTACGCCCATCTACTATAGCGGCAACTGGACGGGAGAAGGTTATATCAGCGCCGGCCGCTACGTCGGTTTGGGAGAAGGGCAACGGATGCGCCTTAGCTTCACGCTGGACGCTTCCCAAGCGGGGGATTATTGGCTGTACGTCGCCCACATGCGCCAAGCGGCTAGCGGCAATGCCTATCTCATCCCGCGCGCCGCCCAGCCGCCCATCATAGACGCCCGCCCCGACGACTGGGGCGCGGATAGCGTCACTCTGCAAGCCAACACCGCCCAACAATTCTTGCGCGGGGGCGGCTTATGGCGCGGCCCCGATGTAGATAGCCACACCGTGCGCCTCGCTTGGGATGACCGCTTTCTCTACCTATGGGCGGAGGTGCGCGACCCCCAACACGAACAACCCTTCACCCTTAGCAATGTCTGGCAGGGCGACGCCCTATGGCTCTACTTCACCGCCCACCCACAAGACCGCGCCCTCGCCGCCAAAATGACCCTCGCCCAGACGCCCGACGGCCCGCAGATGTGGGATTGGGTGCGCGCGCGCTTCGTGCGCGGGGCTAGCCTCGCATGGCAAGCCGCCGCGGACGGACAAGGCTATGCTTACGAAGCCGCCATCCCGTGGGACGCCCTAGACCTAGAAGCGCCCGCCCCCGGCCAGCGCATCGGCTTCGAGGCCGGGCGCGGCATCGGCGGCAATTCCTTCATGGATTTGACCGGGCGCGACCCCGACATCGCCGCCAACTTGCTCCAGCTCACCCTCAGCGCCCCCGATATGGACGCCAGCTTAGGGCAATTGCCGCGCGTCGCCCTAGAAGTGCGCCTCGATCGGGAAACGCCTGTCATCCTCGAACAAACCACATCGCCCGATAGCGATTATTTCTGGCTCGATAACGTCACGCCCGCGACAGTGCGCCTAGAAGCGGGCGAGCACACCATCCGTTACCAATACGTCGGCGATAGCGCCAGCGCTAACCCCGGCATCAGCAAAATAGACGCTTTTTATCTGCAACCCGTGGTCGGGCAACGCATCTTCCAGCTCGGCGATGGCCGCATCCTAACGCTCGCCTATGATACAGCCAGCGGGCAAAGCCATATGACCATCAGCGCGCCCTAGCCCTACTCGCCCTCATTGAAGGAGAAAACAAACCATCATGCCTTTGCAACTACAACGCCACCCACAAAGCCCCTTGCTCTACCCCAACCCGCTCCATCGCTGGGAAGCGCTCAACGTCTTCAACGCCAGCGTGTTATGGCATCAGGGACTGTTCCACATGCACTATCGCGCCCAAGGGGTGGACTTCGTCTCGTCCATCGGCTACGCCGTCAGCGCCGATGGCATCGCGTGGAATCGGCTAGAGCAACCGGTCTTCGCCCCGCATAATGGGCGTGAAGATTATCGCGGGCTAGAAGACCCGCGCGTCACTCCTTTGGAGGGGCGCTTCTACATGTGTTACACGGCCTACGGCGCGCACGGCAATTACCCCATGATAGCCGTCTCCGATAATCTCATCACATGGGAAGATGTGGGGCCGCTGGAAAAGACCGAAAATAAAGACCATGTGCTCTTTCCGCAAAAAATCGGCGGGCGCTACGCCATCTTGCATCGCCGCCGTCCTCATATCTGGATAGCCTTCAGCGACGACTTATGCCACTGGACCGACCATACCATCCTCATGTCCCCGCGGCCGCTAGGGCAATCCCAAAATGATTGGGATACCAAGAGCATTGGCGCAAACGGCGTCCCCATCCCAACCGATGTCGGCTGGCTACTGTTCTACCACGGCTACGGCCCCGACCACATCTACCGCAGTAGCGTAGCCCTGCTGGACTTGCAAGACCCTACGCGCGTCCTCAACCGCCCCACGACCCACATCATCGAACCTACCGAAACGTGGGAAATCCGCGGCGATGTGCCCAACGTCATCTTCAGTTGCGCCAATATCGTCGTGGGCGACGAATTGCGCTTTTATTACGCGGGCGCGGATAGGGTCATCGGCTTGGCCACCGCCCCCTTCGCCGATGTGCTCGCTTTCGCGCAGGATGGAGTCTAAGCATGATACCTATAGGCCTTGGACTGGTGGGGGCGGGCGCGTACGGCGCTTTCTGTTTAGCCGCCTTCGCCGAGCTTGCAGAAACGCGCATCGTGGCCATCTGCGATAACGACCGCGCCCGCGCCGAACATTTCGCCGCCCAATACAACGCCGCCGCCTATACCCACATCGAGCCATTCCTAGCCGACCCCGCCTTAGCGTTGGTGGCGCTCAATACGCCGCCCTTCCTCCACGCACCGCAAGGGATGCTCGCCTTGCGGGCGGGCAAGCACCTTTTCTGCGAAAAACCGCTGGCGCTCACCCTCGCCGAAGGCGAAGCGCTCCTCTCTGCCGCACAGCAGGGCGGCGCGCGCCTGACTGTGGATTACGTCATGCGCCGCAATCCCTTATGGCAATGGGTCGCCGCGGCCCGCGCTAGCGGCGTGCTGGGCCCCTTGCTCTACGCCAGCTTAGTCAACCACGCCGCCGGGCTAGATTTGCCCGCCCAGCATTGGTTCTGGGATAAGGCCCAAAGCGGCGGCATCTGGGTTGAACATGGGGTGCACTTTTTCGACGCTTTCGCGTGGGTCATCGGCGCGCAGGGGCACATCGTCTCCGCCCAAAGCTTCGCCGACGGCGACGGGCGCGAAGACCGCGTCCAAGCCCTAGCCCGTTATGGCGATGTGGCCGTACAGTTCTACCACGGCTTCACCCATAACAGCCACACCGAAAGGACCACCGCCCATTTCGCATTCGCCAGTGGCTATGTTACGCTACACGAATGGGTGCCTACACATATGGAGCTGAACATACCGGCCGCGCTCGCGCCCCAAATCCTGCCCACGTTGCCGACGCGCTGGCCCACCCAACGGCGCGCGCATAAAAACATGCTCCAAATCCATATTAGCCTCGGCTTCGGCAAATCGGCCATCTACCAACAGTGCATCCAAGAGGGCCTGCGCGAATTGGCGCGCGCCGCACGCCATCCCGAACTCGCGCTGAGCGTGAGCGGGGAACACGCCCTAGCCAGCCTTAAGCTAGCCCTAGACGCGGAAGAAGCGGGCCAACGCGCCCGCGCTTAGGTCTCGGTCTGCCGCCCAGATAATTTAGACTCCACCCGCGCGATGCTCTTGCGCGTGCGTTCCCCCATCTGCGCTAAGCCCAATTCGTCATAGAGCGCCAGCGCGTCCCGATAGTAGGCGAGGGCGCGCTGGTAATTGCCCTGCCCTTCGTAGGTCACGCCCAAATTGTTGAGGTCGTTGGCTTGGCTACGGCGGTCGCCCGTCGCGCGGGAAATCACTAGCGCTTGGTTGTGCAACTCAATCGCTTTTTCGTACTGTCCCAAATCGGCATAGGCGTTGCCCAAATTGCCGAGATCGTTCCCTTCGCCGCTACGGTCGCCAATCTCCCGCGAGATGACTAGCGCCGACTCGTGGCATTCGATGGCCTTTTCATACTGGTTCAAGCTATAGTAAGCGTTGCCCAAATTGCCCAGCGCTTTGCTCTCCATGCGCTTGTGGTTCAATTCGCGGGCGATGTCTAAAGTCTGCTGATAATATTCAATCGCTTTTTCGTACTGCCCCAAAGCATCGTAGACCAGCCCCAAACTGCCCAACTGGTTGCCTTCGCTTTGGCGATTCTTCAGCTCGCGGGCGATGTTGAGCGCCTGCTCATGATAGCTCAACGCTTTTTCGTACTGGCCGAGGTTGCGATAGGCGATGCCCAAATTGCCCATGGCGATACCCCGCGACCATGCATCCCCAATCTTGCCGAAAATATCCAGCGCTTCTTCAAAATAGGGGATAGCGGGGCGGTATTCGCCCAGCCCAATATAGCACAGCCCCATATTAATCATGTGCGCGCCGCGGTTATAATCGTCGCCGCGGATAGTAGCCGCGTCTATCGCCCGTTTCAGCAGGGTCATACCGTGCATATAATAGCCCTGCAAGCTCAAGAAGCCGTCGCCAGAGCCGTTCAAATTCCACGCGAAACGCTCCACCTGTTCGTAACTGCTATCTTCCATCGCCCACGCCGAAGCGCCCAAAAAGTTATCTAGCTCTGGGCGCAAAGCGGCGAAGTTCGCCAAAGATGCCTCTTTATAGCACCACGTATAGTTGATGCAGGTCTGCACCGCCCGTTGGCGATGATAATCGAGCGCGCGCCCGCTAGCGAAAGAGAAGACGAGGTCGTGCAGGCGATAATGTTCAACGGCCGTAGATGTGGGTGGCACATATTCCGCCAGACCATGGCTGACCAAAATATCCAGCGCGCGCTTGGCGGGAGCGGTGTCTATCTCTTTCATGAACAGCCGTTGCAAGATGACGCGGATTTCATCATCGGGCGTGTTCTGCATCTCCGACGGCAGATATTCGCGCGCCCGTTGTACTTGCTCCTCGCTGATGTTCGGCTCTCCCGCAAAGTACAGCATCAGCATCATGGGGGTGATAGTGGGGGCGAAAAACGCGCCGATGGCATGGTACGCCTCGCGGGCGCTATCGGGCAGAGAAGCGATGTTCTGCTCTAGCAGATTGGCCAAACCCGCCCGACCCTCGCGCTGGAATGCTTTAGGGATGCTCAGCATGTCCGGGGCGACGGATAAGCGCTGGGCCAATTCCCGCACGTTCCAATGGTTGCTAGCCATCGTCCGCCCGGCCATTTCCACCGCAAAAGCGATACATCCCAATTTTTCCACCACTTGGCGCGCGACCGCTTCATCATCCACCCAGCGCCCCCCATGCAATTTGAGCAATTCCACCGCGCTTTCTGGCGGCAAATCCGGCACCTCGATAACCTGCGCGAGGTTGAAGCGCTGGCGCGACGTGACCAACACCGCTAGGCGGGCGGGCATCGCTTGTAACAGGGCGTTCAGCGCCGGCCAATTCCACGCATCGTCTAACACTAGCAGGGTTACCCCGCTCTCCCGTAGCGCCTGCTGGATGATTTGGGCGCGCTCCGCCCCTTCCGATGCCGCCACGGCCTGATGCGCGCCGAAAGGGCGGGCGAGCGCCTCGAACAAAGCGTTAGAATCCGCCTCCCCGACCTTCAGCCATATCACCCGCCCGCGCCCCGCGCCTATCCACGATTGCGCTATCGTCGCGGCGAGGGCGGTTTTGCCCGTGCCCCCTAACCCTTGTAGCAACACCTGCGCCCCATCTTCCAAAAAGCCCGTAACTTGCTTCTGGAGCGCCTCCCGACCAACCAGCTTAAGCGGCAAATGGGGCACTTCTCCCATCTGCGATAACACCTGCGCCGTAAAGGCCCCGCTACGGCTGACCGCCGCTTCCGCCTTATCTTCTATACGCACAGAGGCTACCTCTTTTTCGCCTTCGTCCGTCTGGAAAAAGCGCAAGCGCTCCTGCAAGGCGGCCATCCCCCGCTCGAAGCCTACGGTAAAATCCACATATTGGCGACGATGAAGCCGCAAGGGCAAGGCGCTATCGTCTATCGCCGCGGCCCGCAAGGGGATGAGCGGCACCCCCAAAGTCAGCGCCATGCTCCATTCATCTTGGCACACTTCCGATTCAAGGCTGGCGCTCGTCATCACAAAAATCATCGCCCATGCCGACCGAATCGCCTTTTCGATAGCCATATCCCACTTATCGCCCGGCAAGATGTCCCGATTATCCAACCACGCCGAAAAGCCGTTGGCCTCTAATTGGTCGTGTAAGCTCAGCGCGAGGTCTTTGGCGTCGGCGCGGGCGTAGGAGATGAAGATGTGGTCTTTCATGGGGGCTTGCCTCTCTGGCTTGAATTCCGCTACTCGCATCGCCTTCAGTATACACCAAGTTAGCGCCCAACACCCCAACTTAGTTGACAAAGGGGCCCGCTTGGGTTATTATCATTCATAAATAGAGGTGTGGAGCATTCTCAAAAAATTTATTGTAAAACACTTTTCCCCAGCTCCACACAGCCCAAAAGACGCCCCATCGCCCATGGGGTGTTTTTCTTATTTCCCTAATTTGGTATACAATACCATCATAAACAAGGGAGGTCTTGTTCAAGTGGAGAAGCAAACGCGCGCCTATGGCACATGGCCCAGCGCCATCACGCCGCGGATGGCCGCTAGCGGCCTCAAATTCGGTGACATCGCTTGGGATACCCAAACCCGCGCCCTCGTCTGGGCAGAAGGTCGCGGCGCAGAAACGGTGCTCGTCGTCCAGCACGAAGACGACGCCCCCCGCGACCTGACCGAGGCGGGGACGGTCGTCCGCGGCGGGGTAGGCTATGGCGGCGGTGAATTCGCCGTAGGGGGTGGGTGGGTCGTTTATGCGGCCAAAAATCGCCTCTATCGCCAAGCCCTGAACGGCGGCGGTCCGCGCCCCATCACGCCCGCTTTCGCCAATCTCGCTTCTCCCGCCATCTCCCCAGATGGGCGCTGGGTGGTCTATGCGTATAGCTACGAGCGCGCCGACGGCTTAGCCTTGGCCGCCACCGATGGCCAGCTCTGGCCGCGCAAGCTCACCGCTGATAGCGATTTCGCCATGGACCCCGTGTGGCATCCTTCCGGTCGGCATATCGCCTATATCCGCTGGAATCATCCCCAAATGCCATGGAATGGCGCTGAACTGTGCTTGCTACACCTGCAAGAGGACGCCCAAGGCATCCCCTACGTCGCCAGCCAAGAAGTCATCGTCGGCTCGCGCGAGGTGGCGGTATGCCAACCGCAATTTTCGTCGGATGGGCGGTATCTGGCTTATGCCAGCTCCGCTAGCGGCTGGTGGCAACTATACGTCTACGACCTCGTAGATAAAACCCACGTCCAATTGACCGACGAAGAAGCCGAACACGCCGGCCCCGCATGGACGCAACGCATCCGCACCTACGGCTGGAATCATAATAGCACGGCGCTCTTTTTCATCCGCAACCACCAAGCCCGCCATACCTTATGGCGTTATGATGTGCGCCGCGCCCAAGCCACCCTCTGCCGCGATCTCGCCGACTATAGCTACTTCGAGCGCATCGCCCCTTCCCCACATGATGACACTATCGGGCTAATTGCGTCTTCGGCGCGCATCCCCCCGCGCCTCCTCTTGTACGAAGATGGCGGCGCGCGTGTGCCGCCGCGCATCGCCTTGGAAGCGAGCGATACCATCATGGTATTAGCCAACGAAAAGCAGTCCGCCCGCCTATTGCGCCGCGCCACTACCGAAAATATCGCCCCCGACGACTTGGCAGACGCCCAACCCATCCAATGGGTCGGGCACGATGGCGAAACGGTGCACGGCCTCTACTACGCCCCCACCAGCGCCCGTTATAGCGGGGTCGGGCAACCGCCGCTGATGGTGCTGGTTCATGGCGGCCCCACTTCCCAACGCTTCGCCCGTTACGATGTCGAAGCCCAATTCTTCGCCACCCGCGGTTGGGCCGTTTTGCAAGTGAATCACCGCGGGAGCACCGGCTACGGCCGCACCTACATGGATAAACACCGCGGCCAATGGGGCGTCTACGATGTGGAAGATAGCGCCAGCGGGGCGCGCCATCTGGCCGAACAGGGGCTAGCCAATCCGCGCCAATTCGTCATCATGGGCGGGAGCGCCGGCGGCTTCACCGTTTTACAATCGCTGGTGGAAAAAGTCGGGTTCTATCGGGCGGGGGTCTGCGCGTATGGCATCGCCAACCAATTCTTGCTAGCGATGGATACCCACAAGTTCGAGGAGCGCTATAGCGATTGGTTATTGGGGCCACTGCCCGAAGCGGCGGAAATCTGGCGGGCGCGCTCGCCCATCTTCCACGCCGACCGCATCAGCGACCCGCTCATCCTCTTTCAAGGTGAAGATGACGATGTCGTGCCGCGCAACCAATCCGATGAAATCGTCGCCGCTCTGCGCGCCCGTGGCGTCCCGCACGAATATCACATCTACAGCGGCGAGGGCCACGGTTGGCGCAAGCCCCAAACGATTGAAGATTATTATCACAAAATCGAGCGCTTTTTAACGCAAACGGTCATTTATGCCTAATTCGATAGCACTTTTATAAGATTTTATTGGATGATAAAACGCCCTTTCCGATACAATAAAAAAATGGACGGGCTACAATCATCCAAAGCAAGGAAGACCGATGTCAAACACTGACGCTACACCTGCCGAGGTATCCATTGTCTCGTTATTAGACGCGGCGAAAGCATTCATCGTCAACGGCGACCTCAAAAGCGCCCTCGACAAGCTGAATATCGCCATCGCCCATCATCCGCGCTCTGCCATCGCTTATGTGGAACGCGGCACGCTTTACGCCATCATGGGCAACGAACGCAAAGCCTATGCCGACTTCGACAAAGGCGCAGAATTAGAACCCGACTTCCCCGAAACCTATATCCGCCGCGGCAGTTTGTATCATAAACATGGCAAACTCGATGCCGCTTTGGCCGACTATTCCAAAGCGATTACCTTAGGTGCGAATAGCTCTAGCCTCTACAATAATCGCGCCGAAGTCTACCTAGAACAGGGCGATACCGCCGCCGCCCTGCGCGATTTCCAACAGGCGCACCAAGCCGAACCCGAAGCCATCATGATACGCGCCGGCTTGGCCTTGGCGTATCACGCCTGCGGCGATGTGACCGCCGCTCAAACGCTGTGGCGCGCGCTCATCGCTAGCGACGAGCGCTACAAAAATTGGAATTGGACCGGCGAACAACTTAACTGGCGCCCTACCCTCATCAAGGCCGCCCAAAAACTCATCAAAACCCTATGATGACGCCCGCAGACCCTACGCCCAACAGCCGTATACTGGTTTCTAGCGGCGCTATCGGCTAAGCTATTAAAGCGGAGCACAAGCCGTTCTGCCGATACATCGCAAAATTTTCTATAGCGGATTCAGACGCAATCTAGATTATAATGGGGCATTCTTAATAGAAGCGCGCGCTTTAGGGAAACCATGATAGAGACAACGCTTGCCGAAACAACCGACAAAACCGACGCTCCATACCGAGGGCTTAGCGCATCCGAAGTCGCGCAACGCCAGCGGCGCGGCGAAAGCAACGACTACGAAGCCCGCGTCAGTCGCACCTACGGCGACATCCTGCGCGATAACCTGCTCAATTTGTTCAATATCGTTTTGGGGACGCTACTGGTCATCGTCATTGCGTCGGGCGATTATACCACCGCCTTCTTCGCCGGCTTCAGCGTCGTCACCAATTCCTTTTTGGGCACTATCCAAGAGATTAACGCCAAGCGTAAGCTGGATAAACTCGCGGCGCTCAGCGCCCAGACGGTGCGCGTCTGGCGCGATGGCCAGCTGGTCGCCGTGCCCATCAAACAGGTGGTCAAAGATGATGTCATCGCCATTGAACCCGGCGACCGCATCATCGTAGATGGGCGCATCTTGGCCAGCAACGCCCTAGAGGTGGATGAATCCCTATTGACCGGTGAATCGGACGCCGTCTTCAAAGAGGTAGATGACCCCGTCTATTCCGGCTCGTTTTGCGTCGCTGGCACCGGCGTCATGCTCGCTACCCAAGTCGGCCGCCACAGCACCATCAACAAACTATCGGCCGTGGCCAAGCAATACAAGCGCACCCTAACCCCCACGCAACAAAAAGTCTCGGCCATTGTAGAAATCACCGTGCTCATCATGTTCATCTTCGTGCCCATGCTCTTTGTGGCGGGCTGGGTGGCTGGCCTCTCCTTCCTCGATGCGGTGCGTAACGCGGTGGTCTTCGTCACTAGCCTTGTGCCGCAAGGCTTGGTGCTGGTGGCCATCCTATCCCTGACCATTGGCGCGATTAAAATCAGCCGTCGCCAAACGCTCATCCAACGGGTGAACGCGGTAGAATCCCTAGCCAATGCCACCGTCTTATGCTTCGATAAAACCGGCACCCTGACCCGTAACGAACTGCGCGTCACCGAAATTATCCCCCTCGATGGCGACCTCACCGCTGTTCAGCGCCAATTAGCGCTTTACATCGCCCAACTAGGGCATCTCAACCGCACGGCCGGCGCGGTAGAGCGCTACGTGCGCGAACACGTCCCCGACCCGCCCAACGCCTCCGCCATCCGCGAGATACCTTTCACATCGGGGCGCAAATGGGGCGGCGTGGTGCTGGCGGATTATACGCTGGTGATGGGCGCGCCAGAGCGTATCTTGGCGGATGACGACCCCAATACCGCCCGCGCCATCCAGCTTTCCCGCGAGGGTCTGCGCGTGTTGGCTTTCGCGCGGCTATCTGCACTCCCCCAAGATTTGCAAATCCGCGGCTTGGGCACTCCCCTAGCCCTCATCGTCATGAGCGACCAAGTGCGCCCCGACATCCAAGACACCTTAGCCGCCTTCCGCGACGAAGGGCTAGCCCTCAAGGTCATCTCTGGCGATAACCTAGAGACCGTGAAGGCCATCGCCAAACAAGCGGGCATGGACGTAGACGAAGCGTATAGCGGCGCGCAAATAGACGCGCTCAGCGATGCCGAGCTGGCTAGCGTCGTGCGGCGCGCCACGCTCTTTGCCCGTGTCGAACCCGATACCAAGCGGCGCATCGTGGCGGCCCTGCAAGCGCAAGGCGAATACGTGGCCATGACCGGCGACGGCGTCAACGATGTGCCCGCCCTCAAGCAGGCGGACATCGCTATTGTGATGAACGACGGCGCGCAAATCACTAAAGATGTCGCCGACATCGTCCTACTCAATAACGCCATGTCCACCCTGCCTTTAGCCTTCCGCGAAGGCAAGGAGACCACGCAAACGGTCTTCGGCACGATGAAGATGTTCTTGGTCAAAAACGCCTATAACGTCCTGCTGTTCATCTTCGTCGCTTTTATGTCGTTGCCGTTCCCTATCACCCCCGTACAAATTAGCTGGAGCGCTTTTGGCACGGTCAACATGCCGGCGACGTTCATCGCTTTTGGCATCGTGCGCCCCCAATACATGCGCCAATTCCGCCGCGACGTGCTCGACTATATCTTCACGGCCGGCTTGCTCGGCGCGGCCTTCATCGCCTTGTTGTATACGGTGGTCTACTTCGCCACCCTGCGCGATGTCCACGCGGCCCGTAGCGCCGTGACTATCTTGGTCAGCCTATATGGCATGATGATTGTATGGAATGTGCAAGGCGTAGACATCTTAGAGCCGGCCAGCTTTCGCCGTCATTGGCGCGTGGTGCTCATCAGCTCCATCACCACCGCGCTAACCATCCTCGCCATGTATGCGTGGCCCTCTCTGTTCGACTTCACCAGTTTTGGCGTGGAACATCTGCCTATCATCATCTTCATTGTGGCCGTCTTCGAGCTGGCTATGGTGGTCGTGGCCGCCGCCATGAAGCACCGCTACCTACTGTACCGTATGTGGATGCTCTTTCGCGACGCTTAATTCAACACCTGCGCGGCGTCTACCTGCGTCAGCCCGTGGGTCGTCTTCTCCCAGTAGAAGGGCTTACGGATGAGTTGCCACAACCCCTTGTAGGCCGCGATAGAATGCAACACCCAATAGAGCGGGTTGGTCAGCGCGAAAGGGAATAGATAGCGATTTTTGGGCCGCCCCAATGCCGCCAGCATGTTCAACACCACCGCTAAACCATTGCCCACCACCAAGCTGATGATGGCCAGCCACCACACCCAATCATGGAATAGGGCGCTCATCCACGACGGGCGGAACAGCAACCACAGGATGAAAAAAGCCCACATCCACGGGTTCATCAAAAACACCCACGCCGTGCCCCCTATCAACAGTTGGAAGCCGAGCCAATTCTTAAGCCCGATGCGCCGCAACAAGCGCCACGGGTGGCGGTTGTGCACCAGCCACGTTTGCATATAGCCTTTAATCCAGCGGCTACGTTGGCGTATCCAGTTGGGCGCGGACTTGTTCGCCTCCTCATAGGTGGTGGATTCGATGACCCCGACCATATAGCCGTGCGCCGCGGCGCGGATGCCCAAATCGGCGTCTTCGGTGACGTTGAACGGGTCCCAAGCCCCCAATTGCTTCAGCGCATCCATGCGAAAATGGTTCGATGTGCCGCCGAGCGGAATCGGCAGACCCAAACGGTCGAGGCCGGGCAACATATAATCGAACCAATAGGTATATTCCAGCGTGAACATCCGCGTGAGGTAGTTTTCAGAAGCGTTGTAATAATTCAGCGCCGATTGCACACAGATGAGCTTATCATCGCCCTTGCGGAAGGCCGCCACCGCTTTACGCAACTGGTCGGGTTCGGGGATGTCTTCCGCATCGTAGATGGTGACGAATTCCCCGCGGCAAAAGTTCAGCCCATAATTGCAGGCCTTGGGTTTGGTACGCGGCAGGGCGTCCGGCACGATAATGAAGCGGAAATAGGCGGGCGGGTCCGCCGCCTTGGCCGCCGCTATCGTCTCTGGGTCTTTTTCCTCCATCAAAATGAGCACATCTAATTTCTCTTGGGGGTAATCCATCCGCGCCAGCGCCTTCAACAAATTGGGCACGACTGCAGGCTCTTTATAGACCGGCACCAAGATACTATACAAGGGCAAATCGGCATCCGCGATGGTCGCTAGCTCCTGCGGCTTAAAGCGCCGCTCGGAACGTCGGTGATTGTGCCAACTGAGGAGCGATAAGACGAACTTGAAAGCGATGCTGAGGATATAAAGCACGCTGATGAGCGCCACCAACAGGCCCGCCGTCCCCCAAAAATCGAGCGCCAGACCAACCCCCACCCCCAACAGCGCCGCAACAAGCGCCACCGCTTGGGCGCGCGTCAGCACGCGGCTTGCCGAATAGTGCGGGTGCGTCTCTCTCAGGTGGTGCACCGCCTGATGCAAAAATTCCGCCCCGAACACCTTATCCAACAGGCGCTTAACGTCGCGCTCCGTACCGATGAACGGGATAATTTGGGCGTCGGGGATGACGGCCGTCACCGCCTGCGTCACCTGCGGGTCATCCAACGAAACGGTCAAGACCGTCACCATGTTATCGACCTGTTGCAAGGGGCAAAAGAGATGGCGCGCCATGACCGAAGGCGACCAACGCCGTATGAGCGCTTCATCATAGACAAAAAATTCAGAATCTATCAGCGGGCTGATAAAGGCGTTTTCGCTGACATCCGCCAACTGACGGGCATATTCCTTGATATTGACTAAATTCATCGCCCCTAGAATATCCAATAAAGGGGTGCGATGGGCCGCCTTCGTCGTTAAAACCTGTTGAAGCTGTTCGGGCGTCAGGTGGCCATCGGCGACCAAATTATCGAGGATGTTCTGCTCGTGCGCCGTCAAGGGCGCATCTACGGCGGCCGGGGTTGTGGGATGATTCATGACTGTTGTACCCTATCGCATGCTGGGCATTTTGTCTTCATCATAAGCCACAAACCCCGCCACAATGCTAAAGATTTTGGCCTATCTGCAACAACTCCATTCACCAGACCAAGTCTGTTTCATTCCATTAGTAACTGGGCCCTTCTTTGAACAACTCCAACAAAGCTAGGGTGCGGTTACCGCTATTCTTTATCAAATCTACATCAAACGGCTGGTCAAGAAAATCTGTGTAAGCTTGAAGTTTATCGGTATCCTCATCATCCAAATTATGGAATCCCATTGACCAACTACCGAAAGAACGTTTATCAATCGTCTCTTTGTGAACTGTTAACACATTACGATGGCGCTCATCTTTTGCAATTTTATCGTACAACGCCATGACAACAGCTTCTTCACCCTCAAGAGCCTGAATAAAATACCCATTACGAAACAATAGCATTCCCGTGATGAACTTCTGAGCGTTATTCCTTCGGCTAACCTCCAAAATATCTTTCAAATCCTCAGAGGTCATCGGTCGGGTGGCTACACTAATATAGGTAAGTGAGATGAGAGACATACGCAAACCTCGCTTATAACTATAATCTACTGGACGATGCTTTATCGTTATTTCATCCTTAATTATCATAAGCCACAAACCCCGCCACAACGCTAAAGATTTTGGCCCGCTCATGCACCAAACAGCGCGCCCCCCAAATCTCTATCCGACGCTAGCGGAGTGTTAATCCTCGCCCGCTTCTTTGCTATAATGATGCTTCTATCGGTTATGATGACTTAAAAGGACATAATATCGTGGCGACACTGATAAAAATCGCCGACATCGGGCGCTATGTCGGCCAAGAAGTGATGGTGCGCGGCTGGGTCTATGCCAAGACGGGCAAGGGCAAGCTGGCCTTCCTGCGCGTGCGCGATGGTTACGGGCAAGCCCAATGCGTCTGCTTTAAGCCAGAGATGGACACAGCGCAATTCGACATCGCCGATAAAATCAGTCAAGAATCATCGGTCATCATCGTGGGCACGGTCAAAGCCGACGAGCGCGCCCCCGGCTTTCCCGGCGGCTACGAAATCAGCGTCAAATCGCTTCAACTCGTCCAACAAGCGGACGAATACCCCATCACGCCCAAAGAACACGGCGTGGAATTCCTCATGGATAGGCGGCATCTGTGGATACGCAGTAACCGCCAGTGGGCCATCTTGCGGATACGCGCCACCATCGCCAAAGCCCTGCGCGATTGGCTCGATGACCACGACTTCCTCAACGTAGATACCCCCATCATCACCCCCGCCGCGGGCGAAGAAACCACCACCCTCTTTGAGCTAGACTATTTCGGCGAGCCGGCCTTCCTCGCCCAAACCGGCCAACTCTACAACGAAGCTAACATGATGGCCTTCAGCAAGGTATACTGTTTTGGCCCCACTTTCCGCGCGGAAAAGAGCAAAACGCGCCGCCATCTCATCGAATTTTGGATGCTCGAACCCGAAATCGCCTTCTGCACCCTAGAAGAGCTGATGGAAATTGAAGAACAGATGGTGAGCTATGTGGTGGCCCGCGTGCTGGACAAACACCGCACCGAGCTAGACATCATCGAACGCGACATCAGCAAGCTAGAGGCCATCACCGCCCCCTTCGCGCGCTGTAGCTACGACGACGCCGTACAACGCCTGCAACAACTGGCCGACCAAACCCAAGACCCCGAACAAAAAGCGCTACTGGCCATCCAATGGGGCGATGATTTCGGTAGCCCCCACGAAACCGCGCTGGCAGAGATGTTCGCCAAGCCCGTATTCATCTATCACTACCCCACAGCCGTCAAAGCCTTTTACATGCAACCCGTGGAGGGCCGCCCCGACGTCTGCCGTAGCGTGGACTTGCTGGCCCCCGAAGGCTACGGCGAAATCATCGGCGGGAGCGAACGCATCTACGACCCCGAGCTGATGGAACAGCGCGTAGCCCAAATCGGCATCCCGCGCGAAGCGTATGCGTGGTACTTGGACTTGCGACGCTTTGGCACTGTGCCGCATGCTGGCTTCGGGCTAGGGCTAGAACGCACCGTAGCGTGGATTTGCGGATTGCAACACGTCCGCGAGACTATCCCTTACGCCCGCCTGCTCAACCGCAAATATCCCTAAGCCCATTCCCCTCCATCGCGCCGCGGCTCACGGTTGACAAGGGGGGGACGCTTCGCTAGAATGGCAACCATAATTGGATGCTGTGCCAGAATATCACCTTGAATTGCCTTTAGGGCAAGTGATATAATACTGCGGTCACGCCACAGTAGCTCAGTGGCAGAGCGTCCGCCTTGTAAGCGGGTGGTCGTGGGTTCAAATCCCACCTGTGGCTTACGCTCATGGGTCCGTGTCCCGAGCGGCAAAGGGGACTGACTGTAAATCAGTTGCGCGACGCGCTTCGTAGGTTCGAGTCCTACCGGGCCCACTGTCTCTATCATGCCTCTGTAGCTCAGGGGTAGAGCGCTCCCTTGGTAAGGGCGAGGTCATGGGTTCAAATCCCATCAGAGGCTTTCATCTTATGGCAATGTAAGGACGTAATTATCTTATGGCGAAAAAAGGGAATCGCGTGGTCGTCAAACTCCGTAGCACCGAGAGCGGCCACATGTACATCACCTATAAAAACCGTCGCAATACCACCCAACGCTTGGAATTGCGAAAATATGACCCAATTGTTCGCAAGCACGTCATCTACCGCGAGACGAAATAGTCGCGCTTTATAGGGGTGTAGCTCAATTGGCAGAGTGACGGTCTCCAAAACCGTAGGTTCCGGGTTCGATTCCTGGCACCCCTGTCCCGAATACCACTACGGACACCGTCTTTGCAGGCGGTGTTTCGTCTATAATAGAGAATAAACGCCCGGCAAGCCCAGTGCGAGGAGTGAAGGTAGTATGTCTAGCGGAAAGCTAAAAGTGATTGAAGGCAAAAAACGTCGTGAGGAGCAAGAGGACATGGAAGACAGCGTCGCCGAACACGCTATCACCGAAGCCAAAGGACGACCCACCCCCGGCCGCCGCAACCAAACCGCCGAAGTCGAGCAACGCGGTAACTTTCTCACACGGCCCATCTTCGGCATTATCGAATATCTGCGCGATGTCCGCGCCGAACTCGACAAGGTGACATGGCCCACGCGCGAAGATACTATACGCCTCACCCGTATTGTGCTGGCGACTACCATCGCCGCTTCTATCTTGCTCGGCATCATCAGCGCCATCTTCACCGAATTGTTCATCATCGGCTTACGCACCCCGGCCCTCTTGTTCGCGGTCATCGTGCTGATGGTGGGGGGCGCGGTCTATGCCATCATGCGGAGCAATCGCTCTAGCGGTGGTTATTAATCATCTCGTCTAAAAAAGTTTTTGGGAGGACGTTGGCTCATGGCCAAACGTAAAACAAAACCCGAAGAAACCTTCGACCACGACTACGACCCCGAACCCGTCTATCTCGACACCGCGCCCGCCACCGAACCCGCGCGCGATGACGACGAGGAGGGGCCGCTGACCCGCAATAAAGACCTCGCCGGCCAGCGTCTCTGGTACGTCGTGCATTGCTATTCCGGCTATGAAAATAAAGTGCATCACGCCATCATGCAACGCATCGCCACGATGAATATGCAGGATAAAATCTTCGATGTCATCGTCCCGACCGAAGACGAAATCGAAGTCAAAGATGGCAAGCGCCGCAAGGTCGAACGCCGCGTCTTCCCCGGTTATATCCTCGTCGAAATGAAAATGGATGAGGATTCGTGGTACGTCGTCCGCAACACGCCCGGCGTTACCGGCTTCGTCGGCATGGGCAACGAACCCACGCCCCTACGCCCCGAAGAAGTCAAGGCCATCATGGACCGCATGGAAAAAACCGACCCCATCGTCAAGGTGAACTTCAAAGTCGGGCAAAAAGTGCGGATTATCGGCGGACCTTTCACGGATATGATTGGCACGGTCTCCAACATAGACCCCGATAAACAGCGTGTCCGCGTCATGGTTAGCTTCTTCGGGCGCGATACCCCCGTCGAGCTAGACTTTTTAGAAGTGGAAAAAATCTGAGGGACGCCCCAACCGCGCCCCCTGTTTGCATAAAGCGAGGATAATAGATGGCCAAGAAAATCAAAGCAGTTGTCACCCTGCAATTACAAGCCGGCAAAGCCAACCCCGCGCCCCCGGTGGGGCCGGCCTTAGCCCAGCACGGCATTAACATTATGGGCTTTTGCAAAGAATACAACGCCCGCACCAGCAACCGCATGGGCGAGGTCGTCCCAGCGGAAATCACCATCTTCAGCGATGGCTCTTTTAAGTTCATCCTCAAAAGCCCGCCAACCTCCTTTCTCATCAAAAAGGCGGCCGGCATTGACCGCGGCGCGGCTAACCCCCTCACCGACAAAGCCGGCAAAATCACCCGTAAACAGGTGCGGGAAATCGCCGAAGTCAAACGACCCGATATGAACGCCCTCGACATCGAAGGCGCGATGCGCCAAATCGAAGGCACCGCGCGGCAAATGGGCGTAGAAGTTGTCGATTAAGCCCCAAATTTAACGAACGTGGGAGGGCGCGCATCGCCCAATCGCACCACTAAGGAGACATAAACTCATGCCAAAACACGGAAAACGCTATATCGAAGCCGCCAAAAAGGTGGACCGCCAAAACTATTACCCGCTCGACCAAGCTATCGCGCTGGTCAAAGAGCTGGCCAAAGCCAAATTTGATGAAACGATTGAATTGCATGTGCGCCTCGGCATAGACCCGCGCCACAGCGACCAACAAGTACGTAGCACCGTGATGTTGCCCCACGGACTGGGCAAGACCGTGCGCGTCTTGGTCTTCGCAGAAGGTGAAGACGCCCGCGCCGCGCTCGACGCCGGCGCCGACATCATCGCCGACGACGAAATCATCAACCGCATTCAAAAAGATAACTGGTTTGAATTCGACGCCGTCATCGCCACCACCAACATGATGGGCAAAGTCGGGCGCTTGGGGCGTATCCTCGGCCCCCGCGGCCTGATGCCCAATCCCAAAGCCGGCACGGTTGTCACCGGCGACCAATTGCCCCGCGTCGTGGAAGAACTCAAATCCGGCCGCGTCGAATTCCGCAACGATAAGACCGGCAACGTCCATATCCCGGTGGGCAAAGCCAGCTTTGAAGCGCAAAAATTGCTGGAAAACGCCCAAGCCGCCCTCGATGCCGTCGTATCCCAAAAGCCCGAAGGCGTCAAAGGCACTTATGTACGCCGCGTCACCCTCGCCCCGACGATGGGCCCCGGTGTGCGCGTCTTCAGCAACCTCAACTAATCCCCGTCTCGGTCATCGCATAGGGGCGCAACACCGCGCCCCTATTTCATCCGCGCCCTTCAACTCAAGAAAAACTCAACGCTTCGGCTAAAATTTCTAGCGCTTGGGTCAATCCCCCCGCAAAGTACACCCGCTGGCCGGACCGCCGCGCTATCCGTTGTGCAAAACGGATGACCTGCTGGTAAAAACGGTCTTGAGTGATGACCACCACACAACCATGATTCGGCGGCGTGTTGGCTTCTATCCACCGCGCTAGGTTGGCGATAGAAAAGAACGTCGTCAACTCTTTGCCCTTCAAAATATCCACAATCAGATGCACCTGTTGGTCAGGTGTGCTTCGCATCATGGCGTGCGCTTCCTCTGACGCCAGCCTCAAATCCTCAATATGCCATCCTCCTTGGCTGGTCATCAGGATGATATTATGGTCTTCGTTCACATAGGCAGTTGTTATCATGGAATTGGCCCTATTATCTATTACGAAGATTATAAAATTTATTAAATTAACAAAAAATTAAATTCATTACAGATAACAAAATTAAAACTATTTTTCATAAATTTTGTAATGCCCCAAAACCCTATTGTCAGCGCGCGTTAAATCGTGCTACGCTCATGGCTATGACGCCTACGCCCCCCCCCAAACGTTTTGCGCTCGTCGCGCTCATCGCTAGCGGCGTGGCGCTCTTGGGTTGGCTCTGGTTACGCCGCCCGCGCCGCGTGCCGCCCCCAGCGCCGCAACACCCCACCCCCGCGGACAGCGCGCCGCCTACCCCGTCGCCGCCCGCCCAAGCGACCGCGGGGCAGTGGGCTATGTTCATCAGCGCGCTGGCGCTCTTGTTGGTGGGGCTTCCCCTGCTCGATTATGATATTCGCTGGCCGACCTTCGTCGTCATCAGTTTGTGCGCGGTCCTCATCGGCTTGGTCTATGGGTACGGGGCCCAATTGCAACGCGCGCGTTTATGGTTATGGCGCGCATGGCGGGCGGAGCGCAGGGCCAACCCCTTAACCGCCGCCGTCTACGCCTTGCCGTCGTTACGGCGCTGGCAAATCGCCCTAGAATGGGGCGTCATCGCGCTGGCGGTAGCGTGGGTAGCCGCCGATTATCTGCGTTACGACCCTTCTACCCAATTATTCGGCCTAGAGGCAGAATGGCTGACGAGCAATGTATACCTCGCGCATGATAGCCTGCGCCAGTGGGGCACTATTCCCCGTTGGCAACCCTACGTCGGCGTGGGCGAGCCGCTGGTAGATAACCCTTTCGCCTTCATCTTCAACCCGCTCAGCAGTGCCCCCGCGCTCCTGTTCGGCGGCGCGCAGGGCATCAAATACAGCGTCGCCCTATACGCCCTGTTCGCGGGGGTGGGCGGCTGGTTTTTAGGCTACATGCTGGGCTTGGGCGGGACGGCGCGCGTGCTTTTGGGCTTGCTGATGGTCGGCAAAGGCAATATGCACGCCACTATCTTATCAGGCTACTTCCAATTAGGCGTATCCCAAGCCTATTTCCCGTGGATTATCGGCGGCGCGTTGGGCGTCTTGCGCGGGCGGGCGCGCTGGGCGGTGGCGCTCATGGGGGCGATGGTCGCGCTCCAATTTTTGGCCGGGAACATCTGGTACACGCTCCCCACCCTGTTCAGCGTCTTCTTGCTCGCCCTGACCCATAGCGTGGCCCTGCGGCGCGGCGAGTGGGTGAACCTAGCAGGCTGGCGGCGTTTAGCCATCGCGGGGCTGTTCGCGCTGGGCTTGTGCGCGGTGGCTTTTTTGCCCATCTGGGCCAATCGCGACTACATCGGCGACCACACGCCCGAAAGGCGCGCCGGCGCGGTCATCCCGCCCGAACGCGCCGTACAACTCTTCTTCCGCGACGATTTAGCGTTCATCTACCAACTCCAAGTCCAAGAATCTAACGGGCGCATCGTGCGCGGCGAACCGCACTTTTACTATAGCTTCGTCCTGCCGCCGTGGTTCGCCCTGTTGCTGTTCGTCTTGTTGCCCCCGATATACCCCACGCTCCACCGCCCGGCTTTGGGGCGTATGGGCCGCATCTGGTCGGTGGGGGTCGTTATGATAATCGTGACCACCTTATGGGGCATGGGCGGGAGCGACCTCTTTCTGCGCCTGTACGAGGCCTTCCCCCTCTTGCGACAGTGGCGATTCGTGGGGCGGGCGCTGGCGGTGGCCTCCTTTTGGCTGGCGGTGCTCGTCGCTTTGCGTTGGGATGGCCTTTGGCGCGCGCTGGACGCCGCCCAATCCCGCCCGCTTATCGGCGATTGGCCGCGCATGGCCCGCTGGCTACGCACAGCCGCTCAGGCTTTCTTGCTCCTCCTCGGCGCTTTGGCCGCCTATCAGGTCAACAGCGCGTGGTTCTCGCGCCATCGCGTAGAAACCGTGCATCAAGACGCGGCCCAGTGCCTAGCGTGGTTGCGCGAGCAATACCCCGATCAACAACTCACCGTGGAACGCATCGGTTACGACCGCATCGCGGCCTTCATCGCCAACCGCATCCGCATTACCCCCATCGAAGCCGATTACGAGCCGCTCGCCCAAAGTTGGACGCTGGGCAACCTCACCTTGCGCCAAGAAAAAGACTGGTTGCGCTTTGCCATGCCCACTAAATCGGCCGAACGGCAATTCTTGTTGCGGCGCGGCTACCGCCCCCTGTTGGATGCGCCCCAATTCTTCAACCAACATTGCTTGTGGCACAACCCAGCCAAAGAGGTGCCCTACGCTTATACTATCTCTATCTACGATTTGGGGCGCATCTTCGACCTCGATACGCTATACGATACCGTCATCGCGGTAGAAACGGTGCTCCACACATCGGATTGGATAGGGCTTGTGGCGCCGCCCCGCGCGCAAATCACCGCCTTAATCATCTCAGAGACCGCCTATCCCGGCTGGAGCGTATGGGTGGATGGCCAGCCGCGCGATGTCGAAAGCGTGGGCGGGCTGTTGGGCGTGCTGTTGCCCGCCTCTGAACAGCCGCAAATCGTAACCTTCGAGTATCGCCCCCCGCTTTACACGCTAGGGGCGGCTATCACCATCTTCAGCGCCTTTGTCGTCAGCGGCTATCTGTTGGGCATCGGGAAGCGTCTATGAATCCGCGTCTATGGGGTATCATCGCCTTTGTATTCGCCATATCGGCGGCCATCGCTTATCATCCCGCTCAACGCGCTTGGCTGGCGTGGGGGGACATCGCCTTCATCGCGGCGGTGGCTTGCTTGTGGCTGGCCGCGCGCCAAACGCCGCAGGCATCTACGCCCGCGCCACCTCTGCGGCCCATCATCCGCAGACGGCGACATCATGCGGCTATCCTCATCGGGTTGGCTTGTGGGCTATGGCTGGCCCAAGCCAACATGCCCGGCCCCGATTTATCGTCTGTCGCCGTGCGCTTACCCTATCACCTGCAGATAGCGCTTTTGCTCAGCGGGGGCGGCCTCATCATCTGGGGGATGATGGGCGGGTGGTGTCTCCGGCCGCCGCGCCGCCGAGGCGCGCCGTGGGGCGCTTATGTCCTCATCCTGTGGGTGGCTTTCGGCCTGCGGATAGCGGCCAGCGATGACCTCGTGCATTTCTTCGTGGATGAAGGTCACTTTGGCGAAGCGGTGGCCCATCTGGCGGAAGCCCCTAACGCCCAAATCCTCACCCCGCTCAACGCCATTGCCGGCTTCACGTGGGTCTATCCCTATCTACAACGCCTCAGCGCCGATATAGCCGGCCCGAACCTATTCGCGCTACGCCTGCCGAGCGCGTTTATCGGCACGCTGAACGTGGCGGCGCTGGCGCTGTTGGGCGCGGCGTTGGGCGGGCGACGGTTAGCGCTGGCCGCCATGCTGGCTTTGGCGCTCTATCCGCCGCACATCCATTTCAGCCGTCTGGCGCTCAACAACATTGCCGACCCGCTCTTGCTCAGCGGCTTACTGGTCTGCCTGCTCTATAGCGCGCGACGGGGCGCGCCTAAGGCGTTGGTCTTGGGCGGCCTGTGCTTGGGGTTATCGCCTTACTTTTACGAGGGCGGGCGCTTGCTCTTGCCCGCGTTGGCGCTGGTGTGGACGTTGGGGCGGCGTCCGTGGCGTGGGCGCGCCTTGCTCTGGGCCGCCGCGCTCGGCGTCGCCATGCCCTTTTTGTACGTGGCCGCCCGCTCGGACTATGTGCGCTTATTGCCGCGGCTCAGCTTGCAGGGGGTGGGGCGCTCTTACATCGCCGATTTATTGACCAGCCCCGACGGCGGCGCGCAACTACAAGCCTATATCCGCGACCAGCTCACCCCTGCCTATTTGCACCTCGTCCACGCCCCCGATGGGAGCGCCTTTTACTATGGCGGACAAACGGCCCTCATCTTGCCGCTTTTCGTCCCCCTGTTCGCGCTGGGCGTCGGGGTCGCGCTGGCCCGTTGGCGGCGCGGCGGGCTGTGGCCCATCCTGTGGCTGGCGTTGACCGTGCTGGGCAATAGCCTACTGCTAGAGAACACGTGGACGGCCCGCTTTGTCATCGCTCTGCCGCCCATCGCCCTATTGTTGGCGTGGGGCTGGGTGGGCGCTCTGGACGCGCTGGGGATGCGCGGCCCACGGCGGCAGTGGCTGAATCGGGTTGCGGTCATCCTATACGCTAGCGCTAGCCTCGTCACCTACTTTGGCCCACATCTCGCCCTCTACAACCGCCAAATACGCCCCTTCCGCGACCATCAAGACGCGGCTTTCCGCGCCTTCGATTTGCCCAACGCCCCCTACGCTTTCTTGCTGACGACCGAATTGGTCTACGCGCCGCACATCACCATGATGGCCCGTCTGCGCGGCGAGGACATCCCCTTACGCATCTTGCTACCCTACCAATTCCCGTACGAGCAAGCCCCCGATTTGCTGGCAGAACGCGACATCGCCTTCTTCCTACTGCCAGAAGACGCCGAAACGCGGCAGAACCTTTCCCGCGCGCTGGGGCAACCCCTCGACGGCCCCTATTGGTCGCCCTACCACATCCCGCCCGATAAGCAATACGCCCTGTACTGGGCGCGACGCGCTGAGCCTAGCAGGAGCGACCGATGATGACCCGCCAGCGCCTTTTGTTTGCTATCGCTACTGTGTTGCTGTGCGCCACCGCTTACAGCTTGCGCCCCGGCCAAACGCGCGATTTACCCTACGCCGACCCCTTCTTGTTGGGCGCAGCGCTTTTCAGTTGGGCGGCCCTATGGGCCGATGCGCGACGCCAAGCCCCCACCGACCCCCAAAACCCCCCGCCACCCACAGCAGAACCTATCCGCTGGCATTGGCTGGTCGGCGGTATGTTGTGCTTGGCGCTCGTGTCGGAAATCAACGGGACGCTATGGGACATCCCGCTACTGATGGGCGCGAGCATTCATCTGCAGATGGCGCTTTTCGTCGGTGGCGTCTGGGGCGTGTGGCGCGGGTTGGCCGGCGATAGCCGCCGCCTATGGGCCATCCCCCCGACCGAAGCACGCCTGCTGGGCGGCATTTTGCTTTTGGCGTTCCTCCTGCGCGTCTGGAATTTAGAAGATAGCATCCGCATTCCGCTAGACGAAGCCCACATGCTCGATGCGGTCAGCGATTTGCGCGACGACCCCACTATCGCCATCCTATCGCCTTTCCATCCCATCGCCCGTTTCCCCCGTTTGTACCCGTATTGGGAACTCATCACCAGCGAGGTTTTCGGCTATTCGCTGGCGGGCTTGCGCTGGGCGAGCGCCCTCGTCGGTGTGGGCGGCGTGGCCGCGCTCTACGCGCTGGGGCGGGCGCTGTACAACGGGCGCTTTGGCTTGTGGGCCGCCGCGATGCTGGCCATATACCCCCCGCACCTACATTTCAGCCGAATTGGACTGCTCAACATCGCCGACCCACTGCTAGGGACGCTGGCTTTGGCGGCCCTCGTGGCCGCGTTGCGCCATGGCCGCCGTGTTCATTATGTCGCCGCGGGGGCCTGCTTCGCCTTGTTATTCTATTTCCACGAATCGGGTAAATTGCTCTATGGCGCTTTAGGGATAAGTTGGGTGCTGTGGTCGGCCATCTTCGGCCGCCACAAACCCTTTGCCCGCGGCTTATTGGCGCTCGCCTTGTGCTTCGGCTTGCTCGTCGCCCCTTATCTGTATACTTTTTACGCTTATCGCGCCCCGCTGACGCCCCGACTGGCCGAGCGCGGACTCGACCAAAGCTATTTGGCCGTGCTCCTATTCACCGATGACGGCTTAGCCAACCTCCAGCTCTTTTTCCGTCGTCATATCGCCCCGCCGCTCATGCATTTTGTCCACGCGCCCGATAGTAGCGCCTATTTCTACGGCGGAGATACCGCTTTAGTCTTGCCCATCATGTTACCGTTCTTCTTATTGGGGCTATTGGCGGCGGCCACCCGCCCCCGCCGCGAAGGCGTGTTGCTGTGGTTGTGGTTTTTGCTGACCGTGTTGGGCAATAGCCTAATGGACTTCCCACAGTGGACCGCGCGCTACGTGGTGGCGTTCCCGCTCATCGCTGTGCTCATCGGCTTGGGGATATGGCGCGCCGCCACGCTAGCCGCTATCGCGCTGTGGCCGCGCGGGTGGCGCGGGCGGGCGGGGCGCATCGCGGCGGTGGCCGCTTTGGCGCTGGCCAACGTGGGCTATTACTTCGGCCCCCATCTGACCACGCTCAATCACCAATTGCGGCGCTTCCCTGACCATATTGATGTCATCTACCGCATCCGCGACCTCGACGGGGTGCCGTCGGTGTTCATCTTCGGCGACATCGCCTTTTTGCCCCATTTCGATACCCTCTTTCGCTATTGGGGCATCCAACCCGAATGGCACGCCATCGAAACGCGGCATCTGACCCCGCACTGGCTGATGAAATTTTCCGACGCGCGCGGGCTAGCCTTCTTCATAGACCCCCGCGACTATTTGACCCCGCAATGGCTGAACCTGCTTTGGGAGCTGGAGGGGCCCTATCGTAGCCCTTACATCGCCGACATAGCCGAACAGTACGTGATGTATCTCGCGCCGTCGGGGTCGCAAAGGCGCTGGCCCCCCGCCCAAAATCCACCCTAGCATTTGCGGGCAAAGCGATTACAATAGACGTACTTTTGTCAGCATTGATGATGACCTGCACAGGTCGCAAGAGGTTTGAAGACGATGGCATCCTTACACGGCCCTAAAGCAAAGACCCAACGCCGCTTCGGCGAATTGCTCGTCCCGCGCGCCAAATACGCCAAAATCCTAGAGAAGCGCGGCTTCCCGCCCGGCGACCACGGCCGCGAAAAACAGTACCGCTCTGGCCAGCGTAGCGCTTTCGCCATACAATTAGACGAAAAACAAAAACTAGCCTTCATCTATAACATCCGCGAACGCCAATTGCGGAATTATTACAAGAAGGCGTCTAAAATGCTGGGCCCCACCGGCGGTAACTTGCTCTCCTTGCTGGAACGGCGGCTAGATAACCTCGTCTACAAGTCCGGCTTGGCCGCCACCATCTGGGCCGCCCGCCAATTGGTGGTGCATGGGCATATCTTGGTGGATGGCGCGCGCGTAGATTTGCCCTCTTATCAAGTCAAGCCCGGCCAAGTCATCAGCGTTCACGAAAAAATGAAGAAAAATGTCCACATCACCGAATGGATAGAACAGCTCAGCGCCTATCCCGGTTACCTCAATGTGGATAAAGCCAATTTATCCGTCACCCTCACCCATGTACCCTCGCCCGGCGAAATTCAAGTGCCCGTGGATATTCAGCTGGTGGTGGAATACTACAACCGCCTGACCTGATACGCTTCAGACGCATATAAAACGCCCCTACCACTAGTAGGGGCGTTTTTATCGGCGCATCAAAAAGGGCATGTCGCCAGGCCCTCGTCCGTTTCCCTATGTTGCAACCGTTAGAAGCAACGCTTCAGACCGAGCGCTTGCACCACATCGCCCACCAATGGCAATTGGCAATAGAGGTCGAGCTGGTCTACCAACACCGCGGCCACAATCACCAAGCAACAGCAGACAAACAGCAAAGCCACACACCCGATGAGGACATAACGCATGGTGTTATTGGGGGCGTCCTCGCGCATGACGTAAGGGTCATAATCATAGCCATAACCGCCAGCGGGCGGGGCCGGGGGCGGCCCGCCGTAAATCGGCGTCGGGCTGTAATAGGGCGCTTGTGGGTCTTCTGTCCCAGCGGGGGGCGCGCTGTATGGCGGTTGCTGGTAGGGGGGCGGCGCTTGGTAAGGCGCGGCTGGGGGCTCTTGGCGCGGCGGCTGGTAGGGGTTGGCCGCCGAATAGGACGGCGGAGCAGGCGGGCTTTCTTCCGCCGGCCGCGGCGCGGATGGGGCCGATACCGGCGGTTGCGCCCCGCGCGCTAGCTCATATACCAGCGTCACGGTCTCGCCCAAGCCGATAATATCGCCATTGTTCAGCGGCGTAATACCCGTAATCCGCTTGCCATTGACGAAAGTGCCATTGGTGCTACCCAAATCTTCTAGGGAGAAGCCACCCGCGCCGCGCGTCAAGCGCATATGATGACGGCTGACTTCGCGGTCATTGATGACAATATCGTTGGTGATGTCGCGCCCTAGCGTCATGACATCTTTATTCAGCTCAAACGACTGATTCGGTTGTGGACCGCGGCGCACGACCAACCGATAATTGTCGTTTTGCATGGCGGCAACCTCCTAAAATAGGGCACAGTAAACCACACGGCAGTATACGCATTCTAGGTCAAACTGTCAAATAATTTTACCCGTCCCCAACTCGCGCTTCTATCTCCATCAGAATATCGTTACAATAGAAGCGTCCGGGTTGGCTGGGAGATTGCGGCCCGCCCTTGCGACGGGCTGAGGAAAGTCCGCGCTCCATAGGGCACGATGCTAGCTAACCGCTAGGCGGGGCAACCCGACGGCATAGTGCAGCAGAGAGGCAGATTGCAGCGGGGCACACCCCCGCGCGCGAGGGTGAAACGGTGGTGTAAGAGACCACCAGCGCGGGTAGCGATACCCGCGGCTAGGCAAACCCCATCGGGAGCAAGGCGAAATATGGCGCAGTGGGGCGGCCCGTCCCGTAGAAAGCGCCGGGTACGCCGCTAGAGGTGCGCGGTGACGCGCATCCCAGAGAGATAATCTCCACCGCTACGGCGGCACAGAACGCGGCTTATAGGCCAGCCCGGACATACTCTGCAACCTAAACGCCTTCAGCCCCGTACACCCTTATAAAGCAAACAGAGTGGAGTCATCATGGCACAAACACATCCCGTCATCCAAGTGGAACAGGTCACCAAAGATTTACGGCTCGGCAAGCACACTATCCACGTCTTGCGCGGCATCAGCTTGGCTGTGGATAGCGGCGAGATGGTCAGCATCGTTGGCCCTTCCGGGAGTGGCAAAAGTACCCTGCTCGGCATCCTCGGCGGCCTAGACACCCCCACGAGCGGCCGCGTCTTCATTGATGATATAGACATCACCCGCATGAACGAAGCCCAATTAACCGAAGTCCGCAACGAAAAAATCGGCTTCATCTTCCAATTTTTTAACCTCATCCCCACCCTCACCGCCCTTGAAAATGTGGCCCTGCCCATCCAATTCGCCCGCAAACGCCGCTACCACCCCACCCGCCGCGCCAAAGAACTGCTAGAACTATTGGGCTTGGGCGACCGCTTGGGGCATCGCCCCTCCGAATTATCCGGCGGACAACAGCAACGGGTGGCCATCGCCCGCGCCCTCGCCAACAACCCGCCCTTGATATTGGCCGACGAACCCACCGGCAACCTCGATAGCGAGAGCGGACACACCGTGCTAGAAGCCCTGCAGACCATCCGCCGCGAATCCAATACCACCATCATCCTTGTCACCCACGACCCCGAATTGGCCGCCGTCGCCGACCGCACCCTAACGCTCGTGGATGGGCAGTTGGTCAACGGCGTATACCAGCCCCACAAAACGCCTTTTGCTTGACGCAGGACGAACGCGCGCTTGCTTTCCCCCGCAAAAACGCACACAATAAAGCATATGGACGATAAAGACCTTCGCCAATCTCATAACCCCGCCGAGGACGCCGACAGCGACGCCATCCCCGCCGAGGACTTCGACCTATCGGCTATCCCCATGGCGGAAGAAACCGTAGACGTGGCCGCGGCCCTCGCCGCCGTGACCGAGCTAGACTTGTTAGCCGGGGGCGCGCCGCCCGCAGAAGCCCAACCCATCGCAGAGGACACAGCAGAAGCGGAAACCGAAGCCGATTACGACATCGCGCCATTCGTGCGCGAGGAGCACCCTAGCGACCCCACGCCGATAGTCGCGCCGCCGCCATCGGGCTTGGCCCGCGGGCAAATCGCCTCTATCGTGCCGTCTTTGCTCCTCATCGCGCTGGGCGGCGGGCTAACCCTACTGCTCAACATCGGCGAAGCGATGCCCTCTCCCTCCCTGTTGCTCGTTTCGGGCGTGGCGGTGATCGGCTTGGCGCTGGTGGCCTATTGGCAATCGAGCGGCGGGAACGCCCGCGGGAGCTTATGGGCGGGACTGCAACTCATCGCTTGGGCCGCCGCCTTCTATGCGCTATCCACGATGGGCGCGGCGTTTTGGCCCGTCTTATTCTGGGCCGCGGCGGTGGCTTTCGCCATCTTCGCCTTTTTAGCCCGACCAGCCCCCGGCCGCGCTTCGTTGTGGGCGCTGGCATTGGGGATGGCCGGCTTAAGCGCTTGGGCCTATACCCACGGCTGGTTAAACAGCTCCATACTGGACGCGATGCGCCAAGGGTGGCCGCTGGCGCTCATCTTTTTGTTGTGGTGGCTATTGGCGCCCTTATGGCATCGCCGCCGCATAACCAACAAACCCTAATCCATGAGGTGCTATGTGTGAGCGCGACACCAAGCTTAACTATCGCTATTGACGCCAGCCGCACTACCCGCCCCCAACCCACCGGGACGGAGCATTACGCCCTGCAACTCATCCGCCATCTCGTCGCGCTCAACGACCAGCGCGAACACCCGCATCGCCTGCGCCTCTACTTCCGCGATGCACCACCCGAAGGCTTGTTCATCGCCTCCCGATACGTTTCTCAGCATATCATCCCCTTTCCGCGTTTATGGACGCATCTACGCTTCGCCTTGGCCCTGTGGCGCGACCGCCCCGATGTCACCTTTGTGCCCGCCCATACCTTGCCGCTTTGGTTTCCCGGCCCTTCGGTCGTCACCATCCACGACCTCGGCTATCACTATTTCCCCGAAGCGCACCCGCGCGCTCAGCGCTATTATCTGGCATGGAGCACACGCCACAGCGCCCGCCGCGCTACCCATATCCTCTGCGATAGCCAAACCACGGCCGACGATTTGACGCGCCTCTACCAAATCCCCGCCGATAAAATCACGGTGGTCTATCCGGGCGTAGAACCCCCGCCCGCCGGCGTGATGGCCGCCACCCGCCGCAAATACGGCTTGCCCGAACAGTATTTTCTATTCATCGGCACGTTGCAACCGCGTAAAAACATCGCCCGCATCGTCCGCGCCTACCAGCGCTGGAAACAAGCCAACCCCGACGACCCGGCCGGGTTGGTCTTGGCCGGCGGAAAGGGCTGGCTCTTTGATGAAACGTGGGTGCAAGGCGTGGATAATGTCTATCTGCCCGGCTACATAGACGAAGCCGATAAGGGGGCGCTCCTCGCTGGCGCGCGCGCCTTGGTCTTCCCCACCCTTTACGAAGGCTTCGGCTTCCCCGTCGTAGAAGCCATGCATAGCGGCGTGCCGGTCATCGTCAGCAATAACTCCAGCCTGCCCGAACTCGTCGGCGATGGCGGCCTGCTGGTAGACCCCCTCGATGTGAACGCTATCACCATCGCTATGGACTTGCTCACGTGGCATCGTGATTTACATTGGACGCTTCGTAACAAAGCTTATGCCCAAGTGGCGCGCTTCACATGGTTTGGCGCGGCCGAACAAGTCTTGAGCGTCCTAGAACGCGCGGCCGGCCACATCCCACAGGAGGACGCATGACCGCCAACCAACTGATGTACTACACCCCCGCCCCTATCGAGTTGCCGCACATCCGCCAACTGGCGGAGCGCAACCGTTACCGTTGTACCACGCTCACCATTCGGGCCGAAAATGGCCGCGAGTACGAACGGCTCAACGTCCATTTCACGTACGAAAACCCCGATGGTAGCACGGGGGAGTATTTTTGGGTGTGGCATGGCGGTACGCGCTACGGCTTCGCCAGCATGGCCGACGATTTGCCGCTGATGGAAGCGTGGCGGCGCGAGCGTTACCTCTCCCGACAACCCGCTAGCGCCTTCTTCATCAACTACAGCCTCTTTTCTTTGCCTTATTTAGTGCAATTCCTTCTGCTGGTCTTCAAGTCGCATCATGGCTGGGTGGAGGACGCTTTTAGCGCCAACATGTACACCTTGTCCACCATCGAAAGCCTGCCCCAAAACACCGCCGACTATCTGCGCGCCCACTACGACGAGACGGGCCAGCCCAAAACCGACGACGTGTGAGGGCCGATGCGCCGCTTTCTATTCGTCCAATTGGCCGACATCGGCGACCTCATCTTGACCACGCCAGCCATCGCCGCCTTGCGCCAAGCCCACCCCGACGCCCATATCGCCCTACTAACCGCGCCGCACACGGCCGCCGTCCTGCCTGAAGGCCTCGTGGATGCGCTCATCACCGCCCCCAAGGGCCTCTTCTCCCCCAAATTGCTGTTGCGCCCGCCATCGTGGGGCGCGCTCTACCGCCTCGCGCGGGGTTTGCGCGGGGGGCGCTACGACGCCATCATCTATTGCCACCACTTCACCTTGCGTCTGGGACTGCTCAAATTTCGTTTTATCGCCATGGCCAGCGGCGCGGCGCATCATGTGGGCTTGGATAATGGGCGCGCCCGCTTTTTAACGCGCGCGGTGCCAGATGGCGGCTTCGGCGCGCGCCATCAAGCCCAATATTGGCTCGATTTGGTCGCCTTGCTCGGCGCAGACCCCACCCCGCGCCCGGCCCAAGTGGCCATCGCCCCACAAAATCCCTTGCCGCCCGACGATACCCGCCCGACTATCATCATCCATCCCGGTAGCGGCGGCTACAGCCACGCCCGCCGTTGGCCCTCCGCCTATTTCGCCCAAGTGGCCGACGCGCTATACCACCAGCTCGGCGCGCGGGTCGTGCTGGTGGGCACGACTGCCGATGACGCCGACAAGGTGCGCGCACACGCCCAACATCCCCCGCTCGATTTCAGCGGGCGAACCACCCTGCCGCAATTGGCCCGTTTGCTCGCCTCCGCTAACCTGTTCATCGGCGCGGATAGCGGCGTGATGCACCTCGCGGCCGCCGTCGGCGTGCCCGTCCTCGCGATCTTTGGCCCCAGCAACCCCGACGCATGGGGGCCTTGGACGCCCCGCGGGCGCTCTATGGTGCTCCGCGCCGCCCCAGAATGCAGTCCGTGTAGTTATGTCGGCCACGAAATCGGCCTGCGGGACGGTTGCCCCGCGCGCACGTGTATGAAATTGGTCACGCCTGAACAAGTCGTCTCCGCCGCCCAACGGTTGCTAGCGGGCGAAGCCCCGCCCCCGCCCGCGCCGCCCGCCGCCACGCGGGGCGCGCGCCTATCTATCCTCAATACGCCTGTAGATGCCATCACTTACGAGGCGTGGTTGGCGCGCATCGCCCAGTGGATAGCGCAAGATGGCCCTTGTCGTCACGTCTGCACGACCAATCCGGAATTCATCATGATAGCCCAGCGCGATAGCCACTTCCGCTACATCTTACAGCGCGCCGATTTGTGCATCCCCGACGGCGTGGGCTTGCTGTGGGCGGCGCGGCGCATGGGCCATCCCCTGCCAGAGCGCGTCACCGGCTCCGACGGCGTCCCCAAAATCGCGGAACGGGCCGCAGAACGCGGCTGGCGTCTCTTTTTGTTGGGGGCGGGGCCGGGGGTAGCAGAGCGCGCGGCAACCATCTTACAAGCGCGCCATCCATCCCTGAACATCGTGGGGGTTTATGCAGGCTCGCCCGCGGCGGAAGAAGAAGATGACATCGTCGCGCGGGTCAACGCCAGCGGCGCAGACATCTTGTTTGTGGCTTATGGCGCGCCCCAACAAGATAAGTGGATAGCGCGCAATTTGCCGCGTTTGCGCGCCAAAATGGCTATGGGCGTGGGCGGCGCGTTGGATTTCATCGCTGGCGAGGTGCCCCGTGCCCCTTTGTGGATGCAAAAGGCCGGCCTCGAATGGCTCTTTCGCCTCATCAAACAGCCGTGGCGCTGGCGACGCATGACGCGCCTGCCGCGCTTCGTCTGGGCCATCTGGCGGCACAGCTAAACCGCCACCGCGCCTTTCGTCATACGACCAAAACCATTAGAATAAGGGTATCCGCTTCTTGAATCAGAAAAAAGTGGGGTTATGTTAACGTTCGACCAGATTATACAGGGAGATTGTTTAGACGTCTTGCCATCGTTGCCTCCTGCAACCGTTGACCTGATTATCACATCCCCCCCCTATGCGGATAGTCGCAAGCGCACTTATGGGGGCATTCATCCTGATGATTATGTCGCTTGGTTTTTGCCACGCGCTCAAGAATTTTTTCGCGTATTAAAACCAACGGGCACATTTATCCTGAACATCAAAGAACGTGTGGTTAATGGCGAACGACACACCTATGTACTGGAGTTGATTTTAGCTTTACGTAAACAAGGCTGGTTATGGACCGAAGAATTCATCTGGCACAAAAAGAACTGTTATCCCGGTAAATGGCCGAATCGCTTCCGCGATGCTTGGGAACGTTGTTTGCAATTCAATAAACAAGCGCAATTCCACATGTACCAAGATGCGGTGATGGTCCCTACAGGCGATTGGGCTAAAACACGCCTGCGAAAACTGAGCGCTACCGACAAAATCCGCGACGAATCTAAAGCAGAAAGCGGTTTCGGTAAAAACATCTCTAATTGGGTTGGGCGCGATAAAGCTTATCCCACCAATGTTTTGCATCTCGCCACAGAAACATCCAATCGCAACCATAGCGCCGTTTTCCCGCGCGAATTACCCCGCTGGTTTATCAAACTATTCACCCAAGAAGGCGATGTGGTTTTAGACCCCTTTGTCGGTTCTGGCACTACAGCCATCGTTGCCAAAGCATTAGGGCGGCGCTATATCGGCATCGATATTCACGCTGACTATTGCGAGATGGCGCGCGCCGCCTTAGGCGATGATGAAACCATTCGTCAGGAGCGCTTGCTATGAAAGCCATTCCGTCCGATGATTTATATCAGTTTGTGAACACCCGCATTGTTCAATTTCATTATAGTAAAATTAGCGCTTTAGAACGTTTGAGTTTACAAGATTTGCTGAAGCGCAAAAACCCCTATCTCTTCAAAGCCAAAAACCTCAACATCGCCTCAGAACTGATACAAGACATTCTTGACGCCTATTTATCTTCTTCTGAAGAAAAACTCTTCGGAGATTTTTTAGAAGAATTGGCTATCTATATTGCAAGCTATACGCTCGATGGCCATAAATCTTCCGCCTCTGGGATAGATTTGGAATTTGTTCATGATGATATTCATTATCTCATTTCCATCAAATCCGGCGCAAATTGGGGAAATAGCTCCCAACATAAGCGTCAAGAAGAAGATTTCAAAAAGCTGTTGAACGTCTAAAGCAATCTCAAAGCACGCGGAACGTGCAACCGGTATTGGGTATTTGTTATGGAAAAACCAAAACGACTTTCTTAAGAGGATATATGAAAGTCGTCGGGCAAAGTTTTTGGCATCTCATCAGTGGAAATGAGCAACTCTACACAGATATTATCGAACCCATCGGATACAGAGCTAAAGAACACAATGAACGTTTTTTAGAAGAAAAAGGGCGCGTTATCAACCAGTTCACAGCTGAATTTTTAGACGCCTTTTGCGACAACGGACTCATCAACTGGCGGCGATTAGTCGCCTTCAATAGCGGCAATCTAGACCCTAACGACATCTCCCGCCGCCACCGCGCGCCGTAGCGCAACCACCCCCCGCCCCCAATTCTCCCACTTGCGCTTGAAACTTCGGCTATCATTTGGGACAATTTGTGAGCATTGGCTCACGATGGGGAAAGAGATAGCGTGTGAGCGAACAATTGGGTTATGTGGTATACCAGTCCTACCCACAAACGGGCGCGCCTACGGCGATAGTCGGCGCATCGCCTCATATCACCCTGCCAGAAGGCGCCCCTCTGCTCGAAACGGTCTGCCTAGACCCGTGGCCCGCCCCAGATGCCAAGCTATCGCAGATGGTCGCCCTCGTCCAGCACACCCCAGACCAATACCTGTTCGCCCGCGCTTACCGCGAGGGCGCGACCGAAGGCGACATCTACCAATTCATCTTTCTGCCCAAGGAAACCTTGTACAGCCTAGGCGGGCAACTGCAACCCCTGCTCAGCTTAACGGATACGCCATGGATACCCGACGACGCGCCGACCTTTTTAGAACTGCCACCGCCGGCCACATGGACTTTCGATAAGCAAATTGCCATTTTGCGACGCCTGTTTAACCTCATCCCCAACGGCGACTTGCTCTATTTGCTATCGCTATTGGGGGCGGCGCGGCACGAACGCCAATTGCTCATCTGTAACTTCCCGCCCCAGCTGGAACAACGCTTGCTTTTGGTGCAAGGGCTGATGATGCTCTTGCCGGCCACCGCCCGCCCCCTGCTGACCTTTACCACCCATAGCGCCCGCCTGCTACCCGGCGCGCCGCGCATCGTCTTCAGCGAAGCCCCCCTAGAGACCAACCGCTGGGTGGTGGACTGGTCGCAAGAGCCGCAACCCATCGCCGACGTGCTGGAATTACCCTACATCCGCTGGCTGGCCAGCATCTGGCGCGATGATGTCAAAAATCTGGTGGACGGCATCCGCCTGATGGATACCTTCGCCTCTAAGGTGATGGCCGGCCACTCGCTCGAAACGGGCTTACGCCTCTTGGTGGAACGCTACCAGCTCGACCGCCAAATAGAACGCGGCGAGGCCATCCCACGCGACGAGGTGCTAGCGGTCATGCGCGGTGGCTCGCAACCGCAGGGCGAATTGCGCCGCCACTATTTGCTCAAGCTCCTAGGATATGCCCTTGAGGAGCGCGATACCGACGCCGCCCAAATCGTCCTACGCGAGATGGATAATGACGCCCTGCTCGACACCGACTTCAGCCAGCGACTAGAAGCCGACCTCGAACACCAACCCGACGCGGTCTACGCTTTCATCCGCTCGCGCCTGACCGACGGGCTAGATGAACGCTGGCTAGAACGCTTAAAACAAGCCGCCCGCGCCGCCTTGCGCGTCGCGCTCACCGATGGCGACGCCACCACCATCATCAATTGGCTTAAGCTCATCGCCCGCGAACCCGCCACCTATGGCTTGTCCGAAGTGTTAAAAGAGGCTTTCGCCACCGCCCAAAAGCGCGCCCACACTGACCCCGAACTCGCCTTAGAACTAACGCTTTTGGCCATCAAACGAAGCCCCGAACAGTTAGAAACCTTCCTCGCCGATGACCGCTTGACGGCCCTTTTGCCCCCCGATTTGCGCGCCGCCCTGTGCGAACTCGACCCCGTCGCCATCAACGCCCTCTCTCACGATGTCGGGCAAAAGCGCGAATGGTTCTTAGCCGCCATCGCCCGCCTGATGAGCGCCAACCGCGAGATAAGCCCGCCGATGGTCGGGGCTTTATGGGCGCTCTACCGCGAAACGCCATCCGTCGCCGTCGCCGAGCCATACCGCCCGGCCGTCTTGATGAACCGCTTGATAGAAAAGCACCTCGGACAATTGGCCGCGCCCGCTCTAGAAGCCCTGATGCGCTATGCCCTCGCCTCGGCAGAAGATAATCTGTTCATGACCATCATCGCCCACCTCGCCGAACACGAAGACTTGTTCCACCTCTTGGCTAACGCCCTCGCCGCCAGCGAACGCGAGGTGAGCGACCTCATCACCCTCATCAATCGGCTGGGTAGCGATAGCTTTTTAGGCCCCCAACAAATCATCAATCTGTACGTGTCGCTCATGGTCGCGTGGGATTGGGCCCCCACCTTGGGCGCGATGGTCGAACAATTAGCCCGCCTGCTCCACAAAAACCCCGATGCCCACGTCTCCGGCGGCGTCTTGTGGAAATTGCTAGAAATCGCGGCGGAAAATAAGACCGAAACGGTGGCGAAGGTGGCTACCCGCCGTCTCGTCGCCCTGTTGCAAGAGAGCGAACCGCGCGATATACCCGCCTTAGCCGATTCTATCGCCACGCTCCAAAGCCTGACCCACTGGAATAAAGACCTATACCATACCATGCTCAATGCCCTGCGCGAGCTGGTGCGCGGCCTGCCGCTGGCCCAGTTGCAACGCCTCGAAAAAGCGCTCGACGGCAAGCGCGCCCTCGACGAGGCCCGCGCTATCGTGCAAACCGTCATCGGCCTTCGTAAAATCGTCGGACAGCGCCCCCTAGATGCCTTCGCCGAAGCCATCAGCCAAACCTACACCCTGCTAGAAGCTATCGCCAGCGCCTTTGACCCTGCGGGTGGGCGGCAGAACGCCATAGACACCCCCACCATCTACGCCGAGCTACAAGAGCGCCTCGACGAGCTTTCCCCCGACCAGCGCCTTGTGTTGGCTAAAAATCTCAAAGAATTGGCTAAGCTCATCGCCACCATGGCCGAAAATCGGAGCAAGCCCTCCCTCATCCGTAGCGACGATACCCTAGAACGCCAGCTCTACAGCGGCGATACCCAGCCCCACAGCGCTATTGACGTCATGAAGTGGCTTTCCGGCTATTTGGAAAAAGCCCAAGACTCCGCGGAAGGCGGCGCAGGATGACCTTATTGTTCGTCTATGGTACGCTGATGCAACCCGATACCCAACAGCGAGTATTCGGGCGCGTCATCCACGGCGTCGCCGCTGTGGTGGAAGGCTTCGATATAGGGCTTTACGAGGGCTATAAAATGGCGCGGCGCGGACGCGGACGCATAGAAGGGCGCTTGCTAGCGGTGACCGCCGACGAATTAGCGCGCGCCGACGCCTACGAAGGCCCCGCTTATGCCCGCATCCGCGTGACGCTCCCCGATGGCCAAACCGCTTGGATATACGCCGCCAATAGCGCTTTCTTGGGCGATTAGCGCGGCAACCGCTCGGCGGGAATATCGCTTAGACGCGGGTTTTGGGCATCGCGCGCCGATAATAGCGGCGCATCCACACCCCACGCCAAGCTCAATTGTGGATCATCCCACGCCACCCCATATTCATCACGCCCGCCATCGTAATAATTGTTGACCACATAGATGAGCGTGCACGCGCTGAGCGCGATGAAGCCATGCGCCACCCCTTCGGGGATGAACAACCCGTGCGGCTGTTCGTCGCTGAGTTCCAGTATTTGCGTTGCGCCATAATTGGGCGATTGGGGGCGCAAATCGGCTAGGCCCACGCGGATACGCCCCGATGGCACATACCAATAATCCACTTGATGAAAATGATAATGTAGCCCGCGCAACACCTGCGGCTTGCTATCCGAGCGGTTGCTCTGCAAGCGTTCCCAATTCACCCACGGGAACCATTCGCGGCGGAAGGTCTCTATAAAGCGTCCGCGTTCGTCCTCATAGGGCTTCAGGGGCACTGTATAAACCCCGCTGATGACCGACGAGGGGATGAGTGAAGGATGAATTGCCGATGTCATGCTTTGCCTTCAATCGCTACAGATAAACTCGGCGCTCATTGTACCGCAGGTAGGATGCAGCCTGCCATGCCCAATAACGGCCCGTCTTCTTCGATCACGCGCCCTTGTAAGCCCCGCCTTCCACCGCTACAATGCGGCTATTATGCTCGTCTATTTAATCACGATACTCTATCTCATCGGCGCGCTTTTACTCACCCTTTACACCAGCGGACAATTGCTCTTGTTGCTGGTCTATTGGCGCACCTACCGCCAACAGCCCCGCGCCCCCGAACCGCTCGATTGGCCTTCGGTCGCCATCCAACTGCCCATCTACAATGAACAACACGTCGTGCCGCGCCTGCTAGAAAGCATGATGCGCCTCGATTACCCCCGCGAGCGCCTGCACATCCAAATTCTGGACGATTCCACCGACGAAACCAGCCGCATCATCGCCCGCTATGTCGAAGTCATGCGCCAGCAGGGGCTAAGCGTCAGTCATATGCAACGCCATGAGCGCGTCGGGTATAAAGCCGGGGCGCTGGCTTATGGCTTATCCCTGCTCCACAGCGATTTAATCGCCCTGTTCGATGCCGATTTCGTCCCCCCGCCCGACTTTTTGCGGCGCACCGTCCCGTTCTTCTGCCACGACCCGCAATTAGGCATCGTGCAAACCCGCTGGGGGCACCTGAACCCACAAGAAAACGCCCTGACTATGGCGCAAGCCCTCTCGATAGATGTACATTTCGTCATCGAGCAACGGGCGCGCAACCGCGTTGGCTGGCCGCTCTCTTTTAACGGCACTGGCGGCATCTGGCGCACCGCCTGCATCCACGCGGCCGGCGGCTGGTCTTCCGCCACCCTCACCGAAGACCTCGACCTCAGCTATCGCGCCCAGTTGGGCGGCTGGCGCTACCTGCTCTTGCCCGATGTGGTCGTGCCGGGGGAGGTGCCACCCCAATTGGCCGCCTACAAACAACAGCAAGCGCGCTGGGCCAAGGGCAATATCCAATGCCTCGCGCGGCTCATCGCCCCCGTATGGCGGAGCAAACGCCTATCAGGGATGGCAAAAGCCATGGCCACCCACCTCTTATGCCAATACCTAGTGCATCCGCTGATGTTCTTGTTGCTCTTGCTCACGCCCCCCTTGATGTTAGATGGCGCGCTCCAACGATTGCCGCTCGCCCCGCTAGGACTCATCAGCCTAGCCCCGCCCTTGCTCTTTCTGGTCAGCCAGCGCCAGCTTTACGCCGATTGGCCGCGGCGGCTGTTGGCTTTTCCCATCGTCTTATTGTTGGGGGCGGGGATGACGTGGAACAATACCCTAGCCGCGTTCAGCGTCCTTGTCGGGCGTGGCGGCGGCTTCCAGCGTACCCCCAAGTTCAACAGCGGTTGGCGACATAGCGCCTACGCCCTATCCACTAGGGGGACGCCTTGGGGAGAAACACTACTGGCGCTCTATAGCTTATGGGCTGTGGGCTTAGCGCTCGTCCATAACCCGGCCATCGCCCCCTATCTGGCGGTATACGCGGGCGGCTATGGCTTGCTGGCCGTATGGGGCTGGCGCGACCAACGCTACATCCGCCGAATTATCCGCCCATCTGCGCGCCTCCCCAAGCAATCCTAAGCGCCGAATTTGCGGTACAATATGCCGCAAGAGAGGACGGAAGCCCCATGCGGCGATATGTTATTCTGGCTTGTTGTGTCTTGTTCTTGCTCAGCGCATGCGATTTAGGGCGCCAGCAACCCCCCGCGCCCTCGCCAACAATCATTGTGGGCATCGCTTTCGCCACCGCCACCCCCGACCCTACGCCTGTCCCTTCTATCACCCCTGCCCCCAACTGCGAAGGCGCGCCACCCACCCGCATGATTCTCCAAGAACGCGGGCGGGTGACCAAAATCACCCCCGACGATACCGAAACGCTCAACATGCGCGCCGGCCCCGGCATTGGCGAAACCGTGTTGCGCCGCATCAACCCCGGCGAAATCTTCTTCGTCCTCGATGGCCCTGTCTGCGGCGATGGCTATACATGGTTTCAAATCCTCCATCGCGGGCGCGAAGGTTGGGTGGCCGAAGGCGACGCGAGCCGCTACTTCATCGAACCCTACCTCGCCGAATGAATCCGAGCGCCACTTTGCGCCCATATCCATAAAAAAAGTACAAAAGTACCAAGCGACATCATTTACATCTTAACGGTTTAACGGGCATAACAAATGAGTGTAGGAGTCCGCAATGAAACGAACACCTGCGATATGGCTTTTTATGCTGTGCGCGCTGTTGGGGGTCATCTTCTCCCCAACGCTGGCCCAAGATGAGACCGCCGAAGATAGCATGCTGGTCGAATTGGTGGGCACGGTTGAAGTCCGCGAAGATGATTTGTTGGTCGTAGATGGCGTCACCGTGGCCCCCAGCGGGGCTTTTATCCCCGCCACCTTAGCGGTTGGCGATACGGTGCTCATCACAGGCTACTTCAATGACGAGGGCACTTTGATGGCTACCAGCATCGAAATCGTGTTGGATGCCGACGCCGACGGCGTGGCCGACAGCCTCGATAATTGCCCGCTCGTCGCCAACCCCGACCAATTCGATAGCGACGCCGACGACATCGGCGACGCCTGCGACCCCGACCTGCTCGATAGCGACGCCGACGGCGTGGCCGACAGCCTCGATAATTGCCCGCTCATCGCCAACCCCGACCAATTCGATAGCGACCTCGACAACATCGGCGACGCCTGCGAGACCGCCGAGACAACCTGCGTCGGCACGAGCACCCACCCCGTGGCCGCCAAAATCGCTACCGAGTTTGGCATCGCTTACGAGACGGTCATTGCGTGGCATTGCCAAGGCTTCGGTTTCGGTAATATCGTCATCGCGCTACGGCTCGCCGCAGAGCTAGAAACAGATGCCGATACCTTGCTCCAACAATTCGCAGAGGGGCAAGGCGGCTGGGGCGTGCTGATGAAAGAAGCCGGCGTGCATCCTGCCGATTTCTTCTCGCGGCGCGTCATCTTCGGCCGCAATGATGAAAGCGAAACGGCCGAAAATCGCGGTAAAGCTGGCCAGTCGGGGAACGGCGGCCAGGGTGGCCCGCCGCCACACGCCGGCCCGCCGGGGAATGGCGGACAAGGTGGCCCGCCGCCACACGCCGGCCCGCCGGGGAACGGTGGCCAGGGTGGCCCGCCCGGAGGCGGCCCGCCTAAAGGACGCTAACGCACAACGCGCGGATGAGCTGATACTAAGCGGCTCATCCGCTTTCCATTCAGGCCGGGCCGGTGCTGATACTGCGTATGATGATGCCCGCCAAAATGGCGAAGCCCCATAGATAACTGCCCATCGCCGGCCGCTTCTCCGCCGTCTTCTCCACAAAAATGAAAAATGGCAAGGCTAACACCGTCGCCGCCCCATAGATGAGATGCACATCTTCCCCCGGCCGCGCCCCGATGAAAACCCATAACGCCGCCCCTATCAACGACTCTAATACCATCGTCGCCACCACCACATAAGCCCCGCGGCGGAAATAGGGCGTCACATCGCCATGCTTGACGATGCCGATATAAAAAGCCACGGCGAACATCCCCACCGCCACCGCCAAGCTATAACGGCTCAGTTGCCAATGCAAAGCCCGCAAATACAGATACGCGCCCGCCGATGGCGTCCGCAAGTACGTATCGGCCAGCACAACCAGCACGAATAGCCCCGTGACAACCCATAACGCGCGGTCTAGCCGACTTATGGGCACAGGGCCGATGCGGTCGTTGAAAGCTTCGATTTTGCGCGTCTGGCGGCTCAAGCGTCTCACTCCCTAAACAGCTGTCATCTCCCCATTATGCCAAGCGCCGCCGCCTATCGCCACGCCCAAACCGAGCGCCCCTCCTGCCGCGGGAGGGGCGCTTTTACGAGACGACAGGGTTAAACCGCTCACGGTTTTAAGTCCATCGAAAATCGGGCGATGATGTCGCCCGCCCACTCAGCGAAAGCCTCCAGCGGGAAAGCGCCGAGGTCTTCATCTGTCCGCAAGCGCACGCTCACCGTGCCGTTTTCGACGTCTTTATCCCCCACAATGAGCATCCACGGCACTAACATGGCGCGATGCTCTTTAATCTTGTTCCGCATATTCTTATCGCGCACATCCACCTGAACGCGCATCCCGCGCCCGCGCAAGGCAGATGCCACCTGTTGGGCGTAGGCGTTGTGCGTCTCGCGGATGGGGATAACGACCGCCTGCACGGGCGCTAACCACGCGGGGAAAGCCCCGGCGAAATGCTCGATGAGGATACCTACGAAGCGCTCCATACTGCCGAAAGGCGCGCGATGAATCATGATAGGGCGTTTGCGTTCGTTATCGCGGTCTACAAATTCCAGCTCAAAGCGTTGCGGCAAGTTGTAATCTACCTGCACCGTGCCCAATTGCCATTCCCGCTTGAGCACATCGCGCACCACAAAATCGAGCTTGGGGCCATAAAAAGCCGCCTCGCCTTCCTCCACATGATGCGGCAAGTTCAATTCGTGGCACGCTTGGATGATAGCTTCTGTAGCCCGTTCCCAGTTCTCATCCGCACCGACGTACTTATCGCTTTGTGGGTCGCGGATGCCCACGCGCGCGCGGAAATCGTTCAGACCTAAGGCGCTGAACACGTATTGCACCAAGCGCACCACCGATTTGAACTCCTCTAACAATTGTTCGGGCGTCACGAAGAGATGGGCATCATCCACCGTGAAGCCCCGCACCCGCGTTAACCCGTTCAGCTCGCCGGATTGCTCGTAACGGTAGACCGTGCCGAATTCGGCGTAACGGATAGGCAAATCGCGGTAAGAACGCGGCTGGCTTTTATAAATCATGATATGGTGCGGGCAATTCATCGGCTTCAGCAAGAATTGCTCGTCGTCTACATCAATCGGCGTATATTGGCTATCCTTGTAGTAGGGATAGTGGCCGGATGTCTTGTACAGCTCCAGCTTGCCGATATGGGGCGTGACCACCGGCAAATAACCATTATCCACCTGCACTTGACGCAACCAGCGCTCTAGCGTATCGCGCAGGATAGCGCCATTGGGCAACCACAAGGGCAGGCCCTTGCCCACCAGCGGCGAAATGACGAATAACTCCAGCTTTTCGCCCAGAATGCGATGGTCGCGCTTTTTGGCTTCTTCCAGTTGGTGTAAATAGGCCTCCAAATCGGCGGGCTTTTCCCACGCTGTGCCGTAGATGCGCGTCAATTGGGGGCGGCTTTCGTCCCCGCGCCAATAGGCCCCGGCCAGCGGCTTAAACGTGATGCTAAACGCTTGGGGGTTGATTTCGCGCGTGTTGGCCACATGCGGCCCGCGGCACAAATCCGTGAACGTATCCTGCGTATAGACCGTCATTGTCGCGGCTGGCTCGCTAATTTTATTGCCGTTTTCGTCCTCGCGCCCGTGGACAAGGTCCTCTATCAGCTCCAACTTATAGGGCTGGTCGTGGAAAAGGGCGCGCGCTTCTTGCGGCGTCACCTCGCGGCGGATGAAGTCATGCCCGCCTTGCACAATTTGGCGCATCCGCTTTTCAATCGCTTTCAAATCATCTTCTGTCAGCGGTTGCGTCAGCTCAAAATCATAATAGAAGCCATCTTCAATGGGCGGCCCGATGGCGATACGCGCCTGCGGTTGGCGCTCCAACACCGCCTGCGCCATGATATGCGCCAGCGAATGGCGGATGCGGTAGAGTTGGCTATCTTCATAACGTTCCTGAGACATGGTTTCAGATTCACCTTTGCTGATTAGATAGATTGGCAAATGTATCATACGGCGGCCCAGCGCGAGCCGACGCCGATGGCCCCATCAGGCCCGACGGCAAGCGAAAAGGTGGCGTTCATCGGCGCAGATTATAACCGCAATCGGGGTTAATGGATACAGGGACGCCCGCGCTCGGCACGTCCCTAGTGGTCATCGCGTAAAGGATGGGGAACTTTTAATCCGAGACGAGGAGCACATCCAAAATCACGACCGCGGCCACCTCTTGCGTCGCGCGCTTGCCGCCGTCGCTAGTTCGCTCGCCATTGGGGGCGCCGCTCTCGGTATCGCTTTCGGTCACACGGGTGAAGAACCCAGCGAAAATCTCTAAAGCGAGCAGGTTATCAATCGTATCTTCGATGATGTCGCGATTGAGCGCCTCCACGAGGATATGCGGGGTATCAATCGCCACATAACGCACCGCCGGCATATCCGGCACTTGCTTACTCACTTCATATGCCAATGTCATCTGCCGTTGCAAATACGAAAAGGTGGCGAACAGCGCCGTATAGACCGTGCCATCCTCCATCTGCACGATGACATCACACGCATCTTCTTCGGGGTGCATTTCAAACCAAATATGCGTTGGGATTAAAATATCTTCTATAGACATACTTATTAGTCCTTCTATGCCTTGCTCAATCACTCTCGCGCCATTATAACGCAGAAATAGGTTAAGAATCCGTAAAGACTTGATAGATAAATCACCGATAATTAATAAATTACAGCTTATATAACCTATATCAGCCAATACAAACCTATTTCAAACTAAAAAACTTGATTCCGCCTAAAGCGACGCCTAAAAAATCCCTAAGCGTATTCTTGGGTGCGCCGCAAAGACGGCTTTAGATGGCGGTTGCGAAAGCGAATTTGCCACGTGCGGAGCGCCGCTTCGATGGCGATGGTCGGCTTCATCTTGGAATGACCGCGCGTGCGGTCGGGGAAATAGATGGGGATTTCCTTCAGCCGATACCCCAACCGATGCGCCACATAAACTAACTCCACTTGGAAGACATACCCATTAGACACGATGCTATCTAAATTCATGCCAATGAGCGTCTCGCGCCGCCACAGGCGATAGCCGCCGGTGGAATCGTGGATGGGCACGCCGAGGATGAGCGGGGTATAGACGCGGTTGGCCCACATGCTCAATAATTTGCGTAGCCAACCCCATCCCTCATCCACGCCACCGCCGCGCACCCAGCGCGAACCGATGACTACGTCATAATCGCCCAATTCCGCCAGCATCTGCGGGATATAATGCGGCTGGTGCGAAAAATCAGCGTCCATCTGCATGACGAGGTCGGCGTTCATATGCGTCAGCGCGTGCTTAAATCCCGCGATATAAGCCGGACCTAAACCCGACTTTTGGGGGCGATGCAATACCTGCACCCGACCGTTATAACGCTCGCTCAATTGCTCCGCTAGCTCTCCTGTGCCGTCTGGCGAATTATCGTCCACCACCAGAACTTGCATCTCCTCTAGCCCCAGCTCAAACAGCGCGGCCAGCATCAGCGGCAAATTTTCCGCTTCGTTATACGTTGGAATGATGATAACCAGCATGACTTAACCTACTGAACAAAAAGCGGGCCTCTGTTAACCCGCTTATTTCACCTATGTGTTAGTCTAAAGCAAGGGCGCAGGCGATGCAAGCGCGTTCTTCTTAATTATCGCCCCTAGCGGGCATTGCTTTTCCCCTAACCCCTGTGCTACAGTCGAGTATCGTCACACAGTCACACACAGGAGGCGAATATGCGCGCGGGGGTGGATTTTATCGGCGTCGGCGTGGGCGCGATGCTCTTTGATGCCCGCGGACTCGTCTTTTTATCCCAACGCGGCCCCCAAGCCACCAACGAACGCGGCGCGTGGGAATTCCCCGGCGGGCGCGTCGAATTCGGCGAAACCCTGCGCGACGCGCTCCAACGCGAATTTGAAGAAGAATACGGTTTGCTCATCGTCGTTGGCGACTTGTTGGCCGTAGATGACCACATCCTGCCCGACGAAGGGCAACATTGGGTGTCGCCTACTTTTTTGGCCCAACTCCATAGCGGCCGTGCCCGCATCCGCGAGCCGCACAAATGTAGCGCCATCGGTTGGTTCTCTCTAGACGCTTTGCCCGCGCCCCTCTCCCTCATCAGCCAGTGGAATTTACGCGCATATCGGCGGCGCTTCCCCCATGGCCACCGCGCAACCTGAGAAAAAGCTGAGATGCATCAATATATCACAAATATTTCATATTTGGGCGTCGTTTCTTTGCGTTTCATTCATACACTTTTAATAATAAGCCTGTACAATAAGCCTTCACGAATGGTTGAATGCGCCAAACGGGAATATAACCATGGCCCCAAAAGAACTCCCTCTCATTTTGTTCACCAACGATGATGGCATCGCCTCGCCGGGATTATGGGCCGCTGTGAAGGCCTTCGCGGGCGATCATGAGCTATTGGTGGTGGCCCCGCGCGAGCAACAATCGGGCATGGGGCGCAGTATGCCCGTCTATAGCGAAGGGCGGCTATACCCCTACCAAAACGGCCACGACATCCCCCATTGCGCCGCGTGGGCCGTAGACGGCACGCCCGCCCAAGCCGTGCAACATGGCGTGCTAGAGCTATGCCAGCGCAAGCCCGCCCTCGTCGTATCGGGCATCAATTATGGCGAAAATACCGGCAATGGCGTCACCATCTCCGGCACGGTCGGCGCCGCCATCGAAGCCGCCAGCCTCGACATCCCCGCTATCGCGCTCAGCCAACAGACCCCCCACGACCTGCACCTGAGCTATTCGGACGATGTAGATTTTTCCGTCGCGGCCCACTTCGGGCGGTTCTTTGGCGAATGGCTCATCCAAAATCCCGCCCGCCCCGACGATGTGGATCTGTTAAAAATTGATGTCCCGTGGGGCGCTACGCTCAAAACCAAGTGGCGCGTGACGCGCTTATCGCGGCGGCGCGTCTACTGGCCCACCCGCCCAGAGCGCATCAGCCTACAGGGCAACGGCAAATTAGGCTATCACTACAACATGGACCCCGCCAAAGCGGAACCCGATAGCGATGTCTACGCCGTCCTGCATGACAAGGTGATTTCCGTCACCCCTATCAGCCTCGATATGACCTCCCGTACCGATATGTTCCGCCTGTGGCAAATTCTGGCCGGCGAACGGCACTACGGCGAAGTTTAGCCTACCCCCCTTCATCAGGGGGGGGTAGCCCCCACTATGGCCGCTGAGCTAAGGTCACCGGCACGGTGAACAATTGCCCGCCCCGATACACCTGCAAATTCACCGTCTGCCCCGGCGCGGTGTTGATGGATAAATAGCCGATGAGTTCGTCAAAGTTGCCGATAGGCACGCCGTCAATGGCCGTGATGATGTCTACCGAAGCATCGGAGATGGTCTGCAAGCCCGCTTGGTTGGCCGGACCGCTGGGCAACACTTGGCGCACCGCCACCCCGCGCAGATTATTCGGCAAGTTGTACAACTCGATGAGGTCTATATCAATCGGCAAGCTGTTGATGCCTATATAACTGTAGTTCACGCGCCCCGTCTGAACGAGTTCGGTCACCACGCGCCGTACTAGGTTGCTGGGGATGGCATAGCCCACGCCCGCATTCGCGCGAATCCCCCCGCTGATTTCGATTTGGGAATTGACGCCGATAACCTCCCCGCGCAAATTCAAGAGTGGCCCGCCGCTATTGCCGGGGTTGATGGCCGCGTCCGTCTGGATGACCCCGCCAATCGAATATCGGTTGCGGTCAAGACCGGTGATAGTGCGGTTGAGCGCGCTGATGATGCCGCTCGTCAGCGTCCAATCCTGCTCAAACGGGTTGCCGATGGCCAGCACGGTTTGCCCCACCACCAAATTATCCGAATTGCCCAGCGCGATAGGCCGCAGGCGCTCCGACGGCAAATCTACGCGCAAGACGCCTATATCCGATGCCGGGTCCAAACCCACCACTTCCGCCCGTACGATAGTGCCGTCAAACATGTTGACCACGACCCTATCCGCCCCGTCTACCACATGAAAATTCGTCACGATGTGCCCCTGCTGGTCGAGGATGAAGCCCGATCCCGAACTCAGCGGCAAAAAGCCCAAACCCTCGCGCCGCTCAGAAGTCACAATCGAAACCACCGATGGCGCCGCCTGATTGTAAATGCTGGTGAAGATGGCCTCCATCTCCGTTAGCATGTCCATGCCCTCTTGAGATGGCGGCGCGCCCGCGTTATCCGCTTGGGCGGGGGACAGCGCCGTGCCTAGCCAAAACCCTAAGCCCACCAGCCCAACGCCGACGATAACGAACAAAACCGCTTTTAGACGTGTGAACACAAGCTCATTCCTTTTCTATAGCGTCTGGTATACCCTCGTTTTTCTTCATCCTAACAGAAGTTGCTGAGGACGGTATTAACAATGTGTAAAATGCCACACACTTTTAACAAGTCTTTGCGACCTGCTATGTGGTACAATCAAAGTCAGCTTTAGCATAAATCAAACCCTATCGGAGACTCAGCTATGACCTTGCATTTGTGGCATAACCTCGCTTCGGGGCCCAAACCGCCGGACATCGTCTACGCGGTGATAGAAGTGCCCAAAGGGAGCCGCAATAAATACGAATACAGCAAAAGCGCTGGCGTCATCAAACTAGACCGCGTGCTCTATAGCCCCCTCCACTACCCCGGCGATTACGGCTTCATCCCCCGCTCGCTCTACGCCGACGGCGACCCATCCGATATTTTGGTGATGATGACCGAAAGCACCTTCCCCGGCTGTGTGGTAGAAGCCCGCCCATTGGGCATGCTGAAGATGATTGATAAAGGCGAAGCCGACGATAAAATCTTGGCCGTCCCCGCCCGCGACCCCAACTTCGACCACCTGCAACGCCTAGAAGATGTCACGCCGCACTTCCTCAAGGAGGTTGAACATTTTTTCACCACCTACAAACACCTAGAAGGGGCAGAAGTGAAAACCATCGGCTGGGCCGGCACCGAAGAAACCAAAAACGCCATCTTAGAATCAATGAAAATTTATCACGAAAAATTCCCGCCCACCGGCGTTTAGGCCCGCGCTCAACGTCGGTATTGGCACGCTTGCGCCCACATCTGCCCTAAATCGCTAAGCTCCCCCGATGGCTGGGTGGGCGCGTAATATAACTTCACCGTCTCGCGCCAAAACTGGCGGCAGGCCGTCCCCACCCGGCCGAAAAACCCATAACGCGGGTAATGCACCAGCCCGTTGATAAGCCCAACGGTCATGGAATCCGGCGCCCCCAACGCCAACCACAACTCGCCCACCGTGAGCGTCGTTGGCACGGCGATATATTCGATTTCTGCGCGGTTGCGGATTTCCACTAGCGGGCGGTCGCGCAGATAGGGCGGTTGCCGCCCATTCCAGCGCCATTCAATGCTGAATTGCAGGCGAATATCCCAAAAGATGGCTTCTTCCACCCACGGATGCGCCCGCAAATGCTCGTAGGCCTCGTTTACCCCCGTCCCCGCGGGGCGAATGCCCATGAAGCACGGCGCAGGACAACCCGACCCCTCTAAAAAGGCCCGCAACTCCGCATAATAGCCGCTATCATAGGCCAAAACGGCCACCGCTCCGATGGCCGCCGCCCACCACACGGCGATACAGATAGCCGCAAACAAGACCCATCGCGTCACTACTGCGCTCCCGTTAATATCGAACTGTCGCCATTGTAAGGGATAGTTCTTAAGCGTTGATGAACAGCGCGCCACTGCTCACCAACGATGATGGACATGCTCGCGGATGTATTGCGCGTAAATCGCGCGGACACCGTCCATCTGCTCGGCTGTCAAGGGGGGCAAATCGGCCGCGGCCGCATTATCAGACGCTTGTTGGGGATTTTTGGCGCTAGGGATAGCGCAAGTCACCGCGTCATGCATCAATATCCAGCGCAAGGCGAATTGCGCCATCGTCGCCCCAGTCGGGATGAGGGGGCGCAAGGCCTCCACCGCCGCCAACGCCTTATCAAAATCCACCCCCGCGAAGGTCTCGCCCACGTCGAAAGCCGCGCCGTGGCGGTTGTAATGGCGGTGGTCGTCGGGCGGGAAGGTGGTTTGGGCGCTCATCTTGCCGCTGAGTAAGCCGCTCGCCAAAGGCACGCGGGCCAAAACCCCCACGCGCCGCGCCCGCGCCTGCGGCAAAAACAGCTCCGCCGGCCGTTGGCGAAACATATTGAAGATGATTTGCACACTCTTGACATTGGGGTATTCCAACGCTTTAAGCCCTTCTTCCACTTTCTCCACGCTCACCCCATAATGCTGTATCTTGCCCTCCGCCACCAAATCATCGAGCACCCCGAAAACCTCCGGCCGGTAATAGACCTCGGTAGGCGGGCAGTGCAACTGCAACAAATCGAGGCTTTCCACCTCCAAATTGGCCAAACTGCGTTCGACGAAGGCTTGTAGGTTGGCTTTGGTATAGCCGTCGGCGCTGTGCGGGTTCAGACGGCGGCCCGCTTTGGTGGCGACATAGATACGCTCGGCGCGTTGCTTTTTCAGCCGCGCTATCAGCCGCTCGCTCCGTCCATCGCCGTAGACGTCGGCCGTATCAATGAAGTTAACGCCCAAATCCACCGCGCGATGCAGGGCTTGCAAGGCGTCCTCATCCGACACGCGCCCCCAATCCCCGCCGATGGCCCACGCGCCAAAGCTGATTGCGGACACCCGAAAACCCGTCCGCCCCAATTCGCGATAGTGCATCGGCCCAACTCCTTACTTGAAATGTCCTATTCTGACGTCAATACTTATCACAGGCGCGTTCAACGCCCACCCCTCACGTCCCCGCCATCTTCAGCACCTTGCCCACCGTGCGGACAAGGATAGTCAGGTCGAGCAGGAGCGATTGATGGCGGATGTAGTATAAATCGTACTGCAACTTGATGCGCGCATCATCTACGCTACTCCCGTAGCCATATTGCACCTGTGCCCAGCCGGTTAAGCCAGGGCGGATGATGTGGCGCGTGCGGTAAAAGGGGATTTTCTCTTGTAGCTCGCGCACGTATTGCGGGCGCTCTGGCCGTGGCCCTATCAAGCTCATATCGCCTTTGAAGATGTTCAACAATTGCGGCAATTCATCCAATCGCGTCTTCCGCATCCAGCGCCCTACGCGCGTCACCCGCGGGTCGTTCGCTTTGGCCCACACCGCGCCCGTCAACGCTTCGGCGTTGGGTATCATGGTGCGAAATTTGATGATGCGGAATACCCGCCCGTTCAGCCCCACCCGTAACTGACTATAGAAGATATTCCCCGGCGAATCCAGATAAATGATGGCCCCAAGCAAGGGCAACAGGAGCACAAAAACCATCAGCCCGACGAAAGACACGCTCACATCTATCAAGCGCTTGAGCACGGGATAAGGGTTGAAAACGGGGTCGCCGCCGATGGGCAACACCACCGCCCAATTATCGTTGACGTGCTCCACTGGCACCCGCCCCGTGATGCGCTCGTATAAAATGGGCATGGGAATAATCGTCACGCCCCGTTCGTAGGCGTCCATCACCGCTTGAAATGTCTCGCCGCTCAGCTCGCGCGTGGACGTCAAGATGAGTTCGCTCACCTGTTCTCGGAGCACGATATTCAACAAATCACCCCCCGCGCCGATGATGGGCGCGCCCGCCACCTCCCGCCGCTCCTCGCCCCGCTCGCCGATGACCCCCACGATGTGGTAGCTGTGCGCGGTCTCGGAACGGAGCGTCTCTATCATCGTTTGGGCCGCCCAGTCGGTGCCCACGATGAGCGCCCGCCGCGGCGCGCTAGCCCACCCGATGAGCGCCGGGTTCAGCAAACGCCACAGCGCTATCAACACAAAAGAGGCCACCCCGTAGTACAAGATGAACAGACGCGGAAGCGATGTGCGGTCCGATAAAAAGAACACCAGCAAATACACCACCAGCAATTGCAAGGTGATGAGCACCAAGCGCTGTAGCGATAACCAGCGATTGGCCGCTATCCGCAACTCATAAAAATCATTGGCGGACGCCAACACAAACCATAATCCCGTCAGCACCACGAACCAATAGCTCTGTGGCAGGATGAACTCTAAAGAAAAGGGGCGCCCGGCCACCCGCGACCACACGAACAAAGCCGCCAATACCGCCAAGATGACCATCAGCGCGTCCCCCACCATCAACAGCAGGCGACGTTCCGAGATGCGGAGTTGCAAGCGCGGTTTACCGGACGATTGTGGCGAAAATAACATAAACACCCTCGCGCATCGGCGCTGTTAAGGCACGCGCTCTAGGGGCGGGCGCGCGTAAATATCAACGCTCCCAAAGCTGGCGACGAATTGCAACCCGCGCAAACACCCGCCGCCGCCCAGCGCCCGCTCCCGCGGACCATATACGACGAAGTTCACCCGATAACTGCCGCGGAAGCTATACGCGCCATCGAGCAGGGGCGCGCACTCCTCCGTATTAGACAACGCAAACCAGCGCAATACCGCCCCGCGTTTCAGCGGCGCATCCATCGTCTCGGTGGGATGCCCATACACCACCCGCGCCCCCACCCAAACCGGTATCCACACCGATACTTCCGGCGCGGCCAGGATGACGTCTCTATCGCCCGTTTGGCTGGCCAGCCAATCGAACGCGAAGCGATAATCCGGCTCGATGACCATGCCAGCGGTGCGGTACGGCTCGCCGTTGACGATGGGTATAATGGGCAAAAACAAAGCTAAAAGGTTGCTCAGCGCCAACACAGGCAAGAACAACGCGAACAAACGATAGCGCCACGAGCGCGCCATACGACGCAACCATATATCTTCCGCCGCCCGCGTGATGAAATAGCTCAGCGGCACTATCCAGCCTATCCACAAACTTTGTTGGAAAGGCGACGGCACATAACTACACAAGACAATCGCCGCGAACCACAACACCATAAAGCGATCGCCATCGGGTTCAAAGCGGCGCACCGCGCGCCAAATGGCGGGGAACGCCAGCCCCAACGGTAGAACGAAGACCAAAACCACCAACCACGGCGACGGCGACGGGCGCGCGCTCTGCTCCACCCATTCGCGCACGCTTGGGTTATTCTGGAGGGTGGCAAAATCATATGCGATCACTGGCAAAGACGGCACAATCACCCATAACCCCCAGCGCAATTCACGGATCGGCACTCGGCGACGACTCCACCCCGCCGCTAAGATGCACCCCCCAATGGCCACGGCGATGGGCAATAACGCTTCGGGATAGATGACCGATAACGCCAAGCTCAACAGAAAGCCGGCCACGCCCCCATTTTGCACCTGCGGGTCTTCGCTCATCCCCGGACGATACGCGCTGATGATGATGGCCGCCAATATCGCTAAACACGAAATCGCCAGCGGATAATGCACATTCAGCGCCGTGCTCATGAACGGCGATACCTGCGGCAGGGCCAAATCAGGCCACGCTTGCCCAGAATCAACGATAACCCACAGCCACCCCATGCCCGATACCAGCGTCGCCATGATGAAAAAAACCCGCCGCGCGCGCACCTTCGCCCAGATGCTCGCCCCCAATTGGTAGATAGCGACATACATAAACACCGCCGACGCCACCCGCGCAATGTGGAACATCACCACCGACGAAAAAGGCATCAGCCGCGCGATTTGACCGATGAGCGTATACACCACATGGATGAGCGCGCTGGGGTGCGGCTCTGGCGTATGCCAAAAATAGGTTAACCAACTGCCATCCATCCCTTGGCGCATCCGCGCCAAATAGGCCGCGCTATCGCTATGCGCATGCAAAGCCCCCATGAATTGCCACGTCCCATTAGGCGTCTGGCTGAAGGCCACCCATAAAAACGGCGCAAAAGCGAGCAGGACTAGCCCTGTCGCAACGATGACTATCCAACGCCACTCTGCGGGCGCAATATAGGTTGATTGCATACACTCATCCCGTTTGCATTCGTCAACTGGCGCAGTATCATCTACAATGGGTATGATAACCTGCCAACATTCTAACACCGATGCCCGCTTTGCACAGCCCATAGGGAGCCTATGTCAGACGTTGAAGCGCTCTATCAGCTACAACAAATTGAACTAGAGATGCTCAAACACCAAAAACACCTCAAATCATTGGCCGAACAGCTCAAAGACCGTCAGCGCATCCTAGACGCTAACGCCGCCGTCCAACGCCTGCAGGATGCGCTACGCCCCTTGCATAAACGCCTGCGCGATTGGGAATTGCAAATCCAAAGCCATAGCGATAAAGCCCGCGACGCCAGCCAACGCCTCTATAGCGGCAACATCAAAAACCCGAAGGAGCTACAAGACCTGCAAGCGGAAATCGCCGCCCAAAATCGGCGCAAAGACGAACTGGAAACCCAATCTCTAGAGCTATTGGAGCGCATCGAAGCTCTAGAAGGGGAGCTAGCCGCGGCACAAGCCCACCTCGCCGACGTCACCGCGGAATGGGAGGCGCGCCATAGCGACCTCCTGCGCCAAAAGGCCGATTTAGAAGCCGCCTACCTGCGCCTAAAAGACCAACGCGAAAGCGCCATCGCCCGTATCGCGCCCCAAGCGCTCCAGCTCTATAATAGCTTGCGCGCCGCCAAAGCGAACCAACCGGTCGCTCTCCTCAAAAACCGCATTTGCTCGGCCTGCGGCATCGAACAGACGCTGACTATCGAACAAGCGGCGCGCCAAGAAAACACCTTCGTAAGATGCCTGAACTGTAGCCGTATCTTGTATTTCGTCTTATAACTAGGGAGGCGTGCCTATGGGCTTCAATTTCGACCCGCAGAATTTCGGACTCGGCTTCGGCGCGGGGCTAGCGAGCGGCTATGCCATCTACCGCGCCCGTAACTTCCTGCAATCGTTACGGCAAACAGTGCAAGAAGGCGCTTCTACCGCCCAAAATTACGCCACCGAAAGCGGCGACCGCCGTTATATCCGTGAACTCATCCAGCGGTGCGAAAGCCAACACCTATTGGGGGCCCTCGTCCCGCTCAGCCAAATCATCATCGAGCCGCGTTTCTTGCGCGCCGCAGATTTGGCCGCTATCCCGGACGAAGACGAACCCGCTAGCGTCTTCGAGATTGTGCCGCGCATCCCCGACCACCCCTACTTGCACGCCGCCTACCACCTGCCAACCGTCGGCATCCCCGACATCGGCCGCGGCGACCGCCTGATAACCCTGTTAGGGACCGAAGGGAGCGGCCGCACCACCGCCCTACAAGCCATGGCCTTATGGGCTTTGGCCAAGCTCCAGTTCACCCCTCCGCTAGACCCGATCGCCCAACGCATCGCCCAAGAAGAAGCGGCCCTATCGGTGGAAGAAAAAGCCGAACGCATCCGCAATATGGCCCTATTAGAAGCCCAAGTGAGCGAAAAGCTCACCGAGGAGGGCGGCGAAGACGACGGCCGCGCCAGCGCCCAAGCCCCCCTACGGCGCTTGGCCCCCTTCTATGCCCATTTGGCCGATGTGCGCTTTGAAGAAGGCGAATTCGCCCGCGGCGCGCTAGACCCGGCCGAACCGCTCGTGCGCGCTCTACAGTTCCGCGCCGGGCGCATCACCGCCCGCACCTTGCCGCGCCACGCCTACGACCTGATGAGCAAGGGCAACGCCCTTATCTTGCTCGACGGCTTCGACGAATTGACCGAACAAGAACAGCCCGCTAAATTGGCGTGGCTGGAAAAGCTGGCCGATATGTACGGGCGTAATGTTATCGTCGTCGCGGGGCCGGCCAGCGGTTACGGGCCGCTCAGCCAATTGGGCTACGCGCCGCTCTTCATGCGCCCGTGGTCGCCCCAACAAATCGCAGACGCCGCCCAACAATGGGCCCAACGCTGGGGCGCTATCAGCGGCAAACGGCGCGAGAGCATCCCCCAGCGGGTGGTCGAACAGCTCATCGCCGCCAGCAAGGGGTTATCTCCGGCGGAAATCACGCTGATGATGTGGGCCTACTATGGCGAATACGAAGCCGCCGAACCCCACCTCGGCCGCGCCCTAGACGCTTATCTCATGCGGACTATCGCCGCCACCAAAGCCCCCCAATCGCTCTTGACGACCATGGCCACCCTCCAATTGGACGAGGCCTTCATCCAGCCCGACCGCCTCGCCGCTCGGCTCGGCGGCGCGCCCGACCCCGCGCCACCAGCTAGCGAAGAAGAAGATGCCGACGTCGCCGCTTTCTTCGCCGATAACAGCCCCCCAACCCCGCCACCGAGCGACGCATCGCGCCAGCGCCCCGCCAAAATCATCGAGGCATTGGTCAAAGGCGGTTGGTTGCAGGCGCACCGCGGCAGTCGCTATCGCTTCGCCTCCAGCACTTTGGCCGCCTATCTGGCTAGCCTCTGGCTGAAAACCAACAACCCAACGGCCAAGCTCGACGCCCCGCGCTGGGAAACCGCGCTGGCTTACGCCAATTTCAGCCGCGATATGACGCCCGCGGTGGAACAGCGCCTGCGCGCCGCCAAAGACGCCCTACTCAATAACCTACTGCTGACCGCGCGTTGGCTCGCCTATGTCCAAGGCAAGCCCGAATGGCGTAACGCCCTTTTGCGCCAATTAGGCAACGCTTTCATCGCCCCGGCCCAATACCCGCTCCTGCGCGAACGGGTCTCTGCCGCCCTCGTCGGCACGCGCGACGAAGGGGCCGCCGTCATCTTCACCAAAGCGGCCAAAAGCCCCCTAGCCGATGTCCGCAAGCTATCCGCTTTGGCTTTGGGCGCGCTGGGTTACCCCCAAGCCACCGAAACCCTATCCCAACTCATCGCCGATGAAGAATTAGACGTACAAATGGCGGCCGGTATGGCTTTGGTGGCCATCGGCACAGAAGACGCTATCGCCACCGCCCAAGAGGCGCTGGCCAACGGCACAGAACGCCTGCGGCAAGCCATCGCGGAATCGCTGGCCGGCTCGCGCGAGGTGGGCTACCCCATCCTCTACGCGGCCAGCGAAGACCCCGAAACCATGATGCGCCGCGCCGCCGTCTTGGGGCTTAGCCGCGTCCCCGCCAACTGGGCGCTCGTCACCATCAACCGCCTGTACCTCAGCGACCCGCAATGGTACGTGCGTTCCGCCGCCCAACAAGCCCTACAAGATTTGCGGGGCGGGGCGCTCATCCGCGCTTACCCCACGCCGGAAGCCGTCCCGTGGCTCATCCACTGGGCCAACGCCCTGGGCGAAGCGCTACCCCAATCTGCCGATAGCCAACAACTGCTAGCCTTGGCGCTGGAAGATAGCGATAGCTTGTACCGCTCGCTGGCGGCTCTAACCATGGGGCAATTGGGGCTATACCAAGCTGTAGCGCCTTTATATGGCGCGCTCTACGATGCGGAAGAGGTGGTGCGCGATGCCGCTTTCCGCGCGCTGGCCGATATTCAGCTACAGATAGGGCGCGCGTTGCCCAACCCGTCCTAATCGAAAGGCAGACGCTCGCGGCCGGCGGGGCATAAAACCAGCATCACCGAATCGGTGTGAAAGGCATATTCGGCCTCGCCAGCGATGACCACGATACGGTAACCGTCTATCTGCACCGGCTGGTAGTTCTGGTCGGCGGCGGGGCATCCCAAACTGCTATCCGGCCACGTCACCGCGTAAATATCTAGCAGACGCACCCGCCGCGTGGATAAATCGAGGTCTTGGGCGACTTGGCGTTGGGCCAGCGCCGCCATCTCCGCCGCCACCGGGTCGCGGGCGATGAGCTGTTCCCCGCGCAAAACCCCTATTTGGGGGCAACGCCGTATCTGCTCGCCGCGGTCGGTGTGATATTCGTAAATGCGATTACCGGCCAACAGCCTAAAACGGTAGCCTTCTACCGCGCGCACCAGCTGAGGGCGCTCCTCACAGGCCAGTTGCGGGTTGGGCCAAACCACCGCGGCAACCTCTAGCACTTCGATGAGGTCGGGGTTAATGCTCAAATAGAGGGCGAGGTCCGCTATCACCTGCGCTTGCAACGCAGACGGCGCGCCAAACGGCCCTTGCGCCGTGGGCGATGGGCGCAAATCGGCCGGGGCGGGCAAAGACGGCAAGCTATCGGTCGGGGTGGGCGGCATGGCCGTAGCGGTGGGCGGCCGCGGGGTCAGCATTTGGGTAGGCGGTGGGCTGGCCACTTCTGACGGACGGCAAGCCCCCAACGCCAGCAACAACACCAACAGCGCCAGCCCCCGCCAATGAACGCTGTAAGCTCCCCCCGCCATACCCGCTATCAACGGACGCCGAGCTTGGTTTCCACTTGGGACGTGGTCATGCCGACGATACTCAAAATCTTATCGCGGCTGTCTTGGCCGGCCACAATCTCTATCTGGCCCGCATCCACGCCCAATTGCGCGGCGAGATAATCTATCAATTCTTTGTTGGCTTCCGGAGAGCCAGCCGGCGACGCTTTCAGACGCACTTTAAGGGTGCCATCGTCTTGCATCCCCACAATTTCGGTGGCGGTGGCCCGCGTCACTACGCGCACCCCCAACGCCGAGCCGCCTTTTGCATCGGTGAACTCAAATTTACGATCCACGTTTTTCATCCTCTTTGTTCAGCGTGCGTATCCACTTTCATTGTAACGCCGCTCGCCTTGCACAGTCGTTAATTATCACGGTGATGTCATCATGATGTGGCCCCTATGGGCGCACGGATTGTGGTTAGTATATCAGAAAATGCGCTGTCGCGCATCACCCGCGCCAAAGTATGGGCTTGTCGGGGGGTAGGCTGTTAAGGTAACATCGCCCATGACTTTGAAGGCCAGCCACAGGCGGCCACTACTGAAGGAGTTTTTATCGGCATGACCCACGCACTCATCACGGGCGGAGCCGGCTTTATTGGTAGCCACCTGAGCGAATATCTGCTCAATAAGGGTTGGTTTGTCACCATCATTGATAATCTGAGCACCGGGCAGTTCAAAAATATTGCCGCCGTGCAACATCACCCTCAATTCCGCTTCGCCATCGAAGACATCCGCAATATCCACGTCATAGACCGCCTCGTCAGCGAATGCGATGTGATTTTTCATCTCGCGGCCGCCGTGGGCGTGCAAAAAATCATCAGCGAACCCATTAATACTATCGAGGTCAACATCGGTGGTACAGAAGTCATGCTGAAGACGGCCCGCCGCTACCGTAAGCGTATCCTCATCGCCTCTACGTCAGAAGTCTATGGCAAAGGGCTGAGTTTCCCTTTCCGCGAAGATGACGATAGCGTATTGGGGCCCACCAGCAAAAGCCGTTGGAGCTATGCCGCTTCTAAGGCCATAGACGAATTTTTAGCCCTAGCCTACCACCAAGAGGTGGGCCTCCCCGTGACCTTATTCCGCCTCTTCAACACGGTCGGCCCCCGCCAGACCGGGCGTTATGGCATGGTCTTGCCGCGCTTCGTGCAGGCCGCCCTCCAAAATGAACCGATCATCGTTTACGGCGATGGCCAACAAAGCCGTTGCTTCGGCAATGTATACGATGTGGTAGACGCCATCTATCGCCTCGCCGTCTCGGATAAAACGGTAGGGGAGTTATTCAACATCGGCACGAACGAGGAAGTAACCATCCTGGAATTGGCCCAACGGGTGAAGACCCGCGCCGCCAGCCAATCGTCTATACAGCTCATCCCCTACGAACAGGCCTACGCGCCGGGGTTTGAAGATTTTCGGCGGCGCGTGCCCAGTATCGAAAAAATCGCCGCTTACGTCGGTTGGCAACCGACCCACACCCTCGACCAAACGATTGACCAAATCATCACTTATTATCGAGAGGAACACCAATGGCAGAAATAACCCGTAAAGAATTAGTCCTAGCCCTCATCAACGGCGGCGCGCGCCCCCGCTTGGCTGGTCTCGATTTATCGGCGCTCAATCTAATGCGCCTCGACTTTGAAGGGGCCAGCATGCGCGGCGTCAACATGCAAGCCTCGAATCTGCAAGAAGCCATCCTGCGGAGCGCCAACCTGACCGGCGCAGACCTGCAAGTCACCCAATTTCCCGCCGCCGATTTGCACGCCGCAACCTTGGTCGCCGCCAATTTGCGCGGGGCCAACCTCCAAGGCGCGCGCCTAACCCAAGCGAACCTGACTAACGCCACCCTCAACGGCGCGAATCTCAACGGCGCGAACCTGAAAGGCGCGACGGTCACCGGGCTGAAATTTGACGAAAACACCATCTGGCCAGATGGCAAAAAGGGGAGCGCCAGTAGCCCGGCCAATTATATTTGAAGCTTAAGTCGGGGGCAGATGGATGCCGCATTCCGTCTTCGCGCGCCCCGACCAACGGCCCGCGCGCGGGTCTTCGCCGGGCGCGACCGGGCGCGTGCACGGGGCACAACCGATGCTCGGATAGCCGCGGTCGTGCAGGGCGTTATAGGGCAAATCGCGGGCGCGGATGCGCTCCCAAAGGGCGCTTTCGCCCACATCGGCCAGCGGCGCGAGCTTCAGCATCTCGTGGCGCGCATCCCACTGAACGAAGGGCGCTTGGGCGCGGCTCTGGCTTTGGTCGCGGCGGATGCCCGTTATCCACGCCCGATACCCCTGCAAAGCGCCCATCAGCGGCGCTACTTTGCGCGCCAAGCAACATTGGTCGGGGTCGGTCTGCCATAGATTCGGGCCCATCTGCCGCGCTTGCTCCTCCAAGCTCAACGACGGGCGCACCACGCGCAAGCGCAATTGCGGGTAGCGCGCGCGGACACGCTCGATGAGGTCTAGCGTCTCCGGAAATAGGCAACCTGTATCTAGCGTGATGACCTCTACACACGGCGCAAAGTCCATCAGTTCATCGAGGATGACCAGACCGCTAGGCGCAAAAGAGGTGACCATCACCAGCCCCGCGCCAAACTTCCCTAGCATCCATTCCAAGCGCCCCCGAAGCGGAAGTGAAGCGAGTTCCTCATTCCACAGGGTGAGCGTGGTATCGGTGGGCGGTATTGCCATGTTAAACGCATCCTTTGTGGCGTCTATCTATCAGCCGCGCCTAGTATAATAGCGTTGCGGCGCGCTGTTAAGGCTCATGGATAACTGCTACGATTCAACGGCAAATAGACGGTGAAGGTAGAGCCTTCCGCCTCTTGGCTATGAACGGTGATGCGCCCGCCGTGTTGCTCCACGATGCCCTTGACGATGCTCAGCCCCAAGCCAAAGCCTTTAGCCTCGCCGCCATGCGCGCGGTAAAAAGCCTCGAAGATATAGGGCAAGCGCTCCGCGCTGATGCCGACGCCATTATCCGCTACGGCGATGGCGGCGAAATCCCCTTCAGTGGTCAGCCGAATGCGGATCTGGCCGCCCGACGGCGTGTAATTGATGGCGTTGATTAATAAATTGGTCATCACTTGGATCAGGCGTTCGGCATCGGCCAAAATATGAATCGGCGCGGGGGGCATCTCCGCCTCGATATTCAGCGCTTTTAGCTCCCCTTGGGGGCGATAAGTTTCTAGCACATCGTTGATGATATTTTGGGCGATGTTGTCTTGCAGGCGCAGGGGGAGCAACCCTTTTTGAAAGCGCGATATATCCAACAAATCTTCTACGAGGCGGTTCATCCGTTGGAAGATTTTTTCCAACTGGCGCAAGTGTTCATCCATCTTTTGCGGCTGGCGTTGCATCAAATAGAGGCGCGTGTTCAGCCCGGCGATAGGCGAGCGCAATTCGTGGGCGGCGTGGTCTATGAAGCGTTGCTTTTGGGCTTGTAGGTCTTTTTCTATGCTGATGTCGCGAACGATCGTGACCGTGCGCAGGGTGGACGGCAGAGCGCTATCGCCAATGCGGGAGATGGTGATACCCGCGCTAAAACTGCCGCCATCTTTGCGGCGCAAGCGCACCTCGCCACGGTACGTCTCGCCGCGGCTGACTACCTCTAGGATAGATTGCAATTCGCGGATTTCCGCCGGGGTAATATCCAGCGGTTGCAAAAAACGGCTGGGCTGGCCGATGATTTCCGCCGCGCTAAAGCCCGTGATGGCGCATAACGCCTCGTTGACGAGGCGGATAGTAGGCCCTTCGGTGTAGAAGATGCCTTCGCCAGTGGCATTGATGATAGCTTGCAGTTGCTCTTGTTCAGCGCGCAATTGGCGCGTGCGTTCCTCCACCCGCGCTTCTAGGTCGCGGGTGTAACGCGCGTTCTGGATAGCGATACTGGCGTAGTTCGCCAGCGCGACCAGTTTTTCGCTATCGCGCAGGGTGAAGGCATTGGGGCTATAGCTATCTAGGTTAATGACGCCGATACATGCTTCGCCAGCGAAGATGGGCGCGCCCAAATAGGAACGGATATTGGGCGTTTTGTCAATGAAGTTCCATAAGGCGGTGGACCGCGTATCGGCGATCACGATAGGCTCCCGCGTCAGAATCATATGGTTGACCGGCGGCATCTCGGCTTTATCCCAGCGGCGTTGGCTTAAATCGTCGTGGACATCGTCATAACCGAGCGTGCTAATGACGCTAATGGTCTGTTCATCCTCGGCCAATAGCATGATGGTGCCGGCTTCGTAGGCGGGGATGATGTTTTTAGCCGCGCGAAAGATATTATCGAAGACATCTTTTAGCTCAAAACGCCGCGTCAGGATAGCGCTCACATCGCGCAACGATTCCGCCAACAAGCGTTGCTCCCGCTCGGACGCTTGGATGCGCTGGCGGGTGATGAAAGCGCCTATCAAGCTAGTGAGCGATTGCAAAAAGTTATAGTAATCGCGGCTTAGCTCCTGCGCTTGGGTAGCGTATAGCGCCAAGATGCCGTACAACCCGCCGTTGACGTAGATCGGCGCCCACAAAGCGATGACAACGCCATTATCCGCCAAAAATTGGGCCAAGGGGGCGTTAGGATAATGCACCACCTCCGTGATGATGACATCTTGGGGGTGGAAATCGGGGGCGAAACCCGCCGTCTCCAAGACTGCGTTGTACACGGCTATTTTCGCCTCTGTCCAGCCGAAGCCCTGTTCGCAACGCCAATGCCCGGTCGCTGTGCGCGTCAGGATGTGGCCGACCGGGGCGATCAACACTTGGCACGCCAATTGGGAGGCCTGCTCCATAAACTCGGCAATGCTGATGTCGCTGAGGCTGAGCTGGCTCAGTTCTGCGATGACCGCTTGTTGCAAGGCTTGCGTCTTCAGCGTGTTTTGGATGGCGGCCAGTTCGGTGATGTCGTAAGCCGCGCCGAGCAGGTAGCGCTTGCCATCCGCGCCCTGTTCTAGGCGGATGATGTCGCGCAACCAATAAGAGCCGCTTTGACCATTCTTTATCCGAAACTCACTAATATCTTCGCCATAAACTGCCATGCGGCAGTGCAAACGGAACAGCGGCAAATCGTCGGGGTGGATGAGCGCTTCAAAATCGGCTAGCGTCGCCTCAGCATCTAACGAAAGGCCGGTCAAGGTGTTGAAGTGGTCGGTGGCCCATAAGAAGCGTTGGGGCGTCTCGTCATAGGCGATGGCGTAAGCGTATTCCCTTATCATTTCGGATAGCAGGCGATAGCGCGCCTCGCTCTGACGCAGTTGTTCTTGTAAGCGTTGCTGATGAGCGAGGAGCGCTTCTACATGGCGGGATCGGGCCAACGCAGAACGCCTTTGCCAGCCGAGGAAGCGGACAATCGTCAACCCTGGCACATAAAACCATAACCAGTCCCCCGCCACCCCCGCCAGATGCAGGCCGCCATACCCCAGCATGAGTACAGCGCTCACCACCGTGCCGACGCGCGCGCTATAGATAGCATCCGCCAGACCTATAGCGACCAGTCCAGCTAACAAAATCGCCGCGGGCGGCGCAAAATCCCCGACCAACGCCCGCAAATAGGGTATAGCGGTCAGCAGACCTAACGTTAGGCCCGCGCTCCATAGATAATGGCGGGTGCGCGCCAAGACATAGAGCGCCACCCACGCCACGATGACCGCATCGTTCAAAGGGACTGGCTTTGGGGTGATGATACGATAGAAAACGCTCGACGAGCACAAAACCAGCAGGTTAACCAAAAGCAAAGCCGCGCGCCCCTGTTCATCCTGCGATTCGAGGTGGGGGCGTATCCAATAGCCGAGCCATTTAGACCAAGACGGCGATGAGGCGGCGCTTTTCTCCACAAAATTAGCTTTCATGCCTGCGTTGACTTATCTTAGTTTACAAGAAGAATGGGCTAGGTTCTATTGAGTTTTTTGTAACATACCGCCTCATTCACTTTTAAGGGCGGGCCACTTGGCTTAAAATAGGCGCTATTGCGCTATTTCATGTGAATGATGGCTATGATATGACCCCTACCACGCCCCCCGAACACAGACTCGCCCAATTAGCCTACTTCGCGGTCTTGCCGCCGCGCGGGTTGGCCATGCTTTCCAACGCCTTGACGGCCCATCATTACCAAGCGGGAGAAGCTATCCTCATCGAAGGGGAAGCGTCGCAGGGGTTATGGTTGGTGGGGCAGGGACACGTCAAAATCTACAAGCTCAGCCCCGATGGCGCGGAGCATATCTTGCAATTTGTGGGCGCTGGCCAGACCTTTAACGATATTGCGGCCTTCGATGGCGGACCGCACCACGCCAACGCCGCGGCCCTAACGCGGGTGACCGCGTGGCTTTTGCCACAAGCGGACTTGCATCAGGTATGGCAAAGCTACCCAGAGCTAACCCAAGCGATTGTGCCTGCTCTAGCCGCACAGGTGCGCGCCCTGACAAAACAAATCGAAGACCTCGCCTTGTGTTCGGTCAGGGAGCGGTTAGCGCGCTTTCTGATGAAGCAAGCAGAAAACCCCGCTTTGACCGGACCCGGCATCACCCGTACGGCCATCGCCGCCCACCTGAACACCACCCCACAGACCATTAGCGTGGTCTTGAGAGAATTAGAAGCCGAAGGCGCTATCCAATTCGACCGTCACCGCATCCTCATCGTGCGCGAAGACATCTTGCGGGTTATCGCGCGCCTGCTCGGCTGACATTCGTCATCCCCCACTTGTGACAAACCACACAAAGAACGCCTCTTTTTAAGCTAGCTTAAATACCAACCCCCACCCCACCCCTACGCTGGTAGATAGAACGCAGTCTTTATAACCCAATGGGCGTCTGCCATAGGGCAACAGAACGCGCAGAGGAAAGCATAGAAAGGCAGGCAATATGACGGATAACTGGATGCCACGGATTGACCGCCAAAAGTGTATCGGTTGCGGCGATTGTATCGCGGCCTGCCCAACCAACGCTTTGGGACGGGTAGCGGGTAAAGCCGCCCTCGTGCGACCGTCCGCCTGCACCTATTGCATCGCTTGCGAGCCTATTTGCCCCACAGATGCCATTGAACTGCCCTTTTTAATCTTGACGCTAGCTACACAGGAGCGGAAACATGAATAAGCAATTGAACCCCAACTTAGCGGCTATCATTTTATTGGGGGTAGGTCTGCTCATCCTCATCACTTTGCCTATACGCATCGAGTTTGGCCCCTCCCCCGTGACCGCGCAGGAAACGCCGCCTATCGCCGTCGCCCAAGCGAGCGGTAACGTGGTGGAATACACGCTTCGTACCAAACTCGGCGGCGACCCCGTGATGGCTTACATCGGCGTCGGCGGGGATATTGATGGCGTCGTCAACCCCGAACTCACCGCCAACCTCGGCGATACGGTGCGAATCACGGTCATCAACGGCGACCCCACCCTGCATGACCTGAAAATTGACGAATTCGGCGTCTATAGTGGCGAGCTCGTGGAAGCCGAGCAAACCGTAACCTTAGAATTCGTCGTGGATAAGCCCGGCAATTTCTTCTATTACTGCTCAATCCCCGGCCATCGCCAAACGGGCATGGAAGGCGTCTTAACCGTGACGGGAGAAGTCGCTGTGGGTTCTCCAAGCGCTATGGATGAATCCGCCAGCGACGCGGGCTATAACGCCGAAGCCGGCGACCAACACACCACCACGACGGCGGCTGTCCAGCCGGCTGTAGAAAATGCCGTCGCTATCATCCGCAACCCGTCCGACGTGCCGCCGCCCGTCGGCGACCGCGGCCCGATGCATCATGTCATCGAAATGACGGCCGTAGAAGTAGATGGCATCTTGGCGGATGGCACAACCTATCATTACATGACCTTTGATGGACAGGTGCCGGGGCCCATGTTGCGCCTGCGCGTGGGCGATACCGCAGAACTAATTCTGCACAACGCCGCCGATAGCCTTTTGCCCCATTCTATAGACCTGCACGCGGTCACGGGGCCGGGCGGCGGCGCTGTCTACACCCAAACCCTGCCCGATGGCAGTACTTCTTTCAGCTTTAAGGCGCTCAATCCCGGCTTATATGTCTACCACTGCGCGACGGCCAGCATCGGGCACCACATCTCTAGCGGCATGTACGGCCTCATCTTGGTAGAGCCTGCGGGCGGCTTGCCACCGGTAGACCGTGAATTTTATGTGATGCAAGGCGAAATTTACACCGCCCAACCCTTCGGCACCGCCGGACATCTGGACTTCAGCCACGATCTGATGCTAGACGAACAACCCGAATATTTCGTCTTCAATGGCGCGGCCGGCGCCCTCACACAAGATGAATACGCCCTGCGGGCCAATGTCGGCGAAACCGTCCGCATCTACTTCGGCGTTGGCGGGCCCAATTTCACCTCTTCCTTCCACGTCATCGGCGAAATCTTCGACCGCGTCTATGACCAAGGCGCTATCACCGCCCCGCCTTTGACCGACGTTCAAACAACCCTCGTGCCCCCCGGCGGTAGCACCGTCGTAGAATTCACGATTGATGTACCGGGGCGCTACATCCTTGTAGACCACGCGCTCAGCCGTTTGGAACGCGGTTTGGTGGGCTACTTAATCGCTGAAGGAGAAGATGCCCCAGAAATTTTTAAGAGCGGCGGATTGCCCGAAGATTCCGGACATTAAAACCGCGCACATGGGGCGTTAGGGGAATACCCAACGCCCTATGTGGTTCACCAGGAGGTTGATTGCAGATGATAGCCCGAACCGTTGTGCATAAATATCTACTTCTCGCCCTCGTAGTTGGCGTAGCGTTAGCGATAGCCACCCTCGCCCAAGAGACCGGCGACGGTATCGTCATCGCGGGCGCGTGGGCGCGACCAGCCCCCGACGCGGTGGACGCGAGCACAGCTTACCTGCGAATTCATAATACCGGCCAGCACGATGACGCGCTGGTCAGCATCCAGACCGCGGACGCGGCCCTAGCGGAATTACACACCATGAATATGTACGGCGATGTCGCGCAAATGCGCCACGTCAACATCCTAGACATCCCCGCGGGCGAAACGGTCATTTTGGAGCCCGGCGGCCTTCACATCATGCTGATGGGCCTCAAACACCCTTTGGCCGAAGGCGATACCCTCACCCTAACCTTGCATTTCCGTTCCGGGCGCTCGGTCGTCGTCTCCGCTATCGTGTCTAACCAGCCCATCCCCCACGCCATCGCCCCCGATGCCCTGACAGAAAGCGCCCTAGCGGCCATAGAAGCGGGGCTTTATGTCGGGCAAGTGGTCAACCCGCCGATACAAACCCAAGATTTCGCGGCCCCCAGCAACTTTGACCACATCACCCGCTTCAGCGATTTGGACGGCAAATGGCGTGTCATCTTCTTTGGGTATATGCATTGTCCCGATTTTTGCCCGCTAACGCTGGTGGATTATATAGGCGTTAAAGAACGGCTGGGGCCGGCCGCAAACGAAGTCGCTTTTGTCTTCATCACCGTGGACGCTGTGCGCGATACGCCGCAAGCGCTACGCGCCTATTTAGATAACTTCGACCCCGACTTCATCGGTTTTTCCGCCGATGACCAAACCTTACAACGCATCCAGCCCGATTATGGCTTTTATTATTCGCGGCGCATGGACGCCGATTCCCAAGCGGTTTACACCATTGACCATTCTACCCGCTCTTATCTGGTGGATAGGGATGGCGTTCTGCGCGCCAGTTTCGCCTACGATACCAGCCCCCAAAAGCTGGCCGATGCGGTGTTGTGGTATCTAGAGCAGGAGGGAGAATGATGCCCGCCTTATCGCGGTGGTTCATCAAGCTAGGCATGCTTTACTTGGTGGCCGGCTTATTGTTGGGCGCGGCGATGCTGGCCCAGCCTATCATGGGCTGGTCTTCCCATTGGCAGGTGTTGCGCCCGGTGTATTTGCATTTCCTGTTCATCGGCTGGGTCACACAGCTCATCATGGGCGTAGGCTATTGGATGTTCCCCAAATATTCCAAAGAAAAGCCCCGCGGCAACGAGACCCTAGGCTGGTTGGTCTTGGTCTGCCTGAACGCCGGCCTCGTCCTACGGGCGATAGGCGAGCCGTTGGTCATTTTAGCGCCGCAAGTGGGCCTAGGGTGGACGCTACCGCTAGCCGCCTTGCTCTTGCTGGCCGCTGGCTGGGGCTTCATCTGGAACACCTGGGGGCGGATTAAGGAGCGCTGAGATGCCCAAGCTGAGCGTTTGGATGGTGCGGGCCGCCTTGTTGCACATGGGGGGCGGTTTTCTCTTCGGCGCGCTCTTGTTGCATCATAAGGGCATCCCCATTTATGCCTGGACATGGCGCTTGCTAGGGCCGCACATCGAATTGATGGTCTTGGGCTGGACGATGCAATTTGCCATGGGGATGGCTTTTTCCGCTTTGCCGCGGTTTTCCAACACATCTACCAAGCGCTATGGGGCGACCCATTGGGGATGGTTGGCTTTTGCCTTGCTCAACAGCGGGGTATGCCTCGGCGCGTGGGGCAGTTGGGCGGGCGATGACGCCCTCGCTTTGGTCGGGCGTCTGCTCGTTTTGGCGGCTGTCGTCGCCTTCGTTCGGATGATATGGCCGCGCGTCAAACCGTTAGGCGGGTACGCGGCTTCCCAGAGGTGAAACACGATGAACACCACCTATACGCTAGTGACCCATTTAGAAGATTTAATCGGCGACATCCCGCCGCAGAGCATCATCAGCCGCGCCTTTTACCACGATGCGCGGCTCAAAGCCCTTTTATTCGGCTTTGACGCCGGCCAAGCGCTATCCGAGCATACCGCCAGCCAAGCGGCCATCATCCACATCTTAAGCGGGAAGGCGCGGGTGACCCTGGGCGACGATTGCCACGAGCTAGACGCGGGGGCGTGGGCCTATCTGCCGCCACGCCTCAAACATAGCGTTTATGCCCATAGCGCCTTGCGCCTGCTACTAGTGCTGATAGGAGACTGAACCATGACGCAAAAAGCCTTTTGGTTACCGCGCGCCTTCGTCATCCTGACCGTGCTCATGGCTCTGTTGGGCGGCTTGGCGTCGGGGTTGGCGCGCTTCGGTTGGCGGCTAGACCCGCTTAGCGGGCGCTGGCTGGCCGCGCATGGACCGCTGATGATCAGCGGCTTTTTAGGCACGCTCATTTGCCTAGAACGCGCTGTAGCCCTAGCGAATCGTAGCCGAATAGGCATGATTGCCCCCATCACAAACGCTATCGGAGCGATGGCGCTACTGTTATGGCCGCAAGAGACCTTCCCTAGAGCCATACTGACGGGCGGTAGCGTCGGGCTAACGCTGTTATCGCTCTGGATGCTCCGCCTGCGCCCCACGCGCGATGTGCGGGTGATGGTCGGCGGCGCCCTATGCGGGTTGGGCGGCAACCTGTTATGGTTGGCGGGCTGGCCTCTGTACAGCGTGGTTCACCTATGGACGGCGTTTTTGGTGCTAACCATCATCGGCGAACGCTTGGAGTTATCGCGGGTGCGCCGCCTGAGCCGCACAGCGGAACACGCCCTGATGTTCAGCGTGGGGGTGTATCTGCTGGGCGTGGCGTTAACGCCGCTAGCGCTAGACCTTGGGGTGCGCGTCTTGGGCGGCGGCGCGATGTTGGCGGCCGCGTGGTTATGGCGCTACGATGTCGCCGTGGTGACTATCCGCCACAGCGGTTTACCGCGCTACATCGCGGCGTGCTTGTTGGCGGGCTATGCATGGTTGGCTTTCGGCGGCGCGGCGGCGCTATGGGGCGGGGCTGTCTACGCGGGCCCGCATTACGCCTTGCTCCTGCACGCCTTTTTGCTGGGTTTCGTCTTCTCCATGATTTTTGGCCATGCACCCATCATCTTACCGGCCCTAACCGGCTTGAACGTCCCGTTCCGCGCGCGCTTTTATGGCCCTTTGCTCTTGCTACATAGTACCTTGCTCTACCGCATGTACGGGCATTGGACGACAGATGCGCTCATCGAGCGATGGGGCGGGTTGTTGAATGTGGCGGCCGTCCTGCTCTTTTTTGGCGTGATGGCGCAAACAGTATGGCGCGCCCGCCAACAAACGGCCCTAGCGCCACTCACGGGCGGATAATCCGCTCTTGGCGCAGGCGCTCTAGCACCTCTGCGGCCGCTGTCGTGTTGGGCGCGCGTCAAGCTTTGGGAAAACCCGCCAAAAGTCTAATAGCCGTCGTCATCATCGTATAGACCCCGCGCGCCCTAAATTTCCCCCAACCCGTGCAAAGCGCCCGCAAACGCGCTATAATAATCGTGGGGGCACAAACTAGATGACGATAAAAACGCCATGAGCAAACCTGAAACCAGCGAATGGGTGAGCTTGCGCCGCGCCGCGGAAATCATGGGCGTACACCCAGCCACAATCCGCAATTGGGCCGACAAAGGCGATTTGCCCTCGCGACGCACGCCGGGCGGGCATCGCCGCTTCAACCTCGCCGATTTACGCCATTACGCCCAAACCCAAGGCGAATTGCAACCCGCCGAGGTGCAAATCATCATCCAAAATGCGCTAGGGCAAACGCGCTTACAAGTGGGCGAGGGCGAATTAGCAGACGCACCATGGTACCGCGCCATGCAAAGCACCACCCACGAAACCTTACGCAGACAAGGGCGGCGCGTGCTAGAAGCTCTGCGCGATTATCTCGCTAGCGGCGCTCCTGATGCTCAATTATCCCGCGCCATACGCCTTGGCCACGATTACGCCCGCGTCCTCAGCCAAGATAACCTCACCCTGCCCCAAGCGGTGCGCGGTTTCTTCTTCTTCAGCGACTTTGTGATTAACGCCATCCTCACATGGTCGGAAATCGCCCAACCCCGCAACCCGTCCGAATGGGCCAATTTGCTCCGCCAAGTGAATACCTTCATCAATACCATGTTGCTGTCCATCATCGAATACTACGAGGAAGAATGAACCGTGGCAGACGCCTTATGGGTGGCGCTCAGCCTATCGCGTTACATCGGCGCTAAGACCATGCGCGCCCTCCTCCGACACTTCGACGGCGACTTGCGCGCCATCTTCGCCGCCGACGAAGCCGCCTTGCGCCGTGTGAGCGGCGTCGGCCCGGCCATCGCCCGCGACATCCGCTCTCTAGACCCCATGACCACCGCTTGGCTGATGGATAGCTGGAGGCAAGAGGGCGTGCACATCCTCACGTGGGACGACACCGATTACCCACCCGCCTTGCGGACTATAGGCGATGAGCCGCCCACCTTATTCTTGCGCGGCAATATCCATTTCTCCTTATGGCATCGGTCGGCCGCGGTGGTGGGCACGCGCCGCCCTAGCCCCCGCGCCGCCCATATCGCCCAGCAGATGGGCGCTCGCCTCGCGCAGGGCGGTTATACGGTGGTCAGCGGGCTAGCCTATGGCATTGATAAAGCGGCACACGAAGGCGCTTTGACCACCGCGGCCGGGCGCGCGCTAGCCGTCTTGGGCTGTGGGGTGCTGAATATCTACCCGTCGGAACATCAGCCCTTAGCGGCGCGCATCCGTCGTCAAGGCGCGCTCCTCAGCGAAACCAGCCCCGACGCCCCCCCCAACGCCCCGCGGCTCGTGGCCCGTAATCGGCTCATCACCGGTCTGGCTACCGACGGCGTCATCATCATAGAAACCGACCTAGACGGCGGCGCGATGCACGCGGCCCGCCGCGCCCGCGAGCAACAACGGCCCCTCTTCGTGGTGGATTTGCCCGCCATGGGCAATCAATCCCTCCTGCGCGACGGCGCAACGCCCCTCAGACCCGATTTCCACGATTGGCCCTTCGCTACATAAATCAAGGCGCGCTCCTGAACGAGTGAAGTTGCCCACCATTCATGAAGTATGTTAAGATGTGCTTTGGGTGTCGGGGAGCGAACTATGAGCGTAGATGTCCGCTGGGATAACACCGATAAAACTATCCTGCGTTACATCTTCTATGGGTTGTGGACATGGGATGAGTATTTCCCCGCCCTCACGCGCGGGCGCGATATGATGCGCGAACAAACGCATTATGTGTGCATCCTGAACGATATGCGCGCCGCCAACCACATCCCCCACGGCTTCATCACCAAAGCGCGCGACGTCATCAGCACCCGACCGCCCAACACCGGCCTAGCGCTCTTTCTCACGTCTAGCACCCTTTTCAAGGACACCTACCACGTGTTGGGGCGCATCTATCCCGACATCCCCACCCAATACCTGCTCGTGGAGACCGAAGAAGAGGCGTACAAACGCCTCTATCAATGGCTCGCCAACCACACCTACCGCCCCGAATGACCGCGCTGTTCATGGCCGCGCCCCCTCCCGTGCGAAGCGCCGCCCCTTTAGCTGATAAATGACCGCTTCCCCATGCAAAAACACCTCCTCGATGCGCCCGATTTCTTCATATTGCGATTCCACCTGTTGCATCAAGACGAGGATACCCGGCTCGCCCGCCGCCAACATATCGGTGAAGACCACAACGAGCGTGGGCGGGTCGGCTTCCCATTCGGCTTGGAGCCTATCCAGCACCCCCGGCGCCTCGAAGTACCAATGCCAGCCCTTAATCCACGTCCGCGGCGGCAATAGCCCGGTCATGGGGTGCAGTTGCGGGGTGCTATCGGTCTGCGGCAGGACGAAAAGCGTATCCTCTTCCTGCGCCAAAGTGGCGATTTGCGCGACCAACGGCTCATATTCATCATGGGCGATAGTGCGTCCGGGGCCGATGGCCAGCGGCACATAGGCGACCGCGCCCGTCCACATCCAGCCGGCCGCGACCATCAGCAAGATACCGCCAACAGGGGCACGCCACGGCTCGCCCGCGGGGATGGGGGCGCGCACCAGCAAGCCCAGCAAGCGCGCCAGCACCACCCCAGACATCGCCGCCATCAAGGGCAATTGCCCCATCGCGTGGATTTCCCCAAAGCGCGGATAATGCACAACCCCCGTCGCTACCCACATCAGCGCCAACAACGCTTGCCACCGCCCGACGCGCGGCACGCCCCCGACAAAAGACACCCCGCCCAACACATAAGCAGGCACGAATAGGTGCGTCAGGAGTAGCTTACGGAAAAAATCGCCCGTCAGCGGCACGCCATCCATCAAGCCCGAAAAATTAAACGACCAGTTCCAATAGAGGTAAGACGCTAAATTCCCCTGCGCCGCGATGACCAACACCACCAGAGACGGCAACGCCAGCGCCCCGACGATAACCGCCGCCAGCGCCCGCCCCCGCCGCTCGTAAACCAGCATCCACACGATGAATAGCGCCAACGCCCCCCACGCCTGTTGCTTGAAGAGCGTCGCCAGCCCGAACAATAGCCCGATGACCAGCCCGCGCCGCGCCCCGCCCTCTATCCCGATGACGAGGATGAGCAAGACACAAAAGCCCAACAACGTATCGAAATACAGTAAAATATTGCCGTACACCGGCTCCCACCACGCCCACACCAGCGCGGCCGCCACCCCGGCCCGCTCGTCGCCCGCGGCCAAACGCTTGGCCAGCGCATAAATAAGCCACGTCGCCGCCACCACGAGGAGCGCGTTCAGCAAGCGCGCCACATCCAGCGGCCCGAGCGGTAAAAGCCGTTGTGCCGCCGCGGCCAATAACGAACTGCCCGGCGCGTGTTGCTCTAGGATGTCGCCGAATAGCACTTTGCCTTGGTTCATCATCCACGGGATGGCCACCTGTCCCGAATGCGCGGCAATATTCAACCAAAACAGATGCGTCAACAACTGAAAAATGCTGATGCCGATGAGCAAAAGACGAGCAATGCGTACAGTCACGATGTGCGTTCCTAACGGCTTGTCGCGCGGGTGCGCTCAAAGGATTAAAGACATGAATTTAGAATCGTGTTCCACGAAGCCCAACCGTCGGTAAAAACGATACGCCCCCTGATTTTGATTGAGGACTTCTAGATGCAAGGCTTTAATGCCTTGTTGGCGGCATACCGCTTTCAAAAAATCAATCACTTGCGCGCCGATGCCCTGCCCGCGGTGTGTCTCGCGCAGATATAATTCATCCAAAAAGCTATCGCGCCCCCCATATTGCAGGCTGAACCCAAAGGTCAGCACCACATACCCCACCATCGCGCCGCCTTCCTGAATCAGCCACGCCCGGCCAAAGGTGGGATTCCCCAAAAATTGCGCGATAGCAGACCGCGCGGAAGCCTCGTCCCAGCCGTGCCCATCATATTCATAATACTCACGCATCAACGCCAGAAAGCTATCTACCTCGGCCGCGCTCCCCAGCTTAAATACGATAGACATAAACCCCGCCTTAGCTCACTCCCCGCGCCAACGATAAACCAGCGCATCGCCATTGAACATCACCGCTTCCACGACCGCGACTTGTTCATAATCCCCTTTTAACACAAAATCCACCAAAGGGTCAATCGCACTGCCCACATACTGCCTCTGCAACTGTGGGAAGTAAACGACGATGCGCGGCGGATTGCGCGACCAATCGGCCAAAATCCGCTCCGCCAGCCCCGGCACATAATAGAACGAGGCATCGCTATAGGCCCACAACCCCGGCGAGCGTAGCCCCGTCATCTCGAACAAGCTAGAACTGCCGGACAGTTTGGGCAACACTTCTAGGGTGTCGCCCTCTTCTTTCAGCGCGACCACCGTTTGCGCCAAGGCCGTGAACTCGTGGTAGCCCGGCGACTTGCCGCGCCCCAACGGCGCATGGAACAGGGGCGCAATCACCGTGAGCGACCACGCCAGCAAGACCACGCCACCGATGCCCATCAGCGCCGCGTCTGTCGGGCTGATGTCGCGTAGCAAAGTCCGCGGGCGATAACGCCCCCAACCGCTCGCCACCTGCGGGATGACAAGGCCCGTCATCACCGCCAATAGCGGTAGATGCGTCGCCGCGTGGATTTCTCCCAGATGCGGGACGAGGGGCAGTAAAGCCGCAAGGTACATCATGCCCAATAAAATCCGTTGCGCGCGCAGGGGGCCTTGCCCGCGCCACATCAGCAACAGATAGATCGGCGCTAAAGCGTTGGTCAGCAATAGCTTGCGGATGAAGTTACCATCCACCGGGGACGGCGTGATATACCCCGACAAGTTGTAAGTATAGGTGAAATAGAGGTACGCGCTCAGGTTGCCTTGCACAGCGAAGATGAGGACGCTGAGCGCGGGCAAGGCCAAAGCGCCTACGCTATAAGCGGCCAGCTCGCGCATGATTGGCCCCTCTTTGCGGCGGAAGACCAGCAACCATAAGCCGAACATGCCCACCGCCGCCCAGCCGTGTTGCTTGGCCAAAACCCCCGCCCCCAGTAGCGCCCCGCTCGCCAGCGCCGCCGGCCAGCCCGGACCCAATCGTATCCAAGCCACTATCGCCAACAGGATGAACAACCCCAAAACGGTATCGAAATAAAAGGCTAAATTGGCATAAACCGGCTCCCACGCCACCCAAAATAGCACGGCGATGCCCGCCGCCCGCCCGTCGCCGCCGCTCAACTGCCGCGCAAGGGCGTACACCAGCACCGTGATGAGCAGTACCAACAACAGATTCATCAGCCGCACGTTATCCAGCGGCGTTAAGGGCGACACCTGATTCACCAACGCCAGCCAAACCGCCGTCAGCGGCGCGCGATTTTCGATGACATCGCCAAAGAGCGTCATCCCCTGCGACATCAACCACGGGACGGTGATTTGCCCGCCCGTCATCGGGATAGATAGCCAAAAGAGATGCAAAAAGGTTTGCAGAGCCAGCGCTCCCGCTAAAACCCACCGTGAACCGTCTTTGAACATCGCGATTATCCTTGCCTAGCCGCAAACAGCGTGTTAGTGTATCGAAAGGCGCGCCTTTTGAGAAGATACGCATCTCCCCGACACTACCCGACGCTAGAGGAAGGATAACCTCATGGAATGGAATGGGCAAACGATAGCCTTAACGCTATTGACCCTGTGTTGCGTCCTGCCACTCGTCGGCGTGGCGGCGCTAGGGCTGAGGGCCTTCAATTGGCTCAGCCGCTTGACGACATTGGACGAATCCGACTTGCGCGCCAGTTACGAACGCTGGGTCAAGGAGCATCCCCAAGCCACGCGCGAACAGCTCATCGCTAAAATCATCCGCCAGCAAGCCTTGCGTTGCGGCGTCATCGGCGCGCTGACCGGCTTGGGCGGTTTTTTCACCTTGCCTATCGCCCTGCCTATAGACATCTATACCACGCTCCGCCTGCAAACCGCGATGATCGCTTTCATCGCTTATAGCTACGGCAAAACGCAAACGCCGCCGACCGAAGCGCGCGTCCGTACGGCGCTCATCGTGTACGGGACGGGCAAAATCGCCGAACGGGGCGGCGCGTTAGGCATCCAGTTGGTCTTCCGCATCATGGGCAAGACCCTAACGAAGCTCGTGCCCATCGTCGGCGCGCTCATCAGCTTTGCCGCCAACTACATCATGACCTACGCCGTGGGCTGGACGGCGGCGCGCTGGTACGGGCACGCCGAAAAACGCCCATAATCTTTACGCTTCCCAGCCCCCATATCCCATTACAATGAGCAAAAAGTAAGGTGTGTTGTTAGGGGGTTAAGATGCCAATTTTATTAGAACGTCTAGAGAGCGAACCTATCATCATCGCCCGTTGCACTGGCCGCATCAGCGCTAGCGATTTTCAGGCGATGTATGCCGATTCCGCGGCGCTCATCCGCGACGATGACTTGCGCGTTTGGCGCATCACCGACCTGCGCGATTGGCAAACCGATTTTAACGAGGTGCTAGCCATGGCCGGCAACGCCGCTTCGGGCCTGCCCGGCTCCACCACCGACCCCCGCTTGAGCGTCGTGATGGTCGGCCGCGATAATTGGGCCAAGCTGTTCAACGACTTCATCCGACAAGAGCAATACGCCGGCCTCTATCTGCCTTTCTTCAAAAGCATGGATACCGCTTTAGCTTACGTCCGTATGGAGATTGGGCGTCTAAAGCAAGTCTCCTGAGCGCCTTTTTACAACTTTATACACCCACCGCGCGTAAAATAGGCGTACAATCACCTGTACGCCTTTGACTCAGGAGGTTATTAAGATGGCCGTCACGCTCCAGCGCCTGCCAGAAGAGCCTATCCTCATCGCCCATTACAGCGGCTCGGTCACCGCCGATGATGTGCTGTGGATGTATGATGAAAGCGACCGCCTCATAGGGGCGGATGAGACTTGCGTCTTTCGTATCATCCATGTTGCCGACGATGTCGAAAGCGACTTTTTGCGCGTGCTAGACATCGCCCGCGCCGCCGGCCAACACCTCCCCGGCTCCGCCTTCGACCCGCGCATCGTGGGTATTTTGGTCGGCACAGATAGATGGGCAAAATTGCTGGCGGAATTGTTACACCTGCCCCAATACGGCGGGCTTAACTTCCCCTTCTTCCGCGATATGGCCTCCGCTTTTGAATATATTGATGTGCAGATGAAAAAGCGCCGCCTCTCGGCTTAGGGGCATCCGCGCATTGCGCTTCGCCGTGCGCGCGCTTATAATGCGCCGCATGGAAAAACCCGCCCTATCGGTTGTCATCGTCAACTACAACGCCCGTGATTTGTTGCGGGCGTGTTTGCGTTCCTTGGCCGCCAGCGTGGGCGTCGCTGTAGAAATCATCGTCGTGGATAACGCCTCCCGCGATGGGAGCGCGCAAATGGTTCAAGCGGAATTCCCCGATGTGCGTTTAATGGCTCTGGAGCGTAACACGTGGTTTTGCGGCGGTAATAATATCGGTAGCGCCGCGGCCAGCGCCGATACGGTCCTGCTCCTCAACCCCGATACCGTCGTAGCCCCTGACGCCCTCGCCCAGATGGTCCGCTTCTTGGCCGAGCATCCCGATTATGTCGGCGTCACCGCCCAACTCCGTTACCCTGACGGCGGCATCCAGCGCACTTGCTCGCGCGTGCCCACCTACGCTTATTTGCTGGCCAATCATACCCCGCTGGGTTGGCTCTTCCCGCTGTGGCGTCGCCGCCTCAACGCCCGCCACTGGTACGACGATTGGGCGCGCGATGAAGATTACGACGTGGCCGCTATACCCGGCTCTTGTACGCTGATGCGAAAAGCGGATATACGCCTTGATGATGACCTCTTGCTCTATTTCCCAGAAGATGACCTCGCGGCGCGGCACGGCGGCAAATGCCGTTTTTTGGCCGCCGCCAAAATCGAACATCACGAAAAATCGGTGACCAAGACATGGCTGGCCACACGTATTTATTTCCGCGATATGTTGGTATACACCCGCAAGCATCATGGCTGGCTGGCCGCGGGCCTGCTGTGGGGGTTATCGCGGCCGGTTTTATGGGGGATGTGGCTTCGGCGCGCCCTCTCTTAGTTGCCCTTGCCCCGATTACCGTTATTTTCGTTGCCTTGGCCCGGCGCGTTGCAATAATTGCCCGGATGCGCGCATCCAAAGTCTCCCCCGCGCGCGGGATTGCCCCCTGTGCCCGTGTCGCCGCCGCTGGCCGCACTGCTCCCGCCGCCCACAGACGCCCCCGGCGACGCGCCCCCCGCTTCCGTCTTCCCCCATCCGATGAGCGCGATAGCTACCCAACCGCTCAAGTCCTCGCCCAGATGAATTTGTCCCCATTCCCCGCCTTCGTCTATGCTGATGACGATAATAGGCGTGCCGGGCTGTAGCCGCGTGATGATGTCATGGTCGAGGCCGGGGCCCACGCGCACATTCACCAAGCCGCTAGCATTGACAAAACCCGCTAACGCGGTCATCGTGGGCGATGCCGATAGGGACGGCTCATCGCTAGGCGTGCTGGTCGCTGTGCTGGTCGCCGTGGCGGTCGCGCTAGGCGTGCTGGTCGCCGTGGCGGTCGCGCTAGGCGTGCTGGTCGCTGTGCTGGTCGCCGTGGCGGTCGCGCTAGGCGTGCTGGTCGCTGTGCTGGTCGCCGTGGCGGTCGCGCTAGGCGTGCTGGTCGCTGTAGTCGTCGCGCTCGATAAAAGGGGTATCTCCTCAGTCGGGGCGCCCTGCGCGGGACTCATCCCGCGTGGCATCCCGCCCCAGATGAGGGCCGCCACCCCGACCACTGCCACGATACCCAGCGCGCCGCCGAGGAAGCGCCCCCAACGCGCCGTTTGTCCCAAATCGGCAGAGGGCGCGGATGGGCGCAGTTCGGCGCTGATGCGCTCCATCAGCGCGGGCGGGGCAGATGGGCGCGGGGCTTGGGCCAGACGCTCGGCAATCTCCATCAAGGCGGGGTCTGTGGGCGGCACATCCTCCCCCCGCAGGAGCGCATCCAACCAATCGCCCAGCTCATTAGGGTTCATCGGCTCGTGGCTCATGATTCCCCCCGCAGGTAGTGGCGTAGCTTAGACGCGCCTAGCAAGCTCGCCAGACGATTCAAAGCGCGATGTTGGATGCTTTTCACGGCGGTGACGCTTTTTCCAGTCAGCATAGCAACTTCTTCATGACTTTTGCGCTCGACAAAACGGAGCAATAAAACGGTGCGTTGTTCTTCGTTCAGGTTTTGCAATAGCTCGCGGATATGGGCTATCTCTTGCTGGCGCGAGTACGCCTCCTCAGGGGCGAGAGCGTCTTGGGGCAAGTGCTCGCTGATGGGCAAGGTGGCGTGCCGTTGCTGATTGCGGTAATAATCCGCCACCCGCGCATGAGCGATGCGATACAACCACGCCTCAAAAGGCACGCCCATATAGGTGTAGGTGGGCAAATCTTGCACCATCTTCAAAAAGACTTCCGCAGTGAGGTCTTCCGCTTCGCCTTGCGGCACACGATAGACCATATAGCGATAGATAGCGCTAGCATAGGCACGATATAACCGCTCTAGGGCGTCTTTATCGCCCGTTTGGGCAGAAGCGATAATTTGCGCTAATTCAGAGGCGGGTATCGTCATTCTCTCCAACATCGGGTAATGTATCACCGTCATTTCTCCCATTAAACCACAGCTTTTGCCCGTTGACGATAGAAATTCTTTGTCATCGCCAGCATTTCGGGTATGCTAAAATACCCCTAAAGCCGAGGAGTGGATATGGATAACAACATTACGGTATTGCTCGTCAACGACCAAGAGAGCGTCTGCCGCATGTGGGAACGCTTCATCAATCGTACGGAGGGGTTGCATTGTGTGGGGTGCGCCTTCGACGGCGAAAGCGCCGTGCAACTCGCGCTCCAACATCGGCCGCATGTGGTCTTCATGGATGTGATGATGCCCGGCATAGACGGCTTTGAGGCGACGCGGCAAATCATGAGCGCCCTACCCCAGACGGCCGTCATCATCTTTTCGGCGGGTATCAACATCGTGGAGCAGGGCTTCGCCGCCGGGGCAATTGATTATCTCATCATGCCGGTGACCCCTGAAGATTTGGTGGAAGCCATCCAGCGCGCCTATCGCAAGCGCTATGAGGTCTAGGCGCTTGTCGCGCTCAGGCCTGTTCTTGGCTGGCCATCCTATCGCGCTTCCAATAGCGTTGCACCCACGGGCCGAAGGGCATCGCCCCCACCAAGCGATATAGCAAATCCCAATCTTCGCGCCGCAGGATGCCGCCCCACAGCGCCCCCACTGCGAAGGCGGCCAGACCGAGCGCGCCGCCAACCCATAGCCCCATCGGCCGCAAGCTCCACCACACGCCCCCCGCCACCGCCGCCACCAGCGCCAAGCGCCCGACGGCGCGCGCCAAGCCGCGCCCATCCCCACCGCGCCCGACGAAATCGGCCAAAAAGACCGCCAGTACCAGCGCTTCCGCCATCACCGACGCCACCGCCGCCCCGCGCGGGTCGCGCCACGTCAGCAAAAAAAGGGCGTTTAGGGCGATGTTGGCCGCCAACCCGCCTAAGCGGATGACCAACAAAAACCGTTGGCGGTTTTGGATGAGCAACGCCTTAGAAAACACATTCCCCACCATCGCCAAAGCGGTATACCAAATGAGGATGGCCAAAATGCCCGCCGTAGGCGCGTAACCCGCCTTAAACAGCCACAAGGTCAGCGCATCGGCGTAGAGGCTCAGCCCCAGCGCGATAGGGACGCTGACCATGAGCATATAAAGCGCCAATTTTTCCACCATCCAACGGAACATGCGCCCACCATCCAGCGCATCATAGCGGGCCATCAAGGGGTACACGGCCACTAATACAGTGGTGCTCAAGACCTCTATCACCCCAAAGTGAATGACAAAGGCGGTGCCCAGATAGCCGGTTTGGGTCTCGTCCAACAGGGCGGTTGTCATCAGCTTATCGGTGTGTTGGTACACTTGGGAGAGGACGGCGGCGGCGGCTAAGGGGGCGCTATCGGCCAGCAAGCGCCGCGTCAAGGGACGGTCGAGCGGCCACGATGGGCGCAAACCGCCCCGCCAATTCAGCCACCACAACAGGGCCGCACGCCCCGCGCCGCTGAGGATAGTGGCCACATACACCCCCAGCAGGCCATAGCCCAGCGCCAGCAGGGCCGCCGCTAAAGCGATGCGCCCGATGATATGGGCTACATCGGCTAGCGCCGTCAGCGTCATGCGTTCCCGCGCGATGAGCAAATCGTAGGCGATATTGCCGCCGAGGTCTACAAATAGGCTGATGCCGCCGAGCGCCGTATAGGCGCGGATAGCCTCGCTATAACCGGCCGCTAGGGCCGCCAAACTCATAGCGACGTAAGCCAGTACCCCTAGCAGGGTCTGGATGAACAGCATGGCGGAGGCGTAACGCGGGGCGTCTTGGGGGCGGCGCGCCACATCGCGGATGACGATAAGCCCCATGCTAAAGCTGGTCACACTGCCACCGATGATGAGCAGTGCCCCCACCGTGTTATAGATGCCATAGCCCGTTGTGCCCAACCACGGCGCTAAGACGATTTGCCAGCCAAAGAGCAAGCCCTTGCTGATGACGCTGGCGAGGATGAGCGCGCTGGCATTGCGCGCCGCGCGCTGGGCGTCTTCTGCGCGGCTCATTTATGGTTGGGGCCGCCGGCCGTGCCCAGCCAACCGCGTTGCACCGAGCGCGCTTCTTCGATGGCCACGAACACATCCGGGCGCAATTCCCGCGTGTAGGCCAAGAGGGCAGGCACTTGATGATTAGTCACCACGCTTCGTAAGGTCGTCACGACGCCATCGCGCCCCTCCCCAACCGATTCCGTCACCCCATAGCCGCGCTCGCGCAGGGCCACGGCCAAATCATGCCCATTTTGGTTGGTGATGATGTTCACGATGCGGTAACTGGTGACAAAACGCGCCTCTAGCACCATCCCCAAATAGCTCCCCGCCGACGCCCCCAAACAATAGGCCATCAGATTGACCACATTGTTCAAATCGTTGACGACGTTGGCGATGACCACCGCGAACACTAACGCCTCTATAAAGGCCAAAAAGGCCGATAACCAGCGCATATTGCGCGTGATGGCCACCATGCGGATAGTGCCAATCGCGAAATTGGCCACACGCATCCCGAAAATCACCAACGCCAATAACAATCCCTCAGCCGTCATAGCCGCTCCTTCGCTGTGAACCGGACGCTATTATAATCAATCGGCCCACAACCCGTCATGCCCCTATCGCCGCAAGCGCTCCAATAACCCGCTGAAGCGCTCCGCCACCTTGTTATTCCGTACCGCCATGCCTATGGCTTTGCGCTCCCCGACCAGCACCACCACCTCTTTAGCGCGGGTGATGGCCGTATACAGCAAATTGCGCTGGAGCATCATATAATGTTGGGGCATTATCGGCATCACCACCACCGGATATTCTGACCCTTGGCTACGGTGCGTGCTGATGCAATAGGCGAGGATGAGCTGGTCTACTTCGTTCCCCCAGTCGTAATACAAATAGCGCCCATCAATGACCACTTCGAGCTGATTTTCTTCTAAGTCTATGCCATAGATGCGCCCAATATCGCCGTTGAAGACCTCTTTTTCATAATTGTTGCGGGTTTGCATAACTTTATCGCCCACGCGGAAGAGCGTGCCGTTCAGGAGCTTTTCCGCCATGCGACGGTCGCCGTTAAGCTTTTGTTGGAGCGCGCGATTCAACGCATGCACCCCGATAGGCCCGCGATACATCGGCGCGATGACCTGTATATCATTCATCGGGTCGTAACCGAATTTCTGCGGCAAACGCTTATAGACCACATCCACCAGCAAATCCGCCGCCGTTTGCGGGTCGCTCTCGCTGAAGAAGAAGAAATCTTCCCCGCGATTATCCGTATAGGGCATCTCCCCTTGGTTCACGCGGTGGGCGTTGACGATGATATAGCTGTCATCGCTCTGGCGGAAGATTTGGTCTAAACGGGTGACGTGGGCCACGCCGCTATCAATGATGTCTCGTAGGACGTTGCCGGCCCCCACGCTGGGCAATTGGTCAACGTCGCCCACCAACAGTAAATGGGTCGTGGCGAGCAACGCCTTCAGCAGATTGTAGAACAGCAACACATCCAGCATAGACGCCTCGTCCACCACCACCAGATCTACTTCTAGCGGGTTGCTCTCGTCGCGCTGGAAGCCGCCTTCCATCGGGTTGAACTCCAACAGGCGATGGATAGTGCGCGCGCCGCGGTCGGTGGCCTCGCTCAGCCGTTTGGCCGCGCGCCCGGTCGGGGAAGCCAGCGCATAGCGATATTCCCCCTCTTCCAGCGCGTGGATGACCATTTGTAAGGTGGTGGTCTTGCCTGTGCCGGGGCCGCCCGTCAGCACCGAAACCTTGCTAGTGAAAGCGGCTTTCACCGCGCTTTGTTGTTGGGGCGTCAGCGTCAGGTTGCTCTGCTTCGCCAGCGCTTCCAAAAAGGCGGGCCAGCGGATTTTTTCGGACTGCATGATGATTTTTGATTTGGTGCGGGCCAGCGCGTTGAGCAGGCTGGCCGCGCCGCGTTCGGCATAAAAGTACATCGGCAGATAAACCGCTTGTTGCCGCTCGCCGCTAGCCAAGATGAGTATATCCTCTTTCAGGTTGCCGGCCGCGATTTGCCCATCGAGCGCCACCGCGAGGCGCGCTTTATCCTCCACCTCTAGCAAATCGCAGGCGGTGTGTAGCAACACCTCGCGCGGGGCGTAGGTATGCCCGTCTAGCGCCAACTGGCTGAGCGCATAGGCGAGGCCGGCGCGCAGGCGTCCCGGCGCGTCGGGCGCTAGCCCCATACTGCGCGCGATGGCGTCCGCCTTCTTGAAGCCGATGCCGAAGACATCCGCCGCCAGCTGGTAGGGGTCGTTCTGCACGATGCTAATCGTCTCGTCGCCATATTCGGCGTATATCTTTTGCGCCAAGCGGCTACTGATGCCGTATCCCTGTAGATAGATGAGCGTCTGGCGCATACTGCGGTTATCTTTCCACGCGCTTTTGAGCTTTTGGGCCAACTCTGGGCGCAAGCCCGGCACTTCATCTATCCGCTCAGGCGTGAGGTCGAGGATGTGGAGCGTCTCATCGCCGAAGTGGTCTACGATGCGCTCCGCCGTCTTGGGGCCAATGCCGCTGACGATGCCGCTACTCAAATAGCGCACGATGCCTTCCCGCGTGACCGGCGCTAGCGGGATGACCGTTTCGACTTTCAACTGACGGCCATAACGCGGGTCATCCACCCATTGCCCGGTCACTTGGATGCTCTCGCCCTCGCCCAGTTCCGGCATGACGCCCACCACCGCGATAGTGCCATCGCGCGCTTGCGCTTCGGGATAATGGCCATCGGGCGACAAGCGCAAGACGGTATACCCGTTCTCCTCGTTATAAAAGGTGATGCGTTCTACAACGCCGTTGACTGTTTCCATGGGGCCCCTTTTAGTCGCGTTACGCACAGTTTACAGAATGTGGCGTAAACGGCGCAACTACCAACACGGGGCCCCTACAGCCAATATCGCCGATGAGGGCATTAGGCCATGGCGACCAGCGTCGCGGCTTGGCCTAGCGTCTCTTTCAAGAAGGCTTTGACGCGATGAATCGGTATCGCAAAACCCACTTCGGGGCCGGCTATCATGGTATTGATGCCGATGAGCGCCCCATCCGCCCCCACCAAGGGGCCGCCCGAATGGCCGGGGCGCAAACGCAAGCTTAGCGCTATCCATTCCCGCCCCGCCTGTTCTGGCAGGTTGTGCCCAAAACCGATGATGATGCCGGCCGTCAAGGCGTCGGTCACCCCCCACGGATGCCCCAAGGCCAACACCCATTGCGCCGGCCGCAGGCGCTGGCTATCGCCCAAGCGGATAACTGGCAAATCCCGCGCGGGGATGGCCAAAGCGGCGAGGTCTTCGCGCTCGTCCATAGCGATAACTTGCGCGGGGAACACCCGCCCATCTGCTAGCTCCACTTGCAGGCGCGCCCCCGCCGCTCGGCGGTTGGCCACCACGTGGGCATTGGTGATGATGAGGCCTTCGGCGTGCCATATCGTCCCCGCGCCCAAAGCCCCCTCGTCGCTGATGATGCGAACGACGCTAGGGATGAGTTCGGCGACAATTCGGGCGTTGGCCGCATCTACTGCGTGGATGAAGGCGTCCATAAGCGCTTTCCTTTGGCCCACACGCGCTTAATCGCGCTCGCCGACGACGACGCTGACATCTTGCAGTTGCCCGCCGCGCACGATGCTCAGCGGCGTTTCCTGCCCCACGCGCCCGCCGTGCAACGCGCCTAGCAGAGCGTCCATATCCTCGATAGGCTCGCCCGCGAGCGCCACGATAATATCGCCGACGTAGAGCGCGGCCGCCGCGGCCGGGCTATCCGCCTCGATAGAGACAATCAGCACCCCGCTTTTGCGCCCCAAAGCTTCGGCCACGTTGGGCGGCAATTGCACGCTCTGCGCGCCCACGCCCAAATAGCCTTGGCGCACCTTGCCATGCTCTAGCAGGGTCTGCACGCTATTTTGCACGGTCGCGGATGGAATCGTCACGCTGACCCCGCGCGAAAAGCCGGAGGTATTGATGCCGTACACCGTGCCATAGGCGCTCATCAGCGGCCCGCCAGAAAAACCTGGATACATGACCACGTCAGTTTGGATGTAGCCATCGGCCAAAGCCCGACCCATGCCGCGCCCGCGCCGCCCGCTCATGTCCGATTTGCGGACGATGGCGCTGATGACCCCCAACGTGGCTTGTACCTGCTCTGTAGGGCGCCCCAAAGCCAAGACCAAATGCCCCACCTTGACCGTATCGGCCCACACGGCCGCCGTCAACGTGACGCCGTTCAGCCGCAACACCGCGAGGTCATTATACGGGTCGCGCCCGACCAACGCCGCGCTCATCATAGTGCCATCCGACAGGCCCACTTGAATATTGTCGTCGCGCTCCACCACATGATGCGCCGTGACGATAACCCCATCCGCCGACCACACCACGCCGCTAGCGGCCAAGCGCCGCCGCGCCGCCACCCGTACGATGCTCCCCGATAGCTTTTCCACGCCATCCGCGAGCGCTGTAGATAACTGTTGCAAAGCATCTGTCATGATAATATCGCTCCTCAAGAACTATCATTCTGCGTCGCGTTCATCATCGCATAGCTAGGGCTAGCGGCGCATCCTACGAAAGGCGAGTAGCGCCACTAACCGAATGGCTAGGCTCTAATTGGCGGGGGTGGCCGTGGCGAAGATGATATTGGGCGCGAGGGTGCGCGCGGGCACAGCGGGCGACGGCGTCGCGGTGGCGCGGGGTGTGGCGCTGTTCGGCGCGGCGCTAGCCCCTTCGTAACGCACGCGCCACACGTGACCATAGATGAAATCCGCCACCACCAGCGAACCATCCTCAGCGACAATAACATCTGTCGGGCGGATGAGGCCGGTGACGAATGGGAAAGGGGTATAGCCTTCTGTGCCTAACGCGGGGTTGCGCGGGTCTAGCCAGATGACGCGCTGGGCATTCTCGGTGTGATGCCACAGCGTCACGAATAGCGTACCGTTCATCTGCGGCGGGAATTGCGCCCCATAATACACCGTCAGGCCGCGCGGGAGCGTATAATCGGGCAGGGGCAATAAATCCGGCGCTATCTCCAAAGCGGGCGGGCGCGGCGGGCATTCGCTACTGCAACCGCGCGTGCGGTAGTAGGGCCAGCCATAATGCGCCCCCGCGTCTACGCGCAAGATGCGGTCGCCGGGGCCGGTGACCAGACCGTTATCCGTGACGTATAGCTGGCCCTCAGCGTCGAAGCTGAGGTCATAGGGGTTGCGGATGCCGCGGGCGTAGACGCTCGTTTCGCCCGTGTGTGGGTGTATCCGCAAAATCGCCGCTTCGTTCGGCAGAATATCGGCGAAGGGCTGGTTTTCGGGGTCGGGCGGTTCGCCGTGGTCCGTCAACGCGCCCACGCCCAAATACAAATACCCATCCGGCCCAAAGACAAGGCCGTTCGGCTGGTTATCGAGGACATTATAACAACAGGGTAAATCATCGCGCACCACTTCGCGCCGACCATTCGGCAACACCCGCCACAAAACGCCCCCGCTCTGCTCGCTCAGGCGGGCGCTGACGTAGAGGACATCGGTGCCCGGCTGGAAAGCCAAACCCAGCGGAGAGAAAAAGCTATCGCTAACCCGTTGCGCGCGCCCATCAACAGATAGCGCATAAACCGCCCCTAGGCGCGTGCCATCCTCTAGCACCGTCGCGTACAGCCGCCCATCGGGCCCATAGGCGATTTGCAAAGGCTGACCCGGAAAGCGCCCCACATGCGTCACCACAAAGCCCGTCGGAACGCGGATGCGCGCCAAAAAGCCTTCGATGTCTTGTTCACAGGGGAAATCGCCGCAACTCCACCCATCGGTTGCGCTGAGCGCGGCGGTGGCGATGGGGATAGGGCGGCCGTCCACCGTGGGCGGCGGCGTCAGCGTCCACAAGGGGACGGTGGGCGTGGGCGATGGCGTGCGCGTCGGCGACGGGGTGCGCGTCAGCGTCGGCGTCGCCGTGGGGGTGAGCGTGAGCGTGGGGGTTTGCGTGGGCGATGCCGTCACCGTCGCCGTGGGGGTGGCGGTGTAGATGGGCGCGCCGCCCCCCTGCGCCAGCGTGGGCAGGGTCACCCGCACCGCCTGCGGGGTTTGCCCACCACTGCACGCGGCCAACAACACGCTGAAGATGACGATAGCGAAGCGCTGAATCATGCCGTGCTTTCTCAAAATCAAAACGCCCGTGCATTATACACGGGCGCGTTGATGCTCATAGGGCCAGATGGCGCTTATTTGTTGATGGCGAAGGTAATCGTCACGCCAGCGCTGACCGATAATTGCCCCGGTTGTACCGAGATGTCGCTTACGGCCGCTTCCGCGCGGGCGAAGCCACCGCCGCCCAATCCATAGGGGATGGGTTGCGAGGCGTCATATTCGGTCACGCTCACCACATCGCCCAACGACACGCCCAACAACTCGGCCAAATGTTCCGCCTTGGCGCGGGCATCTTCTACCGCCAATTCGCGGGCGGTGCGCTTCAGCGCGTCGTTATCGCTAATGCCGAAGCTCAGCCCGTAGACGTTATTGGCGCCATTGTTGACCGCCGTCGTCAGCACCGATTCCACTTTAGTGATGTCGCGAACGGTAATCCGCAAGCTCACCGTGACATTGTAGACGCGGCGGCCGGTGGGTTCGCCGGTGGTGGGGTTGTAACGTTCCTCCCACCAGACGTTAATACCGGTGGTTTGCAAATCTTCATCGGCGATGCCCGCTTCTTTCAGCGCCGCCAAAACGCTATCCACTTTGGCGCTCGTCTCGTTGTAGGCCGCGGCGAAATCTTCGTTCACCATGTTCACCGCCACTTCTACATAGGCGACATCGGGCGCGCCGGAGGCTGTGCCCAAGCCGCTGACCGTAATCGTGTTGGCGCTACCGCCGCCATCTTGGGCCAAGGCGGGCAAAGCGACGATGGCGACGACCGCCGCCAGACCAACCACCGCTATCCATCCATAACGTGTGGGTTTTAATGCTTGCATGATAGTGCTACTCCTTGCTGTTCAACAGCGAATCCGAAGAAAAATAAGGTCTTGCTGAATGATAGACGTCAGCGCGGCCGTAAATGTTCCACGAAATCGCGCGGTTTTACGCCCTATCTTTGAAAGTCGTAAAAAGTTGGTTAATTGTCAAAAAATCGCTAAATCTCAATTTTTCATTCATTCTGCGGCGCTATACTGGGTTTAATTAATGTTCGCTAAAACACAGGTTGATTATCAATTCTTCATCAACGAAAAGGTGTTCCCCCCATGACTATCCGACCCACTTTGCGCCCATATCTCCTCATCGCGTTATTGCTAACGCTGTGTTTCGCGCAGTTGCCCGCCGCTCGCGCCCAAGACGTCATCGCCACCCTGTCTATCCCTTCTATCGAGGTGAACGCGCCCGTCGTGCCCATCTACATTAAACAATTCGCTGATGGCAATGTGACGTGGGATACCAGCGGGCTGAACATGACGACCGGTTATCTCGATGGCACCGGTTGGTTCGGCCAAGCCGCTAATGTCGTCATCGGCGGCCATTCTGAACGCGCCCGCGGACAAGCCGACGTGTTCTATCGCCTCGACCAAGTGGCCATCGGCGCGGAAATCATCGTGCATATCGGCGGGGCAGACTTGCGCTATCAAGTGACGCAGATTTATAGCGTCCATTACCTAGATTTAACCCCCATTTACCCCACGGACCACGAGCAACTGACGCTCATCACCTGCGATTTGGGGTCTTATAACACCAGCAACGGCACTTATAACCAGCGCATCGTCGTCGTCGCTCACCGCGTCGGTTAACCCCCACCATCGCGCCACACGACAAAACCAACGCCGTAATACGCCCGCCCCAATCGCCCCGCGCGAAAGGGGCGGGCATTTTTAGCGAAACCGCCAGCCCTGCCCGATGCCATCCGCCGCGTGCAATTTCGCGCCAACAGCGGTATCATCAGCCGCGTCAATCATCGGCCAAGGACGACATGTTAGCACAGTGGGCACAATTCACCCAGCGCTTGCGGACGGCTTTACAAAACCCCGCGCGGCGTTTTCAACTCTCCTTGTTGTCGCTCGGCGCGCTCATGGGGTTCAGCACCCTTGTATACATGGCGCTAGAAGGCATGACGCCCGTAGACGCCCTCTACATGACCGTTATCACCATCGCGACGGTGGGCTATGGCGAAGTGCGCCCCTTATCCGATACCGGACGCATTTTCACCATGATACTCATCATCCTTGGTGTGGGCGCGTCCACGGTGGCCATCAGCAATGCCGTATCGGTTTTACTCGGCCCCTTACTGTGGGCTTCGGTGCAGGAGAAGCGTATGAAAGAGCGTTTAGCGACACTGCAAGGGCATTACATCGTCTGCGGCTACGGGCGCATGGGGCGCCAAGTCGCCCGCGATTTGCAGGCCCGCGGCGAAGCCTTCGTCATCATAGATGATAGCGACGCCCATAACGAATGGCTGTTAGCGCACCAAATCCCCCACATCAACGGCGACGCCACCCGCGACGAAACCTTGCTGGCCGCAGGGGTGGAACGGGCCAAAGGGTTGGTGGCCGCCCTCAGCAACGACGCCGATAATGTGATGACCGTGCTATCCGCCCGCGAGCTGAACCCCCGTTTGTTCATCGTGGCGCGCATCGTCCATGCCGAAAGCGAGAGCAAATTACGGCGGGCCGGCGCCAATCGCGTCATCAATCCCTATCAAATCGGCGGGCATCGCATCGCCTTATCTTTGTTGCGCCCCGCCGTCCATGACTTCCTCGACCATATCTTTCATTTTGGCGTGGGGCAAAATATTGATATTGGCCAGATAACCGTTACCGAAAGCTCCCCCTTAAACGGGCAGACCGTGGGCAGTTGCGACCTGCGGCGTTTGCACCAAGTGAATATCATCGCCATCTTACAGCCCGATGGCCAATTGCTCATCACGCCTTCCGCCCAACAGACGCTACACATCGGCGCAACCCTTATCGTCATCGGGCCGCCGGACGCCATCTACCAGCTAGAGCGCGCCACTTAGGGGCGATTTAATAACTTTTTCATAGGGTTGTCGGCGATTTTGTAGGCGATTCTCTTACAATGATGAATGGTGTTATTTTGTCATCATCATTCGAGAGCTAGCCATGACTATGACCAAGGACTTATTGGTAGAGCATATCGAGCACCCCAACGGCATCCACGAAATTCACATCAAAGCCCCCACCAAAGCGGCGATAGACGGTTGGTTAGCCATTGTGGAAGATATTTACGATTGGGCGCGCCCCGACGAAACCTTGCGCTTTTTGTTGGTGGGCGGGTCTATCCAACAACCGTTGCGCTATGCCTTCGCCCGCGCGCGCGACTTCGCCGCCCAACACCCCAACGGCCCTTACACCCGCACGGCCGTCTTGTTGGAGCAAACGCTCATCTTCTCCATCGTGGCCGCCATGGCCCGCGACATCCCCACCAGTGAACGCAACATCGCCCGCGTCTTCACCACCCAACAGCGCGATAAAGCTATCGCATGGTTGCTGGCCCGCAAATGAGTTCACCCCCGCAGGGTCGCCGCGCTAGCGCTAAATGAAGGGGAACACCCGCCGTAGCGCCCGCAACGCCAAGGTTATCCGCAAGACCTGCGGCGTCAAATGGCTGAGGTCCGGTTTCTGGGCGATGAAGCGATTGTAGAGGTGCGCTTGCGGGTAGGTATAGGCCAGCAGTCCTTCCGGCCCATTGCGGCGGCCTAAGCCGCTCTCTCCCCAGCCGCCGGCCGGCAAGTCCGGCGTGGCCAGCGAATATTGCACGATGTTGACGTTGACATCACCCGTGTGCAAGCGCAAGCCCAATTCCCGCGCCCGCTGGCGGTCCGCCGTGAACACCGACGAGGTCAGCCCATAGGGGCTATCGTTGGCCAACCGCACCGCTTCTTCGGCAGATGATACCCGCATGATGGGCATCAAGGGGGCGAAAGACTCTTGCCGCATGATGTCCATCTGGTGGTTGACGTCCGCTAATACCGTCGGCTCGTAGAACAGGGGCCCGATGTCCGGCCGCGCTTTGCCACCCGTCACCAACCGCGCCCCTTTGGCCAAGGCATCGGACACCAAGCGCTCGGCGCGCTCTAATTCGCGGCGGTTGGTCAGGCTACCCATATGCACATCTAGCCCCGCCCCCGTGCCGATGACCATTTGCCCCGTCATCTGCCCGATTTTTTCCACCAGCGCATCATAAATGGGCGCTTCCGCGTAGACCCGTTCTACGCTCATGCAATATTGGCCGGCGTTTTCAAAAGCGCCGCGGATGAGATAAGAAGCCGTCATCTCAAGGTTGGCGTCCGCCAGCACGATAGACGGCGCCTTGCCGCCTAGCTCTAAGCCGCACGGGATGAGCCGTTCGGCCGCCTTCAGCGCCACCTTGCGCCCTACGGCCGTGCTCCCCGTGAAATGCACAAAATCCACCACATCCACCAACGCCGACCCCACCGCGCCATCGCCATGCACTATCTGGAACACATCCTGCGGGATGCCGGCCGCGCGCATCTTCTCTAGGCCGAATTCCGCGCTAAAAGGGGTGATTTCGCTAGGCTTTAGCACGACGGTATTGCCGGCCAACAGCGCCGGGATAGCGTCGCAGAACGCGAGGTTATACGGGAAGTTCCACGGCGAGATGATGCCCACCACGCCCCACGGCTTATAATGCACCTCTGCCGTATGCACCAGCGGGATGAGCGCTTGGCGTCGCCGCGGGCGCAAGATGCGATGGGCGCGCGTCGTATAATATTGCAACAGATTATCGGTCACGAGGACTTCAGAATAGGCCATCGAGCGGTTCTTGCCCGTCTCGCGGCGGATGGTGGCGATGAGCGCCTCGCGCTCCTCCCAGACGAGGTCTCCCCAACGGCGCAAGAGACGGGCGCGCCCCTTAGGGCCGAGTTCGGCCCAACGCGGTTGCGCCGCCCGCGCCCGTTCGACGGCCGCTTGCACTTCCGCGGTGCTCGCGCTGTGGATGTCGCCAATGCGCTCCCCGTTCGTCGGGTCGGTCACGGTTATCTGCTGGCTGTGGGTTATGGTGGTCATCGCTCGCCCTTTTATCTATCCCTAAATGACCGCCCATTATAACCAAAAAAACGAGACGGGGCATCGGCGCAACCACCCGATGCCCCCCCGCGCCGCGCTTAAGGGGTATAAAGTTGGGTATCGGGGAAGAAAGCCGCCCACGCAAACCAGAAATGCGGCGCGGCCACCCATTGCCGCAGGCGCGCGCCGGCCAGCGGCCCAGCCACCGCCTCCCCAAAGGCGTTCCACGCGCTATCTGTTTGCTCATCGCGGAATAAACCATCGTCGCCCACAACAAAGCTGAGCGTCTGACCGTCTAATGCGCGGCTGAACAGGGCGGCTGTGCCTATATCGCGCGAGTTGTTGATGATGCTAGCGTCTAACGCGCTCAAGACGCCCCCCTGCCAAAAGGCGACGACCGCTTCTTCGCCCACCGTATCGTTAACGACGCCCTGTTCCCGCAGGACGCTGAAGGGGTAAGCGATGGGCACGTCATCCACCACGCCGGCGAGGACGTGCTCGGTAGCCGCTAGACGCTCGTCTACCTGGCCATCAAACAGCCACGGATTGCTGATGCCATCATAGCCCACATAAGGGTTAACGCCATAATCCCGACGGAAGCCCGTCTCGCGCGACATGACTAGGCCATCGGGGTAACGCTCTGCGAATTGCCCGAAGCCCACCACCTGCGAAGGCACGACCTCTAGCACGGTGCCCGTATAACGCCCGACGATGCCTTCACCGATGAACTGTTGCCACCAGCTCTCTGTTTGGCGGTCGTACATCACCATATCGCTCTTGCGTAAAAAGCCGCTGACGCCGAATTCTAGCACGCGGTCTTCTACGCGGCGGTCAAAGACGATAGAGCTATTGCACAGCGGGCAAAAGGTGACCGCCACAGGCACGCCGCCTACCGTATCGTTGGCGATTTCGTGCCACATCAAAATAGCTTGGGGGTAAGCCCGCGCCTCATCGCCGACCGCGACCACAATCACCGGCGATTGCGGCACTAACCACGCGCTGGCCGCCTCCACCGTCTCCATCTTGGGGTCGGTCACGGCCGGGATGCCATCTTTGCGCGGGCCGCCGCTCCGTATTTCTTCATACGGCACGCTGTGCTGGCAAAAATCGGTCAGCGACCAATCGAACAAAGGTAGATTGCTCGGCGCGCAGTTGCCTTGTCCGTGGGCCACTGTTGGGGCCAGCCCTAACAACAACCCTATCATCACAACCCACCATCTTCTCATCATCATCATTCCTTTTCATCTAAGCTTTCGTCTTCTCGTAGCGTGCATCATGATGGTTACAAGAGGCTTACGCGCTTGTAAAATGGTATTCCGCACCTCCAAAACCTGCTTTCTGTCACTATTCCTACTGCTCAAAAGGGCATATGCTAGGAGTATAGATGTGCAAAAGGAGGTGTGACGCATAAACCGTTACACAGCACATAACCAACCGAACCGCCCGCCAAGCCCCGCTTAATGGGCGTCGGGGACGATGGGAACGAATCGCACGGTAATGCGAGATGGGACTCCACCCATCACCCCACAGCCATCCGCCCCCCGACAGCGTGCCCAAAAGCTCACCCGCGAGGGGACAACGCCAAACGAGCGGATTCACCCGAAAAGGACTGCGCTTGGCAGTCCTTTTCTTCTGTGGCACACTAGACCTATCGGTTATAGGGAGGCGCGCCATGACGGCTGAATTGCTCATCGGGATAGCTAGCATCATCTTGCTGACCGCGCTGTTGGCCATCCCGTGGGTCATCATCGGGCGGCTGATTGGCAACCGCGAAGATGTGGTCAGCGGACGGCCCAAGTTATCGGTGTGGGGCTTTGGACGGTATCCCAAACCCCTAGATGAGAATTTAGAGACACCGACCGAAAATGTGTTATAATGCCGCTAAACGAAACCTCGTCTCAAGGGGGAGACGATTGTGTTACTACCTAAAAGCTCAGACAGCTATTCGGATGAGTTGTACGCCGAAGCCGAACATTTCGTACAATCCGCCCTAGACGCGCTCTCGGCCCATATCGCCATCCTCAATGATAGCGGTACTATCATCGGGGTGAACGCGGCGTGGCGACGCTTCGCCGATGAAAACCACTTCAAAGATAACAGCTACGGCATCGGCACGAATTATCTAGCCGTATGCGACCGCGCCGCCGAGCGCCAATCCCAAGACGCCCCCCGAGTGGCGGCCGGCATCCGCGCTGTGATGGCGCGCCAATGCAATGAATACAGCCTTGAATATCCCTGCCACAGCCCCACCGAGCGGCGCTGGTTCGTGGTGCGCGTCAGCCGCTTTGATTGGTACGGGGAAATGCGCCTCATCGTCGCCCATCAAAACGTCAGCGAGCTTAAAAATGTCCAACTCAAATTGGCCGATAGCCAACGCCGCTTGCAAGCCATCTTCGACCATGTGAGCAATGGCATCTTGACCGTGGATAAGAACGGGCGCATCGAAAGCGCCAACCCCATGGCCGCCCGCATCTTCGGCTACGACATCAGCGATTTGTTAGGTATGCCGCTCGGCGCGCTCTTGGCACAAGGCGACTCCCTCGCCGATTTTCGCCAGCTCAACGGCAATATCAACCATGAACTTTGGGGACGCCGCCGCGATGGTAGCCTGTTCCCGATGTTCTTCGCCATGAATGAAATCCACCTCGATAATCACAGCTCTGGCCACAAACTCTATACCTGTATCATCCTCGACATCACCGAACGCAAGCGCCTAGAAGCCGAACTCATCGAAAAAGAGCGTATCGCCGTGGCGCTGGAAAAAGAACGCGAACTGCGCGACCTCAAAAATCGCTTCTTATCCATGATGTCCCACGAATTACGCACGCCGCTATCTTCCATACAACTTTCGCATGATATGCTCTTGCAGTATGGCGACCGCGCCACCGCCGAAGAAAAAGCCCAATATCTCGATAATATCCGCCTACAGGTGGAACACCTATCGGAGATGGTGCGCGATGTCATCACCATCAGCCGCACCGAAACCGAAGCCCTGAACTTCGCGCCAGAAGAAACCGACCTCATCACCTATTGCCGCGCCATCTTTGAAGAATTTTATCTGGTGCACCACAAAACCCACACCCTCGCTTTCCACTGCGAGGAACGGCGCATCCACGCCTGCATAGATAAAAAGCTCCTGCGGCGCGCCTTGACCAATTTACTATCCAACGCCATCAAATATTCCCCGCAGGGCGGCCTTGTGCGCCTCGGGCTGGCCCAAGAGGGCGATTGCGCCGTCCTCCACATCCAAGATAGCGGCATCGGCATACCCGACGAAGACCAAACCCGCGTCTTCGAGCCGTTTCATCGCGCGGTGAACGTGGATAATTTGCCGGGCACAGGCCTAGGGCTGGCCATCGCCAAACAATCGATAGAGCTACACGGCGGCACTATCACCTTTGAAAGCGCCGTGGGCCGCGGCACGACCTTCACTATCCGTCTGCCGCTCAAACCTTAGCGGCGCTCATCTTCTAACAAGCTCTGTAACCCATCGTGGAGCGCGGCGAGGTGCTTTTCCAACTCCTTGAGCGCCACCAACACATGCTCGCGGTTGTTATGGTGGGTCACTTCTTCGTGGGCGTAATGCGTCAGTTGCTTCATATCGCGCGCCAAGCCGAGTAGCTCGGTGATGAGCGCTAAATCGCCGTGATGATGCCCGTTGCTGTGGCCGTTCGTCGGCGCGGCCGTGGCAATCCCTAGACGGTCGGTATCCACAAAGCTAAAGCGCAAGGTCACATAGGGGCCGCGGTCGAGCTTGGGGCTAGGCCGCTTGAAGATGGCCAAATGCTGGTCGGCGGATTGTTCCATGCGCGCCTCGTAAGCCAAAGAGCCGAACAGCCCCGCGCGCCCTTTTTCATACTTCGCGGTGAAGGTGCGGTCGCGGTGCGCGATGAATTTATCGGGCTTTAGTTGCGCGTCTTCCAGCATTTTTAGCGCTTGGGCGCGCCCGACCCGCGTATAACGCTGGCTAATGATTTCAATCATCATAATTGTTCAAGCCCATCTTATTTTTATGCTTCTATTTATTACCAGCATAAACGATTCTTAAGGGGCATAAGGCTTGAATTCCGTAAGAAGCCCGTACGAAAATTGTCACGCCGCCCAAGCGCAATACAAGGGTTCATTGCCGCCCGCCGAGGATGTGCTTAATCGGACGAGGGTTGCACGGGTTTAACGTTGAACGACCAAAGCGCATGGGCGGATACCTCCCAAACGAGCGCGAATTCCGCATCTGTGCGAAAACGCTAGCGCCCCAGCCTCCGCTAGACCTCACGATAGGGCCGGCAAGCGGACCGTGAAAATACTGCCTTCTCCCAAACGGCTTTCCACCTCGATAACGCCGCGGTGCAATTCCACAATGCGCTTAGCGATGGTCAGACCCACGCCCAAGCCGCTAGGCGAGGTGCGCGCGCGGTCCGCTTTGAAGAAGCGGTCGAAGATGTACGGCAAATCCTCCGCCGCGATACCCACGCCCGTATCACGCACGCGAATATGCACTTCCGCCCCCTGTTGCAGGGCTTGCAAGTGGATGCCACCCGTCCGCGTGAAGGTGATGGCATTATCCAACAGGCAACGCAAGGCGCGCATCAATTCGCCTTCGTCGCCCCGCACGGGCGGCAAGTTCGGCGCGCTTTCAATCGTTAGCTCTAGCCCTTTTTCAGCGACGAGCGGGCCAATGTTCATCTCGATATATTGCAGAATATCGCTGATGCGAACGGGCATGAAGCGCAAAGCCGCCACCATCTCCAGCCGCGACATCGTGAACAACCCATCCACCAAGCGTTCTAGGTGGTGTACTTGGTTGCGGAGTACCTGAATCTGGCGCTCGCGCGCTTCGGGCTTATCGCTCTTGCTCAGAATGTAAATGCTGGTGTTGATAGTGGAAAGCGGGGTGCGGAAGTCGTGGGAGGCGGAATGCACGAATTCCGCCAACAAACGCCCTTTCTCCTGCTCCACCGTGAGTTCAAGCACCTTTTGTTGGGCGATGACGCGGTCTGTGACGTCGCGCGCGACCACGAGGACGCGCAGATCATCTAGGGCTACCGCTTGGGCATAATACCAATAGATGCGCCCTTCAAAGAGCAACGAAAATTCTATGTGGCTCGGTTCGCGGCTCGCTAGCGTATGGCGAATGAGCCTGAGCGCCTCATTGGCGATAGAGCGCTCTAGGATTTGGTGGATTTTGACCCCCGGCCGCAAAAAAGCGGAGAAAGCGACCGAAGCGCCCGTCTCCAAAATCCGCAAAAGCTGTCCCTCGCCATCCAAGATGAAGATATGGTCGGTCATCGCCGCGAAAAGCGCTTTTAGCTCCGCTTCGGACTGGGCCAATCGTTGGACGGCCTCTTTTAGGGTGGTGATGGTGCGGATGACCGCCACGACGGTTTGGCCACCCTCGCGCGGCGCGATATAAGCCAAGAACCAGTGCTCGCGCCCATTAATCATCAAGCTATATTCAAAATGGGCGGCTTCGCCGGTCTCTAGCACATGGCGGAGCATCGCCATCGTGCGTTGGGCGATGTCCGCATCCCATACTTCGCTAACGGTCTTGCCGATGAGTTCTTCTCTAGGGCGGTACATAGGCGTAATGTGCGAAGGCAAGTCTACATAGCGCCCGTCTTTATCCAAGACGACGACCACATCCGGGATGGCCTCCATGATAGAACGCAACTGCGTTTCGGATTCGGCGATGCGCCGCTGGGCCGCTTTTAGCTCGCTGAGGTCGGTGACTACGCTGATGAGGCCGTGGCGCGCGCCCTCGCGCCAATGATGGCTCAAGGTCATCAGTACGTCTACTTCGCCGCCATCGGCGCGCAATAGGCGCGTCTCGAAGGTTTCGCGCGCGCTCTTCTGCATCTTATGCAGGATGGCGTACACGGTCAGATGCTCGGTCGGCGTGATGAAATCGAACATGGGGCGGCCGATGATGTCGGCCAGCGGCAGGCCCACCATCGTGCAAAAGGCCGGGTTGGCGAATTCGTAGCCGCTATCGGCCGCGACGGTCACGCCTTGGCCCAGCGCCTGCATCACCTGTAAGGCGAATTGGTGCTCTTCTTGTTGGGCTTGTTCGGCGCGCTTGCGGTCGGTGACATCACGCAACAGCCCCAGCGCCTTATCGCCTCCATAAGGCGCGAGTCGGGCATGCAACCAGCGCTCCCTATCGCCCAGCAACACCGGGCATTCAACCACGAGCGCTTGCTGTTCATCAATGACGCGGCGGATGTGCCCCAAGAAGAAATCGGCCGTTTGGGGCGGGAATAGCTCGTGCAGGCGTTTGCCCACATAAGCAGAGATGGGCAGGGGCAAGCCGCGGGACATCTCCGTATCGTAAATGTGCACGTAGCGCCCGTCATAATCGTTGATGAATAGCAAAGCGTCTAAGATGTCTAATATCGCGGCCAAAGCGCTATCCTCAGCCATGGGGGCGGCAGGCGCGGCGTTCGCCTGTGCGAAGCACAACACAGCATACTCTACCCCTTCCGCGTGGTATGCTTGGGCGCTCAAACGCAAGGGGAAGGCGGCCGAAAACCAAGCGTGGGCTTGGTCGTAGACGAAAGCGCGCCCATGGGTGAATAAATCATCCAGCGCGCGGGCTAGCTCCGCTTCTGCCGCTTTGGGGTCTAGCTCGCTCCAGGTTTTCGCTTCCGCTTGGGCCCGCTTTACACCGCTCCACTGTTCCAATTGGCGATTCCAATAGACGATGCGCCCCCACCGATTCAGGACAACCACCCCTACAGAAAGCGCATCATAAACCGCAAAAGTCACGATAAAGTCCTTTGATAAGCGATAGCTTTAAGACGACTGTACCCATACCATAGCATAAAGCGCCTAATGCATCCGTAAATAATTCTTAATTTAAGGCGATAGGTTGCGGCTCATAGGCCATCATGCCGTCGCGCCATGTCTGCGGTACGGGGATAGTGCGGTCAGCGCTGTAATCGTAGGCCACCATCACGCTCAGCCCTTCCGCGCATAGGCTATCGGGCGCGTCGGGGCGATGCCGCACGAGGACGTAAGCGAGGTCGAAGCTCTTGCCCCCCAGCCGCGCGCAACGGGTGTACACGCTGACGCTATCGCCGTAGGCCACCGGCAAGCGATATTCTACGGTCATCTTGGCCAAAATCATGCCCATTGTGGGCCATGCCCCGCGCCAACCACAAACCTCTTGCACATAACGAATGCGCGCCTGTTCCATATAGGTGAGATATTTGGCGTGGTTTAGGTGGCCCATCACGTCCAAATCGGCAAAGCGCACCTCGATGCGCGTATGGTGACGGTATCCGTGCGGTATCATCGGTCTGCTCTTTCTGTATTGATTGGCGGCTATGGGCTTTTAACTATAGCGCATCGCGCTATAACCGTTATAGCGCTTTTTGCCCAACTCAACTAATATAACAGAAGCTTAGCCACAACGCATAAGGGGACCGAAAAACAATGGCCCACACGGAAGCGGAAATCGTGCAATTTTTAGCCAAGGTGCCCCTCTTTCGCGGATTGAAGGAGCGCCAATTGAAGCGCATCGCCGGGCAAATGCGCGAACGCGACTATCGCGCTGGCGAAGTCATCGTCGAGCAAGCCAAAATGGGGATAGGGCTATTCATCATCGGCCGCGGCCAAGCGCAGGTCATCCGCACGCATGGCGATGGCACAGTGGTCAAGTTGGACGAACTGAACGTCTTCGATTTCTTCGGCGAATTATCGCTTTTGGACGAAGAACCGCGGGCCGCGTCGGTGGTGGCCATGACGGACATGATTTGCCTAGTGCTTTCGCGGCTCGATATGATGGACATCCTCAAGGAAGAGCCAGACATCGCTATCGAGATGCTCAAGACGATGGCCAATCGCTTCCGCCGCTTATTGCACCAAATGTAAAAGCGGGGCGCTATCGCGTCCCCGCCAACCATGAGCTTAGCGCCTATCCGCGCCCCAATGGCGCAGATGCCTAGGCCATCAACCGAAGCGCCCGCTGATATAATCGGCGGTCTCTTCGTTTTTGGGGTTGTTGAACAATTCGTTGGTCGGCGCGAACTCCGCCATGATGCCCCAACGGGTCTCTTTGCCATCCGACAATATTTGCTTGCGGATGTTATAAAAGGTCGTATAATCCGATGCGCGCCGCGCCTGTTGCATGTTGTGGGTGACGATGACGATAGTATAGGCATTTTGTAGCTCGCGCATCAGCTCTTCGATGCGTTGGGTGGCGATGGGGTCCAACGCGGAGCACGGTTCGTCCATCAGGATGATGTCCGGTTGCAGAGCGATAGTGCGGGCGATGCACAAGCGTTGCTGTTGCCCGCCAGAAAGCGCCAAGCCGCTTTTCTTCAGGTCTGTTTTGACCTCATCCCACAGGGCCGCCCCTTTCAAGCTCGCTTCCACTATCTCGTCTAACTGTCGCTTGTTGCTGATGCCCAGCAAGCGCGGCCCATAGGCCACATTGTCGTAAATGCTCTTGGGGAAAGGGTTGGGCTTTTGGAAGACCATACCGATACGCCGCCGCACCTCTACCGCGTCCACGTCTTTATCATAAAGATTCTTGCCGCGATATTGGATAACCCCCTCCATGCGCGCGCCGGGGATGAGGTCATTCATGCGGTTGATGCTCCGCAAGACGGTACTTTTGCCGCACCCAGAAGGGCCGATGAAAGCGGTGATTTTGTTGCGATAGATGGGGATAGAAACATCCGCCACCGCGCGATAATTGCCGTAAAAGATGCTGACATTCTGCAGTTCAATCGCTAAATCGGTCGCGGTCTGCGCCGCGGGTTGTGCCACTGCCACCATGTTGATTACCACCTCACACTAAAACGGTTACGGATAAAAATAGCGGTACCATTCAACAGCACCATGACCAACAGCAAAATGATGATGGCCGCCGCGGCTACATTCTTAAAGACCAGCTCCGGCCGCGATGTCCACTGATAAATTTGGATGGGCACGACCGTGAACTTGGAGAACGGGCCATTGGGGTTGATGCCGATAAAAGTAGACGCCCCAACCACCAACAAGGGGGCTGTTTCACCAATCGCCCGCGAGATAGATAAGATGATGCCCGTCATGATGCCCGGCAACGCCGCCGGCAACACCGTACGCGATACCGTCTGCCAGCGCGTCGCCCCCAGCCCGTAGCTGGCTTCGCGCACCGCTTGCGGCACGGCGCGTATCGCTTCTTGGGCGTTGGTGATGATGACCGGCAAAATCAGCAAAGCCAAGGTCAGCCCCGCCGAAAGCACCGTGCGCCCATTCACCGGAAAACTGCCGTAGGTTTTCAGCGCGCCCGCTAGGGCCTGCCTCTGTTCTTCTGTTAAGGTAGAGGTGCGGATAGCTTGGTCTACCGATTCGCGCGCTTGCTGGTCGGACGGCGTGCCGAAAGTGAACAGGTTCGACAAGCTCAACTGGCGATAGCTGAAGAAGGTCTGCTTCAGACTCTCCATATCGGCCTCGTCTATGGTGCCGGCCGGCACCGCGCTATTGATGGCGCGCAATACGTTTTGCTCCGATTTTTCGGGCAAATTGACGCCAAACAACATACCGGCCGTCAACGGGCCAAACGCGAAGGCGAAAACCGCCAAACCCAACATACCGTAAATGACCGATGGAATCGCCGCGAGGTTGCGAATGTTGATTTCAATCAAGCTGTTCAGCCAATTATCGGTCGCGTATTCCTCTAGGTAGATGGCCGCGCCCACCCCGATGACCAGCGCCACAACCGCCGTGATGACGATAATCCAAAACGTGCCCAACAGCGCCGTCAATAAACCGGCCGTCGTCGCCGAGCTAGATACCGAGCTGGTGATGAAGTCCCAACTAATCCAAGAGCGGAATTGCAAGACATCATCCGGGTACTTCTCGGCCGCGACAGCCTCGATACTGGCGCGGTCGAAGATGGACGGAATCAAGCTCCAGCTTTCTATCACCACCGGGCGGATGACTTGGTCAACGACCACATCGTACATTTCCGCTTGCGACAAATTATCGGCTAGAATTTGCGCTTGTACTTCAAGCGGCACATCGGCCAACAAAGCATCGGCGTATTCTTCTGGGTAAATAGCCCCTTCTAGAACCTCTTTGACGGGCAGGCTGGCGAATTGGTCTTGGGGCACGACGCTGAGCTTATCGCGGATGACCACGCGCACCCGATTGGCCAATTGCGTCACCAAAATATCCACCAACTCGGCTTCGTTCAATTCCTCTAGCGGACGGTCAGATACTTCACTCCGTGGGAGCGTATCGCGGATGACGACCAACCCCATAGACTGGTTCAAGATGTGCACCAACAAGATGATGAGCGCGATGAAGGCGATGATATTGGACGAGAAGAAGAAGCTCCGCCCTATACCCGCCCGTGTTTGGCGCGCCTTCAACTGCTTCTTGAAGCGGTTTTCGTCCGGCAAGTATTCTGCCGAAGGGTTGGGTAAGGTTTGCTGGCTCATTTAGTAAACCTCGCGGAAACGTTTTGTGATGTAGGCGCTGGCAAAATTGAGTAAAAGCGTCATGACAAACAGGGTTAACCCGATAGCGTAGACGCTATTGTAGTCAATCGAGGCGTAGCTAATATCGCCGGTGCTGATGCGGGCGATGTGCCCGGCCATGGTCTCTGCGCCTTCAAAGTTGTTGAATGTCCAGTTGGGCCCCGCCCCAGCGGCGATGAGCACCACCATCGTTTCGCCCACCGCGCGGGAGATGCCTAAAATCATGGCGGCGGCGATGCCCGACAACGCGGCCGGCAACAAGACGCGGAACACCGTCTCTAGGCGCGTGGCCCCCAACCCGTAAGAGGCTTCGCGCAGGGCGTTAGGCACGGCGCGCAAGGCGTCTTCGCTGATGGTGGCGATAGTCGGCGTGATGAGAATGCCAATGACCAGCGATGCCGAAAACACGTTATAAATCTGTACGGTGTCGTTGCCGAAGATCAGGCGCAAAAGCGGCGTGACCAAAGTCAACGCAAAATAGCCATAAACGACGGTGGGGATGCCGGCCAACACTTCCAACAGCGGCTTTAGCACCGCGCGCACCCGCGGGTTAGCGTATTCCGATAGATAGACGGCCGCGCCCAAGCCCAACGGCACAGCTACCAGCATCGCAATGATGCTCGTGCGGATAGTGGAGCTGAGCAAGGGCAGAACGCCGAAGTTGCCCACCTGTGGCGCCCATGCCGTCTTGGTGAAAAATTCTGCCAAAGTCGGCTGAGACGCGATGAACAAGGGCGCGTTGGCGGGATGGTCGGTGATGGCCGTGTCGCGCACGCCTCGTTCTACAACAATTGTCTCTTGGTCAATCACTTCTAGGACGCGCACCACCTCGCCATCATCAACAATGCCGATGCGTAAATCTTCCCCGCCGACCAGCTGAGTGCCCGACGAGCGCACCTTGAAGGTCGTCTCTTCTGTCCCGATGGCCTCTACCAGACCTTTGTTCGCGTTCAGCCATTCGGTGGTGGTGAAAAAGCGCAAAGCGTCGCGCCCTAAAACAATCGTAAAGCCAATGGTGGTGAAGATAGAGACAACACCACATACCAGCAAAAATGCTTGGATGACTCTTTCAAGCGGACGCGCCCGCGCTTTTAATGCGCTATCCTGTTTCCCCTTGTTTAGAGCATCGGCTATGGTGCTTCTGGTTACCGAAGCGCGAGCGATGCTTTGCTCTGCTTCCATATAGATTCCCTCCCTAATTGCCTAACAGACAAAAATCCCCTAAGGGCTTCTCAATAATATTTTTATCTTTTGGGGCCCCTAGGGGAGGGGAGGCTTGCGCCCGCCCTCCCCACAGGGTTAACAACCTAGTTCATGCCTTCGGTAGAGGCAATCCAGATTAAAGCGTTCAAACGGCCCACGCTACGCGGCGGGGTGGGGATATAACCGATTTGATCGCTGGCCGCGCCCAACTGCGCGTTGACGTTCTGCAGGTAGTAATTGATGAAATCAGCCACCTGCGGCTTTTCTTGCATGATGTTGGGGGCGCTATAGATGAACAACGGACGGCTGAGCGGGTATTCGCCGCTGGCGCCGGTCTCTTCGTTGGGCATCACGCCTTCAATCGTCAAGGCTTTCAGCGATTCTTGATTTTCTTGGAAATAAGCGAAACCGAAGTAAGCGATGGAGAAGGGGCTACCCAACACGCCTTGCACCAACACATTATCATCTTCGCTGAATTGGATGCCGGGGACCGCCTGAATCTTGGTCTCGTCCTCGTCCAGAACCGCTTCTACGAAGTAGTCGTAGGTGCCGCTGTCGCTACCGGGGCTGAAGACGCGGATGGTCTCGTTGGGGTAGCTGGGGTCAATCTGCGACCAGTTGGTGATTTCGCCAGAGTAAATGCCGGCCAATTGTTCCAAAGTCAGCTCATCAATGAAGTCATTTTCGTTACTGACCACCACGGCCAAAGCGTCAATCGCGATGAAAAATTCCGACGGGGTGCGGCCGTTGGCAACGCAAGCATCTACTTCTTCTTGGCGAATCGGACGGCTGGAGTTAGCGATGTCGGTTTCGGCATTCACGCAGAAGCGTTCCAAACCCGCGCCAGAGCCGATGCTATCCACGGTGATAGTGCCGGCGAAACCATCTTGGTTGAACAGGTCGGCCATGCGTTCGGTCACCGGGAAGACGGTGGAGCTACCGGCGGAGATGATGTTCCCGGTCACGGACAGCGGGTCCACGGCGGGCAATTCAAAAGGCGGGAGCAACACGCTATCAATCACGTGGATGACGCCATTGCTGGCCACGATGTCGGCGACGACGACGGTAGCATCATCAATGTGTACGCCCCTATCGTCCACAGACACTTCTAGTTCACTACCTTCTACTGTGGCGGCCATCATGTCGGTGACGTCAGCGGACATGACCGCCCCGGGGATGACATGGTAGGTCAGCACGCGGGTGAGCGCCTCGGGGTGGGTGGTCAGATATTCCACCGCCATTTCCGGCAGAGCGGCGAAAGCATCGTTGGTGGGGGCAAAGACGGTGAAAGGCCCTTCGCCAGAGAGCGTTTCGGCCAAACCAGCGGCTTCCACCAAAGCGACAAGGGTGCTGAAGTCTTCGTTGCCTGCGGCGATTTCTACAATGGTTTGGTCTTGGGCGCCCACGCCGACAACGGAAATGACCAGCGCGAGCAAAGTAACTACAAACAGCAAACGGAACTTATTCATGTATTTCTCCTCCAAACAAGATGGACGAATTGAACGCGCCCAAATCAGACGCGCGAGGCTGATACTAGCTTAGGCAATTTAACGGGCTTCAATCATTCCGTTAAGAATTGGGTCGATTATGTTAAGCAACGCTTAACAAACCCCTCTTTTTAATCTCAGATTTAACCATTGCTCATCAAATGCTTTTGTAACGCGCCCCGGCCGCCCCTTATCCCATAACCAAGCCGCTACCCGACCCACGCCCCCAGCCGACCACCACGACGGCGCCGAGCCAGCGGGCGCGGCCGCGTTTTAAGCGCTCGTCAAAAGCGCTTTAAGGCGCTTTTAAGCGCCCACGCCGCCAAACGCGCCCCAAAACCCCAATGCCCCTTTTACCCCGACCAATCCCGTAACGAAATTCTAAATCGAGTGTTAGAATTTTGTCGCAATCAATGCACAAAATCGCTAAAATGGTGTATCTTTATAGTGAAGGGAAAAAAGGGCTGGACAAGCCACCGTTGATTTGCTAAACTCAGCCACAATCACATGGGCCTATAGCTCAGCTGGGAGAGCGCTTCAATGGCATTGAAGAGGTCAAGAGTTCGAGTCTCTTTAGGTCCACCTCCCTTATAACCCCTTCCGCAGGGGTTTTTTGTTTGAGCAGAGTTCCTCTGAAAGGTCTGCACCATGACGAAGGCAAAGCGGGAACGCACAGTTGTTGACGACCTCATCGAAGCCGGGCGCGAAGTTATCGAGAAGATCGATGCCCTATTGAATCCCGCTAAAAAACGGCGCAAAGCCCGCGTGCCCGTGCCTGTGCCCGTCCGCAACCCGCGCGACCCGCAACAGCGCCCGCCTTACGGCTATTAATCCCGCCCCCTCATTGAACTTCTCTAGCGACCGAGCGCGCCGCCCGTGGCGCGTTCAGCCGTTTTGCCCCTCGCGCCATCGGGATGCCCTAGCGCCCGCGTCCCACTCTTGTTACACTCGCTGGGGTGGTAATTTGTTAATCGCTTTTCTCATATGCTATATTTATTTTGTGTAGCCATATTTACTCATCAAAGATGCCTATGACCGACCGTGACGCCGCGCGCGAAGCTATCGCTGACCTCGTACAGCGTTTTACGCAGGCCAAAGCGCAGAACAGACTCGCCACGTACAACGAAGACCAGACGCGCCATTACTACATCTTGCCGCTGTTCCGCGCGCTAGGCTGGGATACCAGCAACCCCGCCGAGTTCACCGCAGAAGAACACATCTCGCGCGGCTATGTGGATTTTGGCTTTTACCTCAACGATGTGCCCGTATTTTATCTGGAAACCAAGCGCGTCACCGAGCGACTGAGCAAGCCAGAGAATATGCGCCAATCCATCAACTATGCGTACTTGCGCGGCGTGACGTGGGCAGTGCTGACTGATTTTGAAGAGCTGATGGTTTTTAACGCAGATTGGGAAGAAAGAGACCCGCTCAAGGCGCGCTTTTTGAGCCTGAAGGCGGAAAGTTACGCCACAGATGGCTTTGAGGACTTGTGGTTGCTCTCCAAAGCCGCCATGAGCCAAAGCCCGCGCGCGATTGATGTTATCGCCTTTAATTGACAATATCTCAAACTACAAGTATGCTAATTTAGCACATGTGTTCCTATAAGGTGATGTCTATTTTGAGAGACGCTGAGTCAAAACGTCAAACAGTCTTACAAGAGAACACTTTTTATTTTTATGACCCTCACTTTGAAGATACCTACGAAGTACAGCTAGTTGATTCTCTTAGAACACGACTACATAATTTAGAAACACAAATACGGATAAATGGCTTCTCAAAATCTATATTTGATAATCTGCTACAACAGCCAAGCGGCATCGACACGCTATTAACCTTGAATGGGCTTTCATTCGAGCAACTCAAGCGAATTTTTACCTATGCACGTATTGTGCAAGAATCGACACTTGATGCGCTTTTAAGAAGGGAACAGTGGCTTGTCAAAGACAATAGTCAGGAGATTATAGAATGGAATAGTGATTTGTTACGAAAATACATTGTACGCGATGCTGCATTACGCGAAGGAATTATTAACCTGTTTTTTGAAGGTGCCGCAAACCAAGAACTCGCACGGATTCTTCCCCCTTTTGAACTGCGAAAACTTGATATACGAAAAATGCAGTTCTCGCTTGATGGAATGATTGATACACTGGTACGTTATAAAGTACGTGGTTCACGTAGTAGCAAGAAAATGAATAATGCCGAAAATGTACTTCAAAAGTTATTAAAACAGCTTAAAATACCCTATACATCTGGTGATTTACCTTATTTGGTGGACCAAGAACAAAGTATAAAGCGCACCATGGACTTCATAATACCGAACAAACAACACCCAAAAGTCATCATCGAATCAAGCTATATGATGACTACTTCATCGAGTCAAGGTGACAAAGCCAAAAGTGAAATCGGCGTGCGTAGCAAAATCAAAAGGTATTATCCAGATGCATTTTTTGTAGGCTTTGTGGATGGCATTGGTTGGTATGTACGTCCCGGTGATTTGCTACGTATGGTAGACGCTTATGATGAAGTATTCACGTTTAGCTCAAATGAACTTTCGCGCTTTGAGAAATGGATAACAAGTTTAATGAGGGCGTCTAATGACGATTGAAAACATTGTGATAAAAGGTGATTGTGTTGAGATTTTGTGTACAATTCCTGATAATAGTATTGATGTTACATTTGCCGATCCACCATTCAATCTAGCGAAAAAATATAGTAAATACGACGACTATAAAACATTAGAGGAATATCTAGAATGGAGTAGAGTATGGATTACGGAACTTGTACGTATCACTAAACCGACCGGTAGCATTTTTATACATAATATCCCTAAGTGGTTAACCTTTTACGCATCATTCCTAAACGAAATAGCGGACTTTAGGCACTGGATTGCATGGGATGCAATGGGTGCACCTCTCGGAAAAGGCTTATTGCCTAACCACTATGGGATTTTGTACTATGCTAAGAATATCCGCCTCAATAAGTTCTATGAGTTGCGCTACCCACATCATCGTTGCCGCAAATGCCAAACCCTTCACAAGGATTACGGGGGCAAGAAAGCGAGCATTCACCCATTCGGGCCGCTTGTCTCTGATGTATGGACGGATTTACACCGTATCCGCCATAATAAGCGACGTAACGCGCACCCGTGCCAATTACCAATTCCATTACTTGAGCGTTTGCTGTTAATGACTACAGATGAGGGCGATACCGTGCTTGACCCATTCGCAGGCACAGGCACATCACTTGTAGCGGCAAAACATTTAGGACGTCGATACATTGGCATTGAACTTGATGAGGCTTATGTGCAAATCGCAAGTCATAATTTAGAATATACACAATCAGACTCAAAACTCGCTGATGCGTGGGTAAGTGTTTATCTCGATAAGATTGTCACTATCCGCGATATTGATTGGCCGTTGATTCAAGACTGTTTCTACATTCCGGCTGATCCTAAAGCTGTTGAGAATACAACGTTAAAGCATATTTCATTAAATATTTCAATAGCTACAGAAACAGAAGCTAAACAACAATTGCTATTTTGAACCTCGACGACCCCAACGACAAAGCCAAACATGACCACATCGTGGCCCTCGTCGAGCAAATGCTGGCGCTCAAGCAACGTCTAGCATCGGAAAGGTTCGCGCTCAACGACGCGCGCCAAGAGCTAGAAGAGTCCATCGCGCGGGTAGACGCGCAAATTGACCGCGTCGTGTATGACCTCTACGGCCTCGACGAATCCGATATTGCATTGATTGAGGCGACATGAGCGCTTCTAGCCAATAGTCGCCCATCAAAATTGGTTGCGCGTCTTGCGCCAAACGTGGCACCCCTAAACGCGCTGATCGGCCGTATAATGAACGCATACGAATATATAAAGGGGGGATAGATGATGCGCTCCCTATTATGCTTCTGTATGAGTTTGGCTTTGGCCCTATCGGCCGCCGCACAAGAAACCTGCGACCAACTCCTCAATGCCGCGCTCGACCAAGTAGACGCCGCCTGCCAAAATACCCACCGCAACGAATTGTGTTACGGCCATTCCCAAGTCACCGTCCGCACGCACAACCCCGCTGTAGATTTTTCCCGCGTGGGCGATGTCTTATCCATTGCGGAGGTGTCCACCATCCACACAAGCCCATTCTCCCCGCCCGATGAATGGGGGCTAGCGCTCCTGCGCCTGCAAGCCACCCTGACCGATACCCTACCGAGCCAAAACGTGACCGTCTTGATGATGGGCGCAGTCACCATAGAAGAAAACCCCATGCAAGCTATCGTCTTCAAGTCGGGCATCGGCCGCGAGCGGTGCGCGGGCTTGCCGCCCGATGGCTTGCTCATCCAAACGCCCCACGGCGTCGGCACGGTCTATCTCATGGTGAATGAAGTGCGCGTTGAACTCGGCTCTACGGCCTACTTCCAAACCACAGACACGTTCATGACGGTCAGCGTTCTAGAGGGCTGGGCCATTTTGCGCGCCTTCGACGCCGCCCAAATCGTCCCCGCTGGCATGGCCGCCCGCGTGCCCATCGGTGACGACGGCCGCGCTTCTGGCCCCCCGCAGGCCCCCCAACCTTACGACCCCGATACCGCCGCTACACTCTCCCCCTTGACCGAAACAGCCCCCTCTGCCGAAGCACCCCCCACAGACGCCCCCATCGTCGCCGACGGAAACTACACCGTGCGATGGAGCACCCTCATAGATTGCCCCGCCGCCGTCTTTGAATTCCCAGAGACGTGGATTACCACCCTCAACGATGATGGCTCAGTCACCACATGGGGGCGGACGTGGTTTCCAGCGGGCGAGGGGCGCTACACCTATGCCGATGAATTCGGCGAAAGCGGCATGATTACCTTCAGCTCGCCCACGCGCTTCAATGGGTGGTGGAGCTACGCGCTAGAGTACCCGGAACCCTGCCCGGCCACCTACGGCGTGGACGCGGAATGGGCGGGGCCCTAGCGCAAACGGGCGTAGAGCGCTTCGTAGGCGTTGGCCACTTGCGCCCATGTATACCGCGCTTCGATGAGGGCGCGCCCCCTAGCCGACAAGCGCGCTTGCAAGGCCTTATCTTTCAGCGTGGCGATGACCGCTTCGGCCATGGCTTCTGGCGGCACGATGAGCATTTCTTCGCCGTGGCGGGCCGCGATGCCATCGGCGCTGATGGGCGAGGCCACCACCGGCAAGCCCGACGCCAGCGCCTCCAGCACTTTATTCTTGATGCCCGCCCCCACACGCAACGGCGAGACGAAGACCGTCGCTTCCGCCAGATAGGGGCGCACATCCGCCACGCGGCCGGTCACCCGTATTCTATCGCTTTGCAGGGTCTGCAGGCTGGGCGGCGGCGCATGTCCCACCAGCCATAACGAAACGTGGGGCACACGCGCCCGCACCTGCGGGAAAATCTCCGTGGCCAATAGGCGCGCTGCGTCCACATTGGGGGCGTATTCGTAATTGCCGGTGAATAGGATGGTGGCCGGCTTGCGCGGCTTCGTCGGCAGGGGGAAATCTTCGATAGCGACGCCATTAGGGATGACCGTCACCTTCAAGCGTGGGTTGGCCGCCAGCAGGGCTTGTTTATCCGGCTCGGCCAATACCACCACCTCGGCGTATGGGGCGTACATAAAGCGCTCGTAATGATGCGCGAGGCGCTGTTGCAAGCGCGCCCCCCAGCCCCCGCCCCCACTCGCGATGAGCCGCTGGAGATACAAGCTGTAAGATTCATAGGGCGTGATGACCGCGGGCAAGCCCCCTAAGGCCCCGTGGAATTCGTAGACCTGCACCCCGCCGAAAAAATGGATGGCCGTATAGCGGCGCTCGCTCAGGCGCGCTTCGATGTCGCGCCATAGCGACGGCGACCATGCGTCCGCCGCTTGGGTGGGAAAAGGGCGCCGCAACCGTTGCAGATAGGCTAGCGGCGTGCGCGGCGGCTCGGCGTAGAGTTGGGTAGTGCGGAAAAGGTGCTGGTAGCGCCCGCGCTCCCGATAATCCGAAGCGTATTGAGCAAAAGCTAGCAAATCAATATCCCAGCCGCGGGCCGCCAATTGCTGGGACAAATGCCAAACAATCAAGCGGTCGCCGAGGTGCAAGGGGTAAGGCGGGCACCGCGAGACCAACAAGAGCGATTTCATGGCGCGCCGTTTAAGCTGAACTGAGGTTATGTTGCAAAACGGCTTTGCGGTCGCGGGCGTTGGCCAACAAATCGCGCGCGCTCTGTTTGCCCGCTTCGCCCATCGCCCCCAGCATCGCCGCCAATTCTTCCGTGCGGGCCTCGTCATCCTCTAGCGGGATGATGACCGTCGCCGTGCGTTCGCCGCTCACGCGCTTTTGCACGTGATAATGCTTATCGCCATAGCCGGCCAACTGCGGCAAATGCGTCACGCATAGCACTTGGTGGTTCAGCGCCAAAGACCATAACTTCTCGCCAACCACCGCCCCCACGCGCCCGCCGATGCCTTGGTCTATCTCATCAAAAATGAGCGTGGGCGTGTGGTCCGCTTGGGAGAGCACGCGCTTCAGCGCTAGCATGATGCGGGCCGCCTCGCCCCCAGAAGCGACCTTGGCCAACGGACGGAGCGGCTCGCCGAGGTTGGCGCTCATCATGAACTCCAGCTTATCCATGCCGCTAGCGTCGAAGGCGTAGCGTTTATCGCCCACGTAGCAACCGTTCGGGTCTTCTATTTGGGTCATCTCCACTTGGAAGCGGGTGTTTTCCATCCGCAAATCTTTTAGCTCGCGCTCCACCCGCTTAGCGAGGTTGCCGCCGGCGATTTGTCGCACCCTGCTGATGCGCTTGCACAATTCGCCGATATGCCGCAGGAGCTGTTCTTCTTTGGCGCGCAAGGCGTTCAGGCGTTCTTCGCTATGTTCGATATTATCCAGCTCGGCGCGCGCTTTTTCGGCATATTCCAATATCCCCTCGATGCTCGTCACCCCATAGCGCCGCTTGAGGCTGGTGATGAGTTCGAGGCGCTCTTCGACCTCGTTCAGGCGGTCGGGGTTGTATTCGATGTCGTCGGCGTAGCGGTTTAGCTCTAGGGCCAAGTCTTGGGCTTGCTCGCTCAGGGTCTCGGCGAGGGTGTAGGCCTCTTTCATATCGGGGTCAATTTTGGCCAGCTTGCCCAGCGCGGCCGCGGCTTGCATCAGTTGGTCCACCGCCGATAGCGCCCCCTCGACCGATTCGCCGCTGAGCAATTGCGACGCTTCCGCGGCGAGGGTGGCCAGTTGTTCGCTGTTAGATAAACGGGTGCGCTCGCTGGCCAGCTCGGCATCTTCGCCGCTTTCCAGCGCGGCCGCGGCGATTTCTTCCACCTCGTGCCGTAATAAATCGGCGCGGCGTCTCAGCGCGGCTTCGTCGTCTAGTAGGGTGCGGATGTCGCGGCGGACATCGTGCAGGCTAGCGACAACGGTCGCCAAGGCCGCGCGCACTTCCAGCAAATCCGCGTAACGGTCCAGCAAATCGAGGTGCGTAGACGGCTTGAGGAGCGATAAATGCGCGCTCTGTCCGTGAATATCGACCAACGCCTCCCCAATCTCCCGCAACAGTTCGACATTCGCGCTGATGCCATTCACCCGTCCGCTGGTGCGCCCATTGTTGCGGACTTCCCGCGTCAGCGTCAGGCTATCGCCGTCGCCATCGCCCATCAAGTCCTCCCGCAGGAGGATAGGCACGATGACCGCCTTTTCCCGCTCGCCCAAAAGGAATGTCCCCTCTACGATGGCGCGCTCCGCCCCGGCCCGCACCATGCCGACGTCAGCCCGCCCCCCTAGCAATAGCTCGACAGCGTCAATGATGATGGATTTGCCGGCGCCGGTCTCCCCCGTGATGACGTTGAAACCGGGCGCAAAGCGCAATTCTAACTGCGTGATGATGGCAAAATTTTGGATACGCAATTCTTCTAGCATAGGTGTTGTTATCTCGTCTATCGTGTGGCGAATGCGTTCGTATTGCGCGCTTTACCCTTAATTATATCCGTCGTTGGTAAGCCGCATAGGCGCTAACCGCGGCCAAAACCATATAAATGAGCAAGTTGAGATTCTGCAAGGCGAGTTGCGGCGCTAAAATGAGCACCCCCGCCCGCAAGAAGATGAATAGCGTCGGGCTGAGGAGCGCCCCCACGACCACACCCGCCGCCGCTATCTGCCCCGAACGTCGCCCTACCCGTCGCGCGGTCGCGCGGCGGCCCGCCTCGCCTATCATCGTCCCCGCCAAGCCCCCCACGAAAAAGGCGAAGATGAACCAGCCCAAAGCCAGCGCGATTAAACCGCCGAGCGCCGCCAATGGGGCAGAAACGGCGAAAATGACCAAATAATCGTTCGGCGGGCTGGTGAAAAATTTATCGTCCTGCTTGCGGTCGCATTCCTTGCAGATGTACCCTACGGGCGTGCGAACCGCGCAGGTGACGCACATCCAACGCTCGCAACGGATACAACGCAAACTCGCTTCGCGGTCGGGGTGGGTGGCGCAATAGTGGATGTCCTCTTCTGTGTTCAGATTGGGGATAGTGTCGGTCATAATCGCTTTGAACTCGTCTAATTTAACCTTTAAGACCATCTTCTAGCTTTTTGCGCGTTCTATCAATCCATTTTCCCCACTTTTAAGGGATTTCTTACACATCGTTGCCGGAATCTGGCTCGCGGCGCGTGATGCGCGGCTCCATGCGGTCTAGCAACGAACGGTAAAAATAGGTGCGTTCCCGCAGGCGCACGAAACGGGCGCTATGTTGGCTGGATTGGGCCTGAACGCTCTCGTTTTTGCCCAATTGCCATATCACCGCGCCATCGGCCGCGACCACCACATCGCCGCGATTATCGGCCGTGGGGCGGATGTCCACCCGCGAACCTTCCGATAACACGATAGGCCGTTCCATACTCAGATGCGGGGCGGCCGGCAAAATCAAAATGTTGGCCAAATCCGGCGGCAAGATAGGCCCCCCCGCCGCTAGCGCATAGGCCGTGGAGCCGGTGGCTGTGGCCACGATGAGGGCGTCGGCGTTGTACGTGGTCGCCCATTGACCATCTATGTACAAATCCAGCTGAATCATGCGCCCGACCACGCTACCGCTGACCACAATATCGTTCAGCGCTTCGCTATGGATGAGCGGGCGCTCGTGCCGCAGGATGCTAGCGGTCAACATCATGCGCTTTTCTATCCAATAATCGCCGCGCAAAACCCTTTCGATAGCCTGCGGCCATTTCTCAGCGCGGTGGATTTCCGTCAAAAAGCCCAAGCGCCCCGTATTGATGCCCAACACCGGCACTTGATACGACGCGCAAACCCGCCCCGCCTTGAGCATCGCCCCATCGCCGCCTATCGCCACAACCATATCCGTTTGGGTCATCAAGCGCGTCACGTCTTTTTCGTCCCATGTCGTATATAACCAATGGTCAAGCCCCCGTTCTCGCAGGCTATGGGCGATAGTATGCGCCAGCGGGAAGGTCTGCGGGCGCTGTGGATGGGCCAGAACACCGATGCATCGCAATTGGCTCAATGAATTAGGCTCCTGTGGTGACGCTTCCTTAAAAACTAAGGATACATCGCCACGCTTCAGCGCGCTATGTTGAATTTTAGCACAAAAGTTCTAATGCGGGAAGCCCCCACGCCACAGACCCCGCATGGCAACCGCAACCGCTTTGCGTTATGCTTATGCGCGTGCGATTAGCCCATACCGTCTTTGAGGAGGCAATGATGACACAAGCGCAACCCCCTGTAGCGATTTTTGAAATCAAAGAATATATGGTCATCTGGCGGCAGTTGGAACAGCGCGACTTCGGCGGCATACAAGCCCTCGTGCGCGCTATGGTGCGCTGTAGCGGCCTAGACCCCAAAACGAACCAGCAATACATGATGGATGTTTTCTTCCTCGCGCCCGATAGCCCCTTTCCCCCGCCGCAAATAGACCTAGAGAACAAACGCGGCGCTATCTTCATGCCCATTAGCGACATCATGGCTTTTGTGGACATCTTGCGGAACGAAAGCCCTATCTTTGGGCATTTGCGCGGGGATAAGCCCGAATGGACGAGCGTCACCACTACGAACGAGCCGGTCGGCGAAGGCGACGCCAGTTAGCCCATGGCTACCCAACTCATTTTGTTGGGCACGGGCACGCCCCGTCCCGACCCCGACCGCATCGGCGCATGCGTGGCCATCATCGCCGATGGCCAACCGTATCTAGTGGACTTCGGCCCCGGCGTCATGCTCCGCGTCACGCAAGCGCGGCACAAAGGCGTTTCGGCGCTCGACCCGCAACGCCTGACCCGCGCCTTCCTCACCCATTTACACGCCGACCACTGCGCGGGCTATGCCGACCTCCTGTTCACCGCGTGGTTGCACGGGCGCGCCGAGCCGCTGGCCGTGTACGGCCCCCGCGGCTTGGCGGAGATGACCGACCACATCCACGCCGCCTATCGCCTGAGCACCGAAGCGCATTTGCGCGCCCACCCAACCGACCCCCACGGTCATCAGGCGCTCGCCCACGAGGTAAGCCCCGGCCGCATCTACGAAGATGAGCGGGTGCGGGTGGTGGCCTTCCCCGTGGAGCACGGCGATTTAACCGCCTATGGTTACCAGTTCACGACGGCGGATAAGGTCATCGTGATTTCTGGCGACACCCGCCCTTGCCCCGCGCTCGCCCAAGCGGCCCACGCTTGCGATGTGCTGGTTCACGAAGCCTATTCAGAAGCGGGACTGGCCGGGCACACGCCGCAATGGCAGGCCTATCATCGGCGCGTCCATAGCGCCGCCGCCGACGTCGGGGCTATGGCGGCCCAAGCGGGCGTTAAAACCCTCATCCTCTATCATCAATTGTTGTGGGGCGCGACCGAAGCCGACTTGCTGGCAGAAGCCCGCCGCCATTATCACGGCGAGCTATTCTCCGCCCGCGATTTGGATAGCTGGGCGTGGTGATGAGCGCGCCCCTCGTGTGTTATGCTTGTTAAAGAGCACAGCCCCTTAATACAGAAAGGCCCGCAAATGACCTCTGGCGCCCGTTATCAGCCCCTCGACTTCCCGATATTGGACGAAGCGGAGCAATTGCGCCGCTCCCGCGACTTCTTGGCGCGCATCCAAACACGGCGCACCGTGCGCGACTTTTCCACCCGACCCGTCCCCTATGAACTCATCGAAAATGCCATCCGCGCCGCCGCTAGCGCCCCCTCTGGCGCGAACCAGCAACCATGGACTTTTGTTGTGGTGGGCGACCCGCTCCTCAAGCGCCGCATCCGCGACGCCGCCGAAGCTGAGGAGCGCGAGAGCTACCAAAAGCGCATGTCCCCCGAATGGCTAGCGGCTTTAGCCCATCTCGGCACCGATTGGCGCAAGCCCCACCTCGAAGAAGCCCCTTATCTCATCGTCGTGTTCCGACAAGCGTATGGCATACGCATAGACCCCCATAGCGGCGCGGAAAGCCACATCAAGCATTACTACAGTGAAGAATCGGTCGGTATCGCGCTCGGCTTCTTGCTCGCGGCCCTGCACCTGTCGGGGCTGGCCACACTCACCCATACCCCCAGCCCTATGAAATTCCTCAGCGACATCTTGGAGCGCCCGCCCAACGAACGCGCTTATGTGATTGTGCCGGTGGGCTACCCCAAAGAGGATGCCCAAGTACCCATCATCAGCAAAAAGCCTTTGGAAGAGGTGCTCCTGCGGCGCTAAGATGCTGTTATATTATATGAAGAAATCTCCAATTATAGGCCTATGTAAGGCGCAACCCGTCTAATAAAAGTGGCTTTGTCTGGTTTAAGGGGAATGATATCTATTGTGAATATTCGTCTTATCGTTATCTTTTGCGTCCTGATAATTTTGGGCTTGTTTTTAACCGCTCCCACCGCCCGCGCAGAGACGACCGACCCCAATTGCGTCATCACTTTTGGCCCGTGGCAGGCGGCGGCCCCCGCCCCGCATGACCATCTGGAAGGGGCGGCGGCGGTGGTGAACAACAAGCTGTACATCTTTTCCGGCTTTGGCACGCCCCCGGCCCTCCTAGACCCCACCGACCGCGTGGATGTGTGGGACCCCGTGACCGATACATGGGAGACAGCCACCACCCCGCGCAAGCCCGCCCCTTTCAAGCTCAGCCACATGCAAGCGGCGACTGATGGGCGTTTTGTGTGGTTCGCGGGCGGCTTCATCGGCAAGCACCCCGGCCCGCCGACGACCAACGTTTGGCGTTACGACACAGTCAATGATACGTGGCAGGCGGGGCCGCCCCTGCCGCAACCCCGCGCGAGCGGCGCTTTCGTCCGCATTGGCCGCCAACTGCATTACATCGGCGGCCTCTCCACCGACCGCAATACCGATTATCCCGACCATTTCACGCTCGACCTCGACAAACCGACCAAGTGGAAGACGGCGGCCCCCTTGCCCGCCGCCCGTAATCACTTCCAAGCGGTGGTCATTGATGGACTGCTCTACACGGCCGGCGGCCAGTTCTACCACGATAACGAAACCATCATGGAAGATTTGGCCATCGCCAACGCCTATAACGTCTATACCGACACGTGGAGCAACCGCGCGCCAATGCCCATGGCCCGCTCTCATGCCGAAGCGGGGACGATTGTCCTATACGACCGCCTGTTCATCATCGGCGGGCGCAATAATACCATCGGCGTATTCAATTCTAATCTCGTGGCCGAATACAACCCGCAGACCAATACATGGTCTTATAACCAACCCCTGCCCGTGCCGATTCTCGCGCCAGTGGCCGGCGTCGTGCAAGATTTCCGCGGCAACCCCGGCACCTATGTTGTGGTCACCAACGGCGCGCGCGCCTATGGCGCTAGCCAATTGGAGACGTGGGTCAGCCAAATCACCACCGATTGCGTCACCGTCGCCAACCCCATAAAACCGCCGCCGTCCCCGCCAAACCCCACCCCCGACGCGACGGCCACGGCCGATGAAGCTAGCGCGCTATCTGCCGCCCCCAATATCGGCGTCTTCGACCCGGCCATCAGCAAGCTGGGTATCCTTTTGCCGGGGCAACTCGGCGTGACCGGCGAACGGCTAGAATGGATTGTCACCGTCAGCAATAACGGCACGGCCAGCGGCACAAATATCATCGTGACCGATACCTTGCGCCCAGAACTAGCCATCGAGCGGGTAGAAGCCCCCGAAGGCATCGTCACTATCGCCGGCCAAACCGTGACCGTGACCTATCCCATCCTTGCTCCCGGCCAGCGGCGACAGTTCAGCATCTTCACCACAACGCTAGACGGGGCGGACGTGGATAATAGCGCCTGTGTGCGCGCTGACGGGCGCGGGGAGCTATGCACAAGCGGCTTGTTGGTGCGCCAATTGCCGCGCACGGGCGAAACCCCGCCATGGCGCGCTACCGCGCTAGCCCTGCCCTTGGCCCTAGCGCTGGGGCTGGCGCTGTGGCTTCGCGCGGGGATAGCCCGCCCATCCCGCCCAAACCAGAATTGAGCGGGGGCGCATCCTCTGCTATAATGAGCGCAAAAGCCCCTGTAGCTCAGTGGATAGAGCAGTCTCCTCCTAAGTGAAAGGTCATAGGTTCGATTCCTATCGGGGGCAACGCTAATGAGGGGCCTAGGCCCCTCGCCCGTATCATCCCCTTAACACAGGATGCCAACGCCTATGAAGACCAAAGCCGCGCTGTTGACCGGCCCCGGCCAGCCCTTCCAGATAGAAACGCTCGATTTGTCGGAGCCGCGCGCGGGCGAAGCGCTGGTGAAATTGGCCGCTAGCGGCGTATGCCATAGCGATTATCACTTGGTCAGCGGCGCAACCCGCCACCCCATGCCCTGCGTCGCCGGGCACGAGGGCGCCGGCGTGGTGCTGGCCGTCGGGCCGGGGGTGACCCGCGTTCGCGTCGGCGACCATGTCGCGCTCAGCTGGACGCCCGATTGTGGACAGTGCTTCTATTGCCTCAACAACCGCCCCAACCTGTGCGAAACCTTCACCGGCCCCATCTGGGATGGCGTGATGCTGGATGGCACGCCACGCCTGAGCTGGAACGGCGCGCCCGTATACCATTATTGCGGCACGGCCGCCTATGCTGAATACACCGTCGTACCAGAGCAAAGTTGCGTGCCCATCCCCAAAGCGGTGCCCTTAAAAGTGGCGGCGCTGGTCGGGTGCGCCGTGGCAACGGGCGTCGGCGCGGCCTTATATACCGCCGCCGTGCGCGCGGGCGAAACGGTCGTCGTCTATGGCGCGGGCGGCGTCGGGCTGAATATCGTGCAGGGGGCGCGGCTATGCGGCGCTAAAACCATCATCGCGGTAGATGCCAACCCCGCCAAGCAGGAACTCGCCCAGCGCTTCGGCGCAACCCATTTCTTGCAGGCCTCCGCCGATACCGTCGCGCACATCCGCCAGCTCACCGATGGCCGCGGCGCAGACCATGTCTTCGAGTCGGTCGGGCTAAGCGCACTGCAAGAAGAAGCGCTCGATGCCGTCCGGCCCGGCGGCGCGCTCATCTTGGTGGGGCTAGCGCCGATGGGCACGGCCACCAATCTACCCGCCGCGGTCATCACCCGCACAGAAAAGACCATCAAAGGCTGTTATTACGGCACGGTCGCCCCGCGCCGCGACTTCCCCCTGTTTCTCGATTGGTATCAGCGCGGCTTGCTCAAATTGGACGAACTCATCAGCCAAGAATACCCGCTAGAGGGCATCAACGAAGCCTACGCCGCCATGCTCGGCGGCGGCGTGGCGCGCGGCGTGATTGTGTTCTGAGCGGACGAAGCCCCCTATTGGATAGGCACCATATGAATGATGGTGACGCCGGCCCCGCCTTCGTTGGGCAGGCCCTCGGTCACCTTGCTGACCAGCGGGTGCGCTTGCAGATAATCGCGGATGGATTGGCGCAATTTGCCCGTGCCCTTGCCGTGGATGATGCGCCCGAAGGGCAGGCCGGCCGTGTATGCGGCGTCCACGTAACGGTCTAGCTTTTCTAGCGCTTCTTCCACCCGTTGCCCGCGCAGGTCTAGTTCCAACCCCGGCGAAGCGCTCATCGGCATGACCACGCTATCGCTACGGGTGGGGCGGGGGGCGTGGCGGCCGCGCGCCCGCTCTTGGCGGACTTCGCTACGGGTGCGCTTCCGCATGTCGCCGAACTTGGCGCGCACTTTTAGGTTGCCCACCTGTACCACCGCCTCTTTATTATCCAACTCGACGATAGTACCTTCTGCGTTGAGCGTATCGAGGAACACGGTATCGCCCAAGCGCGGTATCCAGTCGAGTTCTTCCGGCCGCTCGGTTTCGCCTTCATCAATGCCCGCTTGGGTGCGCGCCAGCAGTTTATCGGCTGTCTCTTGCAGGGCCTTCAGCGTCTCTAGGGGCATCGCGGCGGCCCGCAGGTCGTTACGCATCTTGCGAAGTTCGTTCTGGAAGCCCTTAAGGTCGTCTTCGGCGTGGCGGCGGGCCGCGCGGATGATGTCGCGCCGCTCATCTTCGATGCTATCTAGCCGCGCTTGCAATTCGGCCCGCTTTTGCTCCAATTCATCGCGCAGGCTTTGGATTTCCGCATGTTTTTTGCGGATGTCTTCGCGGGTGCGCTGAATTTCATCGAGCAAATCGTCCGCCACGAGGCTATCAGTGGCCACCATCTCCCGCGCAGACGCGATGATGTCCTCGCGCAGACCGAGGCGTTTAGCGATTAACAGGGCGTTGGAGCGCCCTGGCAGCCCGATGACCAAGCGATAAGTAGGCGACAGCGTCTCTAGGTCGAATTCCACGCTGGCATTGCGGACGCCCGGCGTCTCGACGCTGTAGACCTTGAGTTCCGGATGATGGGTGCTGACCATCGTCGTCACCCGCCGTTCTAACAGATGGGTGAGGATGGCCCGCGCCAACGCCGACCCTTCCGCCGGGTCTGTGCCCGCGCCCATCTCGTCCAATATCACAAAAGAGCGCTCATCGCATTGGTCCAGAATATGGATGATATTCTTCATATGCGACGAAAACGTAGACAACGATTGTTCGATGCTCTGTTCGTCGCCGATGTCGGCGAAGATACCGCTGAAGACGCTCAGCCGCGCTTCTTCCGCCGGCAGATGCAAACCGCATTGGGCCATCAAAGCCAGCAACCCCGCCGATTTGAGCGCCACGGTCTTACCGCCCGTGTTGGGGCCGGTCACTACCAGTATCCATGTCGCCTCATCGAATTCAATATCCATCGGCACGACGTTACCCGTCAACAAGGGGTGGCGTGCCCCGCGGATGATGACCGTACTACCGGGGTGCTTGGGATGCCCCGCCCGCGTCTGGAAGGGTACGAGCGTCGGTTGAACCGCTTTGAGTTGCTCGGCATACAGCGCTTTGGCCAGCGTCAGGTCGAGATAGGCGAGGATTTCCACCGTGCGGCATACCTCCTCCGACGCCTGCCCCACCAACTCCGTCAGCGCCGACAAGATGCGGCGGATTTCCTTTTCTTCCTCTAGTTGGAATTCGCGCCATTGGTTGTTCAGCTCCACGGTTTCCAGCGGCTCGATGAAGAGCGTCGCGCCCGACGCTGAAGAATCGTGCACAATGCCCTTGATTTTGCCCTTATGTTCCGCCTTGATGGGGATAACATAGCGCCCGCTCCGCATGGTGACCAGCGCTTCTTGCAAGTAGGGGTGGTTGGCCTTGTTGCTGACAATGCGGTTGAGCTTGGCTTGTAGACGGTCGAACGCTACTTTCATCTCGCGGCGGATGATGGCCAGCTTGGCGCTGGCGCTATCTTTCACCTCGCCGTTATCGTCTATGGCGCTTTCGATGGCGTCCTGCACCGCTGGGCACTCCTCCGCTTCTTCCATCAGCTCCGACAACAGCGGATATTGCCCTTTCAGACGCCCCAACGTCCGCTTGAGGGTGCTAGCCCGTTTGAGCGTGTAGCGCACGTCCAGCAGGCCGCTCGCTTCGATGATGACGCCGCGTTGTGCGCCGATGGCCGCCGGCCGCACATCGCGCGCGCCCCCCAAACCGATATTCACCTTATTACGCAAGATGTCCACCGCTTCGGCCGTCTCGCGTTGCCATAGTTGCGCTTCTTCTAGGTTGGTGGTCGGTTGCAACTCGCGCGCCAATTCTTCCCCCGCAGAAAAAGAGGTGAAGCGGGCCAGTTGGTCGCGGATTTTGTGTAATTCCAACGTGTGGATTGTTTTTTCGCTAATCATGGTGGCAATGGTTTCTATGCGTTCCTCGTGATGATGACACGCATTGTAACGACCGCATCCGCAAAAGTCAATCCAGAAGGGTTAAAGAGCGTTATAGAGGGTCATGATGGGTTAAAAAGCGCCGCAAAGCATAGCGCCCATCATCCCATCGGGGGCGGCGACGGGCGATGCCCTGCGCTGTCACATGCGCCATGTATCGTTGGGCGATGTCTCTAAAAAGTGTACCAACACCCGCAAACGACCAAAGAAAATTTCGTCCCCGTGGCGCAAGCGCACCTCTATCATGGGGGGCAGTTGTTGGCCATTCAGCCATGTATGATTGGTGCTATTGAGGTCTTTTATCATGACGCGCGCGCTGGTGACATGAATCATGGCGTGCAACCGAGAGACGCCGTTATCGCCGCCCCCGTATTCGCTCAAATCCACGTCTATTTGTTGCTTATCGCGCGGGGACGCGCGGCGGCCCACCGTGAGATTGGGCCGCAAGGGCACATCGAGCGCTTGCTCCCCATCGCCGATGATGAAGCGTAAGCGACGCGGCGGCGGGCTATCCCCGCTATCGGCGCGGGTTTCTCGCTGGGTGATGCGTTCCCATAAGCCGCGCAAGCTCAAGGGTTGGGTGCCGCCCCGTGTGGGGTCTGGTTTGGTGGGTGGCGCTTCGGTAGACATAGGACCTCATCTTCAACAACGACGCTCTTATCATAATGGATACGGCCGCAACGGCCAGCCTCAGCGCGCCACATTGGGACTAAGGTACTATCATGGGCGGCGCGCTGGACAAAGTGTGCTAAGATTAGCGCTTGAGATATATCATGCTTCGAGTAATGGATTTATGATGGATGGGAACACCCTGCGCTTCGTTATCTTCTGTTGCGCCATCATCAGCGGCGCTTGCCAAACGCCCCTACCCACAGACCGACCTCTGCCGACACTCGTACCGCTACCCGGCGAGCTATCCTCTCCCCCGCGCCTCTTAGACTATTGGCAGAGCGAGCAAGACGCGCTAGAAGGCATCGCCGAGGCGGATATATGGCAGTTCGTCGGGCGGGGCGGCGAGCGCATCCGCGTACGGGCGGTGTCGGACGGGTTGGCCATCGTCTTAACGCTCATCGCCGACGACGGGGCGATATTGGCCCAAGGTTCGGAAATCCTCGCCACGCTCCCGCGCGATGGCGCTTACAGCGTGCGCGTCCAATTAGCCGCCCCGGCCGCCGGCCCCTACGAGATTGGACTCAGTTACGACGACCGCCCCAACCCCAACCAGCCCCAAGCCACCGATTTACCGCAAGTGGTGGGCGTCCCCACGCCCACGGCGGCCTATCGCGGCGAGGGCGTCTTCGTCCAAACCTTAGACGGCATCAACCAAGTGGACGGCACGCTAACCGAAAGCGCGCTCGCCCATCTATACACCTTCAACGGGCGCAGTGGGCAATTCGCCACTATCGCAATGCGACGCCTGAGCGGCACAATAGACCCCGTCCTCATCTTGTACGGCCCCGATGGCGCGGGCATCGCCATGGACGATAACAGCGGCGGCGGGCGCGCGGCCCTCTTGCAAAATATCCTCCTGCCACAAGATGGCCTCTACACCATCCAAGCCAGCGGCGATGGCTTCTTCGGCGATTATCAACTGACGCTCGACCTATCGGACTTGTACCGCGCCGTCACCCCCGGCGCGAGCATCGCCTCAACGCCCACCCCGCCCCCGCTCCTGCTCCAGCCCACTTTAGGGCCGGCTGTGGAGGGCCAACGCCTAGAAGACCATGTGCCCGTGGCCGGGCTTATCACGCGCGGCGGCTTCAATCGCCATAGCTTCTTCGCCCCGGCCGGCGCTACCGTCACCGTGAACGTCCAGCCCGTCGGCGACCCGCCCTTGCGCCCCCAAGTGGAAGTCTACGACCCCGAAGGCGCGCTCATGGCTTCTGCGCGCGGTTCTGCCAGCGGTAACGCTTTCATCGCCCCTTTCAACACGCCGCTAGAAGGCGCTTATCTGGTCTTCGTGACCAGCGAAGATAACAGCTTCGGCGAATACGTCATCTCTTACGGCTTGGGGCCCACCCATCGCGAGGTCTACCGCGGGTTAGCCCAACCCAACACCCAGACCAACGGGGTCATCGAAAGCGCGGGACTGCGCGATGTCTGGCAAGCGAACTTGCGCGTCGGCGACATCATCACCGTGGCCGCCAGCCCCGGCGATGCCGCCTTCGACCCGCTCATCGAAGTGGCCCTAGCCGATGGCACGGTGCTAGCGGCAGACGATAACAGCGGCGGGGGACGGGCGGCGCTCATCAGCGGGGTAGAAATCGCCCAGAGCGGCCCCTATCTCCTGCGGGTGCGCGATGCCCGCGGCGCGGCCAGCGGCGCTTATACCCTCGTCTGGCGCTATATCAACCTCGCCCCCACGCCTACCCCCATCCCCAACGCCTTACCCATCTTGTCGGTAGATGATGTCGTGGGCGATAACGCCTATCAATTTTATATCTTCCAAGGGCGCGCCGGCCAGCGCGTGCGGATTAGCGTCTTGGCCAAGCCCGGCGGGCGGCTAGACCCCGTCGCCGCCCTCTTAGGCCCCGATGGCCAAGTGCTGGCCGAAGCCGACGATAGCCCAAGCGACCTCAACCCGCGCTTTGAATTCACCCTGCCAGCGGATGGCACGTACACCGTGCGCGTCAACGGGTATTTGACCAGCGGCGCTTTTGATTTGCTAGTGGAATGGCTATTCTAAAACGGCGAGGCACTGGGGGCGCAAATGCACCAAATGCACCCGTCATAGGCATGCACCCCGCGCGGACGACAAAGGCCGCCGAGCGATGCCCGCCGATTCGGGGTAAAAAGCTTGTGGCTAGCTTTGGCCTTTATGTGCTATACTTTTTTTACATTTTCGTTGGTTTTGATTTGTCTCTCATCAGATAATTTTGGAGGTGCAACCGTGAGTGCATGGCCCAATAAGTACGTTATTGGTCTCACGGGGAATATCGCAGTTGGCAAGAGCGTCGTCCGCAAGATGCTCCAGCACTTGGGCGCTTACACCATTGATGCTGATGGTCTCGTCCATCAAGCGATGTCGCCCGGAGCGCCAGCCTACAAACCCATTGTTGAAGCGTTCGGCAAACTCATTCTCGATAACGAAGGACGCATCAACCGCGCGGCGTTGGGGCGCATCGTCTTTTCCAACCCCCAAGCGCTCGCCCAATTGGAGAGCATCACCCATCCTATCGTGCGCGCCGCCATCAATACCCTTGTCTCCCGCGCCAAGCAACGGGTCATCGTCATAGAGGCTATCAAACTCATTGAAGGCGATTTAGCCAAAGCGGTAGATGTCGTCTGGGTGGTGAACGCGAAGCCCGAAACCCAATACCGCCGCCTCATCCAACTGCGCGGCATGACCGAAGCCGACGCCAAGCAACGCATCCTCGCCCAAAATGCCCAAGGCGTTAAACTGGAAAAAGCCCATGTGGTCATCCAAAACGATGGCGACGTAGAAGAAACCTGGAAACAAGTGCAAATGCACTGGAACGACATTCGCCGCCTGCTGACCGGGGAAGCCCCGGCCGCACCGCCGCCAACGACCGCATCCAAACCCGCCCAACCGGCCGCGCCCGCACCAGCCGCACCGCCGCCAACGACCGCGCCCCCCAAACCCGCCCCCAGCGCCAGCGGTTTAGTCGTTCGCCGCGGGATGCCCGGCAACGCCGCCGCCATCGCCGACTTCATCAAAAAGGTCAGCGGCAAAGATATTTCCCGCATGGATATTATGTTAGCCTTCGGGCAGAAAAGCTATCTGCTGGCAGAAAGCGCCAACGGCGAGATGATGGCCGTCATGGGCTGGACGGTGGAAAATTTGGTCACCCGCATGGACGAATTCTACACCGCCCCCAACATCACCGCTGATGTCACCGTGGGCGGCGTGCTAGAAGCCATTGAAGAAGCCTCTAAAGAGTTACAAAGCGAAGTCGCTTTCGCCTTCTTGCCCAAAGAGGCCACGCCCGATGCTATCATCCGCGCCTTCCAGACCAACGGCTACCAAACCATCACCTTGCCAGAGATAAAAATTCCCGCATGGCGCGAAGCGGTGGAAGAATCCACCTCCGGGCAGAATGTCCACGTCTTGTGGAAGCAACTGCGCGAAGACCGCGTTCTCCAGCCCATCTAACCATGAGCATAGCGCAACCGCAAGGACACGGCGCCCCCGTGTCCTTGTCCGCAGGTACAAGGGCCCTGCCGACGCTCCTTTTGTTCGCCATCTTCGCGCTGAGCCTGCCAACCAAGCTACTCGCCGCCCAATTGATGGTGTGGGATTTAGATTACGTGCCGCTCATCGCCCGCGGCGCTCATTTCTTGTTCGACGGCGGCCCGTTCCCCGTCTATGGCACGTTATCCAGCGTGGCCGCTTACAATATGCCCTTCCTCGTCTGGATGCAATTACCCGCCCTAGCGCTCACCCACGAGGCGTATTCCACGTTGCTCATCACCCAGCTCACTTTTAATCTCTTGGCGACGTGGGCGGTGTATCGGCTAGGGCGGGAGCTATTCTCCCCCGCGGCGGGGTTGGCCGCGGCGGCGCTGTTCACTTTCAGCGATACGGGCATCAGTAGCGCTTATACGGCATGGGCGCAATTGCTCTTGCCGTGCTTTTTCGTGTGCTTGTGGTGGGGCTTGTGGCGCTGGCGGTTGCGCGGGCAGGCCGCTTACGGCGGGCTGGCCCTCGTGGTGGCGACCGCGGCCTTCATGACCCATTTTTCCGCCATCTTGTATTATCCGCTCATCGTCCTATTCGCCCTGTTGGCGCGCCCGCCCTTGCGCTGGCGTCCTCTGTTGGTCGGGGGCATCAGCGCGCTAGTCTTGCTCGCCCCTTATGCCCTGTTCCAGACCACGCGCGGCTTTGCCGATTGGCGCGCTTTCTTCAATCGCCAAACCCTCGTAACGGATGAGGTGTTAGCGTCCTACGCTTATCTGAAGCCCGAAAATCAAGCGCCGCCCGCGACGGCAGACACGCCGCCCCCCGCTCGCCCACGCCCTAGCGCCGCCCAACGCCTGCTCGACCGCGCCCTAGCCCTGCCGCAACACGTCGTCGCCGCTTTTGGGCTGTTCCTCAGCTTCTCGCCCGCCACCCTCGCCCAGCACGCCCCGCCGCTGTTCAGCGCCAGCCAATGGGGGGCCTATGCTTTGGGGCTGTTGTTCGTGTTGGGGGGCGCGTGGTCTGCGGGCTGGTGCTTGTGGCGCTTCCGCCATGGGCTGGGGGGACGTTGGCAACGCGCTAGCCACACCCTGACGCAGACAGCCGCCGGCCGCTATACCCTCCTGCTCATCGGTTGCCTAGCGCTAGTGGCGGGACTCATCGCCACCGGGGCGACGCCCACCACACAGCCGACCTATTACTTCAGCCTCTTTGCCGTCCAATACGTCCTCGTGGGGGCGGCGGGAGTCGGGCTATACAGCACAGCGGCGGGACGTTGGCCCCGTTGGCGCGCCTTGTGGGGCGCGGTGGGGGTGGCGGGTGTCTTGACCATCTGTAGCCTGACCGCCCTAGACCGCATGGCGCGCGTCCTGCTCCACGATTGGACGATAGATAGCGCCCTCAATCGCTGGTCTTACGCCGCTGTGGCCAGCGTCGCCGATTGGATAGCGACCGACTGGCAAGGCGGAAGCGACATCCGCGTTAGCTACGACATCATGCCCGAAAACGCTAACTTGTGGTGGGTCGCGCCGTGGCACACCGTAGACCCTAGCTACCGTATCGGCATGTCTTACGACGCTTTGCTCTCTTTGCGACACGGCTTGCACAACGCCAACGATAACCCGCTCGGCGTCATCGCCCCGGCCGATTACATCATCGTTTACGAGGACGGTTTGGCGCGTTATAACCCCTTCGATTACGACATCCAACGGCTAGGGGCAATTTATGTGCTCAAAGCGCGCCGCTGAGCGCCCTCAGGCCGAAGCGCCCGTATAGTTGCGGATGCCCACCAGCCAAAAGCGCCGCGACAGTATCAGCAAAGCCAAGGCCAAAGCCCACGCCAAAAGCAACGTCTCCGCGGTCAAGCGCCCGACCAGCGCTTCCGCCGGCACGGTGACGGCGAAGGCCACCGGGATGAGAAAGGTGAGGGTGAAGCGCAACCACCACGGGTAAATGCTCACCGGGTAACGCCCCGCTTCGTACAAGCTATCGAAGATGACGAAGATATTATCCACCCGAATGAACCAAAAGGTGAACGTGGCCAATATCAGCCAGACGCAATAAGCAATCGTCCCGCCCGCCACGACGGCCAGCGCGAAAGCCGCCGCCTGCGCCAGCCCCACCGTCCCTTGCATCTGCCACACCGCGATGACCAGCAACACCAAGCCCAACAGTATATCAAACACTTTCCACAGCTGAAATTGCTTGATGCTGACCAACAGTTGGGCATCGGCCGGTTTTAACAGGGTGAAGTCCAGCGTACCCATGCGGATGTCCTCCATAAAGCGCGTTAGGCTAGGCTGGATGAGGGTATAGATGAAGCCGCCGATGAGAAAATAGACCCCCACCACCGCCAACAACTCCGCCGCCACCCAACCATTGAGCGTTTGGGTGTGGTCGTAGATGATGCTGATGCCGCCGATGGCCACTATCAGCGATAGGATAGTCTGGAAGACTTGCACAAAGAAATTGATGCGGTATTCCAATTCGTTCAGGATGCCCAAGCGCACAAAAGCGCGCACAATCCGCACATAACGCCCCATCGCTCAGCCCCCCATCGCCGAATAATGGCGCACGCCCAAACGCCACATCACGCGCACCGCCACCACACTCAACACAAACCATATCGCTTGCGCCATAAAGCCTTGCGCCGCCTCTTGCGGGCTTAACTGCCCCAAGAGCAGTTCCACCGGGAAGGCCCGCAACCAACGGAAGGGCAACACGGCGGCCACCGCTTGGATAGTGGGCGGCAAGAGCGCTAAAGGCGCTATCTGACCAGAAAAGAACAGCATCGCCACAAAATACATGTTGTTGATGGCGAGCGTGCGCGTCGTCCAAAAGGCCAGCATCGCCAACGCCCACCCCAACAGATAGGCCGTCGCCGCGGCCAAGACCAACGACGGCACAAACGCCAACACCGCCCAACCCTGCGGATGCCATATCGGCTGGAAAGAGAGCGCCATCAGCGCCACCGTCGGCACAAGCACGATGAGCATCATCCCCTTGTACACGATGTTATAGGGGATGTCGTGATGGATGGGGTGGATGGGGCGCAACAGACGGCCCGACAACACGCCTTGGCGGATGAGATAATCGTATTCCCACATATCCCAACTTTGGGTGAAATGCGTGACGATGAGAAAAGCGATGTAGTAAGCGGCGAAATCCGCCGACGTCAGCCCGCCCACAGCCCCGCCGCTCGATTGAGCCACCGCCGACCACACCGACAAATACATCAGCGGCTCCAAGACGAGGAACAGCATCCACAACATCAACCCCGCCCGATACTGCATCTGCACGCCCAGCGCCAAGCGCAATTGGACGCGGTAGTAATGGGCTAGCGCGCTCATAGGGTGTATACCTCTGTCGGCTCGGACATCACTTGCGGTTGGGAAAAGACTTGCTCAATCACCTCATCCACCGGCGGGTCTTCCACCGTCAAATCGCTGATGGCCCAATCGCCCAGCAGGCGCGCCGTGACGCGGGCGGTATCCTCTTTGGCCACCCGCAAGGTCACGCGCGACCCCTCTTTGGCGACCACCGTACCATAGGCGCTCAGATCAATGCCATCGTCCGCCGCCTCTAAGATAATCGTCTTGTGTGGGGAAAAACGGCGCACCAACTCCGCGAGCTGGCCATCAAATAACAACTTGCCATGATGAATGACGATAACCCGCTCCGCCAGCGCTTCTACGTCGGCCATGTAATGGCTGGTGAGCATGACCGTAGCGCCATGACGACGGTTATACTCGCGGATGAAGGCGCGGATGCGGCGTTGCGCGCTGACGTCTAGCCCAATGGTCGGCTCGTCGAGGAAAAGCACTTGCGGTTGGTGCAACAATGCCGCGGCTATCTCGCACTTCATGCGCTCGCCCAGCGATAAATTCCGCACCGGCTTAGGCAAAAGCGGCCCCAGTTCTAATAAATCGGTCAATTCCCCCACCGCGCGGCGGTATTCATCGGCGGGGATGTGGTAAATGGCGCGGTTCAGCTCGAAAGATTCGTTCACCGGCAAATCCCACACCAATTGATTACGCTGGCCCATCACTAAGGTGATACGCTTGAGGAAATCGCGCTCGCGGCGGAAAGGGATATGCCCCAACACCTGCCCCACCCCCGCCGTCGGGTAGAGCAAGCCCGCTAGCATCTTCAGCGTGGTGGTCTTACCCGCGCCGTTGGGCCCCAAAAAGCCCACTATCTCCCCGCGACCAATCGAAAAGCTGATGTCATCCACCGCTTGCACCGCCCGCGTGCGCCGCTTGAACAAACTCCGCAACGCCGCCCCTAAGCCCGCCTCGCGCTCGGCCACATAATAGGTCTTCATCAGGTGCTCAACATATACTGCTGGTTTCATGGTATGTCCTGCCGCTAAACGATGATGTGACTAGTCTAATCTATTTTTAGAGGGTTGCGCTCCTCAACATAATAACAGAACGTATGTTCTTGAGTCAATCCCTCCCTTGCCCTATCTCCCCCTAGTGTGGTCTAATCAAGCATGGAAACCTCGCACAAAAGGGCGTATCCCGCATGAAAAAAATCGTTCGCATTTTTGGTATCCCTATGGATTTAGGGCAACAACGGCGCGGCGTAGATATGGGGCCTAGCGCCATCCGCTACGCCGGCCTGCAACGCCAATTGACCCAACTCGGCTTTGACGTTTACGATTGCGGCAACATCACCGCCCCGCAAGCCGAACAGGTGGAAACACCCGCCACCACCGAGGGCAACATCCTTTATCTGCAACCCGTCGCGGCCGTCTGCGCGCAAATTTACGCGGAGGTCGGCGCTTGTTTGGCGGCGGACGAATACGGCATCTTTTTAGGCGGCGACCACAGCATGAGCATCGGCACAGTCGCCGCGGTGCGCCAGCAAGCCGATAGCGCCGTTCTGTGGATAGACGCCCACGCCGACATGAACACGCCCCAGACGTCGCCATCGGGCAATATCCACGGTATGCCGCTGGCCGCCTTATTGGGGCGCGGACCAGACGCCCTCACGCGCTTAGGCGCGCATTATCCCGTCCTACAGCCGGCCCAAGTGGCCATGGTCGGCGTGCGCGACGTAGATAATAGCGAACGCGCCTTCGTCCGCGCAAGCGGGGCGGCCGTCTACACCATGCGCGAGGTGGACGAATTGGGCATCGGGCGGGTGGCCGCCCGCATCCTAGAGGCCTTCGCCCCTTATCCATATATCCATGTCAGCCTCGACCTCGACGCCTGCGACCCGACCATCGCCCCCGGCGTGGGCACTCCCGTGATGGGCGGCCTCTCTTACCGCGAAGCGCACCTGCTGATGGAAATTTTGGCCGATAGCGGCAAAGTGCGGACGGTGGACGTGGTGGAGATTAACCCCATCCTCGACGAGCGCAACAAAACCGCGCAAATGGCCGTGGAACTCATCGGTAGTTTATTCGGGCGGCGCATCCTCTGACGCCTGCCCCGTCGGTCGCTTAGTGGCGCGATGCGCCCGCCCCTTATACAATTAGGGCGCATCCGCACACAACCGAAACGGTGAACCATCATGACATCAAAAATCCGCTGGGGCATCCTCAGCACGGCGAATATCGCCCGCAAACGGCTTATACCGGCCATCCAAGCCTCCGCCAACGGCGAAGTACTGGCCATCGCCAGCCGCGACGAAGCCCGCGCCCGCGCCGTCGCCGAGCAAATGGGCATCCCGCGCGCTTATGGGAGCTACGAAGCCCTGCTGGCCGACCCCGATATAGACGCCATCTATAACCCCCTGCCCAACGATTTGCACGTCCCGTTCAGCATCCAATGCGCCCAAGCGGGCAAGCCCGTTCTGTGCGAAAAACCCCTCGCGCTCAACGCCGCCGAAGCCCAACACATGGCCGATACCTTCGCCCAATTGGGCGTACCCGCGGCGGAAGCCTTCATGTATCGCCTGCACCCCCAGACTATCGGCGTCAAGCGCCTGATAGACGAAGACGGCATCGGCGAGGTGCACGTCATCAGCGCTTGCTTCGCCTTTCGCCTGACCGTAGAAAACAACATCCGCCTTTCCCCCGCCATGGGCGGCGGCGGCCTAATGGACGTGGGTTGCTATTGCGTCAGCCTCATGCGCCACCTGACCAACGAAGAGCCAAACCGCATCCAAGGGCAAGGGATTATCGGCCCCCATGGCGTGGATGAAGCCTTCGTGGGGACGCTGGCCTTCCCGTCGGGGGTGTTGGGGCACTTCGATTGTGGCTTGCGGAGCTATCGCGCCCATCACTACGAGGTGCGCGGGTCGCGGGGGCGGCTGATGGTAGAACGCGGCTTCGGCATCGAGCCGCACGAAGAAGGCATCGTCCACTGGTGGCGCGACGATAGCTACCAGCGCTTAACTTTCCCCCCCGCCGACCAATGGCGCTTGCTGGTAGAGGATTTCGCCGCCGATTTATTGACCGGCCGCCCTCCGCGCTATCCGCTGGCCGATGCCGTGGCCAATATGCGCGTGTTGGATGCGCTCTTGGCTCAGTTATGACGACCGCCTCCCTTGATTTTGCCTTAATGCAACCGCGCGCCTTTTCTAACCGTGCACAAGCTTTGTTATGCAATTTCAAGTCTTTAAGTTAGGGCATCGTAAGGAAGATAAGCGAATAATTGAGACAAGCATTATAAGGGATAGAGTGTGTGCGCTCTATTAATATTACAGTTTGTTAAAAGACAATAACCGTTCGGGCGCATGATTTAACGTGGGAGACAATGTTCATGCTAATACGCCGCCTCATTATTCTGGCATTACTCGCCTTAACCCTGTCGTGGACCCTTTCCGTAACGGTGCAAGCGCAAAGCGCAACCACTTACGATATTCCCGGCACCTTCAACTACACTGTGCCCCCCGGCACCATCAGCCTTATTGTAGAAGGCTGGGGCGGCGGCGGCGGTGGGGGCGCGGGCGGTAGCGCGGCTTCGCCCTTGGCCACCTGCGCCGGTGGCGGGGGAGGCGCTGGCGGGGCATACGTCAAAGTTCAGTTCCCTGTCGTCCCCGGCGAGACCGTCACCGTCACGGTTGGGGCCGGCGGGACGGGGGGGGCGCGCGGGGTATCCCCTACCTTCATCGGGCAACCCGGCGGCAAGGGGGGCAATACCAACGTCTTCTACAACGGGTATAACCCGTTTGTCGCGGGCGGCGGCAATGGCGGCCTAAACGCTGGTTGTAGCACCCCCGGCACAGGCGGCGGCGCTGGCACCTTCTCGGTCGGCACGCCCGCTATCGAGCTCGCTAGCCAGCTCGGCAACAACGGCGCGAATGGTAGCGCCGCCAGCGCAGGCGGGGCTGGTGGGGCTGGCGGCGGGAGCTTCGGCGGGTTGGCCGATGGCGGTAAAGGCGGCAATAGCAAACAAAGCGGCGCGAGCGGCGAAAATGGCCGCGTCATCATCACCCCCGTACTGGCCACAGCGCCGAACGCCAACAACGACGCCTTCACCGTGGACGAAGGCTCTAGCAATTTACTCGATGTGCTCAGCAACGATAGCGGCACTAGCCCCGTCATCACCAACGTCAGCAACCCGCCCCACGGCACAGCCAGCATCGAAGCGAACCAAATCCGCTACCAGCCCGATTCTAATTATTTCGGGTCCGATAGTTTCACTTATACCATCTCCAACGCGGCCGGCACAGATACCGCCACGGTGTCTATCACCGTGAACCCCGTCAACGACCCGCCCGTCGCCATCAACGATAGCGCCAGCGCCATTATTGGCGTCCCCAAAACCATTGATGTTCTGGATAACGACTTCGATATTGACGGCCCCAGTTTGACCATCACCGCTGTTAGCGGCGCTAGCCAAGGCACAACCGCCATCGTCGCCAACCAAATTGTCTACACAGCGGAGATTAGCGCTGTCGGGACGGACACCTTCACCTATACCATCAGCGATGGCTTCCTCAGCGATACGGCCACCGTCACCGTCAGCATCAGCGGCACGACCAACACCCCGCCCGATGCCAAAAACGACGCCATCAGCGTGAATGAAGGCAATAGCATCACCTTCGACCCTCGCGGCAACGATGAAGACGCCGATGGCGATACACTCGTCATCAGCGGCGTCAGCATCCCCAACCACGGCACGGCCAGCTTCACGCCGACCAGCATCACCTACACGCCCAACAGCAACTATTTTGGCTCGGACGTGTTCACCTATAGCATCAGCGATGGCCAAGGCGGCGTGGATACCGCCACGGTCAATGTGACCGTGAACCCCGTGAATGACCCGCCCGTGGCCATCAACGATAACGCCACGACGAACGAGAATACGCCCGTCATCATCCCTGTTTTGGGCAACGATTTCGACATTGACGGCCCCAGCCTAGCGATTATTAGCGCCGGCTCGGCATCCCATGGCACGGTCGCTTTCACCGCCGCTAGCATCACCTACACGCCCAACAGCGGCTACAGCGGGTTCGATAGCTTCACCTATACCATCAGCGATGGCTTCCTCAGCGATACCGCTACGGTCAACGTCACTGTAAACGCGGTCAACAACCCGCCGAGTGCCGATAACGACGTGTATAATGTGGTCAGCGGCAATACCCTTAATGGCAACGTGCTGAGCGACGATAGCGACCCCAACGGCGACCCGCTGAGCGCCTTACTCGTCACCGCGCCAACCCACGCGGCTAGCTTCACCCTCAACGCCGATGGCTCGTTCAGCTACACGCCCTCCGATGACTTCAGCGGTGACGATAGCTTCACTTATGCCGCTTTCGATGGCGTGTTCACCTCTAACATCGCCACGGCTTTCATCACGGTATCACCCACTGAACCCGAACCCGAAAATCGCCAGCCTATCGCCCAGAACGATCGCTACACCACCGCCTTCAATACAGCGGTCAGCGGCAACGTGCTCGCCAACGATAGCGACCCCGACGGCGACCCGCTGAGCGCCAGCCTGACGGGCGCGCCTAGCAACGGCACGCTGACCTTGAACCCGAATGGCAGTTTTACCTATACGCCCAACAGCGGCTTCAGCGGCGCAGATAGCTTCACCTATTCGGCCAGCGATGGCGCGTTAGCGGCCGGCGCCACCGCTTTTATCACGGTGGAAGGGCCGCCGCCCACCTGCACACCCAACCCCAAAGGCGACCTGAGCTACGATTGGGAGATTGGTAGCGCTTCGGCCACCGCGCGCATCACCAACAATTCACCCCTCTGCACCTATCAAGTGGGCTTCGCCGTCTACCAACGGCCAGATGCCCCCATTGATAACCAAATCCTCTACGATTACGACGGCGATACCGCCAATGGCGGCGCGGTGCAACTCGGCCCCAACCAATCGGCCACGCTCACGGTAGATCTGCCCGATTGCGCCGCCCAGCTCGACTTGTTCTACGGGCGCGTATTGCCCTCGCTGAAAGGCCAACGCTACGGCGACCGCCTGCTGAAAGGGACCTTCATCAACGGGTCGAATTGGTGCGCGCCGCCGAGCGGCAACTAAACGCCACGCATTAAAAAAGGGGCCGCGCGCCCCTTTTTTTAACGACCGATGCCCGCTTAATCCAGCAGATAGCGGGCGATGAGGTGGATTGTGTGCGCCAGCCCTTCGCGGTGCGCCCGCTCGTAGCCATGCGACGACGCCACGCCGGGCCCAATAAGCCCCACTTTAGCATCGCCCCCCGCCCGCCAATAGGCCGTGCCATCCGATGAATAGTAGACGTAAATATCGGTCTTGTGGGGGATGTTGTGGGCCGCGCACAAAGCCCGCAAGCGCTGGTTCATCTCGTAATGATAGGGACCGCCCCCATCCTTCACGCAGATAGTCACCGAAAATTCATCCGAATTCTGCCCTTCCCCCACGGCCGCCATGTCTATAGCCAGCAATTCATCTAACGCATAGGGCCACCCGGCCGCGCCGCCGTGCCCCACCTCCTCGTAATTGCTGATGAGGATAGCGGCATCGTGCTTGGGGCGCGCCCCTTGCTCCCGCAGGGCCAATAACGCGCCATAGATGGCCGCCACGCATAGCTTGTCGTCTAAAAAGCGCGAACGGATGAAACCCGTATCCACCAATTCCACGCGCGGGTCTAGGAAGACAAAATCGCCCACCTCGATACCCAACTTCCGCACATCCGCCGCGGTGGATACTTTAGCATCTATCCGCACTTCCATTGTATCGGCGTTGCGCTCCTCGGTGGGGGCTTTGCGGTTCACGTGGGTGCTGGGGTTGCTGAGGATGACCGTACCGCGATAACGACGGTCATCATGGGTGCGGATGGTCACGTTCTCGAATTCGATGCCCGGCCAGTGGATGCCCCCCAACGGCGACACCTTCAAGCTCCCGTTGCCGTTAATCTGCTTGACCAGCAGACCCAACGTATCAATATGCGCCGTCAGCCCACGCTTAAGCGCGGAATCGGTCCCTTGCAATTGGGCCACCAGCGCCCCCTTGCCGGTCAGCGATAGCGACATATGCGGCAATTGGAGCGCCTCCAATTGGCGGCGCACATATGCTATCGCCTCGTGATGATAACCGGTGGGGCTGTGGATGTGCAACAGCGCCACCAAAAAATCGAGCGTTTCGTCTATCGGAATCTGCATGATGCCATGCCTTTCTCATCAGAATTCGCCCCCAGATTGTAACGAGGACCGCTGTTTATCGAAACGGATAGCGCCCCGCAGGCGCGGGCCGAGCGCAGGGGAATCGCCAATTCCCCGTTGGGCAGGTTATGATACACTAAAAGCATAACCATCGCCCATTTGATGAGGCGCGCCCGATTGCGGCCGCCCGTTGTTGCCATACTTGGCGTAGGAGCCTGTTTGTGATGCCCGACGACCGCGATTTACCAGAATATTCTGATGATTTACCGCTAGACGAAGACGATACCGCCCGCCGCGACGATGACGACGTGCCCTTCCGCCTGCCGCACGTAGACGACTTCGCCGCCCAACCGACCCTAGACGCCCGCGATGACCAACATCAGATGGTCACCATGCCCGTTTTCCGCGAGCCGGGCGTACCAGACCCCAAAGCCACCTTGCCCGGTAGCGGCGGGCTAGACCCCAACCCCGATTTTGTGGTGCAGGAAGACCCCGCCAGCGCCCGCACGGTGCGGCATCCGGCCGTGCGCCTGACCGAAAGCCCGCCGCCGCCCCAAGCCACCATGCCCAACCCTGACCTCGCCGACGATAGGCGCTACCAACGGCCCGCCTACACCATCCCGCCGGCCCCCCAAGCCGCCAACGCGCCGCCCGTCCCCAAACTGCCCCCCCGTCGGCGCAAACGCGGCCTAGCCGCCTTCCGTCCGGGGTGCTTGTGGGTGTTCATCGGCTTATTCGTCACCTTTTGCGGCGGGCTGACCCTGGTCACCATGGCCACGGCCGCTATCTTCATCCCGCGCATCGAAGCCCAATGGACCGAGCGCATCGCCGCGGTGGACGATTACCGTAGCTTCCAGACCACCTTCATTTACGACCGCTACGGCAATCTGCTTTACGAAGCCTTCACCGAAGGGCGCCGCGAAAAAGTGCCCTATGCGCGCTTCCCTAAGGCCCTCATCCAAGCCACTATCTCCATCGAAGACGATACTTACTTCAGCAATATTGGCGTGGATGTGCCCGCAACGATGGTCGCGTTCCTGCGCTATGTGGGCGCTCCCTCCGACGAACAAACTTCCGGCGGTAGCACCATCACCCAGCAGGTGGTACGGAATGTGCTTTTCCCATACGAAAAGCGCATCGAACGGAGCGTACAACGCAAAGCCGAAGAAATCATCCTCGCCCTCTTTTTGACGGCCAATAAGTCCAAAGAGGACATCCTCGCCATGTACCTCAACGAGATTTATTACGGCAATCTGGCCTACGGGGCGCAGGCCGCCGCCCAAACCTTCTTCGGTAAAGATGTCGAAGACTTGACCTTGGGCGAAGCCGCCCTACTGGCCGGGCTACCCCAAGCCCCCGCCGAACTCGACCCGCTCAACCCCGACCCGGCCGTACAGACCGCCGTCTACGACCGTTGGCGCGAGGTGCTAGATGAAATGGTGGAAGAAGGCTACATCAGCGCCACCGAACGCGACCTGACGCTGAGCCAAGGGCTGAACTTCGCCTCGCCCAACGTCTCGCTCAAAGCGCCGCACTTCACCGTCTACGCCCAGCGCGAGCTAGAGCGCCTGATGACCCGTCTGGGCTATTCGGCGGAGGATGTCGCCCGCGGCGGTTACAAGGTCTATACCACCATTGACCAACGCATCAACACCATGGCCCAGCAGGCCGCCGCCGAACAGGTCGCCAGATTGGCCGCCAATCGTGTAAGCAACGCCGCGGTCTTCGTCATGAAGCCCACCACCGGCGAAATCCTCGCCATGGTCGGCAGTATAGATTACAACAATGATGCCATTGATGGCCGCGTCAACGTCACCACCGCCTTCCGCCAGCCCGGTAGCACCATGAAAATTTTCACCTATAGCGCGGCGATGGAGCGCGGCATGAGCGCCGGCGATGTCATCTGGGATACCCCTACCGAAATCGGCATCCCCGGCCAGCCTATGTACGTCCCGCGCAATTATGACGGCGCTTTCCACGGGCCGATGCGGATGCGCTACGCTCTCGCCAATAGCTACAACATCCCCGCCGTGCAGACGCTCCGTCTGGCGGGCGTCGATTATTTGCTGGAATTCATGCGGCGCTTGGGCGTGGAAAGCTTGGGCGCGGATGCCAGCCGTTACGGCCTCTCGCTGACCTTGGGCGGCGGAGAAATTACGCTGGTAGAGCTAACCAACGCCTACGCGGTCTACCCCAACGGCGGCTCTTACGTGCCGGTCACGTCCATTTTGTGCGTGGTCAATAGCGACAGCGGCGACATCATCTACCAATACGAAAATGGATGCCCCGAAGGGCGCATCACCCCCCAATCTACCGTGCGCTTGGCCCTGGGTAAACAAGTACTAGACCCGCGCATCGCCTTCTTGATGACCGACATCCTCGCCGATAACAACGCCCGTAGCGCCGCCATGGGGAGCAATAGCCCCCTGCGGACCGATGGCATCGCCACCTCGGTTAAGACCGGCACCACCAACGATGTGAAAGATAACTGGACCGTGGGCTACACCCGCAATGTGGCGGTGGGCGTGTGGGTGGGCAACAACAACGGCGACCCCATGGTCAACTCATCGGGACTCACCGGCGCGGCCCCTATCTGGAATCGGGTTATCACCACCATCTATAACGACCCCCAGATGATGCAATCGCTACTGGTCAACGGCCAGCTTCTGCCCGACGGCGCTAGCCCCCCCAGCGGTATGACGCTCCGCCGTCTGTGCGATGTGCGCCGCCTGACCAACGGCTCGACATCCTGCCCCGCCTACATCAATGAATGGCTGTTCGACTATCCGGCCGGCATCCCCGACGCCGAAGGCAACCTCTACTACCCGCAACCGGCCCAAGCGGTACAAGGCCCCAGCGGTAGCGGCTCTTATGTGGTGGAGGTAGACCCCGGCGTGTATCGCACCTTAGCTTTCCCCGTGCCGCCGTCCATCGCTTCGGCTATCCAATTCCCCGTCGGGGTCGGCGAAAAAGTGCCGCCACCGCCCCAATATTGCCGCGTCCCGTCCGAGCTAGCCGGCATCGCCGCCGGCGCGCAAGAATTGCTCTTCATCGGCTTGCCCAGCACCTCCCAAGCGGATTCTGTCGAGGCCGAGCGCTACGCCCAAAACAACAATCTGGCCACCCTGCCGCGCATTGATTGCTGGGCGGACATCTTCAACGCCCAAATCGTCAGCCCCGGCGTGGTGACCGCCTTCATCAGCTCGCCGGCCAATGGCGAGGTGGTCACGGGCAACGTGCCCATCATCGGCACGGCCCAATTCTCGCGCGACATCGTCAACTTCTACATCATCGAAATTCAGGGACCCGATTTCCCATCTTGGACGCCGCTGGGGGAAATTCACTTCGATTCGGTGGTGAACGGACAACTAGAATATCTCTACGCCGCCGGCTTAACCCCCGGCACGTACCAATTGCGCCTTGGGCTAATTGACCACAATTCCAACTTTTTACAAACGCCCTATGTGGTCACTTTCCAAAAACAATGAGGCGAACCCAGCGCGCGATGCCCCGTCACGGACGGGGCAATACTTCTATCGTCAAGATGGCTTCGTCGCTCGCCGTGCCATCCAAACGATAGGCGACGGCGGCGATGCTATGCAGGCCCACCCCGCGCGCCAGCCAGTTCATCTCTACGCGCAATTGGGGCACGGTGGGGGCGACTTCGGGGGTGGCGGCGTTAATCTCCTCGCCATCCACATACAGGGCGATGCGCGCCACGCCCGCCCCGTCATCGCGGCCGATGATGTCTATAGTGAAATCCACGCCTTCGTACACTTGGCTATTATTGGGCGGGGCTAAAATTTCCACCGTCGGGATGTCGGGCGTGGGGGCGGGCGTTGGGGTGGCGGTCGTCAGATTACAGGCGGCCAGCCCACAGATGATGAGGATACCGAACAGCGCGCGCATAAAGCCTTACTCGATGTTGACACACGCGGATAACGTGCCCGATTCCGCCAAGCCCAGCCACTGCCCAAAGACGAAACGCCATTGGCGACCGCTCGCGTTGTGCGCGACCCGCACTTCCGCCACATACCAGCCGCTATCACCTTCGCTATTGTCGTGGCGCAGGCAACATTGCCGCAATTCGCCCACATCGGGCACATCCAACACGAACTTATCTACGCTACCGCTCTCGAAAGCGAATAAATCTTGGGGCGGCAAATGCACGAATTCCGTTTGGCCGGCGTCCCCGCTCAGTTGGATGAAAATATTAGAATCGGTGCCGGCGAGGTTTTGCTCGCCTGTATGAATCCAAACCGTATAAGCGACCATAGCGCGTCCTGACGAATGCATGAGCGCTTATCACTATACCATAACTTGCGCCCATCCCCATACCTCACCGCGGCCGCCAATCGCGCGCCGCTGTGCATTTACCCCTTGCAAAACGCACACAGCGGATTATACTATACAAATATATACGGGCAATTAGCTCAACTGGCAGAGCGTTCCTTTGACGTGGGAAAGGTTATAGGTTCGAGTCCTATATTGCCCATCACCTCATTTACCTTATCTGATGGCGCGCCAGCAAAATAAACCTTGCTGGTTTTTGTTTGGTCGGCGCTATTGCGTTCCGCTAAACGGGCTATCCGGCCAGCGCCCCTGTGGCGTCAGCGGTTTTCGCGCGCCAGTGTGCTGAAATAGGCTTTTAGGTGGTCTAGCGCCCGCTGTATATACAAGCTATCGCCGTAAAGCTTGCTCATCATCAACGCGCCTTCGCAAGTGGCGATTAAAAGCGTCGCCACTACGTCCCCATCACAATGCGGCTGTAGTTCGCCGCGCGCTTTGCCCGCCATCACCACCTCCCCGATTAGCCCGCGCAGATTATCCAGCGCCATTTGCGCTTGCGCCTTAAGGGGCAGGTCTACATCATCGGCTTCTATCGCCGTATTCATGATAGGGCAACCGCCCGGCAATGGGGAATCGCCTAGCAATTGCAGGAACGTATCGCCAATCGCGTTCAACTGTTCTAACGCCGTGGTCTGCGCTTCTATCGCGGCGCTAACGGCCTCTATGCGCGTCTGCAAGGCGTAATCTAGGGCCGCCGTAGCGATGGCCTCTTTACTATCGAAATGGCGATAAATCCCCCCTTTTTTGATGCGGCTCGCCTCGATAATATCCGACATAGCCGTTCCCGCATAGCCGCGCACATTGAACAGCGCGGCAGATTCCCGCACGATTCGCCGCCGCGTGTTTTCCCCTTTGCTAGCCATAGCCACCTCGCTTATAAGATACTGTTTGGTATCATTATACAGGGTTTTTGTTCCGCGTTGAAGCAGGTTCACAAAATCTTGTTGACAAAAAAGATACCGTTTGGTATCTTTAGGCTATCCGTTGAGTTAAAAAGAGGTCCGCCATGAACGAATATACCGAACACATCATTCAGCGCGATGGTCATCAACTCTATGCGCGCGTTTATAGCGGCGCAGAACCCGCTATCGTGCTGTTGCATGGCTTCCCGGATAACCTCCATCTTTATGATGCCTTGGTGCCTTTCCTCCTGCGCTCAGGACGGCGCGTTATCACCTTCGACTTCTTGGGCTGGGGGAAATCGGACAAGCCCGATGAGCACCGCTATACGCATCATAGCCTAACCCGCGACCTCGATACGGTGATACGTCACTTCCAGCCTAAGGGGGTGGTTCTTGTGGCGCATGACGCCTCTGGCCCCCCAGCCATTGACTGGTCTCTTGACCATGCCGAGCAAGTCGCGGGCTTGGTGCTCCTGAATACCTATTATCACGCTATGCCAACCCTACGCGCGCCAGAAGCGATTTTCGCCTTCTCGCGCCCCTTGGGGGTGGGCAAACTGTTTCAATGGTTGATGGAACGCGGCAATCTCTATCAGCGCTTGTATTGGTATCAAGTTGGGCACTTCATGCGCGACCAGCAAGCGCGCGAGCACTTCGTCCCTTTGTTGTATCAGCAAATGGACGGCAAAGCGGCCCACACAACCCGCAAGGCCTTTTACGGGCTTAACGATGATTTGGTCTGGACCAATATTGAGCGAACGCGGCGCGTACCCCAATTACGCCAGTTCCAGCGCCCGGTGCGGATTATCTTCGGTAGCGGCGACCAATACTTGAATGAAGGCGTCGCCCGCGCCTTCCATGACTTATACCCCAATTCCGAGCTATTCTTGCTGGAGCGGGGGCGGCATTTCGTCCAAATTGATGAGCCGCAAACGGTCGCCAAGCTCATCCTCGATATGCCCCTTGCGCCCACAACGGCCGCGCCATCCACCGCGCCCCAACCCCAGCGCCAGCCCGCCGCGCCGCTACGCTACCGATTGATGACGTTGGCCTTCGGCCTCGCCAATCTCCTGCTGGCGCCCATTATCCTGTTCGACCGCTGGTTGCTCTATCGCCGCGTGCAACGGATTTTCCATGCCGATAATGCCGCCGCCACCAGCCCGATACCGCTAGAGGGCGCGCCCCGACCCACGAACACCCCCTAACCCCTCGCACAAGCAAAACAGCCCGCGCGGCGCAAGCATCGCGGGCTTATCGTCTCTGTATAAGGGCTTGAATAGGCGCTAAAACGCTATCAGGGCATATCCTTAGCCCGGCCCATCTCCTCTGGGCGCGGCTCTACGCGGAAGCGTACGGCCGTCCGTTCCTGACCGTCAATATCTACTTCGGTGAAATACGGGGTACACACCACATCAATTTCATCACGGTGCAGGTAGCCGCGGGCGATGGCCAGCGCCTTCACTGCTTGATTCACGGCCCCCGCTCCAATCGCTTGGACTTCGGCATAGTGGTGCTGGCGGATGACCCCCGCTATCGCGCCAGCGACCGCCGTCGAACGCGACCGCGCCGAAACCTTGATAAGGTCTGGGCGGTCGGTATCGTCGGAGGAATCACGGTAAAGGGGTACATCATCATAGTGTTCTGACATCATTTTTTTTGTCCCCTTAAATATATTTTTTGGTAACTAATTTTCGTTAAAGTCTATAATCTTAAGTAGATTATACCACATCTATATGAATTGTCTCTATATTGGAAATTTGAGGCGCGCTTTTATCCCAAATGGGGGGGCATTTTAGGGCTTTACTGCGAAAATTATCCCAATGTTAAAAAATTCGTTTTTTCACAAACAAGCGGTTATAGTCCAGTCACACCCCCATTAACTTGGGATATTTTGGGATATTTTGGGCATTTTGAGGGCAATATATCCCAAAATGGCGCATATATCCCAATTAGTAAGCCTATGACACCTTTTTATATAAACATTACAAAACGCATTAATTTTTAACGCTACTGTAAAACTTATCCCAACCTTAAAATTTTAGCATTTGCCCCTAAAACTAGTTGGCCATAAAGCCATGTTGGGCTATACTATCCATAGTCCATAGGTTAACCCCATAGAGGGCTAGCCAAGAGGACAAGGGGGCGCAGAAGCGATTATCCAAACAGCATCGCCACCCTGCGTGAAAAGCGTCGCCAACATGCACCCCTGTTGGTGACACCCCTAATAGGATTGATGCCGACACAGGTAAATACAACACAGTCACCATAGATAACGGGGACAAAAGTCATCCGTAGGTTTAATGTTCGCATCATTAGGCTGAACGCGACTTTTTTTCGTCCAACTTTTTAGGAAGAAGGCAAGCGTGGAACCGCAACAGGCATGGCAAGCGGCTTATCATCAACTTGAACTCCAGCTCGACCGCGCGAGCTTCGATACATGGTTGCGACAAGCCATGTTAGTAGGCTATGCAGATGGTACGTTCGTCATCGGCGTGCCCACCAGCACCGCCCGCGATATGCTGGAAATGCGCCTCTATCGCAACATCCGCCGCATCCTCAGCGATGTCTGCGGCTTCGCCGTGGAATTGCGCTTCGAGATATGTAAACCTATCCCACCCAAACGGGAAGAACCTGCCGACATGCCGCTATTCCGCCTGTTGGCCCAGCAAGAAAGCGCCGAAACACCCCCAGCGCTCCATCATCTGGTGCGCCCCCCACAACGCGCCAACTTGCCAGAAAGCGAGCTGAACCCCAAGTTCGTCTTCGACCGCTTCATCGTCAACCAATCGAACCGCGTCGTCTACGAAGCCGCCTGCGCCGTCGCCGACTATCCGGCAACGGTCTACAACCCCTTCTTCGTCTATGGCGGCGTCGGCTTGGGCAAAACCCATCTGCTCCAAGCCATTGGCCACGCCTGCCAAAATCGCGGGTTGCGCGTCATCTACGTCTCCTCCGAAGTCTTTTTCACTGACCTCATCCTCGCCATCCGCGAGCGCACAACAGCCATGTTCCGCGAAAAATACCGCACCGTAGATGTCTTGCTAGTAGATGATATTCAGTTCATCGGCGGCAAAGATACCGCCCAAGAAGAATTCTTCCACACGTTTAACGCCCTCGTGAACTATAACAAGCAAGTGGTGCTGGCCAGCGACCGCCACCCGCGCGATTTATCCACCCTCGACGACCGCTTGCGCTCCCGCTTCCAAGGCGGCTTGGTGGCCGATATTCAACCGCCCGAATATGAAACGCGCGTCGCCATCTTGCAACGCTGGGCAGAAGAACGGCAAATCCGCCTGTCCGCACCAGTGATAGAGATGCTCGCCAGCCGTGGACCGTCTAACGTGCGCGAACTAGAGGGCATGTTCAACCGCGTAGCCGCACAAGCCCGCGTGAACCATGGCACGGTCTCGGTCGCTATCGCCGCCGACCAAATGGCCCACTACCAAGCGCCGCGTTACCACCGCGTCACCTTGACACGCATCATCGAGACCGTGGCGGAATTCTATAACGTCCGTCCGGAAGATATTATCGGGCCGCGGCGCTCCGGGCGTATCAACAGCGCGCGGCAGGTGGCTATGTGGCTCGCGCGGGAATTGACCGACGCCTCTTTAAGCCAAATCGGCGATTATTTCGGCGGGCGTAGCCATACGACCGTCATCCACGGGTGCAACAAAATGCAAGAGGAGATGGATTTTGACCCCAATTTAGCCGAACAGGTGGCCAGCTTGCGCCTGCAGTTGGTCGGCGGTGGGGCTTAAAACCCCATCCCTAGCTCACAGCCCCCGCCTCTCGCTCGTGCGCGGCGGCTCAGCCACCTGCGGGGTGCCACGCTGAGTAGCACGGTGGCATTGCCCAAATGCCCCGCCTCCTCTACAATTAAAACGGTTGGAAAGGAGTCGCCATGATGTCTTTACGCCCGCTATGGTGGGCTTTGGCCCTGTGTGTTGTGGCCGCGCTATGGCCGCGCCCAATGACCCACGCCCAAACCGCCACCGACACCCCAACGGTCATCCCCACCGTCGGCACGCCCACGCCGGCGCTCCTCCCCAACGTGACCCCCATCCTCTACGCCACGCCTACCGTCATCGGCGGTTGCCCGCCCCCCATCAGCGCCCAAGTCGGCGACGCGGGTTACATCCGCGCGGGGGTGTGGGTGCGCCACCAGCCCACACTTTCCGGCGCGCTGGTCTATTATGTGGCGGAAAATATCAACGTGACGATTGTAGAAGGGCCGGTCTGCGCCGACGGCTTCAATTGGTGGCGCGTCACGGGCACCGATAACCCCGGCTGGGTGGTGGAAGGGCGCGCGGACATCGGTTACTTCTTGTTCAGCTATGGCGCTCGCCCGGTCGGTTGTGCCCCGCTCTACCAAAACGCCGTGGGCAAAAGCGCCGAACTCTTGCTCAATACCCGCGTGCGCGCCAGCGCCGACCCTAACGCCCTCGTTAAAACGGTCGCCCCGGCCGGCGCTATCGTCGCCATCGTCGGCGGCCCCCAATGCGTAGATGGCTATCTGTGGTGGCAAGTAGAAGTCACCGTCGCCAATTTCCTATACAACGGCTGGATGGCCGAAGGCGGCGATGGCGTGTATTGGCTCGTGCCCCAAGATGCCCCCTCGCTGGCCGATGGCACGCTCTGCGCCGACCCGCGCGGCTTCGTCCAAGGGCAGAGGGCCATTGTGCGCTACCGTAGCGGTCCGCCCAAAACGCTACGCGCCGCCCCCGGAGAAGACGCCCAAGCCCTGTTCAGCCTCGTGCGCGGCGTGCCCTTGGTCATCCTCGATGGCCCCGTCTGCGCCAATAACCTCAATTGGTGGAAGGTGCGCGTGCTGGCCAGCACAGAAGTCATCGGCTGGCTGGCGGAAGGCTCGCCGAGCGTCGGCTATTGGATGGCCGCGCTAGAAGATGTCTACCCCCTAGGTCCGGGGCGGTAGCAACCTATAGAGGAGCGATAACCCTTTCCTCCCAATCTGCATGTTCCCATAACAAATTGCCGATGTTAAACAAGAATCCGCTATGATGAGAAAATCGGCCAATCCCTTCAAACTTAATTTGACCGTCTATGCCCTCTTGGTGACGGATAACTTCTAATGCGCTATCCGATATAGGTCCCCGCCAAGCGGTAATCGTGTAGTGTTTAACGCCTTTTTTGCCTGTATGCGTTGGCTTTACAGATGAATCATCATACGCGGCAAAGCCGCAAATATACGCAGGGATATTTGTAAACTGTGGCAATTGGCTGAATAGACTATCTGCCTCAACTGATGTTAAAAAACCAGATTCAACCGCTCTTTGAAGCACTTTATCTCTGAATACAAAGCATCTTCTTCTGTGCATTCACCGCCTATTTTAGCTTTTTCATATATTCTCTTGGCTTCTACTTCAGGTATATGTAAGGTGGAAGCAATCGCTTCAACAACAATTTTATTTTTCATGTTATAACCTATGCTTACTTGCACAAAGGCAGATTACCATCTATTCTACAAGTCTACAAACCATACAAAATGAGGAGCGAAAAACAGTTATCATTATGCACCCGACTAAATACTTGCGCTTGGGCGAGCTATTCTGTGGCCCCGGTGGTCTAGCCTACGGCGCTATCACCGCCAGTAGCACCCACAACGACCAAACCTTGAAGATAAAACACACATGGGCCAACGATATTGACCCTAGCTCTTGCCAAACCTACCGTAAAAATATCGCCAAAGGCCATCCCGATAGCGTCATCTGTGGCGATGTCCACCAACTAGACTTCACATCTCTAGAGCCGATAGATATTTTCGCCTATGGGTTTCCCTGTAATGATTTTTCAATTGTTGGCGAGCACAAAGGCATTAGCGGTGCATATGGTGGCCTCTATCGTGTCGGTGTACAAGCCCTTAACTAGTTTAAACCGACTGTATTTGTCGCGGAAAATGTCGGCGGCATAAACTCAGCAAACGAAGGGGCGACCTTCAAGCAGATTTTGGCGGATTTACAACACGCAGGAAATGGCTACACCCTAACCGTTCACTTATATAAAGCTGAAGAATATGGCGTACCCCAAACACGACACCGTTATATTATCGTCGGTTTTGACAAGACAACGGGGCTTCGTTTCTCGGTCCCAGCGCCCACGCATCTCAATAATTATGTGAGTGCCCAACAAGCGCCGTCTAATATCCCCAAAGATGCTCCCAACCAAGAACCCGCCGCAATCTCTGCCCAAGTTGTGGAACGCTTAAAACATATCCAACCGGGAGAAAATGCGTGGACGGCCAACTTACCGCAACATCTGCGTTTGAATGTCAAGGCGGCCAAATTATCGCAAATTTACCGCCGCCTACATCCAGATAAGCCATCATATACCATCACGGGTAGCGGCGGGGGGGCACGCATGGCTACCACTACGACGAACCACGCCCCTTGACCAACCGCGCGCGCTTACAAACGTTCCCTGACGACTTCTTCTTCTGCGGCTCTAAAGCCCAAGTTCGCAAGCAAATTGGCATGGCTGTTCCGCCGCTATTATCGCGCGTTATCTTCGTAGCTATCTTAGACACACTCAACAACAAGCCCTATCCCACCATCGTAGCCAATTACCAGCTCGACATTGCTACCCAACTCCACTTGCTATAACGATAAACCACCCTAGCCAATTCGCAACGAGGCGCTAAGATGGTGCGTATAACGCTACAGATACGCTCTATCACCTTGAGGTTAGCGATGATATTCTATTTTCGTTATGCTTGGCACAATATCGCGCGCGGCGGGCGCTGGACGACGCTAGCCATCTTTTGCATCGCGGCCGGCGTGGCCACGGTCGTAGCCCTGCGGAGCTTAGGCCTATCTATCGGCGATTCGCTCATCGATAATGTGCGCGTCACCAACAAAGGCGACATCAGCATTCGCCAAGGTGGCGGCGACCCCTTCGGCTTTGGCTCGCAAAGCCGCGGCAACGGGCTATCGGATAACGCCTTGCGCCAAGTGAGCGCATGGGTAGAGGCCAACAACGCCCAAATGACCATCTTCCGCACGGGCAATAATACCCAAATCGCCCGCGTAGATGCCGTCACCGCTGGCCGCCCGCAATTCGTCAGTAGCTTTTATATAGACCCGCTCACCTATCCGCCCTCCCACGATATACGGGCTATCGAACCCGCCAACGTCCCGCTTTCCGACCTGTTGGGCGCGGGTAATACGGTCGTCATCAGCGAGAACTTGGCCCGCCAGCAGGGTATCGCCGTCGGCGATAGCGTCCGCATCAGCGGCACAGACCAGCCCTTCACCGTTAGCGGCATCGTCGCGGCCAATAACGAAGCCAGCCTGAACGACTTTTTCGCCGCTTTCTTCGGCTTCGCCTATTTCGATATAGAGACCATGCGCGCCGTCCTCGACGACCCGCTACCCCCTAACAATATCGCCATCGCCCTGCCCGACGGCACGCCGCCCGAAGTGATCTTGAGCGCCGGCGATGAACTATGGGAGATACTAAACCGTACCAGCGGTTGGGTTCGCATCCGCACCACCCCGCGGCTGATAGAAAATTACCGCGAGGTCGCCCAAATCCTCAGCGACCTCATCGTTGTATTGGGCTTGGGCGCTCTGCTCATCGGTGGGGTGGGCATCATGAATACCATGATAGTGATGGTACGCCGCCGCACCAACGACATCGCGGCCCTCAAGACCTTTGGGCTAAAAGGGCGACAGGTGGGCGCGCTGTTCTTGGCGGAAGCGCTCTTGCTCGGCCTCATCGGTAGCGGGCTGGGCATTGTCGGCGGGGTTTTGCTCAGCGGTGTGGCCAACCAATACGGCGAGACCTTCCTCAACCAAGCGCTAGCATGGCGCATTTACCCCGAAGCACTTTTTTACGGGGCGGTGTTGGGCTTGCTGTTCACGGTCATCTTTGGCGTCGCGCCCATCCTCACCACGCTCAAGGTGCGCCCGGCCATCATCCTGCGCCCCAACGAAACCCACATCCCCACCTTAGGCGTCGTGCAGTCGTTGGCGCTCATCCTTTTTGTCACGGTCGCCATCGGCCTCATCGTCGGGCAAATCGTCAGCCCTTCTTATGCGCTGGTGCAAGATAACCTGCCGCTAGATGCCCCTTCGCCCTATCTGCTGGGAATATTGGGCGTGGGGGGCGTATTTTTGTTCTTCGGCTTGCTCATCGCTTTGTTGTGGGGCGTGGTGTGGCTCGTGGGCAAGATGCCATCTTTGGGGAGCGTGGACTTGCGCTTGGCGCTCCGCAACTTATCTACCCATCGCCTCCGCACGGCCATCACCCTGCTAGCGCTCAGCGCGGGCATGTTCGCGCTCAGTAGCATCACCTTTGTGGGGCAGGGCGCGCGCGAACTGCTCAATCTGCAACTGGCCAACCAATTAGGGGGCAATATCCTCGTCTTTCCCCTGCCGCTAGCCACAGCGCTTTTCGGCGAGCGGGTGGAAGCCACCATCGCCGAAATCGCCCCCGACGCCTACCGCACCACCATCAGCCAATACCAAGCGACCCTTGTCGCTGTAGACGGCGTCGAGTTGGGCGCGCCCAGCGAAGGGCGCGGCCGCTTCCGCGATAGCGCCTTCGATGACGACGACTTCGATACCAGCGGTCTAGCGCGCTTCGTGTGGGAAAATATGCAGATGATAACCTCCGATAACCCCAATTTGGCCAGCGCGGATATTGTCGAAGGGCGCGCCCTAAGCCCCGAAGATGCCGGACAGCGCGTCTTGGTCGGGCCGGCGGATAGCGCCGCGCAATTGGGTATTCGGGTCGGTAGCCGTCTGACCTATCAGGTGGATGGCTTGGGCCGCGCTGATTTCGAGGTGGTAGGGCTGACCAATAGCAACGCTAACTTCAACTTCGGCACGGTCACCGTGGCGAGCGGCGCTTTGGATAATGCCACGCCCGAATTCCGCTTTTTCGCCTACTACGTGCCCCCAGAGCAGGTCAACCGCGCCCTTGTGGAGCTATCGGCCATCCCGCTCATCGTCCCGCTAGATATTAGCTTTCTTGACCAGCTCATCGCCCGCTTCATCGCCCAGTTCACGGCCATACCGACCATCGTCGGCCTGCTATCGCTCCTCGCCGCGGCGGTCATCATGGCGAATACGGTCGCTTTAGCCACCCTAGAGCGGCGGCGACAAATCGGCATCTTCAAGGCCATTGGCCTCAAAGGCGGGCGGGTGCTGGGCATCATGCTCATTGAAAGTACGCTCATCGGCTTGCTCAGCGCCCTGTTAGGCTTGGGCCTAAGCTCGCTCATCGTCAGCGGCTTGACCTCCCTAGGCGGCCTCGTCATCCCCCTGCCCACAGACGCCCGCACCACCGCCCTAGCCTTGTTGCTCGCGGCGTTGGGCATCGGCTGGCTGGCCACCTTCCTCAGCGCCCGCGTCGCCGTCACCGAGCGGGTGATGAACGTCTTGCGCTATGAATGAGCGCCGCGCTAGCCCTTAAGGGTATTCGTGGGGGCCATAGCTCGACTTCATGAAGATGGCTTGGCTATCGTAACGCTCCTCGCCCTCGGACGGTTGCAAGCGCACATAGCTACCGTCCGATTGCATCTCCCATGCGTTGACGTTATCGCGCAATTGGGCGGCGAGGATACGCAAGGCGCGCCGTTGGATGCGCGCATCGAGCATGGGGGCGACCACCTCCACGCGGTTCAGCAGATTACGGCGCATCAGGTCGGCGCTCCCGAAATAAACCCGCATATCCGCCGGGGCGTTCTCGAAGTAATAGATGCGCCCGTGCTCCAAAAAGCGCCCAACGATGCTCCGTACCCGTATCGTCTCGCTGATATTCGGCAAACCCGGCACCAAACAGCACAAGCCGCGCACAATCAAATCTATCTGCACCCCCGCTTGCGACGCTTGATAGAGCTTTTGGATGAGCACATCTTCTTCTAGCTGGTTCATCTTAAAGATGAGTCGGGCCGCCTTGCCGCTACGGGCGGCGGCGATTTCGTTATCAATCAACGAGATGAAGCTATGTTGCAAATACTCCGGCGCCACCAACAAACGCTTGTAGGTGGTGGCCGGCGCAAAGCCCGTCAAACGGTTGAAAAGCTTGGTGGCGTCGTCGGCGATTTCGTTATCGCAGGTGAATAAGCCGATGTCGGTATAGATGCGCGCGGTGGCGGCGTTGTAGTTGCCCGTGCCGATGTGCACATAGCGGCGCATCGTATCCGCTTCTCGGCGCACCACTAACGTAATTTTGGCGTGCGTCTTGATGGGCAATTCCTCCACGCCATAGATGACATGAACCCCCTTGCGCTCTAGCGCTTGCGCCCATTCGAGGTTATTCTCCTCGTCGAAGCGCGCCTTCAGCTCCACCAACACCGTCACCTGTTTATCGTTATCGCGCGCTTCCATCAGCGCTTCGACCACTGGCGAATTTTTGCCCACGCGGTAGAGCGTGGTTTTGATGGCCACGACGTCGGGGTCGCGGGCCGCGGCGCGGAAGAATTCCTCCACCGGGGCGAAAGAATCGTAAGGGTGGTGTAGGATGATGTCCTGCTGGCGGATGACGTCGAAGACATCGCGCCCTTGCGGCCATATCTCCGGCAGACGCGGCACATATGGCGGGTCTTTGAGGTCGGGGCGGTCTACGTTCAACAGTTCCATCAAATTCGCCGACCCTAAAGCGCCTTCGATGGTGTACACATCCGACAAGGGGTCTGCCCCCAAGCCCTTCATCAGCCGCTCTAACATGCGCTGGCTGATTTCCCGCGGCACGCTCACCCGCACCAACGAGCCAAAGCGGCGGTCGCGCACGCTCTGCTCGATGACCGATTTCATATCGAGCTGTTCTTCTTCTAACTCGTGCTCATAATCAATATCCGCATTCCGCAACACGCGGAACGGGCACGCTTCCACGACCCGCATGCCCGGAAACAAGCGATGCAATTCATTACAGATGATGTCCTCTATCCATAAAAAATGGTCGCGCTCGTAGTTCTGGTTGGCGTATAACCGCATAATTTTACGCATGCTCACCAATCGCGGTAAAATATCCGGCACAGGTATTTTGATGCGCGCGAATTCGGGTTCATCGTCGGTCTCGATATGTTCGAGGATGACCCCCAGATTCAAGCTGAGGTTGGAGATAAACGGGAAGGGTCGGGCGTGGTCCACCGCCAGCGGCGTTAAAACCGGGTACACCTCCTCATCAAAATAAGAGCCGACCGCCAAGACTTCGCGCTCGCTGAGGTCGCTCATTTTGAGGATAGAGACGCCTTGCACTTCTAGTTTTTCGAGGATGTCTTGCATCAAGCGGCGCTGGTCTTCGATGATGTAGCCCACTTGCTCGCGGATGATGCGTAACAATTGAGCGGGCGTGATGCCGTCGGGGCGCGCGCGGGCGATGCCCAACTTCACCTTTTGGATGTAGGAGGCCACGCGCACCATAAAAAATTCATCCAGATTGCTCCCTACAATGCTGATGAATTTGATGCGTTCCAAAAGGGGCATGTTCTCGTCTTCGGCTAACGCTAAAACGCGCCGCTGGAAAGCCAACACGCCCAGCTCGCGATTGATATAATTTTGTGGTGTCAATGGGGGCAAATCTTGCTTATCATAGTGGACGAGCATAAAAAACCTTTGCGTTTCACCGAAAAACCGCCAACAGGTTAATATGAGCGGTAGCTAACGAGGGAATATCGGCGCTCGATAGCGGCTTAACCCCTGTATAGCACTTAAGTTTAGATTAAATTTATGTAAAGCAACAACGCAAACGCGTTAATCTGTCTATTATAACGAAACTAGGATAAGAAATGGTTAAAAAATCACAAAATAACGATAATCCTTTCGACTTCATCGCCCAAGACCCGCCCGCGCTAGACCACGACCACCCGCCGGCCCTGCTCTCGCTAACGATCCCCAGCGGCGGGCACGATTTGCTAGCGGTGGCCTATGTGGCCGGCGGCCCCGGCCCGCACGCAACCGTTATCCTCGTCCACGGCATCCCCGGCGACGAGCGCAACGGCGACCTCGCCCACCTCTTGCATCGCGCGGGCTATAACGTCCTGCTCTATCATCCGCGCGGCGCGTGGGGGAGCGGCGGCGTGTATCGCTTTGCCCATGTGCTGGAAGATGCTAGCGCCGTCATCGCGTTTTGTCGGGAGGCGAAAACCCGCCAGATGTTGCGCGCTCACCCCGACCAGCTCGCCATCGTTGGGCATAGCCTCGGCGGGTGGGCCGCTTTGATGGCCGCGGCGCAGGGGCATATCGCTTGGGCGGCCTCGCTAGCGGGGGTCAATATGGGCGCATGGGCGGAAAGCACAGCAGAAACGCCCGCCAATCGCCAACTCACGCTCGACTTTTTGCACAGTTGCCTGCCGCCCTTGCGCGGCGCGACAGCCGAGGGGCTATTAGAAGAAATGCTCGCCCATGCCCAAGCGTGGGATACCCAAGCGCACATCGGCGCTTTGGCCGCTTGCCATCTACTCCTCCTGGCGGCGGAACGCGACCAAGACGTACCGCCCGCCCTGCATCACGCGCCGCTAGTGACCGCCCTAGAGCGGAGCGGGGCGCCTGGCCTGCGCCATGCCATCATCCCCGACGCCGACCATGGCTTTCTCTTGCGCCGCGTCGCCCTCGCTCAAGCGCTTGTGGGGTGGCTGAATAACCTCACTGACGAGGAGAGCCGAAATAATGAGTGATGCCGCTTGGAAAGCCATTTTTGAACACCACCGCATCTACCAACATCCTTTCAAAGAAAGCCCCTTCCTGTTGACGGCCGACCAAATTAAAGCGGCCACCCAACATTTAGGCGGCAGAACAGCCGACAGAGAACCGCGTCTGTTGTGCAAACACGACACGCGAGAAAGTCGCCCGACAGTCTTTAAGGAAAATGGGTTGTTCATCTTACCCATAAAAAATGGTGCATATATCCTCTTACAGGGTGATGGCTATGTGGATATACCCTCCATCCCGACGACAATAGCCCTTTATCGCTCCCAACTCGCTTTTAGGCTCGATACGATCAAGGTGGGCGATTCTGAAATGCAACACCTCGATTATGCTTTCGCCTCTAGCTTGATTAAAACGTTCGCGGGCGATAATAGCCTCGTGTTGACTATACGCGGTCGCAAATACACGCCGCGCTTCTCTTTTTACGCCGCGGGCCACTTCATCACGGCGGAAGGCGTACAAACAGAAGTGGACGCAGGCTACGAAGGACGCGAACAATGCTTGCTTGTGGAAGCCAAAAACCGAAGTGCTTCTAACATCATCATTCGCCAATTGTATTATCCTTATCGGCAATGGTCATCTTATACGCATAAGCCTGTACAAACCGTATTTTTTGAGAAAAGTACCAAAGGTAAAGATACGCTCTATAAATTTTGGCGATTTGTATTTGCACAGCAAAACAACTATAACAGTATTGAATTGATCGACGCGCGCCAATATAAGATCATCGAGACGGAATAGATGTCTAGTCATTTGAACCCTCCGCTAAAATGGGCTGGCGGCAAAAGGTGGTTAGTGCCACATCTTTTGCCTATTTGGACGTCTTACAAAACGCATCGGCTCGTAGAACCCTTCTGCGGTGGATTAGGCGTCACTTTAGGGCTAATGCCGCGCCGCGCCCTCCTCAACGACATCAACCCGCACCTCATCAATTTTTATGAATGGTTGAAAAGAGGGCTTGATGACGTCGTATTCACTCCCGAAGAAAATGACGAAGCCCTCTATTACGCGCGCCGCGATCGCTTTAATGCTTACATCACCCAAGGGCAACACCACAGCCGAGAAGCGGCCATATTGTTCTACTACCTCAATCGCACGGGATATAATGGGCTGTGTCGTTTTAACCGCCAAGGGTTATTCAACGTCCCTTGCGGCAGTTATAAACATATCAACTATCTACAAGGCGCGGATTTCGCCCTGTATAAACCGATTTTGGAGCAATGGACGTTCAGCAGTGGCGACTTTGAGCAATTGGCTATCGAAAGCGACGACATCCTCTACGCCGATCCCCCTTATGATGTGCCTTTCACGAGTTATGCCCAAGAAAATTTTTCGTGGAAAGACCAAGAACGCTTAGCGCGGTGGTTATCCCAATTCTCTAATCCTATCATCGTCTCCAACCAGGCCACCGACCGCATCATAGAGCTATACCACGCCTACAACTTCGATTGGGTGATCTTGGATGCGCCAAGGCGGATCAGTAGCGATGGCAACCGCAAACCCGCGAAGGAGATACTGGCTACCAAAAATATCAAAGTCCCCCTCGCTACCCAACTCACTTTAGTTTAGCCTCCCTAATCCCCAACAATTGAGGGGCTTAGAGCGCGCCAAGCTGTTGTACAATGGCCATAGGATGGACATCATGAAGGGCATCCGTCATGGATAAAAAGAAGAAAGGGGCGCTTAGTCCCCCGCAGTCCGAATTACACTTCACCACCAGCATCCCTATCGAGACCGCTAGCGCCATCCTCGCCAGCCTCGCCAACCCGCAAGTGAACGTGGAGCTAACGCTACTCAACGATGGCGATGCGCTCGATTTTAAGTTGGAGCGCCTCCATCAAGGCGCGCCGAACGCCATCGTCAAAGGGCGCTTGCGCCGCTGGCAAGGCACGCTCACCCGCGTAGACTGTGACGGCCACGGCGCGGATAGCGTCTTGCGGAGCGATTTCGCCCTGCAAATCGGCTTCACGCTGGGCATGATAACGCTAACCATCGCCAGCATCGCTTATGCCATCGTCAGCGGGCGCATCATCGTTTACGACTGGAACGGGGCGCTCGTGTGGTTTATGACGCCGATAACGGTTGTGGCGGTCCTGAGTTATTGGGGCGCGCACCAAGCCCTGACCAACATTTACGCCCAGCGCGAATACCAAACCAAACGCGACCTCGATAAACTGATGCAACAACTGGTCGAAAGCCTGAACGACGGCACCAATGAACTTGTGGAGCGCTAGATGAACCCTTATACCGCCCAAACCCACATCTTGCGGATGCGCCCGGAAGCCCCCATGCCAGAGCTGTTAGCGCTAGCGGGGGCGGTAGTGCGCGCGGGGGGCTTGGTGGCCTTCCCCACCGAAACGGTTTATGGATTGGGGGCCAACGCCCTAGACGAGACGGCCGTCAGCCATATCTTCAGCGCCAAGGAACGCCCCGCCAATGACCCCGTCATCGTCCACATCGCCGATATGGGACAACTGCCGCTCATCTGCGACGCCATCCCGCCCATCGCCCACGAACTGGCCGCGCGCTTTTGGCCCGGCCCGCTGACCCTGATTGTGCCCAAAAGCCCCGCTATCCCGCTCAACGTCACGGCCGGGCGCGATACCGTAGCCGTGCGCTGGCCTTCGCACACGGTCGCCCGCGCCCTCATCGAAGCGGCCGGCGTGCCCATCGCCGCACCCAGCGCCAACCGCTTCTCGCGCCCTAGCCCCACCAGCGCCGCCCACGTCGCCGAAGACTTAGACGGGCGCGTAGATATTATCCTCGATGCCGGCCCCGTGACTATCGGCCTTGAATCTACTATCCTCGATTTGACCGCGCCACAGCCGCGCGTCTTGCGCCCCGGCGGCGTCCCTGTCGAAGCGCTCCGCGACCTCCTGCCCGACGTGCAATTCACGCCCCTCTACCTCGCGGAAAGCGCCGCCTCCGCCCCCGCGCCGGGCACCTTGCTCAAGCATTATGCGCCCCGCGCGACCGTTTGGGTCTACGAAGGGCCGCCCGACGCCGTGCGCCAAGCGATACGCGCCGCCATCCCCAACGCCCCCGCACCGGTCGGCTTGCTCCTGCTCGATGCCGACGTCGGACGGTTTGAAGACACCACGGCGGAGATTGTGGCGCTCGGGCGCAACATAGACGAGATGGCCCGCGCCTTGTTCGGCGGCCTGCGCGAACTCGATGCGCGCGGCGTTCGCACTATCTTTGTGCCCGCCCCAGAACGGGCCGGGCTTGGCTTGGCCGTGTGGGATAGATTGGCGCGCGCGGCAGAAGGGCGGGTGGTGCGCGTCCCGCTCATGGCCGCCACGCGGGATTGAGGTCTGCGCCGGGGTGCGTCGTCAGGCGGGCTTGCTCCCCTGTGACCACATCCACCCGGTAAATATCCCAATTCGTCCCTTCCGTCAGCGATACATAAGCCAACCAGCGCCCATCAGGCGACCATGTCGGGTTGCTATCTATCCCGCCATCGGTCAGGCGGCGCACATCTTCGCCCCACGGGGACATCAAATAGATATTGCGCGGCCCCGCGCGGTCAGAGACGAAGGCGATAGCCTCGCCATCGGGCGACCATCTCGGCAGGGCGTCTAAGCCGGGCCGTTCGGTCAGGCGGCGCAGTAGCTGGCCCTCGGCGGACATGACGAAAATATCCCAACCATCGGCCATCAGCGCTTGGTACACGATATACTGCCCGTTCGGCGACCAGTCGGGTTCATTATCGGGGAAGTTGTTGCTGGTCAATTGCTGGATGCGACCGCTGGGCAAATCAAGGCGGATGATTTCCGCCCAATCGGTGGCTTCGGACACGGTGAGGAGCAGATGAGCGCCATCCGGCGACCACGCCGCCAATTCCCACGCGCTCAGCAGGCCGTTATCTGTGAATAGCGCCTGTTGCGCGTCGCCATCGCGGCGCAAAATGTGGCGGCGGAAGCGCTTTTGCGTCGGGTCATAATCGTTGACCACGTGGATTTGCCCGCCATCCGCCAGCCAATGCACCGCCTGCAACCCTTCGGATGCGCCTTCCAACGGAAAGACCAAGCGGCGGTAGACATCCATCAGGTAAATTTGCGCCGCCCGCCCGCGGTCCGCGCTGAAGCTGAGCACCGGTTGGTAAGGCAGTAGCGGCGTGATGACCAGCGCCGAAGCCAGCGCCAAACCATAACCCAGCGCCAGCCCTAAGGCGAGACGGATAACGCGCCCGCTCATGCTTAAAATTGCCCCGCCACAGCCCGCCACGTACCCGTTGTGCCGTCGGGATTGGCTACCAGCACCAAGATAGCGGTTTGGTTCGCCACGTACAGCATCAGGCCGCGTTCAAAGCTCTGCAAGGTGATCGTGGCGGATGTCTCTGGCCCCAGCGCCCAGCCCAAACCGTTCCGCACGGTCGGCAAAGAGCGCCACACCTTGCCGAAGCCGCGCACAGGCTCTAGCCGCCCCGGCGGCGGCGATTCGCCCCCGCTTTCGGGGTCTATGCCCGGCAAAAAAGAATCGGCGAAATTTTGGTAACTATTGTTGTTGTACAAGACATAAATTTGGCTGGGCGCGCCGCTCACCCAAATCATCCGCCCGCTCTCAAACAGTTGTTCCGCCCCAGCCACGGCGACAATCTGCGGCGGAAAACCGACCGGGCACCCGATTTGCGACGGCAAGGATGGGTCGGCGGCGAAAACAGCCGCAAAACCGCCCGACGGGAAATATTGGCAATTGGCCATCCCGCCCGATAAAGGCGTCAATGGCGGATTTTGGGGATTGAGCGTGACTTCTGGCCCCCCGAAATCGGGCACGACATAATCCGACGGCAAGGGGGTGAACTGCAGGGCGAGCGCGAGTAAATTCGTCAGCGGCACATCCGCCGTGGGCGCTAGTGGCTCTGGGGTCGGCGTGCGGGTGGGGGTATCGGTGATAGTCAGGCTAGGCGTCACGGTGAGCGTGAAAGTGGGCGAGGGCGTCCATGTGGCCGTTTCGGTGGGCGTCGGCGTCCAAGAAGGCGGCAAGGTAGGGCGGGCGGCGGCCGCGGTGATGGGCGGCGGGTCGGTGGGCAATTCTACCAGCGTAGGCAAAGACCCTTCGGCGCGCGGGGCGCACGCCGCCGAGAGGAATACAGCCAAAAACCATAGAGCGCGTCGCGTGTTATCCATAATAGCTGATTATATCAAACCGCGCCCCGCCTCCAATAGGACTTGTGGCGCAGGCGCGGCCGTGTCCGCAAATTTTCACAAAATCTCCCAAGAAAAGTTACCTCGGCTATGCGATAATTAAAGAGCATTGAAAAAGGTCAAAGCATGCAATGATGCGGAAGCGTCTGTTAGAGAAATTTCTGAGCTACTGGGAACGCATCACGCGCCCCCTCGTCCCCTTAGATAGCGTGGAAAGCGAGATGAAAAGCCGTTTTATGGCCGCGCTCTTGTTGACCATCGCTTTCTTGGTGTCCGTGCTCTTGCCGCCGCGCTATCTCATCGCAGGCCCCTTGCCGCTGGCTTTGGGGCGGTTGGCCATCGCATGGAGTAGCGCGCTCGTTTTATGGGTAGGCTATCTTCTCGTGCGGCGTGGGCATCATCGCCTTCTCGCCAAAGTCATCATCGCCTACGGCACAGCCATCATCTTAGGCACAACTATTTATATTTACCCTCAAGCGGGCCTATTCACCCTCTATTACATGGTGATAGTCAGCTTTTTCGCCGCGGCGATGTTATCGCTAAGCGGCGCTTTGGTCGTGATTAGCGCGCAAGCGGTCGGCATGTTGGCCATCGGCTTATGGATAAAGGCCAGTATCTGGGAGATTTTGAGCGGCCCGCTCGCCTTCCACCTCAGTTTGTCGCTCATCGTCGCGTTTTTGATGCGCTACAATCGCCAATTGCTCGCTGAACAGAATCGGCGTTACCAGCAACTCTTCGACCAAGCGCCTATCGCCATCTGGAACGAGGACTTCAGCGAGGTGATGCGCGCCCTAAATGCCCTCCGCGCCGAAGGCGTGCGCGATTTGGCGGCGCATCTAGACGCCCACCCCGAACTAGCGGGCGAATTGTTCCGTAAAATTCGCGTGCGCGATGTCAACGCCACCGCGGTACGCATCAGCAACGCCCCCAATCGCGAAGCGCTCATCCACAACCTCAGCAAGCTGAGCAATGAAGAATCGCTGAAGAGCTACCGCGAAGAATTGCTCTTTCTATGGGAAGGGCGCACCCACTTCACCCGCGAATTCAGCTCTGTTCGTTACGATGGCCAGCCCGTCCACAACTTGGCTAACTTCAGCATCCCCCTGAAGAACGGCCAACCCGACTATAGCGATGTCATCCTCAGCATCACCGACCTCACCGAGCAAAAAGAGGCGGAAAAAGAGCGCCTCTTGCGCGCCCTAGAGCGGGAACGGATGGCGTTGGTGGAACATCTGATGGAGGCGCTATCGCACGATTTCCGCACCTCGCTATCTAGCATCGAAACCAGCCGCTACCTCATCGAACGTTCGCTAGAGCGGGCCACCCCCGACCAACTCCGCCAACGGCTAGAGGTCATCCGCGCCAACGTCTTCCACCTGACGCAACAACTGGATAATCTGAGCATCGTGGCTTCCTTCACCCAGCATCGCGCGGCGCCCCTAGACCTGAACGATTTGGCGCGCCAAGTCGTGACCTATGCCGGCCAAGAGGCGCGAGAACGCGGCTTGCGGCTCGATTTCCAACCCGCGGCCGATTTGCCGATGATAATCGGCTACGAGCACGAACTGCGCCGCGCCCTCATCCACCTGCTCGATAACGCCTTCGCACATACACCGAGCGGGGGCGCGGTGACCGTGCGAACCCAAATCTTAGATACGGCTACCGATGTCGCTATCGAGGTGGCAGATACCGGCGTGGGCATAGATAACCAACATCTACCCCACATCTTCGACTTCTTCTATCGCGGCGATACCGCCCGCTCCACCCAAACCGGCGGCGTCGGCTTGGGGCTGAGCATCGTGCGGATGGTGGCGGAAGGGCACAAAGGGCGCGTGGTGGTGGATAGCCGCCCCAAAGAGGGCACGACCTTTCGCCTCATCTTGCCGGCGCGTTTGGGCGTTTTGGGCTAGCCCTCATTCGGCCGGGGGCGGCACGGGCAAATCTTCTATGGCTACATCTTTATACTTCTCGCCCACTTCCACCAGCATAACGGGGATGCCATCGCGGATGGGATATTTATAACCCGAATCCGCGCACACCAGCCAATAATCGCGCACGAGTTCTAGGCGGCCGGGGTCTTCGCCCTTGCTCTTGTCGTGCACAGCGACCGGACAACGCAGGATTTCTAGCAAGGTGGGGTCTATCTTAGGGGGAGTGGACATAAGCGCGCCTCAATTTTCTTTATCCCGATAACACAGCGCAAGTATAGCCCCCGCCCCGCCCCAAGTCAACGTCCTGCCCGGCCGCGCCGATGCCCCAGAACAGGGGAGGGCGGCCCCCTCTACAGCGAGGCTGTAGAAGGGGCTGGTTTAACAGCGGCGCGGTCACTGCGGGGCGATGAATACCGCCGTCGTGCGACCCGGCACCGCGAAAATCCCCAGCGACGGGTCATAAGTCGCGCGGCGCACGATGGGGTCATAGCTATTGGCTTGGATAGGATGCAAGCGGAAATCCATACCCGCCAATTCCTCCACCACAAAGCCCACCGCATCCGGCCGTGCGTTAAAGACCACGACGATATGATCCGCTTGCGGGTCTATATCGGCCAGTCCCTCGCCCGCATCGGCGATACGCATCACAATCAAGCCGGGGATTTGCTCCGGACCCGTATTATAGAAGTGCACCCGCTCCATCACATCCGCCCCGCTCCGCAGGCGGAACAGCGGCGAGCTACGGCGGATTTGCAACAACTCGCGGAAGTTCATCACCGCGCTCATGATGTCGTCGGGCGTCGGTTGAATGCCCTCTTTGGCTAGCAACTGCTCCATCACCGGCCACATGGCGCTATTGCTTTGTTGTGGCGGCAGACCCACGCCCCAATTATTGGTCTGATACGTGAAGTCGAGGCGGTTGAACCAATCGCCAGAATTATAACTGTCGCGGTCCAACGATTTAGAGCGGAGCATGTCGGTACCCGCTTGGAAGAAGGGCACGCCTTGGCTGAACATGACGAGACTATTGCCGACATTTTGGATGCGCGCCCGTTCGGCGGTGGTGATGTCGAGGTCTTTATAGGCGATGATGTCAAAAAGCGTCTCGTTATCGTGTTTGTCTATGTAGACGATATTCTCCTGCGGGTCTAAGGTGTAACCGGTGGGCGCGCCGTTATAATCCACATCCGCGCCGCTGATGACCGCCCCATCCGCCCCGACGAACGTATAATCTTTGAGGTTGCCGGCCAAGCCTACGCGGATGCGGTCGGCGAAGAGCAGGGCGCGTTCTAGGCGTTGGGCTTCGTCGCCGCCGGTTAGCCCGTTCCAAGTGATGCCTAGCTCCGTGATGAAGCCTTGGAAATCGCGGTCGCCGAAGGGGCTACCCCCGCGCACCGAATCGCGCAGACGGTCGTTAAACGTGCCGATGCCCGTACCAGCCATATTAATTTGGGTGGCATTCACACCCCGCGCCCCATCCACCACCTCGCCAAAGTTCCAGCCTTCGCCATAAATATAGATGCTGGCCCCATCCACGCCGTGTTCTTCTAGCGTCAGGGCGTCTAGGGCGGCGCGCACAGCCAGCATATCGTCTTTCATATGGTGGCCCATCAGGTCAAAGCGGAAGGCATCTATCTTGTAGGCGGTGGCCCACAGCACTACCGAATCCACCATCAGCTTCCGCATCATGTTATGTTCGGTGGCGGTGTTTTGGCAACAGGTGCTACGGGCTACCGTGCCTTTTTCGTCCAAGCGATGATAGTAGCCGGGGACGACGCGGTCTAGCACCGATTTATTATCTTGGCCGCTGGCGTTGGTGTGGTTGTAGACCACATCGGCCACCACCCGCAAGCCCACTTGGTTGAGCGCCTGCACCATGGCGCGGTATTCGCGGATGCGGGCGGGGCCGTCCGGGTCGGTGGCATAACTGCCTTCGGGGACGTTGTAATGGAAGGGGTCATACCCCCAGTTGAAGGGGTCGAGATCGCGTATTTGGCTCAGCTCCGCTTGTTGGTCGGGGGAATTGGGCGCGGCCGCGGCCATCTTCTCGTAATCCGGGAAGAACCAGCGCGCTTTATTCTCGTTGATGGTGGCGATGTCCAACGTCGGCAGAATGTGCAGATGCGTTAAGCCGGCTTGGGCCAGCGCCGCCAAATGCTTCATCCCGTTAGATTCCAGCTGGGTAAACGCCAGATACGTCCCGCGCAACTCTTGCGGCACGGTCTCGTCAAAGGCGCTGAAATCGCGGATGTGGATTTCGTATACCACGATGTCTTCCGGCGCGGCTAGCGGCGGTTTTTCGTAATCCGCCCAGCCTTGCGGCGCTAGCGCGGGGTCGTCCAAGTTCACCAATTGCGAGCGCAAGCTATTCGTAGATAAGCTGATGCTGTAGGGGTCGGTGACGAGGTTGGTTTCGATTTTGCGCGTCGTCGGCGCGAAGACCACCACCTCGAACAGATAGAACTTGTTCAGCCAGTCCGCTTCCCCGGTGATGCTCCAGACGCCGCTTTCCGCGTCATAGGCCATATCCCGCACGGCGGACGCTTCGGTGCGCGGGCGGCTATCGTCAAACAGGTGGAAACGCACCGCTTGCGCGGTAGGGGCCCACACCCGAACCGTGGGGATGCCATCTTCCCACGAAATGCCCAAGGGGCCATCATAGGTATATAGGTCGTCGAGCACGCCGGGGATTTGTAGCGATGTGATGTTCAACAAATCGCCCCCCGCGCTATATTCCGCCACCGCGAATTGCCCCTTGAGGATGTCGGGCACTTGGGCGAGGTCTGCCGGTGCGATTTGGAGCGCGGCGTAAGCGCTGAGGTGCGGGAATTTGGCCACGACATCCGCGCCCAACCCATCGCCGACGCTCAAGGTCAGCTCGCCTTCCACGCCTTCTAGCCCAAACAAGCTCAGGCTCATGGTGGCGTTAGGGCTATAGAGCAGTTTATAGACGTTATCGGCGTTGGCTTCGATATTCCATGCGATAGTATCAGCCGTCACCCAATGGGCGCGGGCTTCGGCGAGGTTGGCGGCGGACAAGGCGCTTCCTCCGGCAGAAACGACCATGATATTAGCGTTAGCGTCGAACAAGAACGAGACGGGTTTATTGGCATCCTCCACCGTGAAGGCGATGCTATTGCCTTGGGCGTCGCCGTAGGTTTCGTCGGTGCTCAGCCCTAGCGCCGCGCGCGCCGTATAATCGCCCCGCGGGATGCCGTAGAGGGTGGCGGCGTAGATGCCGTCGCCGTCCACATCCTGTAACCATGTTCGCAAACAATCGGCTTGGTCATCGGCCGCGCACCCCAGCTCATCTTGGAAATCGCCCACCGCCGTGACGATTTTGTGGCGCACATCATCGGCTATCCAATTGGTTTTATGGTCGTAGATGAACGTCACCGCGCGGTCTTCGGCCACGGTCAAGGGGATATTGGGGCCGTCCCTATCGGCAAAGCCGCCGTAATTTTCCGCCCAACTGCCGTTGATAGCGACTTTGTACTCATAATTGCCAGCGGGCACATCAAACGTGCGCCGCCAAACATCGTTGGCTTCGTCATAGGTGAGGAAGGTGGCTTCGCAATTCGGCGCCCATTCCGCCGCGCAACCAAGGGCGGGCTGGATAGTGCCGGGGATGTTGACGATGTCCGGCTTGGCGGGCGGCGGCGGGGCGCTGGCGTCGCTTTGGGCCACCGCGTCGCCGTTCACGCTATCGGTCACGCAACCCGTCTTATGGTCATAGGTGAACGTCACGGTGGTATCGGCGTCTAGCACTAAGGGGATGTTGGGGCTACCGGGCACGCCATCGCAATTCAGCCCATAGCTGACATCCCACGTGCCATTGAGCGCGGCCTTGTATTCATAGCGCCCAGACGGCAAATCAAAGCTCGCTTGCCACAAGCCCGTATCGGCGCTATAGGTGAGGAAGGTCGCCTCGCATGAGGGTTGCCAATCGCCCGAACAGCCTAGCTTGCTCTGGATAGTGCCGGCGATGGTGACCGTTTCGGGGTCGGGGACGCCATCAGGATTTTGGGCGACGACGCTCGCGGAAAACACGCACAACAAAATGAGCAAAAACAAACTTAAACGTTTAGAGGGGGACACTATTTGCTCCTTAAAAAGCTTATTCTATATCCTAAAAAACCCCTCCTTATTGTATCCCAAGCGCCCCCCCCCGCCAAAAATTTGTATTGGGGGTCGGGGAAGAAAGCTGTCTCATGCGGATTAGTTGTTGGCTATTACTGTATAATAATCATTCAGCAATTTTATTTAAGATAGGATTCTCGAATGACTTCTAATTATCTACACCCCGTTGATGATGGTTTAGCGACACGTCAGAGCAATACCTACGTGCGAACAAAACTCAAAGCAATACAGGTTTACTTGAACATAGTCAGTACTGCAATGAAAGCGAAGTGGCCAGAACTTATCTATCTCGATTTACAAGCTGGGCCGGGCAAAAACAGAATAGGCAAAAAAGAAATTTTGTTAGGCTCTCCGCTAATAGCTTTAACATTACAAAACCCTTTTACACGCTACTATTTTAACGAAAAAGATCCTTTTTTAGCTTCAGCCTTAAAAGAGCGTATTAAAGCTAGTTCTCATGCTGATAAAGTTACTGTATATGAACAAGATGTCAATCAAGCGGTTGAGAGCATTTGTAAAGATATAAAAAAATATGAAAATAAAGCATTGAATGTGGCATTCCTTGACCCTGAAGGCTTAGAAGTACACTGGTCAAGTGTTGAAAAATTAGCCCGTTTCAAGCGTATGGACCTAATTATCACGTTTTCAACAAGCGGTGTATTGCGTTCCGCAGGTAGAAACTTTGAAAATGCAATCAATAGCTTTTATGGCAATAACGACTGGATAGAAGATATAAAGATGAGTGATAGAAGAAAAAAGAGACGCGCTCTCATTACTAGATACCTCAGTCAATTAAAAAAGTTTGGCTATCATATTGATGAAAACCCAACGGGACTTGAGGAATATCATGATATTTCGTTCAAAAACACGAGGGGGGCAGAGGTTTATAGCTTGATTTTCGCTAGCAAAAACCGACTAGGAAATAAATTTTGGGGCGAATCGGGCAAAAGTGCTAAAGAGCCTAAATTGCCGGGACTTTGAGGTCACTCCGCGGAAACATTTCCCGCCATTCTATGGCTGGCCAATCTAAATTCCCCTTAAAAAATACAGCTGTGTTTTGTCTGTCTAGAACATCCAATACATTGCTAACCCACTCTGGTTGTGGTTGATAGGTCTTTTTGCCGTTCGTCGCCGCGCCAATAACAGCCCATTCCAAAGGGCTACCTGACAGTAAAGGTGCAATGTCAAAGGATAGCGGTTCAATGCTCATCCAACGTATCGGCACGGTTAAGTCAGCCAAAATCTCTAATTGGCGCATAACCATACGTTGTTGTTGATGAAATGATAAGGGTTTACCGAACATGAACGACGGCGGCGCGCTTACGCCTATCCAAACATTGGGAGGGAAGTCAAATTCTAAAAGTCGGGGGGCGTTTTTCGTCAATAGTTGGAAGTTGTGCCAATGCGCTTGTCTACAAATATCTAAAACGCGCTCAATTTCCGCTTTGGGCACCCAATGCCCCATTAAATCGCTCATACTATCGAGAAAAATTTTGCTGGGCGATTTAAGTTGAAGTGGTTCTTCTAAGGCCTCTGGGCGCCAATAATGATGCTCAAAACCCTGTGGGTATGCCTTTTGGGCCACACGATGAGCCACCGTCTCGGCATAACATTCGGCGATTGTGCCATCAGGCATAGCCCAGCGGCAACGATGTTTACACCCCCCTACAGGATTCCATGTGTAATCAGTCCACTCAATACCACGCCGCGTGGTTGATTTTTGTTGTTTATTCATGCGTGATAATCATAATTCTATAACAACAATCTATCATAAATATAAGCTTCATTATAGATAAATATTAGAACATTGGTTCTTAATTGTCAACTACCAATTTTTGTAGAAGAGGCCCCACACCAAAATAGGGGCGGCTGGTGCGGCCGCCCCTGCCCCCTCGCGCCAATCGCTCGCGCCGCTCAACGGCCCGACGGCACGAAATCGTAGCCATCGTAGGGCGGGCAGGCGCTGGCCATCACAATTGCCAGACCCGGCACCACCAAATCGCCGCGCCGCAGATTATTCGCCTCTAGCACGCAATCGGTCTGTAGGTTGAACTGCGCCGATACGTGGTCTATGGTATCGCCCGGCTGGATGACGTAAATCTCGCCGGCCGCGCCGCCACCCTGCCCATCGCTAGCATCGGCCGCGCTGGTGGTTTGCAACGCCGGGAAGACCCCATACGGCGGCGCATCGGCCGGGATGAGCAAGACATCGCCCGCGCGTAAAATCATCCCCGGCGTGATGTTGTTGGCCGCGATGATGGCCTGCACCGAAACGTTCAACCTCTGCCCGACCACATCCAGCGTATCCAGCGGTTGCAGGACGTATTCTTCACCCGCCACCCCGCCGCCTTGCCCATCTTCGCCTTGCGGCAGGGGCACAAGGCGGTTCAACGGTGGGAAGACGCCATACGGCGGCGCATCAGACGGAATGATGATGACATCCCCCGGACGTAACATCGTGCGCGGCGTGATGTTGTTGGCCGCGATGATAGCCTGCACCGAAACGTTCAACCTCTGCCCGACCACATCCAGCGTATCCAGCGGTTGCAGGACGTATTCTTCACCCGCCACCCCGCCGCCTTGCCCGTCGCTGGCGTCTTGCAAGCGGTTCAGCGGCGGGTAAGCGCCATATGGCACGCCATCCTGCGGCACGACGATAGTATCACCGGGTTTGAGCATCTGCCCAGCCGCTAAATCGTTGGCTAGCCGAATCGAAACCACCGAGACGTTCCAGCGTTGCCCCAATACATCGAGGGTGTCGCCAAACTGAATCGTATAGCTATCGCCGGGTTGGGGGGTATCTTGGGCCACGATACGCCCCCCCACTAAAAAGAAGCTGATGAGGAGCAGAATAAGGGCGGGATACGGTCTGGCATAGCGCATCATGGGCGTTTCCTTCCGTAAGTAGTTTCCGTAAGCAATTTTATTATTTTTATAATTTATCGCTTTTTCCTTAAGTCAAATAGCCACTAGGTACTAAGCAAACATCATTATAACGGCATTAGAACCGAAAGGCACACCTTTAGCGAGAGCGCTTCCAATGGCGGAAGGCGGCTAGCAGGCGCTCCCGCATCGTCGGCGAAAGGCTCGCCTCCTCCAAATGCCCCAATAATTGGATGGTCAGCCGCATTTGCTCTACGTAGGTTTTGCAATGCTCGCAATCGCCCAGATGCGCTTCAAAGCGGGCGCGGTCGGGCGGCGACAAAGCCCCCTCTAAATACGCCGTCACGAGTTCTACCAGTTCTTGGCAGGTGAGTTCCATGGCTTCATTCTTCTTTCCAATAGCTCTCCAAAGCTTGGCGTACTTTGGCGCGGGCGCGATGGAGCAAAACGCGCTGGTTGCCCTCGCTAATCTCCAGCAACTCGCACACGTCGCCCGTGGGTATCTGGTAGACATCGCGCAGGGTGATGACCGCGCGCTGGTTGGGCGGCAGTTGCTCTATGGCGCGTTGGATGACGGCGAAAGTCTCTTGAGAGAGCAAGCGCTGTTCGGGGATGGCGTCCCAACGGGACGGCGGGATGCGCCATTCCCCCCTCAGGTCGCCGTCGGTGATGCCATAAAAGCGTTCTGATGCGACGCTCCGCTCGCCATCATCTTCAAAAACAGACCATGAGATGTAGCGCTGTTGGCGGCGGAGATAAGACTTCGCTTGATTGGCCGCTATCCGCAAGAGCCACGTCTTCAGCGACGAGCGCCCCTCGAAGCCGCGTAACCCGCGCAAGACCGCAACCCACGTCTCTTGCACCACTTCTTCTATCGCCATCGGCTCATCGAGGAATAGGCCGGCCAAACGGGCGAGCGCCGCTTGATAACGGCGCACCAAGCCTTCAAAGGCGGCCTCGTCGCCAGCTAATAAGCGCTGTATCAATTGCGTGTCTTCATCGTTTTGGCGTTCCACAAGCCCGCTCCGCGTGTCCTTGCGCCCCATAAGCATAACGCACCGCCGCCGATCAAGAAAATAGCTTCTTTTAGCCCTATCCCCCGCCCCCGCTTGACGATAGACTAGACGCAAAACCCGAACCCGACGGCCAAAGCCATGATACTGACGCTCGACCAAGCGATGCGCTACCGCGCCACCTACAAAGCCAACGGACAAACCCTCGTTTTCACCAACGGGCACTTTGATTTGTTGCACGTCGGCCATCTGGATTATTTAGAGCAGGCGCGGGCGCTGGGCGATGCCCTGTTCGTGGGCATCAACGGCGACCCATCCACCCGACAGCTCAAGGGCCCCGGCCGCCCCATCGTATCGGCGGAAGAACGCGCCCGTTTGGTGGCCGCGCTCAAGCCCGTCACGGCCGCGCTCATCTTCCCAGAGGATACCGCTACAGCGCTCATCACGGCCCTACAACCCGATATTTACGTCAAAGGGGGCGATTATGCCCATAAACCCCTGCCGGAACGCCCCTTGGTAGAAGCCTATGGCGGGCGCGTCATCTTGATTGATTATCTACCCGGCCACAGCACCACCGACCTCATCGCCCGCATCCGCCGCCTGCCCGAACCCTAGGCGCGCCCCTTTCTCGCCACGCCCCACAACGCGCCAATTCACAAATGCCGCGCTTTCGTGTATCTTGTAGGGACGTTTAATTCAAGAAAACGGATAACCCAACGGTGAGCCAACCGGCCGTCCCTCAACCAAACCCCATAGAGCGCGTCGCCACAGCAGAACAAGAGGCCACTAACGCCCAAGTGGCGACCGCTACCGGCATCTTGGCCATCGGTAATGTGCTCAGCCGCGTGCTGGGGTTAGCGCGCGAAACCTTGCTGACCTATCTGTTCGGCGCGAGTGGCTCTGTGGACGCCTTCCAAGTCGCTATCATCGTGCCGCGCGGCATCTACGATTTGCTCATCGGCGGGCACATCAATAGCGCCATCGTCCCCATCCTCAGCGAGATTATCACCCTAAAGGGGCGCGATGAATTTTGGCGCGTGGCCGCTCTGCTAGCGACCATGGTCAGCGCCCTATTGGCCCTGCTCGTCTTGGTCATCGAGCTAGCCGCCCCGCAGTTGGTGGCTTTGGTGGCCGGGGGCGCGTCCGCGTACACTAGCCAGCTCGCCACGCACCTACTCCGCTTGACGGCCCCCGCGCTCATCTTCATGGGCCTGTTCGCGGTCTATAGCGGCGCGCTATACGCCCTGCGCCGCTTCACATGGCCCGCGCTGGCGGGGGTCTTCTTCAATGGTTGTATTGTGCTGGTGACTGCGATTTTCGCCCCAGACTTGCAGTGGCGCATCCAGTGGTCGGGCGGCTTGCCCCTCTACTATTTGGCGCGGCCGCAGGAGGGCATCACTGTAGTGGCTTTGGGCTGGTTGGCGGGGGCGGTGGCCCAATTCATCATCCAATTGGCCGGGGCGCGCGACGGGCGTTTTAGCCTGTGGTTCGACTGGCAGCATCCGGCTTTGCGGCGCGCCGCCCTGTTATATGCCCCGGTCATGTTCTCGCTGGTGATGGATACGCTCATCATCCGCCCGTTCAGCTACAATCTCGCCAGCCAGACCGGGGAAGGGAGCATCGCCTATATGAACTGGGCGACAACGCTCATCCAATTTCCTCAAGGGCTTGTGGCTACCGCTATCAGCCTCGCCATTTTGCCCACCCTCGCGGCCCAAGCGGCCGTCGCCGTGCCAGAGAGTGTACGCGCTTTCAAGGATACTTTGGGCTTGGGCTTGCGCTTGGCGGCCAGCCTCATCTTGCCGGCCGCTGTGGGCTTATTCGTACTGGCTACGCCCATCATCCGCCTCTTGTTCGAGCATGGGGCCTTCACCACGGCGGATACTGCGATTACCGCCGACGCCACGCGCTTATATCTGGTCGGCTTGCCCTTTGCCGCCCTAGACTTGTTGCTAGTCTACGCCTTTTACGCCCGCAAGGATACGGTCACGCCCGCGCTCGTCGGGGTGTTCAGCCTCGCGGTGTATATGGTAATTGCCGTCGCTCTGTTGCGCCCGCTGGGCCTATTCAGCTTGATGATTGCCGACAGCGTCAAACACGCTGTGCACGCGCTCCTATGCGGCTATCTGCTATGGCGGCGCTTGGGCGGCTGGGGCCAGCAAGGGTTAGGGAGTACGCTAATGCGGGCGGGGTTGGCGGCGCTGGCGATGGGCCTGCTGGCCAACGCCACCTTGCCGTCTTTAGTGGCCCTGTTCGACCACAGCGGCATCATCGGCGAGGCGCTGATAATCATCAGCGGCGGGGCGCTGTATGGCGCGGCCTTTTGGGCGCTGGCGCTGGCGCTCCGTCTGGAGGAATTGCGCTGGTTGTGGGGCTTGGTACGGCGCAAGCTGGCGCGCACCCCACATTAAGCCCAACTCAGAAATCTCTTAACATTTTTTGAATAGGGCGCGTCTACGCCTTTTTCTTATGATAGCATGATGACTATACAAACGTAGAAATGTGAACCATGCGATACCTATTCTCATTGTTGCTCGGCGTTTTGTTGGTGGCTTGCCGCCCCACACCCTCGGCAGAGGTCACCCGCCATGTCACAACAGACACCCTACAGCTAGAGGTTGGCGGCATCCAGCTAGGGCTGACGCCGCCGCAAGGTTGGTGGGCCTATACCCAAGGCGAAAGCCTCGTCTTATCGGAATACGAAAGCATCATGTCCGATGATGGCGCGCTCCAAGGTGTGCTAGCCCATGTTTGGTTGCCCGCTGTAGAAGACCTTGCGCCCGATGGCCCGCCACCACACAACGCGCAGGCTCTGCTCCAAGCGGTGGTCAGCGCGCCGCACATCATCGGTAATAGCGTCGTCACTGCCCCTTCACCCTTCCGCTGGTCGGGCCACGACGCCGCCTATTACCTGCTGAACGATGGCCACGGCCACATCGCCCTTGTCATCATGCTCATTGTGCCCGATGCCGAACGCTTGGTGGCGCTACGGGTGGATGCCCCCATCTCCCACGCCCAGCGCGCGCGCGACCTCCTGCCCGCTCTCTTTCAATACTTGGTCATCAATGGCGCGCCCATGACCAGCGCCGACTTGCAAAACTTGCCCAATCCCCTGCCCATCCCGCCCTACGATTGAGCGGCCGTCATCCTTTTGTCAGCAATTTATGCTCATCTATAGAATAGTCGCGCGGTATGGTGGTAAAATGAAGAGGTATAATCCCTCCTCAAACGACACAAGGCATACTGGAGAGTGAATAGCCCATGACCGCGACGTTCGACAAGCTCAAAGAGTTGCTGGATAAACAAGGTTCACTCAGCAATGAAGAAGTCGAAAAATACGTCAAAGAACACGGCGAGATGACCGATGAAGAAAAAATGGCCCTCGAAGCCGAGCGCCATAAAGCGGAGCGCAACAAACAAGCGACCATCACCCTAGAACAATATCTAGAAGCAACTAAAATCCTCGATAGCGCCGCGCCCGATTCTGAGGAATATAAAAAAGCGGAAGCTATCGTAGAAAAATACGAAAGTGGAATGTGAGCGCCTATGGCTACACCTGCCCCCCTATACCCACCGCCCTACGCCGCGCGCCCGCCGCGCACAGCGAACCCGTGGTTAATCCGCCTGCCCGTCTTGGTCATCAGCGGTAGCGTCCTGTTATTCTTGGTGCTGGGGCTGTTTTTGCTGGCCTTCCAACTGCGCTACCAAGAGCGCATCTACCCCGGCGTGTACATCATGGACGTGAACATAGGGGGGCTAACCCTAGCGGAAGCGCGCGCCCAAATCGTCCAGCGCTTTCGCTATGACCAACAAGCGGTCTTCACTTTCCGCGATGGTGACCAGCGATGGCAAGCGTCCGCCGCCGAATTGGGCGTCAGTTTCGACGCCGACGCCACTTTGGCGGCCGCCTTCGCCGTGGGGCACGATGCCGACGCCCTGACCAACTTGTTCTACCAAGCGGCCGCGTGGTTCGGCGGGTATAGCTTATCGCCCATCTTCCGCTACGACCAAAACCAAGCGGTAGCCCGCCTAACGCAAATCGCAGACGCCATCTACCAAGAGCCAGCCAACGCCACCCTCACGCTAGACGGCACCACCGTCACCACCACCCCCGGCCGTCACGGGCGACGCCTAGACATCACGGGCACACTCGCCGCTCTCGACGCCGTCATCATGGGCATGGCCAATGGCGGCGAAATCCCGCTCGTCATCCACGAAACCCCGCCGCTCATCTGGGAAGCCGACCTCGCCGCCGAAAAAATCCGCGCCGCCCTATCGGGGGCTATCACACTGGTGGCCACCGACGAAAACGGCGCGCAATTGGGGCCGTGGCTCATCGCCCCCGAGCAAATCGCCGCGCTTTTGCAAATCGCCCCCGTGGATAACGGCGATGGCACATGGCGCTATGATGTCTCGGTAGATATGAGCGCCTTCTCCAGCGTGCTAGAGACGCTGGCCCCCGGCCTCATCACCCCCGCCCAAAACGCCCGCTTCCACTTCGACGAAGCCAGCGGCCAATTGGTGGTCATCAAACCCGGCATCAGCGGCCGCACCCTGAACGTGCCCCAAACGCTCAGCCGTATGGAAAGCGCCGTCTTCACGCGGGAAAATCGCATCGTGCCGATGGCCTTCGATTTCAACTTGCCGCGCTATCACAACCAAATCACCGCCGCCGAATTGGGCATCACCCAACCCATCACCGAGGCGACCACTTACTTCACTGGCTCATCGGCGGAGCGGCGCACCAATATTGCCGTGGCCGCTAGCAAATTCGACGGCCTCATCATCGCCCCCGGCGAAGAATTCTCCTTCAATACCTTGCTCGGCGATATTAGCTACGAAAACGGCTTCGTAGATGCTAAAGTCATCGTGGCGGAAGCCACCACCGACGGCATCGGCGGCGGCGTCTGCCAAGTGAGCACTACCGCCTTCCGCGCGGCCTATCAAGCGGGCTTCTTCATCAACGAACTGCATTCCCATAGCTACCGCGTGGGCTACTACGAAATCAATTCACCCGTCGGGTTCGACGCTTCTATCTGGCAACCAGACGCCGATTTCCGCTTCACCAACGATACCCCCTATCATCTGCTCATCGAAACCGAAGTCTTCCCCGCGTCCAACGCCATTCAATTCCGTTTTTATAGCACGCCCTATTGGCAAGTGACCGTGGAGACGCCGCAAATCCTCAGCACCACGCCGCCCAAAGCCACCCGTTACGTGGCCAACGCGGCCATACCGGCCGGCCAAGCGCTCCAAGTGGATTACGCCGCAGAAGGGGCGGAAGTCATCATCTCGCGGCGGGTGTACGACCCCAACGGCAACCGCAAAGCGAACGATAGCCCCATCACGCGGCGTTACGAGCCGTGGGGCGCTGTTTACGAGGTCGCCCCCAACGATAGCCGACTGAACCAGTAACCCCCTCTGTCCCCCGCCCCACATCATAGGGGCGGGGGACTTGCTTTAACTCCCGCCAAAAGCTATCACACACATATCGCTCACCAAAACTTAAACAGCTATATAATGAAAAAAATCACAAATAGCTATGAGGTTTAGTGGATGATGGTGGAAGAAAAACCCAAGCGCCGCCCGGCCTCCCCGCGCCCCCTGCTCATCAGCCTATGCTTGGCCGTCGCCTATGGGCTGTTTGTCCGTTTGCTGTTCGATTTGCCCACCCGCGGCGACTGGTTGAACACCGTGACCCTCGCCTTTTTGCTCTTCACCCCCTTTGCGGTGGGCGCGCTGTCGGTCGTTTTGCTCCCCCCACAACAGCGCGGCACGCTCCGCGAAGCGGTCGAATTCGCCCTCGTCACCTGCACGCTATTTTTGGGTTCTACCTTTTTATTCGTTGGCGAGGCGTGGATTTGTCTGGTGATGGCCGCGCCCATGTGTTGGCCGGCCGCGGCCATCGGCGGATGGGCGATGTACCGCCTGCTCAACCGCGAAAAACCCAAGCGCAAGCGCCAATATGCGGTCTCCGCTTTCGTCTTGGCGCTCCCTTTCTTGTTAGCGCCCATCGAAGCGCAAATCCCCACCCCCACCATGGAGCGCATCGTCAGCGATACGGTCATCATCCGCGGGACGCCCCAACAGGTTTGGGCGCATATCATCCGCATGGATACGATTACCCCCGCCGAACAGCGGCCCAGCTTCTTCCATCTATCGGGCATCCCGCGCCCCATCCGCGCCACCCTCAGCGAGGAGCGCTTGGGCGCGATACGGCGCGGTGAATTTGAATATGGGCTGGCCTTCATCGAGGAAATCACCATCTGGAAGCCCTATGAGCGGGTGCATTTCACCATTCAGGAGGATAAAAGCGCCCTCACTTCTATGCCTTTGCAACAAATCGGCGGACCCTACTTCGACATCCTCGACGCCGGCTACACTATCGAGCCGCTCGGCGATGGGCGAGTGCGGCTGACGCTGAGCAGTCGCTACCAGCTGACGACCCATTTCAACGCTTACGCCGCGCTTTGGGCAGATTGGATTATGGGCGATTTTCAGCGCTACGTGCTCGGCGTCGTCCAAAGGCGGGTAGAGGCGGCGGGTCAGGGCTAGGGCCGCTCAGTCGGCATCCGCGAGGATGAGGTCAGCCGCTTTTTCCGCTATCATGATGACCGGCGCATTGGTGTTGCCGCTGGTGACGTAGGGCATGATAGAGGCGTCCACCACGCGCACCCCCGCCACGCCGCGCACCTTTAGTTCAGGGTCTACCACGGCTAGGGGGTCGCTCCCCATTTTGCACGTCCCCACGGGATGATAGAGCGTCTCGCTATAGCCGCGGATATAATCGCGCCATTCGTCATCGCTTTGCACGGCCAAGCCAGGGCGGAATTCCTCGCCGCGGTAGGGGTCAAAGACCTTGTGGCCGATGATATCCCGCGCGAACTTAAGCCCGCGCACCAAGGGTTCGGCATCCGCTTCTACCGATAGATAGCCGGCGTAGATGGCCGGATGGCTAGACGGGTCGGCGGATTTCAGGCGGATGCGCCCGCGACTTTGCGGGTTCAGCAACACCGGCCCCAACACGAAGCCGTGCCCATCCATCGGCGTTAACCCATGATCCAGATAATGAATCGGGCCGAAGTGGTATTGCACATCCGGCTTAGGCAAGCTAGGGTCGGTGCGCCAGAATAGCCCCCCCTCGCCCACGTTGGAAGTCAGCGGCCCCTTGCGCCGCAAAAAATAGTTGAGCAGATGGTGCGGCCGTTGGGCATTGGCGAGGCTGACGGGCCGCGACGCATAATAAAATAGACCGCAAGCCAGATGGTCTTGTAGATTTTCCCCCACACCCGGCAGGTCGGCTACGACGGGGATACCGTATTCTTGCAGATGCGCCCCCGGCCCCACGCCCGATAGCAAGAGCAATTGGGGTGAATTAATCGTCCCCCCGCACAGGATGACCTCTCTTTGGCAGACGGCGCTCATGGCAACGCCCTTTTGGCGATATATCACGCCCGTGGCGCGCTTCCCATCGAATAGGATGCGTTCGGCCAGCGACTCGGTATGCACTGTCAGGTTGGGGCGCTTGCGGGCCGGCTTTAGGTAAGCTTGGGCCGTATTCCAGCGCCGCCCGTTCTTTTGCGTCACTTGGTACGTGCCCACGCCATCTTGGGATTGCCCATCGCCGTTGAAGTCCCTGTTGAGCGGGACGCCCAACGCTTGGGCCGCTTGGATGAAGGTCTGCGTGAGGATGTTCACCGTGCTCAAGTCGGCGATATTCAGCGGGCCGCCTGTGCCGTACCATTCGCTAGGGCCGCGCTCTTGGTGTTCCGCCCGCTTGAAGTAGGGCAATACATCTTCCCACCCCCAGCCGGGGTTGCCCGCATCGCGCCACTTATCGTAATCGCTACGGTGGCCGCGAATATAAATCATGGCGTTGATGGAGCTACTGCCCCCCAACACGCGCCCGCGCGGCCAATACAAGCGCCGTTGGCGCGTGTATGGCTCTGGCTCGGTGGCGTAGTCCCAATCGTATTGGCTTTTGAAAGCTTGGGAATAAGCGGCCGGCACACTAATTTTGATGGTCTCGTCCGAGCCGCCCGCTTCCAACAGCAGGACGCGATAACGCCCGTTAGCCGTCAGGCGATTGGCGAGCACACAGCCCGCCGAACCCGCGCCCACGATGATATAATCGTACATAAAACAACCCCTAATTTTCACAGTAAAGCCAGCGTTGCCTTATTTTAGATGGACGTAGACGATTCCCGCAAGAAAATAGCGCGCAGGCGTTCCACGGTCGCCGCGTCTACGCCGGCCGCCGTCTGCAGATAGCCCGCCACCGAACCATAACGCCCGCGGATATGGGCGAGCGCCCCGCGCATCAGTTGCGGGTCGGCGAGGAGCAAATAGCCCAAGCGCGGCAATAAGCGCTTGAATAGCGGGGCTTGCACGCTGGCTTGGGTATACAAAGCGATATGCGGGAAGAATAAATTGCTCAGCGAATAATCGGCGATGATGAGGTCATCCGACACGCCCAAAGCGGCTAAGAGCAGGGCCACCGCTACCCCGGTGCGATCTTTGCCCGCCGTGCAATGCACCACCGACGGTAGCGCGTTCGGTTCTGCCCAGCGCCGCAACAAATCGCCGAACAGCGGGGCGTTGGCGTCTATCATACTGCGATTATACGCCTCTTGGAACAAGCTATCTAAGCGGTTGACGTGGCGGAGCAGGCGCAAGCGGTCGTTCAGCGGGTTATCGGTCTGTTGGAGCGGCAGATGATGGTAGGCGATGTGCGACGGCAAGCGGTCTGGGTGGCGCGCGATTTCTTCGTCAGAGCGCAAATCGTACACCGCGCGCACCCCCAATTGCGCCAATTGCCCCCAATCCGCATCTGACAAGCGGTTGAGCGCCCCCGAACGGAACAGTAACCCCATCCCCACGGCGCGCCCATCTGAGGTGCGGTAGCCCCCGACGTCGCGGAAGTTGAAGGCGCCATCCAAGGGCACAAGGCGCGCCGATAACGGATAATCGGCGTGATGAATCACCATATCATCGGGCTTGAGCGGGGCGCGCGGGCGTTGGAGCAAGACGCGCGCTAGGGTGACGGTGATCAGCGCCCGCCGCCCCCAACGGGTCAGCAGGCTAGCGAGTGGCGCTACCATCGTTGAAGATGCCCGTAGGGTGGCAACCCCGCCCCGATAACGCCGCCATCCGCTCCAATTCCACAAACTCCGCGTAATAGCGGTCATCCGGCTCATACAGGACCGCTTCGCCGTAGCCCTGTACGATGAGTTCACGGTTGACCATAGTATCGCCGACGTAAACATAGCGCAACAAACGGTCGAAGCGGTCGCGGTCGCTGGTATCGCGCTCTAAACGCACCATCTGCCCGACGACGAGGCGGCGGTTCGCCTCGGTTGCCTCGCTCCCGCAAATTTCGTCGCTTTCCGGCGTGTTGACGCCCACATAACGCACGCGCTCCTCGCGCCCGTTGAGCGTGACCACGATGGTATCGCCATCCACAGCGCGGATGACGCGGGCGATTTCTTCGCTAGGGGTATCGTTGGCGGGGGGGGTAATCGGCTCGCCACATGCCGCCAATAGCAGGCACACAGCCCATAACATGCCACGTTGGAGTTTGGTCATTTAACATGCATCCACGAATGCTAGAATCGCTAGTAGGCATTATACCACGTTTGCGCGGGGCTATCCCTTCGGCTAAAAGATAAGGGGCTATCGTTAGCCCCTTATCCCCATTCGCGTTATCGCCAGCGCTCAGCGACAGGCCCGCCGATAGACCCACGCCGCGCCTCCCACGGCGAGGACTAGCAAGCCGCCCGCGAGCAAGGTAGCCCAGTAGGGGCGCTCGCCGGTGGTGGGTAGGGTGGTCGCGCTGATGACCCGCGCGGTCCCGCAACCCGATAGCTGGCCCCCATCCGCTTCGGCGCACGCTTGGTTGACGATGACGAAGGGCATGCCCAATGTCGGGCGTACCCGCGTGCGGATAGTCACTACCACTTGTTCGCCGGGGGCCAGGCTAGCTTGCTCAAAAATCACGTTTTGCCCTTGAATGCTTATCGTCCCACTGGGGGCGCTAGCCCCTAGAATCTCCACTTCGGGCGGGATGGGGTCTACTGCGCGCACATTCTGCGCGGGCGTCGTCCCCGGATTGTTGATGTAGAAGATGAAGGTCACCAACTCGCCCGGTATGGCAAAGGGCGGTTCGGCCACTTTCGTAACGAAGGGGTCAAAAGCGCTGAAGCCGCTATTCTGCGCGACAAGCGGTTGTTGCGCCGGGTCGGTCGTGCCGCCCGTTGTTGTGCCGCCGGTGGTCGTGCCGCCGGTCGTCGTGCCGGTCGTGCCGGTCGTGCCGCCGGTCGTTGTGCCGCCGGTCGTTGTGCCGCCCGTGGTACCGGTCGTCGTGCCGGT
>JBBIRQ010000004.1:0-288627 GCA_037441665.1 Anaerolineaceae bacterium | reverse complement strand
TCTCGTTGCCGTCGGCATCGCGCAAGACCGCTTGCTCTAGAGGACGGTTACGGTCGGATAGCCTTATGCTAATCACTTGCCCTTCTACGGCATCCACAATGTAGATAGCGGCCTCTTGTGGCTGGGCGAGTTGGTCGGTAGCGGTATTGCCAAAGCGGATGGGGCCTTTGTCCGCCCGCAGGACATTGCCGCGCGTCGCTTGCACAGTATAACGCCCTTGCGTTGGGAAGGTCAGTTCATAAGGGCCGGGGCCGACAAGCGTATAAACTTTATAGTTGAAGTTGCGCTTGCTCACGCTGGCGTCAGGTTTAATTTCTTCGCCGTTGGCATTGCGTAGCGTGCCATTTTCAACCGCGCGACTGCCATCTTGTAAAGCAATGCTGATGACATCGCCTTCTTGCACGGTATTCTCTAGCTGATAAATCGCAATCTCTGAAGGGAAGTCCAGTTGTTCGCGCACTTGTTCCCCAAAGGGCAACGGGTCTGGTAGCCTCGTCCTCAGGATATTTCCCCGACTCACGGTTAGGGTGTAGCGGCCACTGCTCTCAAATTCGAGCGTGTAAGGCTCTGCGCCCGATAGAGTATAGACGACATAGGCCGTATTGCGCTTATCTATGCGCGTTTCTACGGGCAATGTTTGCCCATCGCCATTCACCAATACGGGCGTGCCGGGACGACTGCCATCTTGCAAAGCGACGGTAATTGTTTCTCCCGGCGCGGCCAAAATTTGATATACAGCGACACGTTGCGGCGTTTCTAATTGCCCGCGTATTTCCTGCTCAAAGGGCGCGCCGCCGAGGTTGGCCCGCAACAAATCCCCATCGTTCACAGTGATAGTATAACCGCCTGTAGAATCAAAGGTGATGGTGTAGGGTGGCGGTCCGCCCAACTCATAAACGAGGTAGGAGCGATTATTCTGCGTCAGGATTTTTTGGATTTCCCATAGTTTGCCGTTGGCATCGCGCAATTCGCCAATCGCCGGGCGATTGTTCACTTGTAATTGCACGGTGATGAATTGGTCGCGTTTGCCGTCAATGGCATAAGTGGCTACCCGCGCGGGTTGTTCTAATTCGCCCTCAATTTCTGCCTCAAACGTGACTAAACCGAGGTCTACGCGGATTTTGTTACCGCTATTGGCTAAAACTTCGTATTCCCCAAACGCCGCAAAACTCAATTCGTAGGGGCCAACGCCCGACAATAGGTAAACGCTGACGTTATTATCGTTACCTTGGAAGTCGAGTATCTCGGCTGTGATAAGATTGCCGTTGGCATCGCGCAACGCTTCAAATATCACCCGTCGTTGATTCTTGATTTGAAGCGTCAACAGCTGGCCGGGTTCTACGTCCAACGTGTGTTTAGCGATGCGCGACGGCGGCGGTAACTCGGCAACGAAGGGGTCAGCAATATTTAGGGGTATCGGGCCCATATCTTCCGTTAAGATGTCGCCTTCGGTCAATGTGACGCTGAAATCATTCAAAGAAACCACCAGAACTTGATAAGGTGGCGACCCTGTGAGTTCGTAGGTTTCTAGCAAAGAGCCGCGGTTGGGCACAGAATCTATGGGGGCAAGCGCATCGCCATCGCCATTCAGCACCAGCGGCGTTAGCGTCGTGTTGCCGCGCTGATCCACTTGTAGCGAGATGATGTTCCCCTGTGGGAGAGGAATATCATAGAGCGCGGCTACGGCTGGACGCTCGATGTCGGGTTCGGCGACCTCTGGCTCGAACGGCTCTTCGCGCCCACGGTCATCAAAAACAACGGGCGGGTCAGCGGGGTTGACGGGGAGAGCGCCGAACTCTTGGATGAGCACAATGCCATAATCCACCCGCACCGAATGATTGCCGCTACTGGGTTCAAAGCGCAATTTATGCGTGCCATCGCGGACAATTTCAAAAACATAGGTGTTGGTGTTACGGTCAGGGAAGGCCACAGATAACGGCGCGGGCACTTCGTTGGCATCTAACAATTGCACGATGTCGCTATCCAACCGGCCGCTAATCACCACGCTGATGATGTCGCCGCGTTTAAGACCTTCAAGGTCGTATACAGCGACTTCTTGGTTGCGCTCCAAACGATTTTCCACAATCAACGGCTCGAATTCCTCGAATACAGGGTTGCCGTCATTATCGAATTCAAGCTCTCCTTGGGCATTCACCCGTTGGACTTGGGGCGGGTTATCAGGGTTGATAGGCACGCGCCCGAATTCCGCCTTTTGGATGTCTCCGCGGATGATTTGGAGCTTGTATTTCTCTTTCATGTTAAATTGGATGCGATAAGTGCCAACTTTATCCAGTCGGAAAGAATAACGCCCCGTCTGGTTGCTGACAAAGCGGAAGATGGATTCTGGCACTAGCTCGCCATCAGGGTCATAAAGCGCTAGGCTAGCGGCTTCAAATTGGCGGCGGGTGGTCGTTGGCGTTAGCTCGATAGTGATTTCGCGGCCAACCTCGCTATTTTCTAAGGTGTAATTGAGTGTGCGCCGCCCTTCTTCGCGTAGCAGTTCATCTTCAATGGTTTCTTCAACGTTGATGCGCCCCATATCATAACGGGCTTGGTCGCCCTCCACGATAGTGAGGCGGTATTCCTCTTGGGCGACGCCGTCATTATTCTCGAAATTAGCGCCGAAGCGTTGCGGCTGGACAAAGAGCGTATAGGGGCCGGGGCCGCTCAACTCGTACACAAACAGCAAGTAGCCATCATCGAAAACTTCCCATTGCGTGCTGATGACGTTGTTATCTGCATTGACGAGCGTTAACACATTGCGACTGAGGAAACTACGCCGTTGGGCGAAGCGCTGTTGGTCTAGACGCACCGTGATTTGTTCGCCCGCCTCGCCGTTGATGACATAAGAGGCGAAGCGTTTATCATCGGCCAGTTTATCCGTTTCGGTCGCGCCGAAGAAAGCATTGCCTTTGGGCACGGTGATAATCTCGCCGGGCGTCACGCGTAGGGTGTAGTTGCCGAAGGGGATAACGACCAGTTGGTAAGTGCCAACTTTATCGAAATTATAAACGCCAATGCGCCCATTAAAACGGCCGCGGTCATAAGCGAATAATCCCAGCGCCTCGTCCACAAAATCGCCGTCAGGGTCTATGACGATAGGGAACGCCGAGCGCATTTGAATACTCATCGCCTGCGGCGTGGGATTTTCGAGATTGTAGACCAAAATCTTGCCGCGATCTTCATCTTGCAGGTTGATGATTTCGGCATCGCCCAAGAACCACGTCCCTTTATCAGACGTGAGTTCGTCCCCTTCGGTGAGCTTGACCTCGTAGGTGCCATTCTGGGTGAAAGAAAGCCGATAGGGACCTTGGCCTTCTAATTGATAAACCCGCTTATAATTATTCGTCCCGCTCAGCTCAAAACTTGACGACAAATCGTCGCCCTCTGCATTCACGATCTGGACATTGAGGTCAGCGCCACTTTGGATGCGGTTGGTGGTATCTGTGACGCTGAGCGTGAATGGCGTCCCTAGCTCACCCAGCACTTCATATTCGATAATTTGGATGCCCGCCGTAGTGCCGTTGGTCGTCTCGCCAATTTCGATTTGGCCACGGTCTACCACTAAATTATTGCCAATACGCGCTTGCATTTCGTACGCGCCCAGATTTTGGATACTTAAGCGATACGGGGGCTGGCCGCGCAATTCATAAACCCCGATGAAGACATCGTCTGTCTCATAAAATTCAATAGGAGCAATCGCTTGCTCTTTGGCATCCGCCAGCACGGGGTCTTCGCGGTCTTCGGCCGTCAATAGGGCTTGGCGGTTGGTTGTGCCCCGATTGACATAGGAGATAGTGACGATGTCGCCTTCGACTAACTGCTTGCCCAATTCTGGCGCTAGCGTGTAATACAAAAATTGCGGCGCATTGCTACTATCGCGCGCGGGCTGGCCGAGGATGAGCACGCCTTTGTTGTTAGCGAGCAAATCTCCCCGTTGGGCAATGGCGCGGAAATTGTTTTGCCCGATGATAAAGACTTGATAGGGCGGCTGACCCTGTATTTGGTGCACGCTAATATAACGATTGTCGCGCACCTGCGTGAAGCTAAGGGTAATTTGCGAGACGAGGCCATCAGCGCTCCGCACAGACACGGTCTGCGGACCCGTTCTAGCCACATTCTCCATGAAAATAGTGACGAGGTCGTTTTCCCGCAAGGGTTTAGCCCCTAATCCCTCAGAGATGTTATACACGGCGAAGGGGGTATCGCCGCGCACGCTATCTTGCAGGGTTTGACCAATCAGGAGCGTACCCTTCAATTGGCTGAGTGTTTCGGCCAACGTGCCATTCGCTACCGTCACATTCAGACCATAATTGCCCGTCACCTCTAGATAGAGCTTGTATGTGCCAGCCGCTAAATCGTAACGGCCGATGTTGAAGCGGTTGACATTCACCCGCTCAATAGCGTTGACGATTTGGTTATTAGCGTCTCGCAACGCCGTTACGGAGGTGTTGCCAGAAGCCGTAATATTGATTTGTTGGGGTTGGCTCAGCGTCAAATCGTAAGTCACGACTACGGTTTGGTCGCCCAAGACGGTTTTGGTGATATTCGCGCCGACGTTCAAAGCGCCTTCCGAATCCGTGAAGGTATCGCCGAGGTCTACTTCTAACCCATAATCGCCTTCTGTTTTCACCACCATGCGATAGGGCGCGCTCCCCCGTACAACCTGCAAGCTTACCCATTGGGTGAGCGCGGGGTCGAAGCGAGAATAGACTTCCAAAGCGGTTTGCCCATCGCTACTGACAATTTCAAATGGGGAGGTATCCACTTCGCCCGCGTAGCGCACCGTCAGCAAGTCGCCTTCTGTCGCCTCTAGCTTGTAGACGCGCCCTTCAAAGTCGCGCTGGGTATCGTTCACACGGTCGCCATTCGGCACGATGCTGAGCAAATCGCCTTCGTCTAAGTCCGTGCTGACGCTGACTGTATACTGAGAAGCCGTCCTCGCATCTGTGCTTTGCAAAACCAACCACCGCGGCCCGGCGGGCACATTGAAGATGTAGCGACTGCTTCCCGCGCCGTCAAAATTGGCCAAAGTGTAGACAGGGGTTAGCGTAGAACCCGATAAAAAGGCGGTGAAGCCAGCGGGCTGGTCGGTGGTCGTGACGGCGATAAGCCCTTCTTCTTCTAGATTGAGCACCCAAGTTTGCTCATTGAAAGCCTTGATATTGGCGCGCCCCACATCCCCAAAGCGGATGACGCCATTGGCCAATGTGATTTCTCCATCATCGCCGCGCTCATCATTGAGCACGACCGGACCCGCTACGGGATTGGGGGATTGGGCCGATTCGCCACAGAGCGCATAACTGAGTGTGGCTTCTCCAACCGGCCCATCGCCCGCTTCGATAACGCGGACGACGAGCGGCGCTTCTATCGTCTGACCATCGTACACCGCCGCCGCAGAAAACGTATATTCACCGTCGCCCGTCTCTTGCCAACCGACGAAATCTAATAAAGGCTCTAGCGCCTCATAGCGTTCAGTATCCAAACGATAGACGATATTTAGGTCTGTGACGGCGATTTGCCCCACAAGCGACGCCCCCAAATCATCCAGCGCCCAAACGAGTTCTAGCGCCGTCTCGCTGAAGCGCACATCATCGGTGATTCGCCCCAAAGCGCCGCTAGCGTTATCCCCTAATCCTAAGCCCACTAAGCGTATACCACGATTTTTGATTTCCCCTGCGATATTCACCGCCGCTTCACTCACAGCGGCGCTGTCATCCGTGATGAAGATAACGACATCGTTTTCATTTGCGCCGCCGCCCTTCAATACGCTGAGCGCTGTGGCCAAACCCACATTGAGCGCGGAACTCGTGGCGGCGTCTTCACGGATAATGCGCGTGACCGCTTCATCAAAGTCTGCTTGCCAGCGCGTATCATCATACTGGTCTGTGAGAGGCGTCACCGTGATAGCTTGAGAGCGAAAGACAACCACGCTATATCTATCGGAAGATAAATCGAGTTGCTGGATAAAACGAGCGATAGCCGCTCGGGTAACCGCTAGGGCATCTTCGGTCATGGCATCGGTGATATTGACGGCCAAAACAACATCAATCGAAGGAGTGTCGGTCACGTCGCAAATACCAGCATCGCCCGTGTAGCTCAAATTCAGGCGGACCAGTTGGTCATCCCCAGCGACTTGTATACCGCTATTCACCCCAAAGCCATTGATGGTAGACCCAATGCCAGCATAAGGCTGACCATAAATAGCACTATTGAGCACATCCATCAAATTGCCCATCTCTGCAGGTGCGGGCGAAGCGGGCGCGGCGGTCGCTAGACCCTCCGCCAAGGCGATAACGGTAGCTTCGCCCTGTCGCAAATTGACGACATCGCGGCGGAAGCGCACTTCTACTTCGCCGCTCAGCCCTGTGATGGTCATTTCGGTAGCGTTCGCCGTGATAAAAGCCGCCCCCGATAACCGTATGCGCGCCCCATTAACCAACAAAAGCGCTGTTTCGGTCAATGGCGCTTGGATGAGCAAACCATTGATAGCTTCGCCACGACTAGGCGCGCTTTCGACAATCATTTGTTGTAACGCGCTCTGATATAACGCGCTCACATCATCTAACCCGACGACGGCCAACGAACTGGGTTCACAATCTAAGCCGATATTTTGATTGCGAATCCAACCCAAATCACCGTTGAACTCTACACGGAACCAATCGCCGGCTTCTGTGCGCCCGTTGGCCGGCAATTTGCCTTGCGCTTCTAATTGGCGCAAAACGGGGGTATTGGCATTCGGTTCTTCGTGGATGTTCACTTGCCCAACGTTGAGATTACTGGCGACGCAGATAGGGGCGATGTTGTTAGGGTCAAAAGTGTTGGTCACTTGCGTATCACCCAATAAAATAAGCGTTGTCGCGCCGCCACCCGCCACGGGGACATCAGCTTGCAAGCGCGCTACGACTACGCCCCATTGGTCATCCGCGCGCGCAGTCGTCAAGGTACGCAAACCGTCTAATTTAGTGAGCGTTCCCACACCTGTGAATTCTGTCAAATCGCCATCCAATGAAGCCGCTGTAGCGGGTTCTGACCCAATGCATGCCGAACCACTAGATACGTTCAAGCAGGCCGCGCGTGCGGATAAAAGGGCTTGGCTGACGAGGCTTGTCTCTCCATCTTGGGCGCGGAGCGGCAGAGCCACTGCGCCAAAGAGGATAACTAGCATCAAAGACCTGACGATATGCCGATAGGTGAAACTCATAATTGCTCCCCCCTGAATAAATGCAATTGTTTTCATTATAGATGTGAAAAGAGCATTACGCTTGGACTTTGAAGCATCGCTCTAAGCCTTTAATGTTAACTTAACAATTAAAATTACAATCATGGTGAAAAAGTGTTGTAAAAAAGTTTATGGGTTATATAAGCTTGTTTAAATTCGGCATCTGCTTTTTATTTAACTGTTATAATGAGAGCTGGTGGGAACAACTCATCAACCAAATTCCATTCACTGTAAGGTGAAGTCCGTATGAATATTAGCGATTTGTCTGGTCAAACGTTAGATAAGTATGAGTTGCGGCGGTTATATGGTGTTGGGGGCATGGGGGCCGTCTATAGCGCTTACGACCGTAGCCTTGAACGCGAAGTCGCCTTTAAGGTGATTTCTACGCAACTGGCCGAAGATGAAGAATATCTGAAACGTTTTTACCGCGAGGCCAAAACGGCGGCCTCTTTGGAACATCCCCATATCGTGCCCGTTTATGATTACGGCACAGTAGGCGACATCACCTATGTGGTGATGCGTTTGTTGACCGGCGGGTCATTGGCGGAGCGGATGAAGCTACGCGAGGGCCAACCGCCCGCCCTCAGCGAGGTATCGGCGCTCATCAACCAGTTGGCCAGCGCCTTAGATTACGCGCATAGCCGCGGCATCATCCACCGCGATATAAAGTCCAATAATGTGATGTTCGATAATCACGGCACGCCCTACTTGGTTGATTTTGGTATCGCCAAGGTATTAGCCGAAGGGCAAACGTCGCTCACCCAAGAAGGGGCAGTGATGGGCACGCCATCGCATATGGCGCCCGAACAATGGCGCGGAGAGATGCCGTCCGCGGCTACCGACCTTTACGCTTTTGGCGTGATGATTTACCAACTCATCACCGGTCGTGTGCCCTTTGAAGCCCCCACGCCCTACGGCCTCATGCTCAAGCACATCAACGAGCAACCCACACCGCCCCACGCCTTCCGCCCCGACTTACCCGAATCCATCGCCGTTGTGCTGGAAAAAGCGATGGCCAAAGAACCCGCCGACCGCTTCAAGAATGCCACGAGCTTTGCCCAAGCGTTCGAGGCGGCGATAGCGGGGGTCGGGGGCGAAAGTACCGGCATGTTCCAATTCAAAATCGAGCGCAAAAGCCCCGACCAAATCACCACCAAACCGATAGCGCCCAAATTATCCACAGGGGAGCGCGATACAGTGCTTCCCGGCACTATGTCTATCCCTGACCAGCCCACTCTGCCGCCGACGGCCCCCCCTGCTCCTGCGCCCAAACCGTTTTACGCCCAACCTATCGCGTGGGTTGGGGCTATAGCGGTTATCGGCATCATCGCCATTATCGCGCTTTTATCGGGGCAAAATGGCACGCCCAGTGATGAAGAAGGCACGCCCGCCAGTATCGCCCAAGTTGGCGACACGACCGAAGAACCCACCAGCACCCCCACCGATACCCCAACGAACACCGCGACAGCGACCGATACGCCTACCCAAACCTTCACCCCAACGCCTGATGTGCCTATCCTCGTCGCTCAACAAAACATCATCGCTCGCCAAGGCCCCGGCCAAAATTATGCCGAGCAGATGAGCATTGTCGGCGGCGCGACCCTAGAAATCTTGGGGCGTAGCGAGGATGGGGCATGGTATCAAGTCTTTTTGCCCGATGGTTCAACCGGTTGGGTTGTGGCGGCGCGCACCTTTGTCAGCGCCGCGGGCGACCTTGAGTCTGTGCCCGTCGTGGCCGCCCCCACCCTAACGCAACCCACACCAACACCCCAACCGATACCCCAACGGCGACGACCACGCCATCGCCCACAGCGACCAATACCCACACGCCCACGCCTACAGAGACGCTAACGCCATCCCCCACATCTACCAACACCCCTACACCAACCTTCACCGCCACAGTGACCCCTACGCCAACACAAACGCCGACGATTACCCCGACGCTAGCGCCGACAGATGTTTTAGTAGAAGGCGTTCTCGCCACAGAAGGCAATGTTATTCTGCGTGGTAGTACCAATTTACGCTTGGGGCCGGGCAATGATTATGACCTCGTAGCGACGCCCTTTGAAGGCACGTTCCCCATCACCGGCCGCGTAGAATCGCCGGAGCTGTGGTATCGCATCACCTACGAAGGGCGCACAGCGTGGGTTATCGGCTCTGCCACCAACGCCACTATCAAACCGGTAGACCTCGCCGGCCAACTCATCGAAGCCTTAGAGGCGGAACCCGGCCAAGTCGTCGAGTTGAATTACGGCGATGTGATAGATAGCCGCTTGCTTCGTAACCAACCGTTCGCTGAATTCACATTTGAAGCCAAAGCGGGCGATGTCATCAGCGCTCAGGTGCTCGTCGCCGATTTCGATAACCGCCTTGAATTATACGGGCCCGATAGCGATTTACCGCTGTATGTAGATGATGATAGCGGCGGCAACCTAAACGCCCTCATCAATGGCGTTACGCTACAAGCCGACGGCCAATATCGTCTCGTTTTGCGCGGCTATTCCGCCACAGCCAACGGTGGCTTCCGTTTGTCGCTATTCACCGGTGAAGCGGATGTCCCCATAGATAGCGGAACAGTCATCGCTTATGGCGAAACCATCACCGCCGACTTGGGGCCAAACGAAGAAGCGGTCTATAACTTCAAGGGCAGTCGTGGCGACGTCGTCAGCGCTCAGGTCGTCGCTCCTTTTGATAGCAATCTAGAATTGCGCGACGCCCAAGGGCAACTCGCTTACAACGATGACCGCGTCAACGGCGACCTGAACCCCGCGATTGAGTTTTTCGCCTTGCCCAACAGCGGACAATATGAACTGGTGGTGCGCGGCTACTCGGCCAATAGCTTTGGGCGTTACGAAATCACGCTAACCAAGAGCTTCATCATTGAAACAGAGCCTATCGAATATGGGCAAACGCTCAGTTCACGCCTGACAGCGGGCGGACAGACGGCTTTCTTATTCAATGGCGCGGTAGATGACCGTATCACCATCACGATAGAGAGCGACTTTGACGCGCAATTGACCTTGCGCGATGATTTAGGCACGATTATCACCCAAGATGACGATAGCGGCGGCAACTTCCAACCCGCCTTGACCGATTTCCGCCTGCCGGATAGCGGCGATTACATCATCATCATCACAGGGTTTGCAGAAACAGATAGCGGCCCCTTCACTATTACTTTACAAGGGCGCTGAGCGCGCGTAAACCGCTAACAAAAAAGCGACCTCTTATTGGGGTCACTTTTGTTATGCCGTTAAGTGGGTATTTTTAAGGTTCTTCGGATATGCTTTCCGCCAGTTGGAAGTAATACAAGCTATCCGACATATCTTTGACGTGGTTCATCTCTAGCACCATGACGGGCGGCTTGAGCGGGGTATTGAGCGCGCGCAACTTCGGCAGGATGTCGTTATAATCCAGCGCGCCGCTATCCCAATCAAAGCCGTGATGCTCGTCTATAATGCCATTGTTGTTATTCATGTGATATTCGATAATCCACGGTTCCATCACCCGCAACCAATAGTCAAAATCGTACATCTTATCGCTGAAGACGTGGGCATGGCCTACATCCAAGCAGGCCCGCAAACAAGGGTGGTTCACCTCTTCTAACAGGTTGCCGATGATAGTCGGGTCGAATTCCCACATATTTTCCAGCGCGATGACCACGCCGTGTTGTTGGGCGTAGTCCGCTAGGGGGCGCCAAAAGGCGACGTTGCGCTGATGCCAGCCGATGCGATAAAAAGCGTTGTGCAACGTACCAATGAAATTGGTATGAAAAACGACGATATGCGCCCCCAACTCCGCGGCGATACGAATCGCATGGCTAAAACGAGCGTTCGATACCGCATTGACCCGCGGGTCAGGACTGCCAGAGACCATGTCCATAAATGGGCCGTGGAGCGTGATGGGTCCGGGCACATAATCGAGCAGACGTTTATATTGTTTGACGGTAGCGCGCCAATCGCCATCCAAAATTTCGGGATAAGAGAAAGCCATGACTTCAATGCCCAAATTACACTGTTGGGCCAATTCCACGCAATTTTCGATATTGTTTAGGCCAGCGCTTAAAGAGACTAAATCGGTCATGATTTTAATTGACCTTCAAATTAGGGGCGTATCAAAAGCCCTTTGACGGACACTATAGCATCAGTCTACAACAGAAACCTTGCGGTTTGTTAACTGTAATAGTTAGAAAAGTGTGCATATTTGGTTAGAATGTATGAATTCTATTTATAGGTTTTTACAGTCCTCCCGCATCATGTTCGACATAGTGCACATCTACCCCAAAATCGGCGAATTCGGGTTCGGGCAGAGGGTGGCCCAAAACGTGCGCGGCGATAATTTCGCCCGCGGCCGGCGCAGACATGATGCCGTGTCCAACATGCGCTACCGACAAAAACAAGCCGCTTAGCTCTGACCATGGCCCAATAATCGCTCTTTGGCTTTCGTAAGGGCGCTTTTGTCCATCTGGGGCGATGCTATAGGTATTCCACGGGGCGCGATAGACATAATACCCGATATTGTGCCACAACCCCCGCAGATAGCGGCTATCGGCGAAGCCATAGCCCGGCGGATGCTGGAATTGGCGCGCCAAAAGGAGCAAAACCATAGACGGGAAGCGCGGGTCTTTCAACGTGTCTACCGATGGCAAAGGGTCTAACAAATAATCGCAAGTCGGCTCATCGGGGCTTTTGACGTGTTTGTTGTTCCAGTGGAATTCCCAACCGATGATAGCCCCCGTGCGCGCTTCTGGGCGCAAATGGGGATATGGCGGCCCGCCGATGACGCAAGGGCCATCTTCGGGATAAGCTTCATGCCGCCAATGGGTGGTGATATTTTGTCGCGGGCGAACAACAATAGGCAATTCGACGCCTGCGGTCAGCGCCACTTGTCGCGCCCATGCCCCGGCCGCGATGATGACCGTTGGCGCGTCAATATCGCCGTAACTCGTGCTCACCCCTACAATCCGCCCGCTGTGAGCGCGGATGCCCGTCTGGCTAACGCCCAGTAAAACGGTGGTGGATTGGGTGCTTTGGACGAACTTATAAGTCAAAGCGTTAGAATCTAACCAACCGGCGCGCGGGTCATATTTGGCCGCGCAGACGGCCGGCCCCAACCACGGAAAGCGCTTTTGAACTTCGTCTGCGTCCAAATACTCCACATGGGTTAGGCCGATGTTGTGCAAATGCGCGACATCGCGGCGTAACTGTTCCGCTTGTCGGTCATCGAAGCCACAATACAAGTAGCCGCGCATTTTGACCGCGAGCGCATCTTGTGCGCCCGCGCCCAAATAATCATCTGCGTTCAAAAAGACCTCCACACTGCGCTTCATCTGCTTCATGAGGCAGGGAGTGGGCCAGCAAGTGCGGAAATTTTCCAAAGAAGCGGTCGAACTCCCGGCCGCGAGACGGTCCGTTTTTTCGATGAGGACGATAGACAGGGTGGGGTCAGCGCGTTCTAAAGCCCACGCGGCGGCGGCGCCCGCGGGCCCGCCACCGATGATGACCACATCAGCGGTCGCGGGCATCTCCTCTGGGGTCGGATTAGTCAAAAAGCGTTTGGTCGTCAACTTTAATAATCCTATTGATATAGCGGTGATATACGATTCTGATTATGACGCTAGAGCGCCAAATTGTAAATGAGATAGGGAATACGCTTAAGAAAATTAGAATGCTAAAAACAGCCGTTGCCAGCGATGCCTGACTCACGTATAATGCCCTTTGTTTTGTCGCCCACCTACCCAATAATGGATGCCCCTATGAGTAGAAGACACATCTATCCCTTCACAGCCATTGTCGGACAAGACCGTATGAAGGCGGCGCTCATCCTAAATGCTATTGATATGCGAATTGGCGGCGTATTGATACGCGGAGAACGCGGCACAGGCAAATCTACCGCCGCGCGCGCGTTGGCCGCCCTATTGCCCGAAGTAGACGTTATCGCAGATTCCCCTTTCAACGATGACCCGCACCGCCCCGATACATGGTCGGATTACTCTCGTGAACGCTATGGCGATGGCACGCCACCTCCTATCGAACAGCGCCGCATTCGCTTTGTAGATTTGCCCGTCAGCGCCACCGAAGACCGCGTCGTCGGCACGCTCGACATCGAAAAAGCGATTCAACGGGGCGAACGCCACTTCGACCCCGGCGTCTTGGCCGCGGCCAATCGGGGCATCTTATATGTGGATGAAGTGAACTTGCTCGATGACCACGTGGTGGACTTGCTACTAGATAGCGCCGCCATGGGTGTAAATGTGGTCGAACGCGAAGGGATTAGCTTTAGCCATCCGGCGCGGTTTATCCTCATCGGCACCATGAATCCCGAAGAAGGCGATTTGCGCCCTCAATTACTCGACCGCTTCGCCCTCTCCGTAGAGGTAGAAGGCATCCGCAACGCGCTCGAACGCATGGAAATTCTCGAACGACACATCGCTTACGAGGCGAACCCAGAAGCATTCTTGCGCCAATGGCAACCCGCAGAAGAAAAACTCAGCCAGCGCATCGCCGCCGCCCGCGAAATCGTGGATGATGTGCAATATACGCGCGGCGATTTACAACTGATTGCCATGATGACCAGCAGTATGCATATTGATGGCCACCGCGCCGATTTGGTGATTTTGAAGACCGCGCGCGCTAATGCCGCCTTCCATGGACGACATCACATCAATAAAGACGATATTCTACTGGCGATTGAATTAGCCATCCCCCATCGCCTAAAACGGGGTCCTTTCGCCGATGCCCAAGTAGATATGCAACAGTTAGCCAGCAAAATGGAGCAGATGGCCAGCGAGCTGAGCGACGAAGACGCGGCCACAGAGAGCGCCGACGCCCCGACAGGCGAAGCCGAGGGGGGCAAAAAAAAACTGACGCGCTGACCGAAGCCAGCGAAGAACACAACCCCGACCTCAGCCAAAGCCGCCCCGCCCAACAAGACATCTTCAATGCGGGAGACGCAAAATGGTGGGAAGGCGGCGAAAAAGTCGCTAGCGGCGCCGAGTTCCAAACCAAAAAGCTGACCACACAACTTGATAAAAGCACCCGCCGCCAAAGCGGCCGCCGTAGCGCTACCCGCACCGAGCGCAAACGCGGCCGCTATATCCGCGCCACGCCCGCAGGCGACAACCCAACCGACATCGCCTTTGACGCCACCTTGCGCGCCGCCGCCCCTCACCAAAAAGCGCGCGAGGAACAGAAACGGGATAGCGGCATGGCCTACGCTTTACGCAAAACAGACCTGCAACGCAAGATGCGCGTCCGCAAAGCCTCTAACCTCATCTTATTTGTAGTAGATGCCTCTTGGAGTATGGCCGTCGCCGAGCGCATGCAAGCGACCAAAGGGGCTATCATGTCCCTGCTGACAGATGCTTACCAACGGCGCGACCGCGTCGGTTTGATTGTCTTCCAAAAAGATAGGGCTTCTTTGGTCTTGCCCCCGACCAATTCGGTCGTTTTGGCTAAACACGCCTTGACAGAAATACCTGTCGGCGGCAAAACGCCGCTATCTGCGGGGCTATTGCTCGCCTACGAAACCATCATGCGCGAAAAGAGTTTGCATCCCGACGTGATGCCTATGCTCATCCTGCTGACCGATGGCGCCGGGAACGTTTCCATGAGCAACTTATCGCCCCAAGAAGAAAGCCACCGCGTGGCGCGGCTCATCAAAGAGGAACACATCAAAACCGTGACGATTAACATGGAGCATATCGCCTTTGACCAAGGCTTGGCCGCGCGCCTCGCCGACCAGTTGGGCGGCCCTTGCTATACGCTGGCGCAATTACGCGCCGACACGCTATTAGAGACAGTCCGCCGCGAAATGGACTTCCGTTAATAGCGATATTCGGGATAGCACCAGTGTTTCCAGCGTAGCTCATCGCGGAAAGGCTCTTGAGCGGCATTTGGCGGGGTCACAAACCGATAGCGCCACACAATCTCTAATGTGGCGAGGTGTTGCCCGCGCGGAATGCGTGGGTCGCTGTTATAGCTGGCGCAAAAGTGAGCGCCCCAAGCCCCCAATAACTCGGCCGGCGCCGCGCGCATATTATCCTCATACTTTTTCCAGCGCACATCAGGGCCGAAGAAAAAGCGCGGGCGCGTCTCGGTCACCGGGCCGCCCGTCCGCAAATCGAGAACGCGCCCATCTTCAAAACGCCCCACAACGATTATCCAACCATCTTGACGGAGCGGATTTTCCGAGAACATATCCCACACTTGCCACAAGCCGAGGGTCTGCACAAGCCGAAAGTGCCCGTCGTCCATCGGCGGCCCCAGCGGCCGGCCCAAGGGGCGCGATTGCGATAAATTAAACACCAGCACGCTGTATAAGAAAAATCCGACGACAAAAGCGGTCACCGCCCGACCTATAAAAACCCATTCTGGCGATGTGCGGCGTACCGAAGGGGGACAATCTCCGCACTCAGGGGGGTAAGCATCCCGCACCATCCATTCCCCCAGCCACCACAAAACCCGCCGCACAAGCTTAAAGCGTAGCGTCCACAGCCACAAGCGACTGAGCGGCAGTTGGCCGAGCGCATCGCGCCAGTGGCTAGGCGCATCTGTCGTCGGTTGCTCCACCCATTGAATTTGTTCGTCAGTGGTGAGCGCCACCAACACCCATAAGGGCGTCCGCCCGCGGGGCAGGGGCATACGGATGGGGCCGCGTCGTGCCCGACTGCGCTTTTCTAGCCACAACACCCACTCCGGTTGAAAAAAAACAATGTAAGAGACCAGCATCAACAACGAGAAATTGGGGATAGACATCAATACCCCAATGCCAATATGCACTAAAGCGACGGATGTCAAGCCAAAGATACGTAAATATGGCTGAAAAATGGGTGAAAAGACAAAAGGGAAAAAAGCCCCTTCTGCAAAAAGGACAAAATAGGTCATCAACTTTAACAGCGCGTTGGGCGCGATAGCGACGAAAATATCCCCCGTGATATGGGTGAAAGATTTGAGCTGAAGGGCATAATAAATGGCATCGCCTTCTAGCCATGTGTAGCCATAAGTTTTATACCAAAAGGTGAACAGATAAACAAAAGCGACTTGAAGTTGTATCGCCCGTATCGGGAAAGCGAAGGCCATCCGCGGCGCAGACGATGGGCACAGGTCCGCAACCCGTTTACTTTGGCTGGCCAACCGCCAACGCGCCCGCAAAGCATCCACCGCATAATACTGACCCACGGGGATGAACATCATCCAAAAGCTGAGCGCGCGCATGATGGTATCGCCGCCATCAATCACGTATAAATTGCGCTCGTGAACAGAAACGACCATGAGAAAGTTGAGAATGCTCATCAAGCGCGTGCGATAACCAATGAGCAGACAAAAGGCTACAAGCGCCCACAACAAAAAAAAGGCGCTGGCTAAAAATTCCGTCCCCAGACTATCCATGAACGAAAATCGCGTCTCGCGGGCGATTTGCGCGAGCGCGCTACGCGGCAACACGCCCGCATCGCTGTAAAAAATCCCCGCGAGCGGCAGATGATAGAGCGCATCTTTTAACAGGATGAGGGCAAAAGCCACACGAAACAGGCTGAGCGGACGACTATCCACCAGCCCAAACCAATAATCCCAACGCAAGAAGTTATAACGCGCCATCATGGTCTTATCTCGATGATAAAAGTAACCAAATTTTAGGGTAGCGTCAAATCCTATGTAGCCCTTTTCATGAAATTTGACTATGCTTGTAGGGGAACAAATAACCAAAAGGATATAATATGGAAAACGACATTATCAGCAAGGTAGACACGCCTAGTACGGGATTGAACATCCCCTTAGGCATCGTCGGCGGTTTGTTGGGGGCGGGGATTGGCGGGGGAGTGTGGGCCATTATCGGCATCCTGACAGATTATGAAACTAGCCTTGTCGCTATGATAGTAGGCGCTTTAGCTGGTTTGGGGGTATTGTTGTTGTCGTTTGGCAAACGCGGGTTCATCTTTCAGACGATAGCGGCGTTATGCGCGATTGTGGGTATCGCTATTGGCAAATATGCCCTGATGTATCATTTCCTATCGGTTGAAATTGGCGGCCCGGACGCGATGTCTCAGCTCGGCTATACCCCTTTTTCTTCCGAAATTATTGAATTATTCCCATCTTTTTTGCAAGAAACATCAGAAGCGATTGATATTTTGTTCATCATTGTGGCGATTGTCATCGCTTTTAGCATCCCCAGCGTCCGCACTGCGGCTAAGCCCGACCAGACACAAGCACCTAGCGAATGAGCCGCTGTAGGCGCCAATATATCAAGTCTGGCGCCTCATCCCCCTTTATCTTCTAGGCGCTTCATAAAACGTTCTACATCAATGATGTAGCGAATATGTGTGCCTTCGCCGATGAGGTCGTGCTCATCCCATGCGCGCACCGTAAAGCTCACCCGACGCCCTTCAACATCAATGACCTCTGCATGGGCGCGCACCTCCTCGCCCACGCCGGTGGCGGCCATGTGCTGAATATCTACAGCGATACCGACGCTAGACATTCCCGCGGGCAGGCGGCTATCAATCGCCGCGACGGCCGCCGCCTCCATCAAGGCTATCATCGCGGGCGTGGCGAACACTTCTAAGGTGCCACTCCCCAGATACGCCGCCGTCATCTCTGGCGAGACTGTGGTCATTTTTTCACCTATTAGCCCAACAGTGATGTCTTCCATGAGATTACCTTCATCTAAATTTTAAGCGCATCGGTCATCAACTCTAGTATACCCGGCCCTTCGTGGCGCGCTAGCGCGGCCAGACCCGCGCGGACTTCGTCGTTATGGCGCACGCGCAACCCCCATCCCCCGCAACTTACGGCAAAATCGGCGAAATGCGGATTGACTAAATCGGTCTGCCACACGTGTAATTCCGCGCCGCGTTGCTCCTTGCTAATTTTGCCTAGTTCGTTATTGACCAGTAAAACGAGTTTAATAGGTAACCGATATTTAACGGCGGTGGTGAATTCTAAAGCATATTGGCCAAAACCGCCATCGCCGGCCACCGCCCATATAGGACGGTCGGGAGCGGCGCAAGCCGCGCCAATCGCCGCGGGGAACGCAAAACCAATGCTACCCAAATAACCAGACATCAACACATCTTGGCCGCGTTTCGTCTCGAAGTAACGCCCAAAAGAATACGTGTTATTACCCACATCCACAGCGATGATGGCTTCTTCGGGTACTACCTCGCTCATGTGGTGGAACAACTCGGCAGAATTGACGCCGCTAATTTCGTTTTCACCCGCACGGCGTTGTTTTTCCTTGCGCCATTGTGACCAGCGCGCCGCAATTTCCCGTGGGACATAAGCGCGATTTTGAGCAAATTTTTCGTCTTGCAGAGCGTCGTAAAGTAAGCGAGCAGTGACGCCAATATCACCCCATAGCGGCACAGTCACCGGGTGGAATTTACCTAGCGCCATGCGGTCAAAATCCACTTGGATGATTTTCTTTTTGGCGCTAATGCCCGTATGGTTGCTAAAAGAAGCGCCAAACACCAATAAAACATCTGCGCGACCCATCATACTACTAGCGACAGGCGTTCCAGAACGCCCCAATACCCCGCAAGCCAGCGGATGAGCATCCGACACTAATCCCTTGCCTTTGAAGGTGGTGATAATCGGCGCTTGGATACGTTCTGCCAAAGCGATAATGCTATCCATATACTCCCGCGCACCGTGCCCTACAATGATGGTCACAAGGCGCGCGCCACGTAATAGCTCTAGCGCCCTAGCCAAATCAGCCGATGGCGGGGCGATGTCTATCGCGCTGATGCGCCCGTCGCGCGGGGTGTGCGGCGGGTTGGGATGACCAGCTGAGAAGGCGATTTCGTCTGGGAAGATGAGATGCGCCACGTCGCGATTGACGATGGCATGCTTCATGGCTAAGGCCATTAATTCGCTGGCATTATGATAACTCAATACGGTTTGGCTCCATTCCGCCACCGCGCTGAAGGCCGCCGCGAGGTCAATCTCTTGGAAAGCGCCGGGGCCGAGCACTTGGGTTTGTACCTGTCCGCTCAGCGCGATGATGGGCACACGGTCTACTTTGGCATCCCAAAGCCCCGTGAGCAAATTGGTAGAACCGGGACCAGCAATCCCCAGACACGCGGCCGGGCGCCCCGTTAACTTAGCGTAACCGCTAGCCGCAAAAGCCGCCGCCCCTTCATGACGCACACCGATGAAACGCATACGCCCCTTGCTCTCTTGCTCGCGGATAGCATCGGCTATAGCGAGGTTACTATGGCTGACCATGCCAAAGACATGTGTTAACCCCCAATCCGCCGCCACTTCCATCATTTGTTTAGCGATGGTGAATGTCGCTCGTTCTGCAGGCACAGCGACATAAATACCATCGTCTCGCACTGCTAGAGGATAAGTTGTTACGTGATCGTCGTAGCCACCGGGAGCTTTGCCATCGCTGGGGCCGTATTCATAACCATGCCACGGGCAGACGACGTACCCATTTTCGATCAGGCCTTCGCCCAATGGCCCGCCTTGATGCGGGCAATGATTATCTAGCGCGCTATAAACGCCCTGATATTTCACCAGACAAATTGTTTTGACGCCCGCTACGACCGACGCAACGCTATTATCGTCGAGCGGGTCTTTATCAGCCACTCGAATCCACTGCTTTTGTTCGGTCATCATTTCCTCCTATCGTGTTCTTACGAGTATTTATATTATCGTCTTAACAGCCCATTTAGATGTTACGGCGGCGCCATAAAACGGCCACATCATCACAATCAAGGGATCTTCGCTAAAGATAGTATTGAGATTAATATAATTGTTGAAAAATACCTTACGAAAGCATTATCTGGACAAAATCCAAACATACCATATAGTTAAAAAATAAGCATTTTATGCATATGTAATGCCGTGTTAGGATAATCAAGACAACGCAGTCAGCAGGAGGGCCTTATGGACCCACGAAGCACCGACACATTCCCTGTATTATCTAATGCCACGGAAGACCCCTATCATCCCGATACGCGCGCGCGCAACTGGTTTAAGGGTGTCATCAGCGATTATTCCCATGATGTTCGGGGACGGATTATGTCCTTGAACTTATCGCTCTACTTGTTGGAAAGGAAATCCGCGCCGGGCAATGAAGCGCTCATCCGTCGCCTAAAAGAGCAAATCGCGGATTTGACGCATCTTGTGGAAAAACTGCAAGGCAACTTAGATACCAAGCATTAAACCGTCATCATCAACCCTTATAGATATATAATAGATAAATCAAAAACGCGCCGCTCATCGAGGGTGCGTTTTTGATTCGCTAGCTAGCGTCACTTAGGCCGTCACTGTGCTCAGCAAATAGGCGATGACATCGCGCGCGCTATAATGGGTTTGCCCCTGCGGGATGAACTGCTCCAAATGAACCAGTTCATCGCCCGATGTGACGATGGCCGGCTCGGTATAGCCATCTCGGCGCGTGTTGGGGAACCCGGCCGCAGACCCCAATTGGTTACACAAACACACTCTACCGACGGTATCGGCCACATCCCCGCCTTTCTGTATATAGGCGTCTATTGGTTCTGCAGGGCAACGATACCCCAACGTGCCATCTGGCGCTTTGTAAATGTGCCGCAAATAACCGAGGTCGCATAACCGCGGACGTTGGGCATAGATGGATGGATCGGCGACTGTGCCCGCCACTTGCACCACCTTAAAAGGATACCCCGTAGGCGAAGCGATAGGGCTAGTATATACCTTAGCTGTGCCGTCGAGCACCTGTAGCAAGATGCGTTGGCGCAATTCAGGGTCTAGACCCGATTCATCACAATAGGCAAAAGCCGTACCTACCTGAATGCCCACAGCCCCGTATTGTTGCGCTTGCACCAGCATTTGCGGGGTTCCGTATCCACCAGCCAACCAAAAAGGCAAGCCCAATTTTTGGATTTTTTCAATATCAACTGCATCTTTAGCGCCATAAATAGGCTCTCCCGCTTCGTTTAGTTGCAATTGACCGCGCGGCGGGGCGTTGTGCCCCCCCGCAGACGGCAACTCCACTACAAAGCCATCGATGCGCCCCGTAGCCCGTTTGAGAAGCGCTTGCGCCAAAACAACCGATGACACAATCGGGAAAAAGAGCGGGCGGCGCAATACGCCGACGCGCGCCTTGACGTCGGGGAAAATACGTTGCGGGTCGAAATGGATGCGAATATCATCCGCTTCTGTAGCGCCGATGACATCAAGGCGGTAGCTGACCGGCCGGTGATGGGCGAGTTCATCCAAAATACCGGGGATTTGCATAGGGATACCCGCCCCCATGATGACCACATCCACGCCGGCGAGCATCGCGCCATACAGGCTAGCCATATTGGGCATTTGCACCTTTTCTAGTAAGTTAATACCAACCGCGTTATCATGGCCTTCTTTCGCCAACCAGACCTCGACAAAATTAGCAATCACCGTGAGTTCATTGAGTTCACGGGGGGGATTCAGCGACCACATGGTCGCCCGTTTATAGGGCGTGCCGCTAGGGATACCCCCTTCAACATAATATTTCTGAAGAATGCGCTGAACCGGTTCTTGGAAAGGGAAATGAGCTAAGGCGCGGCGGATATGTCCGCCTGGGTCGCCTTGCATCAAGCGGGCTATCATCACGATAGCAATGCCCGTGCCCGATACGACCCCTAGTTGCCCTTCGCGAGAGACAGCGTTGGCCAAACGCCAACTTGATATAGCGACACCCATGCCGCCTTGAATAATCGTGGGTAATGGATTCATAATCGTGATTTCCTTGCGCCATTGCGCCCCTACCTCTTTTTGACTCTTTATACTGTCCCCGATTTGGGCAGGGTTGGCAATGTGACAAAAAGCACGACTATGACCATAATTTGTCACACTCCGTTAATGCGCTAGTACTATTTTCACGAATCAATATACTAAAGGAGGAACAAATGACTCATCGAAAGGGTTAAAATGTCTGCTAGCCGCCGCTTTTTCGTTATCGTAGTGTTACTCTGCTCATTATTGATGCCCGCGGGCGCACAAGAAGAGCCGCATCCTCTTCTCGCGATGTTGGCGCGTGTGCCCAATATACCCCTTACGCGCACGGATATATATTATGTAGACTGGCGCGCAATCGAAGCCGCATATCCGCCCGCCCTCACGCCGCCCAGCTACGCCAGTTTTGATAGCACTGGTCGCGACATCCCCGGCGTACAACTATGGTGGCTCATTTTCAGAAATGCTCAATCACAAATAGCCCAACAAATGTTTGCCTACGGTCAAGAAGCGCCATCAACAGTGGGATTCGATATATTCCAAATCGAGCGCGAATTGGCTTATGGTCGTCCGCCAGAAAATGCGCTCCAACTAGAAGGCAACTTTGACCTTCAAGCGGTGCGTAAAGCTTTTGCGAACCTCGGCTTTGCCCAAGAGGCGCGCAACGATGCTGAATTATGGTGTTCCACCGATGGATGCGACAAAGGCCGTAACGTCAACCCGGCGGAACGCCAATTAGCCAACCCGTTCGGCGGCCAACTAGGGCGTAAGCAACCTTTACTCATCGGCGATGGCGTCCTCATCAGTTCCACTAGCGCTGAAATCATCGAATTACACATCCTCGCGGCAAACGGCGAAGCGCTGACGTTAGCCGATGTGCCCCAATATCGCGCGGCAATAGCCACTGCTATAGCGCGCGGCGTTTTGTTGCAAGCTTACTTTTTGGATGGTGAAATCCTCTCGGCGGTGTTGGCCCCACCACCGAACCCCCGCGATTTGAGCGCCACCCCCGAAACCCCGCCAGCTGACTATGAACCACTGCCCGCTTACCAATTCGTCCTGATGGCGGACCTTGTTAGCGAGACAGAGCAAATCGGCTTCTTCGGATTCGTCTATGGCAACGAGGAAAGCGCCCGAAAAGCGGCCGACTTATTGCCGCAACGCATCGCAAATTACACTAGCGCTTTGGCCCGACGCCCCATGAGCGCTTTATTGGAGGAACGCTATATCACAGTGCGGACAGATGTCAGCCAGCATGAAGAAACTAGGCTATGGGTAACAGTTCTTGAATGGTTCTCGCCCAAGGCCACCACCGAAGAAATTTTCGCCCTCACCGATTCGTCAGGTTCTGAGCGGGCGACCATCGAAAAGACAACACCGGGATTAATATATCGGACGATGATGCAACAAGTATTCCAGTTCGATATGGGTTGGTTAGCGGCCCAATGAAAAGCGATGGTATATCGTCGGGTGTTCGTAAGGTTCTGGATAGGATTCTGAAGCGGATGAGGTGTATAATGCGCTTATCTCAATGACACATTTGAGGTTTACCAATGATAACCGCAAAACGTATCTTATCCCTGCTATGGCTCTCGATGGTGTTATTCGGGGGGCAAGCCTTGGCCCAAGAAGGCACGCCTGAAGCATTGCCCCCGATACCGATAGCTTATCGTTTGCAGAACGTGGGGTTTGAATATCAACAATGGAATAATTGCGGGCCCGCTACGTTGACCAATGCCCTTACTTACTTTGGCTACAGCGACGACCAATTGCGGGCCGCCAATTGGCTAAAGCCCGACCGAGAAGACAAAAATGTTAGCCCGTGGCAGATGGAAGCGTTCGTTAATACACAAGTGGGCGAACTGCCCATCTTCGCCAAGACGCGCGCGGGTGGCACGATAGACCTGATGAAACAGCTGTTGGCCAATAACTTCCCGGTCATCATCGAAAAAGGTTACGACCCCGAACCGGATCGGCTCGGCTGGATGGGGCATTATCTCTTGCTCATCGGCTACGACGATGGCGCGGGGGTGTTCATCACCCATGATAGTTATATCGCCCCAAATTACAACTACACCTACGACTACATCCATGAGTATTGGCAACACTTCAACTATACCTACATTGTGCTGTATACGGCCAACCGTGAAATAGAACTCAACGCCTTGTTAGGACCCGATGCCGACCCAACCCAAAACGCTATCAACGCCCTAGAAATCGCCCGCCAAGAAGCCATCGCCGACCAAACCGATAAGTTCGCGTGGTTCAACTTGGGGACAAACTTCCTCGCTTTGGGCATGTATGAACAAGCCGCCACCGCTTATGACCAAGCGCGCACGCTCGGCCTACCATGGCGGATGATGTGGTATCAGTTTGGGCCTTTTGAAGCCTACTATCACATGGGGCGCTACGACGACATGCTGGTTCTAGCACAAGCGAACCTGCACGATGGCGGCGGTCATTACGTCGAAGAAACCTATTATTACGGCGGCCTAGCCCGCGAAGGCAAAGGCGAATATGAACGCGCCTTGAACAACTACAACGAAGCGATTCGCTTCAATCCCAACTTCACGCCTGCTATCGAAGCCCGCGAGCGACTATTGCAACAACTCAATGGCAACTAAAACGCAACGCCGAGGAAGGCGCGCAGAGCGCTTTCCTCAATCGCTTACAACAGCATCTACTTCTATCTCAATCAGGTAATCTGTCCCCACCAGCGCCGTCACTTCCACCATGGTAGAAGCCGGCCGAATACGTCCGAAATACTCACCATGCGCCCGCCCTGCCGCCTCAAACTGGGATATGTCCGTGATGAACATCCGCGTTCGGATGACATCTTCTAATGTTGCGCCCGCCTCCCCTAGAGCGCGCTCAATTTTTTGGATGATGTAGACCGTTTGGGCGTATATATCCCCCCTGCCGACGACATTTCCCTGTTCATCGCTAGCTACTGTTCCCGCTACCGCGATGACATTGCCGACCCGCACCGCCCGCGAATACCCGACAGATGCTTCCCAAGGCGTGTTAGAAGTGATGTTGAGACGTTTTGCCATCGGATTAACGTTCCAATTCGCTGAGGAGTTGGCGGAAGTTATAGCGGTAGTCTTGGGCAAAGTCAAAGCGTGGGCTACGGCGGATAGCGTCTGGGGGGGGCATATCCGCCACCTGCGCGATGATAATCGGTTTGCGTTGGTCGCGGAAGAAGGTCCAAGAGGTCGTCACGTCGCCAGCCGCGAGCGCCGCGGGCGATAACACCAATACCATACGCGCGCATTCTTTGAGCGCGGGATGCACCCCGCCAGCCCATTGTACCTTATCCTGCCCTTCTGGCTCGTGCAACCAAATGGGAATACCGCTCTTTTCTAAATCCGCGGCCAGTTGTTGGGCAAGTTCTTCGTCGGCTTCGGCATAGGCGACATAGACCGTATCGCGCGATAGCTTAGGTCTTTTGCCCCGTTTACCATCGCCAATCTCGATAGCGGCCGGTCGTTGGCGCTCATCGTGCAAGTCGGTTCTACCCATACGGAACACGACACCGCCGCATTGGGGGCATTCGCCACGTGTCGCGGGCAATCCGCGCCGCGTCCATACAGCCAGCGGATGTTCCATCTCAACACCCGTCTTGCAACGCACACAATATGCCTCTATGATAAGCGGTTCGTCATCATCGTAATAACTATCGGTCATTAGTAGCTCTTTTCATCTAAGGGACTTCGCTTTATTATAACGCAATGTATCATCCCTTGCTGATAAAGAGGCTGTGCCCGCCCATGATGGCCACTATAATTGAACACAGATAGAATCCACAGGATAGAAATAAAGCGCCATGCTTACCGTCGCAGAAGTGCTTAAATTACCCCCTTTCCAACCTGCGCGTGTCATCGCCGGTCATCAAGGTTTAGGGAACGCTGTTTTATGGGTGCATAATGCCGGCGTCCCCGATGCCCCGGATTGGTTGAATGGCGGTGAATTGGTGTTGACGACGATTATCAACATGCCAGAAACGCCCGAAGACCGCCGCCGTTATGTGCTGGCGATGGCCGATAAGGGCATCGCGGGTTTAGTCATCACCGTGGGCAAATACATCACGCATATACCAGCGTATTTATGCGAGGTCGCCGACGAGTGTAACTTCCCGCTCATCGAAATTCCCTACACCACACGCTTTGTAGACATCGCCAAGCAGGTCAATGAGCATATCGCAGAGCGCAATATCGCTAATGTGCGCCGCGCAATGCATATCCAAGACACCTTAACACAACTCGTCTTGCAGGGCGGCGGTTTTCGAGATTTAGCCCGCAAACTCGCCGAGCTATTACGCCATTCTATCAGCATCGAAAACGAGCGCTTCGAGGCTATCGCCAGCGAGAATATCACCGATGTAGACGAAGCGCGGCGCTATACCCTGCTCCACGGGCGCACAAACCCCGCGCTAGTAGAAGCGTTGGAGGAGCGCATCTTGCCCCAGATTCGCGATACGCTACAACCGGTGCACATAGGCAAGATGCCCCATGTTGGGCTGGAGATGGAGCGTATTTTAGCGCCTATCGTCGTCCATGGAGAAATCTACGGTTACATGTGGATTATTGCTGACGACCACGATTTGACCGAGTTGGATATGATGGCTATTCAAAGCGGGTCCACCATCGCCGCTTTGATGATGCTTTATCAAGAATCGGTCCAAAGCGCGGAAGCATCGTTAAAGGGTAGCTTGCTATCCCAGCTCATTCAGGGCGACACCTCGCGCGAGACTATCCTCACCGACCAGTCACTGCGCTACGGGGTGGATTTGCGTTCGCCTTATGTGGTGATGGTCGTGGAAAGCATTAACGGCGGCACCCAGCATCTCGTACAATTGTATCGCCGCATCAATCAAACCATTGTAAATGGCGGTTGGCACGCTGTAGCAGGTCAATTCGCTGGGCAAGTCGTCGTCTTGTTGCAGGCGAACCAAGATGCCGAGGTGCTCGCTAAGCAAATACTCGCGCGTATCGCGGGCAACCACGCGCGCAATCGGGTAGGTATCAGCCTCGCGCATAAGGGCGCGAAAGCGGTAGCGAGGGCGCATCAACAATGTTTAGACGCTCTGCACATCGCGCATCGGCTTCACGATGAGCAAGCGGTAGTCTACTTTGCCAATCTAGGTTATCTGCACGCCCTATATATTGCTGGCCCCCACGGACTAGAGGGCAACCCTTACACACCGTTGTTAAAGCGACTGTTAGAGGAAAAACAGGCCGATTTATTTCACACTTTGGAAGTCTACTTAGATGCGGGTGGTAATGGTGTACGGACCGCTGAACTGCTCCATATCCACCGTAGCACCTTGAACTATCGCCTAGAGCGCATCCACGAAATTTGCCGTATAGACTTGTCAGATGCCAACATCCGCATCAACCTACAAGTGGCCCTCAAACTGATGCGCCTTTTCGTCGTGGATTAGCCGAGCAATAGGGCGCGCGCGCGTTGCAAAGCATCGGGCGTATCGGGCGAGAGGCGGGCCGCGTGCAGGAGCGCCCGCCGCGCGATGGTCGCGTCTACGTCGAATACGCCCCCGTCGTCCTCGATAACTTGGTATAGGTATGGCGCATAGCCCTTTTCGCCCATCAGCACCAACAGGGCCGCCCCGGCGGAGATGCGTAATTCCGCGTTGCTCTTTTCGTTAGCAATGTCGAGGAATTCTTCGGTCGTCTCCCAGCCGCCAATAGCGCTCATATCTGTGGATAAGGACTGCGCAAAAGTTAAACCCCAGCGCTCGTTCAACAGCGCGATACTCTCCTCAACAAGGTCACGTACGCCGTGGCGCAACTCTGGCGGCACGGGGCGATGCGCCGCGATGTCGTCGCAAAGGTGCTGGATGCCTTCATTGGTCAAGGTTTGCCCCCGCGCTTCTAGCAATGTTTTGAATTGGCGCAGGAGCAACCGCGCGATGTCGGCGATGGGCGCATCATCTAATTGACGGGCGGGGTTGGTCAGTGGCATGTTCGGCGCTTTCTGATGATGAGTTCTGCTTGCATTTGTGGTAGAGTATACAAACGTTCTGACGGTTTTGTGAAGATTGTGGGAAACGAGGGGTTTAATATGAGTGTTTTGATGGCGAATGTCCGCAAACGCCATATCTTTTTGATGGAAAAAACGTTACAGATTCTGGAAAATGTCCTCAAAAACGTCACCCAAGAAGAAGCAATGACATTACGCGACGGAGAAAATGGGTGGACTATCCTTGAAGTCGTCTGCCATCTGCGCGATTTCGACGGCTTTTTCCGCGGTCGCGCGGAGATGATGCTCATGCAAGATTACCCAGAGTTGCCAGCATATGACCATGAATCGCTGGCCATTGCCATGAAGTATAACGAACAGGACTTGCGCGAGGCACTGGCACAATTGAGCGAATCGCGCGAGCGCTTCATCGAATTTTTTAATGGATTAACCGATGAGCAATGGGAAAAAGCCGGTATTCATCCTGAACGCGGTCACTTCACGATGACCGATGCCGTCATGCAGGTGACAACCCATGATGCGAATCACCTAGAGCAAATTACACGCATTCTTATAGGACGGAAAAAAAGCTCATGACCGAACGCCGCTTGTTATATGATGTTGTCGCCCATTTAGCTATCGGTAATTTGGCTTTGCGCGCTATCGAATTATCCGATTGGGGGTCGCGCATCAGCTGTGAAATTGTCTACCGTTACCCGCCCCAAGAGCGCCTTTTCCGCTTAGGGTTATCGGGATGTCGCGGGATTGAATGGTACATTTCCAAAAACAGCGCCACGCTAGCCGCCGAAACCGAAGCGCAATTGTTGACGCACGATTTGGGCGCAGACCAATACCAGCGCCCCGCGCGTTTTGCCACCACCTTAATAGAAGTGATTGTGTCTTACGAGCGCCTCTTGGTGGAGGAGCGCTAAACGCGTTCCGCTTTTATAACTCCCAAACTTACCAGAATGAGAGGGCAAGATGCACACCATAGATTTACGTAGCGACACCGTGAGCTGGCCCACCCCGGCGATGCGGAAAGCGATGGCCGAAGCCGCCGTCGGCGATGATGTATATGGCGAAGACCCGACTGTTAACCAACTCCAAGAAGAAGCGGCCGAATTATGCGGCAAAGAGGCGGGCTTATTTGTCACGAGCGGCACTCAAGGTAATCTCGTCGCGCTATTGACGCACTGCGGGCGCGGGCATGAAGTCATCGTGGGCGATAAAGCCCACACCTTCAAATATGAGGCGGGCGGAATGGCGGCGCTAGGCGGCATCATCCCCCATATTATCCCCGTCCAACCAGACGGCACACTGCGTCTAGATGATATTCGCCACGCGATACGGGGCGATAACGAGCACTTCCCGCGAACGCGCCTTATCAGCATCGAAAATACGCAAGGCACGGTCGGCGGCATACCGCTTTCAGTCGCTTATACCGAAAGTGTCGCCGCCATCGCCCGCGAGCATGGCCTCGCATTCCATATTGATGGCGCGCGTATCTTCAACGCGGCAACAGCGCTGGGGGTAGACGTCAAAACGTTGGTGGCTTCTGCCGATAGCATGACCTTTTGCCTTTCCAAAGGCTTATGCGCGCCTGTCGGCTCTATCCTCGTAGGGTCAAAAGCCTTCATTCAAGAAGCGCGCCGTCAAAGAAAGCTATTAGGTGGCGGATTGCGCCAAGCGGGCATTTTGGCGGCCGCGGGACTCGTCGCCATCCGCGAAATGACCCAACGCCTCCACGAAGACCATGCTAACGCCCAATTGCTAGCCGAAGGGTTGAGCGATATACAAGGCGTCCGCGTCCAAAGTTGCGCGACCAATTTCGTCTTTTTCGAGTTGTTGCCAGACACAAAAATCACCCCATCAGAATTCATGCACCGTTTGCAAACAGAGTATAATATCCTTATGCGTCCGTATCCGGGGTTTACCCATGTCTTCCGTTGCGTCATGCATTACTGGATTACCACGGAGCGCGTGCATACCGTTATCGAAGCGATAAAGACCGTTTTATCATGAGTCCAAAGATTTACCCTAACCCCTCTGATGAATCCGACGATTTGCGCGATTTGTTAGATGAGGACATCCCCAAACAACCTATCTTCCGCACTGTGACGCCGCCCGCTTCGGTAGAAGAAACGCCCGAAGAAGCGCCGCCAACAGCAGAAGTTGACCATCCGCCGACAACCGCCAAACCGCTTTATCATGGGGCGACAAGCGACCCCATTTTTGGGTTTCTGTTAGCGTTAGCGCTCAGCATAGGCCTTATCCCGCTATTGCCAGAAAATGCCGATTTTCGCTATACGGTGGTATGGGGCGCTCTGGCAGGGGTCGGCGTCATCACGTGGTTGTTGGGCAATAACGAACGTGTCGGCGCCGAGCAATTGGAAAATGTGGCATGGGGCGTCGGGTTCGGGTTTTTGTTGGGCGCTCCCCTTTTCTTATTCGGCGAAGGTATCATGCGGCGCGCTTCTCCGCTTCTATTCCCCGATATGGGCGTTGGCACTGTGCTGGCTTATATCCTCTTCGTTATGCCACTAGCGGAGACCCTCTTTTATCGCGGCTTGCTCCAACAATATCGTGACTTTTGGATAGTCGGCTTGTGGAGCGCGTTATGGAATATCGTCGTATTTTTCCCGGTGATGTGGGGCGATATTTTAGAAGCGCCAATTGTAGCCGTAGTTATCGCCGTCGCTATCATCATGATGAACTTGATGTATAGCTATGTGCGCCAACGCAATGGCCTAGCGGCGGCGTGGCTATGCCAGATTATTACCAATGTTTGGGTGATTTTTTTGCCGTTGCTCTAGACAGTGCTATGGTACAAATGAGACAAGCGGGCGACTTCTCGCAAGACATCTTCGCGCAGTTCCGATGGCGCAAGCACTTCAGCATTAGCGCCCATCCCTAGCACCGTGTGGAGCGCCCACTCGCGCCTTTCATAAGTGATGGTGAGCGTCCACCATCCCGCATCGTCTACATTGGCGTTAGCCAGCATTTTTTGCGCTTCTTTAGAGCCATAATGGTCGCGCAGATAGAGCAGGCCACCTTCATTGAGCCGCAACGTCACCGGATAAGAAGGGCGGCTGGTTTCAAACAAGTCGCGCGTTTCTTTCCAATACTGTTGCAAATCGAAATCGGCGGGGCGCTCGAAGGGTTCCTCTAATAATTGGGCATCGCTGATGCGCGCAACACGATATGTCCGAATACCCGTTTGCCCATTGGCGACGAGATACCACCAACTCGCTTTAGCCACTAGCCCGTATGGCTCGACAACACGTTTGATATGTTCTTCGTTGCGGCCTTTGTCGTACGCAATCGCAAGCCGTTGATTATTCCACAAGGCCCGCTGGATGACGCCGAGAAAAGGCGTCTCATCGGTCGGTTGCCACCATGGCGCGGGGTCAAGATGGATACGCGACCGCTCGCGCTCGATGCGCTGGCGGCGATGGATAGGCAGAGCGGCCAATAATTTGAGGAGCGCCCCTTTCAGCGTTTTATCCATGCCCAAAGCGGCGAATTGCTCCGGGATAGTGGTTATAAAAAGCGCGCTGGCTTCGCTTTCGGTCAAGCTCGTGAGCGTGGCCCGCCAACTTTCCAGTAGCCCGTATCCCCCTCCGGGCCCTTTATCTGCATACAGGGGGATACCCGCCGAACTGAGCGTATCTAAATCACGATACAGGGTGCGTTCAGAAACGCCTAATTCGCGCGATAATTCATTAGCGGTCATGCGCCCGCGCGTTTGTAAGAGCATTACAATAGAAAATAAACGGTCTGCGCGCATCGCTTTCAACTCCTTGTTACGCTCAAACCCCAGTATAAACCTAAAAGCCGACAATATTTGTCAGCTTTTTGGGCGAGCGAGCGTTTCTATAGCGCTTCACGGACGCGCGATGATGATAGTCTTGGCAATTTCTGTCAATATCTGCTCGTAGGCATCATAATCCTCTTCTGGGGCAGAGATTTCGATATAGGGGAATTGATAATTAGCACTGGCGAATAAATACCCCTTACGACCTCTGGCGGTGAAGACGATTGGCATTTCCGGCGTGGATAGTGTGCCGATGGGTTCTTCTTCCCAAATGCGAACATAGGCCCCTTCCTCCCAATGGGTCCGAGAAGGCGCGATGATACGTTGTCGGTCGTCAGCCCGAAATTCGACCCAATCCGCGGGGTAGCCAATAGCGATGAGGTCGCTTGAACGCCCTGAAAGATGACTCCCTAAATCGCCCAGAAAAAGAGTATAGCGCAATAGGGGCGATAAATAATAGCTATAACTAGCCGCATATTGGAACATATCAACGTACAAAGATTGATTCAGCGACCAATCATCAGACGACGCATAAAAGACTAGCTTTATGCCTTCAGCATAGGCCGATGGGTCGGATAGGTCAATATCTGTGGGCTGTGGCCAGTAATTAACATCCTGCAAACGAGCAGTGGGCGGCCTTTCCGTCCCGCTGATGAGGATAGGATGCGATTTAATGTCTAATGGCATATAGCCATCATACTGTTTTTCCACGAAAGGCTGGCGCAATTTTTGCAGAACAAACATAGGGAAACGGCCGATACCGCGCTCCATTTCCTCTAAAGTCTCTAGGGTGACTTCTTGCGGGGCGAAGACTACCAAATCATCGCTTAAAACGCTCATCGTCCAATCTGGAGGATGGGCAACTTGGGTGCGGAAGTTACGCAGGTCGGTGCGCCCCGCTGGCAAACGTTGGTCGAGTGTGGGGTCATATTGGCGGCGGCTTGTGCATCCCCAAAACCACGCTTCATCGGTAACTTCTCGTAGCGACATAAAAAATGGCGGCGCGTTCGGGTCTGCTTTTAGTTGGATGTCTGGCCAAGCTTCGCCGACATGAACGAACGTGCGAAAGCGTGTTAAATAGGCATAGGTTTGGCTAAGCTCATTGACTTTGTTAGCAGGCTCCGTATAGATTGATTCTGGACGACTGTATAAATATGGCGTGAGCAGGGGCGACTGGCGATGCTCCACAACAAAACCGCGCTCTATCCGCAACGATTGGTGGATTAGCTCATAATAATCAGGGTCAAATATATTAAAGTAGGCGGTTACACCAAAAGGCAAAAGCAGAGCGTTATCCAAAATATTTTGTTGACTGACAATGCTTGTTAGATCGATGTGGAGAGATGGGTAATTATCTATCTGATACGGCTGGTTGGCGTAGACATAAATCGTCACGGGTATAAAACCGTCCGCATCGTAATTATCGAGATGGGTTGCCAAAGCTAAGCTATGGGTATAAACGGCTGTAGCTAGCATTTCAAACGGATACACCACCTTCAAAAGGGGCGAACGATGAATATAAGCGCTTATCCAATAACCATCTGCCTCTGGAATGTCTTGGGCGGTTTGCATTTCAACGCCGACGAAAACGCTATCAGCCTTCAAAGGTTGGGTAGGCGCTAGGGTTAAGGGGCTTTCTGCAAGCCATTCTTGAGCTTGCACAGCAGATGCGAAACGTTGGATAGTGGCCTTCTGCGGCCCAATATAATCTGGAGAAGGCAAAGCGCCATCTGCAATAATTTGTCGCACGGTCAGTTCGCAAACATCTTCAAGGTATGCATCAATATCGGGTTCTGTTATGAGCTGTAAGATAGGGGTGATAGCCCAATCATCGAGTTCTACAGATACAGCGCCTTCTGGGACGGTCATTAACCAGCGAATCGCCGTATTGGGAGGAGCATTAGTATAACCGATGCTGTAATAAACGGTCGTTTCTTGGGTAGCATCATCTACAATGAATATGACGTCCAAATGGGCTTGTAGCAATGGGGAAGATTGCGCCCAACCAATTGCTCCCAGCCACCACAAAAAAGCTAGCAAAAGACCACGCTGTATCATACGAAACACCTTTTCATCGCTAATTTGTATACATATCAGTATGAACGAAACGTTTACGCCCTGTCTGACGCGCCCACCGCTGGCCCGACGGACGCGCTTATCACAGCGTATTTAAGCGTGGAAATGAGCGCGTAGCTCTTGATATTCTGCGTGCAATTGGCGGCATTTATCATTCACCGGCACATAGTCGCGCTGGATGATTTGGGCATCGTGGCGCAATTCTTCGAGGTCGCGCCGCCATACAGCAATTCTATCTTCCAGATAATGTAAATTGCGACGCCAACGGCTATAGATATAGGGGATACTGAGCAAAAGCGCGAAGCCTGCCCCCATAATGAACAACCACAGCGCGCCATTGGCCAGGGCGCTAGGGTTTCCGTTCAAGATACCCGGCCAAAAGGGTTGCGCGCGATAATAACCATAACCCATCAAGCCAACAGAGATGATGAACAGGATGAACAGCCGCAAGACGATATAACTTGTCTGGCTACGGCGCTTTAATTTCGCGCTATCTGTTTTCAATAACTGTTGGGTTTTAGCCGTGCGCTCCTTGATTTGCTTTTGCTTGGTGACCAGTGGTTCGCGTTGCTTCATGAATTCTTCGAGTTGTTGGCGCACATTTTCGGCGTGGGCCCATAAATCTTCGTCGTTGCGGTCGCCCAAAAACCATTCGCCGCGTTCCGCGTTGCCAAAAATGCGATCGCCGAAGTGAAACCCCTCCGGCAACAATTTACCCGCCCCAAGCGCATTTTCTAGCGCTTGTATTTGCTCTTCGAGTTGGCGCGTTAGGTTGAATAGCAACATATAGGGCGCTAGCGCGATTTTTAGGCGACTTTCGCTATCATCTATCATGTCTTTATTGCGTTTGCCGCTACGCCCCGTGTATCGGTTACGAATGAGGTCGCGTTCTTCTTCTAGCTTTACTTTGGTCCGCGCGATTTTGCGTTTAGCCGCTTGGATAGCATCGGCGCGGTCGCGTTTGCTCAGCTGGGGGTCAAACAACCGTGGAACGTCCGCATCGTGTAATTCGTCGAGAAATTGTTGAGGGGGTGTTTGTCGAAACACGGCCATAGGCTTGCCTTCAGACTATCCTTAAATCTGGGAGAAATTATAGCGCAATTACGGATATTGTTTTACCAGAGAACCATGAATCCGACTGTTCTAAAATTTATCCCTATTTTTCATAATCTGATTATCCATTAGGGGGTATTTTATCCTACAATAAAAGATGTTAACTTCGCGCGATGAATGGGGAGTAGCTACTGAATGGCCCAACATATCTTTATCTCTTATGCCACCAAAGATGCCCTTGAATTCGCTCTCAAACTCCATGACGAACTCGAAAAATCGGGGTACGATGCTTGGCTAGATAAGCGCGACCTCAAACTCGGCCAGACTTGGGATAGGGCCATTGAGCAAGCCATTCGGAGTGCATGGGGTCTGGTTTTTGTCATCACACCGGCCAGTTTAGTATCTGAGGTGTGCCAAGATGAGTGGAGTTTGGCGCTCTTGCTCAAAATACCGGTTATCCCGCTCAAGCTCCAATTAGATGATGATGGGCAATTGCCGCTACGCCTCGTGCGACGGCAATATATAGACTTCATGAATCACTTTGACCGCGGCATGGCGCAACTGCGCGAGCGGTTAAAAGGGATTCGCACGGACGAATCTCAAACGCGCGAAGAATCTATACGGATTGAAGATGCGGCTGAGGAGGTCGTCGCGGGCGGCGGCGGTCTGGGCGCTATTGTGGCGCTACAACCGCAAGACATCCCTTATCGTCCCGATAAGCTCATCGGGCGCGACGATTTGCGAGTCCAAATTCGCAGTCGTCTGGAGCGCGGGGAACAATTGCTTCTCCAAGGGACGGGCGGGGCGGGCAAAACAGCTCTAGCCGCCACCGTAGCCGCGGATTGGCTAACGTCAGGGCGCGGTCCTGCGTTGTGGTTGCGGGCGGGTAGCGCCGATAGTAGCACTATTTTTGAAGCTCTGGCGCGCCCTTTCGGCCTTCATGGGCGGGTTGCCCAAGCAGATACAGAGAGCAAGCCGTTGGTCGTGCGCGACATCTTATCTCAATCTAAGCTATCGCTGATTATCTTAGACGATGCGTGGAACGGCGCGGCGTTAAACACTGTGCTCAGCGCTATACCGGCGGGACTGCCTGCGCTCATCACGTCGCGCCAACGCTTCACGCTCAATGCAGTTATCGAAATCCCCGATTTATCTTTAGACAAAGCGCTGGAATTGTTACGCTTCCATGCGGGCGAATATGCCGCTGATGAGCTATCCTCTCGCGAACTCATCAACCGCCTAGGGCGCTTAGCTTTCGCTATCGAAGTGGCCGGCGTGACCATGCGCGTTCAGCAATTATCGGCGCTCGATTTGTTGAAGCGTATCGCTGATGCGCCCCAAATGCTCGCTTTGCCCGAAGGCATGAGCGATGAACAAAAGAGCATCAGCCTGCTCCTAGAAACCAGCTTGTCCGCCCTAGACGAGGCCGCCAAGAGCATCTTCTTCGCATGGGGGGCTTTTTTCGCCGCGCTCATCACCCCAGAGATGATGATGCTCTACTATGTGGGAACGCCGGAAGTCACAGAAGAACAATTAGCCGCCGTCCGCGAAAAGTTCCCCGATTTCGCCGATTTATCCGACGAGGAGCTAATACCCCTCATCCAACAAGCGATATTGCAAAACACAGACGCTACCCCCGCCCGCAATGGTCTAGAGAAATTAGTGGCCCATGGGTTAGCAACGCGCATCCCACAAACCGATGAGACGGTAGATTATTACCGCCTGCACGATTTAGCGTTTTCTTACGCCCGTAGCCAAGCCACACCAGAACAACACCGCCGCGCGCTGACGGCCTGCCTCAACTATATGCGCCATTATAACAAGCCCTCCCTCCAAAATTTCGCCGCGTTGCGCCCTGAACTCGATAATTTCCTCGGCGGGGCGCGCTGGGCCTTGCAGGAAGACCTATATAGCGAGGCCGAGCAATTCTCGTGGAGTTTGTATATGGGTAGCGAGGTGCTCGATTACTTAGGGTTTTACCGCCTCGCTATCCAGTTTTTGCAATTGGCCGTAGAAGCGGCCGACAAACGCGGCGACATCCGCGATAAGGGCGCGCACCTCACCCATTTGGGGCAGTGCTATTCCAATCTCGGCCAATATGAACAGGCCTTGCTGTACTATCAAGAGGCGCTCGATATTGACCGCCAAACGGGCAACCGCAAAGATGAAGCCGCCGACTTGGGCAATATGGGCAACGCCCTCAGAAATTTAGGGAAAATTGACGAAGCTATCGAATATTACCAAAAACAACTGGCCATCGGCATCGAAATCGAAGACAAGGTCAGCGAGGGCAACGCCTATGGGAGCATGGGGCTGGCCTACGCAGAAAAAGAAGATTACGGCAAAGCGATTGAATATCATGAGCGCGCTTTAGCCATCGCCCGCGAACTCAAAGACCGCCGCGCAGAAGCAAACCGCATCGGCAATCTCGGCATCGCCTATCGCAATATGGGGCATCCCCAAAAAGCTATCGAGTACTATTCCCAAGACCTCGCGATACGTCGGGAAATTGGCGACAAACGGGGCGAAGCCAACAGCCTGAACAATATGGGGGTAGCCTACGAGGTCTTAGGCGATTTCGATAAAGCGATTGAGCTATACCAACAAGCGAAACAAATCTATATTCAGATTGACGTGCCTTATCTGGTCGAAAAAGCGAATACCAACATCGCTAGCGCGATGCGCGGGCGTGACGCTAAAGCGGCAGGTTCAGCCAACCTATCATCGACCTCGGCGCCCATTGGCGATGACGAAACCTTGAGGATGCTGAACCAAAACTTGCTGAAAGCGACCAACAGCCTCCTAGGAACGCGCACGTTGTCGTCCACAACCCAGAGCGGTACTCAAATGGGGGCAGATGGACAGAGCGCCTAGCGGCCCTAGTTCGGACGATGGCGCTTTTCGAGTTCTGAGACAACGTTAGGCAATTCGTTCAGATGGGTGATAATCGCGTCCGGCGTCACGCTCGTAGGTTCGGGTGGGTATGTCGCGATACGATGTCGAAAATGATTCAGCTTTTGGGGGCGTTCAAAAGGAGATAACGGGTCTAGTTCGCGCAAAGGGAGCCGCAGAATGACCTTGAACCCCAAACGTTTGGGGCAGATGACATCGTCGTAATAATGGTCGCCAATATGGATGAATAAACAATCATCACAGGCGCGGGTATACGATTCATAAAAGCCGGCTTCGGTCTTCAAATAACCGGTTAAGTCGGGCATCAAGAAATCATCGAACAGCGATTGCAACGCCAAAGCGGCCAGCACCGGCATCTGATATTTGCTCAGACCTTTGCTAGCCACCACTAAGCGCCGTTTTTGCGTTTTCAGCGCTTTTAATGCGATGTCCGCAGAATCGAGTATGGCGATATGCGGTTCTTTGCAATGGTCGCGCACGAGGTCAATCACCCGTACGCTCAATTTAACCCCATGTTTGCGGGCGATAGTGTGTACAATATCGTCCCAATCCATCGTTAGGGGGTCGTTGGGCTGGGCATGCTGACGGCGAAGATTTTCGGCCTCAAATTCGCGCAGAAAAACCTTAGGAGATAGGCCCGTGCTGGCGGCTAATTCGCGGGTGATGACCGGCCAAACAGCCGTCGCGAAGGGGTTCACCATAATTGTCCCGTCAAGGTCTATAAAGCAGACCGTGTCCATCGTGACCTATCCCTTGTATGTCGCTTAGGGGCATTTTAAGCGCTGATGATTAGGTTTATGTTGCCTTGGCGTTAAGAAAAGTCGCCACCTTGATGAAAGTTGGCTCTGCATCCGTTAGTGTAGCAAATGACAATAACAAAGGAAATCCCCGCGCGAGCCTTTCTCTGCTGTATAAAGCTTGCTAATATCAACAGGCATAACGATATACGGAAGGCGGTATTGGGATGACGTTACGCATTGAGGGTTCTTGGTTCAAAGATGAACACGGGCGCGTTGTTCTCTTGCGCGGTGTTAATCTCGCCGGCAGTACCAAATTGCCGACAACACCTGACGGTGCAACCTATAAATCAGCAGGCTTTTTCCAACATCGCGACGTCTCTTTTATAGGGCGTCCCTTTCCCTTAGAAGAAGCGGATGAGCATTTTTCGCGCTTGCGGGCGTGGGGATTCACCTTCTTACGCTTTTTGGTGACGTGGGAAGCGATCGAACATGCGGGGCCCGGCCAATACGACCACGCCTATTTAGATTATCTGCAAGCCGTGGTAGAAAAGGCTTACGAATACGATTTTAAGCTGTTCATAGACCCGCATCAAGACGTTTGGTCGCGCTTTTCAGGCGGGAGCGGTGCCCCCGGCTGGACTTTCGACACTATCGGCATGGACATCACCCGCTTCAAAGCGACAGGCGCGGCCATCGTCCACCAAACCCACGGCGACCCTTTGCCTCAGATGATTTGGCCCACCAATTACAATAAATTGGCCACCGCCACCCTATTCACGCTTTTCTTCGGCGGCGATGACTTCGCCCCGCTGACGCGCGTAAATGGCGAACCGATACAATCGTATCTACAACGCCACTACATCGCCGCCATCCAACAGGTGGCCAAGCGACTGAAAGGCATGCCGCATGTCATCGGTTACGATACCCTCAATGAACCGTCTCGCGGCTACATCGAGTGTGAAGACTTAAACGTCACCCAAGTGATGGCCCGCGTAGAAGCCACCCCTACACCTTTCCAAAGCATGACTTTAGGGAGCGGATACGCCCAAACCGTAGAAAATTGGTGGCTCAGGCTGGTCAAAAAAGGGACCGTGACCATAGACCCACAGGGAAAAGGGGTGTGGAAAGAGGGCTATGAATGCATATGGAAGCAAAATGGGGTTTGGGATGTAGGGCCTGATGGCCGCCCGCGCTTGTTGCGTCCGCATCATTTCGTCTATGTGGATGGGCGACGGGTCAACTTTGACCAAGATTATCTACGCCCTTTCATCTTGCGCTATACACAAGGCATCCGCGAAATAGACCCCACAGCGATGATATTCGTCGAAAATGAGTACGGCGCGCCGCCCCCATATCTCGCGGAAGATAAGCTAGACAACCTCGTTTATGCCCCGCATTGGTACGACGCCATCATGTTATTGGGCAAACGTTATATCCCTTTTCTCACCCTGGATACGTATAGCAATCGCTTCGTCTTTGGCGAAAAACAAGCCCAACAATCGCGCATCGCCCAACTAGGGCGTTACCAGAAATGGGCGCAGGAACGCATGAATGGCGCGCCGGTCTTAATCGGCGAAATAGGCATACCCTACGATATGCACAATAAATCGGCCTACCAGACCAACGATTACAGCCGCCAAATCGCCGCTTACGATGCTTTGATGTCCGCGCTAGATGCCAATCTGCTGAATTTCACCTTGTGGAATTATACACCCGTGAACACTAACGCCCGCGGCGACCTATGGAACGATGAAGATTTATCGCTATTCAGCCGCGACCAGCAAACCCACCCCGAAGATATTCATTCCGGGGGGCGGGCGTTAGAAGCTGTCGTGCGTCCATATGCTAAAGCCATCGCGGGCCAGCCGCTCCGTCAGCGTTTTGATAGGACGCGCGGCGTTTATGAATTCACTTTCCGCCACGACCCCGCCATCACCCAACCAACCGAGTTCTTCGTACCCAATCTGCAATTTCCAAAAGGGTACTATGTGGAATTATCCGATGGCGATTATACCGCCGATACCGATAACCAACGGCTTATCTATCGCCATAGCCAGCGCGATATACCGCATACCGTCCGCATCATCAGCCAAGCGCCGCCCGCTACGGAAGAAAAAGCGCGCGTGCCGTGGTGGTGGGCGCTGGGGTTAATCCTGATGCTATGGCTATTGCGGAGGCGCAAATCATGACGCGGGCCGTGCTGATTACGGGCGCATCTACCGGCATTGGTCACGCCTGCGCCCAATATCTAGCTCAACTCGGCTGGCAGGTATTCGCTGGCGCGCGTAAAGCCGCCGACGCCGACCGTCTGCGTGCTGAGGGACTGACGCCCATCTTGATAGATGTGACCGATAATGACTCTATTCACTCGGCGGCGAGCGCCATAACAGAAGCGCTAGAGGGAAAGGGCTTAGATGGCTTGGTGAATAACGCGGGTATCGCCATCGTTGGCCCTTTAGAATACGTCGCGCTAGCCGCCCTGGAACGCCAATTGGCCGTGAATGTGACCGGCCAAGTGGCCGTCACCCAAGCGTTTTTGCCGCTATTGAGGGCGGCGCGCGGGCGCATCGTCATGATGGGGTCTATTGGCGGGCGAAGCGCTTTGCCTTTTGTGGGTGCTTACAATGCCTCTAAATTCGCCTTAGAGGCCATCGCCGATACATGGCGGGTTGAACTCGCCCCGTGGAGGGTTCACGTTAGCATCATCGAGCCGGGGGCCATCCGAACGCCCATTTGGGAAAAGTCGGCGACCGAAAGCGCGTCCGAATGGGAACAATTACCGTCTTCTGCTCATCAAGGCTATGGTCGCATTTTGAAAGCGATGCCTAAAATATTGCGCGCCATGAACGCGCGCGGCGTGCCCCCTGAGCGCGTAGCCCAAGCGGTGGCGCACGCTTTGACGTCCCCGCGCCCGCGCAATCGTTATGTGGTCGGGATGGATGCGCGCTGGCGTTTGTGGCTGGAGCGCTTGCCAGACGCCCTGCGCGACCGCATTATCCGTCGCTTGTATCCGCCTTTTGGCCCCAATCTATAATAGGATAGATGATAAACATCATGAAAATTGTATTCCTTGGCGATAGTCTAACATGGGGTGGATACGGCGGAAATATCATCGCCTATCTCGCCGACGAACTGCCCCAGCATACCCTCATCAATGATGGCGTCGGCGGTAATACGGTCGTCAATCTCCTGCGCCGCCTAGATAAAGCGCTCGCCCACACCCCAGATGCTATCTTCGTGATGGTCGGTGGCAATGATGCCGTCTCTTACTGCTTCCCCGCCACGCGCCCCTACTATCGGAGCGCGCAGGGCATCGCCGATGGTTTTGTGTCGCCGCAGGTTTTCGTAGATACCTATCGGGAATTATTGACGCAATTGAGCTTGAACCGCGTCTTGGCGTGGGTTGCCACCGAACCAACAGAATATAACCCAACGCTCATAGCGACAATGTCCGATTACAACCAGCGTTTAAGCGCCCTCGTCGGCTCAATGAATATCCCCCTCCTCGACCTCGCCGCCGAATTTATGCCCCAAAGCGCGCCAGAGCGGCCCCCATTGGATTTGAGCTTCATCCAAGAGATTGGGCGGCGCGAAGCGAGCGGCTGGGACGATTACGAAGCGGAAAGGGAACGCCTGGGCTATTCCTATAGCTTCGATGGACTACATCTCACCCCGTCATCTGCACAACGCATGGCCAAGCGCATTGCCGCTTTTATCGAAAAACAAGTATCATAATAAGGTAAGAAAGCGATGAGGCTGGATGCTTGGTGATGTTCGAGACCAATCAACTTCATTTGGCGACACGCTGTTTGTGGGCCTTGCAAGAGGCGATGCCCGATATACAAGGCTTATCGCTCGCTACGACGAGCGGGTTATCATTGGCGGCCACCTTCGCCAACCGCGATAGCGCCCAACGGCTTGCGGCCATGTCCGCGGCCCTTTTTTTATTGGGGGAACACGCTACCTCTGCTTGGGGACGCGGACAAGCCTTAGATATGCGGCTCAGCCTGACGTTTATAGGCGACAACGCCCGTTTGCAGGGTGTGACGCTCCGTCCCATCGCAGAGTATGCCGTTTTCATGGCCGTTTATCGCTTATCGAGCGGCCAAAGCCTGCTGACAGCCAATCTCGATATTGCCACCTCTTACTTAATAGCGCTTTTGGATAATAACCAAGAACTCCCCCCGTTGCGTTGGGCGACCGCCTAAAGTGGATTGCGTTGGTTTATTGCGCTCGCATAGCGTTCTCGTTATTATGATACCGTTTGTCATAGTAAACGAGGTTGGCATTTGATGATTAAACGAATTCGCCGTCTAATCGTGCATTGGACACCCACCCAAAAGCTCATCCAACAAGTTGGCGGCAGCGTGAATAAAACAGCTCTCGAAGCGCTCGATATTTTGCACGACCGCCTTTGTCTGCAAGATGGCACCTTGCGCGGGGCGAATCTGGCAGGCGCAAATCTGGCCCATGCCCGCTTAGCGACAGCCCGCCTAGAGGGCATCAACTTTCGGGGGGCTATCTTGCGGGATAGCTACTTCCAAGAAGCGCGTTTAGAACGCGCCGACTTAAGCGAAGTGGATTTGACCAACGCCCATTTGCGCGCCGCACGCCTCGATGAATCGAACTTATCGCGCGCTTGCCTGCGCCACGCCAACTTGGCCCGCGCCATCCTGACCGATGCCAACCTCAGCGATGCGGATTTGCGCGATAGCAATTTTTGGGGCGCTAAGTTATACGGCGCTAACCTGTCTGGGGCAGACCTGCGCGGCGTCAATTTCACCTATGCTGAATTCGATAGCGCCACGATCCTACCCGACGGCCAAAGATGGACCCCACAAGAGAATTTAGCGCGCTTCACCCAAGCCTGAACTCAAAAATTAATCAAATCGCCATTAGATTTTTTGCATAAATCGAGTACAATAACGCTGTTGACCACAGGGCGCGTTGTCATTCGCCATTTGCGCCAAAGTCCTTTGTCGGTCAGTGATGCCGATTCATTAGGGGAATACCCGTTTGCATAGGAGGAGTACAATTGCACGTCGTAACCTTTACCCGTAGCACGCCGGATACCGCCGCTAAAGTGGAGGTGGATGGCGCTGGCAAGGTCACATGGGGAGATGCGGCCACCGTCGTCAACCCGTGGGACGAATATTCTTTAGAAGAAGCCATCTTACAAGCGAAAAATGGCGGTGGCAAGGCGACCGTTATCGCTATTGGTCCTGAGATGCACAACGAAGCGCTTAAACATAGCATCGCCATGGGGCTAGACGAAGCCGTTCGCGTTTGGGAAGACGGCTTTAACGTCACCGATAGTTTGGGGTGGGCGACCCTAGCCGCCGCCGCTGTGCAGAAGTTGGGCGATGTAGACCTCGTCATCTTCGGCAAAGAGAGCGTGGACGTGGGCACTGACCAACACATCTACCAAACCGCCCGCAAACTTGGCTGGACGATGCTCAGCTATGTTTCTAAGATTGTCGCGGTGGACTATAACGCCAAGACTATCACCGTAGAAAAGAGCATCGAACAGGGCAAACAACGGATTTCCGCCAAACTGCCCGCCGTCATCAGCGTGATGAAAGGCATCAACGAGCCGCGTTACCCATCTTTTATCGGTATCCGCAAAGCATCTAAGGCGGTCATCCCGGTTTGGTCGGCGTCCGATTTGGGCGTTAGCCTCCCGACACCAAAAGCCACTATCACCGCCTACGCCAATTTGCCCGCGCGGAGCATCAATACCCAAATCATTGAAGGCGATTCGCCCGAAGCGATTGCGGCCAAATTAGTAGACAAATTGTTTGAGGAGAAAGTGCTGTGAGCGTATTTGTTTGGATAGAGACCTTCGACGGCAAAGCGAGCGCCGCCAGCTGGGAAGCTTTAGCCGCAGGCAAAAAATTAGCTGATGATGGCCTAGGCGGCCCCGTAACCGCCCTTGTCTTCGGTCAAAACGCTGCGTCTATCGCTGGCGAAGCGGCCCAATACGGCGCGGACAAAGCGCTTGTTTGTGAGGATGCCACGCTCAACGTCTTTCGTCTAGAGCCTTACGCCGCGCTGATGACAAAACTGGTACAAGAACACAAACCTAAAGCGGTCGTGGCCGTGGGCACGGGCCCCGCGCGGGAGTTGTTGGCCAGCGTGGCCGCCGATACCGATAGCGGCTTAGCCACCGAAGCGACCGATTTCGCTATCAAAGGCGATTCTTTAGAAGTCACGCGCCCCGCTTATGCGGGTAAAGTCGTCGCTACCGCTGTGGTCAGCGGAGATACTAAATTCCTCGCCATTCGCGGGCGTTCCTTCAAACCGCTAGAGCCGAACACGGGCGCCAAAGCGGATGTAACCACCGTCCAACCCGTGTTGGCCGAAAGCGACATCGCCACAAAAGTAGACTCGTTTGAAGCCGAAGTCGGCAAAGTTAACCTCACCGACGCCGCAATCATCGTTTCGGGCGGGCGCGGCATGGCGAACAATCCCAAAGATGCGCCCCCCGATGCGGCAGATGCCAGCATCTGGAAAGCGCAAGACGGCTTTGAACACACATTAAAACCGTTGGCCGAAGTGTTGGGGGCGGCTCTGGGCGCTAGTCGCGCGGCCGTAGACGCCGGTTATATCCCCTATGACCATCAAGTCGGACAGACCGGTAAAACAGTGAACCCCGATTTATATATCGCGTGCGGCATCTCTGGCGCGATTCAGCACCAAGCGGGTATGCGAAGCAGTAAAATCATTGTGGCCATCAATAAGGATGCCGAAGCGCCCATCTTCAAACTGGCATCCTATGGGGTCGTCGGCGATTTGTATACAATTGTCCCGGCCCTAACCGCTGAGTTGAAGAAGCGTCTGGGCAAATAACCAGAAATAACCCGATTGATAGGGGGCAAACGTCTTGATGCCCCCTATTCCGCCAACAGTTCCCATTCCGCCATAATCGCTTCGAGATGGCGCTCTGTCTCGGTGTATAAAGCGCCCAATTCAGCGACTTTAGCGCTGTTGCCTGCGGCGCTCTCTCGCTCAATCTCCGTTGTCAGTTGTCGCAAACTTTCTTCTAGCGTCGTGATGCGCGCTTCCACTTCAGCGAGGCGCTTTTGCCGCTGATAGGGGTTTAGGGTCTGTGTGTTGTCGGCGTTGGCGGGTACGTTGGGTGTATCGGCGCTCCCGCTCGGTTTTTGCGCCGCCTGCTCCATTCGCCGATTGCGATACGCCACGTACTCGGCGTATGTTCCCTCAAAAACATCTAATTCACCGGGCTGAGCCGCCCAAATTTGGGTGGCCAGTGCCGATACTAAATAGCGGTCATGACTGACCAACAAAATTGTCCCGCTGAAGTCTTCTAAAACGGCTTGCAAAATCTCTTGGCTATCAATGTCCAGATGGTTGGTTGGCTCATCCAGCAGGAGCAAGTTAGCCCCGCTCAGCGCCAACTTGGCCAATGCCACCCGCCCGCGTTCGCCCCCCGATAAAGACCGCACCGGGCGGAAAACGTCATCGCCCGAAAACAGAAAACGCCCCAAGAAGTTACGTGCTTCGCTAATGGGCATGGGTTTGATGGCGAGGATTTCGTCTAAGATGCTATTGTCGGGGTTAAGCTCCTCGTGCGCTTGGGCGAAGTAGCCTATCTTAACATTAGCGCCTAGCCCTACCTCTCCGCTGAGGGGGGGTAGCTTTTGGGTGATGGTCTTTAAGAACGTGCTTTTGCCCACGCCATTAGGCCCGATGAGCGCCGCCGTCTCGCCGCGCAAAAGCACAATATCCGGCACGCGCAACAATACTTGCCCGTCGTCATGATAACCGATGGCCAGATCGCGCGTCATCAGCACTTTATCGCCGCTACGGAGTTCGGCTTGCATATTTAATGCCATGCTCTTACGATTTTGGGGGCGGAAGATAATTTTACCGCGGCGCTTCATCGTCTCTAATTTTTTCTGCCGCCCTTTGGCTTGGGCCGTCCAACGGCTACCCATATGCTTACGGATATACGCCTCTTCTTTGGCGATAAAAGCTTGTTGGGCTTCATATTCTTTTAAAAGCCGTTCGCGCCGTTCATCGCGTTGTTGGATATAATGGCTATAGTTGCCCCGATAAATTTCTAGATGTCCGAATTCCAGCTCCCATATGGTCTGCGCGAAGTTATCCATAAAATAGCGGTCATGGCTGACGGCCACCACAGCCCCTTGAAAGCGGCTCAAGAAATCTTCTAGCCATTCCACCGCTTGTATATCGAGGTGGTTTGTTGGCTCATCCAGAACGAGCAGGTCGGGCGCAGAAAGCAGTAGCCGCGCTAATAAGGCGCGGGTCTTTTGCCCGCCAGATAATTTACTCAAGGGCATGTGGTAATCCGCTTCGCCAAAACCGACGCCACCCAACACCATACGGATACGGGTTTCGTATTCATAGCCACCTAGAAGCTCGTATTCGGCCTGCAAGGGGCCATATTCGGCGATAGCTTCATCGTGGCGGTCGGGATTAGCCATATCCGCTTCCAGTTGGCGCAAACGCGCCTCCATCTTCCGCAGATGGGCAAAAGCGCGCAGTTGTTCCTCCCATAGGGTATGTTCGCCGACCAATTCGGGATTTTGGGGCAAGAAACCCATTTGTATATCTTTGGCGCGCGTCAGGGTGCCATCTGTGGGAATATCGTGCCCAATCAAGATATTGATGAGCGTCGTCTTGCCAGCGCCATTAGGCCCGACCAATGCAATGCGCGCACCATGCGGCACTTCTGCGGAAACATCGCGGAAGATTTCATCTGAACCATAAAATTTGGTGAGATTGTTGGCGACGAGAAGGGACATGAAAAACTCTACAATAATAATAAGATACACACCTAAACGATTATATCATGCCACAAAATTCACTACTACGATGAGTATAGATACTGCTCATTGAATATTTTTCATCCCATTTTTTGCTTGACAACGCCTTCTGTTCTTGACTATAATGAGGGTTCACTTCGCCTCTGATTTGGTATTATTGCGGACTTCATGGAACGCATTAAGAAGACTATAGTCCATCCGACGGAAGCGTTTGGATAATTCATCCCAATGCTTATTTTTGTTTAAGCCTCCTATCGTTTTGTACTGTTTAAACTCATGAGGAGCGGCGCATTGGATATTTTGTCTCGGACCAAAAACTACGCGCGTACAGCAGATGTACAAGAACTCCCTTCGCTCATTGATGTGCAAATAGACGCTTTTCAATGGTTCATCGAAAACGGCTTAGCCGAATTATTCGATGAAATAAACCCCATTGAAAGCTTCAATGGCAATTTCAAGCTCTATTTTCCGGGCAACTCGCCAGAAGCCAAGCAATTCGGCTTGAAATATTGGTTCGATAACCCCAAATATCATGAGGAAGAATGCCTCGAACGGGATATGTCCTACGCCGCGCCGCTTTATGTGCGCGTGGCTTTAGTCAATCGCGAAGCGGGGGACGAAGTCGCCATTCAAGACATCTTCATGGGCGATTTTCCGCTCATGACCCAAAAAGGCACGTTCATCATCAACGGCACCGAGCGGGTCGTAGTTAGCCAACTCATCCGCTCGCCGGGCGTTTATTTCGATGCTGAAGAAGACCGCACCACCGGACGCTTGCTATCGAACGCGAAACTCATCCCAGACCGTGGCGCATGGATGGAATTTGAGACGCGCAAAACGGACTACATCACCATTAAGTTCAACCGCAAGCGCACTATACCCGTCACCGTGTTGCTTCGGGCCTTGGCGGCGGTCAACGACCGTATGCCGCCCGATTTGTCGCCTATCAAAACGGGTGAAGAGGATGAAATTTTGGCGCTATTCGCCGATGTAGATAATCACGAAACCCATCGCTTCATCGCCAGCTCTTTCAAAAATGAGCCAGCATGGGATTTGCGTAAAGGGCAACCTATCGCTGAAGCCGCCTTGCTGGAATTTTACCGACGGATGCGGCCGGGCGACCCGCCGACCTTGGATAACGCCCGCGAATATCTGGAAAGCCAGCTTTTCGACCAACGCCGCTATGACCTTGAGCGCGTCGGACGTTATAAGCTGAATCAACGCTTAGGGCTAGATGGGTATATCCCGCGCCATATCCGCACCATCACGAAGGCTGACATCGTCAAATTAGTTCAGCGCATGATTGAGATTAACAACGGGCGTGCCCCTCGTGATGATATTGACCATTTGGGCAATCGCCGTGTGAAAACCGTCGGCGAACTCATCCAAAACAAGCTACGAATTGGCTTGCGGCGCATGGAGCGTGTGGTTAAAGAACGTATGTCTGTTCGCACCGAAACGGAATCGGTGGCGCCAACGTCGCTCATCAACATTCGCCCGATTGTGGCGGCAGTCCGTGAGTTTTTCGGCTCGTCCCAATTATCCCAATTCATGGAGCAGACCAACCCGCTGGCAGAATTAACCCATAAACGCACGCTATCGGCCTTAGGGCCCGGTGGTTTGCGTCGCGAGCGCGCGGGCTTCGATGTGCGCGATGTTCACCACAGCCACTATGGGCGCATCTGCCCCATCGAAACGCCCGAAGGCCCCAACATCGGGCTTATCGGTCGCCTGGCTAGTTATGCCCGTGTGAACGAATTCGGCTTCATCGAAACACCTTACCGCCGTGTGATTAAATCGTTGCCACCCACCGATTCCGACATCATCGGGCGGCGTGTGCGCGAAGATGTCGAAGATAGCAAGGGTAATGTGATTGTTGAAGGCGGCGAAATCATCACGGAAGCTATCGCAGAGAAACTCGCCAAAGCGGGCATAGACAAGGTCCCCGTTGTGCCCTTCGTGACGCCCGAAATCGTCTATCTTTCTGCGGATGTAGAAGATAACTACGTCATCGCCCAATCCAATTCATTGATGGATAGCCGCGGCCAACTCATCGAAACGCGCGTCTCTGCGCGCCATGAACAAAATTTCCGCGTCATGCCTGTACATCGGGTTGATTATATGGACGTAGCCCCGCGCCAAATTGTAGGCATCAGCGCGGCGCTCATCCCATTCTTGGAACATGACGACGCCAACCGCGCCTTGATGGGTTCTAACATGCAACGTCAAGCGGTGCCTTTACTCCAACCCGAAGTGCCCATCGTGAGCACAGGCATGGAACGCCAAGCGGCGCGTGATAGCGGGCAAGTGCTGGTATCGGATGTGGAAGGCGAAGTTATCAGCGTCCAAGGCGATTGTATCATCATCCGCCAACCCAATGGTCAAGAACGCCGCTACTCCTTGCGGAAATACAACCGTTCTAACCAATCCACTTGCATTGACCAACGCCCCATTGTGGTTAAAGGCCAATACGTGCATGAAAAGGACGTGCTAGCGGATAGCTCCTCGACGTTCAAGGGTAATTTGGCGCTGGGTCATAATGTGTTGGCCGCTTTCTTATCGTGGTCTGGCGGCAACTACGAAGACGCGCTCCTCATCAGTGAGGATTTGTTGCGTCAAGACAAATTCACCAGCATTCATATCGAAAAGCACGAAATCGAAGCGCGCGATACCAAGCTGGGCCCCGAAGAAATCACTTACGACATCCCCAACGTCGGCGAAGACGCGCTAAAAGACCTCGATGAATCCGGCATCGTCCGCATCGGCGCGGAGGTCGGCCCGAACGATATTCTGGTCGGTAAAATTACCCCCAAGGGTGAAAAAGAACTCAGCCCAGAAGAAAAATTGTTGCGCGCCATCTTTGGCGAGCAAGCCCGCGAAGTCAAAGATTCTTCGCTACGCCTCCCCCATGGCGAACGCGGCAAGGTCGTAGATGTTAAGACCTTCACCCGTGATGAACACCCGGATTTGCCCGCAGGCGTAGAAAAGATGGTGCGGGTGAGCGTCGCCCAGCGGCGCAAGCTCACCGTCGGCGATAAAATGGCCGGACGCCACGGGAACAAGGGCGTCATCTCCAAAATTGTGCCCATCGAAGACATGCCCTATTTAGCCGACGGCCGCACGGTAGAAATTATCCTCAACCCCTTGGGTGTGCCGGGGCGTATGAATATCGGTCAAATTTTGGAACTGCATTTGGGCTGGGCCGCCGACCGTTTGGGCTTCCGCGCTGTGACACCCGTATTCGACGGCGCAAAAGAAGCAGAAATTCAAGCCGAACTGGGGCGCGCATGGCTCATTGACCACGCATGGAAAGAAATCACCGAACGGGCTTGGGAATGGATGTCCCAATTCAATTACGATACCGAAGAATTAGAAGACGATGACGAGGTGCGGCGTCTATACATCCAAGAATGGTTGGGGCGCAACCCATCCTATAGCGCCGATAGCCTGTTCCACGACATCACTTACGCCCGCCGCGCAGTGCTAACCGAATGGCTTCGCGAAGGGGGCGTCAACCCTGAGGATATGCTCATCTGGGACGAGGAAAACCAAGCCTTGCCAGTGCAAGAACGCCGCCGCCGCGATGAAAACGCCACCATGATTTCTTTGTGGATATGGATTAAGGTTCATTCGCCAGAAACCCACATCCCCGAAACAGCCGACATGAAAGAGATGTTCCGCATCGCAGACCGCGTCATGTTCGAGACCGGCCAACCCGTCCCGCATTATGGCAAACAAACGTTATATGATGGGCGCACGGGTGAACCTTTTGACCGTCCCGTAGCCGTGGGTTATGTCCATATGCTCAAACTCGCGCATCTGGTAGAAGATAAGGTACACGCCCGCTCGACAGGTCCTTATAGCCTCGTCACCCAACAACCTTTGGGCGGCAAGGCCCAGTTCGGCGGCCAGCGCTTTGGCGAAATGGAAGTTTGGGCCTTAGAAGCTTATGGCGCGGCTTACACCCTGCAAGAGATGCTCACCGTCAAATCAGATGATGTGCAAGGGCGCGTCAAAACCTATGAATCTATCGTCAAAGGCGAAGCCATCGAAGAACCGGGCATCCCCACCAGCTTCCGCGTCCTCGTTAAAGAGTTGCAAAGCCTCGGCCTAGCGGTGGAAGCCATTACCGAAAGTGGCGATGTCATCAAGTTTGGCAAGGACGAAGAAGGGCAAAAGAAGCCGCAACCCGATACGGGACTGTTAGGCTTAACAAACCCCAATTTGATTGATTAGGACGTCTCATCGTCACGACAAACAACGCAATACAATAGGGGTCTAGCTAGGCCCCTATTTTTATTTTTTAACCTTTAATGAAAGCTGACTGTAAAACATCGTCTCTAGTTGTGGCATTAATCTCGGCCCGTTATAATTTATCAATCAACGACAAGCATAAAACTCAAGTGAATACTATATGGATTACGAAATTCATAAAGTAAAACCTGATTTAATTTTCATCCGTTGGCATCGCGCCCCCAGTCGTCAATCGGAATCGCAACAAGTGTTCTTGGCCGATTTGAAGACCTTATTAGACCAAGCGACCGAGCCTATTTATTTTTTGTCCGATTTGCGGCATGGCGTCATCACCAATATAGAAACATTACGACGCCTCGGCGAATTGACCACGCATCATAATTGGGGCGGCGGCGTCTCTTACGGCACTAAATTTTCTACCGATATGTACGTAGATACTTTTGAGGGTTTATCTCTGCGTAAAACAGGCGACCATATGGCCTATACCCTAGAAGATGCCCTCGCCTATCTAGAATCGTTGAAAGCCGGTTTGACGGAAGGCGTAGACTGGGATAGCCTGTTCGCAAATAGTGGTTAGCCCGATGCATATACCCCCCTTACACGATTGGCGCTTAAGCCCTGCCGAAGCCATCGCGTTACAAACACATCTGGCAACAAAACTCCGAGACCGCCCTATTGTTTCCCCATTGCGTTTGGTAGCTGGCGTGGATGTCAGCGTCAAGGATGATTGGTCCCAAGCCGCCATCGTCGTGATGTCTTACCCTAAGCTCGATATTCAAGAGACCGTTTTAGCCCGTTTACCCGTAACCTATCCATATATCCCCGGCCTGTTGACATTCCGTGAGGGGCCGGTATTGGTAGAAGCGTTCAGCAAAATGCGCCTAGAGCCAGATGTCTTCATCTTCGATGGCATGGGGCGCATCCATCCTCGGCGTATGGGTATTGCCGCGCATATGGGGTTGTGGCTCGATAAACCCACTATTGGTTGTGGCAAGACACATTATATCGGCGAATACCAAATGCCCGCCCCCCATCGCGGCGCTTTTAGCCCCTTGATGCATCACGGCGAACAGTTGGGCGTTGTTTTGCGAACCCGCGACCACGTCAAGCCGCTTTATATCTCAGCAGGGCACTTAGCAGATATAGATTCCGCTATAGCGCTGGTGCTGGGCTGTACCTTGCGCTATCGCCTGCCAGAGCCAGTGCGCGCGGCGCATCGGGCGGCGGGCCTATTTTGAACCAAAAGCTTGTGGCCAAAGCCGCCTAAAGCGTGTTCACCCAATGGGCCAATAAATGCGGCAGATTTTCAAAAATGGCATCGGGCTGAATCGCGCTATCTAAAAGCTGGTCACGGGTGGTGACGCCCGTTAAAACAAGGGCGGTGTGAATGCCAACTTGTTGAGCGCCTAAGATGTCTGTATCCAAACGGTCGCCAATCATCAACGTGTGATGCGGCGCAGTCCCTAGCCGTTCTAGCGCGGTCTGGAACATGGCGCGGCCGGGTTTGCCGATAATTTCCGCCCTTGTGCCTGTAGCCGTCTCTAATAAAGCGATAAAACTACCCGCGCCGGGCAAAAGCCCTTCCGGACTGGGATAGCTAGGGTCTGCATTAGTGCCTATGAAAAGCGCCCCTCGGCGGATGAGCAAAGCGCTTTGCTTGAGCTTGGCGTAAGTCACTTGAAAATCAATTCCTGCCACTACAATTTCTGCATCTTCTTCTACGATTTGGTGTCCGGCCTCGCTCAAGGCTTGCCGCAACCCATCTTCGCCCAACACATAAACGCGCGCGCCATGGGGATAGCGCTGGCGCAACGTCGCGGCTGTCGCTAAAGCGGAGGTGATAATGCTATCAGGCGGCACATCGGCTAAGCCGATCTGGGCTAGCTTCCGCGTGTAAGCCAATGGGCTTTTACTGCTATTGTTGGTGGCCAAACAATAAGGGATTCGGCGCCTTTTCAAAAAGTCAAACCACGCCACGAGTCCGGGCAAAGCGGAATCACCACGCCACAAAACGCCATCCATATCCATGATGACGGCGCGTATTCGCGAAAAGTCTAGCGACACCGCCTATAACTCCGTCTCGATTTCATCATAAGGTTGGACGTTGAGCAGTTCAATCGTCTGCTGTTCCATATCCCATAAATCGAGCCGCTCATGTTTGTCACGGAGTTTGTGTAAACGCGGATAACCATCGCTATATTCTCGCGCCCACTCTTGGGCAAAATCGCCATTACGGATGTCTTCTAGCGCCGCTTCTAAAAGCCGTTCTAACTTCAATTCATCGAAGCGTTGCAAACGGCTGAACAGCCCATATTGCGCGGTGAGCGAAGTACGCCGCAAAGCGTGTAGCATCCCGGCCTGCCGTGCCATCTGCAAGTAATCGTTCAACTCGCCAGAGATATATAGCTCTATCATGGTGGCTTCGGGCGGATAGCCGTAATTGTCCCCCGTGAGCAATTTGGCGGCGGTCATCATCATCTGATGAAAGAGCGGCAAGATAGCCTGTTGCATGAATAGGTCTAACTCAGCCTCTTGCTCGATAGAAACTTCCAGCGCCCCAGCTTTTAGGGCGCCGATAGCTTTTGCCAGAGCTAATACGACCGGCCAAGCGTCGCCGTTGGCATCTTGAGCGACCGATATAAAACTGTAAAAACCCTCCCCGCTGATAAAACGTTCGCGCACTGCCGCCCCCATCGCCCGCGGGGCTACGAGCGCTACATCTACGAAAGACGGCGGTTCGATAAAACCGTAACGGATGTTATAACCGCTCGCAAAGGCCAGCATTTGGTTATTTTTGAGGTGTGGGGATATTTTTTCGATATACACCTGAGGCATGACCTCGTCCCGCAAAAGCAACATCAGTATATCGGCTTCCCGCGTGACCTGTTCGATAGTGTCGGAAGGGAAGCCGTCTTCAGTGGCGCGGTCGCGGGCCGCTTGTGTGTGTATACCGATGAGCACATCTATATTGTTATCGCGCAAGTTGTGGGCAATGGGCCGCCCCATATTGCCATAGCCAATGACGCCAACGCGCTTATTCGCTAAAATACCTAAATCGCCATCCTCTTCACGGTAAATCATACGCATAGCTGTTATCCTCTTCGTTTATCGGGATAAGGTCGCCGCCCATACGGAGATGTCAAGGCCGTTACGGGCGAATCCGTAGCGAAAATATAACCGTTGCGAGCGATGATTGCTCTCTTGGGTGTTGACGGTCAACGAACGGATACCCCGCTGATTGAAATTATGGATGAGGTTATCTAACAGAGCGCCACCGACGCCGCGCCCCTGGGCAGTGGGCAAAACCGCCAACCGCGCCAGATGACCGCTCGTATGGCGGCGCGTGCTGATTTGATAACCTATCATTTCGCCATCTTCTATAGCAACTACAGCGCTCGCGGCCATCCTCAACGCCTGCCGAATTTCTTCTTCTTGCAATTGCCACGGCGGGGCAAAAGCCTGATTATCCACCGCGACGATAGCGGTCAAATCGTCAAAATTGGCGTGGCGCAGACGGAAAGAACGTTCCCCCTGTGACCACGGCAAGGGGACGTCGCCCGCGCGCCTTAAGGTGATGATTTGTTCCATATAGCGCATATTCAGCAATTCCAAGTATGGCTCTAGCCAGTCGTTGATGAGCAAAATAGCTACTTGCCATACCCCTATCCTCGCGCACTCCGCCCGCAAATCGGCCCACAAGGTGTAGAAGACTTGGTCGAGCGGGTAATGGTGGTCTGCGCCGACGATGCGAACCCAACACGCGCCATTCAAAGGGGGCGATAAGACCAAACACCCCGCGAGATGGTCGCCATCCCACGCCAAGCGCGCCAAAGAGTCGGTATAGCGGTCGAGCCATTGGCTTGTGTCGTGCCAATCGAGATGAACTTGTGTATAGCGGCTGTAGAACAGCAAATCGAGAACAGCCGAACGGTACTTGCGTTCGTAACAAGTCAATGTGAACATCAGCGCGAGCGAACACCCCGATTTCTTTTTAGGCGTATAGCATAAGCTTCGCACGTGATGGCAAGTGTAGCGCACCGTCGCTCATCTAGTAAACGGCTTCGCAAACGTGCGTCAATATGGTCTAGTTCCTTGGCTGTGGTGATGACCGTGGCTAATTGCCGCACATAGCGGTAATCGAGCAGTTGGAACAACTTCTCTTTAGCCCAAGAAGACGCGCTTTCCAACACGAGGTCATCTAAGATGAGCAAGTGGACATTCCGCACCGTCTGAAAACGCTTATCAAACGTTACTGTAGAATTGGGCGCGTAGGTGGTCCGCAAATAGTCCAACAAATCCGATGTTGTGACGAACATCACGGTATCCGGCCCGTTGGTGTGCCGCTGAAAATTAGCGATGGCGGCGGCTAAATGGGTCTTGCCGCTCCCGTAGGGACCTATGATGAGTAGCCAACCTTCAGGGTTTTGGGCGTATTGTTGGGTGGCGCGCATCACATTGATTAAGTTACGCTCCTCCTCTGCGGTGACGTTGGTTTTCGTATCGAAACTGTTAAACGTCATATGCCCATAAGCGGACAAATTGGCCACCAAAGGGTCATCATCGCGCAACCCGGCAGAACGATAATCCGGGGCGCTAATCTTGACCCGCCGCACAAAGTCTACATCGAGCAAACGGCTACGAATCCGTTCGTCCAATTCCTCGATATTTTTATTCGTGGTGATGATGGTCGGCAGATGGGCGATATAACGGTGATTGAGTATTTGGAAAAGCTTTTCTTTCGCCCATTGGCTAGGATTTTCGACGCCGAGGTCATCGAGGATGAGCAACGCGGCGTTTCGCACGCGGTCGAACAATTGGTCATAGCCTACTTCGGCATCTGGGGCAAAGGCGCTCCGCAGATGGTCGAGCAAATCGGGTGTCGTGATGAAAATGACGAAATCCCCCATTTTCAGCCGCCAATTGCCAACGGCGGCCGCCAAATGCGTTTTGCCGCAACCGTAGCGACCCTCTAGCAAAAGCCATCCCTGCGGGTCTTGGGCGTAGTGCCACGCCACGCTATGCGCTGTTTGGAGCGAGCTTTGTTCATGAGGTGAATACATATTAAGGTTAATATCGAAATTATCAAACGTTTTCGTCGCGAAAGCCTCTAGATTGCTCAGGCGACGCAACCGTTGTTGGTGTTCTACATCCGCTTCAATGGGATTATTCGGACATCGGAATAATTTACCAAAGCGCGGGTCATCGAGGGGAACGTCATAGTGGATAACCCCTAGGCCGCCGCAAACGGGGCAAGGTTGGTCGGGATTTTTGGGGTCGGCGCAAGTGATTTTAGGATTTAATCCAGTCGGCATATTTTCCACTGATGTATCGTTTTCCATCGGCGAGCGGGTCTTCGGACTGTTGGCGGCTTTTGCCTTCTTGTTTCCAACGCTCTAGTATAGCGCGGATATAACGCCAATTGCGGATATTGCTTTTAACCGCCTCGGCGATGGCTTCTTCTATCCAAAGCGTCGGGAAGTCGCGCTCGGCATCCCTTAGTTCATCGGCGATGATAGGCGTTAGTAGCCCGATATTGGCCTCGTAGAGCGCGAAGATGTTGGGCCTTTCCGGCAAAATTTCGATGGGCATCGTTGCGCCCGGTCGCCATTGCCCCGCCGCGATTTGTCGCACAGCAGAACGGCCAAGCGCCGTATTCACAAAGTAGAAGGTCTCTACATGGTCGCCGAGTTGAACATCGGCGGCCAATAGCACCCCGTGGTCTGTAGCGCGCTTTAAGGCGAGGTCGAGGCTGTCTTGTGGTGTCGCACCTTCACTGCGGGCTAAACTATCCATAAAAGTAGCATCGGCGCAAAAGTCCGACTTTTGCATATAGCGGAAGTCGCCGTCTTTTTGCCCTAGCGCCCAAAAGCAATACAAGATGACCTTTAGTTCATTCAAATCATCCAACAGGGGCAATACCTCGCTGAAGAATTGGCTAGGTAGCGCCATCATTTTCACTTTGCCGGGGGGGAAGCCCTCAAATGGTTTCATCGGAAATCACTCAAATCAACTCGTTGAACGCTCGCATCCATAAATTTGGTGATAGAACGCTCGAAATATAAAGAGATAGTCCCTGTCGGCCCGTTGCGATGTTTGGCTACGATGATGTCGGCTTGGTTAGGAAACTCTGTTGCTTCATTATAGACTGCATCGCGGTAGAGGAACATGACAATATCAGAATCTTGTTCAATACTACCACTTTCGCGCAAATCGCTGAGGACGGGGCGTTTATCGTTACGGTTTTCCACCGCGCGCGATAACTGAGCGGCAGAAAATAGCGGCACGTTCAGCTCTCGGGCCAATTCTTTAAGGCTACGGCTGATATAACTGATTTCTTGTACGCGGTTGTTGTCGTTGTGGCGGCCGCTGGTCATCAACTGCATGTAGTCTAGCATAATCATATCTAGCCCGTATTGGTGCATCAAGCGGCGCGCTTTGGTCCGCACTTGGATAGGGGTTAGGGCGGGCGTATCGTCAATGAAGATGGGAAAATGGTTGATGCGCGCGACAGCCTCGGTGAAGCGTTTAGCCTCTTGTTGGGTGAGTTGGGCGAGGCGCAATTTTTGCATGTTGATACCTGTCTCCATAGCAACTAACCGTTGTACCAGTTGCTCGACGCCCATTTCCATCGTGAAGATGCCGATGCGCGCGCCCAAACGAGCCGCATTCAGCGCTACCGAAAGCATAAAACTTGTTTTGCCCATGCCCGGCCGGCCCGCAAAAACAATTAAATCTGAGCGCTGGAATCCGCCTAACAAGCTATCGAGGTCGCGAAATCCACTAGGCAGGCCCAACGCCCCGCCGCGATTTTGGAGCAAATGCTCCATACGGTCGTAGTAATCGCTAATGGCGTCGCTCAAGGGCACGAACTCGCGGCGAATTTGCGTAGATTCGCTGACGCTAAACAGTTTGGATTCCGCCTCGCTCATCACCGCCTCCAGCGCCAAATCTTCATTCAGCGCCAAAGCGAGGATTTCGTCAGAGGTTTTGATGAGCTTGCGACGAATGGCGGCCCGTTCCACGATGCGCCCATAAACTTCAGCATGGATAGAAGTTGGTGTGCTATTGGCTAAATAGGTTAAATAGGGGTCGCCCCCCACCTCCTCTAACTTGCCGAGGTCTATTAACTCTTGTTTGAGGGTGAGATAATCAATGGGGCTACCACGCTCGCTCAAGCGATTGAAGGCCTTCCAGATTGTCTGATGCCTATCTATGAAGAAATCTTCCGCCTTCAAGAACGAAGCGATGGTCACGAAAATATTAGAATTAGCCAATATAGCGCCTAGGACCGCTTCTTCAGCATCTTGACTATAAAGAGGAGGCGGCGTGGCGCGGGGTATGGATATCATGTGATGTCTGAGTCACCCTATAGGCATAGAACAGAATAGGACGGCTTCGTTTATCACCGTCCTTGTGCTATAAAACACCCATCATAATGCCTTTCGCGAGGTCAGGCGATGGTCTATAAGTTAATCTTCTTCATCGAGGTCATCGAGATCTAGGGAATTGACGAAATCGGCAAAGGCGCTCAATTTCGTCTCGTCTATATCCTCTACCGGCTTCGTCTCGGTCTTTGTTGGCTCGTCATCCATCAGTTCGGCATCTTCGATGCTATCTTCCGGTTCAAAGCCCGCCCGCGCCATGACCGATTCCGCCACAAAGATAGGGGCGTTGGCGCGCACGGCGAGGGCGATGGCATCACTCGGACGCGAATCCACCTCCACTTGTTTACCGTCCACATCAATAACTAGCTTGGCGTAGTAAACATCTTTACGCAAATCATTGATGAGGATATGGGCCAGCTTTCCGCCCAACTGCTCTATGGTCGAGCGCAGTAAATCGTGGGTCATCGGGCGTGGCGATGGAATTTCTTGGAGTTCAACCGTGATAGCTTCCGCCTCGAAACTGCCAATCCAAATCGTTAAATAGCGGTCTGCATGAACCTCTTTGAGGACGACGATACGTTGTTGTGACATCAAGCTCACACGGATACTGTCTATGACTACTTCTATCATAACGGTTTCACTTTTGTAACTGACCAACCATTATCTGTTTAATGCGATTATACACCCTAGTGGCGAGACGGCAACCAATGAAATTAAAAATCATTACCTAGCTCTAATATGAAAGCACTGCATTCAAGCGTATAATCACCCTAACCTAGCCATAGGTATAGGGGAAAAAGCGCGGTGACGAATCGCTTTAAGCAAGCACTATTCTGGCTTTGGGCGCTGAGCTTGTTAAGCCAATGCAAACCCGATACCCCCCCGCTCCTTATCGGCGATAAGTTATATAGCGACAGTTTCGATACCGTCGGCGCTTGGGACGAATACCGCTTGCAAGGTCTGACGATAGCCGTAGAAGATGGGGTTTATAAAGTCAATAGCCAGTTGAACGCTTATGTATGGGGCGTCAATTACATTGCACATGACGATGTCATCCTCGATGTGGATGCGCGCCAATTATCGGATTATCGCCGCAATGCCTATGGGGTGATGTGCCGCGTCAGCCCCCAAAATGACGGCAATGGTTACTACTTTCTGGTTAGCGCCGATGGTTACTACAGCATCCGACGCGGAGAAGGGCGCGCGGTTGTCCCGCTGGTCGAATGGGAGTATTCAGATATTATCGTGCAGAATCGGGGGCTTAACCAATTGCGGGTCGTGTGCGATGGGTCTTATTTGGCGCTATACGTCAATGGGCAATTCCTCGCCAGCGCAAGAGACACCTTGTATCGGAGCGGATTTGTTGGGTTAGTGGTAGCCTTACCCAATGATGATGGCGAAGCGCGTATCGCTTTTGATAACCTCATCGCCTATCGTTCAGCCCCCCAGTAAAAAGCGCAAGCCAACAGCGAATAAGAAAAGCCCATATAAGCGGCGCACGGTGATTGTGGGCAACCCCAAGGCGACCCGTGCCCCCACCAACGCGCCTATCACCAACATCAACGCAATGGGCAATGCGGCTTCTAGGTTCAGCTTGCCCGCTTCGTAATAACGCACGACGCTCAGCAGACCAACGGGCATCAGTAAAGCCCCAAGTGAAGTGCCTGTGGCTAACTTTTGGTCAAAGTTGAGCAAGAGCATTAAAGCGGGAACGATGACCACGCCGCCGCCAATGCCAAATAACCCCGAAAAGATACCCGCTACAACGCCGACTAAAAAGCATAACAATAAAATGCGCGCGTTTTGCCACTCCATCGAGGCTTCTTCGGGGAGGGTCGCCTTTTTACCGCCGCGCCACTCCCCCCACCATTGGATGGGGGCGGCATAACGCCAAGCCATATACAACAAAAACACCCCATAAGATTGACGTAGCGCCGTCGGGTCCATCTCCAGCGCAAAACCTGCCCCAAACCACGCGCCCACAGCCAAACCACCGGCGACCATCGCCGCCGGCCCTAATTTTAACTTGCCCGCGCGGTAATATTCGACGCAGGCGAAGACACCCACTGGCAATAGCAAAGCCGCTAACGAAGTGCCGTTGGCCGTTGTCTGGTCGAAACTGAGGAATAAAATAAGCGCCGGTACGATAATCGCCCCGCCGCCGATGCCGAACATGCCCGACATAATGCCCGCGATGAATCCGATGAGGGCCAAACCAACGAATTGTTCATGCATAGCAAATGACCTTTGTAGCGATGAAAAGCGTCTAGATTGTGCCCCAGTATGCGGGTGCCTGCTAGTCTATATAACGCTTGATATGAGAAATGCCTAAGAATCTATCGGAAATAACGTCAAAATAAAATGGACTCGCGTATCATTTTTCAAGGGACATCTGGTGTTAATGGGTTAGCGCAACAGAGGAGAAATAACCGAATCGCTTTACAAGAGCTTACCAAATTTCGCGTCGAGTTTTTTCATCCAACAGACATTGAGAAGGAGCACACACCATGATGAACACCCGTTTAGCAATCCTTTTAATTGTTTTGGCTTTTGTGGCTGGTGTAGCGGTCGGCGTCGTCGGCATCCTATGGGCCACCGGCGGCAATAGCACCCCTAGCCAAGATATATCACAAGTCGCCCCTACGCTCTCGCTCAACAACGAAGCGACAGAACCCATCAGCGAACCCCAAGCCACGCCCGAAGCGACCGCACAAACCGCCACCGACACCACAACCGCCACGAGCACGGAGCAAGCGCTCTTTCGTATTAATCCCGAACAATCCCAAGCGCGCTTTTTGATTGATGAGGTGCTGGCCGGAAGCCCCATCACGGTTGTAGGCGCGACCAACCAAGTCGCGGGCGATATTATCGTCAATTTCGCCAACCCATCGCTCTCTCAGGTGGGCACAATTGTCATCAACGCCCGCACGCTAGCCACTGATAATGAATTTCGCAACCAAGCCATTCGGGGGCGTATTTTGCTCTCCTCGCAGGATGCTTACGAATTCATCCGTTTTGTTCCTACCCAACTCGTTGGCCTACCTCAGAGCGCCTTGGCCGTTGGCGAAACGGTGAATTTCCAAATCGTTGGCGATTTAACCGTGCGCGATACAACGCGCAGTGTCACCTTTGAAGCCAGCGTGACGCTCGACGACGAGGGGCAGATAAGCGGTTCTGCCAACGCGACAATCTTATACGCCGACTTTGGCATCGGCATACAAGCGCCGCCACAAGTGACCGACATCGGCGACCAAGTGGGCCTAGAAATTGACTTTGTCGCCTTAGCTGTGAGCGGCGAATGAGATAAAACCCGCTCCAGTAAAGAGAAAATGAGGGTATTCCACCCTCATTTTTTATCATTTATGATTGGCACACAGTATCGTTTTGTTAGCTTTTGAAGTTCGTTGACTGTTCTACAGGGTTTTAGATACGAGATGTCCTTGAAAATCGTCGTCGCTTCCACGAATCCGGTCAAAGTCGCGGCCGTTTCCCAAGGCTTCCGCCGCTTGTTCCCGACACAACCTTTCATCACTGAGCCTTTTCAAGCCCCTTCCAATGTGAGCCAACAGCCCATGTCCCGCGCAGAGACCTATCAAGGCGCGTATAATCGCGCACGGGCGGCGATGGCCGCACGCCCAGACGCGGCTTATGCCGTGGGCATTGAAGGCGGCGTTGAACTTGATGAACAAGGGCAGATGTCGGTTTTCGCGTGGGTGGTTGTGTCCGATAACGGCGGACGCTTGGGCAAAGCCCAAACCGCCGTCTTTTTCCTGCCTGAGGAAGTGACACAGTTGGTATTATCAGGTTACGAATTGGGTCACGCCGATGATATAGTCTTCGGGCGCGACAACTCCAAACAAGCTAACGGTTCTATCGGCCTGTTGACGAATGATGTCATCACCCGGACGGATTATTATATCCCTGCGGTCATCATGGCGTTCATCCCTTTTAAGAACCCGTCTTTAACATGGCTATTTTGATTGAGAAACATAAAGTCTTAGCTTATATCACATGGGAACGGCAGTTGCTCGTTTTTGAGCATGTGGACGACCCTTCGGCCGGCATCCAAGTGCCCGCGGGCACAGTCGAGGAAGGCGAGATGCTAGAAGCGGCTGTCCCACGCGAAGCATTCGAGGAAACCGGGCTGAATTTATTGACGCTGGGCGGCTATTTGGGCTACCAAAAGCGCGATATGCGCGATTTTGGCAAAGCAGAATGGCATCATCGTTATTTTTATCATCTTATCTTCGACGGCGAAGCGCCGCCACGATGGCGACACGCTGAAAAATATCGTAGCGATGGATTCATTCGGCGCGAAGTGTTCGAGCTATATTGGGTGGATATAGATACCGTGCCGCCGCTCATCGCTGACCAAGGCCTGTTCTTACACCAATTGCGGCTTAAAATAGCCTACATGTGACCTTAAATGTCGGAGAAAAAAGGCAATGAATTATCGTTTAATAGCGCTACTTTTTTTATCGGTACTGCTCAGCCTGAATAGCGAGGTCGGCGCGCAAACCGTAGAACCCGTCCCGTTTTATGTCCCCCAAATTATCAACGTTTATCCCCACGATACCCAAGCTTACACACAGGGTTTGCTATTCTATGACGGGCATCTGTACGAAAGCACCGGCGCGCATGCGATGGATTCTACCCTGCGCGAGGTGGATATTGAAACAGGCGAGGTATTACGCCTCCACACCCTAAGCGACGATTTTTACGCCGAAGGCTTGGAGCGCGTCGGCGATACCCTCGTGCAACTGACGTGGAAGGATGGCGTCGCCCTCATTTACGATATTGCCACCTTTGAGGAGCTTGGCCGTTATGAATACGAGGGTGAAGGGTGGGGGCTGTGTAGCGATGGCCGCTATTTTTATCATAGCGACGGCACGGCTTACTTGTCTGTGCGCGAGCTAGATACCTTCGACCTTATCGCCAAAGTTTTAGTGACGTATCAGGGGACGCCGATTAACCAATTGCGCGGACCTAATGGGCGGGTCATTTCTCAACTCAACGAGTTAGAATGCGTCGGCGATTCGGTCTACGCGAATGTTTGGTTCACCGACATCATTTTACAAATCAACAAATTTGATGGCCGTACCGAAGCGGTGATAGATGCCTCCAACCTCATCACGCCGCAGGAGCGCGCCGATTTGGGCGCAAATGATGTGCTTAACGGCATCGTCTATAATCCCGAAACCGACACCTTTTATCTCACAGGGAAGCACTGGCCCAAGCTATACGAAGTCGTCTTTGTGCCGCCCGACCGCTGAGCGCCGCACACACAAGGAGCTAAGATGGATATAGGATGGACTTGTTCCAAGTCGTCGCAGTCTGTAGCAGAACCCTTATATGGCACAGCTAGCCATGCTGAACATTGGCTGTTACTAGAATACGAGGACGCATGGGGACACAAAGCGTTTGAAGAAAGCGACATCCCCGCGGTTGTAAAAACGCGCCTCGCGGCCACAGGCGCTAAACTGTTGCTCATTCGGCAACCTGCGCGCCGTTCGGCACAAAAAAGCCTATTCAGCGTCCGCCTCGGCGCGCAAAGCGGCGCGATACATCGCTTCCTATTCGATACCTACGACGCCATCTTAGACTTCGATTTTGGGGACGATACAGCCGCGGAGCGCTACACAGGGCCATTATTCGCGGTGTGCGTCAATGGCAAACGGGACTTGTGTTGCGCTAAACAAGGGATACCCTTTTTTAACGCTTTAAGCGCCATCGCCCCCGATGCGACATGGCAATGTAGCCATATCGGCGGGCATCGTTTCGCCGCGACGATGCTATGCTTTCCGCAAGGGATATGCTACGGGCGACTTACACCACAAGATGCCAAAGCCCTCATCGCGCAGTACGAACGAGGGCAGTTGCTATTGGGCAAGTTGCGTGGGTGTTGCGCTCATCCCCAACCCGTCCAAAGCGCCGAATACTACATACGCGCGACCACTGGACGCATCGGGTTCGACGATTTCCGTTTGCTCGATACCAACACAGATGGCCCCGTTTGGGTGATTCGTTTTGTGGCCCCCAATGGTGATATACATCTTGTGCGACTGATTGAATCGGAATCGGATTTTGCGGTGCAACAGAGTTGTGGTGCAGAACCAAAGCCCGTCCCGCATTATCGGCTCGTCCGTCATCAAATCATCGAGACAGCCTAGACGCGCCTATGGCCGATATGCTACCCGATAATACCAATCGTCTCGCCTATTGGGTGGGAATCGTTTTGCACCCATACATTATTTATCTCATCCCAGCGGTCATCACACTTGGCCTAGACGGCCTCCGTTGGAGCTTATTGGTCGTTTTGACGGTGGTCATCCCCATTGGGGCGCTCGTGCTCGTGCAACGCCGCCGCGCGCGTTATGTTTACCAGCGCCAGAGCCGAACGCCGCTGTATATCGTTGGGTGGTTAGGGGTTTTAGCCTGTTGGGCCATCGCGCAGATGAGCGGCGCGCCCATCGTTTTCATCGCTGGGGTGGCTAGCATCGCTTTATGGGCCCCTTTGCAATTTCTAGTCAATACCTTCATCACCAAAGCCTCGGTACACACCGCTCTAGTCGCCATGTCTGTAATCGGTTTGGCGATGACCGGGCATTTGAATGCGCCTGTTTTGTTGTTAGCGGGCCTCGCTGTTATCGTAGCGGCCAGTTGGGCGCGCATGGTCACCCGCGACCACACGCTCGCCCAAGTGGTCATCGGCGCGCTGTTAGGGGCCCTAGCGGTGATGCTCGTCTTCTCTTGGTTAGCGCCTTAACCAAGCGTTAATCGCAATCATCTAAGCGTAGCAGTTCGCGGCGGGGCGGGCGCATAGGCACGCGATGATGCACAACATCAAGGATGATATGCGTCAGTAAGCCCACGCTCTGCCATGCGGCTTTTTCCCACATCGCTTTAGTCTGGTGATGCACATCTTCGACGATTTCCACAGCGCTAAGGTCGCCGCTATGTAGCGCGAGGTCATAGTTATCAGACAAGCGCTTCACTTGGGTGGCGAGGTCGCTATCGCCATCCATCGCGTAAATCATACTCGCTTGTCGGATTTCTGCATCCACTCTGTCGTATAAGCCCTTGCGGATATAGCAACCCGCGCGCCCCAAATGGGCGGAGGCGATATAAGCGCGCCGATGCTGGCTGAGCGGTATTTGCGCGTCAATAATCTGGTTGAAATGGTCGAGCGCCCCGTCGAGCTGGCCCTTTAACAACTGTTGGTTGCCGCGGCACAAAAGGCGCTGGAGTTTGGCGTCTTGGTCAACGATTATCGTCATGATTTGCTCCCCTTTCCGGAACAACTTGGCTCTTCATTTCGTCAACTAACTTCAGTATAGTGCAATCACAATCGTTATTTTTTCTTTTTCTGTCGGCGGATGACATTCGTCGTAATGGATGGGGAATAACGTCTGGCTTGTAAAAGATGCGTGAAATTTCCTCAAAATCATGCATAATAATTCCTCAAAGATAAGGCCGCCGTTTTGGGCGAAGGAGTTTTAGAATGGGACGAATAGGTCATATAGGTTTTTTATCGTTGATTATGTTGATAAGCTCGGCTTGTTCTTTAAGCACAGACGGCGTGACGACAGATGAGCAACAAACGTTCAGTGGTCCGCCAGTAGTGCAAATTTCATCCCCTCTGCCAAACGCCATCTATCTAGAGGGGACATCGGTCAATATTATCTCTCGCATCGAAAATGCAGGGCCTGACCTCGCCCGTGTGGAAGTGTCTTTAGATGGGGCCATCATCGGGACAGCGACATCAGGATGGCCGGCTGGCGCCGCATCGTTCACGGTTGAACAAGGTTGGCCAGCAGTAGCGGGTGAACACACCATTAGCGTTGTCGCCTATCGCAACGACGGCACGAGTAGCGAACCCAAAAGTGTGACCATCAATGTTGTGGCAGAAGCGCCATCCAACAACGCCAGCGGCGGCGAAGATGACGCCCAAACCGCGCCTACGCAAGCATCTGTCCCGACCACGGCCAATACCAGCGCCGATAATCCCGCCAATGTACAACCCCCTCCGACCGCAACGAATCCGCCGCCGCCCAGCAACACGCCCGCCCCGCCCACCTCTCCGCCAGCATCCAATACGCCCAGTGTGCCAACAGCGCGGATGTTGCAAGGCGTGAACGTTCGTAGCGGGCCGGGTCTGGCTTTTAATCCGCCCATCGGCAGTCTGGCCGCCAATGACCAAGCGGAAATTTTAGCCGTCAACACGGATAGCACATGGTACAAAATACGCTACTACAATGGCGAAGGGTGGGTCTTCGCCCAGCTGGTTTCTACAACGGGCAATCTAGCATCCTTGCCCATAGACCCCGGCCCGCCAACGCCTTTCCCCACCAACACACCGCCACCGCCGCCCCCCACCGCGCCGCCATCGCAAGTGAATTTGGTCGTGGCCAACATCCAAACGGCACCGCATCCTTTGATATGCAATCAGTCGTCAGAAATTCAGGTGACCGTGCGTAACGATGGTTCGGCGGCATCCACGAGCGGCGGTCTTATCAGCATCCGCGCCATACGGGTTTCCGATGGTCAAGAATTAGCCCGCACCGAAACGCCCTTCCCAGCGCTTCAACCCGGCCAAACGCATACAGCGGGCGCTTTCCTCACCGTCAGCACATACGTAGGCGAGCTACAACGGATTGTGGTCACCGTAGACCACACCAACCAAGTCCCAGAGAGCAACGAGAACGACAATGCCCGTAATGACGCTGATTACGCTCTGCAAAAAGGGGGGTGCCCCTAATTAAGGGCTTTCAAGACGACAAAGAATTAGGAGAGGCGCGCCACCAAGCGCCTCTCTCTGTTTTATGATAGGGGTCTAGCCATTGCTGTTTTGGGGAATACCCCACAGACGCAATGTGGCATCATCGTATAAGACACCGAGGAGCGTTCCATCGGGGTTGAAGGCGAAGTCGCGCACGCGGTCATCGCCTACGAGCGATGCTAAAGTCGCGTCTGATACGGTGCTCCATACCCGCACACTGCCATCTTCGCCGCCCGCGGCCAGCAAGGTATTATCGGGGCTAAAAGCCACAGCGTTGATAGCATCGGCGGCGTTAAAGGTAGCGATAGTTTCTGTAGTCGTGGCATCGAGCAATAAGACCCGCCCATCTTGAGCGCCAACGGCGATGAATTGCCCATTGGGGCTATAGGCCACGGACAAAGCGGGGCTATTGATGGCCAGCGTCCTCACCGCTGTATTCACCGTCGTATCCCAAATGATGAGCGCGCCATCTGCCGATACAGAAGCTAGGCGGGTGCCATCCGTATTGAAGACCAATTCTGTCACGGGGCCGGTGTGGCCCGCCAAGATAGCGCTTTGCGAGACGCTCTCCACATCCCAAATGACGATAGCGTGTTCTCTATCCACCGCCGCATTGGTAATCGCAGACGACCCCGCTACCGCCACCCGCACGCCATCGGGATGGAAAGCGACAGATACCGCGTTGGTCACGTGGGATTGCAAAAAGAGCCGCTCTACAAGCGTTTCATTTTCGGCGAGGCTGAGCAGATGAATTGCGCCCGCGGCCGTCCCAATCAGCGCTTGATTAGCGCCCGGACGATAGGCGATGCTCAAAATTTGTTCATCATCATTGACGATGCGCGCCGTTTGGTTGAGCGCCGCCACCGTATACAGCCAAACGCTATCCGACCCTAACCCGCCAGCGACTAGCAATTGCGCGCCATCCGCCGACCACACAAAATCAGCGCCGAAGTTGCCCTGCAAACGGGATAATTCGGTGATGCTCGTGATATTCGTTTCTGAAATAGGTTGTAGTGGCGGCAACGCTTTAGCCAAGAGCGGTTCGATGAAATATTCGCCCGCCTCGCCCTCCGCCGTCCAACCGATGAGGCCATCGTAGTTGATATTCCACCACAAAATGCCGTCCGCGCATTTAGGGCCGCCAATGATGGAGAATAACGCTGTGGGCGGTATCTGGCCAATTTCGGCAGAATCGCGCGTGCCATCGGCGCGCACCCGATTAGGGCTTCCCGGCGTCACTTGCGCTTGGGTGTTGACCGCAACCCGTGTTCGCATATAACGCGCTTCGCCTTCCGCGGGGGGCGGGCATAGTGGGTTGGTATAATCATCCGTTGGCGCGCTGGGCGCTTCCGCTTCTCCCGTACTGGCGTTGCGCGTGCCGCATAAGATGACAATTGAGCTATCGCCCGATACCCGATAATCATAGATGGTGCCGCCATAAGTGAGTTCAAAACGGTACCCTACGGTCTGAACTTGGGCATAAACCAGCCCTTCTTGCGGGCAACCGAGGCTTGCATCAGGGTATAGCTCCTGCGACCATAGCCAATTGTCGAGATCGCTAAGGGCAATCGTGCGCCCTAAGCGGCTACTCAGATTAGATAGAGCGGAGTTGATTTGTTCGGGCGCGCCTTGCGCCGCCAGCGGCATCACCATAACACTGAATATAATCGTCCAAAGCAACCATTTTTTCACAGATACACCCTCCAGATGCTGAATAAAAAAGCGCCAATGTCTATGTTATGGTGTGCGATGTTGTCGGGAATGTCAATTGTGCGACAGTCCCAAATTAGAGGGACGCAGTTGGCGAAAAGCGCCTTTTGATGCCACAATCAACCGAAACCGCGTTATGCGCTCTGATTTGATTCAGCCAGGCTATTTCAGGTGTGGCGACGACGTTTTTAAGGCGCCCATCCTTGACGGCCGGCGAACCGATGAAAGGTATTGCTTTGTGAAACCGATGTCTTTTGATTTTGCATCGCGGCGCTCGATGGTGTTAGGACGTCGCGGCATGGTAGCGACCAATAACCCGCTCGCTTCTCAGGCTGGGTTACGTATCCTGCGCGAGGGCGGCACAGCGGCTGATGCGGCTGTCGCGGCGGCGGCCGTGCTCAACGTCACGGATCCCGCTTCTACGGGCATTGGCGGCGATATGTTCGCTTTATACTACGATGCCCAAACCCAATCGGTGACGGCTCTCAACGGTAGCGGCCGCGCCCCCAAAGCCCTGACTATCGCCGAGTTAGCCCGTTTGGGGATTCGCGACGCCATCCCCGACCGTAGCCCCCACGCTGTCACTGTGCCGGGCGCGTGTATGGGCTGGCATGACTTGCTCGTTCGGCATGGGCGTATGACCTTAAAAGAAACCCTCGCCGATGCCATTCATTACGCCGAAGAAGGGTTTGCTGTAGCTCCTGTCTTTGGTAGGGCATGGCAAGCGTCGGAGGCTTTTTTGCGTCAAGGGCATCATACAGAACATTATGTGCCCGATGGTCGCGCCCCGCGCGTGGGCGAAATCATGCGCTTACCCCATCTGGCGCGCACGTTCCAGCAAGTGGCAGAAGGCGGACCAGACGCTTTCTACCGCGGCCCTATCGCAGAAGCTATCGTCAAAACATTAGGGGCGCTGGGCGGGTTGATGACTTTAGAGGATTTACACAGCCATACTTCCACATGGGGCGAGCCTATCCAAATCAACTATCGCGGTTTTACCATCATGGAACATCCCCCCAATGGTCAAGGATTGGCCGCTTTACAAGCGATGAAAATCGCCGAAGCGTGGACTTTGGGCGATTGGCCGTGGGATAGCGCAGAGCGTTTGCATCTCATGGTAGAAGCTATGCGCCTCGCCTTCGCCGATGCCCACCACTATATCGCCGACCCCTTGCAAGTCCCTGTCCCCGTTGACCAATTGCTCAGTGATGAATATCTTCGCGGACGTCGCCAACTTATCTCAGAGCGTAGCGCCATGCAACCCCCGTCTTTTGGCGCACCGCTCGCGCATTCCGATACCGTCTATCTATGTACAGCCGATGGAGAGGGCAACGCCTGTTCTTTCATCAATAGTTTGTATATGGGCTGGGGCAGTAATATCGTCGCGGAAGGGACGGATGTATTCTTGCAAAATCGCGGCGCTAATTTCGTGCTCGACCCCGACCACCCCAACGCTTTAGCGGGCGGCAAACGGCCCTATCACACCATTATTCCGGGCATGGCGCTTAAAGATGGCGATTTATGGGCGGCGTTTGGCGTGATGGGCGGCTTTATGCAACCACAAGGCCACTTACAGGTGATGAGCGCCCTGATAGATGACGCGCTCAATCCCCAAGAGGCGTTAGACCGCCCGCGCTGGTGCTTAGAAGCGGGGACAAGTGATAGCACGCTCGCTTTAGAGGAGGGCATTCCGATAAAAACGATGGCGCGTCTTGCCGAGTTAGGGCATCGTGTGCGGCCAGTATCGGGGGCCGCGCGTGCGCTTTTTGGCGATGGGCACATCATCCGCCGCGATGCGAGTAGCGGTGTGTTGTTCGGCGGGAGCGACCCGCGCAAAGATGGCCTCGTGGCGGCTTATTGAGCGAACGGAGCAACGCATGCCAACCAAAAGACTCATCTTGTGTCGGGGGGCCTTTTGCAACCTCGACCGCCGCGCCGACAAGTTATGTCGGGCCATCGAGCCGCTCGTCAATAACATGAATGGCGATAGTCACCCACCCAAAATACAAATCGCCACCGCCAACTGTCTGAGTATGTGCGGCGCTGGACCAAACGCCATCCTCCACCCGGACGGACGGCGCTTCAATCATTTAACCATAGATGCGCTTAAACACCTTATCGAAACCGATTTATGGGATAATTTATGACGATATTTCAGCCTAAAAACCCCGATTATGAGCGGCGCGTTCGCGATAGTTTTCAACGCCAAGCCGTGATGGCCTATTTAGGCGCGCAACTCGTGGTTGTGCGTCCGGGCGAAGTGGAAATTCACTTGCCTTATAAGCGCGAGCTGAGCCAACAGCACGGCTTTTTTCATGCGGGCGTCGTGGGCACAATCGCCGATAGCGCCGGAGGATACGCCGCATTCAGCCTGATGCCCATAGATGCATCGGTATTGACGGTAGAATATAAAATTAATCTCCTCGCGCCGTCCGATGGCGCTTTGTTGAAAGCGCGGGCGCGCGTCATCAAAGCGGGTCGGACATTGACCGTCTGCCTTGTAGAGTGTTTCGTCCAAAAAGATAACGCGGAAAAATTATGCGCTCTCGTGCAAATGACGGTCATGACCATGCAAGGGATGCCCGATGAACGCCCGCCCGAAACCTAGCAGATGCTCAGCCTTCTTTGAGGATGCCGGACGCTAGCCACTCGTCAATATCGCCATCGCTATAACCGGCCTCGCGCAGGATAGCGCGGGTGTGTTCGCCATATCCGGGCACGGCGCCGACCTGAAAATGGTCGTCGCGCAGGCGGACGGGGCTACGCATCCACGGGGTGCTATCCGCCATGCGGCCTAGCATGCCCCGCGCGCTAATGTGCGCGTCTTTTTCTATATCGGCGGGCGGGTTGATGACCGAAAAACAACAATCGGCGCTATCCAACAAGACTTGCCATTCGTGCGCCGTCTTTTGGGCAAAGAGGGCGGCCACCTCTTCTTTAAGGCTCATTTGCTGGCTGGGGTTCAGATGCAAAGGCAACCACTGCGGCTTGTCTACAGCGGCGCAGAAGTTCGCCCAAAATTTTTCTTCTAGCGCGGCGAGGGCCACCGCGCGCCCATCGCGACTACGATAAACGTTATAACAAGCGAGGAAGCCGGTCAGCATGCCGTTACCTGCGCCCGTACCCAACATGAGCGCTTCCACCCATGCATACATCGCAAAAGGCATGGCCGCTTCTGCTAGCGAAACATCTATCCAATCGCCTTGACCCGTCTGTTGGCGCTTGAGCAAAGCGGCGAGGATGCCCATCGCGCCGATGTACGCGCCCCCGACATCGGCGACTTGACCGCCCAGCGGCTGGGGCGTGCCCGTCGCGCCCTGTAATCCCACTACCGATACATAATTGAGGTCATGCCCGCTTTCATAAGCGTAGGGGCCATCTTGTCCCCAGCCCGATAGTGAACAATACACGAGGCGCGGGTTTATCTGCCGTAGGGTGTCGTAATCGCAGTTCAAACGCTGTGTCACCCCCGGACGAAAACCTTCTACTAAAACATCGGCGCTTTCAACCAATTTGTGCAGAATTTTTTGCCCTGTGGTGGTCTTTAAGTCGAGGATGACGCTTCGCTTATTGCGATTGCTCGACCTAAAAAAAGCGCCCATTCCATCTATCAGCGGGGGCATCCAACGGGCGTAGTCGCCGCCATGCGGGTCTTCTATCTTGACCACATCAGCCCCCATATCGGCCAGCAAAAGGGTACAAATGGCGCCGGGGAGCAAACGGGTTAAATCTAGAACGCGCAATCCAGCCATCGCTTGGGTCATAAGTCTTACTCCGTAACAAGCTCTATTTAATGGCTGAGATTATCCACGCCTTGATATAGGGTTGTCAAATACGGCCCGCGCATAGTAAGCTGAATGCATTCAGCCGCTGTGCGCTTACTAAACCTCCTTAATAGGCAACATAGTACGACAGTTGGGATAATTGGAACAACCCCAAAACCGATTCCCAGCATTACTGCCTTGTTTTGCCTTGCGAAGTATCATTTCGCTACCACATTTAGGGCAGGTCGGTCGAGACGACTGTTCTACAGGAGCCTCAACAGGCGTTTCAACTGGTTTAGACTCAACCGATGCTGATAAATCCAAATATGGCGCAATCAGCGTGAGAATATCTTTTGTTCGATAGGCACGCCGAACTTGTATATGTATCAATGGTAATCTTGCCGCTTTGAACACACCATCTACAAAATCATCACGTTCTTTACGGTCTTGGCGCTGATGGCTACTATCGTCTAGCTCAATACCAACTATCGGTTGCATCGTTTTTGGATGACATAATAGAAAATCAACATGCTTGCGATCTATCTTGTTGGTGTACGTGCGATGAAGTTTTGAATCATCGTTCTTAACGTAAAAAAGGTCTTTCAAACCGACTTTAACACAGATTGTGACTCGACCATTCACTACCGACTTTAACACAGATTGTGACTCGACCATTCACTATAGTCTGTATCACTCGGTAGAAATTTAGTTCGGCAGGTGATAGAAAATGAGAGCGCAAATGATAAGGGAAATGCGATGAAGATTCTTCAGGACGCCCCTCACCACTGAGCAAATCTAAAATGAAGTTCACCACAGCATCAGCAGATTGCTCTGATAATCCCAATGCACGCAATAGCCTACGAAGCATCCCAAATTTGTTTTCAGATGACATACTTTTTCTTATCTCAAGCAAAATAATAAATAACTGTCTTATATATTACCTTAGGAACATGCTCTATTGACAAAATTCTTTTACTATTAAGGGTATTGTATCCTATAACGACCTATAAGACATAAATATGGAAAGCACACAAATGAAAGAGGACTGCCACATGTGACAGCCCTCTTGTCTGCGGGGAGGACAGGATTCGAACCTGCGATCGGGCTTTTGGCCCGATAACCGCTTAGCAGGCGGCCCCATTCGACCACTCTGGCACCTCCCCAATGATGTTATGATGACGATAGCCTAGCGGAGCGAGAGGGATTCGAACCCCCGGTGGCGGTGAAGCCACAGTGGTTTTCAAGACCACCGCCATAAACCACTCGGCCATCGCTCCTTTTTTAGCCTATCTGCCGTGGTTTGTCATTCTAACATAGGGCTAGACAGCGGTCAATGCTATAATGATGCTTTTCAACCAAGGCAAAAAGAGCGACATTTCATGGAAAACCTACTCCTCGCCGCCTTCTATCTGGGTATCATCATCTACCTGGCCAACCAAGAAGCGCTCACGGGCGAAACACAGCCTCTCGTCCGGCCCTTACTTTATGGGCTATTGATATTGTGGATGCTTTTGGGGCTTTCAATAATGATGACCGCCTTCATGCCGCGCGACTTTTTAGAAGAAGTGGGCCAGCCCATCATCGCGCCGATATACGGCGTCTTCATCGGCGGGGTGGCGGTAGCGGTGACCATCGTCGGGTGGCTCATCATCCGCGATAAACGCGCGCGGCTGTTCATCAAATATTTAGCTGGGCGCGATAGCCATTATAACCCTGAGCAAATCATCCATACGGTGGCGGCGGTCATCGCCTTAGTCCTCATGGGCTACGTGTTGATAAACTTTCTCGTCTTAGGGGGGCAAGAGGGGTTAGCGCAAGTCTTGGCCGAAAACCCCATCACCGCCAACGAAGTTTTATTCCAAGATGTCATCTATCTTCTAATCGCCCTGTTGGGCGTTGGGGCCTTCATCCGACGGGATGGCGCCGCCACGCGGGCGCGCTTGGCCTTGCGCTATCCCACACAGCAAGATTGGCTATGGGGCGTCTTGGGGGGGCTCGCGCTATTCGTGATATACCTCATCGCCATCTCTTTGATTATCGCGCTTATCTCCGCGGAAACGCTCCAACAACAGACGGCCGCCACCGAACAAATCGCCCAGACGGCCAGCCAATCCTTTTGGCTGACCATAGTATTAGCGGTGATGCCAGCCATCACCGAAGAGATTTTGTATCGCGGCGCGTTGCAACCGATTTTTGGGCTTTGGCTGACGAGCTTTTTTTTCGCCATCGCCCACGTGCAATACATTTTCACCGCGGCAACATTGGTCATCTTCATTGTCTCTATGGGGTTAGGTTGGATTCGCCAAAGGAGCAGTACCACAGGGGCAATTATCGCGCATTTCTTCTATAATGCTATTTTGTTGATGTTAGCATACATAAGTGGGCTGAATAGTCTATGATGATGCGATTATCTTTGGGGTGCTTCATCTTGGGGGGCTTGCTCGCGCTAAGAGTGCCCCCGCTTTGGGCACAAGAAGCCACGCCACAACCGACACCTTCCCAAATCTACTATGAATCCGCAACGCTCGTCTTTCCGCAAGCTATCCGCTTTCAGCTAGTGGTGAACGTGCCCGCCGCTCAAATTGCCTTTATGACGCTTCAAATCAGCCCTGATGGCGGCGAAGACCCTATCTTGCTGGACATCAACCCCCTGACCGCGACCATCACCGACCCTTTCACCGATGTGACGCTTCAATGGGATGTGCCGCGGGCGAATCCGCCCACCCTCTTTGCCGAAATTCCCTATCAATGGCGGGTCGTCACCCAGCGCGACCAAGTCATCATCTACGAAGGGCGCATTGTCTTCAGAGATACGCGGGCGGAATGGACGCAAGACCTAGACCCCTCCGAACGCCTCATGCTGACATTTCCAACAGGTTTGATAGACACCGCCCGTTTTCGCGATGCGCTCGCCAATTACTTCAACCTCATTGAGCAAACCAGCGGTCAAACGGTAACGTTGAACCTTTTGGTCTATGGGGGCGGATTGCAAGCGGGATGTGACCGCGACCTAACAGGCCAACCTGTTGTCCGTTATCAAGATGGCCCGCAAATCGCTGAAGTCCCTTGCGATTTAGAATTGGCGGAACGCATTTTCCAACAAAGCGGCTACACGCTCCTTGAGATGAGCACCCGAACAGCCCTAGAACAAACCGTGTGGGATTTAGCCTTTGATTCTGCTTACGGGGCCCTATGGAGAGATGCCGCTGTGCCGTTGTGGTTCCAGCAGGGATTGCGCGATTGGTATCGCCCTATCCCTAAAAATGGCTATCTGAATCTCCTCCGCAATGCTAGCAGAATTGGCGCGCTGATACCGCCGCAACGTCTCGATGCGCTACCCACCACCCCCGACCAACGCCAACTATGGCAAGCCCAAAGTTACAGCCTCGTCTTATTCATCGCGGAGCGGGGAGGTGTGGAGAGCTTATATGAAATCGCTCGTGATGCGGCCAACGCCCCTTCTTTTGAAGCGCTTTTGCAAGAGAGATTAAACCTATCCGTGAGCGCCCTGCAAAGGGAATGGGAAAGTTGGTTATTCACCCGCTCGGCGGACTTGGCTTATGCGTTTGTCCCTTACGGTGGACCGACGGCCACCCCGCCCCCACCGACCGAGACGCCGACGGTCACGCCATCTTTTACACCGACCGAGACCCCGACGCCAACGGTCACGGGCGTGCTATCGCCAACGCCCAGCCGCACCCCGACACCGACGCGCACCCCCACACCAACGATTACGCCACGGCCGGCGGTGAGTTTCATCATCGGCGCTACGCCGACCAGCTCGCCCGACCCGACAACCGCTACGCCCGCCTTACCGCTCAGCACGTCACAGTTGTTGGTCATCGGCATAGGGGCGGGGTTGTTGGCGTTTTTGGCTTTGCTGTACTATCTATTCGGACGCCAAGAGTAACGAGAAAGATTTATAGCTAGGAATTTACCATGATGAATCTTTACAGCCTCAGCCGAGAAGCGCTAGCCGACTGGATAGCTCAACAGGGGCAACCGCGTTTCCGCGCTGAGCAGATATGGGCATGGCTGTATGATAAGCCCGTCGCTCATTTTTCCGCCATGACCAATCTACCCGTCGCCCTGCGCGAACGTCTGCAAGCAGAAGCGCGCCTAGGCGTACTGGAGATAGTCACAGAGCAGAGGGCGCAAGACGGCACTATCAAGCGGCTTTATCAATTGGAAGATGGACAATGGATAGAATCTGTTTTAATGCCTTATGACGATGACCGCCGCACAGCTTGTATTTCCACCCAAGCGGGATGCGCGATGGGGTGCGTCTTTTGCGCGACCGGGCAAATGGGCTTCGTGCGGCATTTGAGCGCGGATGAAATCTTCGAGCAGGCGGTTCTATTCGCCCGCGATTTGGCCGCTGAAGGCGAGCGCTTGAGCAACGTGGTACTGATGGGGATGGGCGAGCCTTTCCATAACTATGAACAGAGCTTGCTAGCCATTCGCCGCCTGATGCGCGACCTCGGCATTGGCGCGCGCCATATCACCATTAGCACAGTCGGGCTTGTGCCGCAAATCCGCCAATTCGCCGAAGAGGGCTTACAAGTCAGGCTCGCTATCAGCCTACACGCCGCCACCGATGACCAACGCGCCGCCCTTTTGCCCATCAATAAGCGTTGGCCGCTAGCCGATTTATTGGACGCCTGCCGTTATTATGTCGAAAAAGTCGGGCGACGGGTCACGTTTGAATGGGCGGCGATACGCGGCAAAAATGATACGCCCGAAGAAGCCCATCAGTTGGGCAAACTCCTAGAAGGGCTATTATGCCATGTGAATATCATTCCGTTGAATCCTACCGGTGGCTATGATGGCCGCCCATCGGATGTAGGGGCGATAAATCGCTTCATAGACATCTTAGGAACGTACGGCGTCCCCGCGACAGTGCGCGTGCGGCGCGGCATTGATATTGACGCCGGATGTGGCCAACTTCGTTCGCGGGTGGTAAACCTCAAAAACATCACATAAACAATCGCCCAAACCCCAACAGAGAGGAGCTATTCATGCAATATATCAATCTCGGCAATACGGGTCTAAAAGTTTCGCGCATTTGCCTCGGCATGATGAGCTACGGCACGCCCACATGGCGCGAATGGGTCTTGGATGAAGCCGCCGCGCGCCCTTTCGTTCAACGCGCTGTGGAATTGGGCATCAACTTTTTTGACACGGCGAATATGTATTCTCTCGGCGTCAGCGAAGAAATCACCGGTAAATTGTTGGGCGAATTGCTCCCGCGGGACGAAGTGGTCATCGCCACTAAAGTTTACTTCCCGATGAAGGATAAGCCTAACGGCGGCGGCTTGTCACGCAAACACATTATGGAAAGCATAGATGCTTCGCTAAAGCGTCTGCGGACCGATTACGTAGACCTATATCAAATCCATCGTTGGGATTACCAAACCCCCATCGCAGAGACGATGGAAGCCTTGCACGACGTGGTCAAAGCGGGGAAGGCCCGCTACATCGGCGCATCGAGTATGTACGCATGGCAATTCGCCAAAGCCCAATTCACCGCCGAAAAACACGGCTGGACGCCCTTTGTCTCCATGCAAAATCATTATAATCTCGTCTACCGCGAAGAAGAACGCGAGATGATACCCCTGTGCATAGACCAAGGCGTTGGCATCATCCCATGGAGTCCGCTAGCTCGTGGCTTTTTGGCCGGCAATCGCACCCGTGGCGGCGGCGGAGAGACCATACGCGCAAAAACCGACGACTTCGCCGAACGCCTATACTATAGCGACGCTGATTTTGCCGTGGTAGAGCGCGTCGTTGCGTTGGCACAGCGCCTAGGCGCTAAACCCGCCCAAATCGCCTTAGCGTGGCTATTGCACAAACGCGGTGTTACCGCGCCCATCATCGGCGCTACCAAGATGCACCAACTAGAGGACGCCATCGCCGCGCTAGAGATACGCTTGAACGAAGAGGACATGCGCTACCTAGAAGAGCCGTATCAGCCCAAATCCATCATGGGGCACAGCTAAAGAAGTGTTTCTTAGCCGATTTTTCGGGGCGCAGGCGTGAGCGGTTTTGGGCAAATTGCTATTTGCATCGTAGACAAAACACGTGTAACTTTATGAACAAAGGATGTAGACCGACCATAAACCTATGCGCGATAAACGACCTGTAGATGAACTTTCCATAGAAGAATTAGAGCGCATCCTCGCCATCCGCAAGCGCGAGGAACGCATGAAACGGTTAAAACGCATGGAAAAGGTGGGGCGCGTGATTGAAACGGCCAGCCCACAACCGCGCCCCGCCATCGCCCCAACAACCGCCTCTAATCTTTCCGCCACCGCCCATACCGATAGCACCCCCGCTTTCGTAGAGGAAAGCGACTTTCTCGCGCGGCCCAAAGATGACCGCTTGTGGCGCATTTTTGTAGACCGCTCTCTGCTATTGGTGGAACTAGCGGCCGTTGTGGGTTTGTTGGTGATCGCTTTTGGGCTGTTTAACGCTATCGGCCAGCTGGAAACCGAGACCAAAGCCGCCCAACAGCTCGCCGAAGAACAGCGCCGCGCGGGCATCCCTACTATCGCGCCAACGCCACAATTGCGCTTGTCCCAGTTCGTCTTGCCCGGCGGGCACACGCCCCCCACACAACCCGGCGGCGGTCAATTTAACATCGAAGAAGTGCCCGTTCATCTGCGCTCGCTCGTGCAGGAGCAGGTGCTCAATCCACTCATCGAACGCCCACCCGCTACGGATGAAACGCCGCTTCGTATCATCATCCCTAAAATCAATGTAGACCAAACTATCGTCCAAGGCACCGACTGGGAAGCGCTGAAATTGGGCGTCGGGCAAGTCCTAAACGGCGCAACCCCTAATAATCCCACGGCGAATGTGGTGCTCGCCGCGCACAACGACATCTACGGCGAAATTTTCCGCCATCTCGACCAATTAGAAGTCGGCGACCAATTCCAAATCCAGACGCGCGCCAAAATTTATACCTACACCGTCACCGGTCGGGAGGTGGTCAATCCTGACGCTGTTTGGGTGATGGACAGCCGCGGGCGCTCAACTGCAACGCTCATCTCATGTTATCCCTACCAAGTGAATACAAAACGCATTATCATCTTTGCCGACTTGAACGAAGCTTTTAGTAGTTAACGAGTGATACCATGACCAAAAAGAAAAGTCGTCGCGCCCGTAAAAGCACCAGCCAATCGGCGCCCCGCCCAAAACAGACGCCATCAGCCACGCCGGAAGCAGAAGCAGACGCGCCACCCGACGAATCCCCATCTTTGCCGCTGGCCGTGTTGGATGAAGAAGATGCCGAACACTTCGATTATCCCGTACAAGACGATGCCGAAGCCTTAGAACGGGCTACGGCGGCGGTCAGCGGCAAGCGCAAACGCCAACGCCGCAAAGCGCAACAAGAAGCCACACAGATGAGCGCGGAAGAAATCGCTTACTTGCTGGCCCACCCGACCAAGCACGTTAGCGAAGCTGAATTGCGCCAGCAATACGACTTTGTCATAAAAGACATCCGCAATATGTTCGCCCTGACCGCTGTCTTGATACTGGCGCTCATCGGACTGGCCCAATTCATCTAAACATTTGGAACAAAAGTCACAGTATCATGTCCATTTCCTGCCGATAATGGACGCAAATAGGCCTTCAAGTGATTATGAACATTGATTGGGAAAGCATCGAATATTTCTCCGGACTATTGCCCAACGACATTAAGCGCATTGAAAGTGTCGCCCACATCCACAATTACCAAGCCGGCGCGACCATCTTTAATGAGGGCGACACCTGCGCGGGGTTTAACGTTGTGCTAGAAGGCTTAGTGCGGATTTATCGGGTGAGCGCAGAAGGTCGTTTGCACACTTTAAGCTTACTACGCCCCGTGGCGACCTTTAACGAGGTGGCGGCAGTAGATGGCGGCGCGAACCCTTATAACGCCGTCGCTGTCACCAATGCTACCGTGCTCTCTATCAGTCACCAATGCCTATTGAACTTATTGACAACACAACCCCATTTGCTGAGTAACACCGTGCAGACCTTGGCCCGCGTCAATCGCGATTATATCGAACGCCTCGAAGATATGACCTTTCGTAGTATCCCTTCGCGCTTGGCCAAGCTGTTCCTGCACGAAACCACTTATGCCGAACAAATCAGCGAAAAACCCACCCAGCTCACTCAAGAAGAAATCGCTAGCATCCTCGGCACGACGCGCGAAGTTGTGGGGCGGGCTTTGCGTGGCCTACTGAACGCCGGCTTATTGAAGAAAAAAGGGCGGCATCTTTTCATCACCGACCGCGAGGGGCTGGAATATCTAGCCGAAACCAATATGATGCCCGAACACATAAGCGACCCCCATCGCCACGGCTAAAATATTTTTAACCTTGGTTAATCTTTTTATCCGCTTAAGAAAACTCTCATAAAACTTCGCTCAAAATAGATTTTCAAATCCAACAAAAGTTCCAGACACAACGGTTAAATCGCGTTATGGTTGGTATAACAGTCCATTCAAAAGAACAAACCGTAAGGTTTGATACAAGGAGCTTAAACTATGACTCACATCATCACCAGCTTATGCCTGCGCGACGGCGCTTGCGTCGAAGTCTGCCCTGTAGAATGCATCGTCCCCGGCAAGCCCGAAGACGAATGGCCATGGTATTTCATTGACCCCGACACCTGCATTGACTGCGGCGCGTGCATCCCAGAATGCCCTTACGAAGCTATCTTCATTGAAGAAGAAGTGCCCGCTGAATACGAAATGGCCGAAGGCCAAGAGCGCTTGCCCTTCGATACCAAAGAAATTGTTGTCCACAATGAAGGCGACATCGTAGACCTGACGGTAGACATCAAATACAACTATGAGTTCTTCAGCAAGGGCCCCGGCTACGAAGCTCTGAACATGTAAGCTTACCAACTCGCTATCTTGCGCTGGCCCCATACCCTGTGGCCAGCGCTTTTCATTTACAGCTCCTTAAACAGCAAAAACGAGAGCGAAGTTCTCTGCAAAAAGCGCTAGCAGGACAAACCAAACACCCAACCCTATCAAGACATAGGCGCTCCCACGCTTTGCTTGCAAAGCATGTACGCGCGCCCTTGTGCGTAAATGATAACTATAGAGCAAGTTAATATGAGCAGGGCTATCGTTAATGCCGTTGTCAAAAAAGCCAACCAAGATATTAAAACGCCTCCCGCAAAAAATGTATGTCCAGCTAGACCAGCTAGAATAGGCCCCGTTCAGCCAAAGCCGCCTAGAACATAGCTAAAGCCCCACAAGAAAAAGGCCAAGGTTGGATATGTAGTTCGTAAACGAATTCGAGCGCGATACAAAGGCGCTATTGCCCCGCTGATTTTGCCAAAAGGCAAGGTTAAAAAGCCCAATTGCGCTATACCCAAAAAGACCAAGAACGCGCCTAAAAAGAAACGTAACCAACGTCCCGCGGCGCTATTAAAGGTGATTTGACCGAAAAACGCCCCGCCTCCTAATGCGATGAGACCCCCAACCAGCATCAAAAAAGCGCACGCTCCAGCCGCAAGGGCGAGTCCAAACCGTAACGTGTCGCTTTTATCGCTTTTGCCACTGCGGGCTAAAAACGTGAGCAATAACGGGAAAGAACACGGTGAAAAAAAAGAAGCAATACCCGCAGTGATAGCTAAAACGAACAAACCCACACCTTCTAAAGGCGGTAATTCAAAGCGTGGGTATATTATGTATCCCATATAACCGCCCAAAGCCAGCAGAAGAATCCATAAGACCAATAGCCCGTATCGTAGCATAGCTATATTCACCCCCTTTGTTGTTACGCCGTTACAACGTCAAGCTATTTCATGCAATAGCTTCATGATATGCTCAGTTTAAATCTTATAGTAACAACAAGGTCAAGCCTATTCACAGCAATTTGCCCGTTGATAAATGGCTAAGCCACATGCAAAATGATATGTCGCTCAGCCAACAAGGCGGGAAACTTGGAACGCGCGTCTTTTTCAGTCATCCTCATGTTATATTTCATCGTCGCTAGCTTGTTCGCGGTGCGGACGCCGCCATGGCAAGCGCCAGATGAACCCGCTCATTACAACTATGTGGTGCAAGTAGCCCAGCAGGGATGTTGCCCGCTCATCGAAATGGGCGATTGGCAAAGCGCCTACCAAAGCCAATTGACCACAAAGCGCTTCCGCTCGGATTTGCTCGACCGCTTATCCACCATCCAGTACGAAGACCACCAGCCGCCTCTTTATTACCTGCTCGCTTCTGTGCCCTATCGCCTATTCGGCGGCGACCTATACGCTTTGCGCCTCTTTTCCGTCGCGCTGGGGGCGTTTGTCGTCGTGGGAACGTATTACATCGGTCGTATGATGTTCCCAAGTGAACCGTGGATAGCGTTAGGAGCGATGGCTTTAGTCGCTTTTTTGCCGCAACATGTGGCTGTGCTAGCTTCTGTGAATAATGACGCCCTCGCGGAAGCGCTCATCGTCCTCGCACTGGCGGCAGTATTACACTATCTTCAGGACGAACGCCCAACTCCTTTATGGTTGGGGGTTATCGTTGGTCTGGGCTTCCTCACCAAAGCGTCTACTTATTTTTTGGCGGGTATTTTAGGCGTAGCTATCTTTTTACGCTGGTGGCGGCATAGCCCGCCGCGCCCAATGGGGGCGCTCATCCGTGCGGGGGCCCTGTTCCTCCTGCCGGCCTTGTTATTAGGCGGGATATGGTGGGGACGCAATATCACTGTCTATGGCTTCCCCGATTTTTTGGGGTTGGGCGCGCATGATGTCGTCGTCGCCGACCAACCGCGCACCGCCGATTGGATAGCGGAACTCGGCTGGGGGGATTATCTCAATCGCGCTGTTCACACCACTTTCAAGAGCTTTTGGGGGCAATTCGGCTGGATGGCGTTACCGCTTGATAATGTATTAGACGGTCGCATCTATCCGCTGTTTTTGGGGTTAATGTTGTTAGCAGGTGTTGGCATCGTATTGCGTGCAAAAAAATTTCAAAAAATAGATGTGCGCTGGATTATACTAATCCTAACGTTATTTTTGGCAATAATCGCGTATATTTATTACAACACTGAATTTGTGCAGTTCCAAGGACGTTATCTATTCCCCGGTTTAGTGCCATTTGCCTTGTTGATGGCTCGCGGTATCGCCACATGGTGGGAACTTTGGGGAGGACGGTGGCCGAACGCCCGCTGGCTTAGTGTGTTCGTTTGGTGCTCGCTAGCCCTCCTAGACCTATATCTATTAGAGCGGGTTATCGTACCGGGGTTAAGTGTGTCATCATTGACCAACTGAGTTGGTTTTAAGCCGTTTTTATTGATAGCTAATCACAATCTTCTAGGAGAAATCACGTTGGTCCACTTCGTACAACACCCGAAATACGGTCAAACCATAGACTATGACTTCCTACGCACCAGCATGAAAGAGGTCTACGACAGCTTGCATCCCGAATTCAATATGATGGCCTCGATGCAAGTCGGCACGCGCCTTTTCGAGGATGAGCCAAGTTATATGATAGCGGCTGGGGCTAGCATGTTGGCGTGGATGATGTTGCTAGCCGCAGAAGAATATGAACTAGCAGAACAACATAAGGATAGCATTTTCACGCTGGGCTGGACAGAAGAACACTGCGGTACCGATTTGCTCAGCGTACGGACACAAGCCACCCCTCTCAGCGATGACCCCGACGAAAAGATGTATCATATTAAGGGGCAAAAGTGGCTCATCAACAATTCCGCCAATGCGGATTATCATATGGTCGTCGCCAAGGTAGACCCCACCCAAGACGGGCCGCGCTCGTTATCTATCTTCCTCGTGCCCAACAGCAGTACCCATAGTTGGGAGCGGCTAGAAACGCACGTTCTGCGAAATATGGTGCTGACGAAATTCCAGATAGACGGCCCCGGTCGGCTAGTGGGCAAACGCGGCCACGGCTTATCTATCATCCAGCGCATGGCCATGCCCAGTAAATATCAATGCTCTTATGTGGGCAACCGCATGATTCTAGAGGCTCTGCCGGCCACTATCGCCCATTTGTCGTCTAAACGCATCTTCAGCGACAATCCTATCAACTTCTCTAACGTGTATCGCCAATTGTACAATCTCGTCTTGCAGGGCGCGCTTTTGGATTATATTTATCATCGCGCTTGCGCCCTGTCGGATACCAGCTTCTTACAGTTTTATGGCACCATGCTCAAATCATGGATGTTATTGCAAGCAAATGAAGTGCTCAGCAAGAATTGGCTGGTTGCTGGCTCTAAGGGCTTCCTGCGCGAATCGGTCATCGGCCGCGATGCCATTGATTCTTTCGTTTTACCCGTCTTCGACGGCCATTACACCCTCAATACCCTGATGACCGCCAAACACGCCGACCGCTACCTAGACGCCACGCGCAAAGAAATGGCGAGCGAGCGCCTCGAACTCATCCGTAGCAATATCTACGAAGAAATCAAAGGCAACCAAATAGACGCCAAACCCGGCGACATCCGCAAACCCGACTTCTTCGATTATGCCGCCTACATCGAACAATTAGCGGTGCCCTTGCCCATTAATCCGCGCCTGCTGATAAATAGCGCCAAGCAACTCATCGCCGATTATGAAGCCGCAGGTGTAGGGAGCGAAGCCGACACGAAATACAAGATTGGCTCGCTCCTCCACTGGCTAGAAAGCCTGTTGGCCGCCTGCGAACTATGGAAGCTAACGGGCGAAGAAGCCGATTATCTTAACCTCATCATCCAACAATATAACTATGTCACCAAAGTATTCAATGACATGGTTAGCGAAAGCAATTTGCCGACCGAATTCTTAACGCCTTTGCGCCAAAACCCCATCTCTGTACCCGCAGACCCGACGAACCATCTGCTCGGCTTGCTCAATATCCAGCCCAAAATTAAGCTCGTGACCGAGAGAGCTTGACGCTTTTTAGCGGGCGCGCCACTAACGAAGCGCGCCCGCCCACCCCTTTAGCTCCGTCCAGAGACCAAATTATCATGCATAAAAGCGGTCACATGCGCCCGCCCGCGGGGGGTGAGCGTCACGATATGATCATCATCAACGCGCACCCATTGCCGTAAACGCGCCTCCATCAGCACCCTCAAGAAACGACTCCGCTTCCAATTGAGATGCTCGTGCAGGGTAGATAGATTCAGCTCTTGCGCGGCTTTTGCGCCCCCTTGATGGTGGTAGATGTGCCCCAAGAATAACTGCATGGCGAATTGGCGTCTTTGTGACTGGCGGCGTACCAACGTACTGAGCAAACCATAGCGCGGCGAAAAAGCCCAAGCGGCGAGGAAGAAGACGAAAGTCATCAGCACCATTGCCGCCGAGATGGATGTATTCCACGTCGTATACCCGCCAAGGCTGAAGAGATAGCTATCAATAAAGCTGAGTACGCTGTTCATATCTATCACGCCGAGGAAGTAACCCCGCGCCAACTCATAGCCACTAATCGCCGAAGCAATACCCAAAGCGGGCCCCACCACCAGCATCACCCACAAGCGGTCTGCCAGCAAGTAGGCGCTAGCGGCCGGTATAATGAAAAACGCCACCACCAAGACCGAACCCACCGCGTCAAAAGCGCCTACAGCGGTCACGCTGACCAATGTCATGAGCGCGTATTGCAACCAGCCCGGACGGAAGCCCAAAGCGCCAGCCAAACCGCTATCGAAAGAGGCGAGCTTGAGTTCCTTATAAAATAACGCGATGAATAGCAAATTGATGAGCGTGATGACAAGCATCGTCGTTAATGATTTTGGCCAAAACACTAACACGGGCGGTTCGCTCACCAATCTTTCGCGCCAAGCTTGGGCGGCGGTGTAGGTGCCGCAATTGCTACAAATGGTCTCGAAAACGGCGGCGGGGTCGCGCGGGGTGATGCCCAACGCGGCGCAATTGACACAACGGCGCCCCATCTCGGCCCGCGGGTCTTCTGGCGTGATAACGACCTCGTCGCAGTTGGCATAACAATAGCTATTGGTATTGGCCCAAGCCACCCCGATTTCTCCTACGAGCACCGAATCTTGGTCGAGATGGATTTGGTCAACATAACGAGAGATGAGCAAAACCGACACAGCGAATAGAAAGGGGAAAACCAACCCCAAGGCTGCGTCTGCTTTGACCAATCCCGACCGATACAGCGCTTCGGTCAGCGCGACGGTGCCCACGCCGGCCAGCGCCGCGCCAACAATGAGCAAAGGAGAGCTTAGGTCCGGCTCTAGATTCAACACGCCAACCATGAACAAAAAAGCGGCTACAATCCCTAGCAGTACCGTATGGCTGATGGCATCGCTCGTCAGCGACATCTTCCGCAAGAGGAGATACGCGCCTAACCACGCGCAGGAGCACGCCACCAAAGCGCCAACGAGAATAGCGACATGGCGGGGGTCACCTAAAAAAGCGTTGATGGCATCTGCTGTTGTAAAGCGCAATAACAGGTTGATGATGGCGTTTTCAAGTGTGCTCATAATCCCCCTCCTGTAAAATTTGCTCCAATTGGCGGATAGCGTCGGGCGGCAATAAATCGTGAATATCGCGGCTGTAATCTTGGGTGATAGCAGGCAATATCAATTCATCGTTATAACGCCGATATGCGCTCCATAAAGCCAGATTATGGGCATCTTCGGCGGCTAACGCCGCGCCCTCCGCCGTCAACGACCAACAACGGCTAGAAAGGCTTTGTATATACCCATCGCGCGCCAATTGGGCCAAACCCACCCGCGCCAGTCGTCCGCGTAGGGCGATGAGTACGCCTTCGGGCACAGGGTAAGCAATATCTTGATGCTGTTGAGCGTAATGGTATATATCGCGCAGAACCAACAAGCCGACGAATTGCCTTTGGTCGCGCCACTGCTTAGCCCATTGCCAAATAACGCCCCGTTCTGGCGCAATCGCGATGGATACAATGACGATGCCGAAAGCAACAATGATGATGAGCGGCCCCGTAGGCAGACCCGCATCTACACCGCTGATGATGGCGCCAATAGCTCCAGAAAAAGCCCCCAAAACGCCCGATAATACCACCATTTCTTCTAGATGTTTTGTCCATTGGCGGGCCGCCACCGCTGGCGCGATGAGCAAACCAACCATCAAAATGACGCCCGCCAATTGCAAACCCAACACGATCGCCGCTACAATCAAGGTGGAAAGGGCAATTTCTAGCGCGCGGACGGGAAAACCATTGGCGCGGGCGAATTCGGGGTCAAACGTGATGAGCTTAAATTCCTTCCATAATAGCGCCAAACAGAGGATGGCGATAAGCCCGGCCGCGCTAATCAATTGGACATCGCGGCGCACAATGGCCGCCGCCTGCCCAAAGATGAACGTATCTAGCCCCGCTTGGCTGGCATCAGGGCGTCCTTGGATATAGGTCATCAGCACAATGCCAAGCGCGAAAAAAGCCGCTAATACAATGCCCATCGCCGCATCCCGTTTAAGGCGTGTGGTATCGGTGATGGCTTGGACGAAGAGCACCGCCAGCCAACTAGCGGCCGCCGCCCCCAATAAGAGCGCGCCCAATTCCCGCCCAAACAGCAAAAAGCCCACCGCCACGCCCGGCAACGCCGCATGAGAAAGCGCATCCCCCAATAAGCTTTCTTGCCGTAATACCGCAAAAGCGCCTAGCGTCCCGCTGATAAGACCTAAAACGCCGCCCCCAAGGGCTACCGTCGTCAGGGTATAGTCGAATTGGACGCCCAACACTTGGCTACTCAGCGCGAGGAAAGCCAAAAAGAAAAAGGCCAACCAACCGAGCAAGCGCCAAAAAAGAGAGCGCCGTTCGCTTTTCATCGTTCATGCCTCCCGGCCGATAAACTGGCCACCCGCGCCCCGTAGGTATCGCGTAGGTTCGCCTCTGTAAACACATCTGCGACAGGACCGCTAGCGATAATTTCGATATTGAGCAAAGTCACCCAATCGAAATAATCCGCCACCGTCTGCAAGTCGTGATGCACCACGATGACCGTTTTATGACGCGCGCGCAATTCTTGCAAAAGCGCCACAATGGCGCGCTCGGTGACCGCATCTACAGCGGCGAACGGCTCGTCCATGAAGTAAATATCGGCATCTTGCACCAGCGCCCGCGCAAGGAATGTCCTCTGCTGTTGCCCGCCGGAAAGCTGGCTAATTTGCCGATGCGCCAAACCCGCTAAGCCCACTTGCTCTAAAGCGCGCATCGCTAAGTCGCGTTCTGGTTTGGCGGGCCGTTTGAACCATCCCAAACGGCCATATAAGCCCATCATCACCACATCCAATACCGATGTCGGGAAATCCCAATCCACGCTACCCCGTTGGGGGACATAGCCGACCCGATGCCGCACATGGGCGTAAGGTTGCCCGTAGAACTGCACGTCGCCGGCCGCGCGCGGGATGAGATCTAGAGCCGCCTTGATGAGCGTGCTCTTGCCCGCCCCATTCGGACCCACAATCCCCATGAGCACGCCTTGCGGCACGTGCAAATCAATATCCCACAAGACGGGCTTGCTGTGATAAGCGACCGTTAAATCGTTGATTTCTAACGCTAAGGGGCGCGTTTGCGAGCGTTCATCTGTGCCGTTGAGCATTTGTTTGAATCCCTCCAACATAAGTGAGATGATAGGCTCGCGCGATTAGCAAGCCCATCATCGTCATTCCTCGTCATTCCTCATTCATCGTCAGCAACTCGTCTGGCGGGGTCGGCTCCAGACCTTCCGGCCATTCTGGTATCGGATACCCGTAAGATTGTAGAATCGTGATAACGTTGGTCGCTATCATGCCGACATAAGTTCCCCCGAAGCTGTTCGGCTCGCCCATCGCGTCGGAAAACAGTTCGCGCACGCCAATACCCACATCGCCGCCATTAGCATTGACCGCCTCTTGGACGGCCTCGATGGCATCCGGTGGGACGCTACTTTCAACGAACATGACCGGGATTTCGTTCTCTGCCACAAATTGGGCGATATTTTGAATATCGGCCACGCCCGCTTCATCTTCGGTGCTGATGCCCTGTAGACCGCGCACCTTCCACCCAAAGGCCGCCCCAAAGTATTGGAAAGCGTCGTGCGAGGTGACGAGTGTGCGCTGTTCGGGGGGCACTTGGCGTAGGGCTTCATCCGCCCACGCAAAAAGCATATCCAACTGCTCGTTGTAACTTTCGGCATTAGCAAGATACCGTTCAGCGTTATTAGGGTCCATTTCTGCTAGCGTCTCCGCCAACCCCGTCACGCTCAATTGCCAGTTGCGCGGGTCGAACCAGAAATGCGGGTCGTCTACGTTAGTCAATTCTTCTGATAAATCGAAACCGCCGATGGTGAACCCCGCCCGTTTGACCGGCGCGGATAGCGCATAGATGCGAATGTTGCGCTCTCCCAGCGCTTCAAAAACCGCGTCAAATTGGCCCTCCAAATGCAACCCACTATACACTACCAAATCCGCGCGATTCATGGCGACAATATCCGCTTCGGTAGGTTTATAGAGATGCGGGTCTACGCCAGCGCCCATGAGCGCGGTGAGTTCTACAGCATCGCCCGCCAAGATAGCCACCAAATCCGCCGCTTGGGTAGTCGTTGCCACCACCTTGAGCGGCTCATCTTGGGCGGATACAGCCCCTACGAGTGTTAAAACGGCAATGATGATGACGATAATACGCCCCAACATGAATAGATACCTCCTGATAGGTGAAACGCTTTGCGTTCAGCATAATTTCAATGAGTCGCAAAACTTTTTTAGACTTATCTAAAATATAACACCAAGCCTCAAATTCGTCAACCCACATCCAACCCTCTACCGCGATTGCGCGTTATACTTAAGGTGGCGGCTCAGCCTTACGCTATACAAAATCGGACTTGAAAGGCGCTAGGATGACGATTGAATTAGACGAAAAAAGCTTGCACAATATCGCGCTCGCCCATCTTAAGGATGGCATCCCTCCCAGCCAATATCGGGTGCCCTTTCGTAACATGCGCGATGTCCTTTCGCTACATGCCAAAACATCGCCTAACAAAGTTTTCTTGATTCATTATTCTGCCGATGGCCAGCGAGAAGAACTCACCTATGCCGAGTTCAACGCGCGCGTGCACCAAGTGGCCAATTTGCTTTACGATGATTTGGGCGTGCGGCGCGGCGACCGCGTGGCCACCATCGCCTATAATCACAGCGATACTGTTCTGATTTACTTCGCTTGTTGGGTCATCGGCGCAACGGTCGCCCCGCAAAATATCGCCGAGGATGACCAACGCATCGCCTATATCCTGCGGAATAGCGAAAGTGTCGTCTGTTTTGTGCGAGAAGAATATCTCAGCCGCGCAGAACAGATTATCCACGGCGGCGCGGGGGGCGATGGCGAATTGGGCGCTCCCAACATCAAGGCCATCATCCAAGTGGGGGGAGAACCCAATGACCGTTATCTGCACTTTCAGAGCGCGCTCAAAAATCGCCCGACAACTTTTCTGGGCGACGAAAGCGGCGCTAAATCCGCCGATATGCCCATCAAAAGCGGCAACGATGCCACCGCCACGCTAGAAGACGAAGCCTTGTTGGTTTATACCAGCGGCACGACTGGCGCGCCTAAAGGCGTGGTGCTCAATCAATATAATTTACTGGTGGATGCTCAAGGCATCGCCCAATGGCAAGCGCTCACGGGGAATCAGCGCTTCATGTGCGTATTACCCATTCACCATGTAAACGGTATCGTCGTCACATTGGTGACGCCTTTATACGTCGGCGCGTCTACCGTGCTCAACCGCGCGTTCTCGGTCAGCCATTTTTGGGAACGCATCGTGCGCGAAGGCGTTAATGTCGTCAGCGTGGTGCCTACGCTCTTGCAATTTTTGCTGGAATATGCCCAAAAGCAACAAGCTGAGGGCGATACCATCTTCGGCCACAACATCCGCCGCAGTGACCTAACCCATTTCCGCCATCTCATCTGCGGGGCGGGCACTTTGGCTATGGCGCTCGCGCGCGATTTCGAGTCCACCTTTGGTTTGCCTATCCTGCATGGCTACGGCCTGAGCGAAACCACTTGCTATAGTTGTTTCTTGCCCATAGATTTATCGTGGGAACAGCATCAAGCGTGGTTGCTCCAACATGGTTACCCCAGCATCGGCTGTCCCATAGAACCTAACGAGATGGCTATCTTTTCCGCCGATGGGAGCGGCCAACCCTTAGGGCCGGGGGAACGCGGCGAAATTTGCATCCGTGGACACAACGTCATGAAATATTACTTCAAGCGCCCCGATGCCAACGCCGAAACTTTCAAGTTTGGCTGGTTCCGTAGCGGCGATGAAGGCTTTTATCTGACCGATGAGCGCGGACGACGCTTCTTTTTCATCACCGGGCGCATCAAAGAGCTTATCAATCGCGGGGGCGTCAAATTCAGCCCATTTGATATTGAGGAGGTGTTGCTAGAAATTCACGGCGTATCCGTCGGCTTGGCCATCGCTTTTGAAAACGACTACTACGGCGAAGAAGTCGGCGCTTATATCGTCCCGGAAGAGGGGGCGGTCCTCGATGCGGAAGCCATCTTGGCTTACTGCCGCGAGCGCATGACCTTTGAAAAAGCGCCTAAAGTCGTCGTCTTCGGCACAGAAATACCCGTGACATCCACAGGGAAATACCAACGCTTAAAACTGCGCGATTTATTCGCCCAATGGAAGCACACCCAATTCAAGAAATAGGGGTCTTATCGCTTTCCTCCACCCGCGCCGATTTATCGTCGAGCCACTCAGGAGGGCCGAGCTGTTCAATAGCATAGCCGCGCGGATGAGAACGATTGCGCTTTTGGGTATAGCTGAATGGGCGGCGGCGGGGCGGCAAGAAACGCAGTACAACTGCCGCCGTCTTCAACGCGAGATGGGGCAACCAACGGAAGAAAGGATGCGGACGCGGGTAGCCAAAGGCTTCTAAAAGCGGGTCGTCCATCATCCCGTATAATATTTGGCGGATGAAAGGGCGCAACACGGACGGATACCAATTCAAGAAAATAGCAATGGTAGCGTCGCCAACGCGGCGGTTCGCATCCGCATAACGGAAATGTCTTTGCTCGTGTTCGATGTTGAAGCGCTCGAAAGTCTCGTAATCTTCGGGGATATTTTTAATATTCATGCGCCGTCCCACCTCTCGCCAAAAATAGAAGTTAGCCAGCTTCTCGGTTCGGGTGGGTTTGCGCCAGCCGTATTTTTCGTGCCAGCGCACAGGCTCAAAAACGAAAGTGGATAGCACGTACAAAAAATCTTCGTTGGCGATAGAAAAACGCCCATGCATACGGTTCATTTGGCGGATAGCGGCCCGCCCGCGTTCGCTATCGTAACCATGTTCGGCGATTTCTGCCAAAATGAGCGTCGTATCATCGTAGCGGCGTTGCCCATGACGGGCGAATTGCCCGGTCTGGTCCAATAATTCGCTGGTATGCGGGACGGCATAGGTGCGAAAAAGGGCAAATTCCAGCGACTTTTGCATCAACCACGGGTACTCATAAGACCCGACCAAATAGACAATTTCTTGATTGTCCTTTTGCGGGTCCAGCGTTTCGATATAACGCGCTAATTTGTAACGTCCGAACATAAGTCAGCACCACAACAATTTGTTTGTGAAAATGATAGCAAAAAAACAGCGTTATCAACGGCGCTTTTTGTGCATTTGCTCATCTTACGTGGGAAGGCGTCGCCAGCCAATGGGCGCGCCTTCCCGCATAGCTTAAAATTCGTTGATGATGGTGAAAACCATAGGGCGGCGCTTGGTTTCGTTATAAAGCAAGCGCGCCACGCTCTCTTCTAACTTCTCGCGACGGCGACCATTTTGGTTACGGGTGCTATCCAAAACGTTCACCACAGTATCGCGCAGTTGGGAAAACAGGTCCTCGGCCTCTTTCAAGTAGACAAAGCCCCGCGACAAGATATTAGGTTCTCCTAGCATCATGCCCGTGCGTTTATCCACATTGATAGAGACAATCATAAAACCATCGCGCGCGAGAATTTCGCGATCGCGCATGACAGCCCGCCCAATATCTCCAACGCCGCTACCATCCACAAAAACGTATCCACCCGGTACGCGCTCTGCTTTTCGTACGCCGCTTTTATCAATCTCAACCACCATGCCATTTTCCACGACGAAGATATTATCCTTAGGGATGCCGAAGGATTCCGCCAATTTGCCATGGAGCACCAAATGGCGCAACTCGCCGTGCACCGGCATAAAGTATTTAGGGCGCACGAGGTTCATCATCAACCGCATCTCCTCTTGGCGCGCATGACCCGAAACATGCACATGTTCGATGGGGTCATAGATGACATTAGCGCCTTTTTGAATCAGGCGGTTGATGGTGCGATACACACTTTCTTCATTGCCGGGGATAGGGTGCGAGGAGAAAACGATGGTATCGGCGGGATGCACTTCTAATTGGCGATGCCGTCCTGTAGCCAAACGGCTGAGTACAGCGGAAGGTTCGCCTTGCGTGCCGGTGACCATCAGCACAATTTTATGGTCGGGCAAGGTGAGCGCTTTATTCAAATCCACCACCAACCCATCAGGGATATTCAAATATCCCAAGCGGACGGCCATCTTCACGTTATCGGTCATAGTCGTGCCGGCGATGGCTAATTTGCGCTTGTGGCGTTGCGCGACGTTGACCACTTGTTGCACGCGCGAGATGAGCGAAGCAAAAGTAGCCACCATCACCCGCCCCTTCGCCTCTTGAAAGACGCGGTCGAATGCAGGTTCGATGACCGCTTCGGAGCGCGTCCATCCTTCTTTATCGGCGTTAGTGCTATCCGCCATGAGCAGAAGCACGCCCCGTTCAGCAAAGCTAGCAATTTTAGCGTAATCCGGCTTTTGGCCATCCACCGGCGTATTGTCGAATTTGAAGTCGCCGGTGTGAACGATGATGCCGTACGGGGTATGAATGCCAAAACCAACACAATCTGGGATGCTGTGGGTCACGCGGAAGCTTTCTAGCTTAAAGGGCCCCACCTGCAAGACTTCCCCCGCATGAAAGATGTTGATTTTGGTCTTATCCATCACTTTTGCGTTCCGCAATTTCACCTCCAATAACCCCGCCGTCAGCGGTGTGGCATAGATGGGGGTATTGGGGAAAGCGTCCACGACATGCCCGGCCGCGCCGATATGGTCTTCGTGACCATGGGTATAAACGATGCCATGGATTTTCAAATCGGTGCGGTCTATCAAGTAGCGGAAGTCGGGGATGATATAATCCACACCAAACATATCGTTGGTGGGGAACATGATGCCAGTATCAATGATGATGGCATCTTTGCCTAGTTCAAAGACGGTCATATTTTTGCCGACTTCGCCTAGGCCCCCTAATGGGACTATTCGTAATTTTGGCGTTTTTGCCATAGAGAGTTTTACTCCAATACAAAATTGGCCTTCCCGCAGTATTTCCTAGGTGCGTTCGGGCTATCGGATAAAATGTCTGCCTAAACAGTCCTTGTAATAAAATTAGTTTGTGACAAGAAGGGCCTCACGATGTGTTGTAGCGGGGGACCATCTTGGATTTATTTAGCGGTTCAACAAGTGTCTTATCACACCTGTTGTTATTGTACCACACCTTGTCAACCTCAATGCCAGCCTTCAAAACTGTATAGCCCGGCTATGATGTAATCTAGTTCTTCGTCTGTGAGCGCATTGAAGAAAGGCAAGCGCAATAGACGGTCGCTGATGTCCTCGGTCACCGGACAATCGCCCACTTTGCCGCCGAACTTACGCCCCATGTCGGATAGGTGTAGCGGCAAATAATGAAAGACGCTGAGGATACCGCGCGTTTTCAAATGGCTGATGAGGGCCTGGCGCTCCTCCAAAGATGGCATCAAAATATAATACATATGGTAAGATTGTTCGCTACTAGGCGGCACTATCGGCGTACCCACGCCATGGGTCTGCGCCCAATCGGCCAAGCGCTCGTGGTAATAATGCCAGATATGGCGCCGCTTCTCTTGGATAGCATCGCGTCGCTCTAATTGAGCGTAAAGAAAAGCCGCCAACATATCCGACGGCAAGTAACTAGAGCCAATATCTACCCATGTATATTTATCAACCTGTCCGCGGAAAAACCGACTGCGATTTGTCCCTTTTTCGCGGATGATTTCGGCGCGCTCCACAAGACGGCTATCATTGATGAGGAGCGCGCCGCCTTCGCCGCTGGTGAAATTTTTCGTCTCGTGGAAGCTTTGCGTGGCCAAGCGGCCGAATGTCCCCAAATAGCGCCCTTTATATTTGGCAAAAAGCGCATGGGCATTATCTTCTACAATGGCGATGTCGTGCTGGTTAGCCAGCGCCATAATGCTATCCATCTCGCAAGCGACACCCGCGTAATGCACGGGCACTATCGCTTTGGTGCGCGGCGTGATGAGACTCGCCAACTGCTTCTCATCGAGATTCAGCGTATCGGCCCGAATATCGACGAAAATCGGTTTAGCGCCACGCAACACAAAAGCGTTAATCGTGGTGACGAAGGTGAAAGACGGTACAATCACCTCATCGCCCTCTTGAATATCTAACAAGATGGCGGCCATTTCCAAAGCATGGGTACAAGAGGTCGTCAATAAAACTTTTGGCACGCCCAGCCACTCTTCTAGCAAAGCGTGGCATTTTTTGGTGAATGCGCCATCGCCGGAGATATGCCCATTTTCGATAGCTTGGCGGATATAATCGAGTTCATTGCCCGTGAGGGTGGCTTTATTGAAGGGAATTTTATATTGGGTCATGGTCGTTCGCTCTCGCCCGCAACTATGGTCTCGCGAGAGCAGTCTACACCGTTTGCGAACAATCGTACAGCCACAAGTGATACCATAACTGCACCGCTCGCGTGATAAATTGCGCGCGCTGATACAAGCGTTGCGCGCCGATATTGCGACCTTGGGTCACGACGGATACCCTTTCCATCCCCTGTTCCCAAAACCAAGCCAAACTACGCTCCAGCAGAGATAGCGCCACCCCCTGACCGCGGGCGGTTTCCGCCACCCCCACTAACCCAATACGCCCCTCCGTGGCGTCCCGATGACAAGTGATATAAGCTATTGGGCGCTCATCGCCGTCAGTGGCTACCCATGTAGCATCCGCGTATCCTTCTTGTATACTGCGCTTCAGCCAGACATCGTAAAGCGCGCTCGCTTTTTCATGCGGGAAGCAGGGGTCGGCGTAAAAGCGCGATTGTTGGTAAGCGGTGCGCGCTGTTTGTTGGAGCGCGGCGTAATCGTCAGCTCTCGCCAAGCGAAAGCGGGGATTGTGGGGGAAAGGGACGATTGACTGAGGGCGCGTTATCTCAAAAGTGATGCGTATATCCGCCAGCCGAAACCCCATCTCCTCCGCGATACGGCTATTGCTGGCCGGTTCGGTATCCGCCAGAAAATAGAGACAAGCAATACCCTGCTCCGCGCACCATTGGCGGATAGCGGGCGCTTGCCCCGCTTCTAGCTGATGACCAATAACACGACCGATAGGCACGCCGAAAAATTCGGAATCCCACGTCAAAACTTCGCAAGGCGCTTTCATGGGGCTATATCCGCCTCGTCGGCCTCGGCGATAGTTTCGTCATGGGTCTCTCGCACCACATAAGGGGGCTTATCCATCACGCGGAAGTACATACGCGCCAAATACTCGCCGATGATGCCCAAAGCGAACATCTGCGCGCCGGAAAAAATAGCGATGAGCGAAGCCGTGAAGGTGAAGCCGGGCACTTCGTAACCCAAAATGAGTACGCGAATGACGATGACGTAAACCAAAATGCCCGCGCCGAACAACGTCAACAAAAAGCCCAATAAGCTGGCGATTTTTAAGGGAATCGTGCTAAACCCGGTGACCATGTTGAACGTATGGGTGACCAATTTACGAAAAGTGTAGTTTGATGTCCCTACAGTGCGGGGACGATGTTCAACGGGAATCCCTGTAAAACGCTTCGTACCCCATGTCAAAAGCACATCCAAATTGACCGCCGGGCCATGAAAATGCGTGAACGCTTCTCGCAGGCGCGCCCGAAAAACACGGTATGCGCTGATATTGCGGGCCGTTTCGGCGCCCATCGCCCCTTGCAAAACAAATTTAGTGACCTGAGAAGCCAAATTGCGAAAGAGGCTGTGTTGCTGTTTTGTGGGGCTTCCGTAGACGACATCGTAGCCTTCATCTAGCTTGGCTAAAAGGGAAGGCAACGCCTCCACCGGATGTTGTTGGTCATCATCCATCGTGACGATAACGTCGCCGCGAGCCGCGCGGATGCCGCACAACAGCGCGTTATGTTGGCCATAATTCCGCATGAGCTTATAAGCGCGCACCCATGGATAGCGCCGCGCTAACGCCGTCGCCACTTCCCAGCTGTTATCGCGGCCATCGTCCTCAACAAGGATAACTTCGTATTGGTCGGCGAGCGCGGGCAAGGCCTGCGCCAATTCATCCACCACCGCCCCAATACTGCTCGCGCTGTTATAAACGGGTATCACAACCGATATGAATAACCCCATGCCTCACTCTAATTCATCTGATGAAGATAGATAGCGTTGGGTTAGCGCATCGTGAATCCGATTCGCGACGCGCAAAATAGCATCGGGGTTGTGGGTGCCGGGGACGCCGCCTTCTTCCATGAAGCTATTCAACAAGATTTGCCCCCAATTGCCCGTGCTCCTCAGCATCGGGTCGCAAATATACTGTTCAACGGTCTCTGCCTTGCGCCCGCTAGGCGGTTGTAACATGCGCCCCATGCTGGTATAGACATCATCAATATCACGCGGGGAAACCGGGATGGCGTCGTAAAGGTGTTTGTGCATATAAATACGCTTCATCTCATAAAATTCAGGCAGGGTCATGCTTTTGCCGCTGGGGGTTTTTAGCACCATATCTATACCGACGCGGTCGGATTGGTCTTGTTGCTCTTGGTAATTAGCCGTGCCCAAGGGCCCTACCAAATCCCACAAGGTCTCATCTTCTTGCATCGGCCCCAAGTCCCAACCGTGCTTGCGGAAGTAGTGTTCGATGAGCGCTAATGTGAACTCAAAATCGGTCAGCACGGCGGCTTGTCGCGATGCGCTGATATTCACGGGCATGCCGGTGCTTTCGATGGTGCAAATGCGCTTGTTGATGCTCAAATCGGGGCGGACGCGACCGATAGGATTATGCATCGCGGAAATGGGGCTACCTAACCCATCCTCGTACAGCAAGCCGCGCACAACCGAATTGGCCCGCTCCGACCGCAGGAGATACCCGTACTTCTCCAAGCCATCAGGCATAAAATGGGGGCTGAGCGGCAAATCCAAATAGCGCCCCGTGACCGTCGTGCTCCGCAGATATTCCCGCGTGCACAGCAATTCGGCATCGCAAGTGCCATTGACGAAAGGCGCGCCTTTTAGCACAGCACTATTGGCGATGGCTGTAGCGCTACGGAGCATCGTATAAAAGGTCAGCAACGCCAAAGCTTCGGAACGTCCTGCAATATCAAGATGAATATGGCATCCTTGCAGGCGGAAGACCTGCACCACATTCGCTTCTTGCGCCATCTGATAACGCGCTTTGGCCTCTGCTTGGCGTCCCAAATATTCGGAGAATTCGTTATTGACCTCTGCCATCACGTCTACCGCCGTGCGGACCTTGGGGTCTGGCGTCAAGGAAAAGTCGCTCAAGATGGGGTAAGCCGCGAGGATGGCCGTCTGCAAGCCGGTGCTATTGCTGGCCACCACCAAAGAGCGCATGATGCCATCTATAGATTTGCGCGTCCGCAGATAGCCCACCCCCGGCGCCACGTGGACTTCGACTTGATATTGGCAAGCCTCGCGGTCTACGGTAGGGGTGATGCCCAATTTATGGGCATTGCGTCGGTAAATCTCCATGTAGGTTTGCATCTCCTCTTCGCTAGGGGGGCTTCCATCACGGTGGAACAACCCTAGCTCTAATTCTGCACCAAGCGCGCGCATTTTTGTCTGGGAATCGTCCGTTTCTGCTAAATTGGTGTGATTAACCGACGGATTGAAGTTATAAGGCACGAGCGCTTGCAACAACGTTTTATCGCCCCGATACCGTTCGCTGACGACACTCCCCAACACAAACGTTCGCCCATTGGCTTCTGCTAACAATACATTGCCTTTCTCGGACGTATCGTAAAGTAGTCGGATGGGGACGCCGGCGGCTTCGGATAATTCATCTAAGGGGAGGATATTCTTATCGGTGATAGTGGAGCGCAATTGAATAAGGGTTTCATTGAAGCGCCGTTTTTGCATTTCAATATCTTTCCAAGAAATGCTGGCGCTATATGCTTCTAAGTCTTGGTTTGTGGGCAAGGGCCGGCTCATAAACCTCACTCCATCCCGAAAGAAAATACCCAGTAGATGCGTTAATTGTGGCGAATCTATGTCTGTATCGCAAGTGATAGTTTCAAGAGTTATTCATCATCTTCAAAAAAGGAAAAGTCAAAACCTTCTGGCAGGTTTTGCATCCCCAAAGGGGCATCATCCACCGTATAAGGGGTATCTAGCAACTGGGAACGCGCGCGGGCATAAGGAGAAGGGTCTGCAGAGCTATATTGGTAGCGCGGACTCGCCCAACGCAAGCGGCCGCCATACTCCAACAAGAAGATGAGGATGGCCCCCAACCCCAAAAAGAGCGATAGCGCATTGGCTACCCAGCCGATGATGGGTAAAGCGGCTATAATCGCTAAAATGAAAACCCCAACGCCGTAATACACATAACTATTGTGTAATGGGCGGCGCGCGCTAGCGAAAGTCCCTATTATCCACCGCCCTAGCGCCAAACAGACAATCGCCCGCGCGATAAAAATAGAGGCAAAATAGAATAATGCCGCCCCACCGGCATTCAAAACCACCACCAACACCAGCGCCGCCCCCAAAAGCGCGTCCAAACGCAAGATAGCCAAAGCCAGCAAGACCAATAAACCCAACAAACTACTGATCAGAATGACAGGAAACGATAAAATGAACGTCAGCATCCCCACGCTGAAGGTGGAAACAGGGCGCAGGCGCAAGTTTGGGCTAGGCGCGTAGATGAGGTTTGGCGATAGCGCGAGGATGAACACGCCAACGAGCAATAACGGCCAGAATTCTTGTAGAATTTGCTGGCTATATAAACTCAGCGCGCCCGGCTCATCTATGGGCAAAGTGGGATTGACGATGATAGGGGTATAATCGGGCGGCTGGTACAATTCGCCATCTATTTGTCCTTGGGCCGGCCCCGTGTATTGCAATAAACCGATGACCACCGCGTCGGGTCGGACAACTAAGCCCGGATTCACCAACGAAACATCAAAAGGCAAGGGCAAAAGCAATGTCTCCAATTGGCTACTATCTGCCTGCGGGTCGCCAACCGTCGCGTAAATATCGCCACTGATGCGCCCGCCGATGCGTAACGCCGACCCCCAAAAATTGACCTCCCCTTTCACCTCTCCATCTAAAATGAGCTGATAGCCAATGGCGATGATACTACCGTATAAACGGGTATCTGTGGCCAGTCGTGTCGTCAAACTGAGGTTGAACAAATCGCCGCCCACAACACCGCGATTGACATTAGCATTAGCGCTTTCCGCTTCGCTATCACTGGGTGGGGCGATATTCAAAACGAGTCCCGCATAGTGTAAGTCCCCGCCCACACGCCCCGTCAGGTCTACTTGGCCGCCGATGAGATATAGATTACCGCTAACATAGCCGCTGATTCGCGCCTCAATGACGCCGCCAATCAAATTGCCCATCACGCGGCCTTCGATGGTCAAGGTGCGGCACAGGACAAAAAGCGTTCCTCTGACCGTCTCCTCTGGCTGGATATGGCATTCTTCGCCTTGGAGCAATCCCCGCGCAGAAACCACGCCAACGCTGATGGCCAATACCCATAATAACACTAGATAAGTTCGCCAATTTTTAGGCATATGGTGTAAGCGCCTCGCGCATCTCCTTTTAATTAGAGTCTACCGCTAGTTCTAAAGAACGCCAAACGCGGTCTAAGGCGATGAGCGCAGTCAAATTATGGACGCTATGCCCCCGCTGAAAAGCGATGGGCGAGGTGTAATCGTGGGCATAAAAGGTAGTCATATGGACGCTATCCGCATCTAGACCGCGCGACGGCAACGTGCCCGCCACCCAATCATAATCCCACAAGGGAATAGCGTATTCTTCGGCCAAATTGCGGATGATGCTATTGTTAATGTTGCCCGCTCCTTCGGCTCGATCCGCTTTTGTCCCCATGATGGGGATAACGCCATTTTCCAGCGTGAAGTCGAGAATCGCCCGCAAATAGCGCTCGGTGGAACGGGGTACGCCGGCGTCGTTAGAGCCAAGACGGATGAATAAAATGCTGGGGTTATGAATCCGAAATTCGCACGCCAACATATTCTCGCCACCCAAACACGGGCTTGTAGCCCACATCGGGTCTAGGACAGACCATGTATGCAAGCCACGGCGCACGGCCACGCTTTGCCGCCCGAAAGAGCCGCGATAGTAATCAATCACTGCCTGCAAACCGCTATAATCGCCTAGTTGGTAATCCTCGCCATCAAAACGGGCCAGAAAAAAAGGATTTTCGATGGTGCTATCGCCCAATTTAGAGAAAGCGCGCGGATTACGCCCCAAAGCCTGTCCCAAGCTATAAATTTGGCGGATGTGGGCGATAGTCGCATCGTTCAATATGATTATATCCTCGCTCGGTATGCCATTGACGATATAAGAAGCGTGGACGCTCGGCGCTATGCGCGCCGATGTTGGCGCTGTGGCCGATGGCGTCGGCTCGCTTTTGGGCGGCGTAGCCGTGACAACGGGGCTAGCGATGGACGGCAAGACGAGAACTTGGCCAGCGTAGATGAGATTGGGGTCTTGGATGCCGTTTATCGCCAACAACGTTTCCAAAGGAACACGATAACGATTAGCGATGCTCATTAACGTGTCGCCACTCTGGACGGTGTGGGTCTGCTCATTGATGCCGACAGTGGTAGGGGTTGATAGCGCGGCGTCATTAGGCGTAGGGGTATAAGAGGGCCACGCAGGCGTCAATACGGCGGTTTGCGCCGGGGTAGAAAATATCATGATGCCCGCGTATATCAATAGGCAAATCCCTACCGAGCCGAATAAACGCCGTTGCCACTCTTTCATGTTCCAAAACCTCATTCATGCCCAAACTGTAGCTCAAATGGGTTTCTTTTGACAAGCCTCGCCTATAAGCCAAGCGCGAAACGTGGTAAGATACAGTATCAACACCACATAACCAAGAGGATAAGGGTAAGCATGACTGTTGAAGGCGACCACGATTTAAGAGGCTTACTACGCATCGGGCAAATTTGTGGCGAAACGCTCAAATATATGCTAGAGCGCGTCCAACCCGGCATGTCCACTGCCGAGCTAGACCAACTAGGCGCGGAATTTTTGGCCAAACAAGGCGCGAAAAGCGCCCCAATTACCGCTTATCGCTTCCCCGGCCATACTTGCATCAGCATTAATGACGAAGTCGCCCATGGTATCCCCGGCAATCGGGTTATTCAGCCGGGCGACATGGTCAATATAGACGTATCGGCTGTTTTGGAAGGCTACTGGTGCGATACCGGCGCCAGCGTCCCCATGCCACCAGTCAACCCAGAGTACGACCGTTTGTGTGACTACACGCGGCAAGCATTGCAGGCCGGCATCGCCGCCGCGCAGGAGGGCGCGCCCTTATACGCGGTTGGGCGCGCGATTGAAAGCGTCGCCCAAAGGGGCGGCTATAATATCATCCGTGACTTAGGCGGGCATGGGGTCGGCAGACACATTCACGAAAAGCCCAGCGTCCCCAACTATTACACCAAGCGCGCCAAGAGCAAGCTCACAGATGGCCTTGTCGTGACCATTGAACCCTTCCTGACACCCGGCCGCGGCACTATCTATACCGCCGCCGATAAATGGACGCTGAAGACCAATGACGGCCGCGTCGCCGCCCAGTACGAGCATACCATCATCATCAATGGTAATGCGCCTATTTTGCTCACGGCGGTATAATCGAACACGTTCAGAGCTTATGCGTCTTAGGCGCGCAGAGACGGCGAGAAACCAACCATGAACGAACCTATCCGCGTTTTACACTTCGCCGATACCCATATCGGCATGGAAAATTATGGCAAGACCGATACCGAAAGCGGATTGAGTACGCGCGTGGTGGATTTTTTGCGGCGGATGGACGACATCGTAGAACACGCCCGCGAAAATGAAGTAGACCTCGTCATCTTCGCCGGCGACGCTTTTAAGACGCGCAACCCTAACCCCACTTTCCAACGAGAATTTGCATGGCGCGTGCGCGATTTAGCGGCCCTAGCCCCGGTCGTTTTGCTGGTGGGCAACCATGACTTGCCTCCCACCTTGATGAAAGCATCGAGCATCGAAATCTACGATACGCTAGCCGTACCCAACGTATGGGTAGCTAACGATTACGAAACGCGACTGGTGCAAACACGGCGGGGGGCGGTCATCGTCGGGACAGCACCCTACCCTATACGCTCGCGACTGTTGCAGGACAATAACACCATGGGGATGACAATTTCCCAGACGGATGCCCTGCTTCACCAACAAATGACCCGCATTTTAGACGAACTCGCCCAACAAGCCGACGCCCTAGACCCAGAAGGGACGACACCCCGCCTATTGACAGCGCATTTCACGGTCAGCGGCGCGCTTTGGGGGAGCGAACGGAGCGTGATGGTGGGCCGCGATGTGGCCATTGACTTATCCGCCCTCGCTGACCCGCGTTGGGACTATGTCGCGCTAGGGCACATCCATAAACATCAAAACCTGACCCACAACAGGCAAGACGTGCCGCCTGTCGTCTATAGCGGTAGCATTGAACGCATTGACTTCGGGGAAGAAGGCGACCCCAAAGGCTTTTGTTGGGTGCGGCTCGCCCGTCGCGCGACAACCTGGGATTTCATCCCCTTGGCCGTTCGCCATTTCATCACCCTGCGCGCGGATTGCCGTAAAAGCGCTAACCCCACACAAGATGTCCTCAAGCTCATCAACAAGCACAAACTCAGCGAAGCCGTCGTGCGCCTGTTCATCCAACTGACGCCAGAAACCCAAGCGGACGTGAAAGAGAATGCCATTGTAGAGGCGCTCAAGAGGGCGGGCGTCTTCCATATCGCCACTATCCGCAAAGACGTAGAACAAGCCGCGCGCATTCGTCTTGGCGGCAATCCCGAAGGCATGACCTCCTTACAGTTACTAGAACGCTATCTCATCAGCCGCGAGATGAGCGAAGAGCGCCGCGCGGAACTGCTAGCGGCCGCCCAAAAGTTGATAGCCGAACTAGACGGCGAATAGTCATCGTGTTTTTAGATGTGTCTAAATCTATTTTTGACCGCGCTCATCTAAAAAAGTTGCCCCATTACCCCTTCTCGCTAACGAGCCGTTAAATACAAAACGCGCTTGGCATCAACATTAAAGCTAAAGTCGGCTAAGTTGTGGCTTAACATGCTTTGTGGACAAGCGCTTTCAGTTGGGAGTATCGTTTCTCTGTCGCATACCACATCCACTCTCGATGAAAGGTCGTCACATGTTGCGTTTTATAGCTTTGTTCCTCATTTTGTGCGTGGTTTTGGGCCCGCTCAGCGCCCAAGAAGATGTCAACTTAGATGCTATCAAAGCCTATTTGCTGGGCAACGTCGCCCTATTACAAGCGAGTACCGACGCTTTGGCCAGTCATGCGGCAGATTATTACGCCTTAGCTGAAGCGGCCAATTTCGATTATCAAGCGCTTTGGGCTAACCAGCGGATGGCGGTATTGGTCACGCTATTGGAGGCGCGGCAAGCGTGGTTGGCGGCCAGCCCCCTGTACGAACAAGTAGAAGGCATTGTCGCCGGTGTGCCCCAACTCTCTGAATTTGATGTCATCCTCGACGCAGGCGCTTCGGGCGCGGAAGACCCCGAAGGTGGCGTGCCATTCGACTTGACCTTGCGCGATGGCCGCGTTTTAGAACGACCGGGCAATCTATTCGGCGTGCTGGAAAGTACCCTTTGGGGAACGCGCCCTGAATACAGCACAGGGCTATGGGCGGACTTCAACTTGAATAGCGAGGTAGATTTTAGCGAGCTGTTGCCCGATGCCAACGTATTGTTAGCCGCCGCCGAAACGATGAAAGCGTATACTGATGAACTCGTTGTCGCTTCTGAAGCGTGGGAGCCAACCGTAGAAGACGCCTTCACCGCTTTGGTGGTGATGGTGCCCACCATGAGCGAATACTTCGCCGCTTGGCGCGAATCGCGCTTCGTCTCTGGCGATGCTTCCCGCCAAGCCGATTTTGTGGTCATCTCTCGTCTAGCGGATATTGAAGATATTTTAGGCGGCCTCATCATCGTTTACGACAGCGTTAGCCCCTTGGTAGCCACAGCTTCTAGCGACCAAGATGCCCAAATTCGCGCGGCCTTAGCCGACTTACGCGCTTATGTTTCGGACTTATACGCTCAAGAGCAAGGCGGCAGGGTCTTCACCCCAGAAGAAGCCGATATTTTCGGCAACGAGGCCCAAGGGCGCGCCCAAGCCATCACCGGCCAAATCGCACAGATGGCCGCCCTATTGAATATCGCCCTGCCCGAGTAAGCTAAAGCCATCCGCAGTATTAGGACGACGCAACGATGAAAAAGATACAATGGTTTTATGTGGCGCTCCTTTTTTGCCTGATTGGGGGGGGGACTACAACAGCGCAGAATGCAGCGCCGTATCCTCCTCAGAGCGCCGAAGACATCCGCCAAACCTTGTTCCAAGCTCAATTGGCTTTGATGAGCGGCGATGCCAGCCTCGCCCAAACAGAGATAGATAAGGCGCGCCAAATCTACGAAACAGATATTGCCCCGCAGTTCATCGTATCAGCGTCCGACACTGCCGAAAAAATAACGGCGCTTTTCGGGCAAATGAGCGATGCGGTCTCCCGCGCATCACCCGTCGCGCTCGCCGCTTGGCGCGGGCAACTGTGGACAGCGCTCCTCGATGGCGCTAGCGCAACCGTTTTCACAGCCATTCACAATGGCGACGCCGCGACCGCGCAATTGTGGTTGCCGCTACGCGACTTTCGGGTTTCTACGCGCTTTTCCCGCCCCAATGCAGAAGCGACGCTAGCGATTTATGCGCTAGCCAACGCTCAAATCACGCCCGATGTCGCCCTACAGCGGGTGCGTGCAGATTTATGGGATACGTATCAAGCACAATTGAATCGGGCCCTAGCCGATGCTGAAGAAGCCCGTGATAGGGGCTTCGCCCTACGATGGGCAGAGGAAAGCGGGCGCGCGGCGGGTTACTTCGACATCCTCGCGCCAGCCTATGCCGAAGCGCACGGGCCAGACGCGATGACCCACATCCGCGCCCAATTCGACGCTTTATTGACAGCCGCGCTAGCAGATGATGTAGCGCATTTTGAAGATGCGCGCCAAACCATCGACGATGCGCTCGCCAATTGGCGCGCCGCCCCCCTAGCAGAAGCAGAGATGGCCCGCCGTGCTGGGCAACTCATCCGTTTTGTCGGACTCATTGGGATTGAATATGGGCGCGGGGTACGTAATGGCATCGTCACTAACGACATCGAAATTCAAGAGGCGCTCGCCTTTCATCAAGGCGCGCTCGCGGCTTTTCTAGATATTCAGCCTATGCTCAGCCAGCGCGATACAGCGGCAACTAGCCGCATCCGCGAAGGGCTAGACCGCGCGCTCGCCCAAATCCGCGCCGTCGCCGACCCAGCGGAACTACAAGCCACCGTGGACAAGATCAACGCAGACCTGATAGCGGTCATACCTGCGGAATGGTTAGAATCCACCAGCGATTCAGATATTGACGTCATCTTGTCGGTGCTAGACCAAGTGGCGAACGCCTTAGAACAAGGGGATTACCAACGGGCGGAATCGGCGCGGCTAGAAGCATATGCCATCTTAGAGCTAGGCGTGGAGCAACGCTTATTAGGCTTTGCGCCGCAATTAGCGATGCGCGTCGAAAGCCTTTTCTGGCAAGGGACAGCCGATTCACCCGGTTTAGCGGTTCTACTGGCAGAAAAAGCCCCTCTAGACCGCGTGCGCGCCACCCTCCGCCAAATAGAAACCACCTTTGATGAAGTCCGTCTGGTATTGGATAGTGCCCGCGGTGCCCCGGCTGCCGTGGCCAGCAACGCCGCTATTATCGTCTTCCGCGAGGGGTTAGAAGCGGTGCTCATCCTCGCCTCTTTATTGGCCAGCTTGCGTACTGCCGAGCAAAAACGCTATCGCCGTCCGCTCCTGATGGGTGGCTTTTTGGCCTTAGTGGCCACTGTGGCGACGTGGTGGGGCGCAACCCGTTTGCTCAATATCCTGCTCCCTCTGGGCGAAAAGCTAGAAGCGATTGTTTCGCTCATTGCCATTGGCGTTTTATTGCTCATCACCAATTGGTTTTTCCACAAAGCTTATTGGGTGGGTTGGATGGCCAATTTCCACGCCCGCAAACAACAACTTGTCAAAGGGCGCGCCGCCCTTGGCGTAGGGCAACTGTTAGGGCTGGTGTTACTCGGTTTCACCAGCATCTACCGAGAAGGGTTCGAGACCGTTCTATTCTTGCAGTCGCTCATCCTAGAGGCGGGTATCCCTGTGGTGTTGCAAGGGGTGGTCATCGGTTTTGTGGCAACGTGCATCGTGGGCTTTATCACATTCCGCCTGCAAATGCGCCTGCCTTATAAAAAGATGCTCATCGCTACAGGCATCCTCATCGGCGGGGTGTTATTGGTGATGGTAGGGAACACGGTCCACGTTATGCAAGTCGTAGGTTGGTTGCCGATAACGCCCATTCAAGGCCTCTATTTCCCTTTCTGGATGGGACAATGGTTTGGGTTATTCGCCACGTGGCAAGGCATTATCGCCCAAACAGCGGCGGCGACGTTCGTCATCGGCAGTTATTTCTTGGCGGAACATCAAAACAAACGCCATCGGCAAAGCGCTGGGCAAGTCGCCCAACAGAGCATCTGAGCCATCTTCAAGGGGCGTTCTGACCGAGAACGCCCCTCTCTAGCTAGCTTTTCTCCGCAAGTTTTCCGCTTTTTCTCCCCTTGGCCCGCCCACTCGATGGCACTTTTATGAGTATTTGCCCAATCCTGCATTCACAACGCAGAGCAGGCGTGCATAATTAGCGCACTGTTTACGTCGTTTTGCGTGCCCTATAAAATAGAGGAGCTAACAAATGAAAAGATTTTGTGCATTTCTGCTCATCCTGTTAATGTTTGCCATCCCAACCCACGCCCAAGAGGAGGCTGTAAAAACCTACCAAGACGAAGCGATTCGCTTTGAATATCCCGCCGAATGGGTGCTAGGGCGCGTCAGCCAAAACAACATCTTGTTAGGGACGGATTTAGCCGCTTCAGGCGGTCCGGGTAACTTGAAAAGTGGCCAATTGCATCTCATCATCTTCAAAAATTTGGGACGGACAGATACAACAACGCCCACACAATTTTTAGAAGAACTCGTCACGCGGAGCGACCCCAACCGCGCCTATAGTGAGACGATTGAGGCGGTGGTGGAAGATAAAAACGGCGCGTCCCTAGCTTTCATCGAACCTAACCGCCAACGCGAAGGCATCATCGCCGTTGTGGCGCTAGAAGATGGGCGGCTCGTTGGCTTAATCGCTTTTGCCCCCCTAGAGGAGATGGACGAGTCGGTAGATGTGGTCATTGACATTTTGGCATCGCTTGACGTGGGCGAAGACGTGGAAATCACCCCAGAACCCGATGCCGAAACCACCCCCGATGCTAGCGGCGAACAGCTGTACACTTCTGGTGACCCGCTTTTGTCTTTCCGTTACCCTGTTGGCTGGCTCGCGCAGGCGCTCCAAAGTCCGCCTTTGGTCGTCGTCGCTAAAGATTTGAGCATCTTTTCCAAAACGCCCGATGACTACCGAGAAGGGGACTTGCTGATTTTAATAGCGCCCGATGTAGAAGTCCTTGTCTCCTCCTTCGGTTATGTTGTCCGCCCCGGCCAAATCCCGCGGCCGCGCTCTGTCGCCGCCTATTTTGTATCTACAGGGTCTACCAGCGGCTATCAGGCCAGCGGCGATATAATCGTCACTGAGCAAGACGGTAAAATCAGCGCGCGTACACTTTCCACCAAAGATAACCATGAGCGCTTGGTTGTTGTGCTGGAAGATGGACAAAATGACCTCATCACGGTTATCATCTTCGCCGGCGCAGGGCAAATTGAAGCGCAAGCCGATATTATCGAAAGCTTTTTGGCGACTATCGGACGTTGAGCAAATAAGGTGAAACCGTGAAAGTTTTGTTCACAGGGGCTTTTGGCAATATCGGCTCATATGCCCTCGCGGAATTGGTGCGCTTAGGGCATGAGGTGCGCGTCTTAGAGGCGCGCACGCCCGCTAACGAGCGCAAAGCGAAGCGCTTTAACGGGCAAATCGAATTGGTATGGGGGGATATACGCCGCCTCGACGATATACAACCGCACGTGCGCGACCGCGATGTAGTCATCCACATGGCTTATATCATCCCGCCGCAAAGCGAAGAAAACATCGCTCTAGCGGAATCGGTAAACGTGCCGGGAACGCGTAATATCATCGCCGCCTGCCAACACGCCCCGCGACCGCCTAAACTCCTATTCACCTCGTCCGGAGAAGTGTTTGGACGCACCACACACAAAGCGCCCCCGCGCACGCCCGACGAACCTTTGTCGGAGACGAGCTACTACACACGCCATAAAATCGCCAGCGAACAATTGGTGCGCGAATCGGGACTATCTTGGATGATTATCCGCTTCGCCGGCGTGATGGCCATCAGCCTTGCGCGGACACATCCGCTCATGTTTGAAATACCTCTGAACAATCGCTTTGAAGTCACCCATCCCGCCGATGCCGGTACAGCGGTTGCGCGGGCCATCGCTCAAGATTCGCTTTGGGGAAAAGTGGTGCTCGTCGGCGGTGGCCCGCGTTGCCAAATGACCTATGGCGATTTTTTAGGCGGCATGCTGACCGCGTTAGGCGTTGGCCCGTTGCCACCCGAAGCCTTCACCGACCGCCCCTATCCCGGCGATTGGTTCGATACGACCGAAAGCCAAGCTTTATTAGATTATCAACAACATACATTTGAAGACATCCAACGCGAAATTATCGCTTTGTTGGGGTGGCGACGCCACATCATGCCTTTTGTGCGCCCTTTGGCGCGACGCGCCATCCTCAACCTCTCGCCATATTGGATCAGCCGCAAAAAGGGGACGTCTTAACGCTTATGCATATCGCCTTTAACGGATGGTTTTGGGACCAAACGAATACCGGTAGTGGCCAATATTTGCGTCGCTTATTGCACCACTTGCGCGCTCTGGATGCAGGCCTGAAGTTGACGCTGGTCTTGCCGCCACACAACAACACCCCAGATGATTTGCCGCGCGACGTCAATATCATAACCACGGGCAACGGCGAGCGGGCTACGCATTGGGCTAAAGTGTGGTTCGAGCAAAGGACCTTCCCACAGCTGGCCCGACGGGCCGGCGCAGACATCGCCCATGTGCCTTATTGGGGTCCGCCGCTGGCATCCCCTGTAAAGGTCGTTACATCCGTGCTCGATGTCATCCCGCTCATCTTCCCGCTATACTCGCGGGGCATACTCGCGCGGCTCTATTTATCGTTAGTGGGCACAGCGGCGCGCGACTCTCAACATATCATCACCATCAGCGAATCTTCTAAAATTGATATTGAACAGTATTTACAGATACCCCCCGAACGCATCAGCGCGATTTATTTAGCGCCAGATACCCGCTTTCATCCCAAAGCGGATGCAGAGCAAGACGCCCAAGTGCGCGCCAAATACAGCTTACCCGACCCTTTCATCCTCTACTTAGGCGGCTTCGACCGCCGCAAACGCCTTGACGCTTTGCTCTACGCCTATACTTACATCGTCCAAGCAGAAGGCGACCAGTATCCTTTAGTCATCGCGGGTCGCGAACCCCAATGGGGTACGCCAATGTTCCCCGATATGCGCGCCTACGCCGACAAGTTGGGCATCAGCCCGCATCTGCGCTGGATTGGCCACGTGGATGAAGCCGACAAAGCGGCTTTATATCGCATGGCGAAGGTGTTCGTTTTCCCTAGCGAATACGAAGGCTTCGGCTTACCGGTCATCGAGGCGATGGCTTGCGGAACGCCTGTTGTAGCGCAAAATATTGACGTTTTCGACGAAATTTGCGGCGATGCGGCTTTCCTCGTGGATGACGCCCGCGGGATGGCGGGGGCGATATTAGCGCTCCTCAACCAACCTCCCTTGCACGCGGCGATGTCTAACCAAAGCATCGGGCGGGCTAGCCAATATCATTGGCGTAAAACGGCCCAACAAACGTTGAAAGTTTATGAGTATGTCGCCCAATTAGGCGGTCGCTAATTGCGATGGGTTCGCTTCTACGGTTGGGTGCGCCGCTGGTAAGGTGAAATGGAAAGTGGAACCCAACTTACCATCGCTTTCTACCCAAATGCGCCCTTGATGCGCTTCTACCGCCAGACGGCAAAAAGCCAAGCCCAAACCCATTCCCTTAGGGGCGTCGCGATATTTGATGCGACTATATTTATCGAAGATTTGCTTTTGCAGATGCGGAGGTATGCCCGGCCCAGAATCGCTGACGCTGATGAGCACTGTCTCGCCATCGCGTTTGGCCGATAGCTTAATCGCGCCGCCATCGGGCGTATATTTGATAGCGTTTTGCAGTAGATTGATGACAACCCGCATCATCATATCGCTATCCGCTTCAATCAGCGGCACATCATCGGCCACGTCGAATTGCAAACGCTGATTGTTTTGGATGGCCAGCGGTTGCATCAATTGGATAGCGTCGGTCAAAAGGACGCGCAATTCTACGGGTTTTGTGTCTAAAATCGCGTTCCCAGCTTCCAGCCGTTGGACATCGAGCAAGCTATCTACCAGACGTTCTAGCTGGCGTGTGCTACGGATGCCCAATTGCAACAAGGTTAATACGGCGGGGTTATCGTGGTTGCGTAAAACTTCGCCCAATTTATAAATACTGCCTAGAATCGTCTGGAGCGGGCCGCGTAAATCGTGATAGACCATGGCGGTTAGGTCGCGGCGCAACTGCTCCAATTCCATCTGAATGCGTAAATCTTGCTCCACCCATTCGATGATAGCGCGTCCATCCAATTGGATGCGACGCGCGCGGATGAGCGTAGGCACGTCGCCTTCGCCCGTGCGGGTCGTCGTGCGGAAATAGACCTCCTCGCCCTCGCTCAGTTGGGCTAGCTTGAGGGCCATATCGTAATCGGTTTCCAGCGGGTGCAACTCGGTAATCGCTTTGCGGAGCAGTTCAGCGCGCCCCCTGCCCAAAAAGTCGCACGCTTTGCGATTCATATCGAGGATATAGCCGCGGGTATCGCTGAGCAAAATGGGCACAACCGCATCTTCAAATAACGCTTGATAACGGGTATCGTTGGTGCGCGCGGCATGAAAATCAAGCGCATTACTGACCGCCGCGCCCGCAATTTGCATCATTTCATCCAATAAATCGAGCGCTTCTTGGTCGAAATAATCCACTTGGGGATGCATAAAAATCATCACCGCGTAGATAAAACCGCCTTTATGTATCGGGATGCCAATAGCAGAGCCTGCGCGCGGCAGGAACGGCACATCGGGCAGTTTGGGCCAGCGTGGGTCTGTTTGTAGATTGCGGATGACCACTTGCCTATCGCTATGGTAGACAAAGCCCACCAAGCCGCGCCTCAATAAAATATCCCATATCTCCGGCGTGACAATGGGTGTTGCGCCCGTGCCGAAGACATAAACATTCTCTATCGTCATATGGGCGCGGAAGGTCACCAAACATCCATGTTCGACGTCGAGGGCCCGTGCCGTCGTAGATAAAACGACTTGCAAGGTGCGGCGCAAATCTAAATGTTGCGTATGGAGCGCGCGCGAAAATTGGTAGAGAAATTCGATTTTATCGGTTGACGACTTCATACAGCCACACTTTTTCCTGCCTGCCCAATAACCTTACTCTATATTACCAAAAGATGCCACAAGGGCTGTGAATTTTTCATGAAATTCGTGTAACAAGTTGTAAACAGCCGCCCCAGATGATGAGACGCGGTTTGCGCGCTACGACCTGTTGCCTTGCTCAAAATTTTAGCTTAAAAGGGATAACTAGCCAGCGATATGAATAAAAACGGGATGGGGGAGCGCTTGGCTCAGTGCGTATTCAGCCGCTTTTTATCTAAGTGTTGAATCAGTTCTTCGTAACGTTCATGCATCGTCATAAAAGCGACCAAAATATCGGACCGCGTGACAATGCCCACCAAGCTTTCGCCGCGCATCACGGGCAAACACCCGATTTGATGCGTGAGCATCAGCCGCGCCGCCTCGGCCGCAGAAGCGTTCGGCTCGATGATAATAGGCGCAGGACTCATCATCGCCCGAACTTGCAACTGAGAGATGAGCGCCTCGTCTTGCCAACGCTCCCGCAAAATATACGGGGAATTCAAGGCTTGGCGACAATCGCGATCGCTAAGAATGCCAATGAGATGACCTTCTAGGCTGAGCACGGGGATATGCTTAAAGTCGTGTTCTTCCATCAATTGTAACGCTTCGCCCAAGGATGCATTCAGGCGAATCGTTATAGGATTAGTGGTCATAATATCAAAGACATTCATGAGGTCTCTCTCTATGACTAGGGTCACCTATCAAAGGCACAGCCCTCTACTTAAGTCCTAGAGGGCTGTTTTAGGTTTGTCGTCCGCGGAAGTCATCCGACAGTTTCTCGGCGGCGTGATTTGACCAGCATGCGGAAGATGTCCGATTCAGTCAACATACCGACCAATTGCCCGCCTTTGCTGACAACCGGCAACCCGCTAATCTTATGCTCTAGCATTAATTCTGCGGCGTCCAAAATGGACGCATCTTCTGCAATGGTGATGAGCTTGCGCGACATGCACCGCTCCACAGTTAATTGCGCCCACAGATAATTCAATTCCCAAATGCTCAACGTCGTAGCATCCGACGGGCTGGCTTCGCGCACATCGCCAATGGTGATAATCCCCACTAGCTTATTGCCATCGAGCACAGGTAAACGGCGGACATTGTTAGACTTCATGATTTGGTGGGCTTGGCTAATGGGCGTATTCGGCGCAATGGTGATGACAGGACTGGTCATCCATTCACGTACCAAGACATTTTCTAACATGGTTGCGCTCCTTCAGGGGCTATTTTAGGCTTAATTGCATCATAACGGCACTTTACGCAAACATAGGTACTATCAATGCCGTGATGATTGTCATAGGGTTTGCCCATTTAATATAAGCTAGTCGGTATGGTGATGGTTAACGTCGTCCCTTGGCCGCGTTGGCTATCAATGAACACATCGCCACCGTACAACCGCGCCCTTTGCTTCATGTTATGCAAGCCCAGCCCTAGGCGTTGGCTCGTCTCCTCCAACTCGAAGCCTTGCCCATCATCGCGAACGGCGATGACCAATTGACGCGGCATCAACTCACAGGTGATGAGGATATGATTGGCTTGGGAATGCCGAACCGCGTTACTAATGGCTTCGTTGACCATTAGACAAATCCCCTCGAAGATGGCCGGGGCGAAAGGGGGGCGCTCGTCGGGGGCATGAACCTCGATTTTCATCAAATCTGGCGCATAAAGGCGCGCGACCATCTCCTGCAGAATTTGGCGCATGCTTTGCGATTTATCGCCCTTCGCGCTCAGCTTCATGATATAGCGGCGGATGTCCTCGATGATTTCGTTAAGCCCGTCTACGATAGGCTTTAAGTCCTCGTTGCGGAGCGCTTCCCCGGTGCGTAGCAGTTCGACATGCATACCCAACGCATATAGCGATTGGATGACGCCATCGTGCAATTCCATAGCGATACGCTCGCGCTCCTCCAAAACGCGCAGGCGATGATGTTGCGCGCTGAGTTCCGCGCCAGCGATAGCGACGGCCGCATAGCCGGCCATCGTCTCGACCAGCCATTGGTCTTGATCGTCAAAGGCGGAGCCATCTTCTTTATCGCACAAATATAAAATGCCGAACAAACGCCCGCCTACTTGGATAGGCACCCCTAAAAAGCTCGTCATATGGGGGTGATTACCACAAAAACCAGCCGAGCGCGGGTCTTGGGACATATCTTCTAAGCGAATGGCTTCCCTTTTTTGCATCACCGCGCCTAACAACCCGTGCCCGCGCGGCAGATGAGCCATCGCTTTAACGGCCTCCGGCGACATACCAGATACTTTGAAATAACGCAAACCGCCTTGGCCATCCGGAATGCCCAAAGCGGCGTATTTGGTGCGCGCAATTTCCCGCGTTACTTCTGCAATACGCTCCAATACCGATTCTAAATCACTGCCCTCAGCGGCATACATCACGGCAGAAGCGATGTCCTTAAAACGTTTTAAGACAATAGTCATGATTTTTTGGTGACATTCAACTTTTTGAAGTTTAAGCGATTTAGTGGAAAATTTTATACAATAAGCTTAAGATATGCTAGTTGAGCCACAGGGGCGTCTCATGTCCGGCACTATTCGCATCCTCATCGCTGACGATCATGCTGTTGTGCGCGCGGGGCTACGCGCTCTATTAGAACGGCACGGCCATTTCCGCGTGGTGGCAGAAGCCGCCACGGGCGAAGAAGCCATCCAAAAAGCCCAAGAAAATCGCCCTGATGTAGCCGTGCTCGATATTCGCATGCCCGGTGTTTCGGGCATCGAAGCCTGCCGCCGCATCATCCAAACCGTTCCGGGATGCCGCGTGGTCATGCTCACGTCCTACGCCGAAGATGAACTGCTCATGGCCGCTATCCAAGCCGGCGCTTCGGGGTATGTGCTCAAGCGGATTGGTGATAATGAATTGGTACAGGCAGTAGAGCGCGTTAGTCGCGGAGAAGGCATCTTAGACCCAGCGATGACCGCCTCTGTCTTTACTGAGGTTCGCAAAGCATCTCAAGCCCAGCATGCCGCCGCTTTCGCCGATTTGACGCCGCAAGAGATGGCCGTGCTAGCGCTGGTGGCAGAAGGGCTGACCAATCGCCAAATCGCCGTCAAGCTTTATTTGGGCGAGGGCACTGTTCGCAATTATGTGAGTAGCGTTTTATCCAAAATCGGCGCTTCTAACCGCGCAGAAGCGGCCGCTTATGCGGTCAAGAACAATATCCACGAACTCATACCCCCTTCGAGCTAAAAGCCATCCGCAAAGAGGGGCTATTAGCACCCCTCCGATTATGTTCATGGCTTAGTTTTTGCGTTTTGTGCGGAGTCTTTCGCCGGCCTCGTCGCTATGCCCTTCGGGTTGCTCAACATTGAGTGTGATGATTTCGTCCTCGTCGGTCAGCTCGCGCACAATTTCAATTTTCAGGCGCATATAAACAGCCGCCACGGCTATCAATATCGCGATGAACAAGCCGCCGGGGATGAAGAAGATGAGCGCGGCAGATAAAGCTACCGCGATAGTGAGCGATGAATCTATCAAGGTGCGCCCTTCGGCATTCTTGACGATGACGTGGCGGATATTGCCAGCGTGTAAAATCTCTTTGGTGCGTTCTACAATTTCGTTACCAACAGGCGTCTGGTTTGACATAGCTTCCCTCCGTCTAATATGACGCATCTCTAAAAATCATTACGCGAGAATAATAACCAAAGTTGCGAATGGATTCTGTTATTTTCCTTGAACAAGTGCCGCCGAATTCCTATACTGCTATTATAATAGGGATGTCCTGAACGGTTTAGGTGTTTGGGGGCTTTGCATAATAGGGAGCAGTATCATGAGACAGCAATCTTTGATGAGCACTTTAATCGGCCTAACTATCATCTTGGTCATGCTCGCCGTGGGACCGCTAGCCCCCGCTAATGCCGAGTTCGGCACCAACTGGACGGCTCAATTTTACAATTGCACCGATTTTGCCTGTGGCGTAGCCGCAACGGTGTTATACCCTAATGGCATTAACTTCGTCTGGGGCAACGGCTCGCCAACCGATAGTCTGGGCGTGCCGGTAGCCGGCGTCAACCCGAATGGCTTCGCCGTGCGCTTTAGCTCCACCCAAAGCTTTGTGGGCGGAACTTACGATTTTATCCTGACCTCGGATGATGGCGTGCGCTTGTACATAGATGGCAATCTCGTGCTAGATAAGTTTGTCGCCCGTCCCTTAACGACCGATACCATCGGCGTCACCTTGACCGCCGGCACGCATTCTATCATCGTCGAATATTTCGATAATGTGGATGCGGCGACTATCCAAGTGCAATGGGTGCCACAAGGCACGTTTACAGGTACGCCGGGCATCACAGCGACGTCGGTACCCGTGGCCAAAGCGAGCGTGGTTAGCGTGCGTGGGCTATCTGTCCGCACGGGGCCTTATCTGGGCGCATCGCTCATCACCATTGCCCGCCCCGGTACAGAATATGATGTCGCGGCCAAAAATACTAGCGAAGGCATCTATACATGGTATCTCATCACTGTGGGCGAACGGCAAGGCTGGGCATCGGGGCGCTATTTACAACTGAACGTAGACCCGGCGACTATCCCATCTCAAAACACCATCTTTGACCAAATAGATAACGCGCCCGACATCGGCGTTCGCGGCTATCCCCGCGCGGTGATGAACCTGCGCGTGCGCCCCTCTATCCGCACACAGCGGCTCGACCAAATCCCATGGGGCGACGAGGTCATCATCATTGGGCGCACTGTGCAAGCGGGGCAAAATCGCTGGTATCATGTGCGCTGGAAAGACAAAATCGGCTGGATTTTCGCGCCTTATGTCACCGTGCGCGGACCGCTAGATGCGGTGCCCATCCGTTAGACCCGCGCTGACTAAAACGGGGACTCTGGCAAGTCCCCGTTTTTATGGTACGCAATCAATCTACAAAACGATATTTGAGCAACGTCCACAAAGCGATGAAGGCATCTGTCCATTTAATCTTCTTGCCCTCGTTCCACTCCCGCCCATTATAAGAGATGGGGACTTCGTAGATACGTATACCTTGTTTGAGGACTTTTGCCGTGAATTCCGGTTCAAATTCAAAGCCGCGGGCGCGTATCCGCATGTTCTGGGCCACTTCGCGGCGGAACACCTTATAACAGGTCTCCATATCGCTGAGGATAGCGTTATATAAGATATTGGTGATAAAGGTCAAGCCGCGATTGGCCACCATATTCCAAAAGTTCATCGCCTTGCGCGGCCCGCCCAAAAAGCGCGACCCATAAACCACCACCGCGATACCCTCTTGCAAGGGTTTGAGCAGAATAGGGTATTCGCGCGGGTCATATTCGAGGTCAGCATCTTGGATGAGCAATACATCGGATGTGGCATTCTGGAAACCTGTCACCAACGCCGCCCCTTTGCCTTGGTTATGCTCGTGGAAGATGATACGGATGAGCGGATTACCCCGCGCTTCTATCTGGCGCAGTAGCTCGCGCGTGCCATCGGTAGAGCCATCATCCACAACAATAATCTCTCTGGCTAAACCAACAGCCTCCACCCGCTCTAGAATCTCCTCGATGGTGCTTGCTTCGTTATAACAGGGGATAATGACGCTCAAGGTCAGGGGTTGGCTGGGTTGGATTTTGCGCGATGCTTTAGTTGTGATGGTCGGTTGCATCTTCAAAAGCCCTCTTATAGACAAAAAGCGGGCATTTTCGCCCGCTAGCATTATAGCATAGCTCATTTTTATGACTAGTACGCCCTCGACCTTTGGCGTCGAGGCGTAATCGCTATTATAAACGGGGCAAGCGCGTTTTCCTCACCCTTGCCCCGTTTTCTTTACTTGAATTTGGCTAGCACTTTATCCAACGCCTCCCGCGAGGGGCGCACTTGGTCATCCGCCAGATGAACCAGCGGTTCATCCACCAAGTCTTCTGCGTCGGCTAACGTGATGCGCGGCTCTTCATAGTAGATGAGACCTGTGATGAAGAGTTGCTCCCGTTGGGCTTCTTCTAGCACGCGCACAGCAGAAGCGCGGTTACGCGGGTCGTGGTCGCGCCCCAACTTCTTGAGTTGGATGATAGTGCCGTCGTGCATCGTGACTGGGATGATTTCGTCTTCGGGATAATCTTCCACCACGATTTCTTCTTTGGCTTCCACATAATCCGGCGCCAACAGGCGGATTTCGTGCAGGGGGATTTGGTGGCTTTGGCCGTAGCCATAGCTTTTGGTGGAGCTATCATCATTATTGAAGGTCACGCAGGGGCTAATAATATCCAGCACCGCGATACCTTGATGACGGATGGCCGCCTGCAGAAGCGTTTGCACCTGTTTAGCGTCGCCGCTAAAGCTCCGCGCGACGAACGTAGCGCCAGAAACAATCGCTTCTAGTGCGAGGTCAATGGGCGGCAGTTCGTTTTTGCCGTAATACTTCAGCACTTGCCCTTCGTCTGCTGTCGCCGAAAATTGCCCTTTGGTCAGCCCGTAGACGCCGTTATTTTCGATGATGTAGACGAAAGGCACATTGCGGCGGATAACATGCTTGAATTGCCCCAAGCCGATGCTACCGGTATCGCCGTCGCCACTGACCGCCACCGCTTTGAGCTGGCGGTTGGCCATCAAAGCGCCGGTCGCCACAGAAGGCATGCGACCATGGACAGCATTAAAACCATGCGAGCGCCCCAAGAAATACGCGGGCGTTTTGCTGGAGCAACCAATGCCGCTGAATTTGACGATATTATGCTGTTCAAGACCCAATTCATAGGCCATGCTGATGATTTGATTGGAGATGGAATCGTGGCCGCAACCGGGGCACAGCGTGCTTTTGCCACCGGCATAAGCTTTGCGGTCCAATCCGAGAGCGTTTGTTTGGGGCATGTTAGTTACTTCCCTTCTCTTTAATTTGGTTGTACACCCAACGCGGCGTCATGGGCAGGCCATCGCCCAAGCTGAGCGATACGACATGCGTTAAATCTTCGGCATTTTCAAGACGGATGATCTGGGCCAGTTGGCCATCGAAGTTATTTTCGATGATATAGACGCGCTCGTGCTGACGGATGAAAGCGATGACCTCATCGGCGAGTGGCAGGGCGCGCACCCGCATATAATTCGTCGCCAAACCTTCCGCCGCTAGCCAATCGCGCGCCTCTTGGATGGCGGGTTCATTAGTGCCCCATGTGATGATGCCCACTTTATTTGATGCATTCACCTCTTTGATAGGCGGTACTTTTTCCGCCAGCACTTGGCGAATCGTCGTCTGTTTGCGGCGCAAGCGTTCCATATTCGCCAGCCAATCATCGCTTCGCTCGCTATAGACGGCCATCTCGTTGTGGCCTGTGCCGCGGGTGAAGTAAGCGCCCATGGGGTGGTTAGTCCCCGGTATCGTGCGATAACCGATGCCGTCGCCGTCATAATCCACATAGCGCCCCCATTTGCCCTTCTCCTCGATGAGCTTTTGGAGTTGTTCGGCATCGAGCACTTTACCGCGCTGGATAGGTTCGGATGGGTATTCAAAAGGCTCAGACATCCAATTATTCATGCCAAGGTCAAGGTCGCTGAGGACGAATATAGGCGTTTGGAACTGGTCGGCAAAATCGAGCGAGCGCCAACCAAATTCAAACGCTTCTTCGGGCTTGCCGGGTAGCAAAACCACTTGGCGGGTATCGCCATGGCTGAGGAAATGTGTGAACAACAAATCGCCTTGGCTGGTCCGTGTGGGCAAACCTGTACTGGGCCCCATCCGCTGAATATCCCAAATGACGCAGGGAATTTCGGCATAGTACGCCAAGCCGGCGAATTCCGCCATCAAACTAATGCCCGGACCGCTAGTAGCCGTCAGGGCGCGCGCGCCGGCCCAGCCAGCGCCGATAATCATGCCGGCGGCGGCTAGCTCATCTTCCGCTTGCACCACCGCAAGGGTATATTTGCCCGTCTTCGGGTCTTTACGCAGGTCTTTGAAACCGATGACCGCATCTACGAGGCTAGTAGAAGGGGTAATCGGATACCAAGACACGAGACCGACGCCGCCAAAGATAGCGCCTAACCCGGCCGCCTCGTTACCGGTAATCATTATTTTGCCTGTCGTTTGGTTGTCGCGTTCAAAGCGATAGGGGTCGCGCTTTTCCAGATTCGCTTCTGACCATTGGTAAGCTAGCTCAACGACGCCCATATTCATACGCGCGGGCTTTTCCTTGCCGTTGAAGGTCGCTAACAACACTTCCCAAATCAAATCGAGCGGGATGCCATACAATTGGGCCACCACGCCGACATAGGTCATGTTCTCCACACGCTTGACAAAATCGCTAGGGATGTCCGTCTGCTTCATCAGCTCTTTGACGGGGACTTCATAATAGGTGATGTCGTTGCGGCTTTGCCCCCATTTCCAATCAGAAGGCAGGATGCAGACGCCCCCTTGGGGCAAATTTGCAATATCTTCCGCCGCGGTATCTTGGTTATAGGCCACCACAATTTCGGTCGTGGCGCGGCGGGCGATATAACCATCCTTGCTCACGCGGATGGTGTACCATGTGGGCAACCCTTTGATATTGGAGGGAAAGAGATTTTTGCCATTCACAGGGATGCCCATTTTGAATAGGGCCATCACCAACACATTGTTTGATGTTTGGCTACCAGAGCCATTTTTGGTGGCGACAGTGAAAGCAAAATCATTGACGATTTCGCCTTCCTGCGCGCGCGTTTGCGGTGCGGTTTGTAGGTCGAGGGCCATATTGCTTACGCAGATGTCTGCGCTTTCTCCTTTCTTGAAGATACTCTATGTACACTTTAGAACGTTATTGACGGCGAATTCCGTTATTCTTGCGCTGTTGTTATCCTTTTCATGCCTTTCGTTTTTGGCGTATAGCGGAGTAATTGCGTATGTTCAACAAAAGCGGTTTGGGCGGCGTCAAAATCGCCGTTGACAATAGCATCTAAAATACGTTGATGATAATCCCATACCGCGCGCAGATAGTCATAATCCGCATAGCGGTTCGCCTCCACCGCTTCGTAGGCATCCCAATACGCTTCTAGCAAGCCGATGACGAAGGGATTTTCTAAGCGGCGAAAGACGGTTAGATGAAAAAGGCGATGCTCTTGGTTGGGGATTCGGATAGGGTGCGATAACAGCTTATCATGCGCGGCGACGATGCACCGACGCATAGTCTCGTGGTCATCCGCGCTCAACAAGGCGCATGCTTCGTGCCAAAAGGCCACCTCTACATGGTTGCGTAAGGCGCTGAACATCTCGAAACGGCCCATATCGCTAGCGAGCGCGTACAACAAACTCAAACGGACCGCGGGGGTGAACGAATACTCTTTCAAGCGGGTGCCCGTTTTAGAACGCACTTCTACAATACCTAAGGCGCGCGCTACTTCTAATTGTTCGCGCACTTTGCTAGGGCTGATGTTCAAATTGGCTTCATCGGCCAGTTCGCTGATGGTAGGCAGTCGGTCGCCGGGGCGGTAACCAGCTTGAATGATGAAGTTCAAAAAATCCGAGCCAAGGTCAATATCGCTCATTCATCTGATGAATAGTATAAATCGTATGATAATTTATCTTATCATGGCTCATATAGACCTGTCCACAGTTTCTCATTAGCGCCTTTTTTCACTAATTTTCGCGCATTGTTTTTAGGGCGCTCTAGCACTAATATTAGCAAGGCCTAGCATTCCGCCCATTTTGGGGATATTTTATGTACGATCATCAGACTAGCAGTCGCCTTAGCCTCGTCTTGTTTTTCTCCCAGAGTTTTTTTACAGCGGCGCAAATCGCCATTTTCACCCTTTTAAGTATTGTCGCCGTCCAGCTCAGCGGCACAGAAAGCGCCGCCGGACTGCCTTCATCAGCTGTCACCTTCGCGCAGGCCTTCGCCGCTTATCCCATCGGTTTGCTCATGGGGCGCTATGGGCGGCGCATCGGCCTATCGGTGGAGTATAGCGCCTCTATCTTCGGGGGCGTGTTCGGTGTGCTGGCGCTGGTATACAGCCAATTCAGTTTTCTGCTCCTCAGCGCTATGTTGCTCGGTATCGGGCGCGCCGGGGCAGACCAAAGCCGCTTTGCGGCGGGAGAGTTATTCCCCGCAGAACAACGCGCCCGTGTGATTGGGCGCATCGTCTTCGCAGGGACTATCGGCGCAGTCGCCGGACCCGCACTAGTCACCCCCAGCATTGCGCTTGCCACGGCCTTAGGCTTGCCATCAGATAGCGGGCCGTGGTTGATGGGCGGCTTTTTTTACGCTTTCGCTTTTGTCATCACTTTTTCTTTGCTACGGCCAGACCCGATGAGCATCGCGCGCCAAATCGGCGGGGAAGAAAAACTAAAAAACGATACATTCCCCCAAAGCGGACGGCCCTTGCGCGAATTACTGATGTTGCCGACAGTGCAACTCGCCATAGTCGCTATGCTCATCAGCCAAACGGTGATGGTGGTATTGATGGTGATGACACCGCTCCACATGAGCCATCACAACCACCCCACGACGGATATTTCTCTCGTTTTATCGGCTCATACCCTCGGCATGTTTGGCTTGGCGAGCTTGACCGGCTATCTGATAGACCGTATCGGTCGCATCAATACGCTTTTTCTCGGCGCTTTCACGCTGATTCTCGCCGCGCTCATCGCCCCTACTTCGACGAGCACTTTTACCTTAGTCGTCGCCCTTTTTCTTCTGGGGCTGGGGTGGAATTTTGGTTATGTCGCTGGCTCGACCCTGCTATCCGATGCCTTGCAAGGGCCAGAGCGTGCCCGCGTGCAAGGCATTAACGATACGCTGGTGGCTTTTGCGGCCGGTTTAGGTAACTTGAGCGCCGGCCCCCTGTTTCAATATAGCGATTACAGCGGTTTGAGCATGATGGGTTTGGCCCTCACCTTGATTTTAGTGGGCTTTATCGTCCGTTGGGGACGCCCCAAACTCAAGGCCAAGGCCATTTAATCCGCTTCAAGATGGATAGATACAGCTTCGCTTTGGCCGCCAGCCGTCCTCAGCTGTTGGCTAAAACGCCCCATAGATGTGCGTTTCGGCGCAGATGTCCGCCCAGCTCTGCCGTCCTTTGGGCTTCCATGCCCCATAAATTAGGGCTTATCCCTGCCAACAGGAGCGGCAATAATCAAATTGTTCATGAATTTTTGTGTTAAGCTAACGGGGAGGTTGTTATAATCATGCCCGTATCAATCATGTTATATACAGACGGCGCTTGTTCTGGCAATCCCGGCCCCGGTGGTTATGCCGCCATTTTGGTGGCCTATGACGAAAACGGCAACATCAAAAAAGAACGCCGCATCCACGGTGGGGAGGCCAACACAACCAATAATCGTATGGAATTGCGCGCTGTTATCGAGGCTCTAAAAGCGTTAGAACGCCCTTCAGATGTGACCGTGGTTTCTGATTCGCAGTATGTGGTTTTCACGATGACCAAAAATTGGAAGCGTAAAGCGAATCAGGATTTATGGGAAGAATTGGATGCTTTGTGCGCGAAGCACCGCGTGACTTGGGAATATATCAAGGGCCATGCTGGCCATCCATATAACGAGGAATGCGACCGCCTCGCCGTGTTAGAAAGCCGCAAATTTACACAATAACGAGACGCCATTATGCCAAACTACGCGCGACGGGTAGCCGCCTTTGGGACGACTATCTTTTCAGAAATTAATGACTTAGCCCAACAATACCAAGCCATCAATTTAGGGCAAGGGCGGCCAGATTTTGATGGCCCGCAAGCGATTGTAGACGCCGCTATCGAAGCGTTGCGAAGCGGCCACGCCAACCAATACCCCCCCGGCATCGGCATTCCCGCGTTACGACAAGGCATCGCTAGCCACGCTCTACGTTACTACGGATTGCAAGTTAACCCCGATAAAGGAGTCATTGTGACCGCTGGGGCTACCCAAGCCGTCTTCAGTTCGGTGATGGGATTGGTGGATGAAGGCGATGAAGTCATCGTCATTGAACCTTTTTTCGATAGTTACGTGCCCAATATCCTGATGGCCGGCGCCAAACCGATTTACGTAGCGCTACACCCGCCCCAGTGGCGTTTTGACCCCGATGAATTGCGCGCGGCCTTCAACCCGCGCACCCGCGCTATCCTCCTCAATACACCGCACAACCCTACTGGCCGCGTCTTCGACCGCGAGGAATTAGCGCTGATAGCGGATTTATGTAAAACGTTCGATGTCATCGTCATCTCGGATGAGGTGTATGAGCATCTCGTTTTCCAAGGCGCGCAACATATCCCTATCGCCAGCCTGCCCGATATGTTCGAGCGCACGGTCACTATCGGTAGCGCGGGTAAAACGTTCGGCATGACCGGTTGGAAGATTGGCTGGGTATACGGGCCGGAAGCGCTCATCACAGGTGTTTGGCGCGCGCACCAATTCACAACCTTTGCCGCCAATCACCCGGCCCAAGTAGCTATCGCCCAAGCTTTCGCCATGGATGCCACCTTTTTTGAGGACTACCAAACGCTCTATACCCACAAACGGCAATTGATGATGCGCGCATTAGCGGCGGCGGGCTTATCTGCTAGCGAACCACAAGGCACGTATTTTGTGATGGCCAATTTCGCCGATGTCTTCGCGGGCGATGATGTGACCTTCGCCAAGCATCTCATCACAGAAATTGGCGTGGCCGCTATACCGCCATCTTTCTTTTACAGCGAAGCCCATAAACACATCGTCAAACACTATTTACGCTTCGCTTTCTGTAAAAACGATGACACGCTATTAGGCGCGGCCCAACGGATGGAAAAACTCAAACAAGGTGTGTAATAACCTGCGACTATCGCTGAGAAATAGTATAATTATCAGCAAGTGAGATGATGAGGCGAAAAAGACGTGACCGAAACCAGAAAATGCCTCGTATGCCATTTTGAAAATCCCTTCCACGCCACCAAATGCGAACGATGCAACGCGCCTTTGCGCGTGGGGGAAACGATGAAATTATCTGATAAACAGGCGGATGAGACCGTCCAAGAGCGCATTGATACCAGCGGACAACGACTGCCGCGGGGGACTTTAGCGCTATATCTCATCGGTCGGGGCCAACCGCTAATGGTAGATGCCAATTACGATGTCTCTTTGGGGCGTTTCGCCCCCGGACAAGCCAACCCCAGCGTAGACCTTACCAAATATCACGCCGGGCTTTTGGGGGTTTCTCGGATGCATGCCGTCATCCACCCCTTGGGGAACGGCTATAGCATAGAAGACTTGAACAGCACCAATGGCACATGGGTGAACGAGACCAAACTCACCCCCGGCACACCGCACCCGCTCAAGAGCGGCGACCAAGTGCGCTTAGGCCAGCTGGTGATGTATATCAGCTTCACCGCCTAGCTATAGGATAACAGACCCTTGCAATAGGGGAGGTATCTTTTGCCCCAATCGCTGTAAAATAGTGGGCGCAATATCCATCAATTGGTATTCTGGCCCTTGTCCTAGCGCTTTCGCCTGTGGCTCATAGAGGATATATAACCCCTCCTCCGCATGATTCGCATCATCGGGGCCAGTGTCGTTCTCGAAAGTGTAATGACGTCCGTAGCCAATACCCCCCACCGCGCGCCAATGTAAATCGCCCAAATAGACAATTAAATCTGGCGGATGCCCGTTCACTTGTTGGTAGATTTGCACGGGTTCATAGCTGGCGACAGGCAATATATCGCCTTTGTGGTCTGGGATGCACGCCAATTGAGCTTTCAATTCCGCTATAACCGCCGGGACGGCTTGCGGCGCAATGATGCCGCACGGTTCACGCCCTGCAATGTTGAGGAAAATACGGGCGTAATATCCCCCTACAGACCATGCGCGCGTCCGCTCCCAATCTATCTCTAGTTCAGAAAACGGGCGGATAACCCCTTCTGGCGGCGGATTTTTGATGACCAACCACCCATTCTGCCATAACCACTCATTGATGCATATCGCGCCATCCATGCGTTTAGCGCCGTGGTCGCTGACGATGATTATAGTGGCATCATCCGCTTTTTCGATGATGCGCGCCAATTGGGCGTCCACAAACTGGTAATAATCGCGGATAGCGTGGCGAAAGGGGCTATCTGCCTCGTGCAAGCGGTGCTGGGGGTCGTGGTAGCGCCAAAAACCATGATGCATTCTATCCACGCCGATATTGACGTGCATGAAGAAATCCCACGGTTTTTGGGTGATGAGCGTTTCTACCAGTTGATATTGAACAGCTGTGAGGTCATAAATCCGTTGTAGCAAATTGGCTTTATCAGCAGTGCGAAAGCCAGCCACATCAAACAGATAATGCGGCGCGTGTTGCAGAACTTCTTGCTTAAAAATGGCCGGATAAGCGAAAGCGCTACCCGTGTTCGGCGTCAAAAAACAGCTCACTAGATGTCCGTTTATCGGTTGCACGGGGTACGTCTGGGGCACGCCGATGAGCACCGATTGCTTATCTTCTGCGCCCAAATAATCCCAAACGCGCTTCTCGTGGATAGCGCGGCTATCTGCCACGGCGAAATCGCCATAATCATAGGCGGCCCGATTGCGAAAACCATACACGCCTAAGACGCCGGGGTCGCGGCTAGATAACATGCTGGCCCACGCCGGTACCGTGATGCAAGGGATAGAGGAGCGCAAAGTACCCCACTGTCCGCCGCGCATCAACGCGCTGAGGGTGGGCAGAGCGTCTTTGAACTGCTCGAAGACCAAATCAGGGCTGGCGCAATCAAGCCCTAGCGTTAATACCCTTTTCGGCCTATTGTGCCGCCAAAACCGCATGAACACAGCCTTAAGAGAATGACAAAAGGGCGCAGATAGCGCCCCTAGATGATACTAAATAGCGGTTATGATTGCTGGACATAACCCTGTTCGATGAGATAATTCAAGATGATGCGCGCGTTTTCTTCCGGCGTTTTATCTACTGTGTAGAGCGTCAATTCCGGGTTGGTTGGCGGCTCGTAGGGGTCATCAATCCCCGTGAAGCCCGTTAACTCGCCGCGCCGCGCTTTAGCGTACAGCCCTTTTGCGTCGCGTTCTTCACAGACTTCTATAGGGGTATCCACATAAATTTCTACAAAGCCCTCTCCAACCATGTTACGAACATCGTTGCGCGTAGCGATATACGGGCTGATGGCGGCGCAAATGACCATGCCACCATGGCGCACAATCTCCGACGCCACAAAACCGATGCGGCGGATGTTGGTATCGCGGTCTTCTCTGCTAAAGCCCAAGCCCTTAGATAGATGCGTGCGGACGACATCGCCATCAAGCACTGTCACTTGGCGGCCATGCTCTAAAAGCATCGTGGTCAACACCTCGGCGGTGGTGGATTTGCCCGCCCCGCTCAACCCTGTGAACCACAAACACACCCCTTGACGGTGGCGCGGGGGGAAGCTATCGGCGAGAATGCTAGCGACTTCCGGACGGGTGAACCATTCGGGCAGTGTCTTGCCCGTGCCCAAGTAGTCCTCTCTCACCTGCGTGCCCGATAAAGAGCTGACCCGCGCGCCCGATGGCACAGCGGAAACTTCTTCGTAGCGATTTTCATCGGTCAGGTATACCAGTTCCTCGAAAGGCAAAACGCCCATTTCGAGTTCCTCAGCATACTTCTGGACGAGTTCTTGCGCTTCGTAGGGGCCATAAAACGGCTTGCCGTTGGAATCTTTGCCCGGCCCGGCGTGGTCGCGCCCGACGATGAAATAATTCGCCCCATAATTGCGACGGATGAGCGCATGCCATAATGCCTCTCGCGGGCCGCCCATCCGCATGGCCAGCGGCAACAAGGATAAAACGACGCGGTCCGGCTCGTAGTAGTGTTCTACCAATTTCTTGTAGGCCCGTACGCGCGTGTAATAATCCACATCGCCCGGCTTCGTCAGACCGACCGACGGATGGAGCAGGAGCACACCATCTACTTTGGCGATAGCCCGCTTGGTGAGTTCCTCATGAACGCGATGCATCGGGTTGCGGGTTTGGAAAGCGACAACATTCCTTCGCCCAGTTGCTTCCAGTAACGCGCGCACTTCCGACGGTGTGCGCCGAATTTCCTTAAAATCATAATGTGGAACAGGCTGTACCATCTGAATGGGGCCAGAGATATTCACCTTACCCCAGCGGTGCATCTCCGCCACGATAGGATGCCGCGGGTCGAGCGTGCCATAGACTTTTTGGGCTTCTTCCTCCAAATCCCATTCATAAACTTCTTCAATCGTCATGATGGCGAGAATTTGGTTGCGCCGATTCCTCAGGGCAATATCGCGCCCGATTTGCAAGATGTCCGATGGTTCGACCGATAAGGTGACGGGAATAGGGAAGATATGCCCGCTCGTCAAGCGCATCTCATCCAATACCCGTTGATAATCCGCTTGCCCTATAAAACGGTCTAGCGGAGAAAAACCGCCTACAGACAACAATTCGAGGTCGCAAATCGCGCGGTCGGATAATTGAATAGATGCTAAAGTGCCAGCGTAAGCCTTACGTTCAGCGATTTCTTCTTCTGGTGGGAAAAGATTCACCAGTTGCCCGCCATAGGGGGTGATAATCCGTGGAATTATTACAGACATTCAGGACTCCAGAGATACAAGTTACCGAAATGGTATTCAGCCGTAGACAAAACAGCGACATTGTATCATAACTTTTCGGCTATGGAAGACACCAAATTCAAGGCTCTATGCCTGCGATACGCCGCCCCAAAATGACCAGCGCGATGCTAATCACATATAACACCAGTAACGGCCCCATTACGAGAAACATATTGACCGGGTCTATCGTCGGGGTGATGAGGGCGGCGGCGAACGCCGAAGCAACCACAGCCACGCGCCAATGTCGGACAAGGGGGCGCGCGCTCACCAAACCCAATAGCGCCAATACGAAAAAGACCAACGGCGTTTGAAAGGCAACCCCCATCCAAAAAATGAGCGCCGTGATGAAGCTGGTGTATAAGTCGGCCGTCCATTCCGGCTTAAAGATAGTCGGCTGGAAGCCTTCCAAAAAACCGAGCGCGGGGCGCATCAACACAAACCACGCAAAGGCCGTCCCGACCAAAAATAAGAGCGTCACCGCGGGGATAGATAACAGAATAAAACGGCGTTCGCGGCGCGTCAGGCCGGGGATGATGAACATCAAGATTTGATAAGTCATGACGGGAATGGCGATGATGCCACCGATTAAGAGCGAGACGCGAAAATAAATGACCACGCCCTCGGTGGGGCCCAAGGTGTTCAAGCGGCATTCATCGAGATTGCCCACAATTTCGCAATAAGGCTGTTGCAGATATTCTAACAAGGGCGCGGCCAACGCCACACCGATGAAAGTACCAATGATGAGCGCTAGCGCCGCTTTGAGCAGCCGCACCCGCAACTCATCCAAATGCTCGAAGAGCCCCATACGTAGCTCATGACCCTCTTGCGTGGGTTCTGGCGGCGGGGGAGGCGCTTTGCGGCGGCGAAATGGAGCGGGAATACGTGGCATCGGCTCGCTCATTCCTCTGGCGATTTATTATTCGACCATGCGCCATAAGATGGCTTAGAGGGGTCATCATCCTGAGCAGACCATGTGCCAAAAGCGCCGCCTGTAGAAGCGGCGGGCGTTTTATTATCATCTGATGCGGGCGCTTTCATATCTGTTTCCAATTCGTGCAAGGCATCTTCTAGCGGGGCGACCACGGGCTTAAGCGCCTTGGATGTGGCGCGCTGAATAGCTTGGCGGGTGGGGGGTGTTTCGGGCAATTCAACATCTACGCCAGAAGCTTTTAATTCTTGTTGTAAAACGCGCATGGTTTCTGCCCACAAACGCCGCAATTTGGCCGTATAAGTGCCGAGCACATACGCCCATTGAAGCATGCGTTTAGGGCCGGCCACAATGAGCATGATGAGCAAAATTAGGACGAACTCGGGCCCGCCAACGCCGAAAACATTCATTCTCCTACCCCATCTTCGGAAACCGTTAACCGTTTGCGGACAACTTCAATATCATTAGCCAACGCGCCCAATACCCCATTAACAAAACGAACCGAGCCTTCCGCGCCAAAAATACGCGCCAAAGTCACCGCCTCATCAATCGCCACGCTTATAGGGGTGCGCTGGTCTATGGCGAATTCAAAGAGCGCAATCCGTAAAATATTACGGTCTACAACCGCAATCTGTTCGAGTGGCCATTCTGTGGCATATTCCCGAATGACCGTGTCAAGGCGCTCTCGGTGCATCCACACGCCTTGCACAAGGCGCATCATGTATGACTTAACTTTGCGAATCTCCACGCTGTAATCCAGATGATGAGCGACGACATCTTCCATGAGATGACGTGTTGTATCTATTTCATACAGCGCTTGCAGAGCAACCCACCGCGCTAATGTGCGGTCAGTAGGCATTATATCGTTCTCAATCACTTCACGTTCGTATTCATCGCTATTAGGGTCGAAATCGGGGAAATGAACCATAACGTTATCGCATCTAAATCGTTATCGCCAAACGCCATCAGTTTACCGCAATTTACCCCCCTTGCCTATCCTGCGAATAATAACGGCGGTCGGCGCAGATGCGTTAGCCAATCCCATATACACGTTTTCCGCTCATCGCCTATTTGCCATTAGCGGGCGCTTTTTGTAAGATACTCGTCTATAGGTAAGGTATCGCGCCACAATCACTTAGGATGAACACCGTGACAACCCACTTGCGAATTGCGCCATCCATTTTATCGGCAGATTTTACGCAACTAGGCGCAGAGGTGCACGCGGCACAAGAAGCAGGCGCAGATTGGATACACATAGACGTGATGGATGGACGCTTCGTCCCCAATATCACGATGGGGCCGCTCATCGTCGCCGCCCTCAGGCGCATCACCACGCTACCCTTAGATGTGCACTTGATGATTGTTGAACCCGAACGCTACATCAGCGCTTTTGCAGAAGTCGGGGCAGACATCATCACGGTGCATCTAGAAGCCAGCCCTCATCTACACCGCACGTTACAGGTGATTCATGATGTCGGTTGCCGTGCAGGGGTCGCCCTGAACCCGCACACATCGGCTAGCGCTATCAGCGAGGTGATGCATCTGTTGGATGTTATCAACGTGATGACCGTGAATCCGGGCTTCGCGGGGCAAACATTTTTGCCCGAAACCTTGCCCAAAATAGCGGTCTTGCGGGCCATGGCTGGCAAGGCACAAAGGGCCATTGATATTGAAGTAGATGGGGGTATCACGACGGAAACAGCGTCTTCTGCCGTGCAGGCTGGCGCTAATGTCCTCATCGCTGGCTCGGCCATCTTCAACAATGGGGGGGACATCGGCGATAATGTGCGGCGCTTGCGGTCGGCCGCTATACAGTAAACAGGCTACCCTCGCGGATAGCCCTTAAGCCGTTCTTATTGTTTTGCCAGCGTTTTGATGCATTTCGCGCATAGGGACATCCGCACCCGTTGGCCATTCTTCTGTACACGGACACGTTGGATATTGGGCTTGAACTTGCGGTTCGTCGTATTGAAGGCCTTACTCCGACTGCGGCCAAATTGGGGGATTTTGCCGCACATCTCACATTTCGCCATGATAACTGCCTCAAAATGAATTCACCAAAACTAAGGATGGCAATGTTACCACAGGCGCAGACCCAAAAACAAGGGCCGTAGAAGTGGTAGAAAATAGATGAGAGGGTATACTTAGTGCCGTCACCCTTGTTGAGCAATGGTGTTTGAATATTAACAATTATCAACGAATATCTAAAATTCAATTTAATGATTCCTTCGTGAGGTTTATCAATATGGTTGTGGAAATTAAGCGTCAAGTTTGTGATGGCCACATGCTTAAATGGCTGGTGGCGGCTGGCTTATCGTGGCTGGAGCACAACATGGGGCGCGTGAACGAAATGAACGTATTCCCCGTGCCGGATGGCGATACCGGTACCAACATGTTCCACACGATGGAACGCGCTTATAAAGAAATCGCCCATCTGGATGAAGACCACGTCGGCATCGTCAGTCAGGCCTTGGCTCGTGGCGCTTTAATGGGCGCGCGGGGCAATTCTGGCACGATTTTATCTCAAATTTTGCGCGGTTTTGCCGAAGCGTTAAAAGGTTACGAAGTCTTCGACGCCGCGCTTTTCGCCCGCGCTTGCCAAAGCGCTGTGGCCAGCGCTTATAAAGCCCTGACCGACCCTCGCGAAGGTACTATCCTCACGGTCGCCCGCGAAGCGGCAGAAGCCGTGGTAGAAGAAGCGCAACTCCATAGCGAACTCAAACGTCTGCTAGAGCGCATGATTGAAGAAGCGCACGCCTCGCTACAACGCACCCCGGAACTGCTACCCATCCTCAAAGAAGCCGGCGTGGTAGATTCCGGCGGACTAGGCTTAATTTATATCCTCGAAGGGATGCTACGCATGATAGAAGGCAAGCCGGTCTCTTACAATGGGCACAGCGCCACCAACGGTAAACCCCACGCCGACCACTGGCAAGAAGCCCTCATCCCAGAAGATGAAGACGGTTACGGTTACGATGTGCAATTTTTGATGCGCGGTCATAATATGGATGTCGAGCGCGTCCGCGCCGATATAGACGCCATGGGCTGGTCTACCGTGGTCGTCGGCGATGATTCCCTCATCAAAGTGCATGTCCACGTTCATAATCCGGGCGAGCCGCTCAGCTACGCTATCCAGATGGGCGCGGAGTTAGACGACATCGTCGTAGAAAATATGCAGGCGCAATATCACGAATATGTGGAAAACCGCATCGCGCGCGAAAGCGGCAAAGCCAAAGAAATCGAAGGCGTGGCCGTCATCACCGTGGCCAATGGCGATGGCATTTGCGCCTTGTGCGACGATTTGCACGCCGCGCGCATCATCGCCGGCGGCCAGACCATGAACCCCAGCACCGAAGACTTTTTAGTCGCGCTCGAATCGCTCAGTAATAGCGATGTCATCATCTTGCCCAACAATAGCAATATCATTCTCGCCGCCAAACAAGCCGCCGACCTGTGCCGCGAAAAAAATGTCTACGTCTTGCCCACAAAAACTATCCCGCAAGGGATTAGCGCCCTCATCGCCTATGGGGACGCGCGCGAAACAGGTAGCCCTCAACGCATCTTAGAAGCGATGAGCGAAGCGGCCGCCCATGTCGTGAGCATCGAAATTACTTCCGCCACCCGCAATGTCGAGATGGACGGCGTCCGCGTCTCTAGCGGGCAAATCATCGGCCTAGTAGATGATAAATTAGTGGCGGCCGGCGACGACATCGAACAGGTGGCGCGCGCCGCATTGCAACGCGCCCACGCAGAAGATTATGAGTTGGCGACCATCTACTACGGACAAGACGTGACGGCAGAACAAGCCGAAACGCTCGCCGAACAACTCGCCAGCGAATTCACCAATTTAGAATTAGAAGTCGTCTATGGTGGGCAACCGCTCTATCCGTATATCATCAGCATTGAATGATGGCGAATATCCACATCGTCACCGATAGCGCCGCACGCTTCACCAATCTATATTTCACCCAGCAACATCCCGTGACGATTGTGCCCAATCGCATCGAGATTGCCGGTAAGCTCTACCGCGAAGGGGTGGATCTCAGCGCCGACGAGATGATGCGTCTCATCGCGACGCAATCCACCCCGCCTAAAGTTCACGCGCCTACCGCCAACGATTTCAGCGATGTATATAGCCGCCTCTTGCGCGCGCATTCGGCCATCGTCTCCATCCATGCATCGCGCAAGATGCTTAAAACGGTGGATAACGCCCTCGCCGCCGTGCATCAATTAGGCGCACAAACCCACATCACCGTAATTGATACCCAAACCTTATGCGCGGCGCAGGGCTTGCTCGTCCAGCTCGCCGGGCGGTGCATCCGCCAACAGATGCCCCTAGAAACGCTCATCAACACGGTGCGCGGGGCCGTCGAGCGTGTGTATTGCATTTATTATGTGGATTCGCTCGATTATCTGCTCAAAAACGGCATTATGTCGCCTTCCCACGCGATTCTTGGTACGATGTTAGGCATCAAACCCTTCTTGACTATCGAAGATGGGGAATTATCGGTGATGGAAAAGGTGCGGACGCGCGCCCAAGCTATCGAGCGGTTAGTTGAATTTTTAGTGGAATTCACCGATTTAGAAGATGCGGGCATCCTACAGCACAAAGCCCACATGAGCGAGCAAACGCGCATGTTACAAGACCGCCTCTCGGTCGAATTCCCCGGCCGGCACTTCCCCTATTTAATGTATAGCGCAACCCTCGCTTCTTTGATTGGCACGACCGCGACCGGTTTAGCCGTCCTAGAGGCAGAAATGGAGACGGTGGATGATGACTTCTAAACAGCGTATTCGTATCGTGACCGATAGCGTCTGTGATATTCCGCCGGACCTCATCACCCGTTGGTCTATTACCGTCATTCCTTGTTATGTCAATTTTGGCGGGCGCAGTTATGCCGATGACGGGGTCGAGCTAGACCGCGAAGCTTTTTATCGCGCTTTGCCAACCGCGCGCCCATACCCGACTACCGCCGCGCCTTCTCCCGGCCTAGCAGAGGAGAAACTGCGCGAGGCGCTACAATCCGCCGACCACGTCGTCGCTATCCACGTGCCCGCCAAGCTGAGCGGCACGCTCAATGCGGTGCGCCTCGCGGCCCAAGCCGTTGACCCCGACCGCATCACCATTGTGGATAGCCACACGCTGACGATGGGCATCGGCTGGCAAGTCTTGGCCGCGGCAGAAGCCGCCCAAGCCAGCGGCGACCTCGATCAAGTCTTAAGTGCTATCGAACGCACCCGCCAACATCAAAAGCTCTATGCCGCCATCGCCACCATGGATAACCTCAAACGAAGCGGGCGGGTGAACGCGCTGGTAGCCAATGTGGGCACTCTGCTACAAATCAAGCCCATTGTTTCGGTAGCCGATAGCGAAGTACAATCTGTGGCCCGCATCCGCACCTTCAACAAAGCGCTTGAAACGCTCTATGACCTCGTCCAAGCAGAAGCACCATTAGACCGCTTAGCCATCTTGCACATTTCTAACCTTGCGGGAGCGCAGGCTTTTCAAGCAAAATTGGGAGAGCTAGCGCCCCCCGATACGCTGATTGTGGAAGTGGGGCCGACCCTCGGCACACACATCGGCCCCGGCTCGGTGGGCGTAGCTACCGTAAGCAAGCAATGGAGACTTTGAGCGCATGCCTTCTGCCCTAGAAACATTAGTGAAAATCCTCAAACTAGAGCGCGAACAAGGGTGTAAAAACACCGCCGTCGTCGGTGGTTTGGCGGCCTATAGCGCCCCGTGGGAAACCCAAGCCCGCGAGCAAGCCCGCAAACCCGAACATCACGCGCTCATCAGCGAGCTAAAATCTGTGTTGGAAACCTACGAGACGCTATCCAAAAATGAGCGCCTATCGCGCGTTAATTATATGCTAGACCGCATCATCGGCCGCATACCGCCCAACCCGGCCTATACGCCTATCGTCTTAGCTGAACCAGCCCGCAACGACAAAATGGATGATAATTCCCCTATACCTATAGATGATGACCCGCCCCAGCCCCCCCCTGAACCAGCAGAAAAACCGCGCAAGCCCGAACGGGGGGAGCGAGCAGGGCGTTCATCAGGGCATCGAGAAAGTGCCCCCGCTTTAGACATCCCTGTTCCTCCTAAACTAGCGCGCCCGCCACGCCGTCCCCAGCCGGCCCTATCTCCTGAGCAGGCTACCGCCGCGCTCGATGAACTCAAAGCATCGGTGACGCGCGTCAAAGGCATTGGCAAGCAACAAGCCGACATTTTGGAAAAGGTGGGCATCCGTACGATTGGCGATATGCTCTACTATTTGCCGCGCCGCTACGATGATTACACCCGTCTATTGCCTATCAGCAAATTGCGTCCGGATATGGTCGTCACTATCATTGGCACGGTAGCCCATACGGAAATACGCATCGGCAAAAATAACCGCCAAGACTTCGCCATGAGCCTAGACGACGGTTCCGGCACCCTGAACGCGATTTTCTTCGGGCAAAAGTATCTCATTAACACCATACGAAAAGGTCAGCAAATCGTCCTCAGCGGCAAGGTGTCCCTTTTTGGCGGCAAGCTACAGATGGCCAACCCCGAATGGGAACGCCTCGATTCTGAAAATTTGCACACCGTGGGCATTGTGCCCGTATACAGCATGACAGAGGGGCTAAAACCGCGCGCCTTCCGCCGAGAGATGAAACAGGTGATAGAGGAATGGTCCGATAAAGTACCCGATTTCGTGCCCAGCGCCACATTAGAACGCGCTGAATTGGCGGATATTGGCTGGGCGCTACGCCAAGTCCACTTTCCCGAAAGCCTCGACCATCTCCATCATGCCCGCCGCCGCCTGATGTTCGATGAACTCATCCTATTGCAGATGGCCATCATGGCCAATCGGCGCGATTGGCAAGCCGTCCCAGCGCAACCGCTCGCCGTGGACGACGGCTTTTTAGATAACTTCATCCAAACAACCTTCCCTTATGCGCTCACCAACGCGCAACAACGCGCCATCGCCGATATTCGCCACGATGTCGCCAAAAATGTGCCCATGAATCGCCTCATCCAAGGGGATGTAGGGGCGGGCAAAACGGCCGTGGCGTTGGTGGCTATGGCCATGGCGGTAGTCAACGGCAAACAAGCGGCGCTCATGGCGCCAACCAGCATCTTAGCAGAACAACACTACCGTAACTTTTCGGCTATCCTCAACCAGCCCATTGGTGACCGCCGTCCGGTCATCGCCCTACTCACTAGCGCGCTCAGCCGTAGCGAACGTGAATCTATCTATCGGGGCATCGCCGATGGTTCCATAGATATCGTCATCGGCACACACGCCCTCATCCAAGAAGGCGTCGCTTTCCACGACCTCGCACTAGTGGTGATTGATGAACAACATCGCTTCGGGGTAGAACAACGGGGCGCGTTGCGCGGCAAAGGCACGAACCCCCATGCGCTGGTTATGACCGCAACCCCCATCCCGCGAACGCTCGCCCTGACCCTATACGCCGACCTCGATTTGACCATCATTGACGAAAAACCCCCCGGCCGCCAGCCCGTGCAAACGCGGGTAGTGGAGTTAAAAGCCCGCGAGCGCGTCTATAGCTTCGTCGAAGCGCAATTAGCCCAAGGACGTCAAGCGTTCATCATCCATCCGCTGGTCGAAGCCTCCGACAAACTAGATGCCGCTTCTGCCATAGAAGCCTACGAAAATCTGCAGAAGGTGTTCTTCCGCTATCGGGTATGCCTATTGCACGGACGCATGAAGCCCGCGGAAAAAGACGACATCATGGGCGCTTTCGCTCGCCACGAATACGATGTGATGGTGACGACATCGGTTGCCGAGGTCGGCGTAGATGTGCCTAACGCTAGCGTTATCGTCATCGAGGGGGCTAACCGTTTTGGACTCGCCCAGCTACACCAATTCCGCGGACGGGTGGGGCGTGGCGCTCATCAATCCTTCTGCATCCTCATACCCGACTCTTACTCGCCAGAGTCTGAAGAACGTCTGCGCGTGATGGAAGAAACCGACGACGGTTTTATCCTCGCGGAGCGGGATTGGCGTTTGCGCGGCCCCGGCGACTTGGTGGGCACACGCCAAAGCGGGCAATCTGTCCTCAGGTTGGCCGAGGAGATGACCCCGGAGATAGTCGCCTTGGCCCAACGCGAAGCGCGCACCATCTTTGAAGAAGACCCCTATCTCCAACGACCAGAGCATCAACTGTTGCGCCAACGGGTGATGATGTTATATAACGACGAGAGCGACATAAGTTAAGGCGCTCGCGCATATGGGGAGTGATGATTGTGAAAAAACGAGTGGCTGTCTACCCAGCCTCCCTAGACCCAATCCATTACGGGCATATTGATGTCGCTATCCGCGCCTCCAAGATGTTTGATGAAGTCATTGTCGCCATTTATAGCACCCCCAAGAAGAATCTATTGTTCAGCATCGAGGAGCGTATCGCCCTCGCTCGCCAAGCATTCCAAGGACATGAGCGTATTAAAGTTGCGAAATATTCAGGTTTGACAGTAAACTATGCACAAGACATTGGCGCTATGGCCCTCATCCGTGGTCTGCGCGTATTCAGCGATTTTGAATTCGAGTTTCGGATGGGGCTTGCCAATAAAAAATTGGCGCCAGATATAGAAAGCGTCTTTGTCATGGCTGATGAGCGCTATATTTATATCAGCTCTAGCACCGTGCGCGAGATTGCCGAACTCGGCGGCGATGTATCTAGCATGGTGCCGCCGCACGTAGCCGTGGCGCTACAACAACGGTTTATGGAAAAAAAGACATAGCGGGTTTTCTCGACAGGAAACACGGAGGGAAGCGGGATGGATATACAACACTTGGTAGATCGCCTAGAAGACTTAATTGATGAGGGACGCCACATCTTCGGTACACGCTTCACCATGATTGACGAAGAACGCGCCTTAGAAATTATAGACCAGATGCGAATTTCGATACCCGAAGAAATAGAAAAGGCGACGCGCATCATCGCCCAGCGCGACCGCGTCTTGGCGGAAGCCAACGAAGAAGCCGCCCGTATCATCCAACAGGCGCGCCGCAAAGGAAGCGAACTCATCGAACGGGATACGACCGTACAAAGCGCCCAAGCCCGCGCAAATATGATTATCGAACAAGCGCGCCAAGAAGCCGCTAAAATCACTGAAGAAGCGGATGCTTACGTGGTCGCCGTCTTGGGCAAGCTAGAGCAAGAATTGCTCAAAAATCTTAACGTCGTCCGTAATGGCATCTCCGAAGTGCAATCCAAGCCCCCCCTCACAGCTTCGGCTAGCAGTGCGCCGCCTTCCAGCCCCCTCTCTAACACCATCGAGCCAGAGTTGCTAGACGTGGAAAGCGAGCCGCGCATCTATAACAAATCCGATAAAAAATAACAGAACATTACAGGACTTTTGTCTTATTTACTCCCAAACGAGCCGCTGGGCTCGTTTTTATTTACCTTTTTCGGTGAAAATTTACGTCTTCCATATGAATTTAAGTCCCCCGAAAGTCACTTGCAAAAAGGATTTGTTACGCTATCACACAATGGAAGACCACCAACAAAATAGTTTTTAGGGTATTCTGGGATGATCCGGCGCAAAAGGGGTATAAAACAATTCATTATCAGCATCGTTATATTACTTGGTGCGATGAGCCACGTCCACGCCCAGAACAACATCGCCCCCATCGCTAACGATGACGCCATCGCCACGCCACAAAAAACCCGCGTGCTCATCCCAGTGCTCACCAACGACACCGACCCCAATGGCGATGCTTTATCTATTGTCGAAGCGACCGCTCCGGCTCACGGAACGCTAGCGTTATACCGTCGCTCCATTTATTACACACCCTATGCTGGTTTCGTGGGTCAAGATAGCTTCACATATACCATCAGCGATGGCCACGGCGGCTTTGATAGCGCCGACGTGACGGTGACTGTCGAAAATATCTCACCAACCGCCTATAGTGACCGCTTTAACATCTTCCAAGGCGCGACCACCACTTTGACGCCGCTCAACAACGACAGCGATAAAGGCGGAGATACGACCTTCACCATCGTCAGCGCCGGCTCCCCTAAGCGCGGGACGGTGACCATTAGCGATGATGGGCAAACTATTCATTATACGCCCGCCACAGGTTGGCGCGGTAACGACCGATTTGAATACATTATCGCCGACCCGCATGGCGGACACAGTCGGCGCGCTTTTATCAACGTGCAGGTGCTCAACAGCCCGCCCATCGCCGCCGATGATTACGTCTCTTTATTACAAGCTGAATCCATCGTCATCACTCCACTGGATAATGATACGGACCTCAATGGCGACGTCATTCAGTTGGTCAACGTCACCCAAGCGCCAAAAAATGGCAGTTTCAAGGTGATTATGGGGCGCTATATCCGCTATACGCCTAAACCCGCTTTTATAGGCGTGGACGAGCTAACCTACAGCGTTAAGGATAGTAAAAACCAAATCGCCACGGCTAAAATAGTCATCACAGTATCTCCCAAAGCGCCAACCCCGCGCGACGATAGCGCCACAACCCGACAAAATACCCCTATCTTGCTGGATGTGCTCCGTAACGATACGTTTTACAACGGTAGCTCATTAACCATCACTAACGTGACCGCGTCCCATCATGGCACTGCCATCATCAGCGACGACGGCCTTTATATCCACTTCACCCCTGACGACGGCTTTGTAGGGGAAACGCAATTCGATTACACCGTGACCGATATTTTAGGGGCGCAAGGCACAGCGCGCGTCGTTATAACCGTCCGCAACAAGCCACCCAAAGCGGCCAACGACCTGTTCTATACAGTGCAGAATAGCCCGGTGACCGTTGATGTTTTAGACAACGACGAAGACGCTATCGGCGATACCCTCCGCGTATTGGCGATTGACAGGGCGCGCAATGGTCACGCTGTTTTACACGACGACGGGCGCATTACCTTCACGCCCGATACCAGCTTCGCCGGCCAAGCGGATTTCTTCTATACCATTATAGATGCCCACGGGCGCACCTCTTCGGCGCGCGCTATCATCATGGTGGAAAATATCGCCCCCGTCGCCCAAGACGACATAGCCGAAACCGGCGTGAACATCCCCGTAAAAATTGAACCCACTTTGAACGATAGCGACCGCGGCGGCGATAATTTGCGTATCGCCAACATCCGCAACGCGCACGGCGGCACCGTCGTCATCGAGATCGGCCGTAAAGTGGTGACTTTTACACCTACTGGGGGCTTCGCAGGAGAGGCCACTTTTGAATATATTTTGGTGGATGGCAAAGGCGGGCGCGACATCGGGCGCGTCACGGTGCACGTGGTCAACGATGCCCCCACCGCCGCCGATGACAAAGCAATCACTCTACAAGCACAGGGGGTCTATATCAACCTCGTTCGCAATGATAGCGACGTCAACGGGCATGATTTATTCATCCACAGCGTAGAACAAGCCGCCCACGGCACGGTTTCTGTCCACCGCGGACGCCGTAGCGTGTTATACACGCCTTTTAGCGGCTTTGCCGGCACAGATACCTTCACCTATGTGGTAGAAGATGGTTACGGCGGCATGGCGACCGCTACCGTGATGGTAGAAGTAACCAATATCCCGCCTTCCACCCAACCCGATAAAGCGCTCACCACCCAACTCAACACCGTGACAATAGATGTGCTCGCCAACGACTATGACGCGGGCGGCGATGAAGATTTAGTCGTGGTAGCCGTCAGCGTTCCCAAACGCGGCCAAGCAGAAATCACCGACGATAGTTTGGCGGTTGACTATACCCCAGATAGCCATTGGCGCGGGCGCGACAGCTTCTTATACACCATCCAAGATGAGCACGGCGACATCAGCACAGCGCGCGTCTTGGTCACTGTCGTCAACAGCGCGCCCACTGCCGCCGATGATTATGTCAACCTGCCCTATGGCTACTCTATCCTCATACATGTGTTACACAACGACCATGATATAGATGGCGACCCCATCTACCTCTATGGCATCACCCGTTACCCCACCTACGGCAAATTACGCATCGTAGGCGATAAAATCCGCTATATACCCAATAACGGTTATAGCGGCCAAGACAGCTTCGCCTACATGATTGCTGATTCGCAAGGGCTAACCGACATCGCCAACGTCTACATCACCATACCCGCGCCGCCGAGCGAAGAACCGCCTACAGACGCGCCGCCGAGCGAAGAACCGCCTACAGACGCGCCGCCGAGCGAAGAACCGCCCACCGACAACCCTGATGACGATAACGATTATCCCGTAGACGATGATAACGGGGATGATGACGACAACCAAAAAGACCCACCGCGCGATAACGACGACGACCCGCCACCGCCGCCGGCGCCCGTCTGCACCGACCCCAACCCCGACCGCGACTTGCGGAATAGCAATACGGGCCTGCATCGTCCAGCCAGCCATCCCACGGTCAACGGGGTTATCACCAACACCTCCGATGCGTGCGAATATGAAGTCGGCATCGCCTCTTATCGCATGTTCTCTTGGAATACCAACACCCAAGAATACATCGGCTCGCAAACCGCCATCATCAAGCCCGGCGAGACCTTGCACTTCTCCGCCGCCGCTGTTGAATGCGCCACCCAAGTAGACCTATTCTACGGGCCTGTGATTTACAGCTTTGCCGGCGGCGTGCGCTATGGAAGCCGTTTGCTAGATGCGACCATCCCCAATTGGCACACCATGTGTCCGTCTGAAGAGACGACGTCCACCGCCCAAGAACAACCAAAATCCGAGCCTAAAAATACACCGCCGCCCCAACCAGAGGAAACACCCGCGCCGCCTTCAACTTGCCCCGCTGAAGGTGAACAGCCATGCGACGACGGCGAAACCACCAGCGAGCCACTGAATATCGAGGAAACGACGGCGACAGATGACACCACCACCGAAGAGCCGCCGCAAGAGACACCGAGCGACGAGCCACCACAGGAGACACCGAACGACGACCCGCCGCAAGAAGAGAGTGAAGGCGAGGAAGGGGACCTCTGAAACGCCACTAAATCCATAGACGCCTTGATGATGAGCTGGTGACGATATAAGTAACCAGCTCTTTTTATCCATAGCGGTTTGGCATTTTTCAAAGCCATAAAATCACGTTAATATCTCTCGGATACAGCATCTAATCGCTAGCTGGTTATGTTATGCGCCTTGTTTATATCGCCTTAGGATGGGTAGCGGGAATTATCCTCGCCAGCGCTTTCCCGCAACTATCCCGCGGGCTATGGTTCATTTGGTCGTTATTGGCTATCGCGGCTGTACTCACCCTCAGGCGCGATGCCCGCGTATGGGTCGCTGTAGTCGCGTGCGCTTTCGCCTTGGGCGGTTTTCGTTACCAGTATGTGCCCCAAAGTAGCGCCATCGCTCAGTTCAATAATCGCGGCGGACTCACCATCAGCGGCGTGGTGGTAGAAGAGCCACAAGCCCGCGATGATAGCCTTCGGCTGAAAGTAGCCGTCGAAACGGTCTTCCATGCTAGTTATGACGGCGCTTCTGAGGGGATGGTGTTGGTCAAAGCGCCCATCATCAGCGAAGTGCGCTATGGCGATAGAATCACGGCCACCGGCCAACTCATCACCCCTGCGGAGTACGATACCTTTTCCTACGCCGACTTTTTGGGTCGCAGTGAGATTTTCAGCATTATGGATAACGCGGCCATCGCCATCATCTCTAGCAATCACGGCGCCCCCCTCTATACGGCTTTGCTGAATATCAAAGCACAGGCGCGCGACCTGATAAATCGAGCGCTACCAGACCCAGCCGCCGCGCTCTTGCGAGGCATCCTTTTAGGCGATGAGAGCGGCCTTGCTCCCCAATTATCCGACGCCTTTAGCCGTGTGGGCGCTTCGCACATCATCGCTATCAGCGGCTTCAATATGGCTATCATCAGCGGGGTGGTGATGGGCGTTTTGGGGCGTATGTTGCCTGAACGTAAGCGCTTTGCCGCCTTCGTAGGTATCGTGTTCATCATCGGCTATACCTTATTGGTGGGGGCCAATTCGGCGGTGGTGCGGGCGGCTATCATGAGTAGCCTGCTCATCATCGGCGGCGCGTTGCAACGCAAAACCTTTGTGCCCGCTTCTTTGGCTTTTGTCGTCTTGGTGATGAGCTTACAAACCCCAACCGTCCTATGGGACATCAGCTTTCAGTTGAGCTTTTTCGCCGTCTTAGGCTTAGCCTTATTTGTAGACCCGCTGTCGAAAGGCTTTAGGCGTCTGTTGCTTATGCTTTTCCCACGCCCGATGGCCAATACCTTAGCGAGCGTCCTACAAGAGCCGCTCGTGGTATCTATCGCCGCGCAACTGACGACCTTACCGCTCATCCTCATTTATTTTCAGCGCTTTTCGATATTGGCTATACCCGTCAACTTGCTCATTGTGCCCGTACAGCCCGCCTTGCTCGTCATCGGGGGTGTGGCTGTGCTATGCGCTTTTTTATTTCCGCTTTTGGGGCAATTATTATTTTGGGTAGATTGGCTTTTGCTCTCGTGGACGATAGGGGTTGTGCGCGCGGGCGCGCAGTTGCCCTTCGCTGATGTGGCCGTGACCATTGACCCGCGTTTATTGGCTCTGCTTCCCCTAGCTTTTATAGGAGGCGCTATGATAACCGCAACCCGTCCGCCGTGGTTTGTCGTGGTTTCGCGCTGGTTGCAAAGGCGCGTCGTCGTGGTCGGCACGACGCTTGCAGGCGCGGCGGTGAGTTTGCTATTGTTAGCGGCCATCATCAGCCGTCCGGATGGCTATTTGCACGTCTGGTTCCTAGATATGGGGCATAGCAACGCGGTTTTCATCCAATCGCCCGACGGCGGACATATCTTGATAGATGGCGGACGCTTTCCATCGCGTTTATTGACGGCCCTTGGCGACCGTATGCCTTTTTATGACCGCGACATCGAATTGGTCATCATGACGCATCCCGATGAATTCGACATCGGCGCGTTACCAGCGGTGGCCGCGCGCTATAACATCGGCGCTTTGCTCACCAATGGCCAACCCAGCGATAACGCCACTATCGCGGAGACGATTAACGCCCTGCCCGCTGACCGCGTCCACGCTGTCCGTGCGGGGTATCATGTCCAATTCAGTGATGGACTCGCTTTAACCATTCTGCACCCCCAAACACAACCGCGTCTCGGCGTCAATTTCGCCGATACCGCTATGATGATACGCGCCAGCTATGGCGATAGAACCTTTTTGTTGACTTCCGATGCTGGCACGGGCCCCCAGCAACAGCTCTTGACGTCTGGTTATTGGCCGCAAAGCGATATGATGCAATTGCCCCAACATGGAACTATCGCCTTTTTAGACGATGATTTTTACGCGGCGGTATCCCCTAGCGCCATTGCGCTACAAAACGATGAAGCCAATCGCCGCGGCGACCCCAACCCCGACGTATTGACGCAATTAGGGGATGTCCCGCTCTTCCGCACCGACCAAGACGGAACGCTACACTTCTGGTCAGATGGGCGCGACGTATGGTATAAGGGGGAAAATTAAAAGGATGCATCCCTAGACGCATCCCTAATCGTCGTTAACGATTGAAAGTGAGGAAAAAGCCAACGGCGTAGATACCCGCCACCAACCCCGTGAGGATTAAAAGCGGTCTGGCCTGTTGCCCCTGCTTGCCCCTAACCCGCAATAAACCGGCGGACATCATCGGAAAGACGAACATCCCAATATGCAAGAGCAACGTCGCGAAGCCATTATTATCCAAGCCTTCGATGGGTAGCGCTTGGGCGGCCCCAGCCGCTTTACGCACTTTATCCACCAACGCGAATAACAGAACAGCGCTCATCAACATGGTTGGTTGGATATTTTTATCCGGGATGAATGCCAGCGAGATAAGGCTGAGGAAAAAAATCCCATAGATAAAAACATCCCACACGTCAGCAGGACGGATAATCGCCACAATATCTTGTAATAATTTCTCCATAAATCCCTTCTCCTCCATCAAACCAGATGGCATTAATGATAACTGATTTATAGTGAGCGCGCATCCTCTTTCGCCTATAAAAGCGCGGCGATGGTCGGCACTACATCGGCGCCATAGGTATAATGCAGGGCGTGCAGACCCAAAGCGGTAGCCGCCTCTACATTAGCGAGCATATCATCTACAAAGATACAGTCGGTGGGGCTTCTGCCCAACTGGTCTAAAACGTACTGATAAGCCCCTATAGCTGGCTTCATCACACCGATGCGCGCCGAAATAGCGATGACATCGAAAAGGGCGTCTAGGTGGTGCTGGCGCAAAAGGGCTTCTAGCTCGGTGCTAAAATTGCTCAACAAGGCGATAGGATGCCCCGCCGACCGCCACGCCGCGATGTGGGACAGCAAGGGGCCATTGGGCGTATCGCCCGCGTAAAAGTCGGCCGCCAATTGTGCGATTTCCGACGCGCTTAGCCCCAATTGCGCGCCAACGTCAGCCCAATATTCCGCTGGGGTCATCGCCCCAACTTGTGCTTTGCGCCAGCTTTCGCTACCATGAACAATAGATTCAACGGTGCCATGCGGGCGTCCCAAGCGGTCGTCCCACTGATGACGATAGCGGCGGTCGGTCGTTATCATCAAGACGCCGCCAAAATCAAAAATAATCGCTCGCTTCGTAGGCATATCGCGCGCTCGTCAACTGCTGATAAAGATTGGACAAACCCGATGATTCAAAAACAAATCCGTCATTTCATGGGTTGGTGGTCACGGCTTAGCGCAGAATCGCGCGAACTACCGATTTATGTTTGGGCCGCTTTTCGTCACTTTTTGCAACGCGGCGCCCGACAAGCCGCCGCCCTATCTTACTATACCATTTTCTCCCTATTCCCGCTGACCTTGTTGTTAGCGGTGGGCATCGGTCGGGTGTTAGGGCCCGCTGTGGCCCAAGAGCAAATCGCCAATGGCTTAGGGCTATTCCTGCCGGCGGCCACGGTCGCCCTCATCCAAGAAAATCTAGCGGAAGCGCTCCAACAGAGCGGGTCTTTCGGCATCATCGCGCTCATCGGCCTCATCTGGTCGGCTCTGGGCTTATTTTCTAACATCACGTGGTCTTTAGATATGATTTTCCAAGTGCCCTCTAGCCGTAGTATGTGGCGACAACGATTGGTGGCTTTTCTGATGACGTTAACTTTAGTGACGTTGGTCTTGGCATCGTTTGTCACCTCTGGCGTCTTACGCCTCGTCTCGGCCCTGTTATTAGACCGCCCCAGCATCTGGGTGACCATTGGCGCGCTCTTTTTACCGCTAGGGCTAAACGCTGTCATCTTTGCGCTCTTGTTTCGTTATGTGCCTTCGCGTCATGTCTATTGGGATGCCATATGGCCAGCGGCGCTGACCGGGGCTATCGGTTGGGAGTTGGCGAAAAGGGGCTTCGAGTGGTACTTGGCTAACTTAGCCAATTACGCCTTAGTTTATGGCGGCATCGCTACCGGCATCGTGCTTCTATTTTGGGCTTACTTGATGGCCTCTATCTTTTTGTTCAGCGCCGAGCTTTGCGCCCAATTGAACATCTGGTTCATCAACCAAACAGCCCCCCCGCGAGAACGGCCACGCGCGCGCATCACCTTCGCAGGTGGGCGCATACAAATACAAACCCGACAACAGTAGCTCAAGGTGTCGTTCTTGGCTTTAGAGTATCTATCCACAGCAAAACACCAGTGGTATGATTGCGCCCGCACGCATTCGTTGAATGTTGAACAAGGACTTTGTATGTTTCGTCTCATGGTCTTATCGCTCGTGGCGGCTTTGTGCGTCGCCTGCGCGCCATCGGCCAATGTCGCCGACCCGCCATCCACGCCCGCGCTCAGCGGTTCTGTAGACATTCTCTTTCCCCAAGATGGCACAATTATTTATTCTGAACTCATTTATTTGTCGGGGTCAGCACAAGGCCTGCCCTCTGAAGGGTTTCGGCTACGCTTGCTAGATACCGCAGAAAACACTATCGCAGAAGCCACGGTGCAACCTCAAGATGGCCAATGGTCGGTGGAATTGCCCCACAATTACACGGGCGACCCAACCGAGGTCATCATCCTAGCGCTACCGGTAGATACGACCCTCAGCGGCGATTACGACGTCGCATCCATCCTCTTATCTACTTTGGCAAATCGCCCAGAAGGCGTCTATGGGAGCATCCTAGCCCCTTTGGAGGGCGAAGCTATCGGCGGCGATTTTGTCGAGGTCAGCGGGATGGCTTCTGGCGTCTTTGAAAATACTATCATCATCGCCTTAGAGAATGATTCTGGCGTGATTTCCCAACAAATTGTCACCCTCAACAACCCTTATTTCATTGACGAGGTGCCATGGATAGCATCCCTGCCCACGCAAGGGGCTTTAGGGCCCGCTACGGTTCGGATGTTTGTACAAGATGCCAATAGCGGCGAGGAGGTGACGCTCGCTGAGGTGGCGATAACATTAGGTGGGGCGGCCGGCTGATGAGCGACAAGGGCATTTTCGTCGGTATTGCGGGCAATATTGGCGCGGGCAAAAGCACCCTTACCGGGATGCTCGCGGAAACATTCGGTTGGAAACCCTTTTACGAAGCCAATGCCGATAACCCCTATCTGGCCGATTTCTACGCTGATATGCAACGGTGGAGTTTTCATTCTCAGGTTTTCTTTTTGGGTAAACGCCTCGAACATCATCGCCAACTCCTCGACCACCCCGGCAGTGTCATCCAAGACCGCACTGTTTACGAAGACGCAGAAATCTTCGCGCGCAATCTATACGAACAAGGGCAAATGTCCCCCCGCGATTACGATGCCTATCGTCGCTTGTACGAAGCGATTCGCGCTTTTGTGCCGCCCCCTCATCTCATCGTCTATCTGCAAGCCTCGACCGAGACGCTCGTTAAACGCATTCAGCGACGGGGTAGGGACTACGAAAAAACGATAGAACCCGCTTATCTGGAGCGGCTCAATCGTCTGTACGAAGCGTGGATTCGCCACTGGACGCTATGCCCTGTCGTATCTATCCGCACCGATGACCTCGATTTCCAGCATTTTTTGGATGATTATTGGGTGGTCGTGGCACAAATTGAAAAAGTCTTGCCACGACAGATGAAGTTACTATAGAGGCGCTATCTAAAAAGGAGCGGGGGCGACCGCGCGCCGCCCCCATCCATCGCTTATTGTTTGATAAAGTTACGTAGAACCGTCTGCAAAATGCCCCCGTTGCGGTAGTAATCCACCTCTACCGGTGTGTTCAAGCGCACCGTGACGATGAAGGTTTTGCGCTCGCCATTAGGCGCAGTAGCGGTAATCGTCAAATCCTGCATGGGCTGTACATCGTCGCTAATAGGAATGTCGAAGGTTTCATGCCCTGTCAAGCCTAAGGATTCCCACGTATCGCCCTCCTTAAATTGGAGCGGCAAAACGCCCATCATCACCAAGTTACTGCGATGGATGCGTTCAAAGCTAGCCGCGATGACCGCCTTAACCCCCAACAGGAACGTGCCCTTGGCGGCCCAATCACGGCTAGACCCCATGCCATAGTCTTTGCCGGCGAGGATAACTAACGGCGTCCCATCTTGGATATATTTCATCGCCGCATCATAGATAGACATGGTCTCGCCCGTGGGCAAATAGCTTGTGACGCCGCCTTCGCTCCCCGGCACTAACTTATTACGCAAGCGGATATTGGCGAAAGTGCCGCGCGTCATGACGCGGTCGTTGCCGCGGCGCGCGCCATAGCTATTGAACATGCGTTTTTCTACCCCGCGCGCGAGCAGGTATTGCCCAGCAGGGCTATCTACGGCGATACTGCCCGCCGGGGAGATGTGGTCTGTGGTGATAGAATCGCCGAACAAGCCCAAAACCCGCGCGCCTTGAATCGGCGCAATGGGCGATGGCTCTAGCGGCATATTGACGAAAAATGGCGGCTCTTGAATATAGGTGCTCGCTTCGTCCCATTGGTAAACCGCGCCCCCCGTGCTGGGTATGGCATTCCACATCTCGTTACCATCGTAGACGTTACTGTATTGCGCGCGGAACAGGTCGGCGGTGATGTTGGATTGCACCACGTCCATAATTTCCTTTTGGCTGGGCCAAATGTCGCGCAAGTAAATCGGCTGGCCATCGCGCCCGTAGCCGATTGGTTCGTTGTTCAGGTCAATATCCACAGTCCCGGCCAGAGCATAGGCCACCACCAAAGGCGGCGAAGCCAAGTAATTGGCGCGCACATCGGGGTTGATGCGCCCCGCAAAATTGCGATTGCCGCTGAGCACCGCCGCCGCCACCAAATCGCCCTCCTTCACCGCTGAAGAAACGGCTTCGGGTAGGGGGCCGCTATTGCCGATGCAGGTTGTGCACCCATACCCCACCGTCTGAAAACCCAACGCATCGAGGTATGGCGTCAGGCCCGCTTTGTCTAGATATTCTGTGACCACCTTAGAGCCGGGGGCGAGGCTGGTTTTGACATAAGGCTTGCGCGATAAACCGCGCTCCACCGCTTTTTTGGCCAACAAGCCCGCGGCCACCATCACCGATGGGTTGCTCGTGTTGGTGCAACTGGTGATAGCCGCAATGACCACCGCACCATGACTGATTTCTGCGCTATGACCATTATTTTTGACGGTCGCCGTGCGACTTAGGGAATCTTCCCGCAAATCATAACCTTGGGGGCCGACGGGCGATGTTAACGCCTTGCGAAAAGCCTGCTTCATCTCATCCAAAACGATGCGGTCTTGGGGGCGTTGCGGGCCCGCGAGGCTCGGTTGTACCGTGCTCAGGTCGAGTTCTAGCGTATCGTTGAATTCAGGGTCGGGCGTCTCGTCCGTGCGGAATAGCCCCTGTTCCTTGCTGTAGCGCTCCACCAACTGCACCAATTCCGACGGGCGGCCGGTGCGCTCCAAATAGCGCAACGTTTCGGCATCAATGGGGAAGAAGCCCATCGTCGCCCCATACTCTGGCGCCATATTAGCGATTGTGGCGCGGTCGGGCAGGGTCATTTTAGATAAGCCCGGACCATAAAATTCGACGAATTTATCTACTACACCCTTTTTGCGGAGCATCTGGGTGACGACAAGCACAAGATCGGTGGCTGTTGCGCCTTCGGGCAAGCTCCCCGTCAACTTAAAGCCGATAACCTCCGGCATCAGCATATAGATGGGTTGCCCCAACATCGCCGCTTCAGCTTCTATGCCGCCAACACCCCATCCCAAAACGCCGAGGCCATTAATCATTGTGGTATGGCTATCAGTGCCTACGAGGGTATCGAAAAGCGCCACTTTATCGCCGTCTTCGTCATACAGTTGCACCACTTTAGCCAGATATTCCAAATTCACTTGGTGGACAATGCCCGTGGCCGGCGGCACAACCTTGAAATTATTGAAGGCTTTTTGTCCCCAATGCAAAAATTCATAGCGCTCACGGTTGCGCTCGAACTCGAACTGAGAATTCAGCAAGAGCGCGTCGCTCTGACCGAAGACATCCACTTGTACCGAATGGTCAATCACGAGGTCCACCGGCACAATCGGGTTGATTTTGGCGGGGTCGCCCCCCATCCGCACCATCGCGCTCCGCAAAGCCGCGAGGTCTACGACGCAGGGCACACCCGTAAAATCTTGCAAGATGACCCGCGCTGGCTTGAACGGGATTTCGACCGGGCGGTAATTCTTGGCGTCCCAATTCGCCAAATGGATGACGTCTTCTTCTATCACTTCGCGCCCGTCGAGGTTACGAAGCGCATTCTCTAACAAAATCCGAATGCTAAAAGGCAGGCGGTCTATGCGGCCGATGCCTTTTTCTGTTAGCGCGCTCAGGCGGTAAATCACGGCCGAACCAGAACCTGTATCAAAGCGGCCGCGCGCCCCAAATGCATCAATCTTCTTGCTCATAGTTCATCCCTTGTCACTTAAAGTGTCACTGAAAGCAAATGCATAGTTGATGTCATCTCAACCAACGAGAATCCCTGTTGCTGGGTTGCTATTGCTCATAGCTTATTGTACCGAATCTTGACGGTAGGAACTATTCTAGCGCATATTTCCCCCCATAATAATGATATAGCGATTGAGAAAAGAAGCGTTTGGCGTACCCGCCGCGTGCGGCTCTAGCCATTGTGTAGCTAGCCCCGCACGCAATAAACGCGCTTGTAATTGGGCGATGACAGACGGCGAACACCCTTGACGCTCTGCCCACGGGATGAGCGCATGACGCTTGGTGAACTGCTCCACGTGTTGGATACGAAATCCAGCCGATTGCAACTGCTCGCGCCATTGTGCTTCGGTCAATGCGCGGTGATGGCTAGGGTCGCGCAAGCGCTCGAAGGCCTCGACGTAGGCGTTGATTTCTGCGTCAGCGCATCCCACGTGGTCTTCTACCAACAATACCCCGCCGTCCCGCAAAACGCGGTGCGCCTCCGCGATGAATCGGTGCGGGTTGGGGAAATGATGCGGCGCAATCCGACAGGTCACGAGGTCGAACGCCGCTTCTGGAAAAGGCAACGCTTCTGCGTCGGCTCGGCGAAAAGACACATTAGCGACGCCCTGAGCGCCGATAAAAGCTTCTGCCACAGCGAGCATAGCCGCTGTGATGTCGCTGGCGATGACGTGGCGCACATGGGCGGCGAACTTAAGCGCTGTATGCCCGCCGCCGGTCGCCACATCCAAAACATCCCAATGCGCTTGGGGTTGGGCCAAAGCAATCAAGCGGTCGAGGTCATCCCCTTTGGCGTGGCTCTCGCTGGCGACATACGCTTGGGCATGGCGGCTGTATTGCTCGCGCGCGCGTCTCTTAAAAATATTGTTTTCGTCCATTTCGTCCTCCTCATTTACTCTGGATAGTAAAAGATGTTCTACAATTATCACAGCGCCCTTGAACGCGGTTTGCTATAAAAAATTCTTATAATGGACGAGATAAAACGATGGAAATTGCACAACTGGAAGCTTTTGAAGCGGTCTCGCGCGAGGGGAGCTTCACCCGCGCGGCCGAAGCGTTGAACATCACCCAACCGGCGGTCAGCGCGCGCATCACCTCCTTAGAAGCGGAAATGGGCGGCGCGCTCTTTGAACGCCACGGACGCCATCTCAGCTTAACACCTCTAGGGCGCGCTTTCCTGCCCTATGCCGACCGCATTCTGACCACCATGAGAGAGAGCTTGCAAGCCGTGCGCGACATCCGCCACGGACGGATGGGGGAAGTGCGTATCGCCGCGCCCACCCCCTTACTGCTCAGCTTTCTGTTGGATACGCTAATCGCCTTCCGTCAAAATCACCCACAAGTAGATATTTTCATCCGTGAACGCAACAAAACAACCATCCTAGAATTATTGCTGGATGGCATGATGACTTTGGGCTTGGTGAACGCGCCGATTTTCGATAAGCGCCTCGTCGCGCTCGCCCGCTTCCACGACCCCATCCGCGCGGTGGTGGCCAGCGCGCACCCCCTCGCCTACAGCGAGCGCGTCCATATGGCGGATTTATACGCCTATACTATCTTTCGCGTTTCGATGTTCCCACAGATGACCGCTTTCATGGACGCTATCGTAGAAAATGGGCGCAACGGGAGCGGCGGCGCTATCATCGCCCTGCCGATGGTCATGGCGTTGCAATTGGTCCAAATGGGACAAGGCGTTACCTTCTTGCCGGAAAGTTACGCCAAGCCCGCGGTAACACGCGGCGAAGTGGCCTTTCTGTCTATTTTGGATATGCCCCCCCTCGTTAGCGAACCCCTGCTCATCGCCCATAAAGAGCGCAAGTTGGATAAAGCGAATGAATCTTTCGTGGAATTGCTCAAGGCGTGTTGGCGAAGCTTACTTGTGGGATAATGCTATAATCGCCGCAAGTACGCTGTTACAAGGGCAAAAAGGCATGCTAGATTTACTCAAAGACCACCAACCTCCAGTTATCGGCCAGCCGCGTTCACAATGGCCTTTCTTCATCCCGCCGATTGCGCTTCTCTTGTTGCTCATCTTCTTGCCGCCTAACCGTGGCGGACGCCAAGTCGTCCTAGAGGATTTATGCTTTTCCGTCCCTCGCCAATGGTTGAACGCCACTACCGCGCCCGACCGACTGAACACTGCGCCCATCTCCGACGCTGTGCGCGACTATTTAGCGCAACAACAAGCCCAACTGAGCGCCTATGTGACCATCGAATGGGTGGCGGAAAGCCCTTCATCCTTCGGACGGTTGTTCATCAGCGTTTGGGATTATCGCCCCCAAGATGACGACAAAGATATTTTTACTTTTGTGGGGCAACAAACGCTGGCTATCAGCCGTGTAGAGGGCGTCCGCATCATAGGCGACGCGCGCATCACTTTAGGAGCATGGCCAACGCGGCGCATTGACTTTCGGCGTGGGTCAACAAATGCCCCCTATCGTTATGTTTGGCTGGCGATTGGCCGTCCCCTAAATAAACTCGTCATCATCGAGGGCGCAGAACAGGCGTATCATCAAGAGGAAAGCTATATCGGCGCATGGTTGCAATCTTTAACATCTTCCTGCTAGCACATTCGCGGGGTCTATCCTACAATTGGGTAAAGTTTACCATACCAAGAGCTTATGTCTGATTTTTACCCACCTGAGGACGCGCCACTACCGGATGATTGGCCGCGCCGTGAAGCGGATGCTGAACCATCTGAAATTCCTGCATCGGTTATCTTCACCGAGATGATGCGCCGTGAAGCGCGCAAAAGAACCCCACTGCCAGAGGAAAAAGCGCCTTTGGAGGATTTTTCGCCCTTTTGGGAAGATACAACCTCCCCACACCCTGCAGAACGCACGCCGCCACCCGAACACACGGATACAGAAGCCGCTCATCAGGCTTCTCATCGCAGAGAAAGCCCCACAACCGATGCCCTCACGGCCCAACGCATTCGGCGCATCCAGCGACGGCGAGAACGGCGGCGGCATCGAACCGTGGGCACTATCGGCGGGTTCATCCGCACGCTTTTGGTGTGTATTCTGGCGGCGGGGTTGGCATCCACCATCTTCACCTACTTCACCGACCCTAGCTTCATCGGAGAGCGCGTTGTGCAAAGCTTGCAAATCGCTGACGCCACCAGCCAAGCCACCTTGCAACCCACTAGCCTACCCAGCACGCCCAATTGGCTAAAAGTTATCGGCGTTGTGTCGGGCCATCGCGGCCCCCAAAATGACCCCGGCGCCGTCTGCCCCGATGGACTGACCGAGGCCGAGATTAACTTCAATGTCGCCCAGCGCGTGGTCAGCCGTCTACGCCAATTGGGATACGATGCCGAATTATTAGACGAATTCGACCCGCGACTTGATAATTACCAAGCCGCGGCCTTAGTCTCTATTCACGCTAATACGTGCCAAGATTTTGGCGAATATGTCAGCGGGTATCTGGTTGCCAAAGCGGCCGCGCGCCCTGAAGGCGGGTTAGATAGCGTCTTGGCAGAATGCATTGCGGGCTACTATGAGCGCGCCACCCAATTGCAGCGCCGCTTCTCGCTCACGGTAGATATGACCAATTATCACACCTTCCGCGAAATTCACCCACTCACCCCGGCCGCTATCATCGAATTAGGCTTCATGAAAGATGACCGTGAGCTATTGACCAACCAACCCGATTTATTGGCCCAAGGGGTCACCGAGGGCATCTTATGCTTCTTACAACCTGAACTTTATCCACCTATCGCCCAGCCAACACCAGAGGGAACGTCTTAACATGCGTCAAGTTAACACCACCCAACCCATCCAAACGAAAGAACTGCTCATGTATTCCCGCACCTTTGGTTGCCCCTTCGTCACCCTTGCGAAGCGCGTCCTCGATGATTACGGCGTGAGTTATCGGGAAATTTTCATAGATACCGATCCCGAAGCTCAAGCGCGCGTCCTCCGCTGGACGGGGTTCAAATCGGTGCCTACGTTGGTAGCCGTTAGCCGTGGCAAACTCGCCCCAGACACAGAACCCGAACCGCTCCCCCATGGGGCCAGCCCGCGCGGCATCAACCGTGGCGCCATCATCACCGAACCAAGCGAAGAACAATTGTTAGCTTGGTTGCGCGCGAATGGCTTTTTAGAGGCATTTTAACCCCCAAAAAGTGGCAATTTTAGGCGTTTTTAGGGATATTAGCATTAGATATTAACGACGGGGGGTATAAAGAACACAAAGGTAAACATGTATGAAAGCGCAAAGTAAAAAGCTGACTATCGCTAATAAGGTGGTTCACTATTGGGAAGCGGGGCACAGTAACGGGCGCACCGTCACCCTCATTCATGGCGGCCTAGCCGACGCGCAGGCGAACTGGTACAAAGTGTTTCCGTTACTCGCTGATGAATATCATCTGCTCGCGCCTGATTTGCCCGGCTTCGGCGAAAGTCAAGCGCTTAAGGCAGATGACATCAAAGCGCTTTTGGACTGGTTAGCCGCTTTCTTAGATGCCGTAGGCGCTGAACAGACGGTCCTTGTGGGCAATTCTTTCGGCGGGTTATTGGCGCGCTTATTCGCGGCGGAATATCCTATCCGTGTGCCGGCTCTCATTTTGATGAATGGCGGCATGGTGCCTAATGTGCCCGCCGTCGCTCGTTCCATTTTGCGGCTACCACTCATCGGGAGCGGCTTATTACAATTGATGAGCCGTCGCGCCAGTTCAGAGGCGATGCTCAGGCGATTGGTGCATGTGCAATCCGCAGTCACCCCGCAATTGATCGAGTCGGCGCTCAAAAATGCCCAAGGCTTCCGCGATTTGATGCGGATGGCGTCGCTCCATTCTCTGCCAGCCAACCGTGTGCCGCCTGTCAATACCCTCATCTTATGGGGTGTAGAAGATGGCGTCGTGGGGCTGGACGCGGCTAAAAAGTTACAAGCCCAACTGCGCGGCTCTAAATTGGTGGAAATTGCCGATTGCGGCCACATGCCACAGCTAGAAGCGCCGGATGTTTTCGCCTTCCAACTTCAGAAATTTTTGCCCTCACAAATTCGCCAATTAGACAATTTTTCAGACAATGTATAGCTATCGGGGTTGGCGCAGGGCCGCTAAGGCGTCGCAGGCGGGGCAAGTGCCATCTGGGCGAATGATGGCATAACCCGCTTGCGGGTCATCCTCGTAACCATCAAAATCCATATTCCACACAATGACCAAACGCACCGGCAGTCGCTGGTAATTTGCGGCTATCTGTATAGCGGCCGCCAACCATTCCGCTTGTTCAGCGACGCTCGTATTCACCGCCCAAGAAAAGTTCGCTGGCAAACGTCCGTAGCCTTCCGGCGATAAATAGCCCAATTCGGTAAAACACAGCGGAATATCCAAATTGCGGAAAGGCCATGCCACACGCTCCAACATCAACGGGAAATAGCGCGTGGGGTAGCTATCGCGCGGGTCGCCGCCTTGGGCTGTGGGGGGCAATATACCTTCGTTGTAATGCACCCCGATACAATCGGCATAATCGGCCACGCCGGCGTTCGCCATGCCTAAATAATAGCGGTCATCGTTCCACACACGCGCCAAGCCAAAAGCGCCTTCTGCACCGGTAGGCGCTAAAGCGCCTGTGATGACCATGACATCTGGGTTAGCCGCTTTAATCGCCGTATAGGCTTCTCGGAGCATATCGGCATAGGCGCGCGGGTCTATCCGCCCTTGTGGCCACTCGCGGTCAATGTTCATCTCGTTCCATACTTCGATAGCATCCGGCCCTAAAGCCGCCACTTCCGCCAAGAACTGGGCGTAAATGGGGTAATACGCTTCGCCCATCTCGCGCAGTGCTTCCACCTCGCCGGTGATGCTGAACAACACCTTGAAGCCGGCATCGTGCGCCCACTGGATGCGGTCGCGGGCGGCATCGGTGCTACCGCCAATGACGAAGGGGATTTGCCATTTGACCCACGTCATCCCCGCATGGCGCATAAAAGCTTGGGTCTGTTCATCAAAATACAACACATGGCCGCCAACCTCTATTGGTAATTCATTGGTCAAGGCGGGGGATGGCGTGCGCGTAGGGGTATGTAAGGCGGTGGGCGCGGGGGTTGCCGTCAGAACAGCGGGACCGGGGCGTTGGAGAATGGCTATTGGCTCATCAGGCGTTCTGCCGATGCCGATAGGCCCTAAGGTGTAATACACACTCTCGCCAGACGTCAGCACAACATGCAAGCGCAGTTGATAAATATCTGGCGGGAAAGCGTTTGTATCCCATGTGCCCAACACACCATCCAGCACCGCGCGTTGGCTAGGCAAGGTGATAGGCAACCATAAAGGATTATCGGCGCTATAGGGGGCTACCTCTAAAAAATACCCCTGCAAACCCGATACATTCACCGTCCCGCGCACCGTCACCTGACCCGATACTGTCGTCTGGGAGAAATCCCACGAGATGACAATATCGCCCGTCTCTTGGGCGTAAAGCTGTTCTGCTGAAAGGCTTAACCACAATAGCGCTAAAACAAACCAACGCATAATCAACCCCTTCATCGCGATAAAATCATGGCGATAAAATCATGTTTTTATTTTAGCATCAAAACGGGCGCAGGCCATTTGGGGCTAAGGTCGGTGGCCAATGGGGAAAAAGGCGTTATAATGTGTACCATCACAAAAGACAGTTAAAGGCAAAACGCATGACCACCTCCCCCCCGCAAGAACTCCAGTTAGAAGAATTCAGCCAAATTGCCCGCCGTATCGAAGGTCAAATCGCGCAGGTGATTGTGGGGCAAAAAGAGGTTGTGCGAAGTACGCTCATCTGTATTCTAGCCGGACGTCACGCCTTGCTGGAAGGGGTGCCGGGCTTGGGCAAAACAATGCTCATCCGCACCCTCGCCGATGTGCTAGACCTCAAATTCTCCCGCATTCAGTTCACGCCCGATTTAATGCCCGCCGACATCATCGGCACCGATATTCTAGAGGAGACCGAAGACGGGCGGCGCGCTTTCCGTTTTCAGGCAGGGCCCATCTTCGCCAACCTCATCCTCGCCGACGAAATCAACCGCGCCACACCCAAAACCCAATCCGCCCTGCTAGAAGCCATGCAGGAAAAAACGGTGACCGTCGCGGGGCGGCGTTACGCGCTAGAATTGCCCTTCTTCGTTTTGGCGACACAAAACCCCTTGGAGATGGAAGGCACATACCCCCTGCCAGAAGCCCAACTCGACCGCTTTTTATTCAAGGTGAATGTTGCTTTCCCTAGCGAGGACGAGCTTATCCACATCATCAACCGCACGACAGGGACTGATGTTCCATCGGTGGAAAAAGTGACCGATGGCGCGCATATCATCCGTATGGGCGAACTCGCGCTGAATACCCCCATCGCCAGCCATGTGAGCGAATATGTCGCGCGGCTTATCGTCGCCACACATCCCGAACATCCCGACGCGCCGCCTATGGTCAAAGACTATGTGCGCTATGGCGCTAGCCCACGCGGGGCGCAAGCGCTCATCATCGGCGCGAAGGTGAACGCGCTCCTAGATGGGCGTTACAATGTGGCTTTTGAAGATGTGGCCGCCATCGCCCCATCCGCGTTGCGGCATCGCATCTTGCTGAACTTTGAAGGCCAAGCAGAAGGCATGCGCCCTGATGATGTCATCGCTGAATTGCTCAAAACAGTGAAGAAGAAATAACGTCAATGGCTACCCCAAAACCCCAAGACGCCCTTTTGTTAACCGATAAGGCGCGGGCGAAATTAGAACAATTGATGCTGAACGCTAAAAAAATCCGCTCCGGCGCCATGAAAGGCGATAGGCGCTCGGTCAAACGCGGCACGAGCATCGAATTCGCCGATTATCGCAACTACGCGGCGGGCGATGACCTGCGCCAGCTCGACTGGAATATCTACGCCCGCCTAGAGCGCCCCTATATCAAATTGCTAGAGGATGAAGAAGATCTCGCGGTGCACCTCCTGCTAGATATATCGGCCAGCATGGATTGGCCCCAAGGGAGCGACAAAAGCGCCGATTGGCATAAATTGTTATTCGCCAAGCGCCTTTTCGCCGCGCTCGCCTATATCGCCCTGACCAGCAACGATTATGTGCAACTGGTAGCGTTCAACAATAGCGGCATCGCCCTGTTTGGCCCGACGCGCGGACGTGGGCAAGTGGTCTCCGTATTGCGCTTTGCCCACCAATTATCCGCCGAAGGGCAAACCGACCTCAACGCTCAACTCAAAAGTTATGCATTACGAACACGGCGACCGGGCTTGCTAGTCCTCATCAGCGATTTGTTCTCGCCAACAGGTTATGTAGATGGGCTAAACGCGCTATTGGGGCGCGGGCACGAAGTCGTCATCATTCAGGTGCTATCGCCGGACGAACTCACCCCGCCGCTCGGTGGCGATTTGCGCCTATTAGATGTGGAAACGGGCCACGCCCAAGAAGTCACAGTGGATGCGACGATGCGCGCTATCTACCAACAACGCCTAGACGCATGGCTAGCCAGCATCCGCGAAAACTGCTCTCGGCGCGGCGCGCATTACGTCTTTGCGCCGACAGCATCCCCATGGGAACGGGTCATCTTGGGCGATTTACGGCGTTTGGGCGTGGTTCGGTAAGATACATAAGGAATACACATGCAATTTTTAACCCCCATCGCGTTCATCGGCGCCCTCGTCGCCATCCCCATTTTGCTACTCTATATGCTCCGCCTGCGGCGGCGAGAGGTCGTCGTATCCAGCAACTTTCTATGGGGGCAAATCATCCAAGATAAAGAGGCGAATACGCCATGGCAACGGCTGAGGCGCAATCTATTATTGCTTTTGCAACTGCTGATTCTGGCCTGCCTTGTCTTGGCTTTGGCGCGACCGTTCATCACTGTACCATCAGTCAGTAGCGGCAAAACAGCGCTCCTATTAGATGCATCCGCCAGCATGAACGCCACAGATGAAAATGGGCGCACGCGCTGGGAAGTGGCGCGAGAGCGCGCCCTAGACATCATCAACGCTATGGGGCCCAGCGATACCCTCTCGCTTATCCTAGTGGGGACTATCGCCGAACCGCTGACGCCATACACCAACGACGTGAACGAATTGCGCGCGGCCTTGAATGCGGCCAGCCCCACAGTCGGCAGAGGCGATTGGGAAACCGCCCTCATCATCGCGGCCGCGGGCGCGGCAGGTGCAGAAAATTTTAACATCATCATCATCAGCGATGGCCGCATCGGCGATGTCGGCGCGCTAGGGGCTAGCTTGCCAGAGCCGATTTATTTACCTGTGGGGCAATCGGCCAGCAACATCGGCTTATCGGCGCTTGCTGTAGCCTCTCAAGCGGGTAACACCTCTCAATTATTCGCGCAGGTGGTCAATTATGGGCCTGTGCCAGCCGAAACATCCCTTGTTATCAAGTTCGACGGCGTGCCAACCTTATCCCGAACGGAAACCATCGCCCCAGATAGCCGCCATGATTTCGTCTTCAACATCGCCCAACCGTTCGCCCTCATTGAAGCTGAAGTGATACCCCGCGCCGATAGCCTCGACTATTTGACGCTCGATAACATCGGCTGGATTATCCGCAGAGCAACCCAGACGCGCCGTATATTATTGCTCTCGGAAGAAAATATCTTTATCGAACAAGTTTTGCGGAGTTTGCCGAATGTGCAACTTTTCCGCGGCGATATAACCCGCCCAACCCTGCCCTCTCAAACATATGACGTCTATATCTTCAACAACTACTTGCCCGATACCTTGCCCCAAGGCGATATGTTCATCATCAATCCGCCGTCGGATACCCCCCTGTTCACCGTAGGGGGAACGACCAATGCCGCCAACAATATCATCACGATACAGAACGGCAACCCTTTGGTGGCCTTCGTAGATTTCGATACAGTGAACATCCGCAATTTCAAGATCGTTCGGGATAGCGGTTGGGCAGAAACCCTCATCGCCGCCGACGGCGGGCCGCTCCTGTTGGCGGGTGTGGAATCGGGGCGGCAAATTGCCCTATTGTCCTTTGACGTGCGCGATAGCGATTTGCCCTTACAAATTTCATGGCCCATTTTGATAGCGAATTTGATGGAATGGTTTACACCGTCAGACATCATCCAAACCCCTAACACACTCACCATCGGTTCAGCGGTGACTATCCGCCCGCCCGTAGACGCCAACCGCGTGCGCGTTGCCTTGCCCGATGGCCAAACGCGCGATTTCCCCATTGTCGGCGATACGCTAACCTTCGCAGAGTCGAACCAGTTAGGGATATACGAAGTGAGCGCTTATCGTGACGAAACGCCTTTGCAAAGCGCGCTTTTCGCAGTGAACTTTTTCGCCACCGACGAAAGTAACATCGCCCCCGTCGCGGTAGAAGACCTGCGTTTTGGCGGCAATCCCATACAAGCCAACGACCGTTCAGAAATCAGCCAACGCGAGTTTTGGCCGTGGGCGGCCTTTTTTGGTTTGGTCATCTTGCTCATCGAATGGTATGTTTATCATCAACGCCTGCGCGTGCCGACATTGTTCAGCGCATCCACGCGCCGCGTTGAACAGCGCCCCGCCCGATAACGGATGAATGGACGAAGATGTCTTTTACAACCCCTCTTGCCCTTCTACTGCTATTGACCATACCCCTTGCCATCTATCTTGGCTGGCCGCGTTATGCGTTTCGCCGACGGCGCGATAGCGCTAGCCTGCTATTGCGGGTAGTTATCCTCTTGTTGGTCATTTTGGCTTTGGCGGGAGCGCAGATTGTCGGCGCAGTAGACCGCATGGCGGTGATTTTTTTGGTGGATGTATCCGACAGCATGGGGCCCGCCTTGCGCGCCGAACAATTGAATATCATCCGCCAAGCGGTGCAGAATAAACCGCCAGAGGATATATGGGCTATCGTAGCTTTTGGCGCTAACCCCGTCGTGGAGCAGAGCTTCGCCACTGTACGCGAAGTCAATCCTTTGCGTTCTACCGTGGTGACCACCCATACCAATATCGCCGCCGCCATCCAGACGGCCATCGGCATGTTCCCATCAGACGCCCGTCGGCGTATCGTCATCCTCAGCGATGGCCAAGCCACCTTAGGCGACGCCCGCGCCAAAGCCCAACTCGCCGCGGCCGCGGGTATCGAAATTAGCTATATCCACCTCGCCCGCCCTCCGTCTCCTGATGTGCTCATCACCGACCTAGACGCCCCTAATCGCGTGGCCCAAGGCCAAGAATTCGACCTAAACGTGACGATAGAAGCCGAAGTCGCCACGACGGCCACGTTACGCATCTTCTCGCGCGGGGAATTGATTTACGAAGAACCGATAAACCTGCGCGTCGGCACGAATCGCTACACGCTATCACAAGTGAGCGCTACTAGCGGCTTTTTAGATTTTTCAGCCCAGATTGTCGTAGACGACGCGGCCGATAACTTCCGCCAAAACAATCGCCTCGCCGCTTTTAGCCAAGTGGTGGGGCCGCCGCGTATTCTGCTCGTGGCTACCGACGACCAAGAAATCGCCCAATTGACCGCGGCGCTCCTACAAAACGATGCACAACTAGAGACGATTACGCCACAAAACTTGCCCCTCAGCATCAGCGAATTGGCCAGTTATCGCGCGATTGTCCTAGCCAATGTGCCCGCTACCCGCTTATCCGACCCCCAAATGACCACCCTTGACCGCTATGTAAAAGACCTCGGCGGCGGCCTCATCGTCATTGGCGGGCCAGAGGCTTATGGGCCGGGGGGCTATTTTCAACGCCCCATAGAGCGCATGTTGCCCGTAGAAATGCAAATTAAAGATCAGCAACGGTTACCCCAATTAACCATCGCCTATCTGATAGACCGTTCTGGTAGCATGGGCATGATTGGCCCTAGCGGCGTGCCCAATCTCGAATTGGCTAAAGAAGCTATCATCCGTTCTATTGACTTTTTACAACCCACCGACCGCGCGGGCATCGCATCTTTTGATGTAGATGGTAGTTGGGTGGCAGAATTACAAGATATTGGCGATAGAAGGAGCTTACAACGCTTCGTGGCAACCCTGCGCTCTGGCGGCGGCACAGATATTATGGCCGGTATGCAATTGGTGGCCGGTAGCATCACCGAAGAACCATCTATTCGTAAGCACATCATCCTGATGACCGATGGCGGCGCTAGCCCATCGGGGCTTATCGAGTTGACAGAATCGCTCAACCGCGACTTTGGCGTGACGACGAGCACCATCGCCATTGGCGTTCAACCGCCCGCCTTTTTAGAGCAGATGGCCCAAGCGGGGGGAGGCAATTATCATCAAGTGGCTAATATCCAAGATATTCCTACCATCTTCGCTCTAGAGACGGTATTAGCATCGCGCACATACATTGTAGAAGAAACCTTCGTCCCCACTTTGACGGCCAACAATCCCATCATGGATGGCATCACCGCTTTACCGCCACTGCGTGGTTATGTGGCGACGACCCCCAAAGCGGCCGCTCAAATTGTGCTCAGCGGTCCAGAACCCTTCCGCGACCCCCTTTTAGCGGCGTGGCAATACGGCTTAGGGCGCGTCGTCGCCTTCACGAGCGATGCTACCGCCCGCTGGGCCGCCGACTGGGTGTTATGGTCCGATTTTCCCCGTTTTTGGAGCCAAGCCATCAGTTGGTCGCTGACAGAAGGGGCTAGCGCCAACCTCGAAACGCAAGTGGTGATGGAAGAACAAAATGCGCGCCTCATCGTCAACGCTCGTACGCCAACGGGCGATTTCTTGAACGGCCTGTCCTTAGAGGCGTCCGTTTTAAGCCCCGATAGCGAAGGAACGTCCCTGCGCCTGCAACAAGTGGCGCCGGGGCGTTACGAAGCGCTGTTCACGCCCGATGACGAAGGCGCGTATTATCTGGCCGTCAATGGCACGGGCGATTTAGGCGGCGAACCCATCGCGTTTAACGCCGTCAGCGGGTGGGTGATGAGCTATTCGCCCGAATATCAACCCCTAGGGTCGGTTGATGACCGCCTTTTAGCAGAATTGGCGGACATCACCAATGGGCGCTCGCTCGCCGAGGACTTGGGAGGCATGTTCAACCGCACCACAGAGACGCGGGCCGCGGCCACGCCGATTTGGCCGTTATTATTGGCGCTCGCCTTGCTGTTATTGCCGCTCGATATTGCCGTGCGGCGGCTGGTCATCACGCCGAGCGATTGGGCGCGCTTGCGGGCTTTCCTGTTCGGCCGCGCCCCCAAGCTAGCCAGCTCAGAGCGCCTCAGCTCGTTGATGTCCGCGCGGGAACGCGCGCGCCAACGTGTGGAGGAAACGGCTAGCGGTGTAGCCACTGTCGCCAATCTACGCGCGAGCAAAGCCGAGCGCAACATGACCACCACCGAAGCGCTCATCACGCCCCCGCCAGAAGCTACCACAATCACCTCTGGGCCCCCAGCCCCCAAAGGCAACGCGCCTTCTGCCGATGAGAATATCGGCGCGCGCCTGTTGAAGAAGCGCCGCGGGCGCGACGATAACGAACCCTCGCGCCCGTCGTAAAACACCCGCGCGTATCATTCGGACGGCTCTAACCAGTAGTTGGCGCTATCGCCTTCTGCCGTCCAGCCGATTGTCCCTTGATAATCCACCTGAAACCATGCATAGCCTTCGGCGCAGATAGGGCCGTCTAAGACGGCTAGAAAGGATTCCGCGGGCAATTGCCCGATGAGGGCGGCGCTCGTGGAAGGATGCGCGCGCAAGTTATTCGGCGCGCCCGATGTCACACGCCCATACCGCCCCACTGCTAAACGCGATGGCAAAGCGCCGGGGCACACTAAAGGCGGCGGGGTGGGGATGATGGCGAAGTCATCCACCACGGTTGCGCCCAAAGCGGCGCTATATAGGACGACTAGGGGGCCGCGATAGGGCATTTGGGCGCTTACCGCTTGGCGACCAGCCGCGTTATAACGAATGAGTCCTTCCTGAGGGTGGAAAGCCAGCCAACCATCCCGCGTGCCGGTCAAAAAGGTTTCGTCGGCGCTAATCAGTACATCCTGCGTGCGGCTATCCCGATAGACAAGCCGTGCGATAGCGCCGTTATAGTGATACATGATGAAAGCGCGCCTATCTGCCACCCAGCGCGGCGGCGGCAAATTGAGATTATTGGGGTCATGATAAATGACCGATTCCGCCTCTGCCATGCCTGCGCCCCGTGTGACGATAACATTATAAGGGGGCAAGATGCCCTAAGGCTCGCGTGAATAGGCGAAGCGTGTATTGTCTGCGCCATAAATCCACACCGCTTGCATAGGCAAAAAATCGCCCGCCAAAGCGCTATACGTCTCGGCAGAGGTGACCGTATCTGTATGCGGATTCCACAGGAAGCGTTCGCCTTCCAGAGCGGGTTCACATGCCCAACAATTGGGGAAAAAGCTCACACCGTCGGCTACCCATTCGATTGCTAATGTCGCGACGCCCCCCGTCTGTCCGAAGCGGTCAGAAGTGATAGAAGCAACGATTTCGTTATCGGCCACATCCACTATCGCCAAAAGCCCGTATGGCGGGTTTGGCGACGGCGGAAGCATAAAATAGTTGACGGCTAAAAGGGCGCTATCGGGGCTAAAGCGCGCCGCTATCACTTCAGCAGATGCCGCTAGGGTCAATTGGCGGCAACATTGACTATCGCGCAAATGGACTAAAAAAGTCCCGCCTTCCGCATAGTGCTTGACCACTGCATAACGCCCATCAGGCGATACAGCTAGCACATCCATAGGGACATCTAGCGCTGGCCATACCGCTGTTGGCAAGGTGATTTCTTCTACAATCCCTTCATCGCCAACGAAAAATAGGGTGTAGCTGGTCACGTCGTATAAAATGGCAGACCATTCTGCTGTCTGCCCCATAAGGCTAGACGTAGACGCCATCATGAACACTAAAAAACCGATGAATACTCTGGGCATGATATATTGCTCCCCATATCAACCTATGCTTTTGGGCAGGCGATGGTCAATTGGTTGTCCGACCTCCCAAAATGATTTAACATAAGGGTAGACGCAGATGATGAATAGAAAGTTCCACAACCCATACCCCAAACCCCAATGCCTGCTGAGTTGACTTAAAGGTGATGATTATGGAAACACGCATGGTAGAGTTTATACGCGCATTGAGGGCCGCAGGAGTCCGCATTTCCTTGGCAGAAAGCCAAGACGCTATAGATAGCGCTGACCGTGTAGGCGTCCTAGACCCCAATTATTTCAAGATGGCTCTAAAAACAACCTTGGTCAAAGAACGGCGTGACCAAGATAAATTCGATTATTTCTTCCCCCTTTTCTTCAGCCACAATAAACCCCCGCTTCAAAATATCCAAGAACAACTGAGCCAAGAAGACCAAGAATTACTCCAGCAGGCGATGCAGGCGCTGATGGGCAAGATGGATGCCTTGCGCCAACTCCTACAACGTCTGCTACAGGGGCGCGAATTCAGCGATGATGAATTGGCGGAAATGGGGCGCATGGCGGGCCTGCAAAACGCCGACGAGATGTACCAGCGTGATTGGTTTGAACGGCGCATAGCGCGCCAAGCCGGCCTGCCTCAATTAGAAAAATGGCTGGAACAATTGCTAGAACAACTCGAACAGATGGGGATGAGCGATGAAGCCCTCGCCGAGCTAGAAGCGATGTTGCGCGAGAATATGCAAGGCCTCAGCGACCAACTATCCCAATTTGTGGGCGCGACCTTAGCCCAAAACATGGCCGAACGCGAACCCGACCCCAAACCCGACTTGCTCGATGTCCCCTTATCGCGCCTCACACACCAAGACGTAGACCATATCCGCGACGAAATCCGCCGCCTCGCCGCCAAATTGCGAACACGCGCGGCCCTGCGCCAGAAGAAATCAAAAGCCGGCAACTTCGACCCGCGTAAAACACTCCGCAAAAATATGCGCTATGGCGGCGTCCCCATGGAAATCAGTTTTCGTAAGCGCCACAAAAAGCCCAGCCTCGTCCTGCTGTGTGATTTGAGCACGTCTATGCGCTATTGCGTGGAATTTCTGCTGACGATGGTCTATGAATTGCAAGACCAAGTGCGCCGCACCAACAGCTTCATCTACATCAGCGATTTGGTGGATGTCAGCACGACCCTAGCCGAATACGAACCGCAAGAAGCGGTGCAGAAGGTGATGATGGATAACCCACCGGGTTACTATAGCACCGACCTCGGCAATAGCCTAAACACCTTCGCCAAAGACCACATGCACCTTCTCGACCAGCGTACGACCGTCATCATCTTGGGAGATGGGCGCAACAACTATAACGACCCGCGCCTAGATATTGTGGCCGACATGCGCCGCAAAAGCCGTCGCCTCATTTGGTTCTGTCCAGAACCGCGCACCATGTGGGGCACTGGCGATAGCGACATGCACGATTACGCCATGCATGCCGATGGCATCTACTTAGTGAACAATCTCCGTGACCTCGCCTACGCGATAGATAGCATCTTGGCGGATGGCTGATACAAAAAAGGCGAGTTTCAGCTCGCCTTTTCATTCACTTAGCGGTACTGCGGCCTTCAACTGCTCTTTTGGCGGGCTGTCGCCTCTTTTTCCTCTGCGGAAACATGCTTAAAGCCGGGGATGACGAAAATCGGGCACGGCATAGCGTTCAGCACTTTTTGGGTGACGCTACCGAAAAGCCAGCGGCTGAAGCCTGTGCGGCCATGGGTGGACATGACGATAGCATCGGCTTGGGCGGCGCTCGCCTCCTCGACGATAGCTTGGGCTGGCTCGCCCACTTTGACCACGACCAGCACCGTGTACCCCTGATTGCGATAGGGTTCAGCCAGCTTGTCGAGATATTCGTGCGTTTTTGCCATCATATCCTCGACGACGCTAGTATAGTCCTTATCGGTCACGGCCATAGGAGCGGGGTAGAAATCGTACATGGGGAAATCGGGCACATCCACCACGCTCAGCAAAGTCAGCTTGCCCCCCGCTTGCAAAATCGCCTTGGCATAGGGTAGCGCCTCTAGCGCCAAGTCCGACCCATCCAAAGGCACTAAAATATGGTTTAACATGATGTTGACCCTCTCTTTTCTTCTTCTGCCTTCAATTCTAAGATAAAGCCAGATACCGCAGACGCATAGTGCTAAATGTCTAGCGCCATGTGGGAAAGATGACACTATTAGCGCATCAAGCCCTGTTTTACGCTGATATAAATCAGAAGGGTGTATTTCACAAAAGGACTCTAAAGATGACTTGGCAAACTCGCAAAATCAGCGCGGAAGACGCCGCGGCCAAAGTACAATCGGGACAACGCATTTTTTTAACCGGTAACTGCTCTACGCCGCTCGCCTTTTTAGAAGCGTTGGTCGCGCGTCATACCGAAATTCACGAGGTCGAGGTTGTGCAACTGTTGGGCATGGGCCCCGGCAATTACATCACGCCAGAGATTGCCGAACATATTCGCATCAACAGCTTATTCATCGCCCCCAATTTGCGTAAACCCATCGCCGACGGTTTGGCGGATTTCACGCCCATCTTCTTATCGGAAATCCCCAAATTATGGCGTTCTGGTCGTTTGCCCCTCGATATTGCCGTCATACAGGTTAGCCCGCCCGATGAACACGGCTATTGTTCCTTCGGCGTGGAAATCGGCGTTAGCAAAAGCGCTAGCGAGACGGCCGGCCTCGTCATCGCGGAGATAAACCCCCATATGCCGCGCACTTTGGGCGATAGCTTCATCCACGTCAACCAAATTGACTACTTCATTGATGTGGATTATGAATTGCCCGAAGTTGAGCCGCCGCCTTTTGATGAGGTACAAGCGCGCATCGCCGACCACATCGCCGAGCGCATCCCCGATGCCGCCACCTTGCAATTGGGCATTGGCGGCATTCCCAACGCCGTTTTACAACGCCTGCACAATCACAAAAATCTGGGCATCCATACCGAATTATTCTCCGATGGCGTGATGGAGATGATAGAAAAGGGCGTCATCACCAACGCCCGCAAAAGCATTCACCCCGGCAAAGTAGTATCGGGCTTTGTATTGGGCACGCGCGCTCTGTTTCAGTACATCCATAACAACCCTATTTTTGAATTTCACCCCACCGAATACGTCAATGACCCCTTCGTCATCGCCCAAAACGCCCGTATGGTGTCCATCAATTCGGCCCTAGAGGTGGATTTGACCGGGCAAGTTTGCGCCGATAGCATCGGTCCGCGCTTTTATTCTGGCGTCGGCGGCCAGCTCGATTTTGTACGCGGCGCGGCGCGGAGCAAAGGGGGCATGACCTTCATCGCCCTGCCCAGCACCGCCAAAAACGATAGCATCAGCCGCATTGTGCCACAGTTGCAACCGGGGGCGGGCGTGACCACCACCCGTAATGATGTGCATTTTGTGGTCACAGAATACGGCGTGGCGGATTTGTGGGGTCGTACTATCAACGAGCGCGTTCATGCCCTCGTCCACATCGCCCATCCTAAATTCCGCGAGGATTTATTGCGGTATGCCCGCGAGCAAAATTACATTTCTCGCATTTACGCTAGGGGAGAAAAAGCACAATCTTGAAAGCCACCGCTCAGGCAGACTTTGGCGCAGAGACGCACATCATCCTATCACGAAATTGGCGGCGTGAAAGCGTTATGCGGTATCCCGATAATCGCCCAGAATTTGCGCGACCTCTGCGCCTTGTCCATTGGGGTTTAGTGTAACCTTAACTGCAATAAAGTCCATTGTCGAAAATGACTATTTTACTTTTTTTAATCTGTTCTCTATATCTAATACCAACCGATAATTTGTTATACTGCCCATAGTGATAAGTCGTGCTACAATACATTTATTCATCTCAGATAGCTAAATTGTGCTCTATGATGCCTCATCCGCGCCCCTACACCGGCCAGACGGATTTACGCCGTATGATGCGCTTGTTGAGCGCGGGGCAACGCGCGTTGCCCCGCTATTATTATGTCCACCCCGGCGATCTGAACTGGTGGGTCTATTACAACCCTTCAGACATCCCTGTTACCGAGAAAGCCACTTTGTGGGAGGATGATAACGGCGAACTCGTCGCGTGGATTTACGCTTCTCCCGAATGGGGCGACTTTGATTATTTTGTCGCCCCGGCTTATCGCGCCACAGACACAGAAAGCGCTATCCTCGATTGGGCGGAAAAAACCCTGCAAGCATACGGATATAAACACGGCGAGGGGAAAAACAAGCATAGGCGCATCGCCACCTTCGCGGTCGAAGGCGAAAACGACCGTATCGCCCTCTTAAGCGCCCGTGGCTACCAACCCGAACCTTTTTTAACCGCTTTTACTCGCTCTATCAATCCAAATGTGGCGCGTCCCACCTTGCCAGAAGGGTATACTTTTTTGGATACCATGAGCGAACGATGGGTAGAGCAACGCGCCGATGTGCATCGAAGCGCTTTCGTCAATTCGCGCATGACGGCCGATTATTATCGCCAATTCATGCGCGCCCCCCTATACGACCCCGCTTTAGATACGGTCATCGTCGGTCCGGATGGGCGTTTAGCGGCTTTCGCTATGGTCTGGGTGGACGACACCACCGGTATAGGGTCTTTTGAACCGGTGGGAACGCGCGCGGAATGGCAAAGGCGAGGTCTAGGGCGGGCCGCTATGCAAGAAGGGCTACGGCGGATGGCCATTCGCGGTATGCATACCGCACAGGTGCTCACCCATAGCGATAACGCATCCAACCTCGCTTTTTATCAGTCGTGCGGCTTCCAAATAACGCATCAAATCCGCCGCTTTTGTAAACCGCTTCAAACATAACCAGCCCCCGACCAGTTGGGGGCTGGCATCGTTACATACGCCGCAAGCGCTCTTTACGAGCCGTCGGCCACAAAGCTACCCTCGCTGACATAATTCATGTCAGCATCGAACACGACGGTGTAAATCTTACCTTCTGCGTCCGGACCGCTCATCACTTGGTATTCGCCGCTGATGAGTTTGTGTAACTGATAATGTCCATCGGCGCTTTCATCGAGTAAAATAGCCGCTTCGGGATACGTTGGCAAGCCGTCCATTTCCGCGCTAGAGAGCGATAAGACCAATTGCCAATGATAATCTTCGGCATCTGGCCCCCACTGCTCCAACGCCCAAACTTCTAGCTCGCCTTCATGAGTGGTAAACGCCACCGTTTGCGGGCCCACCGCGAAGCGAGCGCGGATGTCATCCGCATCTTTCGCCATGGCCGGCACGGCCGCGGCAATGAGCGCGATGACAAAGACAAAAACCGTTACTACAGATTTGATATTGATTCGCATGGTACACCTCCTGTAGGTCATCATGTGCGATGTCTACAAGATGTCACATGCCTGTAAAAGACGTGTTATGCGGTGGTTACTGTATCGTGACGCTTGTTTACAAACCCGCCTTATTTGCTCAAGCGTATTTCGACGACGCCGCTATCCCCAGCCGCGGCCGCGCCGACCAAGAGGGTATAACGGCCATTAGCTGGCAATTCAAAATCGGCAATGAGGGCGTTCAAATCGCCCCCGCCATCGTCATTAGCCGCAATAGGAGCGCCTTGGGCATCCAAGATGACCAATAGTGGGTCGGGATTACCGCTGATACTATTGGCCGAAATGCCGATAACATCGCCCGCCACCCCGCTGAAAGTCAAGCGGTATAGCGTTCCCCGCGCCAAATCCCGCGTGATAGGCTGGTTGGAGAACAACACATCCGAGATGGGGGCATCGCTAGTCAATAACAACCATTGATGATAATCTAAGGCGGCTCGTGCTGTATCGCCAACGATTTCATCATAGTACAAGCCACGGCTCAGATAAGCCAACGAAAACGTATTATCGGTCAAGATAGCTAGCGAAAAATTACGCAGAGCGTTGGCAGTATCGCCCAATGCGCGATAAGCGCGCCCCCGCCAATAATACGCTTCGGCATAAGCGGGGTTACGGGCGATAGCTTGGTCAAAGAGGGCGATGGCCTCGGCGGGGTCATCTAAACCGATAGCGTACCCTTGTGCAAAATATCCTTCTGCTGTCTTATCGCTAGCTGTTAAGCGAATGGTGATAGTCATGGTGCCGCCCGCCCGTGCGCCAGCCGAACCCACGAGCAAAGAATAGCCGCCGTCGCGCATTATCGGGTAGCTTTCGACGCGGGCGTTCAAGTCGCCGCCGCTATCGTCATCGCCGACGAGGGGGAGATTATCGCTATTGTCCAGTAGCACGATGAGCGGGTCGCCATCTTCGCTCTGCGCCTCGATAGTCACCTGTTGCCCGGCCGATAGTTGCAGTACCGATGAGGCATATTGACCCGCTTCTAGCGCCACTGTGAGCGTCGTATCTTCGGTGATGAGGTCCGCGCTATCCACAATCGGGTCAGAATGCGACCGCGAATTCAACAACAGCCATTGATAATAATCTGACGCCGCGAGGTCTTGTTCTCCTAAAGCTTGATAAACGCGCCCCCGACTCAGATATACTTCGGAAAAATTAGGTTGCTGGGCGATGACCTCTGTATAATCGGCGAGGGCGGCTTGGGGGTTATCGGTGGCCGCGTATACCCGCCCGCGCCAATACAGCCCTTCTAGCGCATTATCAAACTGATAGGCGGCGTCATAAAAGTTGAGCGCGCTATTGTAATCGCCCGTGCGGAAGGCCTCGTGACCACGAACGAGGTTGTTATTGGCATCATCAGCCGACCGCTCTAGTTGGATAGACACCGTCACGCTCCCGTAACTGCCGCCGCCCGCGTGGCTAATCACCAGCGTATAAGCGCCGCTGGTCGGCAGGATAAAATCGCTGATGAGCGACTTGAGACCACCGCCACTATCATCATCTCCCACTAGCGCTTCTCCATCTGGCCCCAATAAAACGAGGATGGGGTCTACTAGGTCGGTATCACGCACGAAGTCGGTACGAACGGTCAGGCTTTCTCCCGCGCTCCCCGCGATGGGGACAGCATAAACACGGCCGAGACTCAGCTCTAGGGAGAGGATGTTATCCGCTGGCAAGTCCACTACCAACCGCTCGGCTTCCATCCGTTGGATATACTGCCAATAATCCGCGGCGGCTTGGTCGGAAGAACCCGCCTCTTCATAAAAGATGCCGCGTACCAGCCAAAAGTTGCTATTTTCTGGGTCAAGTTCAATCGCGCGGTTAAAATTCTCCAGCGCCAGTTCGTGGCGGTCGAGCTTTTGATAGGTGAGGCCGCGCATATAGTAAGCGTGGGCATAAGCGCTATCGAGCGCAATAGCGGCGTCGAAATCGGCGAGCGCTTCTTCATAGCGTTCTAGGTTGTAATAGGCCAAGCCGCGGTTGTGATGAGCGAATGCCTCGTAATAACCGCCGATTTCCAGCGAGCGGGTGTAATCTTCTATCGCCTGTTGATAGTCGCCGCGCTCATAGGCATCAAAAGCGCTATCAAAAAAGGACTCTGCCGGGTTCACCGTGGGCGTAGGGGTGGCGGGCGGCGTAGGCGACGGGAACAAGGTTTGGGTCGCTAACGGCTCTTGCGTTGGAGAGGGCATCGCGCCCGTCAGGCTGAGCGTCACATCTACCGTGCCAAAACTCCCGCCCCCGGCGTGCCCCACGATGAGGGAATAAAAGCCATCTGCGGGGACGCTATAATCGCGAATCGCGGCATTCAGGCCGCCGCCATCGTCATCATCGCCAACGAGCGGGTTACCGTTGGTATCTAACACCACCATTAGTGGATCCATATTCTCTTCGCGGGCGGTGGCGCTGATATTCAGCGTTTGTCCGCTTTCAGCGGGAAAAGTCATGACATACGTCCGCCCTTCAGCCATATCAAGGGTCACAGAACCGCTGAGGATGGTCTCAAAGCGACGGTCGCTTTCCACACCCAAAAGCCATGCGTAATAATCGCTCGCCGCGCCGCTTTGGTCATCCAGACGGTCGCGCAAGATGCCCCGCGACAAATAGACATCCACATAATCGGGGTTATTTTGGAGCGCCAAGTCGTAGTTGGCCAGCGCCTCTTGATAATTTTCTAGCGCCTCGTTGGCAAGGGCGATGATGAAATAACTAAAAGGCTCGTTGGGCTGGATTTGCAAAGCTGTTTCGGCATCGGCGATGGCTAAACGATGTTCGCCCGCCCAATGATAAGCCCATGCGCGATTTTGATACGCTTGGTAGTATGCGTTATCCCGTTCAATAGCGGCGGTGAAGTCGGCGATGGCCAAATCGTATTCGCCCAAATTGGTATAGGCTAAACCGCGGTTGTTATGGGCGAAGGCTTCGTAATAACCGCCGATTTCCAGCGAGCGGGTGTAATCTTCTATCGCCTGTTGATAATCGCCGCGCTCATAAGCATCAAAAGCGCTCTCAAAAAAGGTCTCTGCTGGGTTCACCGTGGGCGTAGGGGTGGCCGGTGGTGGGAGTGGCGTATGAGTCGCGGTAGGGGTTGGCGGCGCCGCTGTTGGCGTTATCGTAGGGTCGGTAATGAAAACAAGGTCAGAATCCCACGTGTCGGCTAAGACAGGCACCAAGACGACGAAGACGACACCCACAACCAGCAATATCCTACGCATGGTCTTTTTCCTCAATCACATGTTATGATTCGTCCTCTAATCATAACATGTTGTCGCTCACTGTGCCTTGCGCTTAACCAACTCTTCACCACCGCTAAATGAAAAAAAAGCTCGGCCACCAATTTTGCACAACAGGGGAAACACGGGGGGGAAATTTGGTGGTGGAGGGTGACCGAGCTTAGATAAACTAATCGAAGATGTCGAACATATCGCCTAAGAAGGATTTGCGCTTCTTCTTATGCGGGTAGCCATGATGACGGTCATCATCATCATCATAGGGTCTCGATGCTTCATAACGTGATGTCTCGTAGGGTTGCTCAGAGCGTTCAATAAGCTTGTCTAACTCGCCGCGGTCGAGCCAGATACCCCGACAACGCGGGCAGTAATCAATCTCTACACCTTGTCGAACGCTTATCTGCAAGGTGACATCTACACATACTGGACAATTCATCAGACATTCCTTTAGATGTAGCTAACTAAACAAAAAACCGGCAATGATTGAAGATGCCGGCTGACCCTGCATAGCGTCTGCGCGAAGGCCTACGCCGTGCCTTGTATGCCTGTGGAATGCGCCGCATGGTGTGTGCTTGCGCGAATATTGTTGATGTGTATCAACTTTATTGACACTAAGATAACATAGGTTGGCGCGACTCGTCACCCCTAGAAATTGGGGGGATACCCAAGCGGGCATGTTCTACTTTGATGCATGAATCCATGACCAATTGCATAGGGTGCGCGGCGACTTTGGTTTGCGCCCGCCAATCGTACACCCCTAATTGCGCCCACACCGCTTTAGCGCCGATAGCGATAGACTCATCAATCACATCTAGCAAATATTCAGAACGTCTGAACACATTCACAATATCTATTGGCTGGTTGATGGCCGCCAATGACGGATAACTGCGTTGCCCGTCAATCATGGCGATAGTAGGGTTCACGGGTAGCACCGTGTAGCCCACAGCGCGTAAGTATTGGGCGATTTGGTAACTGGTGCGCGTCGGGTTATCGGAATGGCCGACAACGGCGATGACGCGCGCCTGACTCAGCAGAGCGCGCAGGGTTTGGTCATCATCTGTAATTAGCGGCATTGGGCGTCCTTTTTGTGTAGGGTAATCTCATTGATTGGCTTGGCGTCGTTCGTTTTTTTCGGGGGAGGTGTCTTTTAGAAAATGTATAAACCGAAAGACGACTGTCAACGACGTTAACAGCGTCTAAACGGTGACAAAATAGCATTGATATTAATTATCGTATGCGAGGCGGTCGTCAGCGACGGGGTAGGCTTTGCTACTATAGGCGAGCAGACGACCCATGAGCAGGCTAGCAGGTATGGAGATGAGCGACCAAACAAGGAATATTTCGACGATGGCCATAAAACGAACCTATCTTTATAATTCGTTATATTAGAAGTGTACCAAAATATTTCGGAAAAAAGTAAAAAGATTTCATTTACTTTTTTCAGTTCATCGCAAGGTCGTTAATGTTTAGCAATATTTTATTCGTAAAAACTCATCTAACCGTCTATGCAATGGGCGTGATTATAACATGGCTCAAGGTTTTGACAAGTTATTTGTAGCATTCCGTGGTGGGATTCGCGCGGAAGATGCCTTCTAACTGTCCCTCGGATGACATTCATTACTGACAACATAACATCCCCCCATGGCACACTGAAGACAAAGGCAGAGAGCAAAAGTGATAGGCTAAATGACAATGACTATTTTAGTAGCATATGCCAGCAAGCATGGCGCCACAGAACAAATCGCCGCTTTCATCGGCCAATGCCTTTACGACGCTGATTTGCCCGTCGTGGTCGCGGATGTCGAAACCATCCGCGATATTCGCCCTTATTCTGCGGTGATTTTAGGGAGCGCCGTTTATGCCGGGCAATGGCAATCCAGCGCGGCGACTTTCCTAAGCCAACACGCTGATGACCTAGCGCGTATACCCGTGTGGCTCTTTTCCAGCGGCCCCACCGGCGAAGGCGACCCCAGCGAAACCTTGAAAGGTTGGCGCTTCCCAGATACCCTGTGGGAAATCATCAAACGCATCCGCCCGTGTGATGTCGCTCTTTTCCACGGGCTATCTTAACCCCCAAGCGATGAATATCGCCGAGCGTTTCATCATCAAAGCGATGCGCGCGCCCATCGGCGATTACCGCGATTGGGAAGCTATCGAAGCATGGGCTAAACGCATTATAGAAGCCCTAAAAGTCGCGTCATAGAGCATTCCCCAAAACCACAGGAGGGGCAAAGCGCGACTGATAAGCGTTTTGCCCCTAATCCTTCCCTCTTACTTCCTCCTCACGCGCTTCTACCTAGATTCTGGTATGATTAAAGCCATAAAATCATAGATAACAGCATCGAGATGATAGGAAAACGCATGATGATTCGCTTGCTTTTGATGAGCTTCGCCTCTGGCGCTTTGCTATGGATGGGTGCGCGTTTACAAAGCGCCGACCTCGTAGCCCAGAACGCCGAGTTAGTGACTGTGGCCGATATTTACGGCGGAGAACGCCAAGTCGTCGAGGGGCAATTGGTCAATAATGGCGCTAACGCCTATCGCAATATCGCCATCACCGTAGAAGCGACCACGGCGAATGGCGAGCTTATCGGAGAAGGCTTTGGCTATGTGGTCAACGCCTGCGACGAAGCCCTGCTGGACGAAGCGCTACAACCCGCAACGGCTATCCGCTTTATGGCGGACTTCGAGCAATTCGCCGATGGCGACATCGCCCAATTGACGGTCACAGCGCAAGGGGAAGCGGTCGCGCCGCAACAGCTCGACGTATCCCAAATCTATAGTGGTCTGCGCGGCGTCACTTCTCAAGAAGTCGTACTGGTAGAATGGCTAGACCCTACCCAATTGCGCTATGGCGTAGGATGCGCGGGCGATGTGTTCACTAACTTGGATTGGTACGCATACGATGTAGCCAGTGGGGTATCAACCCCTATCGAGCATCCCAACGCGGCCCAAGTGACCGATGCCTTCATCCTGCAGACGGGCATCAACAAGCTATCGCAAAGCGGCGAGGAAGCGCCTTTCTTATACGAGCGCTCTTTTTTAACCTTTCCGACGACAGCCCGCCGCATCGTCTATCAAAATGATTTGCACACTATCATCTCTGCAGAAACGGATGGTTCTTTCAAGCGGCTCATCCACGAAGGACTGCATCCTTATAGCTTGCAAGGCTTTATTTGGTTGCCACAAGGGCGCTTCCTCGCTTATTACTTTGGCGCTTATGGCGAGCCTGTGCGCTATTTCACCGCCAATGTGGAAGGCCAGCTCATCAGCGCGCTATTAGAGAATGTCACCCCTTCTGTGACTGTGCCGGGGCCCACAGAGGACGGGTTATACGCCGTCATCGGCGGGACTTTTGAACAGGGGACGGGGTATTACCTAAAATCCACCTTCTACGATGAGAATATCTTCTTATTCGAGTCCGAATTGCCGGGCAATAATTGGCCGGCGCCCGTATATTACCGCAAGAGCGATACCGAGCGTTACGTCTATGTCGTGCGCCCGGTGGATGGCGTGGCCACCTTACAATGCTTTGAACGCGATGCCAACACCCTACACACGCTAACCCGTTTGCCCATTCAACTAGATACCGATGAGCGCGCGTGGTCGTGGATAGCGCCCGATTATTCGCAACTGGCCATCAGCGCCAACGGCATAGATGGTGGACTGTGGTTAGTAGATTTGAACGCTTTTGAAGTCTGCCGATGAGCGGGAGGCACGCACAATGCCTAAACTTGCAGAATGGTTACGCCTGTACGACCAAGAACAACATATCGCCGTCACCTATCACGGTATGCGGCGCGAAGCCCTGCCCCATTTAGTGCGCCATATAGATACCGCTTTCGCCTATGGGGTGGTATTGTACGCGGTGCTCACCCCAGAAACAGCCGATAGCGTCATCGCCGAGCAAATCGCCTATTTCAAAGACTTGGGGTATGCATTGGAATGGAAGCTATATGAACACGACCAACCATCAGACATAGCGGAACGCCTCGATAACCACGGCTTCGCCATCGGCGAGCCAGAGACCGTCATGGCTTTTGATTTGGCGGATTTCCCCTCAGCGTGGGAACAGCCCGCCCCCCACATCCGACGGTTGGCGAACGAACGAGACATAGAAGACGCCACCCGCATCTTGGATGCTATATGGGAAGAAAACTTAGACGATTTGCGCGCCGAACTCATCCAAACCTCGCGCGAAGCCCCAGACCAACTCTCCATCTACGCCGCCTACGAAGACGGAATACCGGTCAGCGTCGCTTGGGCGCGCTTCCCGCCCCAAAATCGTTGGGTCAGCTTGTGGGGCGGTTCTACGTTGTCGGCTTATCGGGGGCGCGGGCATTATCGCGCGTTGGTGGCGGCACGGGCTACAGAGGCCCTAAGGAGACGAAAACGCTTTTTAACCATTGATGCGAGCCATCTTAGCCGACCTATCCTAGAAAAATTAGGCTTCGTCTGCCTGACCACCGCTTACGAGTGCCTGTACACCTAGCGCCTCATTTATTACAATTGTTATTTCTATAGTTAAGTTAAACCTGAGTTTAAGCAACCCCAAAATGGTACCAAGATACTAGCGACGTTGTAGAGCGCTTATGTTATCTTATCATCAACAGATGAACAACACCCACGTTGTGAAATCTTGTTACCCCCCCTTTATTTATGCAGAGAGACCAGACGGCGCATCTGGTCTTTTCGTTTTTCTCCTGCCCTAAACAGCCCCTAAACACCCATTGAAATTTGCTTTTCACCCTGCTACACAGTAGGCTAAATGGTGGCGCCTATCAAAGCGCAACGCCATTAGTGAGATAAAGGGATGGATAATGCAACTAGGTATGGTAGGTTTAGGGAAGATGGGCAAAAATATGACGGCCCGCTTAATCAGCGGGGGTCATGAACTCATTGTCACCGATGTGAACGCCGAAGCCGTAACAGCCGCCGCCCAACTAGGCGCTATCGCTACAACCGCGCTGAGCGAATTGGTCTTGCGCTTGGCCCCGCCACGCGCTGTTTGGGTGATGGTGCCGTCTGGCGAACCCACCGAAACGACCGTTCGTCAGTTGGGGCAATTGTTATCCCATGGCGACATCATCATTGATGGCGGCAATTCCTTTTATAAAGATTCGATGCGCCGCGCCCACGAACTCGGCGAAAAAGGCATTTATTTTGTAGATGTCGGCACGAGCGGCGGGATCTGGGGACTAAAAGAGGGCTATAGCCTGATGATAGGCGGCGAACGCGCTATCGTAGACCATTTGGCCCCCATCTTCCAAACTTTAGCCCCCGCGCCAGATAAAGGCTGGGGATATGTGGGGCCCAGCGGCGCGGGTCATTTCGTCAAAATGATTCATAATGGCATTGAATACGGCATGATGCAGGCCTTGGCAGAGGGCTTTGCTATCCTGAAAGCTAAAGCCGAGTTCGACTTAGATTTAGCCGATATTGCCCATATCTGGCAATATGGGAGCGTCATTCGTTCATGGTTACTCGATTTGACCAAAGACGCCCTAGAAGCGGGCCAAGAACTGGCCGACGTTGCGCCTTATGTGCCCGATAGCGGCGAAGGGCGCTGGACAGTCTTTGAGGCAATTGATTTGAACGTCTCCGCACCTATCATAACGGAATCGCTCTTGCGACGCATCCGCTCGCGCGAGGAGGACGCTTACACCGATAAGCTACTCGCCGTCATGCGTAATCAATTCGGCGGACACGCCATCAAGCGCGAAGCATAATCATCAAGAACCATCTGCGGGTTTATTAAAGCTCAGGAGAAAAGAGGTTATGTTCAACTTTAAGGACAAGGTGATTATCGTGACCGGCGCATCTGGCAACTTAGGGGCGGCGGTGGCGCGGGCTTTCCATGCGGGCGGCGGCAAGCTGGCCCTAGCCGAACGCGATGCCAAACGCTTAGCAGAAATCTTGCCCGATTTGATAGCTTCTCCCGATTGTCTTTTCCCCGGTTCGGTAGATTTGACCGATGAAGACGCGGTGGCACAATTCACCCAGCAGGTGATGAACCAATGGGGGCGTATAGACGTGCTAGTGAATACCGTCGGCGGGTATCGGGCTGGCACCCCTCTACACGAAACCCCGCTAGAGACGTGGGATTTTATGATGAACCTCAACGCCAAGACGGTCTTCATCGCCAGCAAAGCGGCCATCCCGCACATGCTCGCGGGGGGGCGTGGCGGCAAAATCATCAGTATTGCCGCCAAAGCCGGCCTAGCGGGCACAGCGAATCACTCGGCGTATAACGCTTCCAAAAGCGCGGTCATCCGACTGACCGAAAGTCTATCTGCCGAGTTAAAAGGGCACGGCATCAATGTGAATTGCATCTTGCCGGGGACAATAGACACGCCCCAAAATCGTTCCGCCATGCCCAATGCGGATACCTCTAAATGGGTCGCCACAGAATCACTAGCGGATGTCATTTTATTTTTGGCTTCGGATTACGCCCGCGATATTCACGGCGCGGCGGTGCCTGTCTATGGGTTAGGTGGCTGAAATGACGAGCGCAGAGCATACCACTATCGTCATCTTCGGCGCATCGGGCGATTTGACACGCCGCAAGTTGGTGCCAGCACTGTATCATTTGTACGCCCAAGGGCGCTTGCCCCAAGGCTGGCGCGTGGTGGGAGTATCGCGCACGGCTTATAGCCACGACGACTTCCGCCAGCAACTACAAGAAGGGGCGCGCCAATTTGCCGACGATTTATACCAAGATAGCCTGTGGCAAGACTTCGCCCGTGGCTTATGGTACGTGGCCGCCGATGCTAGCGTCATCGGCGAGATGACCCACGTACACAATTTTTTGAAAGAGCTAGAAGGCTGGGGAACATCCAACTATCTGTTCTATCTATCGGTCGCGCCCCATCTTTATGAGCCTATTGTGGGCAACTTGGGCGCGCTACACCTCGCCGATGAACACGATGGCTGGCGGCGCATCATCGTAGAAAAACCCTTCGGCACGAATTTAGAGACCGCACAGCGCCTTAACCGCGCACTGCACCTCGTCTTCGATGAAACACAGGTCTACCGCATTGACCATTATCTCGGCAAAGAGACCGCTCAGAATATCCTTTTTTTCCGCTTTGCCAACACCATCTTTGAACCCGTCTGGAATCGTAATTATGTGGATAATGTGCAAATCACGGTGGCGGAAAGTGTGGATGTCGGGCGGCGGGCGGGCTTTTACGACGGCGCGGGCGTCCTGCGCGATATGTTCCAAAATCACCTTTTGCAGTTATTGACGCTGGTAGCTATCGAACCGCCAGCCTCATTTAGCGCCGATGCTCTCCGCAACGAAAAAGTAAAACTGCTCAGCGCGATACGCCCCATCCCCGCGCAAGACACTGTGCGCGCCCAATATGAAGGGTATCTCCAAGCAGAAGGGGTAGCCCCCAATTCCCAAACAGCCACCTACGCCGCCCTCAAACTCTATATTGATAATTGGCGATGGCAAGGCGTGCCTTTTTACCTACGCTCTGGCAAAGCGCTACAACAAAAAACCAGCGAAATCACCATTGAGTTCAAAGCGCCGCCCCACGTCATGTTCAACTTGCCGATTGGCCAGCGCTTTACCCCGAATATCCTTTCTATTTGCATCCAACCCGACGAAGGGATTCATCTAGGCTTCGAGGCAAAAGTACCCGATTCGCCGCAAGAAGCGCGCTCGGTGGATATGGAATTTCATTATCGCACCGCTTTCGGTAGCGCCACGCCCGATGCTTACGTGCGGCTTCTTTTGGACGCGCTGAACGGGGATGCCTCTTTATTCACCCGTAGCGATGAAATCGAAACCGCATGGCGTATCATGGACCCGATATTAAATGACTGGCAAGATGGCAACCCGCCTTTAGCCCGTTACGCGCGCGGGTCTTGGGGGCCCCAAGAAGCGGATGACCTATTAGCCGCCAGCGGGCGCGTTTGGCGCATGGGGTGCATCCACGACTAGCGCGCGCGTCCCGTATGCGCTTTTTGCCCTCGCGTGTTCCCCGCAAAAACAGAACTTATGTTCAAATCATTCAGGAGGTTCATCGCATGAAAGTAACGCTCGATTTAGTTGGTATCATCGTTCGCGATATGGCCGCCGCGTTGGCTTTCTACCGCCAGCTCGGCTGGGACATCCCCGCAGAAATGGATAATGAAAGTCATGTTGAATACGTCTTGCCCAACGGCTTACGCATCGCGTGGGATACGCACGATGTCATCCGCAGTTTTGATGAGATGTGGCAACCCTCAACAGGTGGGCATCGCATCGGTTTAGCCTTTTTGTGCGCCAGCCCGCCAGAGGTAGACGCCCTGTTCGACCGCATGACCCAGTTAGGTTACCATGCCCATAAACCCCCTTTCGATGCTTTTTGGGGACAGCGTTACGCCCAAATTCAAGACCCTGACGGCAACGGGATAGATTTGTTCGCGCCGCTAACCTAACGCGCCTCGCCTTCTATTCGGTCGGCATGCATTGGGGACGGCTATAGTATATAATCGCCTGCTACAAGACGACGTGGAGATGAAAATGCTACCGACCGATGCCCTATTCGCCAAGCCAGACCTCTTCGCCGCGCGCCGTATTTTGGTCGTCCAGCCCCATTACGACGATAACGACATCCAAATTGGCGGTACGCTGGCCAAACTAGCCCAAAATGGCGCGGAATTACTATATTTAACCGTCACAGATGATTTAGTGGGGGTCATAGACCAAACATTGTCCCCGGCACAGATGGCCGCTTGGCTAAAAGATAACCAAGCGCGAGCTGGCGAAATCATCGGCGTTAAAGAGCAGTACTGGTTAGGCTACCCTGACGCTGGCCGGTACGACTATTTCGACCTGCGCCGCGACATCATCCGCCATATCCGCCAACTGCGCCCCGATTTCGTCATCACCAATGACCCGTGGTTGCCCTATGAATTCCACAACGACCATATTATCACCGGCAAAGCCACCGCAGATGCCGCTAGCCTCTACGGACTCATCCGTTTGGCCACCGACCCCGCCATAGATGCGGCCTTCGCCCAAGAGCCATTCGAGCTTAAAGGTATCGCCTTTTACGCCAGCGCCCATCCCAATATCACCGTAGATGTGAGCGATGTTTGGGAGAAAAAGGCGCTGGCTATCGCCCAATACACCGCTCAATTTTCCGCGGAAGATATGGCTTTGCTCCAAGCGCGGCTAGAGCTAGGCGCACGCTATAGCGCCAAGGATGAACCCTTTTTATATGGCGAAACGCTCAAAGTGATGCATACATGGCAACTGCACGGTTTTGCAGAAGCGTGGAAGGTATGACGAAAAATGCGCTGGGGCGACTGTCGAGCCGCCCCAATATATCACCCTTTAACGCTACCGGCCAACAAACCGCGAATAAAATAGCGCCCCAAAAAGATATAGACGATGAGTGTAGGGATGGCCGCCAAAAAGGACGCCGCCATCTGCACATTCCATTGGACAATTTGGCTACCCGATAGATTTTGCAAAGCCACTGTAACGGTGGGGTTGCCTTGGGCGATGGAGACCGCGAAGAGAAATTCATTCCAAATTTGGGTGAACTGCCAAATGATGACCACCACAAAGCCGGGCAACGAGATGGGCAAGACGATATACCAATAGAGGCCGAAGAACCCTGCGCCATCAATCGCCCCGGCCTCCAACATCTCATCGGGCACTTCGGTATAGTAGTTGCGGAAGATGAGCGTGGTGATGGGCAGTCCGTAAATCACGTGTACAGCGATGAGCAAAATCAAATTGCCCGGCAAGTAAGTATTGCAAGCCCCATTCGCCTCATAAACAACACAAGTGCTATTCAGCGCTTGCACCATAGGGCTAGTGAACTGTACCAGCGGGATGAGGATAGCTTGGTAAGGGATGAACATCCCAAAGAGCATCAAGGCGAACAGCGTATTGGAGCCGGGAAATTTCCATTTGGACAAAATATAGCCATTCATAGACCCCAAAATGGCCGATAGCGCCGTGGCGGGTATGACGAGCGCAAAGCTATTGGATAAGCCCACCTGCAGTTCTTTGAAAGCCAGCCCAAAACTTTCTAAAGTGAAGCCGCTGGGCAATTGCCACATGGTAGAGATACTCACCTCAGAGATAGTCTTGAAACTCGTCATCAACACCATATAGACGGGCAACAGAAAGAGGATAGCGAAGAAGATAAGGATAGCATAGGTGGCGATGCGCCCGAATCGGATAGTTGGTCGGCGCGCGCTAGCGATAGTCGCATTCATGATTGATTCTCCCCGCGTAAATTCGTCCACAGATAGGGGATGATGACGACCGCCACCATGATGAGGATAATCATAGCGATGGCCGCTCCGCGCCCGAAATTTTGCCCGCGGAAGGTCTCGAAGTACATATTCAAGCCCGGCATATCTATGAACAACAAATCACCGCCACCCATCACATAGACAAGGTCAAAAATTTTAAGCGAGATATGCCCCAAGATAATCATCGCGCTTAGGGTGATGGGGGCGAGCAAGGGCAAGATGATATGTCGATAAACTCCCCACTCGGTACACCCATCCACGCGGGCCGCCTCGCGCAGTTCATCGGCAATGCCCCGCAATCCCGCTAAATACATCGCCATTGTATAGCCGCTCATCTGCCAGCCGGCGGCGATGACCACCGCGATGAGGGCAAGATTGAAGCCATGCCTTTCTGAAGGGCGCGTCAGCAAAAATTCACCTTCAGACGCGGCAGAAACGGTCAAGGCGGCGTTGAGGAGCAAAGCTAGCGCGGCCACCAAAGCCGCCATCAACGAGCGCCGCCGTACATAGCGCCATAACGCCGCGAGGAACACCACACCCAAAGCCAATACCGCCAATATCTGAAAAACATTCTTCCAGTTGAATTCAAGAATACGTTCTTGGCTTAAAAACCACGGGAAAGTGCCCGGCGGCAAGCCCACAATAGCGGGCAGGGCGTTGATGCCGGCCGTCGGGTTGAATAGCCACTTCCACACCACGCCGGTCACCACAAAAGAAAGCGCCATAGGAAATAAAAATATCGTGCGGAAAAAACCTTCTCCGCGCACTTTTTGGTCTAATAAAATGGCTAACAATAACCCCACGCCTAAACAGGTCACGATGAATAGACCTGTGAAAAAAACAGTATTGACCATATCAATACGAAAACGCCTATCGAGCGTCCGCGTGAATAAATCGGTGTAATTCTTTAAGCCTATTTGTTCTGCCTCTGTCCCGCTCAGGAGTTGCAGAGCGGTAGAATTGGTCGTTGACGTATAAGCGGTAGAGGCGATGAAGCCATAAACAAATATGGCCAATAAAATGACCGAAGGCGCGAGGATGAGCACCGCTTTTAGCCTATCGCCTCGTATTTGGCGGAGCGTCTCCAACCATACGGGGATACGCTGGTCGGATGCGGATAAAACGCGATTTGATGATTCCACGGGGCATCCCTTCCTCTATTTTGTTAAGAAAAATCCTGCGAGGGTGGCGCCCCCGCAGGATTTTAGGTGTGCATGTTGCGGATATTAACGGCTTATTCCATCGTCATGCCGGTTTCTTCTGCCAAGGCGGCGGCGGATTCTGCGGCAACCGCCGAATCACGGTCAGCTTGGAAAGCGGCGACAATTTGCGCGAACCCATTGCTGAAATCGGGCGGAGCGACCGCGCCATGCGCTTGGCTACCCACGATTTCGTTAGTGGTCCAATCTTCGTAAGCGCTTTGGAAGTAAGCGTTGTACAGCTCGGTATTGCCGATGTCCGCGGTGGTATTGGCCGGCAAAGACCCCTTCAGCGGGTTGAAGATGTCTTGGGCTTCTGCTGTGCCGAGGAAGCTCAGCCATGCGCGAACCGCTGTTGGGTTGGGCGCGCCTTTGGGCAAGCCGAAGGCATCGGACAACATCATGAAGACGCCTTCCGTGCCGGGGCTAGCCGCCCAGCCAAAGCCCACTTCCGGCTCTAGACCCAAATCTACGAGGTAGTAACCGGCCGCCCAGTCGCCCATGACGTTGAAGGCCGCTTCGCCATCCGCCACGCGCTTAGACGCATCTTGCCACGTCAAACCGTTCATATCCTCGTTGGCGCAATCCATAATCGCGCCGAAAGTATCCCAAACGGCCACCGCTTCATCGCTCGTCCAGTCGGTTTCGCCATTCCATAGGCCGTTATAGCCTTCTACACCCAGCACCGCCAGCGCCACGCTCTCCCACAGGTGGGCTTGGGTCCAGTTTTCGGCGATAGCGATAGGCGTTACGCCCGCTTCTTGCAAGGTGGGGCAGGTTTCCGTCAGGAATTCATCCCAATCGGCGGGCACGCTCACGCCCCATTCTTCTAATTTGGCGGGGTTGTACCACAGCACATTAGAACGATGGATGTTCACGGGCACGACGTAGAGGTTGCCTTCTTCATCGCTGATGAGGTCGAGCAAGCCTTCTGGGAATTGTTCTAGCCAGCCGTTCTCTTCATAAATATCATTCAGCGGCTCCATCAAGCCCGCGGCTACCCAAACGGCGTTTAGTTCTTCGCCCGCATGCACTTGGAAAGTGTCCGGCGGGTCGCCTGCGTTCATACGGGTGGTCAGGACCGCGCGCGCGTTGACGCCCGAACCGCCTGCCACCGCCGCATTCACTACCGTGACATCCGGATACAGTTCACCGAATCGTTCAATAAGCGCATTAAGGCCAGCTTCTTCACCGCCTCCCGTCCACCAAGAGAAAATCTCTAATTCGCCAGAGGGGGTATCCTGCGCCCCAACACCGACGATACCCATTAACAGGGCAACAAGTGTTAAAACAATGAGCCATTTCCGCATAACAAAAATCCTTTTACTTTAGTGAATCGTTTCGCTAAGGGGTTTGAAATAAAAACCCTTCTTGAATGTACCACTCTGCCTTCATTTTTGCCAATATTTTTTAATTGGGGATGCGTGCAAAGCCGCCAATCACCTGAACGGCCTTGCACACGCATGATAACCACGCCTAGAGGATTTGGTTCAAAAATTCTTGGGTGCGGGGGTGATGCTCTACCGTATCGCTGAAGAAGTGTTCTGGGGGGCCTTCTTCGACAATGCGCCCGTGGTCAAAAAAGATGACGCGGTCGGCCACCTCGCGGGCAAAGCCCATCTCGTGGGTGACAACCAACATGGTCATGCCACTGCGCGCTAGCCCTTTCATCACGTCCAATACTTCTTTAATCATCTCTGGGTCTAGGGCGGAGGTTGGCTCGTCAAAGAGCATAATTTTAGGCTCCATCGCCAACGCCCGCGCGATAGCGACACGTTGCTGTTGCCCACCCGAAAGCTGACCGGGATATTTATAAGCTTGTTCGGGGATGCCCACCCGCTCCAGCAACTCCATCGCCTTCGCTTCCGCTTTTTCCCGCGGCCAGTGGCGTACTTTCATCGGCGCGAGGGAGATATTTTCAAGCACCGTCAGATGCGGAAAGAGGTTGAATTGTTGAAAGACCATGCCCGTCTCGCGGCGGATTTCCGCAATATTGCGGACATCGTGGCTGAGCGTAATACCATCCACGATAATAGTACCTTCTTGATGCTCCTCTAGACGATTGATGCACCGTATGAAGGTAGATTTGCCAGAACCAGAAGGGCCTATGATGACCACCACTTCCTGCGGTAAAACTTTCATCGAAATATCGCGCAGGACGTGGAATTCACCAAACCATTTATTGACCTTCTCGCAGATGATGATAGGTTCTGCGTTGGGGTCTACGTGCGATTCGCGTTGGGGGATATTTTCGAGCGATTCTGACATGGCGAAGACTTCCTCCTAAAAACGGTCTAGATGCGCCGTGCCGCGCCCGAACCGGACGCTTCGATACGACGGCTGATGATGGACATCGCATAACTGAAGACAAAGTAAACAAGGATGATAAAAACGTATGATTCGCGGCGCAAACCGAGGAATTCGGTCTGAGTGACGATGATTTCGGACATACTCGTTAAATCGAGCAGACCTACAATCGCCACTAGTGATGTATCTTTGAACAGCGAGATGAATTGTCCCACCAACGCCGGGATAACCGCCCGCAACGCTTGGGGTAAGGTGATATAGCGGATGATTTGCCAGCTAGAAAAGCCCAAAGCGCGGGCCGCTTCTTCTTGGCCGGGCGGGATAGATTGCAGACCGCCGCGCACATTTTCCGCCAGATACGCGGCGCTAAACAGCAAAATGGCCACCATCGCACGGTAGACATTGGGGATTTCTGCCAATGCGGGATTGGCGAAGGGCAAGAGCAACTGCGCCGTGAAAAGCACGGTAATCAGCGGCACCCCGCGCACAAATTCGATATAGAGCGTGCAAGCAATGCTGATGATGGGCATCGAGCTACGCCGCCCCAAAGCCAACAAAATCCCCAACGGAAACGAACCGACAATCCCAACCACCGTCAATAAGAAGGTCAGCAGTAAGCCGCCCCACAAGCGGGTATCCGTCAGCGGCAAGATATTGCCCACGCCCAATATCAACACGAAGAACACAATCGGGGTGACGACCAACAACCACGTACCCACATCGCGCGAGGGGCGGGGTTTCTTTTCTGTGGCGTACAAGCGGTCGGTGATGCGGCTAGCGTTATAACCAATCGCCGCCGCCACAAACAACAACAGCACGGGGGCGTTAATATCTCCCAAGAACGGGCCAAAGAAGAGCCGCAGGTAACCGCTGAGGTCGCGATTGCCGCGATATTGGAAGTTCACCGTATTGATGATAGGGACTTGCTCGCCATCTAAGGTGGGGCGTTGTTCTTCGGTGGTAAAACTATTGAACATCCGCACATATTGCGAAACTTGCCCGCCAATCACTCGCCCTTCGACCGTTTCCGTGCGGGTGATGTTGCGGAGCAGGAAGGGATAAATCCCAGTCGCCTCTAACAGGACCAAGCCATCGCCTTCTACCGCCTTTTCGATGATGTACCACCCCTCCTCTGGCAAGGTGACGCGCAAGGCTTCGCCGCCTGCGACCAATCGCCCAGACCCTAAAACCTCCCCGGTCGTGCCGCGGCGGATGGTCACGGCAACCGGGCTGGTGTTCAGCTGATAAAGGTCTACGACCGGGTCAGAAATGACGAGGCGCTCGTATTCCGCTTCTAGGCGTTGGCGCTGGTTTGTTGTCAGCAAATCGCCCGCCAACAACTGTTCGAGTTCAGCAAGCCGCGCTTGTGCATTCAGGCGATTAGCCGCCGCGGCCCGCACCAGATTGGCGACATTATCGGAAAAACCGCTCAATTGGGATAAAGCTTGGTCGTCAACGCTCAGGTTTTGGGCTACCCGCACCGTGACTTCTTCGCCGACGCGCCCAGTGAAAGCCAGAGCGGGCTGGGGGCGGTCGCTAGCGCTACCAGAGACAATCTCCACATCCCCAGCCGCCAAATAAGAGACCGGCATAGGCAAGGTGGCGCTGATGAGCGGAGGCGCGATGAAAGCCACTAGTAAAAAGCCCACCATTATCACCAATAACGACCGCGAGAATTGGCGCGTCCATGCGGCGAGGGCATAACCCACCGTGAAAACCACCAATAATAAGCCAATGGTGACGCGCCATTCCGCATCCGGTTGATAACGGCCGATCATCAATTGGCGCAAATTGAAACTGATGACGTACCAATTCGCTTCGCTGATAACCCAGCGGATAGAACCGACTATCGCGGAGACGAAAATGAAGGACGAAATAATCGTTAAAATCGTATCGAAAACAGAGCTAAATAAATTTTTACGAACCCACGCCACAGGGCCGGATACCAAGATAGGCGGGGATTTACGCGCTGGCTCATCGTAATAAATGACGTTGGGAGTATGGTAGGGGGTTGTCATCAGCGCCTACCTCGTGACTAGCCTAAAGCGGCGATTAACTAAATTCACAAAGAGAGAGATTGTCAAACTCATAATCAGATACGTGACCATCACCATGAACATGCCTGTTACCGATTGGCCCGACTGATTCATGATGGTGGTCGTAATTTTGAACACATCATCAAAGGCGATAGCCAAGGCGAGGCTGGAATTTTTAGCGAGATTTAAGTATTGGTTGCCCAACGGCGGGATGATAACGCGCAAGGCTTGGGGCAAGACGATGAGCCAGAGCGTCTGCCCGCCCGATAGCCCGACCGCGCGGGCCGCTTCGGTCTGGCCATGGGGTACGGCGCGGATACCCGCCCGCACAATTTCCGCGATGAACGCCGATGTATAAACGACTAAACCCAATAACAAAGCCATATATTCGGGCGAAATTTCCGAGCCAGCGGTAAAGCGGAAGTTATTCCGTTGGGGCAAAATAATTTTCAATGGTTGCCCATCCGCCACCAACGCTTGTTGGGGGCTCAGCAGGTTTTGTTCGCGCGCCTCGGCAACGCTGAGCGTGGTGCCATCCTCCAGGGTGATTTCTGAAGGTTTCGTGAGGTTGATGAACAAGGCACCCGCCAAGCAAAAACCAACGAAAATGAGCAAAGCCAATCGCGTTCGGGGGATGCGCCGCCCCGTGTTGTCATTCACCCGGCCGGCATAATTCCAAAAGATGAAAGCGGCTACGATGCCCACCAGCGCGAAAAGCGCCCAGACATCATGGGTGACGAGGAGCGGGAAGGCAAAGCCGCGGATATTGGCGTAAATCCATGGTTGTAACTCTATCCGTTGCGACCCCAAGACGATGACGCCTTCTTGCGGAAACGTCAAGCTCTCTTGGAAAGGGGGAAAAGAGAACATGACGATGTTATACCAAACGAAAAGCTGTACCAATAAAGGCGTATTGCGTAAGACTTCTACATAAACCCGCGATAAGGTCCGCACAAGCCAATTACTGCTGAGCAACAAAATGCCCATGACCACCCCTAAAATAGTGGTCATCACTAACCCTACGCTGACCACCCGCAAGGTATTGATGATGCCCACGACGAAAGCTTGGCCGTATGTGCTATTGGCGCTATACCATTCAGGGCGCGCGGTGATGTCGAAACCGGCGCGGATGTTCAAAAAAGAGGTGTTCGGGGTTAACCCGCGCGAATCAAGCGCGATGCGAACGTCCGCAATCAAACGCCAGAAGAAGGCGACCACGAGGATAGCAAAAACAACCTGCAGGATAATAGAGATGACGCGGTTATCGCGCAGGACAGAGAGGACTAAACGGAGGAGGACAGGGGCGGGTTTAGCTTTTTGAGCGAGTTGTGCATCCATCAGGCGGAACTCCTTGGGATTTCGTCAGATATGGTCGGGGCGTAGTGATATGCCACGCCCCAACCATATTGCCAATGAGGTGTACCTTAAAGGACCCTTCTTAGAAATCGGTTTAACGGAAGGGCGGGGAGTAGAGCAAACCGCCATTTGTCCAAAGGTTATTCAAACCGCGCGCCAAACCAAGCGCCGTCTCTAGACCGAGGTGACGCTCGTAAATTTCGCCATAGTTACCTACTTGGCGGATGACCACTTCCATGAAGTTGTTGGGAATGCCGAAGTAAGAACCCGCGGCGTTGTCGCCCACACCCAAGAAGCGTTGGATGCTGGGGTCATCGCTGGCGAGGAATTCGTCAATATTGGCGCTGGTGATGCCAAATTCTTCCGCTTGAATGAGGCCAAAGACCGTCCAGCGGACGATGTCGGCAAAGTTATCGTCACCTTGCGGGGTCAGCGGGCCCAACGGCTCTTTGCTGATGGTCTCTTCTAGGATGGTATGGGCGCCCGGGTCTTCCGCGGTGGAACGATACGCGGCCAAACCGCTCTTATCTGTGGTGAAGGCATCGCAACGCCCTTGCAAGTAAGCTTCCCACGTGGCGGCGGCATCGCTAAAGACCTGTGGCGTATAGTCCACACCGCGCGAATTCATCACATCGGCGAGGTTCAGCTCGGTGGTGGTGCCGCTTTGGACGCAGATAGTCGCGCCGGAAAGTTCCTCGATGGTGCTAATGCCCAATTCGGTCTTCACCATGATGCCTTGACCATCGTAGAAGGTGGTCGGCGCAAAAGTAGCCCCCCAAACAGCATCGCGGCTGATGGTCCACGTGGTGTTGCGGGACATAATGTCAATTTCGCCGGATTGGATGGCGGCTTGACGTTCGCCCGCCTCTAGAGGACGGAAGCTCACTTTGCTGGCATCGCCAAGGATAGCCGCGGCCACCGCGCGACAAATATCTACATCGAAGCCAACCCACTCACCAGCATCGTTGACCGTGGCGAAACCAGCCAAACCGGCCGCATTCGCGCCGCAAATCAATTCGCCGCGGTCAATAACCCGCTGGGTTATAGGGCCCAGTTGAACGCCATCTTGGGCGGTTACGCCAGATAACATCGTGGCGAAAATGACGACCAACAACAAAATAGATATTTTACGCATCATTTAAACTCCTTTACTTATGTATATAAAATAGCATCGCTACAAAAGCGCTAATAGAGATGAAAAGTACATCCCGATACAAGCATTGATGCTTGTGTAGTCTAACCCATGCGCGGCTAGATGTCAAAAACCCTATTAAGCGCCAAATTAAAGCTAACAATTTTAGCAAAGATGGTCATTGTTTAATTTCCACAAATTCCGTCGAAACCACCTGTAATATTTAGAAATTTTTCAAAAATCTCTTTTGACATTCCCCCTAAATCGTGTGACAATTTTTCTATGAATGACCATAAATTGGAGATACTAGAAACCTATGGCTAGCATCGTGCAAGATATTATGGCGGAATACCAACGCCTACGACAAACGGGTATGGATGCAAAAGCCGTCTTGCGAGCGCTCGGTGGTTATATCGCCCCTCTAGAAGCAGACGATAAAGACGAATTAGCCAAATTGGTCCGCTCGTGGGAAAAAGCCTATGTCGTCGGTTCAGGTGGCGCCACCGTAGAAGTCGAAACGATCAAGACCTCTCAAAAACCGTCGCCCATCAAACCCATCAAGCCCCTAAAACCCAAGCCGATAGAGCCAGAAATGACCCTCCCGACGGCGGAAATCGCCTGCGCCAATTGTGGACGGATGAATTCCGCGGGCAATGGTTATTGCGTCGCGTGTGGCTTCGTCTTAGAAACCGCCAGCACCCCTTTTGCCACCCAGCACTTCGGCGATAGCGATTCTTTGGTGAAAGATGATTACTTCGACCCTTCGGCAACCCTTTTGATGGAACTGCGCGACGCCAAACAATATTACGAAATTCGCCCCCAAGAATTTGAACATGAGATGATTATCGGGCGCAGTACGGGCAATAGCGCGATGATGCCGGATGTAGACCTCGCCGAATATGGAGGGGCAGATTACGGCGTATCGCGCCTACACATGGCCATGAAGTACGTCCCAGAAGATAACGCCATCCAAGTGTACGATTTGGGTAGCGCCAACGGTTCTTACATCAACGGGCAACGCCTGCACGCTAAAGAGGTGCGCGTCCTGCGCCACGGCGACGAACTGCGATTAGGACGCATGGTACTTCGTATTCACTTCCGCACCAAGCCTATCAAATGACCGCGCGCGCTCATTCTGGTTTTTTTAACGAACGGAGGAGCGCGCACACTTCTTCTACCAGCATATCGAATAACTCGAACATGAGTTTATCATCCACTTGGTAGGGGCCGCCATAACTGCCATCGCCGAGGATGTCGCGGATGGTCTCGCCAGCTTCCAGACGGTCGAGGTTGACGCGCGGCTTATCCATTTGGGGGATAGCCCCCACGCGGCAGAAGGGGAAATTTTCGCCCCAATTGGCATGGTCGGCGTGCAAATCATATTTGGCTTCAAAAGTTCGCATCGCGTCCCCCAACCACCAATCATGCCAGATGATACGCACGAGTCCTTCGCTCTGCAAATCAGCCACGCGCGGCGGCAAGGTATTAGTTTCGTTGCCATTGAGGATGAGGATGCGGGTAAAGCCATGATAAATCAGCATCTCGATTAATTCCGACAAGATTAAATGGAACGTTTCTGCGCTAATTCCCATCCCGCCGGGGAATTCAGCAAAAACGTCGCTAATGCCGAAGGACAAAGGCGGCGCGATGACCACGCGCTCGCGCTCCGCCGCCGCATCGGCGATTTTTTCCACAATCAGCGTATCCGTCAACAAACTAAGATATGCGTGTTGTTTGGTAGAACCCAGCGTGATAATCAAACGGTGGTCACTTTGCAAATAACGTTCAATGTCCATCCAATTAAGGTCTCGAAAACGCATAATAATAGCCCCTAACGCATGATAAATATGATAAATCATGAATGATGGGCTGAGTGTAACATATCTAGCGGGGTTACTCACACTTAGAGATAGCTCAGGTGGATAACAAAAAAACCGACTCGCGGTCGGTTAGCGTCGGCTAAAACAGGGTTTACAATCAAAGACTGTCCACACGTTCGGCTTCGCGGGCGATGCGGCGCGCTTCTGCCGTGCCGATGTGTTGCAAAGCGCGCACAGCCGCCACAAAGAGGCCCCGTTTGAGGCTGTGGATGCGTTCGTAGCGGTCGCGATTTTGCGTTAAGTAATTTTCGATAGTTTCTTTAAGAGCTGGCACAGCCTCCGCTTGGCGCAATTGCCCCAGCGCTTCGGCCGCGGCCGTATTCACCGTGACATCATAATGATGCAGAAGCGTTTTGATGAGCGCGGGCACGGCGCGCGCATCCCCAATTTCCCCTAACGCGCGGGTCGCCGCAAGGCTGACGGACACATGGCGCTTTTCCATCGCCGTGATGAGGGCCGGCACCGCTTCGGTCGCCCGCATCTCCGCTAATTTTTGCGCGGCAATCTTGGACATTTCCACATCATTTTCACCTAAGATGCGAATCCACTTTTGTATGCGTGCGGCTTCTACTGACGAATCACGCATTTCCATGATACGCTAACCCCGTCACACTTTACTATAAAAAATTATCAATAATTGTAATGACAAATTAACCAATTCGCTAGAGATATTCCCAAATATTTCATAAATGACGCCGATACCAACCCTTAAAAACCCTTCTCCACAAACGATTCTTTTGTTTTTATCAAAAAGTAGCTTTTCTTTATGGATTTCACACAATATTTACTGTATATTGTGAACAGTTAAGCGGTTAACTTTTTTCGAGGTAAAGGGGCATGGCGATTCACGCTTATTTGACGGGTGACCAACATCTCGTCGCTCGTTACGATTTTGTCGGACGCTGGACGTGGGAAGAATTTCGAGAAGTATCGCGCCGCTTCAAGCGTTGCCTGATGTCCAACCCCGAACCCACTACCGTCATCCTCGACCTATCGCAAAGCGCACCCATCCCGCAGGGGGGTATCCCGCACCTCGCCCGCCTGCTCAAACGCCGTCCCGCGCACATCAAGCGCATTGTCCTCATCACCAATGACCACTACTTATGTTTCATCATCAAATCCTACGTCGCTAGACACTTGCCCCATGACGTCTGCTTATACATCCTAGACTCTTGCCAAGCGCTGGACAACTTACTACGCGCCGCGCCACCGGCCGTCTGACTTTAACGCCTCCGCTCTTCTCCATCGGCTTCATCTATGCGCCATGTAGCGGAACGCCTCGCAAGGGGTATCTCTGTAGCTATCCTCTCGTATCTCGTCTTTGTAATGTCATCCACTAGGAAAAATTGATTTACCTTACTGATGAAATGAAGCTATAATCAACTTAGCGCAATGTAGGCATCATCAATAGTCGATTGACGCATAAAATTATTATTACCTTTAACTATCCTATCTGATACCCACAAGTAAAGCTCATGCCTATTCCATCTCAAAATGACTTTTTGCTCCCTTTCCTAACTATCCTCAGCGATGGTCAAGACTACACACGAGCGCAGTTGACATCCCAACTGGTTAAACGCCTCGGCATCACCGAAGCCGACGCGCAAGCCATGTCCGGCAACCAATTGACTTTAGTCAGCCGCATAGCATGGTGCGACGTGCATTTCTGCAAAGCGAACTTTGTAATAAAACGCCAACACCCTAGCGACAGCAACCAAGATACCTTTCGTATCACCACGTTGGGCATCCGTGAACTCAGCCGCCACCCCGAAAAAATCACGGTGGGTTACTTGCAAAGTTTTTATCGCGGCAAGGTGCATCGTGGCGCGGGTAGCGACGACTGCACCAGCGATGCGGAATTGACCCTATTAGAGGCGTTCGAGCGGCTGAGCAATACCTTCACCATCTTACATGGGATTAAGTGGTTCGCCCGTGAGCGCGGGACTGTAGGCGAAATTGACTTCCTCATCGCGCATCCCAACCACGGCGTGCTAGTGCTGGAGGTGAAAGGGGGAGAAATTCGGATCGAGAACGGGCGCTGGTATAGCACCGACCAAAACGGACGGACCAACGAGATAAAAGACCCCTGCGAACAAGCCGAACGCAACCGCCGAGCGCTCCAAGATTGGTTAGAAAACGACCCGCTCACCAAAGGGTTTTCTTTCGCTCTGTTTCCCGCTGTAGCTTTGCCGAACTCCCAAGTCACCGCGCATATCCGCCCCGATTGCCCGCAAGACATCTTCATTGACATAACGCATCTGCACGACTTGGAAAGCCGCCTATTGGCCATTTTTAACTATTGGTCTATCCGTGGCGATGCCCGCAATAGAAAGATGGGGGGACAAGGCGCGGTAGAGGCGCTAGTCCATCTGCTAGTGCCTACGCGCAGTCTACAACCCAGCATTGTAGAGCAATTCGCCCGCGAAAATCGCCGCATCGAGGAGTTGACCCAACAGCAATTCAAAATTCTGAAGGTTTTGCGCTACCAACATCGCGCAACCATCATCGGCGGCGCCGGGACGGGCAAAACCCTATTGGCGATGGAAAAAGCCACCCAACTTGCCAAAAGCGACCTGAAAGTATTATTCATCTGCTTCAACACGAATTTATGGCGCTGGGTTAGAGAGCGGCTACAGCATACGGGCGTTGATGTCTTCACTTTCCATAAGCTCGTCGGATATATAGCCAACCAAGCCCGCATCCCCATGCTACGAGACGCCGCTTTTTACGAACAAGCGCCCGATTTATTGGTAGATGCTATGAATATCTTGCGCGCCCCCGATGCCGATACCTCGCTACTTTACGATGCTATCATCGTGGACGAAGGCCAAGATTTTGAAGAAACATGGTGGATTGGCCTAAGAGACCTTCTAAAAGACCCCGACGGCGGCATCTTCTACATCTTTTTTGACGATAACCAGCGCATTTTTAACCAAATCAGCCAAGTGCCGATGGATGAAAAACCGCTTTATTTAGATGAGAACCTCCGCAACACCCAACACATCCACGAGCGCTTACGGCCCTATTCACGCGATGCCAATATCGAGTGCATCGGGCCAGAGGGCCGCCCGGTAGAAATAATCCCCGCGCCCGACAAATCGGCCGAGCGCCGCGCGCTCCAACGCACCTTGCACCGTCTGGTCAATGAGGAAGGCATCCCCATACAGGACATCATTATCTTGACGCCGGTCAAGAAGCATAGCCAATGGCGAGAGAATGAACAAATCGGCAATTTCACCCTGACTTGGGAGCTAGAAACGGAAATGCCGATGGCGGCGCGGGTTTGCACTATCCATAGCTATAAGGGGTTGGAAAGTCCAGTCGTCATTTTGACCGAACTCCACTCCCTGCACGAAAACACCACAAGCCAACTGGTCTATGTCGGTTTGTCCCGCGCCCGCCATCACGTTATCGTCATCGGCGAGCTACCGCCCGCTTCGCCCTAACCAAGAGCCTTTGGCGAGGTGTGCGGCGGCTTATTCTCGGTGCGGCTCATAAACCAAGCCGAGGACGCCTGAGCCAAGCGTTCGCGACTGAACCAGCGTTAGCGTCGCCATAGCGCCCTCTTGAAATAGGCGCTTGCCCGTCCCCAAAACCCGCGGATAGATGAGGAGGCGGTAGCGGTCCACCAAATCATGTTGGATGAGGGTTTGCACCAGCGTTGCGCTACCATGCACGACTATATCGGGGCCATCCTGCTGTTTGAGCTTGGCGATAGCTTCCACAACATTATCTTTGATGATGACAGAGTTATTCCACTCCGCCTTATCCAGAGTCGTTGATACCACGTATTTACGGGTACTATTGAAGTAAGGCGCGCCGGGGTCTTCGTCGGTGCGATGCGGCCAAGACGCGGCAAACCCTTCATAAGTGACACGCCCCAATAAGATAGGCTCGCCGGCGGAAGTCTCCTCCCCTTTGAAAGCGGCTATCTCGTCATTCCAATACTTCAGCGTCCATGTGGGATTTTCTATGACGCCGTCGAGCGATAGAAAAGAGGTGACGACTAATTTACCCATGATGATGCGCCTTTCTCGTTGTGTTAATTCGTCACCTTATCTTAAGCAGATATTTGAAAGCCGTCTTGGAAAAAAACGCAACTCACGCCCTCTGCAACGATTCGCTCATTTGCGATGGAGTTTGTCCCATAAAGCGCTTTAGGGCATTGGTCAAGTGCGATTGGTCATAATAACCGACACGATAGACCGTATCGAGGATGGATAAGCCACTTTTCAGCAGGTTGGCCGCTTGTTCGGCGCGTTCGATTTGCTGTATCAGCTTATAAGATAAGCCTGTGGATTGTACAAAATGATACTGTAGAGCGCGCGGCGAGAGGTTGGGCGCCTCTCCTCGTAAAGCGGCTTGCACCACGGCATCGCGCTTTAGCAGGCCTGCCCGCGCCAAGCGCGCGAGGAACGTATCGGCATTATCAAAAGTGGGAAGTTCCCAAAAATGCCTATCTAGCAAAAAGCGTCTGCCGTCAGTAGCTAAAGGCGCATCGCGCCTATCACGCAGGTTTTTAGGCGATAAATTGGGTATAAACGTCCCTAACTTGAACACAATCCCCAAAAATTCGCCATTTGCTGGCGCAAAAGCGCTCGTCGCTTTCGTCTCTGGCCCGCGCACCGTGACCGTCGTCTTGCCATCATAACGCGCGATGACGATTTCCGAATGGGCCCCCGCCACCGAGGTAAAAACGCCTGCGCCTTCGCTTTGGACGCGCCAAATCTTTTCAATATAAGGCGAATCTGTTAACCGCTCCTCAGACTCAAAAAACATCATGCCCCCTCGCTCTCATTCAACACCGCTCATAATAGCATATTTGTTCTATTTTTCATAGCTTTATCCAATAGCGCCAACTGACGCTACGGCTTCGGCGCGAGATATGGTATGCTTGCGCCACCTTAAGAGACGATAACCGACCATGCCAGCCAAACGTTCACCCAAATCTCAGCGCCCGCACGACCCCAACGCCGATATAACACTCACCATGACGGATATGGCCCACGGGGGGCGCGCCCTAGGGCGATACCGCGGCCAGACCGTCTTTGTCGCCTACACCATACCCGGCGAGATGGTGCAGGCGCGCTTGCGCCCAGCCCGCGGTAAAGCGCGCATCGCCGATGGCAAAACATTGTTGAGTGTCTCCGCCGACCGCGTCGCGCCACAATGCCCACACTTCGGCCCCGGACGCTGTTGGGCCTGCCAATGGCAACATATCGCTTATCCCTCCCAATGCCTATTGAAGCAGGACGTGCTCGCCGACCAATTATCGCGCCTAGGCGGTTGGTCCGATACAACGCTAGAAGCGGCTCTGCGCCCTACCGTGCCCAGCCCCCAAACCTACGGCTACAACGCCCATATGACCTTTTCGCGCACCGCTGAAGGCTACTACGGCCACCCGCGCGAGGATAGCAAAACGATAGAACCGATTGAAACCTGCCTCGTCCTACACCCCGATTTGTTGGCGCTTTTACAATCGCTAGAATTGGACTTCCCGCAGGTGTCGCGGCTAAAAGTGGCGCGCGGCGACGACGGCGCGCAAATGCTCATCTTATCCTTGACGACAGAAGCCGAGCCAGAGCTAGAAGCCGATTTCCCTATCAGCGTCAACCTGCTCTTGCCCGATAATGAGCCTGTTAATCTCATCGGCGAAGCGCACTTACGTTACCACATCGGCGGGCGAGTGTTGCGCGTCACGGCGGGGAGCTTCTTTCGCGCCAATATCCCCCAAGTAGAAGCGTTGTGCACCGCGCTACTACAGGCTCTAAATTTGCGGGGAGGCGAAGCCGTGCTCGACTTATACGGGGGCGTGGGTGTCTATAGCGCTTTCATCGCCGCGCACGCTCAGTTAGTCACTCTCGTGGAAAGTTACCCGCCGGCCGCCACAGACGCCGAGGCCAATCTCGCCCATGCCGCTAACGTGGATATTATCGAAGGCACAGTGGAAGATTTTTTGGCGGAACTCAGCGCAGAAGCCGCCCATTACGACATCGCCATTGTGGACCCGCCCGCGCACGGCATGAGCGCAGAGGCTATGCACCACCTGTTGGAAATCGCCCCGCCGCGCATCGCTTACATCGGCGGCGACCCGGCCAGCCTCGCCCGCGATAGCCGCCAACTCGCGCGCGGCGGCTATACCTTGGCGCACGCGCAAGTGATAGATTTTGCCCCCCAAACCTATTACATCGAGTCGCTCGCCATATTCGATAAAACCGAACCCGAAAGGAAGCCATGAACGCCGCAGAATGCCTAGCAGACATCAGCGCCTTGGCCCGCACGGCGGGCGCTTTGCTGATGGATTACTACCATCGCCCGGTCGTGTTCCACACCAAAAGCACCGATACCGACCTCAGCACCGAAGCCGACCGCGCTTGCGAAGCCCTTTTGCTCGCTCATTTGTTAAATCGCTATCCCGACCATCACATTGTCGGGGAAGAAGGCGGCGGGGTTGGCGCCCCAGCCGATAGCGCGCCCTATTTCTGGTACATAGACCCGCTAGATGGCACGACCAACTTCGCCAGCAAAATCCCCCACTTCAGCATCAGTATCGCCCTCACCGACCGCCAACAAAACCCCTTATTGGGCGTCGTCTACAATCCCTGTAACGAGGAGCTATTCGCCGTAGCGCAGGGGGTACAACCCACGTTGAACGGCGCGCCCATCGCCGTTTCCGCCACCGACAATTTACGACAAGCTCTATTGGCTACGGGCTTCCCCTACGATAAGCATTTGAGCGCAGATAATAACCTCGCGGAGTGGGGCGCATTGCTGGTGCGTTCGCGCGACATCCGCCGCATGGGGTCGGCGGCGTTGGATTTGGCTTATGTGGCTTGTGGGCGCTTCGATGCTTTTTGGGAACAAAAGTTAAAGCCGTGGGATGTGCTGGCCGGCGCTCTGCTGGTCACCGCGGCCGGCGGACGAGTGAGCGATTATGCGTGCAACAGCAACTATGCGGATGTCGCTAAGGGGCGCATTGTCGCCAGCAACGGGCGCTTGCATCCCGCCCTGTTGGACGTGTTGAGCGCCGCGCGCCATCATCTATGATAGTTCCCGCCCAGGCGTCCACTCCAGCAACCCTTCGCGCTCTATACCGACCTTGCGCCATTTAGCCCACTTCAGTTACCGCGAAAGAGGAGCATGGTAGCGCCCATCGTGATGATGTCGCCATCTTTGAGCGCGCGCCCTTTTTCGCTGACGGGGTTATTATTGACCAGCGTGCCATTGGAACTCCCCAAGTCCTGCAAAAACCAGACATCATCCATCTTGACGATTTTGGCGTGCGGACGAGAGACAGCGGGGTCTAGCAGGGCAATTTCCCAATCGGCGTTGCTCGTAGCCCGTCCAATAGTCACCTCTGTCAGTTGGAGCAAATAGACATCGCCTTCACGCGGGCCATTGGTGACAATCAAGCGACCGCCACTAGCGCCACTAGGTACAGCGGTGATGAGCGTGCCCGTTTTTTCCGCTTCTTCATAATCGCCCGCGTCGGCGGCCAAAAATTGCAACGTCGGCACATAAAGGCGTATCTCGTCGCCAGCCATCAAGGGCATCTCTTCGCTAATCTTTTCGTCGTTGACGAAAGTGCCATTAGCGCTATCGAGGTCATTAATCATGAACATGCCCTCGCGATAGGTGATGACCGCGTGTTGCCGCGAGACATGTTGTTCTGGTATACAGATGTCATTACTAGACGACCGGCCGATGGTGGCTGTCGCGCCCTCTACCAAGACGAACTCTTGCATAGAACCCGTTTTCGGGTCGCGCCAACGAATTTTCGCCAGAGCGCCATTTTCTGTCATAGATTTGCGTCCTCATTATGGGCTTTTGACCACGGCGCAACGGTGGCATGCCGTGTCTTTCCCCATATCGGTTGCTATTTTTCTTGGTAACAGTATAGCACAGGTTGCCCCATGTATACCCGACCAATTCATAGGCATGGGGCAATCATAGGGCATCTGTATACGACATGTAGATAAGGCTTGAAGCACGCAACCACAACCGCTACTGCGGCAACCCCAGCGCTTGGCTAGCCCGCTGGCACAATCCCGCCCCTCCAGCCGCTAACCAGCGCCCTAAGGTTTCGCTTTGGGGATATTGGGCGCTGGCATCTTTGTAGATACCTGTTCCCCAAATATAATAGCGCTGTGTCTCGTTTGGCCACGCGGTATAGTGCTTGTACAGGACTGATGGCCCGCCGTTATAACACGCCAGCGCTAACCCCACATCTCCATTCGCCAAACGCAGGCATTCCTTAAGATACTTGCCCCCGCGATACGCATTGGTATCGGGGTCGAGCATAGCTTCGCCATCGGCGAAGTGAAAAGGCATCACTTGGAATAGCCCCTGCGCCCCGGCTGAACTCGTCACAGTAGGGTGACCGCAAGATTCGATTTGCATCACGGTCGCTAGCAAATTCGGGTCTAGTTCCCATTCGCCGGCCCAACGCGCTATATCATGCGCCCAATACTGCACAGGCGCTGAATAAAGAGGGGCGATAGGACCCGCCAAGCCCAGCAGGCGCGGCACTTGCCCTATCGTGCTGTGATACAAGCGGAGCGCGCCATTTAACAAGCTCGGTAGGAGCAATAACAAAATAATCAAGGCGATGAGGGTTGTGGGGACATGCTGTAGCAAACGCCCATAAAGTGGCGTTGTCGGGCGTGACTTAGACGTGCGAACAGGAATGCGCGTAGCCATCCGTCTCCTCAGCTCATGTGGTTAAAAGAATAGGGACACACCGGCGGGTGAGGTATGTCCCGAACGCAGGATTGGAGGTATCCTTGGGTAAATAAATAATAGAACATATTTTCTATTTTGTCAAGTTGGAAACAAGTATCTGAACTACCATTCCTTACGTATCGTCCAGAGCAAAAGTTGCAGGAATAAAAAACGAGGCGCTTTGTGTTAGCCCCTCGTTCAGGTGGCGGAGAAGGTGGGATTCGAACCCACGTACGGTTTCCCGTATCCGCTTTCCAAGCGGACGCACTAGGCCTCTATGCGACTTCTCCTCAATATCAGCCATTATAACAAACCGCCCTTAAATGTCTATGGTATTTCCCGTACGGGGACGATAAGAACCTGCTTCGCCGCGATGTGTTTCTGGTTTTTGTGGCGGGCGCATGCGCTTTGCTCATCTCAAACACAAGCAGGTTAGCCCACCATAAGGTATAATATTTTGTGTATTTGACTGCGCGTCTCTGATTTGGGTTTTATGCACCTGACAACTCCCCGTCTTCTTCTACGCGAAATCCGCGTGAGCGATGGCCCCATTCTGCGGTCCTATAGTTTGCATCCCGATTTCCGCCGCTATGAACAGCGCGAAACTTTATCCCCCGATGAATTCCGCGAAATCACCCAGTGGATGATAAGTACCCAAAGCGAAAGCCCGCGCTCGCATTACTATTTCGCGCTCGCCCAACGCGAAAAACCAGAGCACCCCATCGGCTCAATCTATATCTCTATTCGTAATCACCTCATGCGCCAAGCCGAAATCGGCTACATCCTCGGCGTCCCCTACTGGAACAACGGCTATATGACCGAAGCGGCGCGGTGCGTGGTACAATTTGGTTTTGAAGATTTAGGTATGCATCGTATTTACGCCGGCGACATCATCGCTGAAAATATCGCTTCTCAGCGAGTCGTAGAAAAGGTTGGCTTTCGTCGCGAAGGGCACTTCCGCCATACGCAATACTTCAAAGGGCGCTGGTGGGACACTTACACTTACGCTATGCTGGAGCAGGAATGGCACGAATGGAGATGAAGGGAGAATTGGACTTATGGCAAGCACACCCCTGAACGAAGCCGAAATTATCGAGAGGCTCGAACATCTCAACGGTTGGGCGCGCGAGGGCGATACGCTGGTCAAGACTTTTGCGCTCGATAGCTACATGGCCGGTTTGGCCTTCGCCTGTGCGGTCGGGACAGTGGCGGAAGGCTTCAATCATCATCCCGATATTTACATCGGCTGGCGCAAGGTGCGCGTCAGTTTTACCACCCATGACGCTGGTAATAAGCTCACCCATAAAGATTTTGATGTCGCCGCGGCGATAGACGCCCTCCACTACCCGCGCGGCTGATGACCACACAACGCGCCCCACAGCATTATAGCTGGCTGGTCGCCTTATGTTTGCTCGCCTTCGCCATCGCCATCCACCATCTCGACCGCGAAGACCTATGGTTTGACGAAGGTTGGACGATGTGGACGGTATACGACGCAGAGCCGCCCGCCTCTGGGTTGCGCGCGCGCGTCGGTTACTTGCTGGGCAGTATCGCCGACGTCTTAAGCCGCACCGCCAGCCAAGATGTGCATCCACCGCTGTATTACCTCACGCTCGATAGTTGGGCGTGGTTTGTGGGTGACGGCATCTTCACCACGCGCCTTGTTTCGGTGTGGTGGGGGCTAATCGCCCTAGCCGCCACGTATAACGTGGGCGCGCGTTTATCGGGGCGCGGACCGGCTTTATACGCAGTCGCCCTGCTGGGTACGGCCACCTTATTCACCTACTACGCCCGCGAAGCCCGCATGTATACCGCCCTGATAGCATTTTCGACCTTGGCCACATGGGCGTATCTCCGCTGGCGACAAGAGATGAGCGGACGACGCGCCTTAATATATGGGCTGATGATGGCCCTTTTGCTCTATACCCACTATTTAGGTCTGCTGGTCATTGTGGCTCATCTCGCGCATGAGGGGCTGGAAATCGCGCGGCACAATCTGCGCCCACGCCTTGCCCGACTCATACGCCCCTATCTCGTGGCATTATTGCTCTTTGCGCCGTGGCTACCCGCCTTATACCACCAAATTGTGGCGCATCCCCGCGGCCCTCTAGGAGAGGCCTTGCCGTCAGATTGGGGGACAATAGCGGCTTGGTGGCTGTTTTTAACTAGCGCCAGCGGCGGGTTATACGCGCTGGCGTTGGCGCTTGGTTCTGCGTGGCGGGTGCGGATGCGCGGACTATCTTTGTATCTGTTGTGGGCCATCTTGCCCCTAGGGACGCTATTGCTCGTCAACGGCGCGTTTGTGTCGCTCTTTCAAATGCGTTATACGCTACTGGTTGTGCCATCATTTGCCCTGCTGGGCGGCTTCATCATTTATTATAGCCGTCCGTGGTTCTGGCCCCATGCCACACTCGCCCCTATAGGATGGTTAGCGCTCATCATGGCGGCCCAAGTGACCGCGTACCCCACCTTGTGGGCCGACAAACCACCATGGCGCGCGGCCATCACCGAAGTGATAGCGGCCCGCGACGACATCGAGCCAGCCTTTACGCTCATCCCCGATAACAGTGTAGAAGCCTATTACAATCGCACGCTCAGGTTGCGGCGCGGCATCACTATAGACCTTGCGTGGCGGGCTTTTTCCCCAATGGAAATAGAAGATTTGGTCGCCAAGCTGGAATCATCGCCCTATGTGTGGGGATTGTTGCCCATTAACAACATCGCGTCGTGGGATGTTGTAGCGGCCCTCCAACGCAACCGTTCCCCCGCTTGGCGCGCCAGCGTGATGAACATGATTTTTTACCGCTGGGATAAACCGCCCGATGACCGCCACCCGCTCCTTTGGCAATTCGGCGATTGGCTAGCCTACGAAGGCGCTATCGGCGGGCGATGGCAGGCCAAGGCGGGCGAAACCCTATGTATCCCCTTGCCCTTCCGCGCTTTGCAACCCCTCGCCGACCAATATTCCTACGGGTTACATCTCACACAAGGCTACGGAACGCTCATCAGCCAATGGGATGAAGGCTTAGGTATCCACGCGAAGGATGCTTCTTTCGTAAAAACCCCCTGCTTGGCCATTCCCCCAGATGCCACAGGCCCTTATCATTTGCGCTTGGCAGTGTATGATTGGCGCACTGTGCGCCGCTTGCCTGTGCTAGAAGTCGGCGGCGATAAAGCGCAAAATTGGTGGGACTATATGGGTATCGGCGTGGTAGACGTAGAGGCAAACGCCCCATGATGAAGCAGAAATGGTTATGGGGCGCGGTGTTGTTCCATTACCTCATCCTCATTCTATTCACGGCAGAAATTATCCCGCAAACTTATAAACGCGATGGCTATCTTTTTTGGTTTCATCATGGCGGGGATGATTACGGCTACTACGAACAGACCCAAGCTATCCTACGCGGTGACTTCCGCCCGAACAAGTTCCCGCTCGGCTTTCCCATCCTCAGCGCGCCCCTTATGGCCCTGCTACAACCCGATGAGCACGACAATTTTGTAGAACCAGTCGCTTTGTTGTGGGCGGTGGTCATGTTCCCTGTGGGGCAATGGTTGCTGGCGGAATTCGCCTACCGCGTAAGTGGGCGGCGCAACCTAGCGCTAATGGCGGTATGGTTGTGGACTGCATTACCGCTCATCACTTATATGAGCTTGCGTTGGCTGTGGAATGCCGAGATGGCAGAGATTGCCGCCGTCCATATGACATGGGCGCAGATGCTTTCTGATGGGCCGGCGGCGCTATTCACGCTCTTATGCGCGTTGGGTTTCTTGCGCGTCCGCAACCGCCATTATCCAAGCGCGGAAGTTTTAGCTCTGGGCTGGCTCTGCGGCTTTTTGATGATGATACGCCTCACAGGGGTATTAACGCTCGGCGCGTTGGGGCTGATTTTGCTGGCGGAACGGCGGCCAAAACAAGCGGTGTGGTTTGTGGGGGGCGCGCTCATCGGCTTTGGGCCGCAATGGCTCTACAACTGGCATTTCTTCGGCGGCCCGTTGACATCGGGATATAGCGTCTTAGATGAACTCCCCCCCGATGGGTTACTGAGCCTAAGCTATCTGGTGAGCGCGATGGAGAAACTATGGGCGCGTATGGGCGTTCTATTCGCCGCTATCGCTGTAGTAGCGTTCATGGCCTTTGCGCTAGCGCTCAAGCGCCTGTGGCGCTGGGACAAAACAGGTACAGCGCTGATAGCGTTGTGGGTGATGAGTTATGGCGCATTTTATAGCGTCTATTACTACACGTGGACGGGGAGCTTGTTCCGTTTTGCCATTCCCGTTTTGCCGCCGCTAGCGATACTGGCGGCGGTGTTGCTCGATGCGCTGGTCACCAGAGGAGGTCCCAAAGATGCCGCGTCTGTTCGTCGCTATTGATTTGCCCGACTCGATAAAAGACGTCTTGGAGGGCTTGGGCGCGGCCCGTTTAGCTGGCGCGCGCGCGGTCCGCCGTGACCAAATGCACCTCACTTTGCGCTTCATCGGCGAGACCCCGCGCGAAGCGATGGCGCGCCTCCAAAACAGTTTAGCCACTGTGACGGCAGAGCCGTTTTCGCTAGCGCTACAAGGCGTGGGGCAATTCCCGCTACGCGGCGCGTTACGGGTATTATGGGTGGGCGTAGCGGCCTCGCCAACGCTGGCCCAGTGGCATCAACAGATAGAAAGCGCCCTTAACACCTTAGGTTATCCGCCAGAGCAGAAACCCTTTTCGCCGCATATCACTTTAGCGCGCTTCAAAACGCCGCCCCCGCGCGATGCCCTGCGCCAATTCATGACCGACCACGTCAGCTTTGCTACGCCTTCTTTTGGGGTTCGCTACTTCACCTTATACGAGAGCATATTAACCCCTCGCGGATCGCATTATCGTGTCGTCGAACGTTGGGGCGGATAACGGCTACAGCGACAGAACTAGACTTTTAACCAGCCCCGAAACCCGCGCGCGCTATAAAAAGAAGAAGCGCCATTGTGATAAAAGAAAACATGGTTATAACGACAATCGCCGAAAATGGCCCCGCCCAGCGCTCTAATCTCCGCAGGCGTTTTTAGCCAGCTAGACGTTTTGGTATCGAAAGCGCCTAACTGCTGTAAATGTCGGTACTGGTCTTCGGTCAGCAACTCGATGCCGATAGTAGCGGCCATATCAACCGCATTGCCATTGGGGCTTAGCCCTTGTTTTTCCCGCGCTTCTTGTCCTTGGCGGTCGTAACAGGTATTTCTGCGGCCCTTAGGGCTTTCTGCCGAACAATCATAAAAAATGTACGCATCGGCGGTTTCGTCATAATCCACTACGTCCGGTTCGCCGCCCGTCCTTTCCATCTCGTGGAGCGACCACAGTTTTTGCGCGTTCGCTTTTAGCTTGGCTTGCACTTTAGCCCATTCAAGGCCTTGATGGCGCTTCATATTTTTCTCGAAACGGTCCTTCAAGATGTTGAGCAGTTCTTCGACCTGCTGTGATGTGAGTTCCATAACAAATGACCCCTTAAGCCTGTGGATAAAACATTTGTTCTAAATTTTAGTTTATGTGAGGATGAGGCCGCTTGTCAAGGTGGGGCGCCATGCACGTTTAAGCCGTCTGATTCGGCAAGATATTCTGCAAGTAATGGTGAATGCGGCGACCATGCCGTAACGCCTCGGCGAAGTCGTGTAGGTTGACCCATTCCTTCTTAGCTAAGTTACTCAGCCAATAATCGTCATCAATATGGGGGTCTAAGATGCTATCCCACTGGATTTGATAGGCGAACGTCAAACATTCGACGCCGAAGGGGGTAACCGCCCATGTGCCGAATTGGGCAATGATAGTGGGCATAGGCTTTTCGTTCGGGCCGGGATTATCGCCGCCGTGCATATCGTAACATTTAGCGAGCGCTTCTGCTTCGCGCGCTCGTTCGGCTTTTAGGCGTTCGGTTTCCCGCAAATAATCGTCTTGTGTGGCCACTGGTCTACCTCCATCGTATAGACTAAGTAGCCTCTATTATAAACGGTGAAACACATTTGATAGATAAAAATGAAGCTATTAGGTGGGCGCGGTGCAATGGCCCACCTTGCGGGGAGCAGTTTTAAGATGTTGAGGATTCTTTTTGGTCTTTTTCCACTACTTTAATATGGTGGGTCGCTATCAGACGCTCGACATAAGGGTTATTGATGACCGGCATGGTCATCTCCTCGTCATTGCGGGTCAGCGTGAAATAAAATACATCCACCCGCCGTTGTCCTGCGTACCAGTGGGGGCGCAAGATAACGGTCTCGTCGAATTCCCAGCCTTCATTCACCGCTGTGATGAGGTTGTCCGCACCTGCAAACTGCGCCGAGGTCGGGTGCCAATGTTGAGAGGTCACTTCAAAATATTGGGCATGATAATTGCTAACTGTGTTATTATCAATCTTCATCGCATAGCCTCTCTGCTAAAATTATTTTTGAACTTTTGGATAGGCGACAACTGTTGAGGCGACGATGAAAACGATGAACAACAGTTATCACTATTATAACGGGGCCTGTGTTTTTTGCAGTCAACAAACTGGCTAAAAACACTAGAGGAAAGCGTGTTAAAAAACGCTAATCAGCGTACTGTTTGCCGTTTTTCCATCCAATCCACATCTTCTATGACCACCGGCTCTAGGTTGTATTCTTCGATAAGGTAATGGACATAAGGGGTGTTGATGATGGACATCTGCATCCATTCGGTTTGACGGCGTAATTGGAAGTGGAAAACAGTTACTCCCCGCCCGCTACGCCAAAATGTCTCTTGAATGACCATGCGACTGCTCAGTTCCCAACCTTCGCGCAAGGCTGTGATGAGGCTATCGCAACCGGTGTAGGTTTCGGAATGTGGACAGTAATGTCTTCGGCGTTCGGTATACCATTTGTGCAAATTGTCCCGGTCATGCGCTACCATCTTCGCCCTCCATTTTTGTCATTCTCTCACAATTTATCATAAAACAGATGCCAGAAACTACCAATCTGACAAAAATCATGGGTTATCACTGCATAATAGCATACTACAACCTATTGACTTTGTATATTAAGTTTGTGTAAAACATCACAAATGGTTAAACGTTTAATGGTTTTGGGGATAAATCGTCATATAAATTGCACAAATACGGAGGCTGTTTAACCCAAATAGGCGGAGATGATTTGGTTATCTTGGCGCAGGCTAGCCGCGCCCCCATGTTGGCGGATTTGCCCGCGGTCCAACACATAGGCATAATCGGCAATTTGTAGGGCTTTACGCGCGTTCTGTTCGACTAGCAATATGGGGATGCCTTGGGCTTTAATATCGGCGATGATGGCAAACACTTCATTAACCAGCAGGGGGGCCAGCCCCATACTTGGCTCATCCAGCATCAGCAAGCGCGGCTTCATCATCAACGCCCGACCCACCGCTAGCATTTGTTGCTCGCCGCCGCTCAATAGCCCGGCCATCTGCTCCCGCCGTTCCGACAACCGCGGAAAACGCCGAAAAATCGCTTCTAATTCTGCTTCGGGTTCGCCGACGCGCGCCCCCACCAACAAATTTTCTATGACGCTCATATTGGCGATGACTTGGCGTCCCTCTGGCACTTGCGCCAACCCCATCCGCGCGATGCGGTGCGCCGGCCAACCGGTGATGTCGCAATCATCGAAGCGGATGCGCCCGCGCCGCGGCTTCAATAAGCCACTGATAGTATTGAGCGTGGTACTTTTGCCGGCCCCATTGGCGCCAATGAGCGCGACGACTTGGCCCGCATCCAACTGAAAAGAAATGCCGCGCAATGCTTGAATCGCGCCATAACTAGCGTGTAAATCATGCACTTCAAGGAGCGCCATAATCATCCCTCCCCAAATACGCCTCGATGACTTGCTCGTTCTGGCGAATGCTATCGGGGTCGCCATAGGCGATAATTTGCCCAAAGTTCAACACATACAGCTCATCGCATACCTGATGAATGAGCGCCATATCATGCTCGATGACCAATACAGCGATACCTTCTTCTCGTAGGCGTAGAATTTGCTCTCCTAAAGCGGCGGTTTCGGCTGGGTTCATGCCCGCGGTCGGCTCGTCCAGCAAGACTAGTTTAGGGTTAACGGCCAGCGCCCGCGCCATCTCTAAGCGGCGTTGGTCGCCATAGGATAATGTCCCGGCGAGCAAATGCGCTTTATCTGCGAGGCCGAAGCGCGCCAATAACGCCATCCCGCGCTCCCTTAGGCGACGTTCTTCACGCAGGAAACGCGGCGCAAATACCACCGATTCCAGTACGCCCGCCCGCCCGATGATATGCTGGGCGACCAACAAATTTTGTAAAGCGGTCATCTGCCCAAACAAGCGGATATTCTGGTACGTGCGCGCGATGCCAGCCCGCGTCACGCGGTGCGGCGGCGCATTGTGGAGGGGGAGACTGCCGAAATGGATTTGACCTGAGGTTGGATGGTCTAGGCCGCTGATGACGTTGATGAGCGTGGTCTTGCCAGCGCCATTAGGGCCGATAAGCCCTACAATGCGTTGTGGCGGCACGCGCAAACTGACGCCCGATAGAGCGCTTAGACCACCAAATTGGCGCGAAACCTCTTTCAATTCCAGCATCATTGAATTTTATCGTCCTCGCTTTATGGCGCTTTCGAGCGCGCTAGCTTGCAAGTCACCGCGAGAAAAAGTAACCATCATCACCTAGGGTTCTCTGATAAAAAGGGCGGTGTATGGCATCAACCTTAAGACGGTTCTGGCTCGATAACCGTACGCGGTTTAGTGAAACGCCGCCACACGCGCGCCCAGCCATCAGGATTTATCAGCCCGCCCGGCAGATAGACGATGACCAGTAGCAAAATAGCGCCATTCACCACCCCGCGATACTCTTTGAAGTCGCGCAAAATCTCCGGTAGCGCGGTCAACACCCACCCGCCCACGATAGGCCCCATAAAGGTAGATGTCCCCCCCAACACAGCGAAGGCGAGGATACTCACCGCTTGGTCGAAGTTGTAATCGCCGGGGCTGATGGTGCGCGTCAGATGCGCTTTTAGGGCGCCGGCCGCCGCGGCCAATACCGCGCTCAAAATGAAGATGATATTCTTCACCAACACGACATCAATACCCATCGTCGCCGCCACTTGTTCATCTTGGCGGATGGCCGCCATCGCCCGGCCGAAGCGGGAACGATGCAACCGCACGATGAGATAAGAAACCACGATGAGGAACAAGACCAATTGCCACGTTTGGGCTATCTTTGGGATGCCCGTAATCCCCAAAGCCCCGCGCGTCAGCCGCACACTTTCCCCCGTGAGCGAACTGGCTAAGGTATCGAAATTCAGAATGAGAATGCGGACGACTTCCCCAAACCCGATAGTGGCGATGGCTAAATAAATATCGCGCAGGCGCAACACCGGGTAACCAATCGGTATAGCGATAACCCCAGCCAGCAACATACCGCCGATGAGGGCAACCCCTAGGGGCCAGTCATAATTTTGGGTCAGCACCACGGCGGTATAAGCGCCAATGGCCATAAAGCCCGCATTAGCCAGCGAAAACATACCCGTATACAGCGTCAGGTAAACGCTAAGCCCCAAGATGGCATTGACCATCATCAACTGCAAAACAATTTCTGTAATGCCAATCGGGCGCACCAGACCGAGGATGAACTCGATGAGGGGGTTCAAAATGCTGGGGATGATGTCCATCTTCGTATCCGCCTAGGCCCGCGTCTGGGCTTTTTGCCCCACTAAACCCTGAGGGCGCACCAATAAGATGAGAAATAACAGCGTAAAAACAATGGCATCTCGATAATTACTCCCGCCGGCCGCGATGCTGAATACTTCCAAAGCGGCTACCACAAAACCGCCGATAATCGCCCCTTGGATATTGCCCAACCCACCAAGGACGATGACCGTAAGCCCTTTTAACCCCACGCTATCGCCCATAAAAGGCGTCATGGAATTATAATTCAAGCCCCACAACACCCCGGCCGCGCCCGCCAGCGCCCCGGCCAAAAAAAAGGTCAGCCGAAAGACCGCATCCGGGTTGATGCCCAATAAGCTAGCGACTCGTTGGTTAAACGCCACTGCCCTCAGCGCTTGGCCTGTCCGCGTGCGCCGTATGAGATACTGCAACACTACCACCAACAACACCGATAATAGCAAAATGATGATTTGAATAGGGGTGATGCTAAAAGGCAAGCCGCTTATCGCTTCGGTAGGGACACTGCCGATAGGGAAACGTCGGGGCTGGGTGCCAAAAATGATTTGGGCGAAGTTGACCAGCAAAATCGAAGCGCCAATACTGCTGATGAGCTGGCTAATGCGGGGGGCGTTACGCCGTCGTAGAGGGGCAAAAGCCACAAAGTCCACCACAAGGCTGATGATACCCGCGCCCACCATCGCCACCGGTATAGATAACCACACCGGTAAATTGAGCTGGAGCACGGCCGCCAAGCCGATGAAAGCCCCCCACATGAAAACGGCGCTATGGGATAGGTTCAACACGCCCAAGACACTAAAAATGAGGGCATAGCCCAGCGCGAAAAGACTATAGACACCGCCTAACCATATCGCATTAACAATCTGTTGCGTGAGGTTCATAAAATAAACTTTTTATAATAAGCGGGGCGAAGCTTTATGATAACACCTCGCCCCTTTGATAATCAACGTCTATTCGCCCATGCTCTCCATAGCGACCGACAGCGGCACAAACACGCCGTCTACCACAATCTGAGCGATGGGGTCGTGCGATGGCTCGCGCGTTTCTTGGTCAAAGGCGAAGGTGCCCAAGGGGCTTTCAAAGTCCTCAATAGCGCCTAACGCCACCCGAATATCTTCTGATTCCACCGAATCCGCGCAACGGATAGCTGTAGCCATCAACCACGCGCCAGTATAGGCTTGGGCCGCGAATTGGTCGGGGCGTTGCTCGAACTTCGCCTCATACGCTTCTACGAAGGCGACGCTACTTTCCGATGGGTTGGGGTTATCATAATTCCACGCCCCACCGACAATCAGCCCCTCGGCGGCTTCTGCGCTATCGCGCAGGACAGCCGGAGAATTGAAGCCGTTGCCGCCGATGACCGGCCCTGTATACCCTAAGGAACGCGCCTGAATGAGGATTTGGGTTGCTTCTGCGGCCAAAGCGGAAACCACCAACGCATCCGGTTCGCCCGCGATGAGATTTGTCAATTGCGCGTTGAAGTCTACATCCCCTTTAGCGAAGGTCTCCTCGCCGATGATTTCCACGCCATTTTCTTCCAAGGCGCTCTTGAAGACTTCATAACCGCTGACGGTGAAGTCATCATCATTGCCGTATAAGATGCCTACCCGCTCCAAACCTAATAACTCTGTGGCTTGGGCGATAGTGCCGGGGATGACGGCCGATTCTGGCAGGCTATTGCGGAAGACGAATTCGCCCATATCGAGGATGCCATTAGCCGTATTGCTGACGCCCATAACCACCACGCCCGACTCTTGGGCGATAGGGTCAGCGGCGAAAGCTTCTGAAGACAATGTGGGGCCCAACACAGCCGGCACGCCATCTTCTTCAACGAGTTTGGTCATCGCGGCAATTGCTTGGTCGCGGTTGCCGGCGGAATCCTCAAAAATAACTTCTAGGGTCACGCCTTCGCCCAGATAACCAGAAGCGTTAATCTCCTCTACGGCTAACTCAACGGCGTTTTTCTGTGCAGAGCCATAGACCGCCACCGCCTCGGACAAGCCGAAGATAGCGCCGATGGTCACCGTTTCGGGCAGGTTTTCTGGCGTGGGGCACGTTTCCCAAGCGCCGATGAGCGGTTGCATCATCTCCTCTTGGGCTAAGGTAGCGCCGACGGGAGCTAACAAAACTACGATAACCAACAAACTGACAATAACGCGAATTTTTACCATAGGTGTGCATCCTTAACCTAAAAGAGCTTCTTAAATATTTTCGCGGATAGCCGCGCTATTCAGTTTAACAAATCCACACAAAGTTGCAATCATGTTTTCGGCGTCATAGTTCGTCGCGTGTTTGCAAAAAAAAGGCTTTCCGCAGGCGTGGCAACGTATAATCGAACCCGCAAGCGATGAAAAAATCTTCTTGGGCAGAGATAGCCATCACCTCAAAAATCTGCTTTTCCCGCGCAAGTTCCACGCATTGGGCGACCAAGCGTTTACCTACACCTGTACCCTGCATTTTGGGGGCTACAGCTAGGCTACGAATTTCCGCCAGCTTACGGTTATAAATTTCCAGCGCCGCGCACCCGACAATTTCTTCATCGAGCAATGCGATGAAAAAAGAATCCAGCAATTCTTCTAGCTCATCAAACGTGCGGGGCAATAGCGTACCATCCGCCACAAAAGGTTCGATGAATCGGCTAATCGCGGGTATATCTTCTGCGGTCGCTTTGCGAATAACCACCCGATTTAAGACTTCTTGCGCCATAGGATAAAATCGCCTATTGTTTTATCGCGTTCATAGTTGAACATCAGCCAATCATTGAGTTCGGTATAGCTTTGCAACAGGGTATGGGAATCATCGTTGCTGTTGGTCACCCACGGCATGTAATCGGACTGTAAAATGAGGACAAATGGCGGCAAAACGCCCCACAAGCGCTCTACATTCTCCTGTTGCCACTCGCGCGGGTACCAAGGCGTGGCCAGCGGGAAATGCGCGATGAAGCGCGTCGCGGGCTTCCATGCCCCCATATAATAAACCTCCGGTCGAAAACCCCAGATATACAAAGGCGCGCCCGATGGCATGTAGTTCTGCAGGTAGCGCACCACCTCCAACGATTCCCACGGCTTTACATCATTCGCTTGGAAATGATGCCAATAGGCCAGTAGGTCTTGCTGGCCGCTTAAGTATGGCCAAGCGCGCCCCCAAGTGAGTTGGGCGACGAAAACCACCATCACAGCCAACACCCCAAAACTGACCCATGCGTCCAGCTGTGGGCGATGGCGGAGCGCCCACCCTAGCAAACGGTCGAGCGTATCACCGCCGAGCAAACACAAGGGCGCTAACATCGGCAACCAGTGGGTATCAAAGCCTTTGCCTTGGATGAGCAAAAAGCCGATCGCCCCGCACAACCACCACCCGACGAGACGCCAGCGCGCATCCCGCGCAAGGCCAACACGCCCTAAAAACGGCCATAAGGCCGCCAACGGCCACAAGATATGCCACTGCTCCCAACGAAAACGGAAATAGTGCGGCAACCATCCCCAATCGCTGTAGCCTTGGGCGTTATATTGGGCGGTGCTGTTCATCACGACCAGCATTTCAGCCAACATGCCGTTAGACGCGAAATAGAGCAGACCCCCGCCGCCTATCGCCGCTCCCCCCAGACAAAACGCCGCGATTTCTGCCCACGTTTGGCGCTCCTTTAATCCGCTCCACCCGCGCTTTTGACAATAGGTGACGACCAAAGCAAAAACGATGAAAGCGTAATAATGCTTGAACCCTAACAAAGCACCACACAATAACCCACAGACAAAAGCCCACTTACGCCCCGCTCCAGAAACGGCTTCCATGGCGCGATAGGCGCACAAAGCCGCCCAAACGGTGGGCACAATCGCCAAAGAGTCGCTTTGGGTGATGCTAGCGAAATGCTCGGTAAAGTAGAGCGCGGCGAACAAACCCGCGGTCAACAAGCCACGCCGTCCGCCATCCGCCAACAGATAGAGCGCCACAGCGCCCAAGGGCACGGCCACCAAATCCAACATATGCACAGCGCTCGGCTCGCTACCGAACAGAGCGATATTGAGGGCGTATAGATAATAAATGGCGGGCGGTTTAATATCCCATACATCCCGATAGGGCAAGCGCCCTTCAACAATCCCTAAACCGATGTTAGCGTACATCCCTTGGTCGCGCCCCAGCGGATACGTGAGCAAGGGCACGGCCATAGCCACCATGGCCGCCAACAGCATAACCAGCGCAAAACGGGATGAACGATTTGTCATGGAGCAATCGCGCGTGCCAACTGCGCGAGAACGATGGCCAGCACAATAGAAACCAAGATGAGCAAAGCGGCGACAATACGACCGCTTTCTTGAACGGGCGAAAGGCGTTTTTCTTCCACGTGGACATTCCCCAGCAAATCTACGTAAAAGTCCAAGTTGACCCGCCCACGATTCAAGCGCGCCATGTAATCATGGCTATCAAGAAGCGTCCAACCTTCTTCGCCTTCATCCCAGTTCTCGCCCAACCGCTCGCGGATGGCCGCTTCCAAAAGTTGGCGCGCCGCTTCAGGAGCGATAGGCTCAATGGCATCAGGAGGGGGATTAGGGTTCATATCGTTTTAGACCTATTCCATCTGTTCCCACAGGCAGTATACCATAAAGACGCGGTGTCTTCAGCGGTCGGCATAGCCTATTTTTATTGATGCCATACCCGCGCTTAAACGTCTAATCTCGTACAATATGTCTAAAATTGACGCTCATTTTTCCCACATGATGTACAATAAGATAGGCATTTTGTAAAGTATCTAAAGGAAAAATTATGATTATCGGCATCCCTAAAGAAATCAAAGTAGATGAACATCGCGTGGCCCAGCCACCTAATGGCGTCCGTGAGTTGGTCAAGCGAGGGCACACCGTTTACGTCGAGACCAACGCCGGGCGGGGAAGCGGTTTCACTGACGCTGAATATAGCGCCGCGGGCGCAACTATCCTCGCCACCGCGGAAGAAGTCTGGTCACGCTCACAGATGGTCATCAAAGTAAAAGAACCCCAACCCCAAGAATACCGCCTTTTACGAGAAGACCTTATTTTATTCACTTATCTACATTTGGCCGCTACCGAGGAACTGACCCGCAAAATGCTAGAAAGCGGCGTGACCGGTATTGCTTACGAAACGGTCGAAGATGCCGAAGGTCGCCTGCCCCTGCTCGAACCGATGAGCGAAGTTGCCGGGCGCATGGCCGCCCAAATCGTCGCCCATTATCTGGAAAAGCACGCCGGAGGGCGGGGCGTCCTGATGGGCGGTGTGCCCGGCGTCAACCCCGCGCATATCGTCATTCTAGGGGGTGGCACTGTCGGGACGAACGCCGCAAAAATCGCTTTGGGGATGGGCGCGCGCGTGACCATCCTCGACATCAACATTGAGCGCTTGCGTTACCTCGATGATGTCCTGCATGGGCGCATCCACACCCTCTATTCTAGCGCGTATAATATCGCCGAAGCCATCAAATCCGCCGACGCGGTCATAGGCTCGGTGCTCATCACCGGCGCCCGCGCCCCTATGCTCATCACCCGTGATATGCTCTCCACAATGCCCGAAGCCAGCGTGATTGTAGATGTTGCGGTAGACCAAGGGGGATGCGTAGAAACCACCCACCCAACCACCCATAGCAACCCAACTTATGTTGTAGATGGCGTCCTGCACTATGGGGTAGCCAACATGCCCGGCGCTGTCCCGCGGACCTCTAGCCTCGCGCTCAGCAATGCCACTCTCCGCTATGCGGTCAAAATCGCTAGCATGGGGCTACACGAAGCCCTTCGGAGCGATAGGGGGCTTCTGCTCGGCTTGAACACCTATAAAGGCAAATTGACCTGCGCCGGCGTCGCCGAAGCCTTTAATATGCAACTCACCAATCCGGAAACCATCGTCTGGAGCGAGGTCATCACGCCCCATTGATGGCCCTAAAGCGGAGGGCGCGCCAAAACCTACGGCCGCCCTCCAAAAACATCAATCGAGCGCGGGCGGGACAATTGTCCTCCGTAACTGAATCGTCTCTGCGCCCCCTGCCGTCACCGTGATTTGCGCGATGTAGGTCACTTCGTCAATGAAGCACAAGCCTTCATCGCCTTCTAGGCAATAAAACAGCGTCAACTCCGCGCGCAGGGGCCCGCCGCTCGCATCGGATAACCGCACTGGTATAGTCTCGTTAGCCACGCGGATAACCGCCTCGCTTTGACCATCTGCAAGCTGAACTATCGAATCGTCGCCGAGCGCCAGCTTGGATTCTATGAGGGTGTTGATTTTGTAGCCTTGCGGCAATTCCACCACCAAAACCAGCGCGCTATCCCCACTGATGAGCGACAGCTCGCCGAGGTCAATCACTTCATCTTGGGCGCTATTGCCGCCGACGACATGAACCGTATTGCTGGCCAAAAGCAAACGCTCCACATTGGGGAATTGTACTGTGCTCACGGTATTTGTGGCCAAATCTATCACGCGGATGACGTGGTTATTGGTATCCGCCACATAGAGCTTGCCATCGGCGTAATCGAGTCCGCCGGGTTCATCAAAGGCCGCCACATCCGCCGTGCCATCCCGATACCCGCCGTCGCCCCCTTGACCAAACACGGTAGAGATAGTGTTTGTGGTCGTATCAATGGCTTTGATTTTGCTATTGTAGGTGTCGGCTACGTAGAGCTTGCCATCCGATGTGCCGACCACATCTAGCGGATGTTGTAAACGCGACACCCCTAGGGGGCCGTCTATATCATCAAATAAGAAAAGGATATTGCGCTCTGTGGCATCTCCCACGCCAATTTCAGGACCGGCTAACGTTCGCACCGCATCGTTATTGAAATCTGCTACACGGATGCTAGACGATTCGCTATCGGCGAAATAGAGCAAGCCATCTTGATAATATAAACCGCTCGGCTGGGCCAGTTCGCTATCGGCCAATCGGCGATTGATGAGCGACTCGCGGCCATTCCCCACCGTGGGATACAACGTATCATCGCGCAAATTCAGCGCCCATAATTGATGTGTCCCCGCCATGGCGATATGCAAGTTATCCCCATCACCGAGCGCAACATCCCACGGGCTTCTGAGGTCTACCGCGCGCGGATTGGGGAAAATAGAGCCGGGCGCCACGCCGCTACGCCCCTGTTGCCCCGTGCCGGCAATGGTGGTCACTTGTTTGGTGGCCAAATCTACCTTACGGATGGCGTGGTTATTGGTATCTGCCACATAGAGCGTATCGCCGCTCACAGCCATACCTTGCGGCTTGTTGAATTGCGCCACATCATAGCCGCCATCTGCGAAGCCGCGCCGTCCACTGCCGATAACATCGAGCACCTCGTATGTCTGCAAATCCGCCACAACGATACGGTGATGATTGCTATCAGCGATGAACAAGCGCCGTCCGATGGGGTCGGTCGTCACTTTGCCGGGGAACAGTAGGGGTGTGCCGGGGTTGCCCGCGCCTTCTAGGGCCACTTCAAGGGGCGTTCGGTCAATATCCCCTTGTCCTAGTTGGTCGTAATATTGCACCATCGCGCCAATATATTGGTCGAAAGCCTCGAAAGGGATTTCGCCCGCCTGCACCGCTACCACATTGCCCCGTGGGTCTATGACCACAAAGCTAGGCCATGCATTCGCGCCATAACGGCGCCAGACAATGAACTGGTTATCATTGATGACCGGATGGCGCAAATCGTAGCGCTGGACAATTTGTCGCAAATTCTCGGTCTGCCCCTCGTTCTCGAATTTCGCCGAATGCACCCCAATGACCACGATTTCTTGGGCGTATTTTTCTTCCAAGCGCTCCAAAATCGGTATCATATGAATGCAGTTGATGCATCCATAAGTCCAAAAATCGAGGATGATTATTTTGCCGCGCAAACCATCTATGGTGAGCGGTTGGGGCACATTCAGCCAATCCAAACCACTAGGGAATTCCGGCGCGGGTATACTCCCCACATAACGACTATCCACCCCTTCACCTCCTTCTTGGGACAACACCGCCCCGCTGATGAGTAATAGCGCCAACAACACAACCAACACCGCGCGTATCCCTGATTTCATAACCTATAACCTCGCAATCATCGCAGATAACTACAAGCGTAACGATGAAATGTGAATAAATGATGAACGCTAGCACAATATCTATCGGCGAATGCGGGCTTTTCAGTGAGCGTATCTACCGATATACTTGCCACGATTAAATCCTACTAGCGGGAACACAACATGAAATTAGGCATCATTGGTTTACCCAACAGCGGCAAAACCACCATCTTCAACGCGCTTACGGGGGGCAATTACGAGACAAGCGCCGTCTCTAGCGGGCAATTCCACGTCAATACGGCCGTGGTCAACGTGCCCGACCCGCGCATAGATAAGCTGAGCGCGATGTACAACCCCAAGAAAACCATCTATGCCACGGTCACCTATGCCGACATCGGCGGCCTAGATAAAGGCATCGGCGAAGGCGGCCTGAGCGGACAATTACGCAATGAACTCGCCCAAGTGGACGGCTTTTTACATGTGACGCGCGCTTTTCAAAGCGATGTTGTGCCGCATCCACACGGTAGCGTAGACCCCCAACGCGATATTGAAGCGCTGGATAGCGAACTCCTATTGACCGACTTGGTCATTGTAGAAAATCGTCTAGAACGCCTCGAAAACGAATTACGCATCAAAGGCAAACGGGCGGATAAAGCTTTGCACGACCAATTGCCGCTCATCCAAATGCTCAAAGCGCAATTAGACGCCGAAAAACCCTTACGCGACCTCGATTTAACCCCCGAACAAGAAAAAGCCCTGCGCGGATACGGTTTCTTGACGCTGAAACCCGTGTTGATTGTAGCCAATATGGGCGATACGGTCATTGATGTGGAAAAAACTATCCGTTACGAGCATAAAAATGCCGCTGTCGTCGGCTTGCAAGGCGCTTTAGAAGCAGAATTGTCACAGCTCGATGAAGACGATGCCGCTATGTTCATGCAAGAGTACGGCATCACGGAGTTGAGCGCTGATAAGGTCATTCGCTTATCTTATAGTTTGCTCCATGTGCAATCTTTCTTCACCGTCGGCCCAGACGAGGTACGCGCATGGCGCGTGCGGATTGGGGCGACCGCGCCAGAAGCGGCGGGCGTCATCCATACCGACCTTGAAAAGGGGTTCATCCGCGCAGAAGTGATGACCTACGACGACCTTATCGCGGCGGGTAGCGAGCAAGCCCTGAAGGCGAGCGGCAAAATCCGCCTAGAGGGCAAAGAATATATCGTGCGCGATGGCGATATTTTGAATATCCGCCACAGCGCTTAGTGGTTTTCTTGCGCCGCTTGTAGCGCTCGCCATACCCGCTCTGGGGTGAAGGGGAGCGCATTTATGCGAACCCCTGTCGCATCGTAGATGGCGGATGCCAAAGCGGGCGCGACGCCATCTTTAGGGATTTCTGCCACCGCCTTAGCGCCGTAAGGGCCGCTTGGCTCGTACGTTTCTACGAAAATCACATCCAATTGGGGCATCTCGTCGGCGCGGTAGATGTGATATTGGCGTAAATCGGTCGCCTGCGGTACGCCCAAAGCGTCGTAGGCCATCTCCTCGCAATGGGCATAACCTAAAGCTTGTACCATACCACCCTCAACTTGGCCGGAAGCGGTGATGGGGTTGAGCGCGATACCGCAATCTACCGCCATCAACAAACGCTCGACAGTCACTTGGCCGGTCTCTGTATCCACAATCACTTCAGCAAATTGCGCGGCAAAAGGCGGCGGGCTTTCCATGCTCATATGGCTAGCGCTCGCCATAATCTGTTTTTGGTCGGCTTGATGCAGGCTATGCAGGGCGACTTGTTCCAATGTCACACTGCGACCATCGCGGGCCACGACGCGGCGCGTGTCCAACTCTAGCGCGCTGATGGGCACGTTCAACATATGAGAAGCGACATGCTCTAAAATTTGTTGCTTCACTTTTTCGGCCGCTTTCAGCACCGCCCCGCCGCTGACATAAGTAGTGGACGACGCATAAGCCCCCGTATCAAAAGGCGTCATGTCGGTATCCGCGGCATAAACGATGATGTCTTCAAGGGGCACATCCAAGGTCTCGGCGGCGATTTGGGCTAACACGGTATCCGCTCCCGTGCCTAAATCGGTAGCGCCAACCAGCAAATTAAAAGAGCCGTCGTCGTTCATTTTGATGCTGGCTGCGCCCATATCTAGGCCCGCGATGCCGGACCCGTGCATGCACACCGCCATACCGATGCCGCGCTTGAGATGTGGCTTGTCCGGGATATGCCGCTTTTTGCCCCGTTTTTCGTACCATTGGGTAACGCGCGCGCCGATGTCTACGCACTCCGCTAATGCGCTTGTGGTGACCACTTGCGGGTGGCCCTCGCGCCCTTCGCCCAGCGCCACGGCCATAATCATGCTATCCCCAACCTTAATCCAGTTTTTGCGCTTGAACGCCAGCACATCCATACCCAACTTTTCGGCGATGTCTTCGATATGATTTTCCAGCGCGAAAAGCCCTTGCGGCGCGCCATACCCGCGATACGCTCCCGGCGTGGGGATATTGGTATAGACCACGTCGCACACAAAACGGCTATAGGGGGCGTTATAAGTAGTCAACGCGCGGAAACCGGCGACCATCTGCACCGTCAGCCCATGCGTGCCATAGGCCCCCGTGTTGCCGATGATATAAAGCTCCGACGCGGTGATTTCGCCGTCTTTGGTCACGCCCGTTTTGAAGCGCAAAATTTGTGGGTGGCGGCTACGCGCGCTCGTGAATTCTTGGGCGCGGGTGTATTCAAAGCGCACCGGGCGACCTGTGGCAATAGTCAAATGGGCGCATAAATCTTCGATGAGCATTTCTTGCTTGCCGCCAAAACCGCCGCCGATGCGCGGTTTAATCACGCGGATGCGCTTAATAGGCAAACCAATGAGCGGGGCAATCATACGGCGTACGTGGAACGGCACTTGTGTACTCGTGCGGATGACGAGGCGATCGTCTTCGTCCCAATAGGTGATGACCACATGGGGTTCTAGGCTCACTTGTTGCACCTGATGCACCCGATATTCCCCTTCAAACACATAGTCAGCCCGCCCCCATTCTTTATCGGGGTCGCCCGCCTGCGCGTCAATGTGATGGACGATATTATGTTGGGCATCGTAAATACCGTCTACATCGGGTTCATCGTGGATGACGGGCGCGCCATCGCGCATGGCTTCTTCGGGGTCGAAGACGGCGGGCAGAACTTCGTATTCAACCTCAATTAACTTCAGCGCCTCGTGGGCGAGTTCGGGGGTTTCTGCGGCAACGACCGCCACCCTATCGCCCACATGCCGTACTTTGCTATCTAGCGAAACTTGGTCATACGGCAAGGGGTTCGGGTAACTTTGGCCGCCAGAAGCATAATAGACCCGCGGCACATCTTTATAAGTCAACACAGCGTGAACGCCGGGGAGTGCCTTAGCTTTGCTGGTATCAATATGTTTGATGCGCGCATGGGCATGCGGGCTGGTCAGCATGGCGGCGTACAGCATATCGCGCATCTCGAAATCGTCGGCGTATACGGGCTTGCCAGCGGCCAGCTTAACCGCATCTACTTTAGGCTCTGAACGGCCGACGACCTTTCGCGGGCCAGCCTCTGGCGGGGCTACGACGATGGCCGGTATCGTCCTGATTTGGGTGCTGACGCCGCTTTCGCCATTCGTCGTTGGCTCTGGCGGCCAAATCGCGCCGAACAAATCGGGCGGCGCAGGTATAGCCCGTTCGATAGGCTCAAAAGGGGGAACCTCTTCGCCGCGTAGCAAAGCCGCCGCCCGCAAAATAGCCTGCACCGGCTTGACATAACCGGTCTCGCGGTCCAAGACCCCCGCAATTGCCGCGCGCACATCTTCCTCAGTCGGATGAGGGTTTTGTTGCAATAGGGCGTGGGCCGCCAAAATCTGGGCAGGCGTGTTATATCCTGACTGTATCGCGCCCGTCTCTATGAAACATTGTTGGAGCACGCTCAATTGTCGAGAAGACCCAATGCCCTCTAAAGTGGTGATATGATGCCCGTGCGCCTGCGCGGCCAGCATCGTTTGAGCGTTGGCCGGCTTGCCATCCAACAAAATGAGATCCACGCCACTAATTCCGTGCTCGTCACCGAACTTCACGCTGAAATAACCCCGCTGTCGCAAGACGCGCAATAAACGCTCGTGTGGGAACACACGCCATGTTTGCTCCTCGCCATTGATAGTCACATCTATTTCTATCATCGCCGACCTTTTCAACGTCTCAGCTTCAGTAGCGCCTTAACTATACACAATAATCAAAGCTTCGTCATGAATTCCCCAATAAATTGAGCCAGATGAGTGCGAAACTGTTCTATAATGAGGATGATAACGACAGTTTACCGAGGGGGTTTGATGCAATCTATCTTGCCACAACGATGCCCTCAGTGCGAAAGCAAGGGCACGCTCGTCTTAGAGACGCAACATATCCGTTGCCGATTATGCGGCTATCGTGTGAATCGGCCGGAAACCAACCCCAACGACCGACCGCCGCCGCATATCAAAGCCCCTAAGCGACACTTCCAACCCTCTTATGCGCTCACCCACATCGGCCCCATTGACCTGTGGGCCCGCGCCGCTTACAACACCGGCCAAGATTATATCCGTCAAGAGAAGTGGGACGACGCCATCAAAGCTTTTTATCGCGCCCTAGACAGCCAAGCCGATTTTATAGATGCCCATCTGTGGATAGCGCGCCTGCACAATGACGAAAGCGTCCAGCGCGACCACCTCACCTCTATTCTCGCTCACCAGCCCAACCACATAGACGCCCTGCGCGAACTGATGATTTTGGACGGCAAAATAAGCCCAGAAGGGGCGGCGCGTATCGCTAATTACGATGAACCCAATGTACAAATCCTTGACGGAGGGGTTGCCGCCACTGTAGAAACGCCGCTGTGCCCCCGATGCCGTGGGCGACTGACCACCCACGCGGAGACAGGCCGCACTGTATGCGCCTTTTGCGGTTATGACGCCGACCAGCCCACGCCAAGCGGCGCGGTGGGGTCGCTCATAATGGCACTGCTAGAAAAACGCGCCCAACCGATAGCATGGGTTATCCAAGAGCGCGTCTTACATTGCAACCAATGTGGCGCAGAACGCACCCTACCCGGCGATAAACTCTCCTCGCATTGCTTATTTTGCGGCTCAACGCAGGTGATAATCCAAGATGCACTGAGTTCTTTCCGCGAGCCTGATGCGGTTATCCCGTTTCGCATCACCCGCAAAATAGCGGCAAATGCCATTCAAAAGCAACTCAATGCGCGCTTAGAACGCCTCAGAGGGCTATTCGATAAAAATCGCGTCGAACGGGCCGCCTTGCATGGTATCTATTTGCCCTTCTGGTCTTTCGATAGCGTCTTAGATGTGCATCAAACGACCATCAACAAAGGAACGGGCCGAAAGCGCATCATCAGTTGGGGCCAATCCCAAACCACCCAAACGTATACAGAGATGTATAACAATCTTGCTATCTGCGCGGTCCATTCCCCGCCGCCCGCGCTGACCGCTCAGCTAGATGATTATGATTGGTCTGACCTCATCGGTTATGACCCCAAGCTCCTATCGGAATACTCCGCCGAGCTGTATACCATAGACTTTGATAAAGCATCGCTAGAGGCGCGCGGCATCATCAGCCGCACCATGCGCCAACGTTATGACCACGGCGAAACGAGCGAAAAAATCATCAACGTCTCTACGATGGTGCGACAAATGACCTTCCGTCTGCTCTTGTTGCCCGTGTGGATAGGCACGCTCTTAGAAGAAGATGGCGATATACGCCTCGCCTTGGTCAACGGGCAAACGGGCAAAGTGGCTTTGGGCCGGGCGGAAAAGCGCCCTAAATAAATGGGGCTTAACTAGCTAGCGGCGCGATTTGCACAGAGGCGATGCGTAAGATTTGTTCGTCGAGCAAGGGGACAAAGCCGGCCCCAAAACGCCCTTGTGGCGTCACAATGGCGTATTGGTTATCCACCCAAGCGATAAAACCGAGCGGGCCACGAGGGGCCGAAGGCGCGCGATACATCAAACGCCCATCCACCGAAAAACGCACCTCGCGCGGATACCACTCTATAACGTAGCGGTGCAATTGCGCCAATAAATCGGCGTCTAACATATATTCATTCACGCCGATAGCTCGCTGTCCCACGGGCCATAGGCGGCGGTAGATGGCGGGAACGCGCATCAGTAAAAACCCCAAGGGCGCAAAGGGCAACAAACCGATGAACGACCAGCGGCGCGCGTCAAAAGTGGCGCACTTCCAGCCATGGCCGCCCACGCCCAGCGCCAGCGGCATATCGCTAGGCGACGCAGAGAAGAAAAACCATACCGCCGCCGGCAAACGCCAACCCCGCTCATTGGGGACAAAAGGATGATTCCAAAAACCGAACCCTGCGGTGCCACGCCATCGCGCAACGGGCGTCATCGCTTGCGCTTGAACTTCTAGCCGTAGCGGTGGTCGGTGCGTGAACCGCGGTGCGCTTGGGGCATAATCGCTCATTTGGGCATCGTGGTATCGGCCGCCATCGCCCGATGGCACTTGTAACGCTATAGCGCCGTCCGTTTGAAAAACACGCCCGCCGCCAATTTCGCCAATGTACCACGAAGTGCCTTGCCAATCGCCCAACATACCCTATTCCTCACCCATAAACGGACTTTCGTCCGTTTTCTAATACTACTCTTATAGACAAATCCTAGCTTTATTGTGTATCCTCAACATAGACAAACGGACTATAGTCCACTTAACACAGGGTTTATCAAGAGCAGAGGAGACATATTGTATGGCCACTTGGAATTTTGACCCCAACCACAGTTCGGCTAGCTTCGCCGCCCGACACATGATGATTTCTACGGTACGCGGCACTTTCAATAACGTCAACGGCAAACTAGAGTACGACCCCAATAACCCCAACGCATCATATGTCGAAGCGGTGATTGATGTTAAGCAAATGAGCAGTACCGGCATTGACCAGCGCGACCAACATCTACTCAGTCCAGATTTTTTGTGGGCAGAAAAATACCCCACCATCACTTTTAAGAGCACTAAAGTTGAAGCGAACGCAGACGGCACAGAAGCCAAAGTTTACGGCCAATTGACCATCCGCGACATCACGCGGGAAGTCGTCTTGGATGTGGTCAAACTGGGCGAGGGCAAATCGCCCTACGGGGTGACAGTTATCGGCTTCGAGGCGAGCACCAAAATTAACCGCGAAGACTTCGGCCTGACGTGGAACATGGCCCTAGAGACTGGCGGCTGGCTCGTGGGCAAAGAGGTGAAAATTGACCTCGCGATAGAAGCCGTCCCCGTGAGCGAAGCACAACCCGCATAACGGGCCCGCCCATCTGCCTAAGCCCCTTTTTGCCGCCCGCAGACAAGGGGCTTCTTTTCATGATAGGATAAATGATAACAACTAAAATAATATGAAAGCGTAAATCATGCCTATAACCCTAGAGTTGGGTCCTGTAGAACTGGTTGTCGCCAATTTAGATGCTCAAATCGCCTTTTACGAATCCGTCATCGGCTTGCAAACGCACAAACGCGACGGTGCTATCGCTGAATTGGGCATAAAAAACGCAACTGCGCCGCTACTCATCCTACGGCAAAACCCGTCCGCGCGCCGTTATCGGCGCACCAGCGGGTTATATCACTTCGCTATCCTCGTCCCCTCCCGCGTCGCTTTGGCGGCCGTGCTAGCCCATTTTGCGACCAACCGTATCCCGCTCCAAGGCTTATCCGACCACGGCGTGAGCGAGGCCATCTATCTATCCGACCCAGAGGGTAACGGCATCGAGATCTACCGAGACCGCCCGCGCGCTGAATGGCCGCTCCATGACGGCGCTTTAGGGATGGTCACAGAAGCGCTTGATATTTACGATTTGTTAGCCCAAGCCCCAGCTTCACCTTGGGACGGCTTGCCCCAAGGCACGGTCATGGGCCATATCCATTTGCATGTTGGGGACACGCTCGCCGCCGAAGATTTTTATCGGCGCTTGCTGGGGTTCGATTTGATGCAACGCTATCCCGGCGCGTCCTTCTTGTCTGTGGATGATTACCATCACCACATCGCTGTGAACAGTTGGGCGGGCGTCGGCGCACCCCCTGCCCCAAAAGACGCCCTCGGTTTGGCGCGGTATACCTTATACTGGCATGATTTGGAGCGCCTGCAAGCGATTATCGGGCGGTTGCGCGCTGAAAATTATCCCATTGAAGCGGCAGACCATAGCTATACCATAGCCGACCCATCGGGCAACCGCATTCGTCTAGCCAATGTCGAAAATCGCGATAAAGTAACGTACAGTGAAGCCGATATGTTGGAGCAATGAAGTTATGGCGACTTTTTCACCTGTTTTTCAAAGCGTAGCAGAGATGGGTTTCATCCAAAAGAGAGCGTTCCAGCACTTCGCGGCCGACCGCTTTCCCATCGTCGAACCACCGCCCCCGCACGATTGGTTGCGCTCTCATTTTGCTGTGGGCGGCTGGTCGCCTTTGCGGCGACTGAGCGGGATGCTCACCGCGCACATGACCAGTATCGCGCCGCATAGCGGTTTCACATGGCATCCTCATCGTGGGTTGGAAATTTATACATGGGTGCTCGAAGGCGAACTAACGCACGAAGACACCACTGGCGGACGTGGAGTCATCGGCGCGGGCGAGCTACAACGCATGTTTTCTGGCGATTGGATAGAGCATCAAGAATTAAATCATGGGGATGTAACCGCGCGCGTCATCCAAATCTGGTTCGCTTATGAACCGCGTCATGCCCATCTGCCCCCGCATTACCAACAGTTGAACCGCGGACAATTGCCGACGCGACTTATTGGCGACGCCACGACATACCACCTCATCACCGAAGATTCGCCCGTAGAAGCGCACGTTAACGCTCGCTTGACGGCTACGAGCGTGCCCGCAGGCGGCCAAACACACCTTCAATTGCCGCGAGATGGCGAAGATTTGTTTTTATATGTCACCGATGGCGCGGGCAAAGCGAGCTGGAAAGGCGAACAAGCCTCTTTAGGACAGTACGATGTCATCCTCGCCACCCCACAAGCGGACGAAGTGACCATAGGTGCGAACGGAGAAGCACTCCATTATCTATGCTTCTATTTGCCGCGCTTCATCCCCTAGTCCACATGAGGGGGGGCATCCCATAATTGCTTAAAATCGGGTAGAAAAGCGAATAATTGTTCTAAGTTATCGAAGGCGCGATATTTTATCCCGAATACTCGCGCCAAAATAGACCCCGTAATAACCGATAATAGTTGCTGATTGCGAATCACAATCAAAAAGCCCACGCGCGGATGCCGTAAAGAGGTAGTAATCTGGCTGATGAGCCGAATATCATTCGGCGCATCCGTCATCGCCTGTACATCCACCACAATGTATAATTGAGCAGCTTCTAAACGGTCGAGGACGTTGAGGGCGATGAGATTAACGGCGCGCAAATCGTCAATGCTTATCTGACCGACAAATTGAAAATACAGGGTCCCTAATTTTAAATTGTAGCGTGTATGATATGGCATAGCTAGCGTAATCCTATGATGTCTCCCCGTGGGCGGGATTATAATATTAAGTAGCTTGAAATACAAAAATTCTTATTACAAGTCTCTGTAAGTGACCATAAGATATTACAATATATGGGATTTACTGAGAACATTTCCAATTGCGAGGCTGTGTTGTGCTAAAAGTTATAAAATTCCTCATCCCGCTTGTGTATGCGCTCCTCCTGACAGCGGCCATCCCGCACTTGTTGGCGCGCACTAGCGGGGCATCGCAAGCCATTTTGGGTCGTTATTCGCTCACTTATGCCGCTATTTTGCTCTTTTATATCCTGCTCGTCGCCTTCGCGTGGTCCCTCGTGTGGAAGCCCCCGCAATTTTTGCAACAAGGCCTATGGTTGATGATGGGGGCTTATCTCCTCGTCATCATCCATACGGCTTTTGTCTTGTTCTTCGCCATTTGGGATTTGCCAGATGTGCCGCTGGCTAGCGTGCTCCTCGGTCTTATACTGGGGCCGGCGGCGCTGGCGATGAGCGCCGCAAAACAGGGCCGTTGGCTAGGGCGCGTGGTGTTATGTTATGGCTCGCTAGGGTTTAGCTTACTGATGATGGAATGGGTGGCGCGGGTGCTTTTCCCCTATGGCATTCGAGAATTTGATATATTCATCCAATCCGGAGAGATGACCGCTTGGCGTCCGATGACCGGTTGGGCGGCGCCATCGAACGCCCTTTATTATCACATCCAGCCAAAGGGGTTCTTTAACGAGGTGCAAACGAACGCTAGCGGTTTGCACGCCCGCCCCATCTCTTACGAAAAGCCCGCCGAGGTGTACCGTATCCTCATCGTCGGCGATTCCTTCACTTATGCCGCAGAGGTCGCCATCGAGGAGATGTATACGACGCTGTTAGAAGCCGCCCTCAACGCGCGCGGGTATCGGGTAGAAGTCATCCCGGCGGCGCAACGCGGTTGGTCCACGGACCAACAATTGCTATACCTAACGCATGAAGGTTGCCGTTATCAACCCGATTTGGTGCTATTACAATTCGCCCCTAACGACCCTGAAGGCAATCTCAACCCGCAACTGCCGAAGCCTTATTATCAGCTAGAAGCAGATGGGGCATTAACCCTACGCCAATTCCCCTATGATAAACCCTACCAACCACCGCAAACATCAGGGGTGCGCTTGCTCAATCCTATATTGGCGCAATCGCGTTTGGCCCTGCTCCTATGGGGGATAACGACTAACCTATCTGCCGATTACACAGCGGCCAATACCAGCGTCTTCAATCTGCCCATGTACAACGCGCCCTTGCAAGTCATTCAACAGGGGCCCGAAGCATGGGACGAACGTTACTGGCCGCTGACGCGCGCGCTCATCGCCGCCATTGCTGATACAGCAGAAAATTGCGGGGCGCAATTTGGGGGCTTCGCGCTCCCCATTTTCATTGAAGATTACCAGAGCATGCCTGTAGGGGGCGGTCGTCTATACCGTTACCAAAATGAACAATTCTACGCTACCCTAGCCGAACGGGGCATTCCGCATCCGCCGATAGAAGCTTGGCGAGCGCGCATCGCCGAATTTTTGGCCGCTCAACCCGAATCAGCGCTGATTTACGAACGAGACGGCCATTACACGCCGTCCGGCCATGTCATCATCGCCCAAGCTTTGGCCGATTGGTTGCAAGATACGCCGTGGTTAGCCAAAGCCCAATCCGCGCAATAGTGGTACAATGGGTGATAATGGTGAATCGGATGAATAAAGGGAGTATAAGCTGATGGCCAATGATGCTTTATCTATGGCCCGCCAAAAATTGAATGATTTGCTAGAAGCGGCGCGCAAAGGCTCTATTATCCCTATCCGACTGCCGGGGCAAATCGAAGAGATTAGCGAATTACTGGTCAAAGCCGAAGCCGAGTCCCAAGCGGCCAGCACATCCGCGGCATCCGCAAACGCAGACCACCAAGAAGAAGCCTACTTCGTCGGCCACGCCATTCATGAGCTACGCACGCCCATGACCAGTATTCGCGGCTATTCCGATATGCTCGGAAATCCCGCCATGGGGCAAATTAACGATATGCAAAAGCAATTCCTAGAGGTCATCCGTAGCAACGCGCGACGGATGGAATCCCTGTTGACCGATATGAGTTTCGTCAACAAAATTCGTCATCAAACCCTTAAGCCGACGCTGAAGATGGAATTGTTCAAAAATGTAGCGCTGGCTGTAGAAAAAGCCATGAAACCCCTCGCAGAAGAATTAGGACGCCAGCTCAACATAGATATTCCTCAAGGATTGCCCTTGCTCAATACCGACGGCGACTTATTGAAGGTCGCTTTGTGTAAATTGATTGAAAATGGCCTGCGTTACTCCCCCGCAGATGGCGGCGTCGTCACCATGACCGCCACGGCCGAAGATAATACGCTAGTTATCACCATCGCCGATAACGGCATCGGCATGACCCCCGAAGAACAAGCGCAACTAGGCGCCCTTTATTTCCGCTCAGATAATGATGTCGTACGCGAATACAAAGGGAGCGGGTTGGGGATACCCGTTGCTTACGGCATCTTAAACCTGCTGGGCGCAGACTATCATCTGCAAACCGCGCCCAACAGCGGCACTACTTGGACTATCCGCATACAAGGGATGAGCTAAAATTTTTAACCAGTTTTAACTTTACATAACGCTTATTTCATGATAGAGTACCGTCAAATTTAACCAAAGACATGTTGGCATATTTTAACCTACCTGACACAGCACCAGCTGTGTCTTTATAATTCTAGCGCCCATCTCTACCACATCCGCTTTTGCACGATGTAAGACTTATGTCCAAAACACCGTCTGATGGCTACGATAGGCGCAGATGCTAACAAGGAGTTTGTGTTATGGTTAACCAACCTCAGTATCTCACACGCGAAGGACTAGAAGGGTTGGAGAAAAAGCTCCACTTCTTGAAAACCATTCGTCGCCCAGAAGTGGCTGAACGCCTACACCAAATCATGACAGAGGGTGGAGAACTCGGCGAAAGCGCCGAATACGACGATGTCAAAAAAGAACAAGCCTTTGTGGAAGCCGAAATCGCACGCCTAACCCACATCATCAATAACGCGCGCATCATCGAAGACGAAGACCTCCCTAACGATGTCGTCCAAATCGGTTCTCGTGTACTTGTCATCGAAGAAGGATATGGCGAGGAAGAATTCTTCCAATTAGTCGGCTCGGCCGAAGCCAACCCCAGCCAAGGCAAAGTCTCTATCGAAAGCCCGGTGGGCCGCGCCTTGATGGGCGCGCGCGTTGGCGATAAGGTCGTCGTTAAAACGCCCGATGGCCATTTAGTCTATAAAGTAAAACGTATTGACTAGACAACCTCAATTCGCTTGGCTTTCCATGTGGGGAGGGACTAAACACCCCTCCTCATTGTCTTGTATGCCAATAACCATTGCTAGGATGATGAACTGTGACGTGGCAACCCAACAAATTAGAACAAGAGCGCCTCGACAAAGCCGCCCAGCTAGAAGCGGATGGCATACCCCTATATCCCCGACGCGCGCGGCGCACCCATACCAACGCCCAAGCCATCGCTGAATATATCCAGCGCGAATCCCACAACCCCGATGAAAGCGCACCTCTGACCGTGACCGTCTGCGGACGTATACGCCGCGTCAACATCAAAGGGAAAGTATCCTTTATGCATATCGAAGACGAGAGCGGCCGCCTGCAATTGTTCATCCGCATTGATGACGTCGGCGAGGCGATTTATCGGCACATCAAAGACAAAAATATTGATATGGACGATTTCGTACAGGCTAGCGGCGTCATGATGCGGACGAAAGCGGGCGAAGTCAGCGTGCGCGTGGAAGAATTCACCCTATTGGCCAAATCCCTTAGCCCCTTGCCCGTCATCAAACAAAAGGCCTTAGAAGACGGCACTATCGTTGAATATGGGGAATTCAACGATGTTGAGCAACGCTACCGCCAACGTTATGCCGACCTCGCGGTGAACCTCGATGTGCGCGAGGTGTTCAAAAAACGCTCCAAAACGTTACGCGCCCTGCGCGATTTTTTGGACTCGGAAGGTTTTTTAGAAGTAGAAACCCCCATCTTACAGCCGGTTTACGGGGGCGCGGCCGCGCGACCCTTCACCACTTATCATAATGAGCTAGGGCAAAATCTCTTTTTACGCATCAGTTTCGAGCTATATCTCAAACGGCTACTCGTCGGCGGTTATGATGCTGTGTACGAAATCGGGCGCGACTTCCGTAACGAAGGCGTCAGCCGCAAACATAATCCCGAATTTACCATGCTCGAATTTTACAAGGCCTATGTTGATTATCGGGATGTCATGGAATTGACCGAGCGCATGGTCGCTTATACCGCGCAACAGGTCATCGGCTCTAGCATCATCACCTATCAAGGAGAGACGATTGATTTAACGCCGCCGTGGCCGCGTAAAACTATCCGCCAAGCCGTCCAAGAATATCTAGGCTTCGATTATATGGATTACCCCGACGCCGAATCTTTGGCCGTCACGCTTCAAGAACGCTTCGGCGTCCAAATCCCGCCGGGCGAAACGTGGGGGCGGATGATTGTAGAACACTTGCTAGGGCATCATATCGAACCTAAGCTTATACAACCCACTTTCATTCTCGATTATCCGCGCGATATGTCGCCCTTTGCTAAACGCACCGAAAACGACAATTTACACGTAGAGCGTTTTGAATTTTTTATCGCCGGGATGGAGATGGGCAATGCCTTCACCGAACTCAACGACCCCCGCGACCAAGAACAACGCTTCCTAGAGATGGCCGCTCTTTACCGCTCAGACGCCGACGAAGCCACGCCCATTGACGAAGATTATCTGCGCGCGATGCGTTATGGCATGCCCCCTAACGGCGGATTTGGCATGGGTATAGACCGTTTCGTCATGCTACTAACAGACCAGCGCTCCATCCGCGATGTCCTCCTATATCCCCACATGCGCGATGAAAAATGAGCGCTTAGGTTAAGCTGATGAGTATTTGTTCAAGCGTGCGCCGCGCCCCCAACTGAAAAGCCGCCTCCAACCATTGGAGCGGCACAAAAGCCGATAAGCGCTCGCGCGCCTGTCGTAAGTGTGTGGCGCGTGTGTGGGCGTGTAATAGCGGGTGGGCGCTGGCAAAACCCAAAATCTCGGCGCAATCGGTGTATTGATGCTTGTTGAGGTAAATCCGCGCCCATGCGACCAGCGCATCTAAGACGACTTGGACAGCACCCGAACCCATAGCGATAGCCAAAGCGTCCGCCAAATACTGCCGCGCCTTCACTTCATCCCCTAATTCAACGAGCGCATAAGCCGCGTCAGATAAGCTATAGGCAATCCCCAATTGGTCGCCGATGTCGCGCTTCATCGCGAGGCTTTGTTCGTGATAATCTAACGCCAAGGGATAATCGCCCGCCAAAAAAGCCGCCCGCCCCAAATTGTTCAGCGTATACGCTTTACCCCAAACATCGCGAATCGCTTGGAGGATGAGCAAGCTTTGTTCATAGTAGGTCCGCGCCCCTTGATAATCCCCGCGATAGAGGGCGATATTGCCAATATTCATGAGCACTACCCCTTCAGAACGGCGATTGCCCAATTTGCGGAAAATGGCCACACACTGTTCAAAATAGGCGAGGGCGGTTTCATAATCGCCGTATATATTGGCGATAACCCCCAACTTATTGAGATTACTAGCGATGCCCGCTTTATCGCCGATGCGCCATTGAATCGCGAGGCTTTGTTCTAAATACTCGCGGGCGCTCTCGTAATCCCCGCGCTTCTCTTGGACGATGCCCATATTCGTCAAACTGCGCGCCAAACCCAACTTATCGCCCAAATGGCGGCGCAGTTCTAGGGATTCTTCAAAACGTTGATGAGCGTCTTCAAACTGACCCACGCGATAAGCCACATTACCCAAGTTATCGAGAACTTCGGCGTATAACTGATGATATTGATGTTCTTTCGCCAATTCTTTGGCTTCCAGTAGCAGACCACGCGCGGTATTAAAATCGCTCTCTTGGGCGGCCAAACGCCCCAAGCCATTGAGCGCCACAGCGGCACAATAAGCATTTTGGGACTCCCGCGCAATCCCCAAAGCCGACGTGAATAGCGCCCGCGCTTCGGTATCGCTTTGCGATAATGCGATTAGGCCCAAGCCATTTAATAATGTAGCATGAATCGTTTTATCTCCCCCGCGCTCCACCAGCGATAAGCCGCTCAGATAATGGACGCGCGCCCCTTCTATATCGCCCATGACGTAGTAAATATCCGCGATTTGCCCCAGCAAAGCGGCTTTTTGCCCTTGGTCATAGCGCAATTCCAAAGCGCGGTTAAAATAGACTAGCGCATCGTCAAAGGCGCCGATCAAACGGGCGCGTTGGCCTGCGCGCGCCGCATAATGCGCTTCTTTTTCCGCCACGCCCGCTTCTCGCCAATGGCGTAACAGCATCAAAACGCGCGTCTCATCATCGGCGTATAAGGCCTCCAAAGCTTGGGCGATGTCGTGGTGATATTGGCGTCTTTCTTCGGGGGTGATGGTTTCTAATAGACCTTCGCGTAGTTTATCATGGGGGAAGCGCCAATTTTGCCCGTCCCATTCGATGACGGCGACATTCACGCAATAGGTCAGCCAATCTTCCAAATACTCAATTTCAGGGAAGCGCCCCAGCGCCAAGAGATGTTCTAACAGCGCTATATCGAGCGCGCGCCCACCCACAGCCGCCAACTTGAGCAGGGGAATAGCGAAATCAGGGACACACTCTAAACGCCGCTGGACGACCTGTCGGACGCCACCAGAAAAAACATGTGATGGCAGGGTGATATTGCCTATATCGGCTAGCCGTCCGGCATCTTCCGCCAAGGCGCGCACCACTTCGATGATGAAAAAGACGTTGCCTTCTGTCTCGCGCTCCAATAGGTCTACAACCTGTTCTCGTTTGCCCACCTCTCCTAACATGGATTCGCTCAATTGGGCGATGGCCGTTGGCGAAAAGCGGTTCAACTTCAACAGTTGCATCTTGTGCAAGTTAGCGGGTATATCGGGGCGTTCATCATCCCTATAGCTAGCGACAATCATAAGGGGCAATTCAGTCACCCATTCATTGAGCGCGCGCAGGGGTTCTAGGCTGGTATTGGCCCATTGCAAATCCTCGAGGATGAGCAAGATAGGCGTATCTTGGATACGGAATAAATCCACCAACGTTAAGATGAGGCGCTGACGGTGCGCTTTGTCATCTAGGGGCGGCGGCGGCGGAACATCAAACCCAACGATGCGCTCTATATCGTCCCCGACAATATCTTTTAAGATACTCGCTTCGACATCTGTTAACTGGGTGGAGAGCAGTAAACGCTTTACGGGTTCACGCCAGATGCGGTAAGGCATGCGGCTTTCGCCAGTGGCGGCCTGTCCGCGCAAAACAAGCCCGCCATCCACCATGACGCGGATGCTCAGTTCTTCTATCAACCGCGACTTGCCCACCCCGCTCTCTCCGCCGATTAACCAGCTCGTCCCGCGTCTGTGGGTGGCTTCGCGCCATGCCTGCATCAACGAATCCAATTCAGTATCGCGCTCGACAAAACGCGCCGCTTGCAAAAAACTATCGCGCACGGCTTCGCTTTCAATGGGGACGGGTTGGCCCAACGCTCGGCTCAGGTCGGCGATGACCGCTTCGGCATAGCTGTAGCGTTCTTCGGGGTTTTTGGCCAAAAGCCGCCCGATGATAGCCCGCAAATCGTCGCTAGGCGTCTCTGGCGCATGCTCAATGTCGAGGTTGGGGATAGCGTCTAAGTCCGGGGAACGCTCCAAAATATCCGCTAACAGAAGCGTGGTGCTAGTGACATGAAACGGATGCGACCCCGCGAATATCTCGTAAGCGATGATACCCACCGCGTATAAGTCGGCCGCGGGGCTACAAGGCGCACCTTTCAGCACTTCCGGCGCCATATAAGCTAGCGTGCCCCCTGTATCCCTGACGCTGTTGGCTTCTATGGCTAAGCCAAAATCCAAGACCTTAATTTCCCGGCCCTCGACCAACACATTGGCCGGCTTCAAGTCCCGATGGACGATGCCGCGGCGGTGGAGATACGCCAATGCCTGCAAGGTGTCTATCAAGAGACGAAATTTCCCCTCGACAGTTTCGCTTTGGGCGGCCTCGCGGATGCTTTTGGGGTTGTGGAGTAACGACATGGTGTAATAGGGTTGGCGTTTCTCATCAAAACCGTAATCCAAAACATGGATGATGTTGGGATGGTGGAGCGACGCCAACAGTTGGAATTCGCGGGTTAGGGCGAGGCGCGGGTTGCTCATGGTTTGTTTGGTGTTGAAGTCGAGGTGTTCGGCAGTCATAAAGACGCGCTTCAGCGCCACATCTTGGCCCGTTAACAAATCACTCGCGCGGAACACCGCGCCCATACCACCAACGCCCAAGCGATTATGAACCAGATAACGATTGCCCAACAAGCTTGAATAGGTGTCGCTAGATGCTAACATAGGCCATCATCTCTTAAAGATGAATTGCCTTATTGTATCCTTAGCAACGAAGATAAGCCACTATCCCCAACCAAAGTTGGGCAAAGCCACCGTTGCAGTTTGAGGACAGACACTATAGGATGAACGCCGTCAATTAAGAAGGGGTGAAGCAATGACCATTAGCCTTGAACCGATGTTACCCGCGCTCAAACAAGCGGTTATGCTCTGCCGCGAAGTTCAGCATCGCTTTCTATACAGCGCAACCAAAATTAACGTTGTAGATGGCGGCACAGAACCCGTCACCATGGCGGATTATGGTTCCCAAGCCATCTTATGCAAAGCCATTAGCGAACTTTACCCCGACGATGCCATCCTCGCAGAAGAACAAGGCGAACAATTTTTAGAACTGGTGAGCGCTGAGGGACGCGCCCAAATCCTCGGCTTGCTGACCACCATCCTTGATATTCCCGTCACACAGGAAGATGTCGTGCGTTGGTTAGATTTTGGGCGCGATAAAAGCGCACGGCGCGTATGGGCCATAGACCCCATTGATGGTACCAAAGGGTTCATCGCCATGCGACATTATGCCGTAGGGCTGGGCCTGCTGGTGGATGGCCAACCGCTCGGCGGCGCGATGGGTTGCCCCGGCTATGGCGACGGCGTCAGCGGCTACGACGAAGACGGCGCACTTTTCTTCACCCGCGAGGATGGGGTTTATTTGCAAGCTCATGCCGGGGGCGCGCCTAAGCGCGTGGCCGTCTCCCAGCGGATGAATCCATCAGAAATCTATATCGTGCAAAGCGTAGAAGAAAAACACGCCAGCAAAGCGCGTATGGAGCGCGTGCGCGACCTAGCCGGCCTCGCCCAAGCGCCTCTGCGTGAACTAGATAGCATGGAAAAATACGCCCTCGTCGCCGCCGGCGAAGCCGATTTATATATCCGCCTACCTAACCTCGATAGCCAACACCAACACAAAATCTGGGACCACGCGGCCGGCGCGGCCCTCGTTCTGGCCGCAGGTGGCGCTGTCACCGATGTGGACGGCTCGCCGCTGGACTTCTCGCGCGGGCGCATCTTGCCCAATCAGGGGATGCTAGCCAGCAATGGCCATATCCACGAGCGCATTTTGGCCGCCACCCAAGCCCTGCTCGAAGAGGAGCGCACGGGTTAATCGCATTCGAGGCGCACTGTGGGCAATACGCCGGCCATCTTGTTAGCGCTCCTCTGGCAATTGCTAATCACCGTGCCTTCCGGCGCTTTAGCCTTGCGCGCATGGGGGCTTTGGCCAGCGCGCCAACCGCTAGTAGCCTACCCTTTGGCCTGCGCCTGTGGTTTGCTCGTCGTGCCGTTAGCCTGGTATCTCGCGGCAGTGGTCGGGGGCGGCACTCTATCCCATGAGGCGCGGGGATTGGTCTGGGTGGGGCTACTCGTCGGCTTAAGCATCGCGAACCGCCGCCTTTCTCGCCTTTCTTCCAGCGCCCCGAACGATAAAGCGGCGTTTCCCCACGTCATCATCTGGGGTATGGGCCTCATCGCGGCGCTCATCGTCTTTCATCCGCTATCGGGGCATGGGGCGACCCTGCCTGATGGCCGCTATGGGCATACCAGCGTCTCGGATTGGAGCAAGCATATCGCCGTCACCGTGGCCATCGCCACCAGCGATACCTTGCCACACCCCAACCCGTTCCTCAGCACCGACCCCCAAATGCTTTACTATTATGGCGCTTATCTCTTGCCCGCCTTCGTCCATCGCTGGCAACCCCACATCACCCCAGCCAATAGCTTCATCGCATCGTCACTGCTGATTGCTTTCAGTTTCCCTTTCGTTATCTATCGCTACGGGCGAGAAGTCGGCTTAAAAGCGAGCGGCGCTCTCGTCGCCTGTGGGCTAGCGACCTTGGTTTCTGGCTGGGACTACCTCTATATGCTCCTCAGCTACCAGCAGACAGGCTATTGGCCATCGCATATAGATGGCTGGGCCGACCACGCCACACGGCGCATCAACAGCATACCCGATTTATTCATCTGGACGCCGCAACATATCCTAGGGCTGACGGCCTGTCTGTTGACCCTGCGCGCTATCGTCTATCTGCATGAGCGCGGGGATGAACCCAACCTGAGGCAGTTAGCGGGTATCGCGGTCCTGTTGACGGCGCTTTCCATCACCAGCTCGCTGATATGGTTGGTGCTGATGAGCGGTTTAGCGCTCTATATCGTTTATGAAAGCGGTCATGACGTGTGGCGCAAACGTTGGCCGAAGATGAGCGCGCTAGCGGTGGGCATGGCCGCTTCGGTGTGGCTTAGCGCGCCGCACATCCTGCACATGTTAGCCACCAACAGACCAGAGACGCGCCCCATCGTCCTAACCATTAGCCCAACGCGGGCAGGCTGGATATACGGAGGCGTCTTTAGCGAGCGCTTCGGGCCCGGCCCGCTAACCTATGCGTTGGATTTTCCCCTGCAAATGGTGCCAGAGTTCGGCATTGTGCTTCTCGTGGGGCTTGCGGGTTGGTGGGCCTATCGCGCCCAGTGGCGCGCTAACCCTCATTCCCGCTTGTGGACTATCCTTTTATGGTGGGGCTTTTGTTTCGTCTTGGCCGTGCGGGAAGGGCGCACAGATACCAATAATTACGCTCCGCGCGCGGCGTCTATGGTGTCGGTTGTGCTAGCTTTATGCGCGGGCTTATGGTGGCAACAGCGTTGGCATAGCCGTTGGTGGCGTTGGCGTCCTTTGCGCTTTTTCCTCCTTTTGGGGCTAGGGCTGGGCATAGCCACTACGCTGTATGAACCCGCGGCCCAAGCTCGACAAATAGCGCTCGTACCGCCTGCCGAACGCGACCTCTACCAATGGATGAACCATCATCTAGCGCTAGGGGACGTTTTCCAGATGGGCAAACAACAATATGGCGACCAGCTCAACCCGGCGCCTATGTATCTAGTGGCGCGACGGGCTGGCCTCGCCGACCCCTTGCTAGCGGAAGCGTTCACAGCCCATATGGGGCGCTACCAGCAAGCGATGCGCGCGATTAACGAAGGCTACACGACGCTCAGCGCCACCCACGCCGCCCAAGCTTTCGCCAGCGCCCACATCACTCATGTTGTCGTAGCGCCTCATCTGCCGCTCCCTAGCCGCGCAGACCCCCTTTTCGAGCGATTCTTCGCGCTTGTCTACGAAAATAGCGTCTACGCGCTCTATCGCGTCATCCCTTGAATATTTACAAGTTGGCCCACAAGTTCTACACTCTGACAGCAAAATTCATTTTATAGAAGGATAATATCCCATGCCCGGCCCCACCACTTTAGCTATCCACGGACAACGCGATACCCAATACCGCTCCGTCATCTATCCCATTTATCCCTCGGCGGCTTTCGCCGTAGCGGATAACGAAGCTTATGCGCGCCTGAACGATTACGGCGGCGACGAATATTTCTACACCCGCTACGATAACCCCACCCTACGCCAAGCCGCCCAAAAATTAGCCCGCCTAGAAGGCGCAGAAGAAGGGTTGCTTTTCGCCAGCGGTATGACGGCCATCACCACCACCTTGTTAGCGCTCCTGCAAAATGGCGATACCTTAGTCGCGCCCCGCGGCGTTTATGGCGGTACGTATAAATTCCTGCGCGATTACGCCCCGCGCTATGGCATCAACGCCGTTATGTTACCCTTCGAGCAATTCTATGAGCTAGATAAACACGCCCCCAAAGCCAAGATTGTTTATCTAGAAACGCCTGTTAACCCACATGTGGCCTGTATCGCCATCCGCCCGATAGTGGAAGCGGCGCGGCGTATCGGCGCGCTCATCATCCTTGATAACACCTTCGCTACACCCATCAACCAACAGCCTATCGCCATGGGCGTAGATATAGTGATTCACAGCACTACCAAATTCCTCAGCGGGCATAATGACATCACAGGCGGGGCGGTCGTCGGGGGGCGCGCGCTCATAGAAACCCTGTTCGAGGCCCGCAAGATTTTTGGTGGCATCCCCAGCCCCCACGACGCTTACTTGCTCGACCGTAGCTTGAAGACGCTAGAACTGCGGATGGCCCGCCATAATGATAACGCGCTCCTGCTGGCGCAATTTTTTGAAGCAGAACCCCGCGTCAAGCGCGTCTTCTACCCCGGCTTGCCCAGCTCGCCCGATTATGACATCGCCCGCCAGCAGATGAACGGCTTCGGTGGCATGCTGTGCATCGCATTCGCCGACCTCGATAGCGCTGTGCGCTTCGTGAACGCGCTCAAGCTCGTGCAAAATGTGGGGCATTTAGGCGGGGCGGAAACGATGGTAGCGATGCCGCGCTTCACCAGCCATGCCGCGCTCAGCGATGACGAATTGCGCGACGCGGGCCTATCCTCCGCGATGGTGCGTATCTCTGTCGGGCTAGAAAATGTAGATGACCTACTGGATGATTTCCGCCAAGCCCTAGCTAGCGTCTAGACGCGCGCCAGACACCCAGGGGCGGCGACGCACCCAATTAAGCTAGATAACTTGCGCGAATGGCAATACCCGTGCTACATTGTTAGATATTTGTTATGAATAGGTCATACCTTGGTGATGCAACAAGGAGCAAAGTGGGGATGCCTGAAAAAATTCTCGTCATAGATGACGAAGAACCAACCGTACAGCTCATCGGCATGTTACTAGAACGGCGCGGTTTTGAAGTCATCAAAGCCTATCGAGCAGAAGAAGGCTTACGCAAAGCCTATCGTTTCCAACCAGACCTCGTCTTGCTCGATATTATGATGCCCGATATGGACGGCTGGGAAGTGTGTAAACGCCTGCGCGAAATGTCCGATGTGCCGGTCATTTTCCTCACCGCGCGCGGCGATGTGAAAGATGTCGTCCGCGGCTTGGAGATGGGGGCGGACGATTATATCGTCAAACCCTATGAAAATGATGAGCTTGTCGCCCGCATCCGCGCCCACCTGCGCCGCTCTCCCCGCCCCAACATGAGCGAAGAACTGGTCTTCGACAATGGCGATTTCCGCATCAACTTCATGAACCGCGAAGTTTGGGTACGGAACGAACTCAAGCACCTCACCCCTAAAGAGTTCAACTTGTTGGCCGTATTGGTGAGAAACGCCGGCCGCGTGGTGACGCGCACCGAATTGGTCACGCAGGCGTGGGGCGAAGAATACGGTGACGCAATAGATAGCCTTAAGCTTTACGTCCACTATCTGCGTCAAAAAGTGGAGGTCAACCCACAACAACCGGATTATATTCTGACCTCGCGCGGCGTGGGGTATCGTTTCGCTAATCGTTAGCCCGATTCGTCCACACCCAATAAGCGGTCAGCAGTGCTTCTTAGCCCGCGGATGATGCGCTCCACGTCATACCCCAAGGCGTTACGTTGAAATTGGAGTGTTTGCACATCCAACAACACATATAAAACATCGCTCGCATAAGATAAATCTCCGCGAAACCCGCATTGTCCCATCAAAGCGCTAATCGTCTGTCGCCACCATGCATGGGCCGGGTGCGCGAGCATCGAAACGCTGGCATGGTTAGAGGCTTCGCACAACAGCGCGAAGTTCGCCTCTATAAACGTAACCACTTCTTCCAAAAACCAGTGTAGCTTGTCGCGCGGGTTGCCGTCTGTTTGCAAACGCAAAAAGGTACGCGCTTGCAAATCGCGCTGGTCTTCGTCCAAAAGCGCCACACACAATTCAGATTTATCTGCAAAGTGACGATACAGCGTGCCTTTGCCGACTTGCGCTTCCTGAGCGATAGCCGACATCGTGACATCCGCCACCCCTATCTCTCGAAAGAGCCGTCGCGCAGTTTGTAAAAGCAATGCACGGTTTTTGACCGCATCAGCGCGCGGATGGCGGTTATCCGGCATGATGAGGTTGTCCATAATCGCATCCAATTTGTTAAAAGTAATGAATTTATCATACGCTATTTTTGCCAAAAACGTGTAAGAGCTAGCCCAGAAAAAGGCGCTATCCCCTTTGGGGAGGTCTAAAACGCCGTCAAGCGGGCAGTGGGGCGTGCAAGCGTGCGGCTAAAACGGCCGGTGTAATGTGCCCATGATACATCGCCACAGCGACATCTAGTTCATCGTAAATATTCAAAGAAGGGGTGCTCGCTAAACTCCCGGTGCCCAAATAAACATCAATGCCTTGTGCGAGATAGTGTTCAATGGGCGCGCGCACGCCGCCTAAACGCAATTGCGCCCGTGGCGTATAGACGATAGCGCATCCGCTGGCCTTCACACGGGCGATGTCTTCCGCGTCCAGATGCGTTGCCCCCACCAAAAGGGGGCGTAGGGCCAACACCCCTAACGCTTCCAGATAAGCTATAGGCGTCTGCTTGGGAGAAGCTAAAGGCGGTATGCCCAACACCTCATAATAAGCCCCAAAGCGCCCCTCGTCGCCATCGCGCAAAAAGGCTATTTCGGCCGCGCTCTGGGCGATGGGCGCGCAAATCGCCAAGTTTTCCGCCTTGGCATAGGCTACCCCCTCACGGTACAAGTCGGGATGAGTGGCGTAGGGTGCGCCAAAAGCCAAGCCTAGCTCCAGCCGTCCCCGCAGTTGGGGCCGCCACCGCCCGACGAGCGCTTGGGCGCGTTGTAGATTCAACCGCCAGCCCTCGCTATCGGTCCCCGATACTTCGATATAAATGCGCCCATCTAACCCCGACTCTAATATCGGGCCGATGCTATCGCCGCTATCGGTGATTTCGGCAATAGTGGTCGTGCCGCAATCCACCAATTGGCGGATGCCATCGGCGATGAATGGCGCGCTATCATATTTACGGCGCAACAGGCGGGCGCACCGCGTTAACCAGTCGGTCATCTCTGCCCCTTCCACCTGTGGGCACTGGTCAGACAAATACCCCCATTCAAGCCGTGTGTGGGCATTTGTGATGCGGTGAAACTGTCGTAACGCTTCGGCAGGGGTTTTATAGGTGCTATAAATCGTGTCTAGGCCGGTGATTTGCAAAATTTCCCGCACACGATTAGAGGGCGTGATGAGATGAACGCTCCCCGTCTTATCGTGCAACGTTTTTAACAGGCGCAAACCCGACGCGCTCATATACTCCACGCCGCTCACATCTAGCAGGATATGGCGCACAGTCTCATCGGCTAGCGCTTGGTCTAGGACGGCTTGTAAATCGCGGCTATTCAGGGCGTCTAGCCGCCCTCGAAGGCTTAGAAGCAGTGCGGCGGCGGCACGGCGGCGTTGGATGTGAAACATGGGCGTTACCTTTGCTCGTGGGCTGTCCCTCATTATACCCTAGGTTGGTTTTTCGCGCGGGGCTGGGCCCAAGCGGCTATCATCACCCTTACCAATCATCTGTTATGGTATCGGGCGCGCACTCTAGGAGCTCGCAAGATGAAGGCGCTGAAGTGAATAATCTGCTCGCCTGCGTTAAAACCCACGGGCGACTGAGCTAGGCTCGGCGCTCATTCGCCGCCATTTGTCGCGCCCTCGCTCGCCTTAAAATAGACTTGGGCGACCAAATTACCAAAACGCACCATCGCTTGATTCGTGAGCGCAATCGGTTGATGGGGGATGAGCTTTTGGCGACCGATATAAGTACCATTGCGCGATTCGAGGTCCGTCAGCATCAGCCCTAGGCGTGTCTGCACTAACATAGCATGACGGCGGCTGATGCCATAGCGTTGCGGATTAAATGGCGTTAGGTCAACATCCGGCCGGCCGGACACCGATTCGTGATACCAACCGATTACGAGCGGCTCATTGAGTTTATACATCAGCGTTTGGTTGAACTTGGGGAAAACGAACAACACTTCGCTTTCACCGACACGGGGCGTATCTTCTTCTGTAGAGAGGGTCACAGTACCCACCGTCTGCGTGATATGCTTTTCATCGCGCGGGGTTCGGATAGGGCGCAATGGCCCCGTGTGCTGGCTCACGCTGGCGTGGGGCGTATCTAGATGAAGGGGTTCGCTGTGGGGGGTGGGCGGCGGCAACACACTGAGTAAAGCATCAAGTTGGACGTTATAACGTTGGGTGTCGCTAAAATCAATATGTTGCAACACGCTGAGCAAAAGGGGTTTGGCGCAAGGGCGGACGATGAGCGGGATGATGGGCTTGTTATTATCGTAAAAGGCGTGCCATTCGGTCTCCACATGGCGCGACTGCCGCGCTTTTTCCGATAAAAGTAAGAGCATCACATCGCATTGTTGCAAAGCTTGCTCCACCACCTCTATCCACGCTACCCCGGCTGGAATATTAAAATGGTCCACCCACGTTTGATAACCGCGCGCTTGCAACTCCGTCATAAGCTTATTGGTGAAATCATCGTCCGTAGTGGAATGACTGATGAAAATACGAGTCATAATCAAGATACTTTCATATCTTTTTTTGAGGCGAGCGCATTGCTACTCATTGTAGCACATTATGAGATATTTGCGACGATAGGAGCGAGCAATTCCCGCGGGGCTATCCTTTGTGCATTCTAAACGTTATTTTAATTGTTATATTGTGCTTTCCTACGTTGATTTAACATTGGTGTGATAAGCTACAATAGGCGAGGTGCGGCGCACATCGCTTATTGTTGGTTATTCAGAGCAGAAAGATGCCCAAAAAAAACCGAGAGAAAAAAGACGCCCCCCTTGTTGTCATCGCCTCAAATCGCGGCCCCTATGAGTTTGAACGGAATGAAGATGGCACTTTTTCCGCACGGCGTGGCGCGGGTGGCTTAGTTACTGCCCTCAGCGCTTTAGCCGCCGGCCATGATGTGCTATGGATTGCCGCGGCCCTCAAAGAGGGCGACAAACAATGGGCGGCCGAACATGGGGATACTATCGTTGCATTAGGAGACATCCATCTACGCCTCATTGTCACGGATGAAACCCAATATCACCGCCACTACAATATCATCTCTAATCCGCTATTGTGGTTCATCCAACACCAATTATGGGACGCTCCGCGCAAGCCTAGCATTGGGCGCGAGGTCTGGGAAGCGTGGCACGAAGGCTACCTACCCGTGAATCGCCAGTTCGCCCAAGTCATCGCCGATAGCGTCCGCCAAACCATCGCCGATGAAGACCGTCCCGTGCTCATCTTTCCGCAGGATTATCAGTTATATCTTGTGCCCCACTTCTTGCGGGAACTGCTCGGCGATAAAGTGCATATCCAGCCTTTCATCCATATTCCATGGCCGGGGCCCGATGCATGGCGCGTCTTGCCAGAGGACATGCGCGCCACTTTGCTCAAGAGCCTGCTAGCATCCGATATTATCGGCTTCCAGACGAAAACAGACGCCTTTAATTTTGTGCAGACCGCGCGTTTTTATTTGCCCGATGCCCACTCTTACGGAAGTCGCGAATCGGTAGAATATGCGGGGCGCAAGGTGTGGGCCCGCGCTTACCCCATCTCTATTGATGTACAAAAAGTGGAAACGCTAGCCGATGAACCACAAACTCGCCTGCAAAAACAACAACTCGCCGGCTACATCGGCGACCGTAAGCTTATCTTACGCACGGACCGCATCGAACCGAGCAAAAATATCTTGCGCGGCTTGCAGGCCTATCGCGTCTTGCTAGAGGAATTCCCCGAACATCGGGAACGGGTGGTCATGCTCGCCCTGCTCGTGCCCTCGCGCATGGAAGTAGACGAATACCAGACCTATCTACAGGAAATTATGTCAGAAGCGGGCATGATTAACGCCGCTTTCAGCGATGGCTTTTGGGAACCCGTGCGGATTATCGTTGGCGATAATTACCCGCGCGCCTTGGCCGCCATGCACCTTTACGATATTTTGCTGGTGAACCCTATCGCCGATGGTATGAATTTAGTGGCGAAGGAAGGCGCGCTTATCAATGGTCGCGACGGCGTCTTATTGCTGTCGGAACACGCGGGCGCTTATTATGAGCTGGGCGAACACGCCATGACGGTATCGCCCTTCGACATCTACAGCACCGCCCAAGCGATGCACGCCGCGCTGACGATGCCCTACGAAGCCCGTAGCGAACGCGCTAAAGCCCTACGCGAGATAGTGCGACGGTCGAGCATCCAAACGTGGTTTCAAAATCAGGTAGCAGATGCGCTGGCCAACCAACTCAAAAACGATTCTACACCTTCAACGCCTTCTACTAGCACATCTGCGGCAGAACGCACCGCATCCGGTGTGTCATCGGATAATACGCCAATACCTACCGAGTGACAACGACCCGCCGCGCGCAAGTCCTTCGCCATTTGCAAGGCGTCCGCGTCGGTGGTGTCGTCGCCAAGATAGACGGCCGCGCTCAGGTTATGGGCTTCTACTAATTGGCGTAGAGCTGTACCCTTATGAATGGGTAAGGGCGGGCGCAACTCAAAAATCATACGCCCGCTGAACATCTTTAAGCCGTGTTGGTCGGCGATGTCGGCGATGATGGGCGCATAACGAGCCGCCACGACATCGGGATAGGTGGTATTACGATAATGGATAGAAAGCGAAGCGACTTTATCTTCTACCCACATACCGGGGAGCATACGCCCGCGCAATTGCTGGGCCGCCGCCTGCAACGACGGGCGATATTGGGCGACGTTCGGCGCGAGCACCGCTTGCCCATCTCGCCAATATTCAAGACCATGGTTGCCGACATAAAGCGCGCCATCTAAACCGACTCGTTCGCGCACATCGGCGGCGCTACGACCGGATATAATAGCCACCAAAGCAATTTGCGCCGCCAGTTGGGCGAGGATTTGGCGATTGCGCGGCGTGGGCAAAGCGTCGGAGGGCGTAGCGACAATAGGGCTAATCGTGCCGTCCATATCCGTAATGACCCCTAAACGAGGGGCTTTTAGCAGGGGTTTTAATAATTCGATTTGTTCAAAATGCAATAGACATCCTTTCTTATGTTCAACCAACAGGAGGGTTGAAAGATGGCAAAAATTATCACAGTGACCTTGAATCCCACGTTAGATAGGACCTTGTTCACCCATTACATTAGCCAAGGGTATCATAACCGTGTGACAGGGCCAACCCGTTTAGACCCAGCCGGGCGGGGCGTGAATATCGCCCGCGCCCTCGGTCAGTTAGGCGTGATAGCAGAAGCCATCGTCCTTTTAGGCGATGACGCTATCGGCTTAGCCTACGAAGCGCTCATCAAACAAGAGCGCTTCCCTGTGCATCTGTTCAAACGCGCGGGCGTCACCCGTAGCAACACTATCATTCTCGATAGCGGCCACAAAACCGAAACGCATATCATCGAAGAAAGTAGTGGGGGCGGCCAAGCCGACCTCACAGGGATTGCCCAAGCCTTGCAAAAGATGACCGAATCGGGCGATTGGGTGGTCTTCGGCGGTATCCGCCTCACTGGCCTGAGGAGCGACGCCTACGCCCACTTAACGACCGTTGTACATCAAAAAGGCGGTAAAGCCGTGATTATCGCCGCTGGCGATTCTCTGGGCGATACGTTGCTAGCCAAGCCCGATATTGTAGCCATCACCCAAGGCGAGATGGAAAATTATTGCAATTATCCTGTTCGCTCCGACGGCGACATCACCTATTCCGGCCGTAAGCTCATCGAAAGCGGCGCGGGCATGGTTTTGGTCACGCATCAAGAAGCGCATCACACCCTGCTCATCACCGCTGACGAAGCGTGGTCCGCCACCGAAGCGCTGAGCAACGCGGTGCAAGGCACAACCAGCGGCGTACAAGATGCCATCTTGGCCGGCTTCCTCTACGCTTATTTGTATCGCCAAAACCCCGCGCCCGAGGCCTTGGCCTATGGCGTGGCCGCGGGCAATTATACCCGTACACAGGTCGGCAACGAATTCGGGACGGACGAAAATATCGCCACATTCCGCCAGACGGTATCGCTGGTCAACCTCGCCGCCGCCAGCGCCTAAAATAGATGACCCTACTCGCCTGCTCTTTTTCACCCGCGCTGGCCGGCTTATTGCGCGCTGATGCAGTCGCCATTGACCGTATCGAGGTGGGGCCATGGTTTAGCTTGAGCGATATTGCCCGTATCCGCCATGATTTCCCCACCTATCCTATACATTTTCACGATAGCAACCTGCATCAAACGTTAGGGCGACGTTCGGCGCGCCAACGCTGGTTGGCCTATCATCAAGCGACCAATAGCCCTTTCGCATCCTTTCATCTCAGCTTTTTGACCGAGCGGATGGCACGGCTGGTCAAACGCGGCTGGCCGGCGGCGTTCTTACGGACAGGGCGCGCCAAACAGCGCCTTTTAGCACAAATAGAAACCGCACGCCGCCATCTCGATAAGCCCATTTTGCTAGAAAACATGCCCGGCCTCGCCCGTTACCATCCCGCTAGTCAGCCGCAATGCATCGCCGATGTGCTTACAGAAGCCTCTGCAGGCTTATTATTGGATGTGGGCCATGCGCGCATCGCCGCCAACTGGTTGGGCTTGCCGTACCCAGATTACTTGCGCGCTCTGCCGTTGGAGCGCTTGCGCCAATTACACGTCCACCGCCCCACGATAGCGCGCGATGGTCATTTAGCTGATACCCATAACCCCCTTATCGCAGAAGATTATCCGCTCATCGCATGGCTGGTGCGCGAATATCGCCCAGCTATCTTAACGCTCGAATATTGGCGCGACCGCGACGCTTTGCGCGCACAATTGCAAAGCCTGCGCGATTTATTGGACGCCAACGCCCCACCCCGCTATACTGATAGCGCGAAATGACTACCATAGTAGAGCGCCCATGGCCTTATTGACCATCTTATTGAACGTCATTGTCCCCGTTTTCTTCGTCATCGGCCTTTCTGTATTCATCGGGCGCATCTGGAATCCAGACCCGCGCGGTCTGTCTACCTTCATCGTTTACGCCTTTATACCAGCGCTGGCCTTCCGCGGCATCGCCCAAAGCGACCTCAGCGGCGGGGAGATTGCGGGTATAGGGGGTGTTGCTTTGGGGGTATCGCTGGCCATGGCCGGTCTGGGGCTTGTCATCAGCCGCTGGCTCCAGCTCGAACGCCGCCTAGAGGGGGCTTTCTTGGTCAGCGTCATCTTGATGAATGCCGCTAACTATGGCATCCCGGTAAATCAGTTCGCTTTTGGCGATGGGGGGGCAGAGCGAGCGCTCATGTTTTATGTGATGTCTTCGCTGTTCGGCAGTCCTTTGGGCGTTTTTTTCGCCTCGCGCGGGTCGGTGAGTTGGCGGCGAGCGGCGCTAAATGTGCTCAAAGTGCCCATCACATGGGCGGCATTAGCTGGCTTGCTGGTCAATATCGCGGATGTGGCTTTGCCTTTGCCCATGGAACGCGCCGTCGGCATCCTCGCCGATGCGGCGGTGCCGGGCATGTTGGCCCTGTTGGGCTTACAATTAGCGCGGGCGCGCATCGGGGGGCGTTTGGGCTTAATCGCGCTGGCCAGCGCGTCCCGTCTGCTCATTGGACCTTGCGTCGCCTTGCCCTTAGCCGCTCTGTTTCAACTCAGCGGGGTGACGTGGCAAGTCGCTATCGTGCAGGCCGCCATGCCCACCGCCGTATTGGCGAACGCCCTCGCTACCGAATTCGGTAGCGACGCTGAATTCACCGCCGCAGTCACGCTTTTGGGCACTTTGGCCAGCATTTTCACACTCAGCATTCTGCTAGCGCTAGTAGGCGGGGCGGGTGTTTCGTGATATAACAAACAGGCATATACTAAGAAAAAACAGCGCAATGGATGAAAAACACTATGGCAGTTTGTCCCGATTGTCAACATGATAACGCGGCGGGCGTCGTTATCTGCATCAAATGCGGCACCGATTTGTACGATTCGCTCATCGAAATGATTGCCACTAAGCAATTGCGGCGGGTCAGCACGCGCAAGTTAACCGATACTACCAACCCTATGGCGCCTAGCCCTAGCACACATCCTATCGTCTTGCAGGTGCGCCATAATGACCAGCCTATCGCCATCGAACGCCACGGACGGCTTATCTTGGGGCGCAACGACCCCAACGACCCCAACCATCAGCCCGATATTGACATGTCGGATTATCAAGGGGCGGAGTTAGGCGTCTCTCGTAAACATGTGGTGATTGACGCGGCCCATAATCCGCCGCTGATTATTGACCTCGGTAGCTACAATGGCACTTATATTAATGGGCAAAAGCTCATGCCAGAAAAACCCTATCCGCTCCGCAGTGGCGATGAACTCCGTTTAGGGCGTATGGTCATCACGGTGTATCATAAAGAGTGAACCTACGTTTCCCCTACGTTTTCGCTACGTTTTCGCTACGGCGGGAACGCAAAGCCCCATTCAGACGTTTTATATCATAGAGATGATATAAACGGATGTATCACTGAGGTGAAGCTTTATGAAACGGTCTTTTATCTCCCTCATCGCCCTTGTGGCGCTCATGAGCATGTTGTGGTTGGCCTTCCCGGCCAGCGCACAAAGCGGCATTACGTGGAATGCCCAATTTTATAACAATCCCTATCTGACAGGTACACCCGTGGCCACCCGTCAAGATACGGTCATCGCCTTTAACTGGGGAGCGGGCGCGCCGGCCAGCGGCGTCCCTGCCGATAATTTCAGCGCGCGCTGGTCTACCAGTGTCAACCTGCCAGCGGGCACGTATCGCTTTGTCATCCTCGCTGACGACGGCGTGCATCTGTGGATAGACAACTTCAATCTCGTGATAGACACGTTCGATACAGGCGCGGCAGGGCAAACCTTAGTCGCTGATGTCACCCTCGCCGCGGGCACGCACAACCTGCAAATAGACTTCCGCGAGGCCACGGGCGACGCTTATCTTTACTTCGCCTTCGCCAACCTAGCGACGAACCCCAACGGTCCGACCTTGCCCGGCGCCCCCGCCACGCCGCCTAGTGGCGCGCCCGTGCCTGCGGGCAACTGGACCGCCCAATACTATAACAACAACGCGCTAGCGGGTTCGCCCTCGGCTATCCTCAGCGAAGTGGGCCCCAGCCACAATTGGGGCACCAATGCGCCACTGCCTAATATCAGCGCCGATAACTTCAGCGCTCGTTGGACAACCAGCCTACAACTGAGCGGCCAATACCGCATAGATGTTCAAGCAGACGATGGCGTGCGCGTGTACGTAGATAATGTGTTGTATATCAACGAATGGCACGACGCCACCGCCCAAACCTATAGCGCCACCGTGAATTTGGCGAGCGGCGCGCATAGTATCGTGGTGGAATATTACGAACGCGGCGGCGTGGCTTTCCTCAATTTCAACCTGACGCCTATCACAAGCGGAACGAACAACCCACCATCAACCAGCGGCGCTACAGCTATCGTCATCACCGGTTTACTGAACGTGCGTAACGCGCCCGACCCCGTCGGTGGCGACATCCTCACCAAAATTCCGCGCGGCACAGTGGTGAATGTGGTGGGGCGTTTAGCGGATAGCTCGTGGTATCAGGTACAGACCAACGGCATCACCGGTTGGCTGAGCGGGCGCTATGTAGCGGTATCTAACGCCCATTTAATCCCGATTGTGACGCCTAATAGCGTATCCAACCCGACGCCGAATCTGCCCGCAACTGGCTTCGCGCTGACCGCCCGCTTCAACCTGAATATACGGCGTGGGGCGGGGGTGAACTTCGGTATCTTGGGGCGTCTGCCCGCCGGACAAAGCGCGCAAATCCTCGCCCGCAACAGCAGTAACACGTGGTGGTATGTCAACTACAACGGGATTATCGGCTGGGTGAGCGGGTCTTTTGTCAATCTACCGCCCAACCTAAACGCCGCCAATGTGCCAGTGCAATAACGCGCTGAACAAGCGAGGCTTTCATCAGCGCTGATGAGGGCCTCGCCTCAACTTTCGTCTAGGGCGTATATATCGCCCTTGCGCCAACCGCTTTCTACAGCCAAGGCCTTAGCCGCCTGCGAACGCGATTCGCCCTTGGCCAGCCGAGCCGCCAAAGCGGCCCGCACGCGCCCTTCTTCCCATACCGCATTTTGGGGCGCGCCGCCAATCACCAGCGTGATTTCTCCGCGCGGATTTTGCGCCATGAAGTGCGCTAAGGCCGCGCTCGCGGCCCCGCGGAAAAATTCTTCATAGTATTTGCTGATTTCTCGCGCTACGCATAGGGGCCTATCGCCCAACACGGCGATGATAGCTTTCAAAGCGTCGGTCAGGCGGTAAGGGTTTTCGTAAGCCACCAGCGTACGCCGTTCGTCGGCTACGGACGCCAACAAATCGCGCAGAGCTTTATCTTTTTTCGGGAAAAAGCCCAAATACACAAAGCTATCTGTCGGCAAGCCAGAAGCCACCAAGGCCGCGATGGCCGCGTTAGCGCCGGGCAACGGCACGACCGCGATACCGCGCTCAATCGCCGCATGGATGAGTTCGTAACCGGGGTCGCTGATGCCGGGAGTGCCCGCATCAGAAATGAGGGCGACATCGCCCGTAGACAGCGCCTCAAAAATCGCGTCTAACTTGCTAAGTTTGTTGTGTTCGTGGTAGCTCGTCATCGGCGTTTTGATGTCGAAGTGGTCGAGCAACACGCGCGAGGTGCGGGTATCTTCAGCCGCAATCAGCCGCACATCCTTGAGGATTCTCAGCGCCCGCAAGGTGATGTCTTCTAAATTGCCTATGGGCGTCGGCACGATATAGAGCGTAGGCATGGTAGCTTCATAATCCTTTACGCCAATAGGCCAACCCGGCGACGATGACAGATTCTAACCATTTGCGGAAATCGTTTTGTAGGCGCTCCTGCTCGTCTTGATAAGTGAAGCTGTAGTACGCGCTCGACAATGGCTCAATCTCTTGGATAGTACTCAAATCGCCTTCATCGGCTGATAATTTGCGATAGCCGCAAGCGGAACAGACCATCACACCGCGATGTTCATAGCCAACGACATGGAAAGATAATAGTAGCTCTGTCTGTACACCTTCTACGCGCAAAAGCAAGCGAAGCCAGCTTTTATACAAGTTCAAATTGGCGTAATAACCCAATATCTTGGCCGTTTCGATGATTTGATAGCGATAATAATAAGCGCGTTCATCATCAGCGTTAGCATCATCTAGGCGTACAACAAAGCTATCTGTTGTCACTTTCTTTAGCGCAACTTCAATCTCCCGTTCTACATCTTTCAAACGCTCTTTAGCAATGCGATGCAAACTACGCGCGCGCTCCTCCACTTTTTGGATAGCATCCGCCAAATGGGCAATGCCCCTTTTCTCAATTTGTTTAACAACAGATTGCAAAACATGTTGATAAGACGCATCTTCTGCTAATACCGTCTCTGATAAACTGAGGCTAGTGAGGAAAGATTGTCTCTGTGCGCTGGCGAATAAATCAACGAGTGGTTTCAAATCGCCATCATCCGCGCTTTCTAGGGCGGAGATATATTGATGCCGCGCATCATTTTCATCACGCCTATCGTCGAGTACCGCAAGTGGGAACCAATGCTTTTTAATGAACACCAACGTGGCCAGCGCGCGAGCCACACGACCATTACCATCTTGAAAGGGATGAATCTGGGTGAAGCGATGGTGTAGCCAAGCCGCTTCCACTTCGGGAGTAACGTCTTCCTTCAGATGTTGCAAATGCCACGCGACCAGTTGATCCATTTGTGAGGCGACTTGTTCAGGTGGACAGTAAGGGTGAATACTGCCATCTGGACGGGTAGGATTATTGGGCAACCTTTTCCAATCCCCCCGAATGAGTTCTACTTTTCCCACCTTACCAAATGGATCAATAGCTTCTGTATAAGGTTGGTTGCGCGTTAATAGCTGGTGCAGTTGCTTGATGAAAGAAACAGATAAATCACGTTGTGAACCAACATAATCAAAGACATGTTCCATGGCCTCTTCATGGTCAGAAATAATCTGAACAATTTGAGTAGGTGGCTTATCAGATTTACCATGAGGGATGAGCGAGGCGTGAATACCATGTTCTATGAGCATGTGCGTAATCCCTCTATCAAGCGTATAAAGACGTTCGATGAGGCCCGTTTCGATGGCAATTTTGCGGCGCAATTTTTCCAAAAAGCGCTGATAATTCTGTGTTTCTTCTAGGCGTTTGCGTTGCTCCAACCAAATATTAGCCAGCGACTGTAAATCAGGGTGCGCTAGCCGTCGCCAATCTGGGCTTAAATTCTCAATCGGTCGCCACATATACACGCTATCCACAGCTTCATCATCTAATCCCGCTATGATTATACGATAATTGACAAACCATTTCGATTTCTTCTACAATGACCTGAACGCATCATACACCTAGAGAGCTTCGACGATGGTTTGGGCGCGTCCTCCCTGCTAATCTTTAGCACTTCATTCAAGTATTGCTTCCCTCTGTGCCCCTAAGGGCGCTTTTGCATTCCCTATTCCCCAACACAAACCCACTCCCGATGACCTAGATGGTGCTTGACGTCGCTCAATAAACGGCGCGTATTACCCTCGTGCGCCGCCCTCCTGTTGTTTCTGTCTCATCACGCCGAAACGACCACACAGGAGGGAACAGATGGAAATCATTCAAGGCAAGCGACGCCTCTTCATCGGCGATAGCGCCTTTCTAGACCGTTTACAAGCCTACGAAGCCCTACGACTCGACATCGGGACAGGCGACGGCCGCTATGTCCAGCATCTCGCCCAGCGTTACCCGCGCCAGCTAGCTATCGGGATAGATGCTTGTCGGGAGAATTTGCGCGTTGCCTCGCGGTGCGCGCCAACCAATGCGCTTTTTATCATCGCCAACGCCGAGGCCATGCCGCAAACGTTGAGCGGGTGCGCCCACGCCATCAGCATCAATTTTCCGTGGGGCAGTTTGTTACGCGGATTGCTGAACGGCGATAGCCCGCTCCTCGCCAATTTAGAGCGCGTGGCGCATCTCGGCGCAGAATGGCAAGTGCGCCTAAATGGCGGCGCATTGGCTGAAATCGGCTGGTCGCTAACAGAAGGAGCGCGGCAAGCGCGGGCGGTTTTGGGCGCAGGCGGCTTCATCACCGAGGCGGAAGCGCCGCTGTCGAGCGCTGACCTAACACGTTTGCCGACGACATGGGCGAAACGCTTAGCCCACGGCCGCGACCCGCGCGCTATCTATTTGCGCGGCACAAAACGCTTTTAGCAACAACCAAAGCCCTAAGGCCCCTTGACGGAGGTCTTGGGGCTTTTGCTCCGCGGTATCCATTACTTCCGCACGATGTTAATTTGGTTGACGCCTAAAGCCGTCGGGATAAATGTAGTGCGGGTCAACACTTGGATGAGCGCGGGCAAACCGAAGAAAGCAAATTGGAGCGGTTTGGGCACAAGCGGCACATAGGGCACATCCCACAGCCCATCGCCAAATTGGCGTAAAACAGTGAACCCGGCCGCTTCGCACCAGCGCTTCCATACGGAGGGCGCATGACAATTGATGTGCGTTTGGTCTTTGCCGATAGCATCTGTGGCGGGGTCTTTCCAACGGCGCAGGCTATACTGTGGGTGCGGTGTGGCGAATAGGAATAGACCGCCGCGGGCTAAAACCCGATAAATATCGCGGATAGCGCGTTGCGGATCTTGTAGATGTTCGACAAGGTGTAAAGCCACCACCACCGCCAGCGAGCCATCGGCATAAGCGCTGAAGTCGGTGGCATCGCCCACATAGGCGCGGGCGCGCGGGGCGTTAAGCCGCGTTTGTTCGATGCTATAATCAATTAAATCTACGCCGATGCAGGTAAAATCATCTTGGAGCAAACCGAGCAAATGCCCCAAACCGCACCCCATTTCCAACAACAGGCGCTCGGAACCGCCTTGAGGGGCATAACGCCTGATGAGCGCGGCATAATAACGGCGCGCGAACCAATACATGCTAAAACGCCCTAGACCGCGGTCAGCATAATTCCACTTCTGGAAATATTCCCGCGTGTAATGCTCTACGGGAACTGGGGGCATCTCGTTCAAATGTATTCCTCTTGTGCGATAGGCTCTACAGTCGGCGAGGTGATGTCAAAGACCTCAAACAGCATCTTTCCCACATCAAGCACGCCGTAGGTATGCGATGTGCCGCGCGAGCTTTCAAAAGTGAATAGCGAACCCGGATTGACCATACACCCGTTCGTCACGCGCATATACAAAGGCAAATGGGTATGCCCCGTGATGAGAATATCGGCTTTTAAGGAAGATAAGACCATGTTCAAGTACGTTTCGGAGATATGGTCACGATACATCCCCCACAAATTATTACCCGGCTTGCCATGACACATATACACGCGCATACCGTTGATTTGCCGCGACCAACTCAGGGGCAAATTCCGTAGATATTGGGTGTTATCGTCGCTGAGGTTATAAAGCCACTCGTCATGATTGCCGCGCACCGTTTGGATATTGCGTTGGCGCACCAATTCTACCACGCGGTTTTGTTCTGGACCGCGCCCCACCAAATCGCCAGCGCATAAAATTTGGTCTACTTTATGGATGTTATCTAAACGGTAGAGGGCTTCCACCAATGCCTTATAATCGCCATGTATGTCTGAAATGATTCCAAGTTTCATCCTCATTATACCTTGTGCATGTCACCATAAGGTCATTATACGATAACATCAGGTAATCCGCGTAGGCTAAAATCGTTCCTGTGGCGGTAACGTCGAAAACCGCATTGCCTCTTTGCGGAAGCGCGCCTTTGGGTTAGCATCCATTGGCATTTAAGGTGAGAAGGAGAAACACGGGTGAAAAAAGCGCTATGGTGCCTCGGTCTGTTGTGCGCGGTATGGTCAACAGGGGCGGCCCAAACGCCTCCACTGCCCCCCTGCTTGGAAAGGCCCACCGTTTTACAAAGGCCCACCGTAGATTACAACCGCTGGTGTTTGGAAGAAGCCTTGCCGTTGGCTGGCGACGAGCTGATGGCGCTGACCAAATTGGCTTTCGCGCCAGATGGGCGTCTTTTCGCGGCGCGCCCCCGCACGGGCGAGGTCTTATTGGTGGGGCAAACGCCACAAGACCCTTTCCCATACCAACCGCGCGTCATCGCTAGCGGGCTAACGTATCCTAATGGAATCGCCTACCACGATGGCGCGTTGTATATCGCGGGGGGGGAGCATGTCTATCGCTTAGCGGATGATGGGACTTTGACCACCTTAGCCGACGATTTGCCGAGCGGGGCGGGTTGGTGGACAAGCGGCCTGGCCATAGGTCCCGATGGGCGACTCTATATCGGAATAGGGGCGCCCTGTGATAATTGTGAACCCGATAATCCCGAACGGGGGGCTATCATCAGCTTGGCCCAAGATGGCGGCGACCGCCAACTTGTGGCGCGCGGTTTACGCCATCCGTCCGATTTGGTCTTCAAAGACCAGCAACTATGGGCAGTGGATAGCCCCCGCGGCGGTTTTGCGTCGGTGCCACGGACGAGCACAGGCCCGCAAGCGGGTATGGACGAACTCAACCTCATCGAAGCGGGGGCACATTATGGCTGGCCTTATTGCGTCGGACGGCTTAACATACCCGATTTACCCAGCGAAACTTTCGATTGTGAGCGAGCGACCCCGCCACGCGCCGCCTTCCGCACTTATAGCGCGCCGAACGGACTAGCGCTATACGACCACGACGCTTTTCCCGGCCTCAGTGGGGCGCTATTGGTCACCTTAGGCGGCAATAGCGATAACCAAACGCGCATCACGGGCTATGCGGTGGTGGCGGTGCATCTAGATGACGTCGGCTATGCTATCGCCATCGAAGCGCTGATACCTTTCAACCGCCGCGATGGTAATTATAGCCTTTACCCCTACGACCCACGAAGTGGCTTCCGTGATATAGATAATCTGTGGGCGAACAGTTTTCAAGGTCTAGGGCTATACCCTCATCACCCTCAAGACATCGCCGTTAGCCCGCAAGGGTGGATTTTTATCAGTGTCGGCGGCGGGCAATTATTAGTCTTGCGACCAAATTAAAGCAGAATCTCACAGAAATCTTATACACAGGTGTATAATAGTGTTATGGGATGTGCTATCATCAAAATATTTCAAACATTCTGGTTACGACAACCCATGACACAACTCCTGCTCATACGACATGCGGTGAATGATTTTGTGAAAAGCGGCAGGTTGGCGGGGTGGACGCCGGGCGTGCATCTCAACGACGATGGCAAAGCGCAAGCGGCCGCATTAGGGGAACGATTAGCCGCTATGCCCATCAAACATCTCTACGCTAGCCCGCTAGAACGCACGATGGAAACAGCAGAAGCCATCCGCGCGCATCATCCGCACCTCGACATCATCCCGAACGAAGCGATTGGCGAAGTGCGTTACGGCGATTGGGAGGGGGCATCTATCGCCTCTTTGCGGGGGCGCAAAATGTGGCAAGTCGTCCAAGAATACCCCTCGCGCGCGGTGTTCCCCAATGGCGAAGCGATGCGCGCGGTGCAAATCCGCGTGGTCAACGAATTAGAGCGACTGGTAGAGCGGCACCCCGGAGAAATGGTGGTCGTCGTCTCTCATGCCGATGTCATCAAAATGGCTTTAGCGCATTTTTTGGGCATGCATCTCGACCAATTTCAGCGTCTGGTTATCTCTCCGGCTTCCATCAGCACTATCGTTTTAGGGCATGGGCGCCCTAACGTGGTCTCGCTCAATGATACGGCGCATATCGAAGCGTTAGAACGTCAACAAAAACGCGCCAAAGCCCAACAAACGGCGGCCGGCGACTAAATCGGCGTGTAGTGGTAAGGATGGTCTTATGGCTGGCACAGAAATTGAACTCAAACCAGTTGACTTCATCACTGTTGGCACAATTGGCCCCAAAGGGCAACGTGTATTTCATCTACAAGCTGGTAAAGGCGGGCAAATCGTCTCTTTTGTCATCGAAAAAGAGCAGGCTTGGGCTTTAGGCGAAGCAGTCACCGAACTCATTAATGACCTCGATGAACGCTATGGAGAAGAGACACAAGTTAACCTAGAAGATTACGATATGGAACTGCGCGAACCGATACAGCCGCTTTTCCGCATCGCCCAGATGGGGTTATCTTTCGATGAAGATGGGCGCATGATTATTCTTATCGCCCAAGAGATGATAGCCCCTAACCAAGAAGAGCAAGAACCGTCACGGGTGGTGATGTGGTGTACCTTGCCACAAATGCGCGCCCTATGCCTGCAAGCTATCGAAACGGTCAATTCGGGCCGGCCAGACCCCAAACAAAACGGACGCATTATCTACTACTGGACTTAACTTGACCGACGACATCCTTTACGCCGCTCGCGATATAGAAACGCCCCTCCAACTCCCTTTTCAACGGGCGCTCCAACTGCTCCAAAAAGGGGAAATCGCCATGGAACACGGGCTGATGAGCTGGGGGTCAAATTATACCTTTTTAGTATCCGTAGCCGATGAAGAACTGAGCGCTCTGGCCATCTACAAACCGCGACGCGGCGAAAGGCCCCTGTGGGATTTCACCAGTGGCACACTTTGCCAGCGCGAACTCGCCACTTTCCTCACCTCAGAAGCGATAGGGTGGCGTCTCGTCCCCCCGACCGTCCTACGCGAGGGGCCGCGGGGAGAAGGTTCTGTGCAACTGTTTATCTACCACGACCCCGAAAAGCACTTTTTCACCTTTGACGAGAGCATGACGCCCCTGTTGAAGAAGTTGGTGCTTTTCGATTATTTGACCAATAACGCCGACCGCAAAGGCGGACATTGTTTGGTGGATGAAGCGGGGCGGCTATGGGGCATTGACCACGGGCTGACTTTTAACGCCGTCTTCAAACTGCGGACCGTCATTTGGAACTATGCCGGCCAGCCCATCCCCAAGGCGCTATTAACCGACATCGAGCGCTTTTGCGCCCTGCTAGACACATCCAACAATGCTTATCTCAACGCGCTGTGCGGCCTGCTAGACGACAGCGAATTGCGCGCATTCCGCACGCGGGTACAACAGCTTTTGGCTAGCAAAAAATTCCCCTTGCCCGGTCCGGGGCCTAACCGCCCTTGGCCGCCGATTTAATGCGATAAAAACGCCATTAAAGGCGCTTAATAGTGTTTTAAGCCCATTTACTACAATTTTTCCCCAACTTGCGCTATATCTTTGGATTATCCGCCCTCGTTTGAAGACGGATTCCAGTTCATTCTACTTTGCGGAGGAAAAGATGTTTCGTACATTCGCTATCTCTTTAATACTATTTTTGGCGCTGGCCCTTTCTGCCGCCGCCCAAGAGGGAGAAAGTTTTTCCTTAACGATTCTGCACACCAATGATGAACACGCATACCATGAACCCAACGGCAATGGCGATGGTGGCGTTGCCCGTTTGGCGAGCGTCGTTAAACAGGTGCGCGCTGAACAAGAAAATGTCCTCCTTTTGGATGCCGGCGACCGCTTCACCGGTACGCTTTTCCACACGGTGCACGTAGGCGAAGACCAAATCACCCTGATGAACGCCCTCGGTTATGACGCGATGACGTTGGGCAACCACGAATTTGACGGGCATAAAAATGACCCCAACATCCTTGAAAACTTCGTGAACGGCCTCGTCTTCCCGGTGGTTTCCGCCAATGTAGACCTATCCGCTTATCCCAACACGGCGGAAAAAGTCTTGCCTTACGTCATTTTAGATGTGAACGGCGCGGAGATAGGCATCATCGGGCTGACCACCGCCACCACCGTAACGTCTTCCACGCCAGCCGCTGATGTCGTCTTCGATGGCGATTACGCCGCCGTGACCCAAGCTGTCGTGGATGAGCTGACGGCCGCGGGCATTAACAAAATCATCTTGATCACCCATTTAGGCGTCACCGACGACTTCGCCTTCATCACCCAAGTCAGCGGTGTAGATGTCGTCGTCGGCGGACATAGCCACACCCTCTTAGCGAACGCTTATACAGCCGCAGAAGGGGAATACCCTATAGAATTCAGCGGCGCGGATGGCAACCCCATCGTCTATGTGCAAGCAGGGCAATACGGCCAATATGTGGGCTTGCTAGAAGTCACCTTTAATGCGGAAGGCGTGCTAGAAGATTGGGGCGGCGATGCCATCTTCCTCTCCAAATACATCACGCCCGACCCAGAAATTGAGGGCATCGTCAACGAGCTAAAAGCGCCTGTAGATGAGCTACGCAATACCTCTATCGGCGCTACAACCGATGTCTTCCTCACCGGGGACCGTTCAGTATGCCGTATAGAAGAATGCAACCTCGGCAACCTCATTGCGGATGCTATGCGGGCGGAAAGCGGCGCGCAAATTTCCATTATGAATGGCGGCGGCATCCGCGCAGACATCGAACCGGGGGAAATTACTTTGGGCGAAGTGCTGACCGTACACCCCTTTGGTAACACCATATCCACCTTCCAAGCCAGCGGCGCCGACATCATCGCCGCTCTCGAAAATGGCGTCTCTGGTATCCGCTTGGGCGATGATGGCAAAGTGACGCGCCAAGGCGGCGCGGGGCGTTTCCCGCAGGTGTCGGGCTTGCGTTATAGCTTTGACCCCAACCTAGAACCCGGTAGCCGCATCGTCAGCGTAGAGGTGCTAGGCGCAGACGGCGAATATAGCCCCATTGACCCTGAGGCCATCTATAGCGTCGTAACCAATAATTTCATCCGCACAGGCGGCGATGGCTATAGCATGTTCGCAGAAAACGCCATCAATCCTTATGATTTTGGCCGTCCCGATTACGAAGTCACGCGCGATTATATGGTGGCCAACAGCCCCATCACTATTGGCGTAGAGGGGCGCATCACCATCCTCAACGCCGAAGTCGCGCCGCGCTAAGCGCTAATCTACTGTAAAAAAGGCAGGGTCCCCTTAGTGGGACTTCTGCCTTTCATCTGCGGAATTGCTTTTGCACAAAGATGATAAAAGGGTAAGCCATGCGCCCACCATCGAGCGTTTCGGCTGTTAGGAGGTGGCGGTTGGCGTGCTCAAATTCGTGATGCATCCGCTCGATGTCACAGATTTGGCGGCGCGATGGCTCGTTGCGAAAGCGCGTGATAACAGTGGTATGGCCGGCGGTCGTATACAGTAGCCAACGGTCATTTTCTCGTTTCTCTAACCGCGGCTCGACGAGTTGGCCGCGCTGGAGCATGTCCGAAATCTTGTAGAGCGTTTGCCTCAAATCTTCTAACGAACCCGTAAAATTGCCCAACGTCTCCAGCATGTGACGGCTACGATGATGATAAACCATCACGCCGATAGCTTTGCCCTCCGTCTTGGCGCGGATGTCTAATGTGCTGGGGCCCGTCTGGGCGATGGCGATAGCGTCCGGGTTGCCGCTGAAGATGGCGTGTTCGGCGATTTCAAGCCGCGCGCTATAACGTTCGTAAAGTAGGTGGAATTGCTCACGGCTGATGCGGCCAGCCGCAAACTCATCGAGCAGGGCTCGTATTTTGGCTTGAACTTGGCGCTTGAACTGTTGCGCTTGTGCTATGGCATCGTCTCGCATGGCTTGGTCATATCCCATCCCGTCACTATCCCTTTTATCATAAGACCAAACCCGAAATGAATACCCATAAGAAATACTCACTCAGCGACATTCTCGCCCCGAAGGCGGATATATTGACAAAAAGGGAGGGGCGCGTTATGTTAATAATATGTCGTCCGGTTGAGTGAAAGGGGGCGGCTTTCCTATATGATTGTGCTTGACGAGTGCCAATCACATACCCCATGCTATCCCGCCTTCACGGCGGGCCACGATTCCCGGTAGGGAATTATCGATAGACTCAATACAGTGATGACCGATTGCGCTAGCAAAACCAGCTGGCGCAATTGTTGTAAAACCCCTCGCTATGATTGTTTGCCCTCAGCAACGCTTTGGCATATAGTAAGAAATTGGTCAAACAATGATATAAAAACGATGGACAATTATTACGAAGAAGGTTTAGCCCATCTATCCAAAGGGGATTATCTAGCGGCTATCGAGGCCTTTTCTAAAGCTATCCGTTTGACCTTGGGCGATATTGCAGATGTTTATCTCGCCCGTAGCGAAGCCTACGGTTATCTAGGGCAGTGGGAACAAGCGATAGCCGATTGCAATATAGCGCTCCAACACAGCCCATACCGCGCCGATTTATACAACCAACGCGCCAATTTACGCCGCTTTTATGGCGATTTGGCGGGCGCTATCGAAGACCACACGATGGCGCTTCGTATTGAACCCACTTTTTATGAAGCTTATTACAATCGCGCCCTCGCTTATGAAGAATTGCGCCAATATCCCCTCGCAGAGGCGGACCTCACCGAAACCATCCGCCTAAACCCCGGCACCGCCCCCGCTTATGAAGCGCGCGGACGGGTGCGCGCCGCGATGCACAAAGACCTTGAAGCTATCGAAGACTACCAACGCTATTTACGCATGGGCGGCGGGCGCGAATACGACAACCACGGCGAAGTGCTCAGCGCTATCTGGAGCTTAAGGTTAAGGCTGTGGATGCGGCGTCTATTGCGACGCCATAACCCCTAACCTTTTTCCAACAGTGACAAAAAACAAATTAAAAATTGGCCCCTTTAAGTCATTTTTACGCGCACGCTGGCCCAAGCTATGCTAGTATCAAAATGAAAGAGCGTTGTTAAGTGTAGATGGTAAGGATGTTTTGAGATGAGAAAATGGCGTTACTCTTCTATATGGCTAACTTTAGTCACCTTGTTATCGTCGGTCTCTTTTGTGCTAGCCCAAGCGAACGATTGTCCAGCAATCATTGAAGAAGCATTAGCCGTAGCAGGCGATAATTGCGCCGATTTGGGGAGAAACAGCGCTTGCTATGGCTATAACCGCGTAGACGCTACGTTCATCACAGACTTAGGCGCAGATTTCTTTAGCCAAGTCGCCGATATTGCCCAACTAAGCCAATTGCAACAGATTCGGACCGCCGCGCTCAACACGCAGACCGGAGAATGGGGCGTCGCTGTATTGAACGTGCAAGCCAATTTGCCCAATACGTTACCCGGTCAAGGCGTTATCTTGATGTTGGTTGGCGATGCCGAACTGACTAACGCCGTCTCGCCTGACCAAGCCGCCCCAGATAATACCACTTCTGTCACCGTGCAAACCCTCGTCCCTTCCAATTTGCGTAGCGGACCGAACACTAACAATAACGTCATCCTCAGCGTTCCTGCAGGCACGGCCTTACTCGCGGATGCCTATAACAGCGACCGTACATGGTTACGGGTCGTCTATGAGGGGCAACCGGGTTGGATTGCTCGTAGCCTCGTGGATGAGCCAGCAGAAGGTATGGATGCCCTGCCTATCGCTGATGAAAACCTCTACGGACCCATGCAAGCCTTCTTTTTGCGAACGGGCATTGGTCAGCCCGCCTGTGAAGAAGCCCCACCCGATTCGCTGTTCATCCAAGGGCCGCGCAATATCACCGTCAAGCTCAACGTCAATGGTGTAGATTTAGAGTTCGGTTCTACGTTGGTTTTGCGCGTCATCGAACCCGGCAACGTGATGGAAATCATCGTTTTAGATGGCGACGCCCAAATTATAGACCCCTTCACCGGCCGACGAATCACTATCCCCGCGGGCTTCCGCACCCGCGCCTGTTTTGAGCTAGACGAGCTTGGGCAACCACGCTTCACCTGTGGGTTTATATCTGCCGAACCGATTCCGCCCGATGAACTCTCTCTGTACAACCGTTTTGAAGCTATCCCTTCGGGCTTGCTCCATTATGCGCCTGAACCGCTCACTTACGAACAAATCTTGCAGACCCTAAACGCCATCCGCGGCGGCTCTAGCGGGACGGGGGGCGGCTCCGCGACCAGTACGTGTAGCTCATTACGGCTCACATCGCCTTTGGGGCAGGTTAACGCCCAAGCCGTGCCCTTCTTCTGGGATGCGGCAGAAGGCGCTACGCGCTACGACGTCCGCATCTATAACGCCAATGGGCAAACGGTAGCATCCGCCAGCACGACGAACACCACCGCCACGCTAGACCCACGCGCGGCGGGCGGGACGATGTATTGGGAAGTTATCGCCTATAACGGCGATACGGTCATCTGTAGCGCGGTATCGGGTAATGTGGTCATCAGCGGCTTCACACCGACGGGGCCCTTTAGCGCTAATTGGTATTGTGATGGGTTTGATTTAATCGTATCTTGGCAAAATGCCAGCCCCGGCGATACTGTGCAAATTGTGGTGTATTACTATTCAACGCCCTATACTTATTCCGGCGTTGACACCGAGGGGAGCGTGCGGATTTACCGCGATGATGCTATTTGGTATGGCGGCTCTGTGACAACTTCATCAGGGTTTAGCGCCGTCTTGAACGGCACTAAATCTTGCTATAACGAAACCTATTGACTGAGAGGGTGCATGGGGTTTACATGTTCATCAATAAACGAGCGAAAGGCGAAAAGCAATGCGCTCATTAGGTTGGCTTATCTTCTCGTGGTTGCTATCGGCTAGTCTTGTCGTGGCTCAAAGCAATTCTTGCCCCGCCATCGTTGAACAAGCGTTGCAGGCGGTCGGGGATAATTGCGACCAACTATCCCGTAATAGCGCTTGTTATGGCTTTAATCGGGTGGATTCCACCTTTTTTGCGGAACAAGAATCGGGCTTCTTCTCTCAACCGTCTGATAGAGCGTTATTGGGGCAACTCCTCAGCCTAAAAACAGCGCCGCTCAACACATCTAACGGAGAATGGGGCGTCGCTGTGATGAATGTGCTGGCCAACGTGCCTAATAGCTTGCCCGGCCAAGGTGTGATGTTTTTGCTGATGGGCGATGTCGAGGTGACTAACGATGTCAACCCAGAAGCGGCTTTCACCCCTGCGGCGGCGGTGGAAGCCGTTGTCGCGCAGACAACCGCCCTCTTAGGCAACCCCACACGGGCATCTAATACCTTGGCCACCTTGGCCATCGGCACACCCATTGCCGCGGATGCGTTGAGCGTAGACGGGGCTTTTGTGCGCGCCGTAGTCGGGAATTCCGCAGGATGGGTCGCTTTAGAAGCCTTGGAAAACCCCGACACGCTAGCTGATTTGCCCATCGTCGCTTCTGCCCAACGTACCCCCATGCAGGCTTTTTACTTCAGCACGGGCATTGGCCAGCCAGAATGCAACGAGGCGCAAGCGACATTGGCTATCCAAAGTCCCGAAAATATCAAAGTAGATCTCACGGTCAACGGGGTAGATATTCGCGTTGGTTCTATGTTGACCTTTACCCAAGGCCCTAACGGTCCCCAAATGACGGTGCATCGCGGCGGCGTGCAATTGCCCAATGGGCAAACGTTGGGCGCAGGCAATACCTCGCTGATAACGTTCGACTTTGAAGGAAATATCGTTGGTTTTGGCGATGCCATCCCCGCGGATGAAGGCGTTATTGAACAAGGTCTCATCGTCCAAAACTTCTTCAATCAAATATCCAATGCCAATGACTGGCCGCTTTTCGAGGCTTTCGGTAGCCCCAACTTCGTAGACGAAACGCCGCCGAGCCTGCCACCCAACCCAACAGACTGCCCCTTCCCCAACCCGGCCATCTACACCGTGCAACGGGGCGATACGCTCTTCAGCATCGCCCGCGCCTACGATGCCAACTTGCCGGCCATCGTGGCGGCCAATAACATCCCACCCAGCGCCACTATTTTTGTCGGGCAACAATTGACCATTCCCAACCCCTGTAGCGGCTTCGTCAATTTGCCGTCGAGCGCTGGCCCGGTAGCCGAACAACCCGCCGACGAAGATAACCCGCAAGGCGCGGATTGCGCGGGCTTCGGCTTGGTTAGCCCCTTGGGAACGAGCGCCCCATCAGGCGATATTCTCTTTGATTGGAATCCCGCGCCGGGCGCCACCTTGTACCAGCTCAACATTTATGGTAGCCGCAACTCCTCCTTTAGGACGACTGAAACACAATATAGCGCTAATTCCGGCGAATTGGGCGCGGGCGGCTCTTTCCAGTGGGAGGTCATCGCCTTTGCTGGCGATGCTATCTTGTGCTCATCCGGGCGTTCGCCGCAACTCATTCAAGAAGGCGCGCCGCCGCCAGAGCCGCCGCCGTACGTCGTGCGCTGGACATGCGGCGCAACTACCGGCGAAGTAGATGTCTCGTGGAGCGGTTTTGACATCGGCGAAGTATTGACGATAGACTTCAGTACCACAGTGCCCAACAATACTTACAACGCCACTGTCAGCGGGCCATCGGGCATGTATACTTTCTTCGGCATTTTTGGAACGCTCGGCGATATACGTATTATCGGCGAGAAAGGCGGCGTCGCGCGGGAAAAAGGCGGTTTCGGTTGTTGAACTCTATTTTAGAGGGTTGTTCTACATGCAAAGGGTGTTCCAATGAAACGATATTGGTTGCTATTAGTCTTTTTCTTCTTAATCATACCGGGGGTTGTGCTCATCGCCCAAGATGAGGCCTGCCCAGCGCTAGTAGAACAAGCATTGCAAGAGGTGGGCGATAATTGCCAAGCGCTCCAACGCAATTCCGCTTGCTATGGTTATAACCAAGTGGAGGCTAGCTTTTTCATGGAGGTGGCGGAGGACTTCTTTAGCGCGCCCTCTGACCGCACCGAATTAACGGCTTTGCAAACCATCCGCACAGCGCCTTTGAACGTAGCCAACCAACAATGGGGCATCGCCTTGATGAGCGTGCAAGCGAATGTGCCCAACACGCTCCCCGGCCAAGCGGTCGTTTTCATGCTCATTGGCGATGTAGAAGTGAATAACACCGTATCGCCAGATACAGCGTTTTCGCCAGCGGATGGCGTCCCTGTCAAGACCGCTGTAGCGGCGAATTTCCGTAGCGGGCCATCTACCAATAACAACGTCCTGAACAATATCCCCGCCAACACCGAAATACTCGGCGACGGACTCAGCGCAGATAAAAGCTGGCTACGTGTCGTTTATGATGGCAAAGTCGGTTGGGTGAACCGCGAAGTTCTGCAACCCACAAACGCTTTGGATGCCTTGCCAATCATCTCCAAGGCCAACCAAACGCCGATGCAGGCTTTCTACTTCACTACCGGCATTGGCGAGCCAACCTGCAATGAACCGCCGCCGTCGCTCGTCATCCAAGGGCCGCGCGAAACCAAAGTGACCTTTAACGCCAATGGCACGGATTTCACCATCGGTTCAACCATCATCCTACGCCAAATTAGCGAAACAGAGATGCAACTCATCGTTGTAGATGGTACCGCTGAATTCGCGGGTTTGGCGGTGGGGGGCGGCTTCACTATCTTTTTCAATATAGATGATGACGGCAACATCATCGAAAATTCTTTCAACGGATTTCGTCCTATCACCCCCCAAGAAGCGGAACAATACAAAATGTTAGAGCAATTGGATTTTGGGGGCGATGACGAAGAAGACCAAACCTTGAACTATCCTATCCGCTTCCCGACCCAACAAGAAATCGCCATCATCCAGCAAGCGCTCGGCGGTGGCGGTGGCGGCGTCGTGGGCAACGCGGGGCCATCGCAAGTAGCGGGGGTGAATTGCAGTAACCTACGCCCGACATCGCCCGTAGGTGGTATGCCCTTTGGCCCGACGACCTTTTATTGGAATGGCGCGTCCGGCGCCGATAATTATCGCATACGGATTTATGGTAAAACGGGCCCAGCGGCAACGTTTGAAACCAGCGACGCCTCCACATCCCTGAATATCAACACAGCCTCGTTCGGGGGCGGCCCTGAATTTAGCTGGCAGGTGGAAGCCCTTAAAGGCGGCGTGGTCGCCTGCACCAGCGGCGCGGCCTTCGCCACCCAAGACCCACCACCCGACGACGCTTTCGCCAGCGGCGAGGAAGGCCCTAACATCTCCGCGAACTGGGGATGCGGCGCATCCATAGGAGAAATAGATGTTTCTTGGAGCGGCTTCAAACCCGGCGAGACCATCACCATCACCTTCAATGATGGCTACGGACCTTATACCCAAGTGCACATGGGTTCTGCTGGCGCGACCACATTCTACGGCGTCTATTACACCGTTGGGACGCTCAAAGTTATTGGGGCAAACAGCGGCACAGTGACTCGGCCCGGCAGGTTCTCTTGCTGATAAAGCCTGCCTAGAGCATTGACACCGAGAGGGCCACATGAGGCCCTCTTTTTTGTCGCTAGCGCAAGGTCGCGTTGCTATACACCATGTTATAGCGCACGTCCAGAACCACCACCGATTGATAACGGTTGAGGTCTACACTGGGCGGCAGAACATATTCCAAATCTCCCACGATAGTCGGGAGCGGTCCGAGGTCAATGTAATTGGCGCCAACCTGCGCGCCGGTCAATGGCGCGGGGTCAGTGGAAAAGACGAGGTGCAGTTGTGGGCCATTCAAAACAGAAAAATTGCGAATTTGCATGATGCGCCGTTGGTCCGGCAGTTCATAGATACTGACATCGCCCGCGCCGCGATGAATCGCGTCTATAGTCACAAAAGTGCCCGTGCGAATGCGAACCCCGCTTTGTAGCGTGGCTTCGTCGGTGAGCGCTTGTGGGGTGACATTCGGCGCGGGGGATAAACGCGCCCGCACCATATCGAGCGCCATTTGGCGATTCTCTTGGCTCAATTCTGCGTAGGCGTTACGCTCCGCTTCTGGCAAAGCCAAAAAATCATCTTGCAGTTGTGGCGTTAACCCCTCAAAAACAATCACAATGGTTTCTTCTTGGGGGCGCACCAACGGATACCAAGAAGGGAAAGTCCACACCGCTAAGGCCAACAGCGCTACAGCTAAAATGATGAAAAATCGTAACCGAATGTCCAAGAAATACCCGCCTTTTTATGCCCCCTATGCTGGCGAATCTCTACGAGAATGTCAAGGCGCGGGATTGCCTACTTCAAACAGTCGGGGTCGCGCAAAATTGCTTCAACCATTCTAACGCTTCGTCCATATGGAGGAAAATACGCTCCGTGACGTTGGCGGGCTTCATCCATCGCCGCACAAAAATGCTGATGATGCGGTTGATGAAGCCATCCCGTAAAACAATCGCGCTATAGATGGGGCGCTCTTGGGGGATATTGCGGTATAAGTCTTTCACGCGCTCTTGGGCATAGGGTGTGAACCCTTGGTCGGGATGGGTTAAGTCGTTCAAGATGCAAATAGGGCGGTCTATGGGGAAGGTGTAGAGCGTATCTAACACTAAACGCGCCCAATCGTCTATTGCGGGACGGCTCATATCGCCCGCCCCGCGAATGACCGCGATACGCCCATCTTCCAGCCAGTATAATTGATGGTTATAAACGGTTATTTTCATCTAGGCCGCTTAGTGAACTAGAGAGCCACTTTCATTCCATAAGTATAAACCAGCTTATAACTGAAAAACGTGAAAAAAACATCTAGTTTAGGGCACATTTTGTCTTAGCCAATCGAGCGCCGTATATTTCGTGTTGAAAACTTTTTCCCGCACATTCTGCGGCCGCCCTAAGCCGCGGCGGATGAAAACATTGACGATGTCCATTTGTGGACCCGGCCGCAACGCATAGGCGATGTAAATCGGATGATTGGTCGGCATCATCTGGTAAATGACCTTGAATTTCTCTTGGACATAGGGGTTAAAATCGAAGTGGCGCTCCATAAAATCATACAGGATGAGCGTTTTGCTAGCGTCATCCTGATGCCGAAAAATGCGCTGTATAAGCCCTATCCAATCGTCTACCGACGCGCGCGACCGATTTTCGCCGACATAAACCACGGCAATTTGGTCATTATCCATCCAATAAAGCGCGTTACCCAGTTTGGTGAAAGTGATGGTTGTTGACATAAATTCTCATTTCATGCAGTGACGATACCCCATTATGGAGTTACTACAACATAATGGATTATGGTTATGAACAAATTAAAATTAAATAAAAAATTTCGCTTTTGAGCGAATTTGATTTTTTAATGGTTTTGTAACATCTTTTATTGGAGTTGTCGTAAGAAAACAAGGATTTCTTGCTCATAGGGGATATATGGCGCTTTTGCCTCGTCATAAACGGTCATCGGAGGGATAACATCGCCCAAAGCGCCCAATACCGCATGGGCGCGCTCCAAGCGTTGCCGCCAAACGTAAGGTTGCCCATCGCTGATGGCGAATTGATGGGCCAGTAGCGCATAATGACGGGCGTCATCCGCCTTACCCAGCGCGCTATACACTTCGGCGGCGCTATTATATAAGTCGTGCGCGCGGTTATCTTCGCCGATGTTCAGCGCTTCTACGATGAGTTCGCCAGCCTCATCATAGCAGCGGTGACGCGCGCGGGCCACGGCCAAGCGTCCCAATAGGCCCGCGATAGATAAGCCCGATTTGCGCGCATAGGTGATGGTGGATAAGAAAAAGTCAGCCGCGACGCTATAATCGCCGCCCGCAAGGGCGCTTTCGCCGCGCAGACGGGCAATCTCGCGCAAATCCACCTCGTTACGCCCGCCATCCGCTTGAAAGTACTCAAACGCGCGGTCTAAAGCCGCAGAAGCTTCTGCGCCCCGCGCGAGCAACGATTCCGCATAGGCGCGTTCCACGGCCGCCCCCCACTTGCTCAGGATGCGCTGACGCCCCGCCGCGCTATCATAAAATGCTTGATAAGCATTATCGGCATCCTGCCACCAGCCCATATCGCTGTATAGCCCCAACAGATAAAAGTATGATACGCCCACCCCCTCCGCATCGCCGGCTATTTGCGCCACCTCTAGCGCTAGCCTGCAAGCCTTCAACGCGCCCGCTAAGTGATTTTGGTCGAGCCGCAAGGAGCTAGAATAATTCCGCAAAGCCACCCCAAGGCTTTGATGCCGTCCATAATCGAGCGATAGCTTTATCTTCATATTGCGTAAACGCACTGCATCTTCTCTACGCCCTAAATAATAGAGGGCCGTAGCCATATCGGTCAGGCAGATATTTTGTTGGCGCCAAGCGCTGAGCCGCGGCAGTCCATCGAGCGCTTTAGGAAAGAGTGGCAATAGCAAATCCACAATCGTTTGATAATCTGCCAATTTGTATTGCAAGGCATATTTTAAGCGGCGGTCATAAACCTCTACCGCTTCTTCAAAACGCCCTAATCGGACGAGGACATCGTATAGTTCTAACGAGCCGCGCAAATGCCCCAATTCGCCCACTTGCTCGATATTCTCTGGCGGCATTTCCGCGAAGTGGTCGCGCAGGCGCTCATAAGCGCGGCGCATATCGTCGGCCGCTAGCGTCTCGTGGACATAGGCCCGCACAATGGCGTGCAAATCGTAGCGGTTGGCGGCACGATCCCATTGGAGCAAGCCGCGCTCCTCCAATTCCGTTAGGCCAAGATGCAATTGACCGCGCGCTTTTTCCGCTAGCGCTTCGTAATCGCGCAGAGCTTGTTGGTAGGCTTGCCATTTCTGGCGTTGGTCGGGTATTTTGCGCTCCAAGGCGGCCACTTGTTCGGTCAAGCTGGCCAACTGCTGGCTTTCGTTCGGCGTCAGATGGCGACGATTGCGTTTAAGACTCGCCAATTCCGCGCGCAACTGTTGCAGACGAACTTCTTCTGGCTCTGGCGCGCGCGAAGGCGGCGGGGGGGCATAAGGGTTGATGCGGCTGAGTGTATGATAATCAATCGGATAGCGGAAAGCCGCAATCTGCCCCAAGAGCTTACGCAAATCGGGGTGCAAATCATCGAGGACGTTGCGTAAAATATGCGTGCGGCGTTGCTCCAAATCCAACTGGCTGAGTTGCAAATTGCGCCCTTCATCGGCATACCACGCGCCAAAATCCCCCGGCGCAGGGCGGTAACTGGCGATGCGCCCAGCCAACACATTCAATAGGAGCGTGTGATTATCGAACTGGGCGGTGAAGCGTGCGATGTCCTCTTCATCGCCATGAACCCCCAACGATGCCAACAAGCGCAGAGCATCTTCCCGCGCCAAGCCCTTCAGATAACGGTAGCGCACGCCTCGCAAAAACCCTAAACTGCGCCCGCGCAGTGCTTGGGGGACAAGTCGGGTGCTGATGAGTACCTTTGATGGCGCGCAAACGGCCAATTTAGCCAAGAATTCATCATCGCGCGGGTCTGCAAAGCTCCTCAGGCGGCGGTTATCCGGGCGCCTTGGCTCTTGGTCGGGGCGCAGGCCGCCCAATTGATGATAGGCGAGCAAAGCGCGTTCCAGCCCATCCATGATGAGCAAATACCGCTTTTGCTTGAGCAAAGCCAATAAGCGCGGTTCGCGTTCGGCGCGCGGCAAATCGTCCGACGGGACGCCTCGCCCGCTCAGATAAGCGAGCAAATGCCCGATAAAATGCTCCATCGTGGCGTTGCTTTCGTAAAAGCTCCACCCAAAAATGCCATCAAACGGCAATGGTTGAGCCGTCTCTTTTTGGGAAACCCAATGGCGGGTCAGCGTGCTTTTCCCCACCCCACCGAGCGCTTCTATGACGTAAACCGTATCCTCAGAAGTCACCCACGCATCGAGTTCGGCCATCTCCCGTTCCCGCCCGACGAATGATTCCGGCAAAATCGCCGGGTGGACATGATAGGGCTGGGGCGGGATGGGGATAATGGGGGACTGAGCGATGGGCGAGCTGGCCGCCTCGGCGTCTAGCTTAGCGAGATAATCTTGAATGCGCTGGCTCTGCAAGGTCTGGAAAATTTTATTGCCCAACGCCTCTATAGAGTCGAAAAAAGCGACCACATGTCTTGTCTTCAGTTCTTCTTTGAGGGCGTTCAATTTCGCCAATTTATCGGGGTCTGTTTCTACATGCCGCGCGAGAATTTCGTGGTCATCGTGCATCATGAAGATAAGAATCTCGATGCCGTTAGCCACCGCGCGCCGATATTCTAACTCTGTGATAGAAAGTTGCTGGGGGTTGCGCGTCGGGTCTAGAGGGATGTACCCATAGCGCATCCCGAAAATGCCAATATAAATCTCTGAATCATCCACCATCGCCAAGGAAAAATCGATGGCGTCGGCGGTAGAAGCCCCCATGCTCTCCATCATCAGCGGGTGCAAATCTGCCCGATAAATGGCATCTCCAGCGGCTTGGCGGTGCTTTTGCAAGTCTTGCGTCGTGCTACTAATAAAGACATCCCGCCGTCCGACCCGACGCTGATGTATAACTGTCATGGGTTGTGTTTTCATCAAATACCTATGTTCATAGCTGTTTAGTATATAATAAGGCGCGGCACTTTCAATCCGAGACTTTTAGCCGCCGCTCCTTACAAATCTCCCAAAATTTTGTAACACTATTCTTATGATAAATCTAACCTTACACAAATCATTTTAGGCGGATTTTATTTTATGCCAATATCATCATCTACGGACGTATAAGAAACGTGAAGATGATTTGTGTGGCATCTCTGCATAAAACGTCCAAGGGGGTAGCGGCTGAGTCGCCGGACGCGCCGGATCTCCGGCGATAAGCCGCTCTTGTTTTGATAATAAGGATGACACCATGGCCCTCAGCGAAAATATCCGCCGCCAACTCAACCGTTGGGTAAACCAGAATCGTACTGCGCTCATCGCCCAATCCCGCGAGAAAGCGACACGATTAGGAAGACATGGCCTCGTCCAAACCTTTTCAGTCGTCCAAGGTGAATTGCGCTTCGGACGGCGTTACGTGTGTTTGCCTTCTGAATGCCCCGACACTCTCGCCGGGCGCCGCCTCAGAAATCTACTGATGCACTACAACCGCAATCGCCAAGCGGTGCTCATCTTTTACAACGAACAAACTGGCGACGAAATGACCCTATTATTGAACCGTCAGGAACGCCCCCCTAGAGCCGCCCGCCGCCCTTCGCAACCCTCCGAAGAATCGCTCCCGCGGGCCTAACAAGCTTTCGGCTATCATGAGCGAGCAAAACCGCCTCATAAGCTAACCCCCAAAATTTCTACACAATAAAGTACAATTTCCCAACCAAACGTGCTCGCCACTTGCCACAAAGTAGCGAGCATGTTATGGTGATGCATATAGACTGCGCGAGGCTTGCCATGTCCGACCCCGATAAAATATATGACCAACAACGTGCCGACATGGTCGAAAATCAGCTTCGCGCCCGTGGCATCCGCGATGAGCGTATCCTGAATGCGATGCTCAAAGTGCCCCGCCATCTGTTTGTCCCGCCGAGTTATCGCGACCACGCCTATAGCGATGGCCCCCTGCCCATCGGCGACCAACAAACTATCTCCCAGCCCTTTATTGTGGCGCTGATGTTGCAGGCGCTAGATTTGAAAGGGCGGGAAACAGTCCTAGAAATTGGCACCGGTTCCGGCTATCAAACCGCTTTGCTCGCTGAATTATGCGCTATGGTCTACACCCTAGAGCGCTCCGCGCGGCTCGGCGACCAAGCGAGTAAACGGCTAGGCGAATTGGGCTATAAAAACGTCGAATGCCACATTGGCGATGGTAGCCAAGGGTTGCCCGACATGTCGCCCTTCGATGTCATCTTGGTGAGCGCGGCCGCCCCGCTCTTGCCGGGGCCGCTCTGTAGCCAATTGAACCCCAAAGGCGGTCGGCTCATCATACCAGTTGGCGACCGCGATAAACAACGCCTACAATTAGTGAAGCGCACTGATGATGAATGGCGCGTGCGGAATCTCTCCCAAGTGCGTTTTGTCCCTTTAGTGGGCCTATATGGCTTCGACGAATCCGAAGCGGATTGGTCGCTGGAAACTTAGGCTAGAAAGCGCGCCCAAAACCATCCCCCCCACAAGATAGGCTACAGCCGCCACGCCACTTAAAGGATTCCCGATTTATCGAACGCACATTGAAAGTACTACCACGGCAAACTATAATAAATATAGTTATTATGGTTGTTCGCGCATTAAGAACAATCAATGACGCTATCGCTGGATTTATTGGGTCGCTAACCATTGAACGCCATCTTTATGGCCCTCGTCTTTTATCATCCACGAGCTGACTTCAATGGTTATGCGCCGGGAGTACGTTCTCCATGACCCCTGATTTCCTCTCCCGTTGGATAGGACTTATCGTATTTGCCGTGTTGGGCGCTCGCTTCGGCGCAGATATTGCCAACTTCATCAATATGCGCGTGGAAGATTCCGCTTTTATCTTCGGACTCGTGGGCGTGTTATTCGGCGTCATCGCGACGCCATGGTTTACCGTGCGTCCCGTACGCTTCTGGCGCCAAGCTATCAACGAATTGCCTATCGAAAAGTTGTTAATGGCGCTCATCGGCGGTTTAGTCGGCCTGACTATCGGCCTGCTGGCCGCTTACCCGCTCTCTTTGCTCGACCCGCCTATCGGCACAGTAGCGCCTTCGGTAGTATCTTTGGTGGCGGCTTATTTGGGCATCACCATCTTCTCCGTCCGCTCGCGGGAACTTATCGAGGCGCTAGAATCGCGCTTTGCGCGGCGCGCTATACACCGTAGCGGCGCGGGCGGGCGCGAATTATTGCTAGATACCAGCGTCTTGATTGATGGGCGCATTGTAGAAATCGCCGAAACTGGCTTCCTCGGCGGCACTATCATTATCCCGCGCTTCGTGCTCAACGAATTGCACCGCGTGGCCGATTCTTCCGACCAATTGCGCCGTAATCGGGGGCGGCGCGGCCTCGCCAAAGTCAATGAGCTACAACGGAGCGAGCTAACCACGGTCAAAATCATTGAGGACGACATCGAAGAAATAGCGGATGTGGACAATAAATTAGTGGCACTGTGCCTGCAACGCAACGCCACCTTGGTCACCAATGATTTCAACCTCAACCAAGTGGCAGAAGCCCAAGGCGTGCCCGTGCTCAACGTCAATTTGCTAGCCAACGCGGTGCGCTCTGTTTACATCCCCGGCGAAACCTTCGCCATCCGCATCATCCAAGAAGGGCGCGACGATAACCAAGGCGTGGGCTATCTAGACGATGGCACTATGGTTGTGGTGGCCAATGGTAAATCTTATATGGACCGCACTATCAATGTTGAAGTCACCCGACTCATCAACCGCGAGACGGGCCGTATGATTTTCGCCGTTCCCGAAGCAGAAGCCAAACGCGGGCAGACCAGCCACCACGAATGAAGCACAGCGCTGAACAAATAGGCGAACGCCACCCAGGGGCGTGATGGCGTTCGCTGTTCAAAGAGGGTACTTTCCCGGAGCGCAATTCCGGTTCTCAATTGTCGCTGTGCATCTATCTTGCGATAGATGAAATAGGCGGTGCGCCTACATCCAACAGCTCCCTTTTATTGTGCGGCCAATTCCACCGCATCGTTAGTGATAAAAAGCACAGGCAACGATGATGTTTGTCACCTCGCTAAGCGTGGCTGAGCTGTTCTAGGCTGTGGCGCGCCATCCACCCCGAAACCCCTTGCGGGTCTAGCTCTGTCGCCTCTTGGAAGTGGGCCATAGCCGCTTGCACATCGCCGTGTAAATGGGCGATAGTCCCCGCGATGAGCGCTAGCCGCGCGCGGCCGGGGCGAAAACCCTTGCTGATGGCCGCTTGCGCGGTGGTGATGTGGTCCTCTGCAGAATCCCAATCCCCATTGAGGGCGCAAGCCGCGGCCAAATCCCCGCGCAATAACGCGCGGCGATCGCCTTGCCCCGCGCTATCTGGCGCATACTCCAGCGCCTTCTGGGCGAAGACCACGGCGCGGTCTGGGGCTTCGCCGGTGCTGATGTAAAAATCGGCCATGCGCGAATAGGTCTGCCAAAAATTCGGCGCGATTCGCACAGACGCTTCTAATAAGCCCAGCGCTGTATCCGCGTCGCCGTTCAAGGCGCGCGTGCGTCCATAATCGGCCAAGGCGCGGGCGATGGCCATCGGGCTACTATTTTGGGTGCGGAGCAAAATATCGTGGCAGATAGCGTCTTCCTCATCGTAACGCCCCATATAATCCAACACCGAAGCGTGCACTTGGCGCAATAAGATACTATTGGGGAAACGTTGCCGCCAAATCGCCACCAAACGCAATGCGTCCTCATAGCGCCCGTCATTGACCGCGCCCGTCATAATGCGGCGATAAACCAAACGGCGTATCAACCGTTGGCCGCTCCCCAAAGCAAAATCCGTCACCAATGCGATGAGCGCGAAGACGCCGATAACCACCAACGTATTTTCCGCAGACCGAAAAGCGAGGTCAATAACCGCATACAACGCCAAACTATAAAGCGCCACGCCCGCCCCAATCAGCGTATAGCGCGAGCGCAACGCCGCCCGTTCCACAGGGAGGAGGGCGCGATAATGGGCGCGCAAACGCCACAGCCAAGACGCGACCACCAACGCGACAATGACGCCCACCCCCACCACGATCAGTTGCTGGGTGGTCGGCGCGATATTGTCGTTACGGAGCGCTAAATTGGCCACAAAAATGAGCATAAACAACACATAATATTCAATGATGAGCCGCGCGCTCATGTAGATGCTATCTCGCCGTTCTAGCTGGGGCAAAGCCGCAAACAATTGCTCGCGCGCCGCCATAAAAGCGGGCATGCGGTTCATATGGATAGTGAGGGCGTAAGCGCAAACCGCCGTAAAAGCCAGCCCGAACAACAACAGCAGGATGTCTACTTCATCCACAACCTCCGCCAATTGGGCGCTATTGACGCGAGTTGCGATAGGGATGCCATTGGCTTCAAAACGGATGCGCGTTGTGCGCGCTTGGGGGTCTTCGCCCGCCCCAACCGTGATAGGCGTAGCTTGACCTGTGGCTCTGTTGATGACGCGGTCGCCGTTGGGGGTGGCCAGCCATAATTGCTGGTCGCGCGGGGCGAGACTAGTAATCGCCGTGCCAGACGGCAAAGCCCAATCGGTCAGGCGATATTCCGCCAGCGTTTGGCCGTCGCTATCCACTTGGAAGATAACATCGCCCTGCGCCAACCATATCCCAGCGCTTTCAGCCGCGAGCAATTGGGTATCCGCGCCAAAATCTCGGCCCGCCACGGTCACCGCTTCCCACGCTTCGGTGTCATCGCGCCATAGGCCGCCGTATTTCAGCCATAGCAAATTGCCTTGGGCCAACAATTGCGGGTTGTCATCGGCCGCTGGCGACTGCGGCAAGAAGTCGGCGAGCGGGACGCGCGTCCATACGCCGCCTTCGTAACGCGCCAAGTGGCCGTCCGCATCGGTGATGTGAACACCGCCGGGGGTAATCGCCAAACTCGTTGGGCGGGCTGTGCCGACTGCTTCGGGATACGCGCGCCATACTGTGCCATCGTAATGGATGGCCGCCGTGCTGGTGACCCCCCAGAAGGTATCTCCCCTTAACGCAAACGCGATGACATCGGCGCTGGGCGCTCCTAAATCATCGCGTCGGAAAATATCCGCCTTATCGCGGTTGAAGCGTAAAATGCCATCTTGGGCGCGCAAAATCACCCAAATATCGCCATTATCCGCCACATCGAGGTCTACGGGTGTATCTGGGGCGGGGGCGTTGGCCAACCACGTATTATCAGATACGTTCAAGAAATAAAGCGCGCCGGCTTTCGTGGCGTTGATGCGCGGCAAAAGCGCAATCCCCGCGATAACCACAGCCGCCAATAGCCCTAAAAAGATGATACGGTGGCGATTTTCTCGCCGCGCTTGGGCGCGCACCTCTTGGTATAAGGCCTCTAAATCCAACGAATCGCGCATTACATCCCCTTGTCTGCACAAAAAATCGCATGCCTTCTATTATGCGTCTAGTTAAATGGGTTGACAATTAAACTTTGCTACAAAGGCCCACAACAGCCCCCTTGCCGCCCCCATGAACAGCCACTTATCACCCGGTGATAGGCGCGAGATGGTCGTACAACTCCTCGAAGGCCTTTTCTATATCGCGCATATCGAAGCGCAAGCGCAATATCGCGCGCTGTAGATGCATCAATTCACCATCTATGGCGTGTATCGCCGCGATGCGCTGGCGTTGCTTTCCTCCAGACCTGTTTTTTGCTCGGTCGTCAGCAGGTCAAAGAGCGCCGCGTAATCTTTTTCGCCTTGCGCTAAACGCTGTTGCAAAATATCTAGCAATTCGCGATAGCGCATGATAGCTTGGCGAATTTTTTCTATCTGTTCATCATTGGTCATATACAACCCTAACAGCGACAAAATATCGGGTAAGGTGAAGACTTTGTTATGCACAATTCATCGGAGTAGTGTACAATCAAAGCACATCAATTTGCCAAAATAGGCGATGTCTTTTGATTCATAACACACAAAAACCAGTATAATAAACAAGTCCATTCCTAAACTAGGAGAAAGCGCCTTGTCCAAGTCACGTACTGAACAATTAATGGAGCGTTTGCGCGATTTGCAAGCCAGTTCCGGCGATGTCGAAGCCGCGGCTATCGTCAGCGTAGACGGGCTGAGCATGGCTTCGTCTCTGCCGCCCCATATCGAAGAAGACCGCGTGAGCGCGATGTCCGCCGCCATGTTATCGCTAGGGGAGCGTATCGCCCATGAATTGACGCGCGGCGAACTAGAGCAAGTCAACGTCAAAGGTGATAATGGCTATGTCATCCTCACCGCTGTTGGGGAAGAAGCGGTGCTGACCGTTTTGGCGCGCAAGGATGCTCGCTTGGGCCTCATCCTATTAGATGTGACGCGCACGGTCGAAGCGCTAGAACAGATTGTATGACTAAAGCGACCTGCTGAAAGAAGTGCGACCCTGTGCTAGAACCGAGCGGCTTATATTACCCCAATCGCCTTGCTAACGCTTTTTTCGTGGCGATGGAAGACGTGATGGGGCGGCATGGCTTGGGCGCGCTGTTGACCTTAGCAGAGTTGGAGCACTATATCCAAGCGCCACCGCCCAACAACCTAGACCGTCAATTCGATTTTGCGGCTATCGCGGCCTTCAGCCAAGCGCTAGAAGAAATGTACGGCGAACGCGGCGGGCGCGGTATGGCCCTACGGATTGGACGGGCTTCTTTTGCGTTGGGCATCAAACGCTTTGGCGCGATGCGCGGCATCGCTGACCCCGCCTTTCGCGCGTTGCCGTTGCAACATCGCGTCCAATTGGGCTTACAAGCTTTGGCCGCCATCTTCACCAACTTCAGCGACCAAAATTCATCGGTTGAAGATGTTGGCAATGCCTATCTGTTCAAAGTAGACGTTAGCCCCTTCGCTTGGGGACGCACAGCTGACAAGCCCGTTTGCCACGCGCTCACAGGCATCATCCAAGAATGTTTGCGCTGGGCTTCTAACGGTTATGAATTTTACGTCCAAGAGACCGCTTGCCGCGCGATGGGGCATGACCAATGCCTGTTTCGCGTCAATAAAGCCGCCATCGGGCAAGATGGACACAACGAATAACCCTAGCCCACAAAGGCACATCGCGTTACAATCGCTTTAATGGGCCTAGACCTGATAAGCTAAACAGCGCTGAGTTGTTTGAGGAATTCACGAGGGACGTATGGATAAACCGCAAATCCTCATCGTTGAAGATGACCTCGATTTATCCGAAATGTTGAACGCTTATTTCCGCGTCCAACATTATGAGGTGATGACGGCCGCATGGGGGGAAGAAGCCCTCAAAATCGCCGATGCCCACCCGCTCGACCTCATCATCCTTGACATCCGCTTGCCCGATATTGACGGCTACGAGCTGTGCAGGCGCCTGCGCGAACAACGCAAAACCCAAGACATCCCGCTCATCTTCTTGACCGAAAAACGCGACCGCGTGGATAAATTGCAAGGTCTACAATTGGGCGTGGTGGATTACATCACCAAGCCATTCGACATACAAGAATTGCGCTTGCGCGTCCGCAACGCCATCAACCGCGCCAAACGCCCCGCTATGGTCAACCCGGTAACCGACCTGCCAGAGGGCGAAAGCGTGGATGATAAACTGGCAGAAGTGCTCAAAAGTGACCAGAAATGGGCTATTTTACTCTTGCAAATCGGTAGTTTGGGGGCCTTCCGCGAGCATTACGGCTTCGTCGCGGCGGATGATGTCCTGCGCGCAGTGACCTTGATGGTGCGAAACGCCGTGCGCGAACACGGGCAGAGCGAAGATTTCATCGGACAAATGGGGCCAGAAGATTTTGTGGTCATCACCAGCACCGACCACGTGAAACCTATCCGCGAGCGCATCGAACGGCGCATCAGCCAATCGCGCGAGTATTTTTACCCCCTACGCGACCGCAACAAAGCGAAAGCGGCCATGGAAGCCAACCATCTCACGCTCAGTAGCGGCATCGTCGCCCACGATAGCGGACCCTTCGCCGATGTAGACGCGCTGAAGACGGCCCTTGTGCATGCGCTAACGCCCGAAGCAACCGCCGGTGGGAACTAACCCACTATACCGAGCGCAACGATAAACTTTCTTTCAAAATCGCTTTGAATTCCGCATCTGTGTAAAACACGTATTTGTCGCCGTTGCTGGCCTGCACTATCACCAAAATGACCGCGCCATCGGCTGTGAGGAGTGGATGAAAAGACAATAAAACCTCGCGCCCGCCTTGGGGGGTCGGCAAATTGCGCCGTATCGGGTCGTGACGATGCCGCGCGATGAGCCGATAAGTCACCTCTTCCGGCATATGTTGGGTGTTCAAAACCGCTTGAGCGTTGGGGCTGATATGCACTTTGGGCTTCATTGTCATGACCATCATTTTGTTGGAAAACCGTTTGCTAAACCGTTAGCGTTATCATAACGCGCTTCAACAAGCCCTGTAAATTACCCCAAGCTAAATTTCACAAAGAATTCAACAAGGTGAATTTTGTAAAGTGGTTTTTGATATAATAGTTTGATTTAGACCCTAAACATCGTACAATTACAAACAAGCTTATGTATATAAGGGAGAGCAAGATGGCCCTACAAGCGGGTGATGCGCTTGGACCGTATCAAATTATCGGGCAAGTCGGGCAAGGTGGTATGGCTACGGTCTATAAGGCGCTCCAACCTAAGCTCGACCGCTACGTCGCCATCAAGGTGATGCACGCCGCTTTCACCGATGACCATAACTTTCATGCCCGCTTCGAGCGCGAGGCGCGCATTGTCGCCAAGTTGGAACATCCCAACATCGTGCCCATTTACGACTACAGCGACGATGCCAAAACGCCTTACCTCGTCATGAAATTCATCGAAGGGCAGACGCTAAAAGCCTACGCGCTGAAAAAGGGCATCGCCCTAGCAGAAATCGAGCCGCTCATGCGACCCATCGCCGCCGCCCTAGACCACGCCCACCAACAAGGCATCTTGCATCGCGACATCAAACCCAGCAATATCCTCATCGGCGCCGATGGCACGCCATACCTGACCGATTTTGGGCTGGCGCGCATCGCCCAATCGGGGGAAAGCACTATGAGCGCCGATGTCATGCTGGGCACGCCGCATTACATCTCTCCCGAACAAGCCAAGGGCGAAAAAACCTTAGACGCCCGCACCGATTTATACTCTCTCGGCGTGATTTTATATGAATTGGTGGTGGGGCGCGTGCCTTTCACGGCGGATACACCCTATGCGATTGTCCATGCTCACATCTATTCAGCGCCCGCCCACCCCTGCGACATCAACCCCGATATTCCATCGGGCATTGCCGAAGTGCTCTTAAAAGCTGTCGCCAAAAATCCCGCCGAACGCTACCCCACCGCCACCGCGATGATAGACGCCTTCGCCGCCGCCGTGCGCACTAGCGGGATGAACGCCATCCCCACCGATAATATCCGCCCCCAACCCGACGCCATCCCCGCGCCGCCATCCCCGCCATCACCCCCTAATATCGTCACACGGCATCGAGGACGCCGCGTGAAGGTAGATGTTGACCTTGACTTGGGCAATT
>JBBIRQ010000003.1:0-294004 GCA_037441665.1 Anaerolineaceae bacterium | reverse complement strand
CACCTTCAACGACCCCGGCACCTTCACCGTCTCCCTCACCGTCTCCGGCCCCGCCGGCTCGAACAGCACCGCCGCCACCATCACCGTCAATCCGCCCGCTCTGCCGCCATTAGAAGGCGAATTAGCCTTCATCTCTGACCGTTCGGGCAATAACGACATCTACCTATCTAATTTAGACGGTAGCAATGTCGTTAATGCGACAGAACACCCCGCTAATGACCGTGAAGCCTCTTGGTCGCCGGATGGGTCAAAAATCGCCTTTGTGTCGGATAGAGACGGAAATGATGAAATTTATGTCCTGAATTTATCCGACCGCACTTTAACGCGCCTAACGAATAACGGCGAATCCGATACTAGCCCTGTTTGGTCGCCGGATGGGTCAAAAATCGCCTTTGTCTCCAACCGCTTTGGGGATAACGATTTGTTCGTGATGGATGTAGACGGTAGCAATCAAATACAATTGGTGTCCGATACCAGCAACGATAACAGCCCGACTTGGTCACCAGATGGTACACAAATTGCTTTCGTATCTGACCGTTCGGGCAATAATGATATATATGTACTGAATGTGTCGGATGGGAGCATAGCGGCGACGCTCACGAGCGATGGAGCAAACGACCGTATGCCCGCTTGGTCGCCGAATGGGTCTAGAATCGCCTTTGTATCCGACCGTTCGGGCAATAACGAGATTTACAGCATGTCTGCCATAGATGGTAGCGACCTAGTGCAACTAACCAACGACGGGGCTAACGATCGCCAACCCAGTTGGACGAGTGACAACAATCATATCTATTTTGCCTCGGATAGGATCACAGGCGAGCACAATATCTATCGCATGAATGCATCTGACGGGGCCGATGTAACGCCAATCACATCGGACGGGAGCGCTGAGAGCCAACCCAAAGTAAGGCCTTAGCTATATTGAGAACGGGTGGGGATGATTCCATCTCCCCACCCTACTACAGGTTATGAATGGCGTAGCTTAAAATGAGTTTGAACACGTCCATTACGGAAATAGAACTAGAAGTGATAGAAGGTTTAGAAACCATTGCCCATAATGAACTTCTACAACGCTGTCATCGAGAAATAAAAGACGCCTTCGTTGAACGAGGGCGTGTTCGTTTTCGCTATACGGGTATTATCTCTAAGCTGTTGACGTTGGGGACAATTGTATCTGTTTATACTGTCACTACACATCCTGTGCCGCGCCCACGTGGTTTACTGGGTCATCAACATTTCGCCCGCCTAATAGCGCAAATTGAAAATATATTCAAGCTTAACGATGAAAGCGCGTTCAAGACATTTTTCATATCAGCCGCTGGTTCTGATTCCAGCGTTATGCAACGTATCCGCGATGAGATAGCGCGCCATACTGGCTTAAGCCCTGTGAATAGCGGTGGCGATTTACTCGTCCGCATTCGTCCTACGATAAACAAAGAGTGGGAAACCCTCGTACGGGTGACGCCACGACCTTTAGCTACGCGCTCGTGGCGAATAGCTAATATGGAAGGCGCGCTTAATGCATCTGTGGCGCGGGCTATGGCTATCTTGTCAGAACCTAGCGAAGATGATATTGTTCTGAATGTCGCCTGTGGCTCTGGCTCCTTGTTGATTGAGCGCTGTGCGCTTTCTAGGCCTGTGGCCATCGTAGGTTGTGATAATGCGCTACAAGCGCTCGAATTATCCAAGTTAAATATCAGCGCGAGTCATCATCAACAGACTATTCAGCTTCTGCAAGCTGATGCAAGCTGTTTGCCCTTTGGAAAAGGCTATTTCAATAAACTACTTGCTGATTTGCCTTTTGGCCAGTTAGTGGGAAATCATCAAGACAATAAGCGAATCTATCCGCAGATTTTGGCAGAGGCGGGGCGTATTACAGTAGTCAAAAGCCTTTTTGTGCTCATCACTCATGAAATCCGACTTATAGAAGCGATTTTACGGCAAACATCATTATGGCACATCCGACAAACAGTACGTATCAACTTAAATGGCCTACATCCACGTATTTACGTTCTGGAACGCGCCTAAACAGCTGGCACAGATTGCTAATGACCTGCTTATTATGCTTTTTGGCCGCTTGTCAGCCGCGTTCTCAACAACAAAATATCGTTGTTTCGTTAGTGAGCGATGGCCGCGAGCGTATTTTTCAATACACTTCTCCTGTTACTGTGGAACAATTTCTATTCGACGCCAACGCCGAATGGGATGACAACGACCGCATCAGCCATCCATTATTCACCCAAATCACGGATGGCATGCGTGTTACGCTCGTCCGAGTAGAAGAAACCATCGAATGCCAACAAGAAGAAATTCCTTACGAGCGTAGCATCGTCCCTAGCGAAGGCCTAGCCTCCAATGAAGAACGGCTCGTTCAAGCGGGAAAAAATGGGGTGCAAGAAATATGTTTCCGAACCATCACCGAAGACGGACGCCCCGGAGAACGGGTGCGTGTAGGCCAGCCGACCATTATCATTGAGCCAGAAGATGAGGTTATCTTCATTGGAATTACCGAATCTATCGAGCCGATACCTATTTTGGGCACGCTTGCTTACATCAACAACGGCAATGCGTGGGTGATAAAGGGCACAAGTACTGCCAAAAGGAACTTAACGACCGAGGGTTTGCTTGATTCTCATGTCTTCGCTTTATCCGAAGATGGGCGCTATTTGCTCTATACCGATACCAATACTGGAGACGACAACTTCTTCAACCAATTATGGCTGATAGAAACCAGTGAAAATGGCCAACCTGTTAAATTAGTCCCTACAGATGTCCTTTATGCGGATTGGGTTCCGGGAAGGGCGAACACGATAAGTTATTCCACAGGTGAAAAACAACAGCTCCCCCCCTTCTGGAAGGCGTTCAATAATCTAAGCATTATCCGCATTGATTTACAAACAGGGGCGACTTTAGCCGTTGAACCCCTCATTGGAGAGTCTCTTGGTGGATTGTATGGTTGGTGGGGCACAGTCTATGAATGGTCGCCGGACGGGCGGGTATTAGCATGGGTTCGTGCCGATTCTTTAGGCATGGTTGATCTCGAATCGGGCGAATTACTCCCCCCAATTCTTAACTATCCTGTTTTTAACACGGCGCAAGATTGGTCTTGGCGGGCGAATGTTTCTTGGTCTTGGGATGGCGAACGGCTGGCAACCATTGTTCATGGCCCCCCCTTAGGCACAGAACCGCCTGAAAATAGCCCGGTCTTCAATCTTCTGGTGACAAACCCCGAAGGCGACTTTGAAGCGCTCGTCTATGATAGCGTCGGCATGTGGGCTACGCCTAAATTTTCCCCGCAAGTGACTAGAGATGGAGACGCCTTCCCACGAGGTTATCTTGCCTATCTACGCTCACGGCGTCCACACAATAGCCGCACAGGTGACTATGATTTAGTAGTGGCGGATAGGGATGGTAGCAACGCTAGGGTTGTTTTCCCTGACCCCAATCTGCCCGGTATTACCTCATCTGATTTTGGTTTGACGCCGCAAAATTTTACGTGGAGCCCCAATGGGCAACAAATCGCCGTCGTGTATCAGGGAAATTTATGGGTTGTAGATGTTGAATCCGGCGCGAGCTATCAGCTAACCTTTGATGGGCGCTCATCGAATCCGGTTTGGAAATGATAAAACGCTCATTCATCCTTGCCATGCTATCTTTGCTAGCGTTAATCTCTAGCATTATCGTTGGTCTAGGCACTTATTTAGAAGCACAATTCGTCTTACGTGGCTACGTAGACGCAACCCGTGAAGTGAACCTACCTTATCGCCAACCACGACTCGGCGTTAACGTTGATTTGACCCAATATGACGCGGTTGAATTAGAGCGTCAACTTCAACTGATGGAAGAAGCCCGTATCGTCTGGGTAAGACAAGTGGCCGATTGGCGCTCTATAGAGCCACAACGTGGACAATTCCAATGGGAAGTTTGGGATAAATTGACTTCTGCCATTGGCGACAAATCCTTAAAGCTCGTTGTTGTCTTCATGAATACGCCCGATTGGGCACAACGACACGCCCCAACACATCCAACCGCCCCCCCCTCTGAAATTGAGGATTTTAAGCGCTTCATCAGCTCATTTGTGGAGCGTTATAAAGATGTTGTTGACTACTATCAAGTTTGGGATGAACCCAATATCCGCCTAGGTTGGGGAGATAGTGACCCCAACCCCATTGAGTACAGCGCCTTGCTGTGCGATGCGTATAACGCAATTCATAGCCAAGACCCATACGCGACAGTTCTTGCCGCGGCTTTAGCTCCAACGGTTGAGGCTGGACCGCGCAATCTAAATGAGTTCGCTTATCTCAGCCGCATTTATGCCCATGGAGCGAGCCAGTGTTTTGATGGCGTCGCGGCTAAGCCCTATGGGTTTAACTTGTCACCGATGGATAGAACGGTAGATGTGAATACCCTCAATTTCTCGCGCATTATAGCTTTGAGAGAAATTATGGTGGATTATGGTGATGCTAAAAAGCCATTGTGGGCGTCGAATTGGGGCTGGAACAGCTTACCGCAAACATGGGAGGGGCCGCCTTCGATTTGGGGTTCTGTGGATTTTCAAACGCGAATTGACTATACGAAAGAAGCTTATCGCCGCGCTCAACGAGAATGGCCATGGCTCGGCGGACTCATTTTACAACACTGGCAACCCAACGCTCCTCCACAAAATCCCATTTGGGGCTTCTCCGTCATAGATACCAATAACCAACCCACCGCTCTATACGATGCCCTGCTGGAACTTGGACAGAAAGATACGCACATCGCTACAAACGGGCTTTACCACCCTGCGAACCCTTATGCGCGTTACAGCGGAGTTTGGACTTTCGGGCCGCTGGGCGCAGACATCGGCTGGCTAGAACAAACCGATAGTTACCTAGAGTTTGATTTCTACGGTCGCGACATCGCCCTATTAGTCCGAAAAGACAATTACATCGCTTTCTTATATCCAAGCATTGATGGCAAAGCGGCCAATGCGTTGCCGCATGATAATGCTGGCAATGCTTATATCCTCTTACGGAGCGCAACCTTATCACCCGAACTACAATTGGTCTTAACGGGTAGTAACCTCAGTCTAGCGGCGCACACACTAGCGCTTATCCCTGATAAAGGTTGGGATAGGTGGGCTTTGGCTGGTTTTGCAGTCAGTTCGGGCAATCTTGCCCAACCATATTACAACCAAATCAGCATTGCCATATTAGCGATTGGCTTATCATCTCTCGCTGTGATAAGCGCTTTCAGCCGTGCGACCGTTAGCGGTGTAGTACTAAATCACCTATGGGCGCTGTTCGCCCGACGGCTCGATAACATCGGACAAATCGTGATTGGTTTTGTAACATCCATCGCCCTAATGCTCAGCGTATTTCTGACGTGGGGGGATGGCACGCCGCAGTTTTTACGTCGCGACCATATTCAATTAGGGCTAGCGCTCATCACCGCAGGACTTATTTATCTAGAGCCTCCCCTCATCCTAATGATATGTAGCGCCGTCATCTTGTTTATATTGATTTATAATCGGCTAGAATTAGGCCTGATGCTCGTTCTTTTTTGGGCGCCCTTCTTTTTATTCCCTGTTGAGCTATGGCAATTTGCCTTCCCTATGACGGAAATACTGCTATTACTAACAAGCGGCGCTTGGGTACTGAAAGGCCTAGCGGCGTGGGGCAAACGACGTCAAGCCGGTATCGGAGAGCGCGAACTTTGGAAGGCGTCTAGCCGATTGCTCCATCTCGGCGATATTTTAGTGCTGGCTTGGCTTGTTTTGGGCATGCTCGCCATTACATGGTCTTTTTACACGCGCCAAGCAATAACTGACTTCCGGGTTATTTTTCTTGAGCCTATTCTTTTTTATGCAATCTGCCGAACACTCCCCTTAACCCCTAAAGTTGCGCTAAATCTTCTAGACACGCTGATGATAAGCGCCAGCGTCATTTGTATAATCAGCATCCTAATGCTATTGACCAATACGGGTATTATCACCGCGGAAGCAGGGGCTATCCGCTTAGCGGGCGTTTATGGCTCCCCCAACAACTTGGCTTTACTCCTAGGGCGTATTATACCTATCGCTTTCGCTTTCTTCATCGTTCCCACAAACAAGCGACGTACCATCATCGCTGGCGTATCGTGCGCTTTGATGATAGCCGCCATGTTTATGACACAAAGTGTAGGGGGTATCATTTTGGGTTTACCTGCGGCGCTCACAGCAGTCATCATCATTCGATGGAAGCGCAAAGCTGTTAAGCCTCTGCTCATGTTGATGTTTGTTGGCATCGTGGGGCTTATTATCGCGGTGCAATTGTCGCCGCGCTTCGCGGGACTGTTTGATATGACGCGCGGGACGAACTTCTTCCGCCTACGTGTGTGGGAGAGCGCGTTGGAAATCATCCAAGATTATCCGCTAACAGGTATCGGACTCGACCAATTTTTGTACCGCTTCCGTAGCGAATATATCCGACCAGATGCCATCTGGGATAGAGATTTATCACACCCGCACAACTTCATCTTGGACATTTGGGCACGGCTAGGGCTGTTTGGGGTGGGATTATTCATTGCCATTCAACTACGCTTCTGGCGATACCTTACTCGGCTTCTTCAGATGTCCCCTCCCCCACTTATGCACGCTATATTAATGAGCCTCGCAGGTGGGATGGCCGCCACATTAGCCCACGGGTTAATAGACAACAGTATTTTTGTGTTCGACCTCGCCTATATCTTTTTCGCGCATTTGGCCATCATCACCACACTAGCGAACATCCGTCCTATTGACCTTAACACCAGTTAGTGTAATTATTAAATTAAGCCACCGAGGCGCGGAGTTCCTGTGATGAAGGCCAAAATCAATAAAATTACCATTGAAATCATCCAAAGCGACGATATTTTAACTCTTGATGTGGATGCTATCGTCAACGCCACAGACTCCAATCTATCATTGCCGGATAGAATAGCGCGTGCGGCAGGCCCCACTCTCGAACAAGAGACGCGCCTTATTGGCTGGTGCGACATCGGTTCAGCTATTATCACCTCAGCAGGAGCGCTCAAGTTCAAGCACATTATCCACGCCGCAGGGCCTCGTTGGGGAGAAGGGAGCGAACGCGGCAAGTTGGCGAACGCAACGTGGGAATCATTACAACTTGCGGAAATGAACCACCTACGCTCTTTAGCCATACCCCCCATTTCTACAGGAGCCTTCGGTTATCCTGTCGAAAACTGCGCTACAACCATGTTGACCCAAATCATAGACTTCACTTTTGAAGATGTTAAACATCTAAGGCGCGTCGTTGTCGCTATTGAACTGAATACAGAATATGAGGCTTTCGTCCGAGAATTTCGGCGACAAGTGGAAACGCTCCGAGAAACAGGCGAAGGCAAAGTTCACGTCTAAAAATTCAACATTCCTCTCATATCAAATTGTGATAAACTCTCTCAGGAATTCATCATGAAACACAGAGAGGTGTCACCTTGCGCGTTCTTATCACTGGTGGGGCAGGATTCATTGGTTCGCATCTGTGCGATCGCTTCCTTAAAGAGGGCCATAGCGTCATCGCGATGGATAATCTCATTACCGGAAATACCAATAACATCGCACATCTAGCGGGAAATTCACACTTCAAATTCATACATCACGATGTGAGCGAATATATTTATGTTGCAGGTCATATTGATGCAGTCATGCATTTTGCATCTCCAGCTAGCCCTATAGATTATCTCAAATACCCCATTCAAACCCTCAAAGTGGGCGCGATGGGTACCCACAACGCCTTAGGTTTAGCTAAAGCCAAAGGCGCGCGCTTTTTTCTGGCCTCGACCTCAGAAGTCTACGGCGACCCCCTAGAACATCCTCAACGAGAAGAATACCCCGGTAACGTAGACCCCATCGGGCCACGCGGCGTTTATGACGAAGCCAAGCGTTATGCAGAAGCTATCACCATGGCATACCATCGGGTTCATGGCTTAGATACGCGCATCGTTCGCATCTTCAACACCTACGGGCCGCGGATGCGCCTTGATGATGGCCGCGTTGTCCCCAACTTCATCGGTCAGGCACTTAGGGGAGAGGCATTAACCGTTTATGGCGATGGTTCGCAGACCCGATGCTTCCAATACATAGATGATTTAGTCGAAGGTATCTATCGCCTACTCCATACCGATTTTCACGAGCCAGTTAACATCGGCACCACACGGGAAATGAGCGTGTTGGATTTTGCTAAAATTGTTAATGAACTGGCCGAAAACAAAGCGGGCATTGTCTTCAAAGAGGAGTTACGCATTGCCGGAGACCCCCAAACAAGACAGCCTGATACCACCCGCGCCCAAGAAATCCTCAATTGGGAACCCAAAATGCCTCTAGAAGAGGGGTTGAAAATCACCATTGACTACTTCCGTAGTCTCATGAGGTAGCGTTAGGTAGCGTTGCTGTTATGCGCCGAAATTTGCCCTTATCCAAGCCAACGCCTCTATGGATACTTATATCCGTTGGCGTTGGCCTTGGCGCAGGCATCCTGCCGTATCCCCTCTTCATGGCGCTCATCACCGTTATGATTTTTCTCATCACCGGTCTTATCACACCAATTGCCGCTCTGGTCATCTTATTAGTCTTCGCGCCACTACGAACGCTGTTGCTAACAGAGCTATCTTTCACCCTCCCTATAGACATAGGTCAGGGGTTAGCGGCGCTATTTTTGCTTGTGGCCCTATGGTGGCGTCAATCCGTCGGTAAATCCGTTTGGGCTTTGCCTAGCCCTATCTACCTGCCGCTCATATTATTCATTTTGCTATCCATACCATCAATGGTGATGGCCAGCTCGCTGAGCGCTTGGCTTAGCGAGTGGCTAAAATGGGTCGTCATGCTCATCTTTGCTTTAGTGATTTCGGCCTTAGGGCGCTATCAGTCTTGGGAAGCCATACTTTTTGCGCTCATCATTTCAGGCATTGCCAACGCCTGCGTGGGTTACTATATCTTCTTCGGGGGCAGTGGCGCCGACCATTTGCTCATCAACGACCGCTTCTTTCGCGCGTTCGGCACATTTGGCCAACCCAACCCTTTTGGCGGTTTCATGGGGTTATTAGCCCCCTTAGCGCTGATGACAACGATAGGGTATATACAACGCGCTTACAACTACTGGCGTAAAACGAATAGCGTAACAACACAACAAATAACAGCTATCCTTTTTTACGCCAGCGCCACCCTTTTATTGGGCGGCGGGGTGTTCATCTCATGGAGTCGGGGCGCATGGCTGGGATTTCTTTTTGCTTGTGGTTTTTTAGCCTTCGCCCTACCAAAGCGCTTAAAAACCAGCCTTTTATATAGCGGTATGTTGGCTACGATTGTTTTAGCGCTCTGGTTCAGCGGACTTATGCCAGACGCAATCGTGCAGAGGGTATCCAGCTCGACAGAAGAATTTTTTGCATTTGATGATATGCGCGGCGTAGACATTACACCAGATAATTATGCTGTGGCAGAACGCCTCGCTCATTGGCAAGCCGCTATCAACATGGCCACAGAAAACCCTTGGCTAGGCGTTGGTCTAGGGCACTATGAAATCGCATACAATCGCTACCGCCTTATCAACTGGGATGAACCGCTAGGTCATGCACACAACTTCTACTTGAATATTTTGGCCGAGGCTGGCATCATTGGACTTTTGAGCTATCTTGGATTATGGGTTAGTATCATCTCTTTTACATGGAAAGCACGAAGACACCCTGACTTTTTGGCGCGGGCCGTAACGGTGGGGTTGTTGGGGTGTTGGTTTTATCTAGCATTTCATAGTCTTTTAGATAATCTCTTCGTTAACAATCTTTTTATCCATTTAGGTGTTATGCTAGGAATACTAGTGATTATAGAGCGGGATACACGCTACACACTGCCAGCGGAGCAACTATGACGCAACAAATCATCAATACCGATACCATCGCCAAATTACCCAAAAAAAACCGTGCTATCCACACCCCGATTGACGGATTCATACAAGCGGTATCCCTGCGTATCAGCACCCGCAGAGCAAAAGAGGTCGAGCGCTTCATCAAATTTGCGATGGTAGGCACATTAGGAGCAATTGTAGATTTCGGCACTCTGAATATCCTACAGTCTACTATTCTCCCGCCTGTAGATGCCCTAGGTCACACCATCGGCTTTGATTTATCTATCGGACAAAATAGTATTTTTATCCCGACTCATGTAGCGTTAGCCGCCACCATCAGCTTCATCGCCGCTATCACGAGCAACTTCTTCTGGAATCGCTTTTGGACATACCCAGATTCACGCTCTCGCTCGGTTCGTCGCCAACTAGCGCAATTCGCGACAGTGAGCGTTATTGGCTGGTCAGCGCGCACGGCGTGGATTTCTGCCTCATTTCATGCCATCGGCACCATTGCGGTATCCACTTTGAACGCTTTTATCACCCCGCCCATTACAGATTCAGAACTCACCGCTCGAATCGGTTCTAATATCGCGCTCTTCATCGGCATTTTTGTGGTGATGATTTGGAACTTCTTCGCAAATCGTTATTGGACTTATAACGACGTAGATTAAACGTGCCCATTATCGGCGTAGACTACACCCCAGCATACGAACAGGGCGCTGGCATCGGGCGTTTAGTCCGCCAACTTGTTAGCGCTTTAGCCCGAATAGACCGCGAAAATGATTATCGCCTATTCGTCGCGGGAGCGCGGACAAAACAACTACCGTTGGCTATTGGAAACAATTTCCAATGGCGCGCGACGCCTATTTCACCAAAATGGCTCGCTCGTCTTTGGCATCGGGCGCATCTACCTTTAGCGGTAGAATATTTCACCGGACCCCTAGACATCTACCACGCCACAGATTTTGTCTTGCCGCCAACGTACAAAAACACCATAACACTCGTTACAGTGCATGACTTATCTTTTGTGCATGTTCCAGAAACAACCCCACCTACCCTAAAAGCATATCTAGACCGTGTAGTCCCCTATTCAGTTCGACGCGCCAATCATGTTATTGCCGATTCACAAGCGACTAAAACCGATTTGATGACTATCTATCAAATAGCGAGCGAAAAAATTAGTGTCCTTTATAGCGGTGTCGAGCCAATTTTCCGTCCGATAAAAGACCCCAACGAAATCAACGCCGTGCGTCAAAAATATCATATCGGCTCAAAGCCTTATCTATTAAGCGTCGGCACAATCCAACCTCGTAAAAACTATGTGCGTATCGTCCAAGCGCTTCATATCTTGAGAAGCGCAGGTTACGATGTAGAGCTAGTCATTGCCGGGGGCAAGGGATGGCTGAATGAGCCATTTTACCAAATCATCCGTGACAAAAAGCTAAACGATGCTGTGCATCTCATCGGTTACGCCGATGATACCGATTTGCCCGCCCTTTATAGCGGCGCGCTAATGACCCTATTTCCGTCATTGTACGAAGGCTTTGGCTTTCCTGTTCTAGAAGCTATGGCTTGTGGCACACCTGTTATCACTTCCAATATTTCGTCCTTGCCGGAAGTAGCCGGCCAAGCGGCCATTCTCATTAACCCTTATGACATTGAAGCGCTGGCGCAAGCGATTATCACGTTAATAGAAGACAGCGCCTACCGCGAAAAACTCATAAAAGCAGGGTATTCACAAGCTCAAAAATTCACTTGGGAAAGGGCGGCTCATCAACTAGCCCAAATTTACGCTACAATATCTCTGCATCCATCATAAACCAGAAGGGATGAGCTTATGAGTTCATCGGCGAAAACAATTGCACATTCTCGCGTGTCGCTCAGCTTATTGATGAGCTTGCAAGACGCCAATAGCTTAGGCAACGTCCATGGCGGCGTCATTATGAAATTGGTAGATGAGGCTGGCGCATTAGCCGCTATGCGTCACGCGCAATCCGCGGTCGTCACAGTCGCCATAGACTCTATGACCTTCATGCAACCTGTACACATCGGCGACTTGCTCACGCTACGCGCTGAATTGACTTATGTTGGTCGAACTTCTATGGAAACCCGCGTCGAAGTTATCGCGGAAAACCCACTCACAGGCGAACAAAGAATGAGCAATACAGCGTACGTCGTTTACGTAGCTTTAGATGCTCATGGTAAACCTCGCGAGGTTCCACAATTGATATTCGAGACAGCCGAAGAAGCGACACGGGCCCAACAAGCCCAAGAACGTCAGCTCTTTCGCAAACGACAACGGGAAAAGGAGCGCGCACAATGAATCCGAAACGGTCGGCGCTCTTAGAGTTGCTAGATAGCTATAGCTACAAACGGTTGACGGAGTTGCCAGCGCCCGATTTCGGATTAGCGGAACACCGCCCCTACCCTTTTTTAGCCATTGTGGGGCAAGTAGAAATGCGCGTCGCGCTCATGTTGGCCGTCATCAACCCGGCTATAGGCGGCGTTCTGCTCATCGGGCCGCGTGGCACAGGAAAAACAACCGCTGTTCGCAGTCTGACCAGTCTTTTACCCATGGTTGAAGTCAGCGATTGCGATGAAAACGTCCTGCCAGCAGACCTACAAACAGAAGAGTCCAAATATTTATACCCCGATTGTTACGAAAAATACCAACGGGGCGAACGTATCTCTCATTATGAACCCGTCAAGCTCGTTGAATTACCCTTGAACGCCCGCCTAGATGATGTAGTCGGCGGATTAAATGAGCGCGCCGCTATTCAAAACAAAGTTGTTTTAGAGCGCGGCATTTTATCGCGCGCGGATAACAATTTACTTTACGTGGATGAAGTCAATCTACTAGATGACCAAATCGTAGATGCCATCCTCGACGCCGCCGCTCAAGGTAGCTACACAGTCCGACGCGGCGCTATGTCCGGCACCTATCGCTCGCGATTCGTATTAATTGGCTCGATGAATCCCGAAGAAGGGCGCTTGCGCCCCCAAATTATGGATAGATTTGGGCTGAGAATTAACGTTCGTGGGCTTAGCTCCAAAGAAGAGCGCTTAGAAGTCTATCGCCGAAACCGCGCGTATCGGCAAAATCCCACAAAATTCATCTACGAGTGGGAAGAGGCTACCGCAGAAGCGCAAGACGAAGTGATTGCCGCGCGCGAACGCCTGCGCGAGACAACCATCACTGACGAAGCTATCGAAGTCGGTTTGGAACTGATTCATCGCTTACAGATAGATTCTCATCGCGCAGAATACACAATGTTTGAGGCCGCGCGCGCTCACGCCGCTTCTGACGGGCGTACAGCCGCAACAGTCGCTGATATTCAAGTTGTCGCGCCTATGGCCTTGCGCCAAAGACAAAGCGATTTTATGAATAACTTCTTCGCGCAACAAAGCCAAGAAGACGAGATTATCCAAACAATCATCGCCCAGCTAAACCCATCTGAATAAGCTTATGGAACATGTAAGAAGACAAAATATCATCCCATACGCTATATTGATAGCGCTCATCATCGCTTATTTGCTACCTTGGGTGACCAATCGTCCAAGCGGTTTGGTATTAGGTGCTTACGACCTCGCAGAGTGGGCGAGCTTACATCCTGCCGCCTACGCAACAACCCCTACCCTACTACCAAGTCTGTTGCTACGCATCCACTTAACTTATATCGTCCTGCTAGGTATAACCTATCTCCCAATGCATTTGGCCATCCCGTGGCTGATTAGTTTATGCATCGCCCAAGTGCCCCCACTCGAATTTTTTAGCCAACTGAGTAATGTGAATTACCAACAACAAATAGCCTTAGCAGTAATAAGCGCTCTGGTTGGCGTTTTTTTATTGCTCAGCCCTCGCAAAAGCGTTGTCTATCGCTGGGTTCGTTTGTTCATTGCTTTAACAGGAGTGCTTGGGGTCGTTTGGGGGTATCAACTAGCTTACCAACTCTTAGAGCCTTTTAAGCTTGATACACACATAGGCTTTGGCCCTATATTCATCTGTTTGCTTTATATCGGGATATTGGCAACGAGTATTATAAACACACAAGGTAGCACAAACTAACCGCCACCTTGTGTGTTTGACCCAATAAAGATTTATTGCATATTCGATTGGATGTACGCAACAGCTTGGCCAACTGTCTCAATCTTCTGGGCATCTTCATCGCTAATTTCGCCGCCGAACTCCTCCTCAAACGCCATAATGAGTTCGACCAAATCGAGCGAATCCGCCTCAAGATCTTCGCGGAAACGAGCATCAGGTATCACGCGGTCTTCATCAACCCCTAGTAAATCCACGACGATGCTCTTCACCCGTTCTTCAACTGAAGCCATTTTTCCCTCCTATAGATGGAGCAATTATTTGTGCAAATTCAGACACAGATTATACCGATAATGACACAACCCGCTAGCCCCTCGTTACCAAAGAGTCAATTATTGACACCCCTATTTGGAATTTGTACGATTAAGAGCCTGCCACCATCGGCATCGTATCATATATAAGGAACACCACCTCATGACCAAAGTCACGGAGACACCGACCACCGAAAGCCGCAAAGTTGACCATATCCGCATCAATCTAGAGCAAAACGTTCAATTTCCCCGCCTCACTACAGGCCTAGAAAAGTATCGCTTTTTACACCAAGCTTTACCAGAATTGAACTTGAATGAAATAGATACAAGCATCGCCATCTTTGGCAAAACGCTTAGCGCGCCTATCTTGATTTCATCTATGACCGGCGGTACAGAATTGGCGCATCGCATCAATTTGAATCTGGCCGAAGCCGCCCAAAAGCATCAAATCGCTATGGGATTAGGGTCGCAACGGGCCGCGATTGAAGACGAAAGCTTGGCATATACATTCCAAATACGCAAAGTGGCGCCCGATATTTTATTGTTCGCTAATGTTGGCGCTGTACAATTAAATTATGGTTATGGCATTCCACAATTGCAACGCGCTATAGACATGGTAGAAGCAGATGCGCTCATCCTACACTTTAACGTCCTACAAGAGGCGGTACAGCCAGAAGGCGACACTAATTTTTTCGGTCTGTTAAAACAGGTAGAAGCCATCTGCAACACATTGACCATACCCGTTATCGCTAAAGAGGTCGGTTGGGGGTTTTCCGAGCAAAATGCGCGTGATTTAGCTTCCGCCGGAGTGAGCGCTATTGATGTTGCTGGAGCGGGCGGCACTTCTTGGAGCGAGGTTGAATATCACCGTGCGCCCAACGCTTTCCACGCTCAGATAGCGGCCGCCTTTGCGGACTGGGGCATACCAACAGCAGAAGCGATTCAATATGCAGTCAAAGGCGCGCCCCATTTGCTCATTTTTGCTAGCGGCGGTCTGCGTGATGGGATAGACATCGCAAAATGCATCGCGCTTGGTGCTAAATTGGGCGGCTTGGCGGGACCTTTCCTGAAAGCCGCGAATGAATCGCTATCAGCGGTTGAGCAGTTTATTCAAGTGTTAAAAGCACAAATTCGCATTGCTATGCTATGTAGCGGCGCAAAAAACATAGCGGCTTTGGCGCAAACCTCACTTATAAAGGACAACTAATGCAATACAAACTCACAAGAGAGCGTTACATAGCGGAAATAGAAGCAACCATGCGCGCCATTGTCGGCGATATGGTCAATGAAAATGGACTCGGCCTAATGCTTCGCTACGCTTTGGGCTGGGTAGATGAACATGACCAACCTTATCACCACACGACCGGCAAAAGAATAAGACCTATTTTGCTTCTATTAATCAACGAAGCGGCCGGTGGAAATTGGCGCATGGCTTTGCCGGCCGCGGCGGCTGTAGAAATTTTGCATAACTTTTCATTGGTTCATGATGATATTCAAGACAACAGCCCGATTCGGCACGGACGGCCCACCATTTGGAAAATTTGGGGCTTAGCCAACGCCATCAACGTTGGCGATGCTTTGTTCACATTGGCTTACTCAGCCATAGGGCAGTTAAACAGTCAGATTGAAGCCGAACGTCTCGTTAAAATTTTACAAGTGTTTAATCACACCAATCTTGAATTAACGCGCGGCCAACATCTAGACATGCATTTTGAAAAAGAGCGCATCGTATCCCTAGAAGCTTATACATCGATGATTTGCGGTAAATCGGCCGCCTTATTAGCGGCTTGTGCCCAAATTGGCGCGATTATCGCCCATGCGGACCCACAACAAATAGATGCTTTCGCCTCTTTTGGGCTGAACCTAGGCATCGCTTTTCAAATTCACGATGACATTTTGGGCATATGGGGCGATCCGCAAGTGACGGGCAAATCAGCCGCTACGGATATTCTTTATCGCAAAAAATCGTTGCCCATTTTGTACGGATTAAATCTAAGCGACCAACTTATGGACATTTATCAGCGCGTGGATTTCGGGGAAAAAGAGGTGCAAGAGGCTGTAGCCATCCTCGACGAGCTACAAGCTAAAGATTACGCCCTTGAACAAGAAAAGCTATACTATGAGCGCGCCATGACCGCTTTTGAAGAAGCGAACCCCCAAGCGGAAGCCGCGGAACGATTGTTGGACTTCATCCAGTTCTTGTTGAACCGAAATTACTAGGTATCAAACGAACTCTCGAATCACAACATTGCTGATGAGGCGCGCTTGATGCGTTAACCGAACCCTGTTTTCATCCACAAACAGTAGCCCTTTAGCGACAAATCGTTGGATGATCTCTTGGTAACGCTGAACTATATCCACACCAAAACGCTCGCGGAATGGCGCGCGGCGGATACCTTCATCTGTCAACCGCAAGCCCATCATAATTGTTTCCGCCATTTCTGTCTCCATATCTAAGACAGTGACTTTTGCGGTAGAAGGCGAACGCGGGAAAACGTATTCCGCACCTCCCCTACTCAAAAGGTCAATATACCGATAGGGCCGCAATACATTTGAGTAGCGAACGCCATTAGCGAAGCCATGCGCGCCGGGGCCAAAGCCTAAATAGGGCAAATTGTACCAGTACTGTAAATTATGTTGGCTCTGTTTCCCTTGCCTCGACCAATTGCTAATCTCGTATTGGCTATAACCCGCCTGCCCGAGCATGTCGGTCGCCATATCATACATATCTGCCGCGAGGTCATCATCGGGGCGTGGCACACGCCCTGCGTCTACATCTATGCGAAGCGGGGTATTCCCTTTCAGCTCCAAGCCATACAGGGAGATATGCTCTGGCGCAAGTTCCAGAGCCAAAGCTAAGCTGGTCTGCCAATCGGCGAGGGTTTGATATGGATTGCCATAAATGAGGTCTAAGCTCAGATTATCGAATTGGGCCCGCCGCGCAGAAGCTACAGCATCTACGACCATTTGAACATCGTGGCGGCGATTGAATAAAGCCAATTCCCGCGCAATCGCTGACTGCATGCCAATGCTAAGGCGATTCAGCCCTAGTCGCCTTAAAGCCCGCAAATAATCATCGTTCAAATCATTAGGATTGGCCTCAAGGGTAATTTCTAGCTTTTCCCAATCCATAATAAAAGCATCGGAAAGCGCTTTTAGAATGGCTTCGTATTGTGAAGGTGTCAGTAAACTGGGCGTACCACCACCAAAAAAGATGGTGTGTACTGTTTTATGAGGTGCATTCTGCCCTACAATATGAATCTCTTTCATCAGGGCATCCACGAATGCAGGAATATCGCCTTCTAAACCCGCATAAGTATTAAAGGCGCAATAAGTGCATAAACTTGTACAAAATGGAATATGCAAATAGATAGATAATGGATTTGTTGAATTCAAGGGCAAGCGCTAAATTAACAATAAAGGCTGATTGCAGTATTCTTGCAGGTCAAATATAATATTTCAAGAGAATCCTATCTATATTTTAGAACTCATAGTGCAGACTTATGCCTAAGACAACCCAATTCGGCGAAGATGGAAATGAAATACAATTCGACGGTTCTTTAGCCGCCAATACCATTTTATTGGCGCGTTATAAAATTCTAGGCGTGTTGGGAGGAGGTGGCCAAGGCGCGGTCTATCAAGCTCGCGACCTCAATTTCCCTGACGCTAAACGTCTGGTTGCGGTCAAGGAGATGCGTTATTCATCGCCAGACCCTAACTTACGCGCCTCTACTATGAAAACCTTCCAGCGCGAAGGCAATATCCTCGCCACCCTGAGCCATCCCGCCATACCTCGCATTTACGACTTTTTCGACCAAAACGACCGCGCATACTTGGTGATGGAATATATCAACGGTAGCGACCTAGAACACATCCTCACCAAAACAAAGAGTATACCCATCGAAAAAATCATTGATTGGGCGATTGAATTATGCGATGTCCTCCATTACCTGCATAGCAACCAGCCCGAACCCATCATCTTCCGAGATATGAAGCCCGCCAATGTCATGGTGGATTCTTTAGGTAAAATTCGCTTGATTGACTTTGGTATCGCTAAAATCTTCGTTAGCGGCGTCAAAAATACCATGATTGGTACTGAAGGCTATTCCGCCCCAGAACAATATCGTGGCGATGTGAACCCGCTCAGCGACATCTACAGCCTCGGCGCCACTTTACATCACGTCATCACGCGGCAAGACCCACGTCTCGCGCCGCCTTTCAGCTTTTCGGAACGCCCCCTCGATAAATTTAACGAAGAGGTATCAAAATATCCGGGGCTAATTGAAATCGTAGAAAAGGCACTTGCCTTTGAACCACAAAATCGCTTCCAAGATTGTGCAACGATGAAAAGCGCGCTAGAAGCGCTACGCTATCGCCCTGTGGTAACAGGCCCTACAGTAAATGGCGGCCCCACGACCATAACAACAAAAGATGGCAAAAGCACCGTCTTTTTTGAGGGCGATGTTGGCGGCATCCAACCGCGTTGGATTTTCAAATCCGAAGATGAAATTCGTTGTAGTCCTGTCGTCTATCATGATCGCGTTTATATCGGTTCTTACGATACCAACGTCTGGGCGCTCAATATCGAAGATGGCTCGTTGATATGGAAATACCCCACTAAGGGCGGCATTGCTTCCTCCCCTGTTATTGATACCGATAACCGTTTGGTGTTATTCGGCTCTGAAGATTATACGTTTACAGCTCTGGACGCAGTCAGCGGACGCCTGAACTGGACCCATAGCGCAACCAACCGCATACGTGGCACAGCGCGGGTAGCCCACGGGCATGTTTTCTTCGGTAGCGACGACGGCAAGCTGTACGCGCTTGTCGCGGGGAATGGGCGCTTCTTGTGGGAATTCGACATGGGGGCGGCAGTTAGAAGCCGTCCATGGGTGACCAATGACCTCGTCATCGTCGCTAGCGATGCGGGCGAAGTGGTGGCTTTGGAACTCAGCGGACAGCGTAAATGGGGCTACCGTGCCAAGCGGGCCATTCAATCATCACCCTTCGTAGATAATGAAGGGGTATGCTATATCGGGTCGAGCGATGGCCACCTTTACGCCATAGACGCAACAAGTGGCTACAGTTTGTGGAAATTCCGCACCAATGGCCCTATTATCTCGTCGCCAGTTGCCGATGACCAATTCGTCTACTTTGGCTCGGCAGATGGTAGTGTTTATGCAGTCAATACCGAAACGGGGCGACAAAAATGGAAGTTTGATGTGGGCAAACCCGTTGTTGCGTCCCCATCACTCCATAACGGGCAAATCTACATTGGGGGAACGGATAATAAGCTATATTGCATAGATACAAAATCGGGCAAGGAAAATTGGTCTTTTGAAGCAGAAGGGCCTATTACTTCTACACCTTTTATCACCGAATCGCTCATCTTATTTGGCTCGATGGATCATAAGCTCTATGCGCTTCCATTAGTTTAGTTAGCTGAACACCTATCCGTCTAAACATGTCTGAAGGTCGCCATCTTATGTCGTTTCTAAAACGCATCTTTAATAAACAATCGCAAGAAGAGGAAGTGAACCAAGACCTCATCCACACAACACCGGCGCCACCAGCGACAGATGAAAAGGTGGCTTCCGCTTCCTCGTCACCTAAAGACGAATCGGATGGCGACCCGAACGATACCTTACCCTTAACGCGCCGCGTTTCTAATTTTGTGACCCGCCCGCTTTCACCAGAACCGGTTATCTCCTCTCGTAATAGCCATATCACTTTTGGGTTATCGTCGGATACGGGTATGGTTCGGTCCAACAATCAAGACGCCGCTTTATCTTTTTTCTTCACCAGCAAAAGCGCCGATGAACGACCCGACTTTGGACTTTTTATCGTAGCGGATGGTATGGGAGGACATCATGATGGCGAAAAAGCCTCGTCACTGACTGCGCGGACGGTCGCCACTTACATCACCAATAACATTTACTTACCGATGTTGAACAACCAAGAGGACGGTTCCGACAGACCCACTATCTCAGAAGCTTTGGTAGCGGCAGTCAAAAGCGCTAACGAGACCATCCGCGCCGAAATGGAGGACGGAGGAACAACGCTAACAGCCGTAACCATCATTGGCGACTTAGCCCACGTTGTCCATGTCGGCGATAGTCGCGCTTATCTCATTACTCGCGATGGGCTGGAAAAATTGACTCGGGACCATTCATTGGTGGAACGGCTTATCGAATTAAACCAACTTTCTCGCGAGGATGCGATTGGGCATCCTCAATCTAGTGTGCTATATCGAGCAGTCGGACAAAACGATACTATAGAAGTGGATACATTCACGCGACGTTTACCGCCAAATTCCTTTATGCTCATTTGTAGCGATGGTCTTTGGGGATTAGTAGAAGAACCCGAAATTATTGATATTATTCATCAATCCGCTACCCCCCAAGAGGCCTGTGACCGTCTTATCGCAAAAGCGAATATGAATGGTGGAACAGATAACATAACGGCCATTTTGTTAAAGATACCGGGTAGGTAGTGCTATGAATATTGATATTGACCCTTATGCTGTGCTTGGTGTTCCAGCCAATGCCAGCAAAGAAGAGATTAAAAATGCCTATCGGCGGATTGCTCGTCGTCTACATCCTGATTCTAACCCCAATAGCCTAGGCGCCCAGCTCCAATTCAAAGACATCACCGTCGCCCATGAGCTATTAACAGACAACCATCGGCGCAAACAGTACGACGACTACATCGCCAAAATGCAAAATAAAGATGATATGTACTTCACCCTACGGGTGACGCCTAGTCGTCGTGCCATAAGCCCTTTGCCAGAAAGACAAGTCATCTACCTGCTAGCAGAGATATTCCCCGACCCGCGCTCACAAAATCAACAAGAGCAAAAACGAGAATCTCGGCTTAATCTTACGTTGGTCTTGGACCGTAGCAATTCCATGAACGGCGTTCGCCTTGAAAAAGTCAAAATCGCCGCGCATCAAATTATAGACCAGCTCAGCGAACAGGATATTCTTTCGGTCATTGCTTTTAACGACCGCGCGGAAGTCATCATCGCCGCCACCCCCGTGCGCGACAAACCCGCTCTAAAAGCGCGGATTAGTTTAATGAACGCTTTCGGCGGCACAGAAATCTTTCAAGGGCTATCTGCTGGTGTCAATCAAAACCGCACTTATCTAGCCCCGCGCTTGGTCAATCACATCATTTTGTTAACAGATGGCAACACGTTTGGCGACAACCAACAATGCATCGAACTAGCCACCGCCGCGGCAAAAGAGGGTATTGGCATCAGCGCGATGGGATTAGGCCACGACTGGAACGATAACTTTCTGGATGAATTAGTCTCCAAAACTGGCGGTTCATCTTCTTACATTGATTCCGCCGCTGCTGTCGTAAAATTCTTGAATGACCATGTCCGCAACCTTTCTAACGCCTTTGCTGAACGGGTTAGTTTATCTGTAGCCCCTGACCCTGACGTCAACCTTGAGTTGGCCTTCAAGTTGTCGCCGCATCCGCAACCATTGCCTATAGACGTAGAGGCCATACCTTTAGGTAGCTTACAAGCCAACCGCCCTATCTCTGTTTTGCTACAATTCCAGATGCCACCCAATATGGAAATCAATTTTCGCACTGTCGCTCGGCTCGTAGCCAACGGCGACATTCTGCAAAATCGTCAACAACGCTTCCAGACGATTAGCGATATTTCCATTGAAGTGACCGATAAACCCATTACCGACGAACCACCGACAATTATCATAGATGCTTTGAGTAAGCTGACCTTGTATCGGCTTCAGGAGCGCGCGCAAGAAGCGCTTGAAACCGGCAATATCGTAGAGGCAACACGCCGCTTAGAAAATTTAGCCACACGCTTTTTAGAAATGGGTCAAGAAGACCTCGCTCGTGAAGCGCGTGCAGAAGCGAATCGCGTCGCCCATACTAGTGCTTTATCTGATAAAGGCAGAAAAACCCTAAAATTCCAAACGCGGGCATTATTGCTCAGCCCAACCATTGTAGAAGAGACCTTCGCAACCCAAGCCTTAAAACCCAGTGATGATGTCAATAGCTAAATGCGATTTCATGGTGTTTTATATATAATCATTCAAAATAGGTGCTATTGTTAGATGAACGCGAGAAAGGTCAAACACGCCCTATGAAAGCTTGTCCAAACTGTGGTACACAAAACCGTGTTGGCCTGCTTTTCTGTGAAGAATGTGGCACAAACCTAAACGCTGTGGGACCAGCTAATGCGACTCTGCCAACGCGGCAAATTCAAGATGACCCTAACGATCTCACCTCTAAAGCGACGTGGGGGAGCGCCCGCTTTAGTCAAGAATCTTCTGTGCTCATTCACATTCGTGACGCCACTGAGCCTATCACTGTTCAACCTGTTTCGCGCACTGTCTTAGGGCGCAACGATAGTAGCGGGTCTGTTGCCCCGGATATAGATTTAACCCCTTACGGTGCGCTCGAAAAAGGGGTCTCTCGCGCTCATGCGGCTATTGAGCGTAGCGAAGATACCCTCACTTTATTAGACTTGGGTAGTTCAAACGGAACCTTTTTGAATGGGCAAAAATTAATACCCGACCAACCGCGCGTACTCCGTGATGGCGATGAAATTCGGCTAGGCAAACTTATTGCCCACATTTATTTCAAATGATTCATCAGAGGATGTTGACACTGTATGTATACCATCATCGTTCATATCTCTAATTCCGAACCCGTCAAGATGGATGTCGAAGAACTACCTAAACCGACAGATACCATCATCATTGGCAACAACCCGCGAGAACGGAATGACAAAGATTTAACATGGCTAGAAGAAGGCGTCACTCAAGTTATTTTCCCGTGGTGGCGCATCAACTTCATTCAAATTCTACCCGATGAGGAAGCCGCCGAAGAATTCCCAACATTCTTCCGCGAAGACTAAAACCATGACTTCTAAAGTCCCAAAAACAACCCCAAGAGAGGGAAAACGCATTCTCGTTGTGGATGACGAACCACGGATGATAGGTTTTATCCGCATGAATCTGGAGCTAGAGGGTAACCAAGTCATCGAAGCCCACAGCGGTTTAGAGGCGTTAGAACAAGTTCGTACCAAGTTGCCCGATTTGGTCTTGCTCGATGTTATGATGCCCGATATGGACGGGTTCGAGACGTTAAAAATGTTACGCGAATTTTCCAACATACCCGTCATCATGTTAACGGCCAAAGGCGAAGAAAACGATAAAGTGTACGGGCTAGAACTCGGCGCGGACGACTACGTCACCAAACCATTCGGCCCGCGTGAATTATCGAGCCGCATAAAAGCGGTTTTACGACGTACCGAAACCCCGCTATCCTCGCCATCCCAAGCCGTTCTCAAAATAGATGAACGCCTTAGTGTAGATTTCAACCGACGTGAAGTCATCGTCAATGGCGAACGAATTAAGTTGCGGCCAACCGAATATCGTCTCTTGTATCACTTAATCGAAAATGCGGGTTGGACAGTACCACATGACCAACTTCTCGCCAAAGTTTGGGGGTATGAATATCGAGACGAAGCTCATTATGTGCGCCTCTACGTCAATTATCTGCGAGAAAAAATCGAAGAAGACCCCTCCAAACCCGTCTACATACTCACTGAACGTGGCGTAGGCTATCGCTTTGTGGATTTTAAGCACAACGAAAATAAAACTTAAGCGCGCCACCACAAAACAGACCTTATCTTGCCAGTGGCAAGGTTTCTTCGTACAATCTAGGTAATCAATTCGCACCGCGGAGGGTTTTTGTGTCTGTATATAAAGTCGTTGTTACCGGCCCTTTTAATTCTGGTAAAACGGAATTCATTAAAACAATATCCGACATCCCTGTTGTCTCTACAGAAAAGCGTATCACCACTGAAGACAGAGGCATTAAATCTGAAACAACAGTGGCCATGGATTTTGGACGGGTTAATATAAATGGAGAAACTATTCATCTTTTTGGCACGCCTGGTCAAACCCGCTTTGATTTTATGTGGGAGATACTCGCGGGCGAAATGAATGGCTTCATCGTCCTTGTAGACAGCACAGATAGACCCTCTTTCCCAGAAGCGGCGCGCCTTATTGAGCAATTCTCTAGTTTCGTCAATGTGCCGTACTTAGTGGTTTCCAACAAAACAGATTTATCCGACAGCGCCTCCCTCGCTGAAGTTAGACGCGGTACTCAAGCGGGGCCTAATATCACCGTCATGCCTTGTGTCGCCATTCAAAAATCAAGCGTTCGCCAAGTACTGCTTCAAGTTTTGCAGTTGCTAAAGCCGCAAGCTTAGACAGAAGTTGGTCATTACAATCTGCCTTCACCCAATTACGCAACCAGCCGAAGCGATATTGCGTACTCATCATTATAACCTCATGTTTTACAGGTATATGGGTAACAAATAATGACCGAATCCAATTTTGACCCCTTGAAAGAACTGACGAACTTGAAAGATAACGTTAGTCGCGCTATCGAAAAAGGCTTCCAAACGTTAACAGGCGCTAACGCTATCCCCGTTCAGCTAGACGTTTATGAATTGGACGGTCAAATCGTCATCATCACCTCCGCTTTAGATGGCGTCATTCCCTCTAGCCTTGAAGTCACTATGGAAGAGGACGTGCTCACCATTAAGGGAAAGACTGCCCCAGAAGAAACACCTCGCAATGCCTCTTATCTTTTGCACGAGCGGCGTTTTGGCGTTTTCAGCCGCTCCCTACGCTTACCTACGCTAGTTAATGCCAATAAAGCCGTCGCCAAGCTAAAAGGTGGCAAGCTCACTATTACACTACCCATAGAAGACAACAAAAACAGAATAACCATAACCCCGGTTGAAGAATGAACAAAAAGAGCCTTGTGTGTACGAGGCTCTTTTTATCTATCAAGCATCTTGGCTAGCCAAATGCTCCTTGCCAAGCTCTTCATATGCTTCTGTAAACTCGGCTAATAGCTTCTCTTTTTCATCGCTCGGCAAAAAGCTATAACGCACCGCGTTCAAAGAGACTTGTAACAATTCATCGAGTGATAGCAAACCTGCTTGATGAACGGCGAGATAAGTATCATTCAAGTTTTTGCCATATAGGACGGGCATATCCGAGCCTAGAACCACCTGAATATCATCATCGTAAAGTTGTCGTAAAGCATATTCAGAGGCATTTTTAATACGCCCGGCGCGTTCTTCGGCAGTTAATGATATGCCTAAAGTAATCTGTTGTTGGCGAACCAACGCCATAAATTCTGGCGTTTGGATAGCATCAGCCGGGTTCAAGATGCGATTTGGCGATAACTCTTGTAAAGCGCTCAGTATCGCTTCTGGCCCTGACGCGCCACCCACAACCACCCTATCAACCATTTTCTTCTCGGCCGTTGTAAAAGCGCGCTTGAATTGACCAACAGGCTGGCTATCATCAGCGCCACATAAGCCCAAGCCAACGATGCTAGCTTTACGGCCGCTCGCGCTCGATACCCAACGCGCGACATCATCGCCACGACGGGGTTTAGTGCGCGGGATGGCCAATATCCACGCCATGCGAATACCCCATCCACGGCGGGCACGGTTAGCGCCATCTACTAGCGCTTCCATAAATTGTTCAAAACCCATACCAGCATCTACAAAAATAGTGGGATCAATCATTAATTCCGCATAGCGAATATTCTGCTTATGAAGCGCTACGCCAGCATCATAAACGATGCGCGCCAAATCCTCTGGGTAACGCACCCACTCCATTGTCACTTGGATGAGTTCATCTAAACGTGTGTACTGCGGCCGATTGAGCAAATCAACCCAACTATTAAAGTGCTTCAAGGTATCTCGCACCTCGTTTTGGTCGGCCAGCATCAATAGCGTTTGCTTAGGAACAGCGCCTTCTAGGCGGATATGGATTTCCGCTTTGGGCATCGCGTGTATAAAGCTCTCAATAGACATAAGATTTCCTTTTGATTACCAATGCCTGAAACAACTCTCGATTTAATCGGTAGGATTTTGTTTATGACGCACACGGCGATATTCGATAGCCGCTTCTACCAAAGCCATAAACAGAGGATGCGGACGATTAGGACGACTTAAAAATTCAGGGTGGAATTGGCTACCTAACATAAAAGGATGATCGGCCAATTCAGCAATTTCTACGAGCAAACCATTCGGGCTAAGGCCGCTAAAGGTCATACCACCAGATTCAAATTGCGTGCGATATTCATTGTTGAATTCAAAGCGGTGACGATGACGTTCTTCAACATAACTCACATGTTTGTAAGCGCGATCGGCGAGCGTGCCTTTTTTCAAAACACAGGGATATATCCCTAGCCGCATGGTGCCCCCCATATCGGTGATACCACGCTGTTCAAACATCAGGTTGATGACGGGATGTTGGGTACTATCATCAAATTCAGTGCTATTAGCATCTTCCATATCTAAAACATGGCGCGCGAATTCGATACACATCACTTGCATACCCAAGCAAAGCCCCAAATAGGGGATTTTATTCTCTCGCGCATAGCGTGCCGCTAATATCTTGCCCTCGATGCCTCTATAGCCAAACCCGCCGGGGACAACGATGGCATCTACGGTCTCTAATTCAGTAAACCATTTTCCCTTCTCCAATTCGGCAGAAGGTATCCAAAGAACTTCTAGCTTTTTCCCATGTGCGGAAGTCGCATGAAACAAGGCTTCTTTAACGCTCATATAAGCGTCATGCAGTTCAACATATTTGCCGACTATTGCTACCCGCACCGCTTCTGTGGCGGCTCTTGTTCGAGCTACCATCGTTCGCCAGTCATTTAAATCAGGCTTGGCGACTTCCAAGCCAAAGTGCTGAACGATGTAATCGCCCAAATGATAATCTTCTAGGATAAGTGGCACGTCGTAAATAATATCTGTCGTTTGTAGGGGGATGACCGCTTGTTGATCCACATCGCAAAACAGAGCGAGCTTAGCCACAATATCATCACTCACGGGGTAATCGGTACGCGCGATGATAACTTGTGGTTGAATACCCATACTCCGCAATTCACGCACACTATGTTGTGTGGGCTTGGTTTTTAGCTCTCCAGTCGCGCCGATATATGGCAGAAAAGTCACATGGACGTACAATGTATCGCGGCGGTTGAGCGCCATCCGCATTTGACGAATTGCTTCTAAGAAAGGTTGCCCTTCAATATCGCCGACCGTACCCCCCACTTCTACAATCACAACATCAGCATCACTCCCTTTGCCTACCAAAGCGATACGGCGTTTAATCTCGTTAGTGATATGCGGGATAACTTGGATAGTGCCACCCAAATAATCACCGCGCCGCTCTTGGTCAATCACATAGCTGTACACTTGTCCGGCCGTCACGTTACACGAACGGTTCAAGTTTTCATCTATAAATCGCTCGTAATGGCCTAGGTCCAAATCTGTTTCCGCCCCGTCTGAGGTGACAAAAACCTCCCCATGTTGATAAGGACTCATAGTGCCGGGGTCAACATTGAGATAAGGGTCTAATTTTTGAATAGCGATCCTTAGACCGCGCGCTTTCAAAATACGCCCGATAGCGGCTAAAGTTAACCCTTTACCCACAGAACTAACAACACCACCGGTGCAAAAAATGTACTTGGGTTTAGACATAAACCGTACCTTGTTGAATCGCTAAGTTGAATTGCTAACAAAAAACGGGCGGGATTGGGCTATCCCGCCTCGCCTATTGTAGTGGATACCAGCAATGAATAAGAACGCGCCGAATGCAACTATGCACTATCTGTTAAACAAGTTTTTCTAAATCATCGGCTGTACGGCGCATATCCAAGAAAATAAGACCTAAACGCGCGCCCTCGCGGACAAGTGTAGTCAGAACCGCTTCTTCGCCAACAGACATCAGAATGACGTAGCCACTTTTACCTTTGATATAAACTTGGTCTAGCATACCCCTGCCTAACTCACTGGCAATTCGCTCGCCCAGCGAAAGCATCGCGGCAGACATCGCCGACACACGGTCTTCTTCAATGCCGGCCGGCAAAGACGAAGCCATAATTAAACCATCAACGCTCACCACCGCCGATGCTTCGATTTCTGGTGTGGTCGCTTGCAAGTCACGCAGGCGGTCTACCATCAATTCAGTCCGCGACTTCGCCATGGAATTTGCTCCTCCCGAAAGTAACCCGATTGTATACAGGGTTCATCATAGGCTATTGAGGACTATTTCATAAAATTCTAGACGATATTGTATGCTAAATAGTGCCTGAGTTCAAGTTATCTGCATCTATTTTAGGATGCCAATTTTAGGAAAAATCCGATGAAATGGTCAATTCAACCTACTCAGTCGCCAAGGATGGGTTATACTCAAGCAGGTTGGGCGTAGGGCAAACGACCAGTGAAAAGTGTCTTTTACGCCTATAATTGATGTGTTCACATCTGATAATCGAGTAAAAGTGATACTATGGCCGAATATAATCAACAGGCGCGGCGCGCCGAAGCCCCGCCCTTCACTATCGTTCAAGAGGTCACCGAACGTATTGCCCGCAGTGTTGGGCAGGTCATCATCGGCAAGCGAAACGAAGTCCGCCTAACGATACTAGGGCTTCTATGTCGGGGCCATATCCTAATCGAGGACATCCCCGGCGTAGGCAAAACGATGATGGCCAAAGCCTTAGCCCGCGCCATCGGTTGTACGTTTAGTCGCATCCAATTCACACCTGATATGCTCCCATCGGATGTCACGGGTGTTTCCATCTTCAACCAAAAGACGCGCGAATTCGAGTTCCGCGCTGGCCCCGTGATGGCGCAAATCGTGCTCGCAGATGAAATCAATCGCGCGACCCCCAAAACACAAGCCGCACTGTTAGAAGCGATGGAAGAAGGACAAGTCACCGTAGATGGGGCCACCTACCCCATGAGCGAGCCTTTTATGATTTTGGCAACCCAAAATCCTATCGAATATGAGGGGACGTTCCCCTTACCAGAAGCTCAGCTAGACCGCTTCCTCATCCGTATTCGTATGGGTTATCCCGCGCCCAGCGAGGAAATCACCGTACTATCCAGCCAGCAATATCAACATCCTATCGCCAATCTGGAACAAGTCATCAGCGTTCAAGAGATGTTAGCGGCGCAACAAGCCATTAAACAAATTTATGTTGCAGATGAAATAAAGCAGTACATCATCAATCTGGTCACCGCATCGCGCACCCACCCTGATGTCTATTTGGGGGCGAGTCCTCGCGGTTCACTGGCGCTATTCTGCACTTCACAAGCTCGCGCCGCCATGGCTGGGCGCGATTATGTCATCCCCGATGACGTAAAAGCTCTAGCAGAAGTGACGCTCGCCCATCGTATCATCGTCGGGCCCGCGGCTCGCATCAAGGATATTTCGTCCCGTACTATCGTCCAAGATATTTTACGGACAACGCCAGTTCCGGGGGCTTCGCCTCAATAAACGTCATGCCAAACCGTCGCAATGCCATTTATCTTTTGTCCATCGCCAGCTTGCTCATCGGGCTTTTCACGGGACGAGCCGTCTTTTTCAACCTTGCTTATTTAACAGGGGGGCTACTACTACTGGCTTATATCTGGGCGTGGTTCTCGGTCCGTGGCATTACCATCAATCGCAAAACCCGTTCCAGACGGGCGCAAGTGGGGCGCAACTTCAGCGAGACGTTCACCGTCACCAACCATACTTTCTTACCCAAGCTATGGTTAGAAATACGCGATTATTCAGAGTTGCCGGGGCATCGGGCCAGTCACATTGTCCCCACTATCCGCCGAAAAAAAAGCTACACATGGTCAACGGATACCCCCTGCCAAGTGCGCGGCGAATTCCGATTGGGGCCGCTTTCGCTAATCAGCGGCGACCCGTTCGGATTTTACGCCATGCCAAGGCGCATCAGCGGCACAACCCGTGTGATTGTTTTTCCCGCCACTGTGCCTATCACCAAGTTCAATCTTCCTATAGGTATCTTATCAGGAGGAGAAGCAGAACGCCGTCTGACGCATCACGTCACCACCAACGCCGCGGGCGTGCGCGACTACGTGATGGGCGATAGCTTCAACCGCGTTCACTGGCGTTCCACAGCCCGCCGCGGCCAACTCATGGTTAAAGAGTTTGAGTTAGACCCCATGGTAGATATTTGGCTCTTTGTGGATTTTTCCGCAGAATCGCTAGTGGAAGACCCGACTATACAGCGTGTCGGGCAAAAAGGAACTATCATCCCAACCAGCCAACGTATCCCCCCCTCGACAGAAGAATACAACGTTATTATCGCCGCTTCTCTGGCGAACTATTTCATCGAAACGGAACGCGCGCTTGGCTTCACCGCCTACATCCCCTATCGCCAAGTGTACCAGCCTGAGCGCGGTAACAAACAACTCACGCGCATTCTGCAAACATTAGCGGTGGCGCGCAGTACCTCTAACTATACGCTCGGGCAAATGCTCGCTTTAGAATCGCAACACTTCGCGCGAGGCACTACGCTTATCATCGTAACATCATCTCTAGACCCCAATTGGGTTAGTGAAGCGCAAATTTTATCGAGTCGGGGTATACGTCCCATGTGCGTATTCGTTGACCCGGCGAGTTTTAGCGTGTCCCCTCTATCCAGCGATACAATTCGCGGTTTATTGCAAATCGCCAAAGTACCCCATCTATTCGTGCATAAAAACGACGACCTATCCGCCGCATTGGCTCAAAGACCTTTATAAATATAAGAGGGTGGCATTTATGACGACTGATTATGACGCAATTATCATAGGCGGCGGTGGGATGGGTAGCGCCGCCGCCTATCATATCGCACAAACGAAAGCGCGCACGTTATTATTGGAACAATTTTCTTTTGACCATCAATACGGTAGTTCTAACGACCATACCCGTATTATCCGTTACGCTTACGACCACATCGCTTATATCGAATTGGCCCGCGCGACTTACCCGCTATGGCGTGATTTAGAATTGAAAAGCGGACGCCAATTGTATCAGCAGACAGGCGGGCTTGACTTTGGCCCACCTAATGAAATCACAATACAAAATACCTTAGCTAGCCTACAAAAGATGGATATTCCTCATCGCATTTTATCATCAGCAGAAGCGCAACGCCTTTATCCACAATTCCGTTTCGCTGATGATTGGATTATCATCCACCAAGCGGATAGCGGAGTCTTATTTGCGTCCTTATGTGTGCAGACGCATCTTGAATTGGCGCGGACATTTGGCGCTACTCTCATCCCTAATACACCATTGAAGGAAATTATTCTTAACGAAAATAGCGTAACTATTAAAACGGAGCGAGAAAGTTTTACAGGGCGTAAAGTTATCATAACAGCCGGCCCATGGGCAAAAACGGTGTTAGCACAAACGGGCATTGTATTACCTATACAGCCCGAAGCTTGCCAACTGGCCTACTTCCAGCCAGAAGCTATTGAAGACTACGGGCCCAATGCTTTCCCTGTATTCATCGCGCATTTAGGCGGTCGTTATGGCAAAATGCCTTACGGCATCCCCAATGTTGGCGATTACGGGGTGAAAATTGCTTTTCACGGCGGTACCCGCGTAGATGACGCCTCACAAATTCGTTATGACCCCGACGAAGAAACGATAGAGCGCATCAGAAACTTCATTCGAGAGGTCGTACCCGGAGCAAATGGCCCCTTAAAACAAACGCGCATTTGCCCTTACACCATGTCGCCCGATGAGCACTTCATTATTGATAAACACCCTCACTATCCCCATCTGGTCTTTGCTGCAGGTTTTTCGGGTCATGGGTTTAAGTTTAGCGCGCTAGTCGGAAAAATCCTGCGTGATTTGGCATTCGATGGGGAAACCGAGCACGACATTAGCTTATTTTCTGTGGCGCGTTTCCAGCATTAAAAATCCACCAATGATAACGCCCCACAGTGGAGAAACCACATCTAAGGAGTAGCTCGCTATCCGCTTCGGGCACAACAGCGCCTAAAATTCGCCCTTTTTGAGGGAAAAGATATTGTTCTAGCTGAGCGGGGATAACCCCTTCCAACCATACGCCACAATATGTCAACGTTTTTACCGCCACCAACGATAAAGCTTCTGTCGTACGAACCCCCACATCACCTAAAACACACAAAACGCGGGCGGTAGCATCAGTTTGATATTGATGATGTTTTAGAACAGCGCCCATAGCGCTATTGTGGGTAGCAACCAAGGCGCGCACATAACCAACTCCCAAGCGCAATGCTTCGGCAGTGGTCGCTTGGACGAGCGCCGAAGCAATCCCTCGACCTCTATAGTCAGGATGCACACCTATTAAATCCAATTCCCAACGGCGCTGGCCATCAGCCGCCCGCGTTATAAAGCCACTGACAAAACCAACAGGGTGACCGTCACTAATGGCCACATGGGCATAATGTTCTAAGTCTGTCAAAGCCGTATGCACAACGGCAATAGATGGTATATCCCCAAAAATGAGTTCAATGAGCTGTTTCAAATCAGATGCGTCAGAAGGTTGTGCGGGGCGAATTGTCCATGACACTTAAAATCATCCCTTTTTTCACAAGATAGTTCACGCTACTATAAAAACGGTCTCTAGTCTTTTATAGAAATGGGATGATAAATCGTTGCAAGCAAACCCACAAGAACGAAAACATGCCGGAAACACTGCGCTTTATATCGTCGTATTCATCAGCGGCATGACCACCTTAGCGGTGGAATTATCTGCCTCGCGCCTTTTAGGTAGCGTTTACGGTACTAGCAATTTGATTTGGGCCAACGTCATCGGCCTGATGTTGCTTTACCTAACAGTCGGTTACTTCATCGGTGGGCGATGGGCGGATAAATCCCCTTTTCGGACTACCCTATACCAAATTATCATCTGGGGCGCTTTTCTCAGTGCGCTCATCCCTATCGTCGCTCGCCCTGTGTTAGTTACAGCGGCGCAAGCGGTTTTTGGAGCAGAGGCGGCGCTAGCGTTAGGGTCTTTTATCTCGGTGCTCGTCTTATTTTCTATACCGGTTACTTTACTAGGCACGGTATCCCCCTTTGCCATCCGCCTAGCAGTAAACGCTGTGGGCGAGTCTGGCAAAATCGCTGGTCAAATTTATGCCATTAGCACCTTAGGCAGTTTAATAGGCACATTCTTGCCGACTTTATTTTTAATCCCAGAAATTGGGACTACCCAAACCTTTCTACTGTTTGCAGGCATTCTATATACGACAAGCATTATCATTCTCGCGCAGGAAGATATAAAAAAGGCGCTCCGTTGGCTATGGATGCCATTAGTTATCATCGTGTTATACCTCGCTTTGGTGAATGGCCCACTGCGCCCGCCGACTGAGGGGGTTAAATTGTTATATGACGATGAGAGCGCTTACAACTACATCCAAGTACAAGAAGACGCAAAAGGCTATCGTTATCTGTACTTGAATGAGGGTCAGGGTATCCATAGCCAATGGCATCCCACCGAAATTGCCTATAATCGCACGTGGGATTATTTTCTTGCCGCGCCCTACTTCAATGAACCGCCCTTCACACCTACGCAAGTTCGCTCTATGCTCATCGTCGGATTAGCGACGGGCACCATCGCGAGGCAACATATCGCAGTGTACGGAAACATCCCCATAGATGGGATTGAAATTGATCCGGATATTATCACTGTCGGCGCTCAATTTTTTGATATGAACGCCGAGCATATGCCTAGCCTCACGGTTTACGCTCAAGATGGGCGCTATATCCTCAATCAGCTTTCAAAGCGATATGATGTTATTGCGATTGATGCTTATCGCCCTCCATATATCCCTTGGCATTTGACAACCATTGAATTCTTCCAAGAGGTGCGCCAACATCTCGATGCAGATGGCGTACTAGCGATTAACGTAGGGCGAACCAACACCGACCGCCGCTTGGTAGATGCGCTCACAAGCACCCTGCTCCACGTTTATCCAACAGTGCACGCTATTGATGTTCCCGCATCATTCAACACCATTCTTGTAGCCACGGTTCAGCCTACCCGTAGCGAGAATCTAGAAGCGAATGTAGCGCTTCTGACGAGCGATACACACCCGCTACTTCAAACCACACTCACAAGAGCGACACAGGCTATTGTCCCTGTTCAGCTATCGAATATCATTTTCACAGACGATAAAGCCCCAGTGGAAACGCTTATAGACTCCCTTGTGATTAACTTTCTTTTATACGGCAACACCGATCTTCTCCGCTAAATGCAGGATGCTATCATGATTGTACCTTCTTCCCACCCAAGCTTTCATTTTCAGCGGGTTTTATACGCCTTCATGACATTATCTATCCCTGTCTTGCTCTTATCCGCCAGCATTCGATTAGTGATGACCCCATTATTTTTAGCATTTGAATATAACCGAGAGGGTTTCCCTATCGATTTTTACGGTTTTAGCAAAGAAAATCGTCTGGAGTATGCGCCACTGGCCCTAAATTATCTGATAAATCGTGAACCAATCACCTATCTTGAATCCTTACGTCTGCCTATTCAACTATGCTGGGGAACGATAGAGACGACCGATAGCGATTGTCCAATGTACAATGCGCGCGAATTGCGGCATATGGCCGACGTTCAACAAATTACCACAGGGTTCTTTACGCTCACATTATGGATTATCGTTATTTGGTTGGCCTTGTTTTGGTGGCTCTGGCGCGCCCCACAAAGACGATTACTATTACTACATGGAATCCGTTCAGGGGCATTATTAACGCTTGCGCTCATTGCGACCATTGTTATTATAGCTCTAGGAGCTTGGGATACTTTTTTCACGGCCTTTCATCAGTTATTCTTTGCCGAGGGAACATGGCAATTCGCCTATTCCGATACGCTCATTCGGCTTTTTCCAGAACAATTTTGGTTTGACGCGGCTATCGGAGTAGGACTACTAACAGTAATCGGGGCTTGTATTCTCCTCGCCGCTGTCTACACGAGCAAAAAGCTGATTTTTGACAGGGGCAATAGATAACGATAAGCTATTCTCTAGAGGCGTTATCACCATTCACAATGAACATATGAAACGATTTATACATCTTGTTCGATGGCTAGCGCCGGGCATCCGTGTGAAGCGGTGGTTGTTGGTGTTGGTGTTGGGCAATATCATCATAGCTATTGGGTTGATGTTTACATTCCTAAAAGTGCTAGGTGAAACGTTTATCTTCAACATCAATAATGTCAACACATTTGGGATTATAGCTCTCATCATTATCGGCGGTATAAGTTCGGCGCTCGGCTACGTTAAACTATCGCGCAATCTTTTAGCGCCATTCCGCCGTCACCAACGAGGCCGGGTCATAGATGCCGTCTATGAGCACAATAAAAAACAGAAAGGCTTTCGGGTGGTGGCGATAGGTGGCGGTACAGGCTTGCCAGCCGTCTTACGAGGGCTTAAAAAAGAAACAAATAACATCACTGCCATTGTGACCGTCGCAGATGATGGCGGAAGTTCTGGGCGTTTACGGCGCGATTTGGGCGTTCTGCCTCCCGGAGACTTGCGTAATAACATCACTGCCCTTGCTGATGATGACAGTTTGCTAACCCGTCTGTTCCAATATCGCTTCCAAACTGGGGAATTAGCGGGGCACTCCTTCGGTAATCTTTTCATCGCCACGCTTGCCACGGTAGCGAATGGGAATTCGGCCAAAAATAGCTTAGCAGAAGCGCTTATCGAAACGGAGCGTATCCTCAATATTCAAGGACGGGTTTTACCAGCCACCTTGGAAGATGTTCATCTAGAGGCCACTGTTCGCTTGAAAGGCTCTACGCGCTCCGTTAAAATCCGTGGCGAGTCCAAGATTGGCGATATTGAAGGTATTATCGAAGGTATTAGCCTACACCCTGAACAAGCTATAGCTTATCCCGAAAGTGTACGAGCCATTTTAGAAGCAGACCTTATCATTATCGGGCCGGGTAGTTTATACACTAGCATCTTGCCAAATCTACTCGTCAAAGATATTGTGAATGCCCTACGCGCGAGCAACGCCTATAAGATATATGTTTGCAATGTGGCTACCCAGCCCGTGGAAACGGAAAATTATACAGTAGCCGAGCACGTTATCGCCTTGGAAAAGCATATCGGGAGGGGGATTGTGCAAGTGGTCCTAGCCAATGACACTTACCCAACAGAAAATGCTGGCGATAACACCTATTACGTCCAACCCGTGCCCGATAATCACGAAATTTTACAACGCTACGATGTGCGCTATACAGACCTTACAGACCCAGAAAGACCATGGCGACATAGCCCCGAAAAACTCGCCAACGCCATTCTTGCGCTCAGAAACGAAGAAAAAACGGGTGTAAAACCCGCCACCCAATCAATAACAACTAATGGATAAGTTCATTCAAATGAAGGAGATAAGTCATGGCAATTCGCGTCGGAATTAATGGTTTTGGTCGCATTGGGCGACAAGTTCTAAAAGCGATGCGTGAACAATACAAAGATGATATTGATATTGTCGCATTCAACGATCTTGGCAATCTGGAAACAATGGCGCATCTGTTCCGTTACGATTCCAACTATGGGCGCTATACGGGCACAGTAGAAGTCAAAGAAGGCTCGCTCGTCGTGGATGGCGACGAAATTAAGGCGCTTTCCGAACGGGACCCGGCTAAATTGCCCTGGGGCGATTTAGGGGTAGATATTGTCATCGAAAGCACCGGCATTTTCACCGACAAGGAAAACGCGGCTAAACATATCCAAGGCGGGGCCAAAAAAGTTATCATCTCCGCGCCGGCCAAAGGCGAGGACATTACCATTTGTCTTGGCGTTAACGAAGATAAATATGACCCCGCTAACCATCATGTCGTCTCCAATGCTTCTTGTACGACGAACTGCTTAGCCCCCGCCGCAAAAGTGGTTCACGATAAGTACACCATCCAAAAAGCATTCATGACCACGATTCACAGTTATACCAATGACCAACAAATCCTCGACTTGCCGCATAAAGATTTGCGTCGCGCGCGGGCCGCGGCGCTAAACATCATCCCCACTAGCACCGGGGCGGCAAAAGCGGTAGCGCTCGTCATCCCCGACTTAAAAGGAAAATTCGATGGTATGGCTGTCCGAGTACCTACCCCAACCGTGTCTTTAGTAGACTTCGTGGCGGTAGTGGAAAAACCAGCCAACAAAGCCGAACTCATCGCCGCCTTTGAAGAAGCCGCTAACGGCCCCATGAAGGGTATCCTCGGTGTGACACATGAACCCTTAGTTTCAATGGATTTCAAAGGCGACCCTCGGTCAAGTATCGTAGATGTTCTCTCTAGCTCGGTAGATGGCAACCTGGTGAAAGTCATCACATGGTACGATAACGAGTGGGGTTATTCCTGCCGCGTGGCGGATTTGGCCCACTTTATGGGCAAAAAGTTATAAGCTCAGACGCATACCTAGTGAATGAGGGGCGGGCAGGACTCGCCCCTTTTTATGGAGGAACACGAATGAAGAAAAAAACTGTACGTGATGTCTCTTTAACGGGTAAGCGCGTATTGGTGCGGGTGGATTTCAACGTCCCGATTGAAAAAGGGGTGGTAACCGATGATACCCGCGTACGCGCCTCTATACCGACCCTTCGATACATCCTCGACCAGCGCCCCAAAGCAGTCATCCTAATGTCTCATCTAGGGCGCCCAAAAGGAGAGCGCAAACCTGAGGATTCGCTAAAGCCAATCGTGCCCGTCCTAGCAGAGCTATTAGGCGAAAATGTGGCCTTTGCCGAGGATTGCATCGGCGAAATCGCCCAGCAAGCCGTCGCCAATCTTCCAGATGGGGGCGTGTTGCTTTTGGAAAATACACGCTACCACAAAGGGGAAGAAAAAAATGACCCTCAACTCGCCCAGCAACTCGCTTCTTTAGGCGATATTTTTATCAATGATGCTTTTGGCTCGGCACATCGCGCTCATTCCTCAACGGCAGGCGTCGCCGATTACATCCCGGCGGTGGCGGGCCTACTGATGGAAAAAGAGATAGACTATCTTTCAGATGCTATAGAAAATCCACAACGCCCGTTCATCTCTATATTGGGCGGCGCGAAGGTATCCGACAAAATCGGAGTGATTGAATCGCTACTGACCAAGGTAGACCATATCTTGATTGGTGGTGGCATGGCCAACACTTTCTTACTCGCCAAAGGCTATGCGATGGGCAAATCGCTAGTGGAAGCAGACGCGCTACAGACGGCAAAAGATTTGTTGGCCAAAGGCGGCGAGAAAATCGTGCTACCTGTTGATTTAATCATCGCTGATGCCTTTGATAATAACGCCCAAACTCGTATTGTGGACGCCACTAGCGGCGTGCCAGAAAATTGGCAAGCCCTAGATATTGGGCCCAACACTATAAAAACCTTTGAAGCATACCTGAGCCAAGCTAAAATGGTCGTATGGAACGGCCCCATGGGCGTTTTTGAGATGCCCACCTTCGCCCAAGGCACATTCGCCATCGCTAAAGTACTCGCCAACATCACCCAAACGGGCGCCATAACCATTATCGGCGGGGGCGATTCTGCCGCGGCCGCCGAACAATCGGGGCTAGCCAACCAAATAACGCATATCTCTACAGGTGGCGGGGCGAGCCTTGAACTACTAGAAGGACAAGTGCTACCGGGGCTAGCTGTTCTGCAAGATAAATGAGTGAGGAAGCCATACGAATCATAACGAGCAACGTTATAGCAATTTGCGCGTATTTGTTATAGGCGCTTTTACGCTCCTCATGGCATAATGATGACATTAAGATTGCTCGTAAGGATGAACTTGTGTTGCGTATTGGTGAACAAGTAGGCGCCTATCAAATCGTTGAGCAATTAGGTCAGGGTGGTATGGCAACCGTTTATAAAGCCTATCACCCTCAACTAGACCGTTTCGTTGCTATCAAAGTAATGCACCAAAATTTTCTCGAAGATAGTAATTTTCGGTCTCGGTTCGAGCGCGAAGCGCAAATCGTCGCCCGTTTAGAACATCCCCACATTGTCCCTATTTACGACTTCAATCAACATCATGGACAACCGTATCTCGTTATGAAGCTGATTGAGGGTAAAACGCTCAAACAACTTGCCCTAAAAGCACCCCTCACGCTCCAACAAATTCTAAATATCTTCACAGCGGTGGGTAGCGCCCTCACCTATGCTCATCAAAAAGGCGTCCTCCACCGTGACATTAAACCCTCTAACATCGTGATAGACGTTCACGATACCTCGTATCTGGCGGACTTCGGCTTGGCGCGTATTGTGCAAGCGGGCGAATCTACCATGAGCGCGGATATGTTATTGGGTACGCCGCATTATATCTCGCCCGAACAAGCGCGGGGGCAAAAAGATATTGACGGACGCACAGACATTTATTCTTTGGGCGTCGTCCTGTATGAACTATTGGTGGGGCGCGTGCCATTCACAGCAGACACACCCTACGCCATCATTCATGACCATATCTATAGTCCGCTCCCCTTACCATCGGTGATTAATCCCGAAATCAGCCCGTCTGTAGAAGCTGTTCTCCTAAAAGCGCTAGAAAAGTCCCCCCAAGACCGCTACGCGACCGCTGATGAATTTGTGAAGGACTTCCAAGACGCCGTTGACCAAACCCAGTTGAAAGAGTTGAACCCTGAACGGAGTAGCATTGCATCAAAAAACCTAGAAAAGAGCTGGCCAGCTATGACCGCTAGCGCTTCTTCTTATCTGCCGTCAGCGACAGCTGTTTTGCCGCCGCTCACATCTGGCCTTACACCCGCGACACTCTACAAAAAAAATAGCAATGGGCGGCTTTGGATGTTGGGCGGGTGCGCGGGATTCATCCTAACGTGCTTATTGGCTATCGCCATCGTCTTGAGCGCCCTAGATAGCATTTTGCAGATTGCCGAGTTAACCAACTCGTTCAGCCCAGAAATCAGCACCGAGCTAGAAATCACAAACTTTATCTATTCAGTGCCAGAAGTGCCGTTAGCATCCGCGCTTGAATACACCACCAACCAACCCGACGACCCTATCGGTTACTTAGCGCTTACGCGCGCTTATTGGCAACAGGGAGCAAACGCCGAGGACGCAATAAACGCCTTGCGCGATGGCGCAGGGCATGAAAGCGATTTAGCCCGCTATTTTGCCACAGCCGCTATCCTAGCTGATAGCGTCGGGCGACATTCAGACAGTTTCGCTTATACGATTTTGGCGTCAGAAATTGCCCAGAGTAATAACGACAATCGCCCAGAAATACGCAACATCGTCGGGCAACTCAGCTACAATAGCGCTGAAAATCTGTCCCTCAACGATGCGCCAACTGCTATCAACATCATTCGAGAAGTGGGTTACAGCGAAATAGCGCAGAGGGCAACAGAAACCCAGCTATATAAATTTTTCGCACTACGCCAACGCATTGTCAACAATCAACTTTTGCTAGCCCAGCGCGCCTTCAGTAACCTGAGCACAGCCGAGCAAAACCTGCCTGAGGTGCGTCTGTTGTACGCTGAACTCTTGCTCAAACAAGGCTCGCAGGCCCGCACATTAGGGGAAATCACCCAGCTTTTGGCATTGGAGAATTCTCCAAATTGGGTTAAAACAAAGGCAACTCAACTACTAGAAACTATAGAAAGATGATTACCGTGACCCGACAACCTATCATCGCTGGCAACTGGAAGATGTATAAAACCCCTGCAGAATCTATCCAATTCGTCCGCGATTTGGCCCCCAAGTTATTGCCTTATCATGGCGTCGAGCGCGTTGTATGCCCAACTTTTTTGGCGCTAACAGGCGTCGCCGAAGCCCTGCAAGGTAGCCCTATCAAAGTCGGGGCACAAAATACACACTGGGAGAAAGAAGGGGCCTACACTTCGCAAATTGCCTATAGCATGTTGGTCGGTTTGGTTGAATATGTCATCATCGGTCATTCTGAATGCCGTGCCTACTTGGGCGAAACCGACGAAATGATTAATCGCAAAGCCAAAGCGCTATTGAGCGCGGGACTGAAGCCCATCATCGCCGTTGGGGAAAGTCTCGCCCAAAATGAAGCAGGAGAAACGGCGTCTTTTGTCAGCCAGCAAGTGCGCGCCGCACTAGCGGATATATCCCCAGAAGATATGCCGCGCATCGTCTTCGCCTATGAACCTATTTGGGCCATAGGGACCGGGAAAAATGCCACGGCTGAAGATGCCAATCGCATCATTCGGGATGTTGTAAGAGATACTATCAAACAACTTTATGGACCCTCTATTGCAGATGTTGTTCGCATTCAATACGGCGGTAGCGTGAAGCCCGAAAATATGCACGATTACATGTCCCAGTCGGATATTGATGGCGCGCTTGTAGGGGGAGCATCGCTCAAAGTAGATAGCTTTAGCGAATTGGTTCGTATCGCCGCAGACGCGAAAGGTGTGTGACGCTGTCGGAAGAATTCAATATTGTCACATCCATTTTGGTTGTGGCAGGTCTTGTCATTCTATTGAGGCAATTTGAACGTTGGTTGCACCAACACATTTTTAAGGTTGGCTGGTTACTGACACAAAATTATCAAACAACCACGATTTTATACTATACCTTTTTTCTCCCCGGCATACTCATACATGAAATCGTCTACTGGCTGACAGCCGGCATCCTCAATGTCCGCGCAGACCGCGCGATACAATGGCCAGAAAAGCAAGAAATCGGTGAGCTACATCTTAAATTTGTTCGCATCTCAAATCGGGCTAGCCCTATCCGAAAAGCTATCATTACAGTAGCGCCACTAGCCGTGGGTGTGCTCATCATCTGGTATGTGGCTAACAACCAATTCAACATCAACGCGGTTTTCAATCAAATGAGTAGCGGACGTATTGATGATGTGACCAGAGCTATACAATCCTTAACCCAGACGACGGATTTTTGGTTGTGGTTCTATTTTATTTTCACAGTCAGCAACACCATGTTTCCATCTACCACAAAAGATCTCCGTGGTTGGTGGATAATTCTTGGCGCAATTTTATTCGTATTTTTCATCTTGTTTATTATCGGGATTGGTAACCAGCTATTCAGCCTCATCACGCCTCCTTTGCTCGATATTCTAGGCAGTCTATCTGCTATCCTGCTCGTCATGATTGGAATGAACCTATTCATGACAATGATATTAGGGCTTATTGAAGCTATCGTTGAACGCGCTACAGGCCATAGCGCGACTTTCAAAAACGGTAAAATGCTGACGATGACCCGCGCCGAGCTGAAACTTTTCCAACAGCAGGAACGCCAGCGCGCCCAAGTATCCAAAAAGCAACCCCAAACAGAACGCGGTGCGCCGTCTATTTATCATCTCCCCTTACCTATACCTGCGGGGCCGGGGACTGAACCCGTTTTAGAAACGCCTACAGCCATTTTAGGGATAGATAGCGGTAAACAACCTGCTAGCCCACCCTTGAAGGCTGGTAATATCAGCTTAGATAGCGATGAACAGCCACCAACGCGCCACGAGCCGCTCATTCGCTTACCTATCACGGAGGAGCGTTCAGATGATGATAATGATGATGATGAAATATCGAGCGAAGAAGCTCCGCCATCTACCAAATCTTTAGCGACCCCACGCCCCTCTTTTACTGCGCCCATTAAATCTGACGAATCTACCAAAGCGGACGTTTCATCGCCGTTTGCGCCCTTCAACACCTCTAAGCCGCCTAGCTCACCAGAAGCGACCACGCCTAAAAGTGAAGACTCGTTGGTTGATGAAGCGGATGAAACATCAGAAGAACCGCCATCACCTTTTACCCGTCGCCCTACAGGCATTTTGAATCGGCCAGCGGCGCCCCCTCTTAAAAAAGATATAACGACCAGTGGCCCACCATCCCAAACCTCATCTAGTAATCCCTTCTCGCGGCCAGCAACACCACCAGCTGGGGGATTCCCGACAAAGCCAACATTCGGCGAAACCTTTAATAAACCATCCTCACCTTCTCCAACGACGCCGTCAGAAGAAAGCGATGAAGCGCGTCGTACCCCTAACGTACGACCATTCAGCCCACGCCCGCAAGGGTTACCTGTAAGCCCCATCTCCTCTGGGCCCTCTAGCCGACCACCGTCGCCAACCAATGACGGAGAAGACGCTGACGCAGAAGAAGATGCCCCATCCTCTACCTTTAGCGGCCCCACGAAGCGGTTGCCACTATCACCGATACCTCGCGCCTCTCGCGATTTGCGAGCTGAACTAAACGATGAAGAAGATGAAGCTATCGATTACGAGGATGAAGAAGACTGACTGATTCGTTCCACGAGCGCAAAACCGCCAACAATCAAAAGCAACATCACACCAAAGGTGATGAACTTAAAAGCCTGACTGCTCGTGACCAACGTCAACAATCCAAAAAAGGCGCAAAACACATAATAGCTAACGACAATCTGCCGCTGGCTGAGCCAACCACTATCTAAAAGCCGAAAATGCAAATGCCCTCTATCGCCGTGCAGAGGGTTACGGCCATGCCGCAAACGATTGACCACTTGCCATGCCAAATCCATTAAAGGCAAACCCATAACTAATAAAATGGTCGCCATTTTAGCGCCGCCAATGATGCTCAACGCGCCTAATAAAAAGCCCAAATATGGCGCGCCGCCACCCATAATGATAGCTGAGGGGTGAAAGTTATATAATAGGAATCCCAAACACGCCCCCATCAAAGCTAATGGCAATAAGCTGACGCTCAGTTGTGGCGGTTGCACAGCAAAAGCGCTATTCAGAAACAACATAACGCTAGCGATGAAAGCGACACCACTAGCCAAGCCATCCAATCCATCGAGAAAATTGACAGTGTTCATCATTAAAATCATCCAAAATAACGTTAGAGTCACTGTCACTAAGGGAGGCCAAGGGTCTGTCTGTTGGCCAGTGAGAGGGTTATTGAAAAACTCGATGAAAATTAAGAACGCAATCGCGATACCAGCCGCGATAACTTGCCCCAACAATTGTGGAAACCAGCTAAAATCATAAATATCATCCAATACACCGATGAGGAATATCCATGTGCCACCGATGAGCAACCCCCATAAGCGAATTAATTCGTTTGGGTCCATACGCGGCACAGGTAATAATTGCGCGGCCAAAACAGCGGCCGTAAAACCGCCATAAATCGCCAAACCACCCAACTTAGGTAAGGGCTTTTGCTCATGGCGACGCCCGCCGGGTCTAGAGACAATGCCAAAGCGCTCACTCAGAAATATCGCTATTGGCACAAGGACTAACGTTGCCGAAAAAGCAACTAAAAAAACGAGGATAAAAGCGCCATTTTCAAGCATTTATGTTCCAAACATTCTATCGCCCGCATCGCCCAAGCCGGGAACAATGAACCCTATATCATTCAAACGGTCGTCAAGCTCGGCGACATGGATAGGCACATCAGGATGCGCTTTGGTCAACGCTTCAACACCTTCAGGCGCGGCAATCAGCCCTAAATATTTAATCCGCTTCGCGCCCCAACGCTTAAGAATGTCTATTGTCGCCACCGCTGAGCCGCCGGTCGCTAGCATCGGGTCGAGTACTAATGCCAATTGTACAGTAGGCTCATCGGGAAGCCGATTATAATATTGCACCGGCCTTAAGGTATGCTCATCCCGATACAAACCAATATGCCACACCTGCACATGAGGCAACAACTCTTGAATGCCATCTACCAAGCCCAAACCCGCGCGCAAAACCGGCACTAAGCCTATCGTTTCACGCGCGGAATAGCCTTGTGCTATGCCCATCGGCGTTGTCACCGTTTTAGGCGTCAAAGATAAATCTAAAGTCGCCTCGTAGCATAAAAGCAAAGCCAACTCGCGCACCAATTCCCGAAACGTGCGATGGTCTGTATCCACACTTCGTAATTGTGTCAGTTTGTGTTTCACTAATGGATGTGATGAAACATGTAATTGTGACATAGTTGAAGTCATCCTCCACCGAATCGTACACAAGTTTACGGCTTGGCATCGCGCAAAGCAAGCATTGAACCTCTTAATATGTGGGTTATACTGATAGAACAAATTACCTGAATGGAGTTTCGCTCATGCCTGATGAGGAGCGGATAGTCAGCGGCCAAGCACGCCGCAACGAAAAAGAAAATATCGCCTTGCGCCCTAAAATGCTCGATGACATCGTAGGGCAAGACACAGTGCGGGAAAATCTGAAAATCATCATCGAGGCGGCCAAAGGGCGCGGTGAACCTTTAGATCATATCCTATTTTACGGCCCCCCCGGCTTAGGGAAAACATCGCTCGCCCACGTCATCGCTAACGAGATGAATAGCACCATTCGCGTCACGGCGGGCCCTTCTATTGAACGCGCCGGGGATTTAGCCGCCATCCTCACCCATATGAAAAAAGGCGACATCCTGTTCATAGACGAAGTGCACCGACTGGGGAAAGCGGTAGAAGAAATTTTATATCCTGCAATGGAAGATTTCGTCTTAGACATCATCATTGGCAAAGGGCCTGCGGCCAAGACAGTTCGGCTCAACCTGCCACGCTTCACGGTCATTGGCGCGACAACGCGCTTAGCTTTATTAGCCGGCCCATTACGCGACCGCTTTGGCGCTCGCTTTCGCCTTGATTTTTATGACCAGCAAGCCATGGAACATATCGTGCGCCGTGCCGCTACTATGCTCAACATCGAGATTCACCCTGATGGCACTGCTGAAATCGCCAAACGTTCGCGGGGGACACCGCGCGTCGCCTTACGGTTGTTACGCCGTGTGCGGGATTACGCGCAAACGCGCGCGGAAGGCGTTATTACCTCTGCCGTCGCTAACGAAGCCTTAAAGCTCATGGAAATTGACCATCTGGGATTAGATGAAATTGACAGACGTATCTTGCGGACAATTATTGAAAAGTTTAGCGGTGGTCCGGTAGGCTTAGAAACGATTGCCGCTTCTATCAGCGAAGACAGCGCAACAATCATGGACGTTTACGAACCCTATTTGATTCAACTCGGTTTTATTGACCGCACACCCCGCGGACGGATTACCACGCCACATGCTTACAAGCACCTTGGACTGGCTATGAACGGTGACCAAGATGACAACAATCAGCCCAAACTACTTTAGGAAGTGCTATGCGCGTAGATGATTTTGATTACGATTTACCCCCCGAATACATCGCGCAATACCCTATCGAACCACGCGACCATTCGCGATTACTTCATCTTCAACGCTCGACGGGCGCTGTGCATCATTATAAATTTTATGAAATCGCGCAATTATTGAATGCGGGCGATGTCCTCGTCATGAATAATACGCGCGTCATTCCCGCGCGCTTAAAAGCGCGGAAGGAAAGCGGCGGCAAGGTAGAGCTGTTATTGCTATCTCAGCTCGATGATTTACGCTGGAAAGCGTTAGTCGGCGGTAAAGGGCTATCGGTTGGTCGCAAACTGGTTTTAGATGAAGGGCGCATTCAAGCCACCATCGCCGAAGCCCTCGATGGCGCAGAGCGCATCATCACTTTTAGCCAACCAATACGCCACTTGCTCCCCAAACTCGGCGAAGTCCCTTTGCCACCCTATATACACACCCGCCTAGAAGATGCTGAACGTTACCAAACGGTATATAGCCAAAAAGAAGGTTCTGCGGCCGCGCCGACAGCGGGGCTTCACTTTACCCCTGACTTGCTCATCGCCCTACGGGATAAGGGCGTTCAATTGGCCTACTGCACTCTGCACATTGGTCTAGACACCTTCCAACCTGTAAAGGTTGAGCAGGTAGAAGAGCATCATATCCACAGCGAACGAGCCATTCTAACCGCTGAAAATGCAAAAATCATCAACTCAGCCAAGTTGGGGGGGCATCGCATCATTGCAGTAGGGACGACGGCCGCGCGAACCCTAGAAACGGCCGCCATTCTCAGCGCAGGGGGCGACCCCGCCCACCCTAACGCAGTAACAGATGTCTGCGGTTGGAGGCCGGTTATCGCTTTTGAAGGGGATACCAACCTTTTCATCTATCCGGGTTATCAATGGCGGGTTGTAGACGCTCTCATTACCAATTTTCATCTACCTAAGTCTACTTTGTTGATGATGATTAGCGCCTTTACGGGACGCGAGCAGATTTTGAACGCATACGAAATCGCTAAACAAAATCGCTATCGTTTCTTCTCTTTTGGCGACGCTATGTTCATCAGCGACTGAGTAAGATTAGCTCTGTCGCTGACGTCAAAAAGGTAATAGGATTTCATTTTCGGCGTTGACGTAAACCCTAGCTTGTCGCTATAATGCATCCATACCCCAATAAACGGGGTATTTTTACGTATCCCCTTGTAACCAATTTTCCCCGTGATTTGCTCGTTAAAACGATGCGAACGCGGAGATTAAGAGAGAGTTGGAGAATTGAATTATGTATGCAGTGATACGCACTGGCGGGCGCCAATACCGCGCAGAAGTAGGACAAACGCTTGACGTTGAGCGCTTGCCCCAAGAAGTCGGCAGCAGTTTTGAAATTGATGATGTCCTGTTAATTGGTGATGATGACAATACTATCATCGGGCAACCAACGGTGGATGGGGCGAAAGTAAAAGTTACTGTGGTCGAGCAATTTCGCGGCGAAAAAGTGATTGTCTTTCGCTATCGGCAACGCACCAATTATCGTAGGAAGCGGGGGCATCGCCAGTATTATACCCGTCTCCGTATAGATGATATTGTCGTTAACTAATTTGCAAAGGGAATAACCATGGCTCATAAAAAAGGCGGTGGCTCTAGCAGTAATGGACGCGATAGCAACGCCCAACGGCTGGGTGTTAAACGCTTCGGTGGCGAATTCGTCATTCCGGGCAATATTATCATCCGCCAGCGCGGCACACGTTTTCATCCCGGTGAAAATGTGGGCATAGGCAAAGACCACACCATCTTCTCAAAAATTGAAGGCTACGTGGTGTTTGAACGGATGCGCGGGCGCAATGGCCAAAAGCGGATTAGCGTCTACCCTGAACCACCCACACCACAAGAATCATAACCTGCGCCTATCTGTAACCTGCATCACGCTACCTCTGCTAACAGAGGCCGTGTTGCGCTAGAGGAGAATATCTATATGAAAGCCGAAATTCATCCCACTTGGTATCCCGAAGCGGAGGTAAGTTGTGCCACCTGTGGCAGAATGTGGAAAACAGGCGCGACAAAACCCGTCATCCGTGTGGAAATCTGTTCAAACTGCCATCCGTTCTACACAGGCGAGCAACGCATCGTAGATACTGAAGGGCGCGTGGATGCCTTCGTCCGTCGCCTGCAACAGCGCGACCAGATGTTGGCAGAAGCCGAAGCTCGCGCCGCCGCGCGCACACCGTCGAATCTGCCCCTTGCTGATTTAGGCATCAGCAAGCGTTACCTCACAATTCTAGAGGAAAATGGTATTGTCGTCGTAGAAGATTTCATCAACAAAATTGCTGGCGGCGACGAAAGCCTGCTAGAACTGCCGGGTATTGGTCGTAAAGTCCTTAGCGATATTAAAAAGGCCTTGCGCGAACGCGGCTACGAACTCCCCGTAACAGAATAACGCATTGTAGACGACATCAAAGGCAGGCATATCCTTGAGCATAAGGGTGTGTCTGCCTTTATTATTTACACATCTTTCAATTCAACAGAGGTTATTATGAAGCATCATGCTGGAAGGCTAGAGGTTATTTGTGGTAGTATGTTTTCTGGCAAAACAGAAGAACTGATTCGGCGTGTGCGACGGGCTATCATCGCTAAACAAACTGTCCAAGTTTTTAAGCCCAAAATTGACGACCGTTACGATTTAGCGCACATCACAAGCCACAATGGACAAAATATCGCGGCCGCCCCAATTGAACATTCACGAGATATTATGCGCCTCCTGAATGCGGCGACAACGGTTGTAGCAATTGATGAAGTCCAATTTTTCGACCAAGATATAGTGCCTATTATAGAGGCTTTGGCCGATAAAAATATCCGCATCATCGTCGCAGGTTTGGACACCGACTTTCGCGGAGAACCCTTTGGATGTATGCCATCTTTATTGTGCAAGGCAGAAGAAATTGTGAAGTTGCATGCCATATGCACCATTTGCGGCGAGGAAGCTAGCCGAACTCAACGCCTCGTAAACGGCGAGCCAGCTAAATATGATGACCCTATCATTATGATAGGCGCGCAAGAAGCCTATGAGGCGCGTTGTCGTTTACATCATAGCGTCCCACATCACCCGCGCCATGCAATGGATTTTCGTATTTCGCATCCCTGAGTACCTGAGTACAATGGAAAAGGGTTTATCGGTTGAATGGATGATATAGATGAGCAGTTCCGTTAAACAATTGAATGAGCGTATACGGCGCGAATCGGCCTTTGTGCAAGATTTGCTGGACCAAGTAGGTCAAGTGCTTGTCGGCCAAGAATATCTAATGAGCCGACTGCTCATCGCTATATTGTGTAATAGCCACCTCCTTATCGAAGGTGTGCCCGGATTAGCTAAAACGCTGGCTGTTCGCACGCTCGCCGGCGCCATTAATGCACAGTTTCAGCGCATCCAGTTCACGCCCGATTTATTACCGGCTGACCTCATTGGCACACAAATTTACAATCCACAGACGGGGGAATTCACCGCTCGCCCCGGTCCTATATTCAGCAATATTGTCCTCGCTGATGAAATTAACCGCGCCCCCGCTAAAGTTCAGTCTGCTCTGTTAGAAGCGATGGAAGAACGCCAAGTGACATTAGGCGATACAACACACCGCCTACCAGACCCTTTCCTGGTGCTGGCCACACAAAATCCCATCGAGCAAGAGGGTACATATCCTTTACCAGAGGCTCAGCTTGACCGTTTTATGCTGAAGGCTATCATTGGGTATCCCAACCGCGAGCAAGAACGCGAAATCATCAATAGAATGAGTGGAGAAACTCCCCCCGCCCCATCGCCCGTTATTCAGTTAGATACCATTATTCAAGCGCGTAGGTTGGTGCACAGTATTTATGTAGATGAGAAAATAAAAGATTATGTGATAAATATCATCTTTGCCACGCGCGAGCCAGCGACCAACGGGTTAAAAGCATTACAGGCGCTTATCGAATTTGGCGCTTCTCCTAGAGCCACCATCTTCTTAGTGAAAGCCGCTAAAGCCTATGCTTTCTTGCAAGGGCGCGGCTATGTTGTGCCAGATGATATTAAAGCGATTGCCGCCGATGTCCTTCGCCATCGCATTATCCTTAGTTTCGAGGCTGAATCCGAAAATATCACCGTGTCTCAAGTCATCAGCCAAATTCTAAGCCGTGTGGAAGTGCCCTAATGTTAACTTCGGAGACATTATCCCGTATCCGCAAAATTCAGATTTATAGTCGCAAGTTGGTGAGCAATCACTTCGCCGGGGCTTATCATGCTGTGTTCAAAGGTAGAGGCATCACCTTTGATAACGTTCGCCCTTACACACCCGGTGATAACATCCGCGATATAGACTGGAACGTTACAGCGCGTATGGGTGAACCCTTTGTGAAGCAATATGTGGAGGAGCGAGAGCTAACGGTTATATTAGCCATTGATACGAGCGCATCAATGCATTTTGGTACGCGCTCGCGTACAAAGCATGCGCTTGCCGCCGAGCTTAGCGCAGTTCTCGCCTATGCCGCTATCCAAAATAATGATCAAGTTGGGCTGATTTTATTTGGCGAAAAGATAGAAAAAGTTATCCCCCCTCGTAAGGGTCGTAATCATATCTTGCGGATTATTCGAGAATTACTCATCGTGCCGTCGGCTGGGGCTGGCACTAACTTAGGTTTAGCTATCCAAACACTTCAGCGCACGGTGCCCCGCCGCGCGATTATTTTTATCTTGTCCGACTTTTTAGCGCCTATAAAGAGTTATCAATCTTCATTAGTTGCCTTAAATCAACGTCATGATGTGATTGCTGTTATCTTAACAGACCCACTTGAACAGCAGTGGCCGGCTGTTGGTATTGTCCGCGTACAAGATGCTGAAACAGGTCATATCTCCTATGTGGATACGGGTTCATCCCGTTGGCGACAGTCGTTCATTCAAAGGGTCGATAAACACCGCGATATGCGCGATAAGTTGCTGGCTCGCTCTGGTATAGATCGGCTTGAGATTGTGACGAATCAAGATTATATCAGCGCTTTAAGTCGTTTTTTCCAACAAAGGGCGCAAAGAATTGGACGATGATTCATGTTTTTTGTGTTGTCTTTGCGTCATCTTTTCGCTGTGCTGTCCTTGCTATCCCTCTTTACAGGTCTGTCATTAGCACAAGAGATAACCCCAGAAGCGCTAAGCGAAGGTGTATCAGCTCAGTTTGTTGCTGAAGATGCTATTGTGTTTGTGGGCGAGCCAACAACCTTAATTTTGAATGTTGTTGTGTCAGAAGGCTATGCGCTAAGAGGCTGGCCGGAATTCCCTCAAGAATGGTCTGCTTTTTATGTTTCTGAGCTTGGCGATATTACCGTTTCTGAAGATGAGCGAAGTTATACGCAAGCGATGACAGTTACCATTTGGCAGATAGGCGAATATCGCACACCGACAACATTCATTAGTGCAGAAAACCTTAGTACGGGCCAATTGGAACGCTTTCGGGTTGAACCAGCCGTTATTTTTGTGCCTAGTAGTTTGAATATGGATGACCTCAATCTGCGCCCTTTCCGAGAACCTGCCGATTTATTTTATATCTCTCCCGTTATTGTTTTACTGGCTGGTTTCGGCGCTTTCGGTGGGTTGTATTACACGCTAAAGCGTTGGCGGCAATTAAATTATACTCGTTCGGTTAGTAGGCGAGTGGCTCCCCCTGTGTCTCCTTTTAATCAGGCTGTAGAAACGTTACGGGCTATTGACTATGCGAATAGAAGCCCGCTTGATGTTTATCAACAGGTGGGGAAAATTATTCGCGCATTTCTCGCCTCCCATTTTCAACTGAATCTCGACGACTTAACATCCCAAGAGATTGTTCGCCAACTCGATGAACATCGCCAGCTAACCCATCCTCAAGCGGAGGCGCTACAACGCCTGTTGCAACAAATTGACCTTGTAAAATTCGCTAATGCACAACCTGATGCAGAAGATACTCAACGTATCATTCTCATCTCCCTAAAATGGCTCCAATCGCTTTCAGTCGGGGCAGAGCGCGATGAATGAATTCCAATTCGCCAATCCCGCTTATTTATTTGGCTTGGTTCTCATTGTCGTATTTCTATTGAGCAATTACACAAGAAGAAAGCGCCCCACCTTTTTATATTCAGATACTCGTCTAGCCAATGTCTCTCCCAAAACATGGCGTGTTCGCGGGTTAATCTTGACGGAACGATTGCGTTTTATCGCTTGGGGTCTATTAATTGTTGCGCTGGCCCGCCCACAAATAGGCAACGCGGAAGAAATTATACAAGGCGAAGGTATAGACATCGCATTAGCGCTTGATATATCGCCCAGCATGTTTTGCCCAGACCTCGCTCCCAATCGTTTAGAAGCGGCCAAGCAAGTTATCATACAATTCATCAGCCAACGCGAATTTGACCGCATCGGCCTTGTGGTTTTTTCCTCCAACGCTTACTATCAAGCGCCCCCTACGCTCGACTATGACACGCTCATCTCTTTAGTGGCTGATATAAAACTGGCTTCTGAACTAGGATTAGAGGGTAAAACTGCCATTGGCGTTGGCATGGCTTCGGCCGCCAATTTATTGCGCCAAAGCACCTCCCCTAGCAAAATTATCATCCTACTGACTGATGGCGCTAACAACGCCGGTTTGCTCGACCCCATAACAGCCGCTGAGGCCATTCACACCTTAGGTATTCGCATCTACACTATTGGCGTTGGCCAAAACAATGTAGATTATTGCGAGAATGATTTAGACGAAGATTTGCTACGTCAAATCGCAGAAATAGCCGAGGGAACTTACTTCCGCGCAGATACCAAAGAAGATCTGGCGCGTATTTACGAACAAATCAACAGGTTAGAACGCTCCACAAGCCAACGGAACTTATTCATCCGTTGGCAAGATATAGCCGATTTTTTCATATTTAGCGCTTTTCTCGTTTTGATTATTGAACGCATTCTAAACGTCACCATTTTTGATACTTTGCCATGATGTTCTTAAACCCAAGCGCGTTAATTTTGATGGTCATTTTGCCGTTGCTGGCGTTTTTTTTATGGTGGCGCGCCCGCCTAAAACAAAGGCGTTTCATAAATTTAGGCGAGGATGACTTAATCAAATCTCTGCTCGTCAATTATTTCCAGCGGCGCATGGTCTTTCAGCATTTGTTATGGTCAACATGTCTCATCGCCCTTATCATCGCCCTTGCGCGCCCCGTTTGGGGCACAGAATTACAACTCATCGAAACAAAGGGGGTGTCAATCGTCTTCTTGCTAGATGTTAGCCGTAGCATGTCCGCCCAAGACATCCCGCCCAACCGCCTTGAACGCGCGAAAAGAGATATTGGTTATCTCGTGGATAAGCTGAATGGAAACGAATTTGCGCTCATTCCCTTTGCGCGTAGCGCTTTCGTTTATACCCCCGCCACAACAGATGCGAATGCTTTCCTCAATTTCTTGAACATTGTTGATACCAACACGATTAGCCAACAAGGGACTGCGATAGACCGCGGGCTTGAAGTCGCTTTGCAAACTTTTGCGGAACGGATTGGTATACAACCCCTCATCATCGTTTTAAGTGACGGTGAAAACACCGAAGGTGATCCCATCCCCATTTTAGAAAAAGTCATCGAAGAAGGCATTGTCGTTCATACCATTGGGTATGGCACAGAAGATGGCGCGGCTATACCTATTTATGACGCGCTGAACAATCTGACAACTTATCAATCAGATGAAGCGGGTAATTTAATCTTTTCAAGATTGGGCGAAGCTCAGCTCCAAGCTATCGCTGAACGCACAGGTGGCTTATATTTACACAGTCTACGCGATAGCCTCGACACACTCATAGAATATATTAATCAAGAAGAAATTGGCGCGTTAGGGAATCGCATTGTCGCACGTCCTATAGAACGTTTTGGTCTATTCTTGCTCATTGCCTTTGTCGCGCTTACCATAGAGATGTTAATACCATTTGCCAGATTTTCAGGTGCTAGACACAATGAAAATTAAACGTCTATGGCTAGTGATTGTAGCAACGCTAACCAGTTGCGCTAGCGGCGTGAACGGATTGAATAATCAAGCGAATAGTTTATATCGGGGTCATTCCTACCAAGAAGCTTTAAGGACTTACCAAATCGCCTTGGCAAATCAGCCCGATTTCGCTTTGCTCTATTACAATATCAGCGCTAGTTTATTCGCTTTAGGCGACTTTACGACGGCAATGGGGGCGCTAAATTTAGCCATAACCCTAGGTGACCAACAACTCCAAGCAAACGCTCATTACAATCTCGGCATTATTTATTTTCAACAAAGCCGTTATGAAGAAGCCGCGGAAGCCTTCCGCCAAGTCCTCATCATCAACCCTCAGGACGCAGACGCCCGTTACAATTACGAACTCGCCCTCCTTTTCGACTTACCGCCAACGCCAACCGCCCTAGAGCAAAAAATAGAGCCTGAAGAAGGTGAAACAGACCCCAACGCGACGCCAACCCCAAACCTGGTAGATAATGACGGGCCGACGCCTACCCCTACACCACCCGATATACCCCCGCCTGACCCATCCCAAACACCCCTTCTAGGGAACGTGGGCGAATTGAGCGGACCAACCCCCGGCACGCCGCTACCTCGCCCTTCCGCTACGCTCAGCATAGAAGAAGCCCAAAGACAATTAGACATTATCGAACAAAATCAGCGCACCCTGCGAGAATTCGATTCTATAGCGCCCACACCCGACGGCACCCCGACAGGCAAGGAATGGTGATGCTTTTGTCCTCACGTCTTTTTCTCTCATGCCTTTTTGCGCTGTGTTTTTTCACTTCTATACAAGCTCAATCAGGCAAAATCGGCTTTGTTGAAGCAGAAATAGATAACGCAACGCCCTATGTAGGGCAACCGATTACTTATACATTCCGTTTCTTCTACACCTTTACGCCTTTCCAAGAAGCTTACCGATGGCCTGATTTCAGCGGTTTTGGCCAATCATTCCAACCGGAATTTCTCTCTGTGCAAGTTATCAATGGGGAACAATACACTGTTTATAGCCAAGAGATTATCTTATACCCTTTACGAGCTGGCGAATTCACCATCAGCGAAACCACTATCACCTTACCAGAGACACCTTTTCAAAGCGGGGACTTTTTAGCGACAGAACCGCTTGTCGTCAATGTACAACCCCTACCCCCAAACCTATCTAGCTACTTCACTGGGGCTGTGGGTCAATTCGATATTGCGGCCGAATTGTCACAAGAAGTCATTCGCTTGGGGGAAAGTTCACGTTTGAGCGTCGCTATCACGGGCACGGGCAACCTCCAACAGTTCAGCGCGCCTATTATATCCATCCCCACAGATTGGCAAGCGATACGCCAACCCCCCACTTTGGCGCCATCAGGGAGCATCCCGACCTTCGGCACGCAAATATTTATTTGGGATATTTTCCCCACCCAAGAAGGGCGCTTTTTATTAGAACCCATCGTATTCACTTACTTTGACCCCTCAGCTGGAACTTACCAAACCATACAAACTTCAGCCATGCCTATCGAGGTACTACCGGGTCTCGCAGTTCCACAACCCACCCCTATATCAACACCCAATACACGGCTAGATTTAGAACCGATACCAGCCGTTATGCTTCGCAGTTCGTCATCGCTCAATCTTCTAGATAGCATCTGGCTATGGCTTATATCGCCCTTATGCGGCTTGGGAATGCTGGTGTGGATGTGGAAAGATAAAATATTAGAGCGTAATCAAGGACCCAAAAGGTCGCTAGCCTTCAAGAAAGCGCAAAAACAATTACGACAAGCCCAATCCTCCAGTCCAGAGAGTGCCTATTGGCAGATAGATACTGCCCTGCGCGCCTATTTCGCCGATAGAATGGGGGTAGAAAACGGCGTTGTGCTCAAACAAGACGACGTCTTAACAGCCTGCGCCTTGTTATCGAGCGATTTACAACGCCGTATTGAATCTTGTTTCGAGCAGTTAGGGGTTGCTCAATATAGCCCTTACAGTATCCAAAAGCACCTTCCCCTACTAAAATATGTCCAAGAAACGCTCAAACTCGTGGATGAACAATGGCCAAACGATGCTTAATGCTCATCATCTGTTATGCCATTTGGTATCACTCGGCAGTCGCGCAATCGGAAGCAATCATCATAGCGACAGAAGCATATCAAGAGGGTGATTATCAAACAACCGCTTCTATATTCTCTGAACTTATCGCCGAAGGTTACCGTCATTCGGAGTTATACATCAATCTGGGGCACGCCTACTATCAAATGGGCGACTGGGGTCGCGCGTTAGTCAATTACTTACGCGCCCAAGCACTAGAGCCACGACACACCGCGCTTCAGCAGGTCATCACGCGAATACGCTTACAACAAAACGGCGCTTTGCCAAATGAAGTCAGTTTTGCTGGCCAATTAGGGACACTCACAGAAACATGGCTGACTACGGAGGAGTTACAGGCGCTTACCTTTATTTCGTGGAATCTCTTTTTTGGGGGAATAAGCATACTCGCGATAAGGCGCACATCATGGCGTTGGGCAATCATCGCCTTATCCCCTTTGGCTATAGCTTCATCCGTGATGCTGGGGTTATATAGCGCCCGCGCTTACCTAGAAAACGCACAACCACGAGGGGTTATCATCACCGAAAAAGTAGATGTAAAAAGCGGCCCATCAGAGCATTACCTTACTTTTTTCAGCCTAAACGCGGCTATTGAGCTAAGAATGTTGAGCGCAAAAGAAGGATGGGCGCATATTCGCACAATAGATGGGCGAGAGGGATGGGTGCAAGCGGAAACTATCGCCCTTGTGGATGAGGAGAGGCGCCCCAATTAGCGCCTCTCGGCTCGCTTAGCTAATCTTGCGCTTTACTAACTCAACAAATGCGGTATTTCTTCAGGATTCATAGCGACGCGCACGCCCGCGGCTTCTAGAGCCGCTATTTTCTCTTCAGCAGTGCCTTCTCCGCCCTCGACAATTGCGCCCGCATGCCCCATTCGTTTCCCCGGAGGCGCAGTGCGCCCAGCGATAAATGCCGCTACAGGTTTAGTCATGTGCGCCTTGATATATTCTGCGGCATCAATCTCTGCCCGTCCGCCAATTTCGCCTAAAATGGCGACTTTCTCGGTCTCAGGATCGTTTTCAAACATTTCTAGTACGTCTACGAACGAAGTGCCAATGATGGGGTCGCCGCCAATCCCAACGCAAGTAGATTGGCCAATACCCTTCTCAGATAGGGCATTAACTACCTCATAAGTGAGCGTGCCGCTCTTAGACACAACCCCGACATTCCCCGGCTTAGCGATATAGCCGGGCATGATGCCCACCTTCGCTTGAGATGGCGTTAATAATCCCGGACAATTGGGCCCAATAAGTCGGCTATGGCTTTTGCGTATCGTCTGATAAACACGCATCATATCGCGCACAGGCACGCCTTCAGTGATGCAAACGACCAACTTAATACCCGCATCTACGGCTTCAAAGATAGCATCAGCTGCAAAGGGGGCTGGCACAAAAATAACGCTCGTATTGGCATCAGTTGCCTCAACTGCCATCTTAACAGTATCAAAGACCGGCACACCATCAACCCATTCGCCACCCTTACCGGGTGTAACACCGCCGACAACAGCTGTGCCGTATTTAACCATCTGTTCCGTATGGAAACGCCCTTCTGCACCTGTAATACCTTGAACGATGAGGCGTGTGTTTTTATCTACTAAGATAGCCATGCTTAAATTTCCCCTTTCGCGGCGGCGACAGCTTTTTCAGCCGCTTCAGTTAGTGTAGAAGCCGCTATCAACCGTGGTAAATTGGCCTCGTCGATAATAGCACGTCCTTCTGCGGCATTCGTGCCTTGCAATCGAACGACCATCGGCACATTAGGGCGGATTTCGTTATAAGCGGTGATAACGCCGCGCGCCACCTCATCGCCACGTGTAATGCCGCCAAAAATGTTGAGAAGCACCGATTTTACGTTAGTATCCGCCAGAATAATACGCAAAGCAGTAGCGACCTTCTCGGCGCGCGCCCCGCCACCAATATCTAGGAAATTGGCAGGAAAACCGCCTGCTAATTTAATCATATCCATTGTGGTCATCGCTAAGCCGGCGCCATTCACCATACAACCTATTTCGCCATCGAGCTTAACATAGCTAATACCCGCATCACGCGCTAAGGTCTCTGATTCGGGGTCACTGCTCGTATCGCGCATTTCGGACAAATCTTTATGGCGATACAAAGCATTGTCATCAATGACGATTTTGCCATCCAGCGCCAATAAATGCCCATCGCTAATAACTAAGGGGTTGATTTCAGCCAACTCAGCATCGCTTTGGTTATAACAATTAAATAGATTGCGTGTAATGGCCGTGAATTCGCGCCATAATTCGCGCGGCAAATTGATTCCGCTGGCAATATTACGGATTTGGTAATCGTGCAAACCAAGAAGCGGGTCAACCCACTCACGGATAATCGCATCAGGTTTTTCTTTGGCGATAATTTCGATTTCTACTCCGCCTTCAGAGGAGGAAATGACCACCGGGCAACCGCGCTGACGGTCATTCGTAATGCCTAGATAAATCTCTTGCTCGATATGCGCGGCGGGGTCTACCAATACCTTATGCACACGCAACCCTTTAATTTCCATGTTCAAGATAGCTTCTGCGTATTCTTGCGCTTCATCGGGTGTCTTGGCTAGTTTGACGCCGCCCGCTTTGCCCCGTCCCCCAACAAGCACCTGTGCTTTGACCACAACAGGACCATCTAACTCTTGCGCGATTTCATAAGCTTGGCGTGAATGTGTGGCGACTTTACCACGAGGAACGGGGATTCCAAATTCAGCAAAACGAAATTTTGACTGATATTCATGCAGTTTCAAGAGCGTATTCCTCCTCTATCTCATAAGCGCGAATTAACCGTAAGAGAGTATACATCATGGATATAGCAAGCTCAACTTATAACCACACCCTATAACAATTCAATCGTTTGACGGCTGATGAATACATCTGGAAAGTTGGTCTCTATCCAAGTCACAACAGCGGCAATGACCTGTTGGCTGTGTTTTGTTTGATTGCTCACGGTGACTATGGCCATTTGCGCAGTCTGGATAACATCTTGATGAGCCACTTCAGCGATGGAGATATTGAATTGTTGGCGGGCGCGCTGTGTCAGGGACTTTACAATGCTTCGTTTATCTTTTAGCGAATGTGCTTGCGGCAAATACAAATCCAAAACACATAAAACCATCCTCGCGCTCATGCTTTAGCTCCTCTTGCTCAAAACAGATGCGCCCTTGTGTTGGCACGTATCCAGAGACACGCTATACTTAAACCTAACTTAAACGTCTCTGATGTTTGATAAATGTTATACAACAAGTTGTGCAATTATCAGAACATCATATACTAACCGAAGACTATAACGACACAACAGGATAAACCTGTCTGTTGGGGGAATCTATGAACAAAGTTGCTATTTACAAAGTGATTTTTCTGGTCTTTTGTCTATGGCTGGGTGGATTACAAGTATTCGCGCAAGACCCCGCAAATTTGCTCACCAACCCCGGCTTTGAAGGCAACTTCATCAGCGTAGCAGGAGAGCAACCCCGATTAGTGGCCAGCGGTTGGACACCATGGCATACCCCACGGACAGCGAATCAACGCGATTATGAAAATTTGCCACCCAAATACGAACCTGTCGCCCCCAACACAGCCCGTATCCGCTCTGGTGGAAATGCCCAACAATATTATTCATTTTTTTCCACACACGAAGGCGGCATTTATCAACAAGTCAGCAATATCACCGTAGGCACAGAGTTACGCTTTAGCATATACGCCTATGTGTGGTCTTCCACTTATACAGACCCTAACTTGAGCGAAGACGATGGCAACGTTTTAGTCAGTGTTGGGATAGACCCCACAGGCGGCACAAACCCAGCCAGTAGCGCTATTCAATGGTCTGTCCCCTTTGAAGCTTACGATGCCTATCGGCAATACTCCGTGATTGCCACGGCCCAAAACACCACTGTAACCGTCTTTGTTCGCTCTAAGGTCGGTGAACCGGTGTGGAATAGTTATATTTATTTAGATGATGCTGTTTTAGAACGCACCACAGGGGGAACAACGGGCGGTTCTGATGATGGCGGTATCATTCTCCCTAGCGCCACCCCTACCCTAACCAACACCCCAACAGCAACAGAGATTGTTTTACTTCCCACACAAACCAATACCACTACGTCTACAGTTACGGCAACAGCAACAGCTACGGCTACTGCAACGGCGACAGCCAGCGCTACAGCTACTATCCCACCAACCAATACCCCTAACGAAAACGCAACACCGACTCAAGAAAATCTTGACGATACAGCGCCAACCTTAATCCCACAAAACCCTACAGAAACACCTACAGCCACCCTAGCCGGACAAGTTCCCACAGCGACGGCTATCTTTACGGCTACAACGGCGCCCGATGTTGGCGGCCCAACAACACCCATTAGCGAAGAATTTCCGGGGCGTATTTTCCACGTTGTCAGGCGTGGCGATACGGTGCTAGAAATTGCTAACTTATATGGAAGCTCGATAAATGCCATCATTCAAGCCAACGGATTAAACGATAGCGCGCTCATTCGCGTTGACCAACGCCTTGTTGTCCCTGTTCGCTTACCCGACCCCGCCACAGAAACACCTTCACCCACTGTTGAAATTGGACTGTTGCCAACGGTTATCGTCAGCGATGGGACGGGCGGCGGTGCAGTCGGCGCGAGCGTCTACATCGTCCAACCGGGCGATACCCTTTTGGCTATCGCTCAACGTTTTAATACGACCGTTGGCACATTGGCTCAACTCAACGGCATCATCAACATCAACCGTATACAAGTTGGGCAACGACTCATCATCCCCGGCGTTGGGACAGGCGGCCCCGTCATCGTCCCGACAAGCCCTGCCACCAACCCATCACAACTAACGCCCATCATTCATCGGGTAGAATTAGGGGAAAATCTCTATCGCATCAGCCTGCGCTATAATGTGAGTATGCGGCGCATTGCAGAAGCGAATAACATCGGCAACTATAATTTAGTCTTCGCTGGGCAAACGCTCGTGATACCGCGATGAGCCGCTACTGTATCATCTGGAATACAACTTCTGACCAACTGGTGCTGGCACGCGCAAAATGGTGTGCCAGCTTTTGGTGTCATTTTCGCGGTTTACAATTCGCGCCACCTTTGAATGATGATGAAGGGGTTTTATTTGTACGCAACCGAGAAAGCATCTCAGAAACAACCATTCACATGTTCTTCATGCGCTTTGATATTGGCGTCATCTGGGTCAATCAAAAAGGGGTAGTGGTGGATAAAAAGCTAGCCAAACGTTGGCGACCTTATTATGCCTCTAAGTATCCCGCGCAATATTTTATAGAAGCGAATCCGACCATTTTAGACCGTGTTAACGTCAACGATATTTTGACCTTCCGAGAGGATTAATCTTGGGAAAAGTTTTGCTCGTAGCTTTATTGTTATCCATCAGTTTATCCTTCGTTAGCAACGCGCAAGATAACAACCCTGCATCAACAGGATTAGGTATTCACGTTGTTCAAAGAGACGAAAATCTGTTCCGCATCGCCCTTCGATATGGGCTAACCACCGAGCAACTGGCGCAGTTAAACGGCATCACAAATCCCGAAACCATCTATGTAGGGCAACGCCTGTTAGTGCCCACGGGAACGCTCACAGACACCGAAGCCGCCTTGACCCACACTGTGGCCGCTGGCGAAAGCCTGCAAAGCATCGCCATACAATACAATACAACTATCTCTGAACTCATCTCTTGGAATAACTTAAGCAATCCAGACACGCTATATATTGGTCAAACGCTTCTCGTCAGCCCTCCTGATGAAGGGCTAACGACCATACCCGAACCGAACGAGGCCAACACCTCGCTTTTACACACCGTTCAGCATGGAGAAACGTTATTTCGTATCGCCATGCAATATGGGGTTACCGTCCATGATTTAGCGCAAGCGAATGGATTATCAGACCCAACGCTCATCTTCGCGGGGCAACAACTGCTCATACCCGGTTTTTCTCCGCCGCCCATCTCCCAAGACCTTCCACCTCCCCTATTAGCTCTGGATGTAAAACCTGTCGTTTTTATCGAAGGTGAAACCAGTCGTATCAGCATCACCACAGAAACGCCTAATATTTTCATTAGCGGGACATTTTTAGGGCGTAATCTACACATCATTTCAGAGCCACAAAGCCAACAGCACATCGCGTTCATCAGCATTCCTATAGACACCCAAGCGGGCATCTATCCCGTGAGCTTACAAATACATACCCCCAATGGCGCTCAAATAGACTATAGCTTTAATGTTCAAATCCTCAGCGGCAATTATGGCGTCCAAAGTATCACCCTGCCTGATGACAAGTTAGAATTGCTAACCCCCGCTGTGGAGGAAAACGAACTATCTATATTAGCGAACATCACCGCGCCCATCACACCTGAGCGGTATATCACAACGCCGCTCAGCTTGCCCGCCGCAGCCACCATGAACGCTTTCTTCGGGGCGCGCCGTAGCTATAATGGCGGCGCTCCTGACCGCTATCACAGCGGCGTTGATTTTGCTGGCGCCCCCGGAACGCCTATCCTCGCCTCTGCTTCGGGTCGGGTCGTCCTCGTGGATACACTCAATATCCGAGGGCGAACTACTGTCATTGACCATGGCTGGGGGATATACACCGCATACGCCCATCAAGCAGAACAATACGTCCAGTTGGGCGATATAGTAAGCACAGGTCAAATCATCGGCACTATAGGCGCGACTGGCCGCGCGACGGGCGCTCATTTGCATTGGGAAGTGTGGGTAAATGGGGTACCCGTCAATCCCTTACAATGGGTTCAACAAACATTTCCATAAATAGAGACGGACCATGAACGATTTAACAACCGAACAAGCTATCCAGAAGAGTTACGAAACGATACAAGCTTATAACGCACGCTACTTAAAAGCGCCGCCATCGCCAACATGGGCGGCGCTAGGCGATGTGGTCAACCACGAAAAGCTAGCGGGGGGCGTGCTCTTACGATGCGCGAATGGGCTTGTAGAAGTCATCTGGACGGGAGAGGATGTTATTCGGGTTCGCGCTCAATTAGGAACAGACCCTTTTGATGAACCCTTCTCCTATGCGGTTCACAATACGGGCATTCAGCCGCCATCCCTAACCATCAACGAAGACGCGCGCAATATCGTTATCAACACCCCCAATCATGTATGCTATATTCAAAAGTCGTCGTTCCAAATTCGCCTTTGTTCATTAAGTGAAAAAGATGAAAAAACCCTTTGTCAGGCTGTTCAATTTGCATGGGCAGATACAGGAAATGTACAAGCTATTTTTCGCCTAGCAGATGATGAAGCCTGTTACGGGACCGGCGAGCGCGCCTTTCATTTGAATCTACGAGGGCGCCAGCTCAAACTATGGAATGTAGACCCCGGCGGATACCGCAGAGGGGATGAACCAATAAACTATTGTACCCCCTTCTACTTGGGCGTTCATAACAGTGGCGTCTATGGCATTTTGTGGGACAACAGCAACCGCGGCTTCATCAATCTAGGCGCGGACGAAAAAGACCAGCTAATCTTCCATGGGGAAAAAGGCGAATTACGTTTTTATATTTTCAGCGGCTCATCTATCAATACTGTCTTAGGCCACTACACCGACTTAACGGGCCGTATTCAGTTACCGCCCCTGTGGGCATTAGGGTATCACCAATGCCGCTATAGTTATTACCCACAAGAGGATGTCCTCAGCGTCGCTAACGAGCTTCGTAATCGGCATATCCCTTGCGATGCCATTTACTTAGATATTCATTACATGGACGGCTACCGCATCTTTACTTGGGATAAAAAAGGATTTCCAGAATTTGAAACCATGGTTGAACAACTGCACCAGATGGGTTTCAAAGTCGTGGTCATCATTGACCCCGGCGTCAAAATTGATGCCGATTATAGCGTCTACCAAACAGGGCTAGCGCAAGATGTCTTCCTGAAATATCCCGATGGGGAATTGGCAATGGGGGTCGTTTGGCCGGGAGCATGTTACTTCCCTGACTTTGGCAAAGCAGAAGCGCGGGCGTGGTGGGTAGAACAAGCAGGTCATATCTTGAAGACAGGGATAGATGGTATTTGGAATGATATGAATGAACCGGTTATCTTCCTGCCAGATGGACCGGGCGAATTCCCCGATTATGTCTTGCATGATGAAGAAGGTCGGGGCGGAGACCATGTGACTAATCACAATGTTTACGGCATGTTGATGGGGCGCGCCTCTCTAGAAGCATTACGCCATCATCGCCCCAACAAACGCTCCTTGAACATTATTCGGGCGGGTTATGCAGGTTGCCAGCGTTTCGCCTCCTCTTGGACAGCAGATAATTACTCTACATGGGATGATTTGCGGCTGAGCATTAGCATGGTGCTCAATCTAGGGTTATCGGGCATGTCTATGACGGGCCCCGACGTGGGCGGTTTTGCGGGGGATACTACAGCAGAGTTATTGACACGCTGGACTCAAGCGGCTAGCTTACTACCCTTTTATCGCAACCATAGCGCTGTAGATACCATTCGCCAAGAGCCATGGTTATTTGGCGAACCTTACGAGCGCATCTGCCGCGAAGCCATCGAGCGGCGCTATCGCTTCCTGCCCTATTTGTACAGTCGCGTTGCAGAATGTCATTTTTATGGCTGGCCGGTTGTACAGCCGCTGTTCTCCCTCGACCCTTGCGATAACGCTTTACGCGATATTGACGATTGTTATCTGGTTGGCCAGCAAGTGCTGGTAGCGCCCATTATGCACCGCCAGCGTATCCGTCGTAACGTCTACCTGCCTAAAGATAACTGGTACGATTATTACACAGGGGAAATCTATTCAGGCGGGAAAGACTATCTCATCGAAGCGCCGCTAGACACTTTACCTATCTTCGTCCGCGCGGGAACTATCTTGCCACAATGGCCGGTCATGCAACATACCCAAGCTCAACCGATTGAAAGCTTATCGCTACGCATTTATGTTGGTGATGGTCAATCGCGTTTGTACGAAGATGAAGGTGATGGCTTCGGCTTTGAAAAAGGTGCTTATCGCTGGACGACCTTCACTTCAGAATTCAACGATGAAGCCCTAAAAATCACCCGCCAAACTGAAGGGAAATACACCCCACCCTATCGCACATTTGACCTGCACATTTTTGGATTGGACGCGCCGCCCCAACGCATTGAAGTAGATGGTAGAAAATTAGAAGATTGGCATTACGAAGCTGGTATCGTCTCCTTACAATTAGAGGATTTCGCCCAGCTCAACATCTATCGGCACGGTGCCACGACCCAAAAGCGAAAACCGCGCACAAAAAAGGCATGACCGTTAACGAAGCCATGCCTTTTATTCGCACTGTTCATCAGCTAGAAAAACGCTTTAAGCGCTTCCATAGGCTTTGTCTAGCGCTTCAAAATCGGTGAATAAGAAATGGTCGTGGTAGTAGTGAATCCACAAGAACGATAAGATGGCGGTGTAATAAGCAATGTCAAAGTGCTTATTGCCATCAATATTCGGGTCCACTAGTCCGGCCATCACATATACAATCGCAAAGATAATAGCAGACCCCACTAACAGCATCGCGCTAAAAGCATACAAACCTTTAGCATCTTTGGTGCGACGGCTAAAACGAGCCACCAACGGCGCATCCTTATCTAGCTGGCCATAAGTTTGGCGAATTTTGATGATATAGAAAGTAATCGCCAAATATTGGAACGAATGCCAAGTATTCAAACCTTGGAACGCAGTATCTAAGTTCGGCAATGCGGGGGCGAAGAAAGCCACAATAACCGTCAAGATGATAAAAATCGTTTTCGGCCAATTCAGGATGCCCGCGCGATATTCACGAACGGTTTTGACCAAAAAGGCGATAACCGCCACAGCGAAGACGATACTAGCAATGTGGAACATAAACGGACGGTCTGGCTGGCGAAATACTTCTGGGATAGCTTGCCCCAAGTCATTCTGGCCAATATCGAAAGTGCCTTGCGTGATTTTATACATGGCAATAGGGAACAAGCATGTCAGAATAATGGCGTAGTCAATAATACGCGCCGACCAACTGACTGCGCTCTTGCGAATGAATTTATGCTCTTTGTGGGTGTATAGTTCCACGATGTAGGTCACTTGATGCAAAACATGAATAGACGCCCAGAAAAAGAAAACCGTCAGCAAGAGCGTGAGGTTCAAAAACGCCAAAGAGATGACGACAATCGGGATGATGATAGACGAGCGAATGAGCATCGGATAACGCGACTTGAAAGTATCATCAAGACCCGTCCGCAAAAAGGTGGACATCATATGCGGTCCACCCACCGCAATAGCGACGAAAGCATTCACCAAATTGCGCGAAAAATCGTCATCTAGGCCGAATACATCGCGCCCCAACAAGTAAAAAATGTACGGGAATGGCACGGTAATAACGCTCAGTGTGATGAACATCAAATCCCACTTGCGGCTTCGTAGCCAATAGCCCTCCCCTACATTTTCTTCCGGTATCGTTGTTTGGGGTACTCCTGCGGCCGCTATAACGCTCATAATGTGCTCCTTGAAACAACTAAAGATGAATCCAAATCGCTAAATTTATTTAGCGACGCAAAATAATTATAGCGCACTCAACCAATAAACGCTAGAGGGCCTGATTAGGTTAATATCCCAACAAGCGGCAAAAATTCACCGCTTCCGCCGTGCTACATTGCGGTAAAAAGGTGAGAATGTTGACCACGATAAAAGCGCATATCCCACAGATAGCGAGGAATACCAAACACCCGCACCACGCTATCGGTCCGCCCGCGAGCACATTAAAAAACAATTCTGATAATCCTAAAAAAGCGCTTAATGCGCCGCCAATCACTTGCAATCCCAGAAAAATGATAATGGCAACCACACAAAAGCCGCCAACACATAACAATAAAAATTGGGGTTCAATCCCTAAATTTTGGAAAATGTCCATCCATGCTACCTTGTGTCTATGAAAAAATCTCCCAACCTTTTTGGCTAGCCAAATGGCGCAATCGAGGATCAGGATAAGTTGCCACGCCATGCCCCACAGCTTCTAGCATCGTATGGTCGGAATAGCTATCCGCGTAAGCGTAACAATTGCTTAAGGGAGGAGAGGTCTCTAATTGACCCAAATAATCGCGTATGAGCATCACCTTGCGTTCTCCAACACAGGTTGGGCCAGCCACGCGCCCCGTGCACACATCGCCGACGAATTGTAACGGCGTGCCGATAGCGTCATCCGCTCCAACCCGTTGGGCATAAACACGCGCAAACTCTTGAAAAACGCCTGATACCAGCACAAGACGAGCGCCATCGCGCTGATGTTGGCGCAAACGAGCGATAACATCTTCATAAAATAGCGCTTTCATCTGGTCATAGACGACCCATTCAAACAGCGCTTGGAGTTGGTCTCGTTTCCAATTGCGGAACAAGCTAGCCATTGCCAACAACCATTGGTGACGAAACCATACATCAGGCACTAAACCCACCTTGCTAGCGGCCCATAAGGGCAAAATACGCGCCATTGCCCGCCGCTTGCTCGATTTATCAATAGATGGATGCTGGCGAACATAGCGCCATGGTTCAGTTTGTACAATTGTCCCAGCAATATCACAAAATACAACCGCTGGCGTCACGATTGCTCCCCCTCTCTCTTTACGGACATTGCGCTATTATGGTATCAGCCAATATCCAATCCGCTTCTGAGCTTTCTCGGATATAGCAATCACAATAGATAGAAGGCGCGCCATCCCCCAACCACATCACATACGATACGTTCGATTGAACGCAAAGTTGCGCGCCATCATCATAAATACGAGTTGTGACAATGCGTAAGCCCCGATAATCAGCCTCAGTCAATAAATCAATCTGTAGCAAGGGGTGCGCTTCTGGTTCAGGAACAAAAGCATGATGAAGCACAATACTCCCTTGTGTAGCTAATATGAATAAAGCACAGGGTAACAATAGAATCGCAAACCAAATCACCAACAAAACGCCGCATCCTATACGACGGAATCGCCGCCAAGGGAGCGATAAGCGAGGTCTTGCTTGTTTAACCATTCAGCGTCCAATCATAATGTTGATAAGAAATTTTTAGCCGTCCAGCTTTCGCTGTAATGAAATCGCGGTCTTCGGGAGAGTCCAAATACTTTGCTATAAACGCCAGTACAGGCGTCATGTTCCAAATTCTGCCACCAAAATCAGCCGAATACCACTGAAAAATGCGCGATAGCGAAATAGAGTTTGTCATCTTATCTACAATCACGCCGCCATTATTGATGAAATTACGCACAGCGAGATCGAGTTGCGTATCTAATTGTTCCGCTCGATAAAGGCTTATAGGAGGGCAAGAACGAGAAGCGCAAACAAGAGCAAAATGAATACGCGGGTCTTTTTGGGTGACTATAAACGAGGCGCGAGGGTCATCAGCAGTAAATTGCGCTCCCGGCAGAAAGGGATGACCAGCATTAGACCGCAAAATACCATGTTCAATATCGTCTAAAGAATAACGATAACCACCAATCCGATAAGCTATGCGCTGAAAAGCGCCTTTAATTTCAGTGATGGACCGTCGCGCCCTATAAGCGATGACGCCATGGATGGTCAATAGATTATAAAGATTAATCCAAAAAGATTTGCGTTCATCATCTGTCTTCAACGAGTCTAAATTATATTGCTGTAGGGCGCGCGTGGCGTTCACATAATCCACAAAAAGCGGGCTATCGGCCAGCCTCACATAATCTACGCGCCCTGTTTCTACATCTATACCATCTCCTTTTAAGCGATTCATCAACTGCTTCAATTGGGAGACATCAACAGAGTACAAGAATTCCCCACCGTTGAGAATTTCATCTTCTCCAATGCCATACCAACGCATCAAAAAGCGGATGGGCCAGCGGTAACGAACGGGTCTTGAAGCAATATTTGAATGCAGTAAAGTCATAGAATATCCTCGAAAAAGCGCATCACAATCGCATCATCCGCGCTATAAGAAACATGGGCCGAAAACGGCGGCGCAGTATCGGGCATATCTAAAATCTTAGGCAAGATATGCGGCAAATCTTCGACCAAATCTAACTCGTAAATCTTACTAATGGGTATCCAATGCAGTGTGCCCTCTGAAGATTCTTTTGTCACTATCGGGGAGATAGCCCAAGCGGTGAATACAAAGAGTAAAATACCGCTCGTGTGGCCTGCATCTATATTATGAATCGAGCGCAACCGCAAATTGTGGACGGTCAAACCGCTTTCTTCGTATATTTCACGCAAGGCGCTATGATAAGGGTCTTCGTCTTTTTCGATATGACCGCCTAAACCATTGTAGCGATTAGGGAAAACTCGTTTATGTGGCGCGCGTTTCATCAACAAAATCATATCCTGATGACGAACAAAACATAGCGTGCGCGGTATCACCGTCCAACGACCAACAACAGCATCTGCCCCTTGCTCATGTGCGCCCATACATTTCCTTATGCATCTTATATAAATTGAATAGACATCTGTTTATGAATATTGCCTAGTCAAATGGTTCATGTTACTCTGTATGACAAATCTTATCCTGTAAAGGCTGATAAAACGGATGTTATCTCAACACAATCATGTCCCTTTGCCGGACCTGCGAATTGTACCGATTGATTGTGTGTATCCGCACGAAGAACACGATTTTCAACGCGCAAAACCGCTTATCGAGATTCTACGACAAGCGGAATTCATGACCAATCCGCCCATTGTCGCGCCTATCAGTGATGATGAATACGTCGTCCTTGATGGAGCAAACCGTCACTATTCTCTCACCCATTTGGGATACAAGCATATTTTAGTTCAAGTCGCGCGATATGAAAGCGGCCTCGTAGAATTAAGCGTCTGGCATCATATCGTCAGCGGCTGGACACAAGAAGCGTTCGCCAACGGCGTCCGAGAATTGGCAGGCATTCGCGCGACAGCTGGTTGGAGTGTGGGGGCTATCGCTGAAATCTTGCTCAAAGACGGGCTTGTTATGGGCATTCACGCGCCGAATAACAATATTCATGAGAAAAATCACGCCTTGCGCCAGATTGTGCATCTCTATCAACAAAATGCGCGCCTACACCGCACCGCTATCCAAGACCCCAACGATATTTGGCCGTGGTATCCTGATGCTATCGCATTGGTGATGTTTCCCCAATATCGCCCAGAAGATATTATATCTGCCGCTCAAAGCCAAGCCTTTCTACCTCCCGGCGTCAGCCGCCACATCATCCAAGGGCGCGCGCTAAACGTCAATTACCCTTTAACGCATCTGCGCGATGAAACACAATCCCTAGCGGAGAAAAACGAAGCTCTGCGTCTATGGATACAGAAAAAGCTGGTCAATCGTAATATCCGCTATTATGCTGAAGCAACTTATCAATTCGATGAATGAGATAACATCATGCCGCAAAATCCCCAAGACATCATGAAGTCCGCCCAACTTTACAGCGATGACCAAGATTATACGCTCATCAAAATGTTTCCCTCAGCAATCATGTTGGCGGCGGGGATTGTCGCAGAAATCGGCGAGCCTTTTTGCGCCCTCATCGCTGATAAAGATGAGGTCTCCTTGATTATCCCCAAAGAAGCGGTTGCCGACTTTTCTAATCGGCTTAGGGGGAGCACCTTAGCAACAGAAGACTATCGTCTCATCACGATAGATACCGTACTAGAACCCGATGTGGTGGGATTAATGGCGCTAGTGAGCGGTGCATTAGCGGCCGCAAACGTGCCCATTTTGCCTTTAGCGGCTTATAGCCGTGACCATTTGCTTGTGCCTGCGAGCGCTTTTGAGCGGGCTGTACAAGCGCTCGCCCAATTGAAAGCATCATTATAAGCGCTGGGCGTTGCATTCCCTCACAACCTCTTTATAATCAATTCTATTATGAACATTCAATTTTATGACGACCCGAACTTGATACCCCAACCATCAGATAAGGTTTTTATTCAATCGCTGGAGGCGACCCCTTATCCCGACCGTTTTCGCGTATTGATTAAAATTCGCGTCACGCCTTTTCAAGAGCGCCCCAACCTCATCCTTGCGGCGCGTGACGCTTACGGAAAAATCGTCGCCGATTTAGACATCATCGCGACGATGCACGCCGACATGGAATTCACCATGCATTTACGAAACATCAAAGACCCGGCCGGGACATACACGCTCACAGCGGAACTCTATTACGAAACGCGACAACCACCCCAAGATAAACAGAGTATCCAGTTCGTCATTCCAGCGATGGATGAAAACCGATGACTACCCTGTGGTTAACGCCGCAAATCGCACAAGCTATCTGTCAACATGTCACCGAACAACTCCCCATAGAAGCTTGCGGGTTTGTTGTCGGCGAGCACAAACGCCCTACGCGCATCATCCCTATCACCAATATTGCTAAAAACCCGCAACACGCCTTTTACATGAATCCCGCAGAAACTTTAGCGGCATTCCGACAAATAGAACACAATCAGGAACAATTGCTCGCCATCTATCACTCACACCCCAAAACAGCCCCCATCCCTTCATCGGACGACATCGCGCAGTGGCAATTCCCGGACACCATAGCGCTCATCATCAGCGCCCAATACGCCCAACTTGAACTAGCCGCTTGGTGTATCCATTACCACTCGGTAACGCGCGCAGAACTCGTCATCAGTCCGCATCAGCCCATCATAAACGATAGCCAATCGTTATCTCGCCCACAACAATTAGCGATTATATTAAGCGCTATCTTGGCCATCATCTGCTTTTTAGCTATCGCTTTGGCTTTGTTGCCCGCTGCTCCACCTTTACCAGCTTTCATCAGCTAGGAGAATCATCATAATGAACTTGACGCTTATCCTCATCGGGATTATTGGCATACTGGCGGGTGGCATCATCAACATGCTAGCGGATGATTTACCGCGCCGCCGCTCACCTTCTCTCCCCAAATATCCTGATGGTTCACCGCGTCCGCTATTGGCCTGGCTTGGCATCACCGCTTTTTTATTTCAGAGACGCGCCTCTACCCAAGGAACGCGCTTATCTTGGCGTTACCCCCTGACAGAGCTTGCAACAGCTCTGCTCATGATGTGGCTATTCCTACTGAAGAGTGATGACCCCAACGTGAACGACTTACAACTGATGTTTTGGCTTATCTATGTGGCCATTTTGGTGCTCATCACCATCATTGACGTCGAACATCGCTTGATTCTTTTTGTGGTAATCATCCCTACGGCCGTTCTGGTGATAATAGAAGCGATTCTTACGCCCAACTACCCCCCACAACTCCAAGGCGCATTGATAGGGGGTGGTGTCGGTTTTATTGTATTTTTCCTTTTCTACATGGGGGGATATTTATTCACGTATATCACAGGGCAACTACGCGGCAAACAGATTAACACTGTGGCCTTTGGTTATGGTGATGTGATGCTCATCACGGTGAGCGGGTTGATGGTCGGGATTCAATCTATTGTTTTGGTGATTTTTATTGCTATTTTCTTCGGGGCCTTAGGCGCAGTTGTCTATTTAGTGGGGCAAGCCTTGCTAGGGAAACGATACAGTTGGTTCACAGCTCTACCCTACGGACCATACATTGTAGCGGCTACGTTGCTGGTTTTATTCTATACGCTAGAGGTTCAGAAAGCGATGCTAGGGTATTGCAACCCTATCCCCTGTTAAATTTAATCCCACCGCTCGATGATACCCCCACCCAACACGACATCGCCATCATATAAAACAGCGCCTTGCCCCGGAGTAATGTCACGTAGCCGTTCATCAAAACGCACGTGAACACGGCCATCATCGAGCGGTTCTATCCAAGCGGGGACAGCGCGCGCCTTATAACGGATTTTGACCTCCGCCCGAAAAGGCCCCTTAGGCGCGCTACCCGCCACCCAATTCATTCTTCTGGCAAATAAGGTATCGCGCCCTAGTTGCGTCTGTGTGCCTACAATGAGCGCATTGGTATGCGGATTCATGCCCAAAACATATAACGGCTCTGCTGAAGAGACCCCTAAGCCTTTGCGCTGGCCAATCGTGTAATTGGCGAGTCCTTGATGCTCGCCAATAATGCGCCCATCTTTTAAGACAATGGGGCCCGGACGCATGACATCGGGGCTATGCAACGCTAAAAACTGGCGATAATCATGCTTTCCCAAAAAGCATAAATCTTGGCTATCCTTTTTGCTGGCCACGTTCAAACCATATTTTTGCGCTAGCTGGCGCACCTCTGCTTTGGGGTACTCACCAACGGGAAAAAGGGCGTGCCTGAGCTGTTCCTGACCTAACACGCTCAATACATAGCTCTGGTCTTTGGCGTCATCAACGCCTTTACGCAAGCGAAACCGCCCATCTGGCCCACGGTCTATGCGGGCATAATGTCCTGTCGCTAAAAAGTCCGCATCCAGCGCGAGCGCATTTTTCTGCAAAAATTCAAAGCGAATATGCCTATTACACTCCATGCAAGGGTTAGGGGTCAAGCCGGCACGATGTTGATCTAAAAAGTATTGGACTACTGTATCCCGAAATACCGCTTTGGTGTCTAATACGTAAAATGGAATGCCTAAGTGGTCGGCAATACGCCGCGCATCAGACATCTGTTCTGGTGTGCAACAGCGGTTATGAGCGTCGCCACCCATTGCCGCATCCGACCAGAGGCGCATCATCATACCGACCACTTCGTAGCCCTGCTCTACCAACAGAGCGGCCGCAACAGAACTATCTACGCCGCCGCTCATGGCGACGACAACACGGGGTTTTGTGGAACTCACCTCGCCAATTCTCGCTTTAACCGATACAACTTCTCGACAACTTCTGCCAATACATCTACCGCGTATTCCACATCTTCTATCGTCGTTTGGCGGCCGACAGTCAGCCGCAAGCTACCCATCGCTTCATCGGGCGTGTAACCCATTGCTAACAATACACTAGACGGTTCAGGATTGCCCGTCTTACATGCCGAAGCGCCGCTAGCGGCTATCCCTTTCATGTCGAGGTGCATCAACAAGGTGCTACTGTCAATCCCTTCAAAGATAAAACTACAATGAGAAGGCAATCGCTGTTCAGGATGCCCTGTAAGTCTAGCGTTGGGAATGCGCTCCAAAATGCCCTTTATAAGCGCATCGCGCATCAAGCGATAATGGGATGTGTGCATTTCTAATTCTGTATAAGCAATTTCTAGCGCCTTGGCCATCCCCACGATAGCGGCGGTATTATGCGTGCCTGCGCGGCGTCCAGACTCGTGGCTACCGCCACTTTGGCTTGTCACCAATTCGATACCATCGCGCACGTACAACGCCCCCACCCCCTTGGGGCCATAAAATTTGTGCGCCGTTAAGCTGAGCATATCAACCCCCATCGCTTGAACATCAAGCGATAACTGCCCAGCCGCCTGCACAGCATCCGTATGAAATAAAATGCCCTTTTCACGAGCGATGCGCGCCAAATCGGAGATGGGGTTGATTGTACCCACTTCGTTATTCGCGTAGATAATGCTAGCCAAAGCTGTATCCTCTTGGCAAGCTTTGGCGAAATCATCTGCGGAGACCAACGCTTCATGGCTTACGGGCAATATCGTATGTTCAAAACCCATCACCTCGGACATTTGCTCGATAGTTTTAATGACCGCGCTATGCTCCACCGGAGTGGTTATCAAATGAGCGCCACGCCCTCGATGCCTGCGCGCCCAAGCGCCACCGCGAATAGCGATGTTATCGCTCTCACTACCGCACCCCGTGAAAACAATCTCTTTGGGCTTGCAATTGAGGATTTTAGCAATAGATGCGCGTGCCATTTCGATAGCTGTTTCTGCTCGGCGGCCAAAACTATGGGATGAAGAAGCATTCCCATATACATCTGTCCAATACGGCATCATTGCTTCAACAACCCGTTGGTCAACTGGCGTGGTCGCGGAGTGGTCGAGATAGATAATTCGGCGCGTGGTCATTTGATTTACCTTCAAATCAACTTTAGCACTTGTTAACCCTTATTATAAGCCCATTACGCCCCATAAACCTAGCCTAAATTAAACGATTAATTGTAGTCGAAGCCAAGATTTTGGATTATCATTGTGTCGAATTGATAAACTATCTAACCCAATATTTTCATGGAGCGATTTATGACCACCATCAGTTCCATTCATGGACGTGAGGTGTTGGACTCTCGTGGTAATCCCACTATCGAGGTCGAAGTCAAACTGTCCGATGGTTCTTTCGGTAGCGCTATTGTCCCCAGTGGCGCGTCTACTGGCGAATACGAAGCGCTAGAGCTACGAGACGGCGATAAAGGGCGCTACGGCGGCAAAGGCGTTTTGAAAGCGGTTGCTTCTGTCAATGGGCCTATCGCTGAAGCGCTGATCGGGGCTTACCCTTTCAACCAGACCGCTCTAGATAAAATGATGCTAGCTCTAGACGGCACCCCAACCAAACAAAACCTAGGCGCTAATGCTATACTCGGCGTCTCTATGGCTGTGGCTAAAGCGGCCGCGGCCAGTGCCGGGTTACCGCTATACGCTTACTTAGGCGGTGTGCACGCTCATGTATTGCCTGTACCCATGATGAACATCATGAACGGCGGCAAACACGCTATAGGTAGCACCGATTTTCAAGAATTCATGGTTATGCCGGTCGGCGCGCCCACTTTCCGCGAAGCTTTGCGCTGGGGTGTAGAAATTTATCACGCCCTCAAAAAAGTATTGCACGACAAAAACTACTCAACAACCGTTGGCGATGAGGGCGGCTTTGCCCCTAGCCTCGGCTCTAACCAAGCGGCCCTAGATGTTATTATGGAGGCCATAGAAAAAGCGGGCTATCGCCCCGGTGAACAGATTTTCATCGCCCTAGACCCTGCAACATCAGAAATCTACAAAGATGGTCGGTATCATCTAGAAATCGAAGGACGGACGTTGAGCGGTGAAGAAATGGTCGCCTTCTGGACAGATTGGTGTAATCGCTACCCCATCATCTCTCTAGAAGATGGGCTAGACCAAGACGATTGGGACAATTGGAGCGGTCTCATGCGTTCTATCGGAGACCGCGTTCAAATCGTGGGCGATGATTTGCTCGTCACCAACACCGAACGGGTTAAAGAAGCTATCAAACGCCAATCGGCCAATGCGCTTTTATTCAAAGTGAACCAAATCGGCTCTTTGACCGAAGCGCTCGCCGCCGCACAACTCAGCCAACGCCATAATATGACGGTAGTCACTAGTCATCGCAGTGGCGAAAGTGAAGATAGCACTATCGCTGATTTGGCCGTAGCGATGAATGCCGGACAAATTAAGACCGGCGCGCCAGCCCGTACCGACCGCATCGCTAAATATAACCAACTCCTGCGGATTGAGGAGCAATTGGGTAGCGCCGCTGTTTATGCCGGACACAGCGCTTTCACGAATCTAAAAAAAGACCTGTAACGTAGAAAGGCATAGGCCTGTGCTACACGACCTCAATAGCAAAAGAACCAAAATTGTGGCCACCCTTGGCCCAGCTTCTTGGGATGACGACGTCATCCGCGCTCTCATTCGCGCCGGGATGAATGTTGCGCGTATCAACTTCTCTCACGGCGACCATGATAGACATGGGAAAACGATAGCGGCCGTCCGCCGCATCGCTGAAGAAGAAGGTGCTGTCGTCGCTATCTTATGCGATATACAAGGCCCCAAAATTCGCATCGGACTCATCGAAAACGAACCCATGATGCTTGAAGTTGGGGAAACGCTACGCCTCACCCTTGACGATGTCCTTGGCAAGGATAAGGTCGTCGCCCTACCCCATCCAGAATTTATGCGCGACCTTAAACCAGATACGCGCCTACTCGTAGATGACGGCAATATCGAACTACTGGTCAAAGAGACGAATGGCACGAGCATTTTATGCGAAGTCGTCATCGGCGGCCCACTCAAATCACGCAAGGGGGTGAGCGCGCCCAATGCCAAATTGACCCTATCAGCCATCACAGATAAAGACCGTGCAGATATTGAATTCGCGCTACAACAAAAAACAGACTTCATCGCCATGTCATTTGTCCGCAAGCAAGATGATGTCCGCGAGTTGCGCTGGCTCATCAAACACTTTGGCGGGGACGCCGCCATCATCGCCAAGATAGAGATGCAAGAAGCATTGGAAAACATCGAAGCGATTATTGAAGTCGCCGATGGTATCATGGTGGCGCGTGGCGATTTAGGCATCGAAACGCCCGCAGAACAAGTTCCCTATCATCAAAAACGCATCATCCAGCTCTGCAACCAAGCCAGCAAGCCCGTCATCACAGCGACCCAAATGCTCGAATCCATGACGCGCAATCCACGACCGACACGCGCAGAAGCGAGCGATGTTTATAACGCTATTATTGATGGCACAGATGCCGTCATGCTGAGCGCCGAAAGCGCTAGCGGAGATTATCCCGAAAAAGCGGTCAGTATGATGGCGACCATCGCGCGTATCGCAGAACAACACATTTGGGATAATCGCCAACGTAGTTTTGATAAGCGCCACTTTGAAGTGACCGCACAAACCAACACAGAACGCATTTCCGATGCCATCAGCGAAGCCACCTTCCACATTTCTGAAGTGTTGTCGCCTAAAGCGATTGTGACGACTACACTATCAGGCTACACGGCGCGGCGCGTCGCACGCGAGCGGCCTAGCACCCCCATTATCTGTATAACGCCCAACAAAGTCACGTATCACCGTATGGCTTTGGTATGGGGCGTGGTGCCCGTGCTTGTGCCAGAATTCAACACGATAGACGAAATGATTAGCGTTATTTCTCGCGCGACAATAGAAGCTAAACTGCTACGCCGTGGCGAAACCATTATTATTATCGCCGGCGTACCCTTTGGTGTGGGCGGACAAACAAACTTACTCAAGATTCATCGAATTGGAGAATCGGGTGAAATTTAAAAATCATCGCTATCTACGAATTCAACAGGCTGATTAGGGCGCGCCGACCGACGGCCGCTAGCATCGCGCGGCGGGTTAGATAGCCACTTATCGGGAATATCTATAGGTGGGATTGTCTGTGTAGCGGGGCGAACATGGCGCGAGGCTTGAAGGGCGGCATCGCTCACTTGGCTAGTAGCGCAATAGGGGCATAAATTCCAAGATAATTCCAACATTTGCCCGCACGCGATGCATGGTTTTTTCAAACGTGTGTGGCAATTTGGGCAAGCCTGCCAATCCTCTTTAACCCGTTGAGAACAACCGGGGCAAGTCGGTTTTTCTTCAATCTCTTGTAACAAGGCTTCTTCTTCTAAAGAGCGCTCGTAAGCTTCGGATAGCGTTTCTCGTGGTCGCAACAGAATATAAATAAACACGCCGGGTATATTCAAAACCCCGACGACAGCCGCCACCAACAATTGGGCGAAAAAATCGCGCGAACGCAACCGCATATCTCGATAAGCCCAAATGACTAAGGCCAACCATAGTACGGCCAAAATGACGCCTACATAAACAACTCCAATAAGGAGAATATCATTCGCACCCATATTCGTTCTCCCAAAACACGCCTACCATGCCAGTATAACAGTGCCCTTAACCAAACGCAATTTAACGTTATCATGCTACAATAGGCACATACGCATAAACATCTTCAATGACTTGTGATACTAGAAAACAAATTCAAATCCCTCACCACCCCACAATTAATTAGCTATATATTGATTGGGGATTATGAAGATAGCCTGCTTTTAGCGTTCCTAGAGCGCGCTCTTGCGCGGGCGAACGGTCTAAAGGGCTTAGCCAACATCAGCGCTTTTGTTCAAGAGCAAATGCCAGAAGCCGCCTCAAAAGAACGCTTATTGGCTTTATGCGAGCTGGTACGCCGTTCTGACGAACCCTTACGCACCCATATTATCCAGCGCATCGAAGATGCCTTACCCCATATACTCGATATGGCCCATCTTCCCTATGAGGAAATGCGCGTTATTTTATTAGACAGTGGACGGCAACTTATAGCAATATCAACCGTTTACAAGGGGACAGCGTATGCAACGGTCGTCCGCACAGCAGAAATTTACCGCGAGGCATTGCTATACAATAGCCCCTCTATTATCCTCGCCCATAATCACCCGTCGGGTGACCCGTCCCCATCGCCAGAAGATGTTGAATTTACACGGGCGCTAGTAGCCGCAGGGCATTTGCTCGATATACAACTGATAGACCATATTATCATTGGCGGCAAAAAATGGCGCTCGCTCAAGCAGTTGGGGCTTGGTTTTGGAGTAAGCCGCTAACCGCCTGTCTGCAGTTTTGCGGATGAACCACCGTTCACCAGTAAAGCAACCTCGCTGACAAACACATCATATTCATGACCTGAAGCGTATAACTCAATGCCATTGATGCGCGCAGGGCGTATATCGAGCGGCAAGGTCATCAAGTTGCCAGATTCAAAAGTGTACCAAACCTTTTCATTGATGCGTTGATGTTCTTCGGTACAGGTATCGCACCGCAAGGGGAAATCATTTTGTGGATTATCCGCATAATAAAACCCTTGCCGCCATTTGCGCGAAACCCCGTTAATATCTTCATAATCTATCAGCAACATTAAAGGGCATTCACTACCGGCCACACCACACTTGCTCAAAGATTGATAATTGATGTAAAAAGTGGTCACGAACTCTAGGTAGCCATAACCAGATACATCAACCCCCTCTTCTGTGAACGGCTGACGGCATCCTGTCTCGCCGTGCGATTGTGCCCCGTCTCCACGCATCAACCGTAACGCAGAGCGGCCATCAAATGTCTCGATACGAAAAGAGCCGCGCGGTGTGCTATCTTGCTCATCGCGACATCCCCACCGCGCGGGCAACCGCAAAGAGCCATTGGTATCTTCGGGGCGCGTATCGAACAGGGCGAACAATCCATTCTGCACGAGGTCTAGCTCTGCCTGAGAAACCACAACTTGTTGTGTATCTAATGATAAAATCCCTTGTTGCCCCGGGGTTATCAAACGGTTGTTCTGTGCGTCCGGCGAAAATAAAGCCGCACTCCCTTCCCGCACCCCTACCTTGACGACGCTTTCATTCGCTTGAATGGCATAACGACCATTCTGGGTTAGATGAATAACAACTTCTTGGGGGGTGGTAATTTCCAGCAAAAAACGGCGTGACGAAGCGCCAAAAACTTGAACGTCTAATTCGCCAGATAAATTGCGTAAATCTATATTGAAATAAGCGCGTCCCCATTCAAAACGAGGCGCATAAGCCCCCCTAAAGTTCACGCTGGTATCGCCTTTAATGGTCACGCTAGCGACAAGTTCCCCCTTTGGATTAGGGGTTGTAAAAGCCAAAGTGGTTTGTGATAAGGCATCGGTACGGATAGAGGAATTGAGCGCCGTCAAATCGCGGGTTTCCCGCTCTGCGCGCCTAATGAGGTCAGGCCCTGTAATTTCGACAGTACCCCGACCAACGCGCATCGCTACCGACATCGGCACGGATGACTCGAAGAAGAAAACATAAATGCCCGCGCTAACTCCACTACAAATGACACAGTACAGCATAAAAGATACGATTAAAATACCCCATGCAACTCGTCGGATACTATGGGAATCTTCGGCGGGCAATATAGCTATATCATTCAAAGATGTGCTTTTCATAAATTTCAAGCAAGACAATTAGGCATTATAGCACGAAGCCTTTATCGCAGGCATCATATTCCATATCGAATAATTTTGTGGCATACTTGCCAATAATCAAGACACACTTTGCTGGATTCCATTTATTTTGCACAACAATGCTGAACTATCATGTAATCAGACCTATTAGAGAGGGCGGATTATGTCGGGTCATAGTAAATGGTCAACGATTAAACGAAAAAAAGGGGCTGAAGACGCCAAACGGGGCAAAATTTTCACCCGTCTAGGGCGGGACATCACCATTGCGGCGCGCGAAGGTGGCGGCGATGAGAGCGCTAATCCTAAGCTAAAGCTCGCCATCGCCAAAGCGAAAGCGGCTAATATGCCTAAAGAAAACATCGAGCGCGCCATCAAACGCGGCACCGGCGAACTGGAAGGCGGCGCGATGGAGGAGGTAACCTATGAAGGTTATGGGCCTGATGGCATCGCTTTTGTTATCGAGGTGCTCACCGACAATAAAAATCGCACGTTAGCAGAAGTGAAAAGCGTATTCAATAAAAATGGGGGTAGCCTCGCTTCGGCAGGTTCTGTGTTATGGCAATTTGAGCAAAAAGGCTATATTACGCTCAATGGCAACCTCGATTTCGACGAAGTCTTCATGATAGCGGCCGAAGCAGGCGCGGATGATGTGGTAGATGAGGATGGCGTTACCACTGTATATACCCCGCGCGAAGCTTATGCCGCCGTCGAGGAAGCGCTCAGCAATGCGGGCTACCAAATAGAGGAATCTGAACTCCGCTGGATTCCCAAGAACGAAACATCGGTGGCGCCCGATAAAACGGCGGCGAATATGCGCCTAATGGAAAAGCTAGAAGAATTGGACGATGTTCAATCGGTGGCAACGAATCTATCAATAGATGAAGAGGCTGTCGCCGCCTTTGAGCAAGAGTGATGCTCTCTTTAGGGATAGATCCAGGTACGGCAATTGTGGGTTACGGCTTGGTGAGAGAAGCGCAAGATGGCGCTCTCCAAGCCGTCCATTATGGTGTTATTCGCACGCCTTCTAAAACCCCCATGCCCGAACGTCTAGAGACTATCTTCACACGCATTCAGAATATCATCGCTACCTACCAGCCAAACCGCGCCGCCGTTGAGGAGCTGTTTTTCGCCCGTAACGTCACTACAGCGCTCACAGTTGCCCAAAGTCGTGGGGTTATTTTGTTAGCTTTACAAACAGCCCGTATCCCGATTGCCGAGTACAAGCCCAACATCGTGAAGCAGTCCATATCCGGTTATGGGGGGGCAGATAAAGAGCAAATGCAAGAAATGGTGCGATTACTATTAGGATTAGATGCCATCCCCCAACCCGACGATGCGGCAGATGCCCTCGCTATCGCCATCACCGACCTGCAACATCGCCATTATAACAACATCGAGTGAAACCGTATGATTGCCAGTATACAAGGCAAAGTCGCGCAAATAGGTTCTGACCATGTGGTCATCGTGGTTGGGGGAATAGGCATTGATGTTTTCGTGCCTCATTCCACGCTTCAAAGGTTAGAGCACGACCACGTATTTTTATTGACGCGCCTCATCGTCCGCGAAGATGCTTTATCCTTGTACGGCTTTAGCACCGAAGCTGAACGCGACCTATTCGATGCGCTTATTAAGGTCAATGGCGTTGGCCCCAAACTGGCGATAACCATCATCGGCTCTTTGAGCATTGATAATCTGCGTAACGCCGTCCTCAGCGATAAAGCGGATGTGCTAACGCGGGTACCCGGTATTGGCAAAAAGACCGCTCAAAAAATTGTCCTTGAATTGAAGGATAAGCTGAAGTTTGGTCTAGAAGCAGTCCCTGTAGACGACTTTGATAATCTCAACAGTGATGTTATGGATGCGCTCATCAGCCTTGGCTATAGTATTGTGGAAGCGCAAACGGCTATCCAAGCGCTCCCCAAAGATGCGCCGCCCGATATTGAAGAGCGCGTCCGTTTGGCGCTCCAATTTTTCTCTAATTAAATCGGCAACCTAAGGACAGAACATCTGTGGAAAGTTTGATTGGTAAACGCATCTCTGTTCTAGATAAGGGTTTTATCGAGTTGCTCGATTTGATGCCGCATCCTGCTACTGGCATCAGCGGAGATTTAGCCATCGTGAACGCCGCCCGTGTGAGCTTTTTAGGAGAAAGCAAAGGGGCAGAACAAGATAAAAAACTGCTCTTTTATCTGCTACGCAATCGCCATACTTCCCCATTTGAGATGGTTGAATTCAAATTTCGGGTGCGCGCGCCCTTAGTGACATGGTGGCAGTGGGTAAGGCATCGCACATGGAACATGAATGCCCAATCAGGACGTTATACCCCTTTTGAAGAAGATGATTTTTACGTCCCCGTCATCTGGCGCAAACAATCAAAGAACAACAAACAAGCCAGCGAAGGCCAAGTAGATGATGAGGTCGCGGGCGAATTAACTGAAAAATTGCTTCAGCATTATGAAAATAGCTTCAACTATTATCAGGAAGCGCTCGAAAAGGGCGTTTCAAAAGAGATGGCGCGTCTTTTTTTGCCGGGCTTTAGTGTGTACTATACATGGGTTGTCAAAATAGACGCGCACAACTTAATGCATTTCTTGCGCTTGCGAATGGCGGAAGACGCACAATATGAAATTCGCGTTTATGCTCAGGCGATTTACGAGCATTTCTTCAAGCATGCCCTACCATGGACGGCAGAAGCTTTCCAAAAATTCATCCTAAGCGAATCCTAGGCATCTAATTTCGCTAGCGCAAGAGGGACTGATGTAGCTACTTGATGCGCCAATAAACTACGAGGATGTCCCTGCTGAGCGGCTATAGTTGCGGCGAGACCATGCACATAAGCGCCTATAGCGGCCGACTCAAAGGGCGCTACGCCCTGCGCCAGCAAACCGCCGATGAGGCCAGCCAGCACATCACCAGTGCCTGCTTTAGCTAAAGCGGGGTTTTTGAAAGGCAAAACCGCTGAACGGCCCTTTCTATCAGCAACAATCGTATGAGCGCCTTTTAAGAGCATAACTACAGACCATTTTTGCGCCTGCGTCTGGGCGATTTCCCAACGGTCTGTTGTTAACTCCCCTTCGCCCATCAAGCGCTTCATCTCTCCGGGATGGGGTGTCATAACTGTATTTGGCGGAATATTAAAACGGCTCGGATTTTGGCTGATGATGTTCAGTGCGTCTGCGTCGAGCAGAAGAGGCGGCCAATCCCGCACGAGGGCGAAAAGCTGACGCAGAAATTCAGCCGTGCTTCCCCCTTGCCCCATCCCCGGCCCTATAACAATCGCGGAAAAAGTATGCAACCGCTCCGCAACTATAGCGGCCGCATCAACTGAGATATGCCCTTCTTCAGACGGCAATTGCCACCATGTTGGCTCTGGAAAAGCGGCGGCTAAAGCATGTGTCACTTCATGAGTAGATGCGATAGTGACCAAACCGACGCCGATTTGATATGCCGCTAAGGCCGCTAGACCAACCGCTCCTATAAATTGATGACATCCGCCCAAGACCAACAAGCGCCCGAATATCCCTTTGTGGGCGGCTATAGGGCGTGTTGGCAGTCGATCGCGGACCCAAAGGCCGGTGATAACATCAGATTCTACACGGCTTAAGAGAGGAAAATCTGGCGGAGCGCCAGCCGTCGCCAACCATAATTGACCGACAGCTTCAGCGCCGGGGAACAAAAATTGCCCCCGTTTAGCGGCTATAAAGGTGATGGTTTCGTCAGCCATAATGACGTTCTTATCCACAGCACCGCTATCACAATCCAAACCGCTAGGGCAATCTACGGCTATAACGGTCGTTTTGGGCAAAGGCTCCCCTTCTACCGCTTGGGTTGGGTCAAATAATGTGGAGGAGCGACGCATAGACCGTTGCTCATGAAGCGCTTGGTTAACAGCACGGAGCAAACGCGCGGCATTATCACGAAGCGGCAAACGAACCCCAATGCCGAATAGCGCATCCACTAAAATATCTGCGCTAGCGACCATGTTTTTCAAAACGCGCCCGTCACGATCATCTTCTGCAACTGCGGTCAAAATCTGTTTATCGCTCAGCGCGCGCGTTAACTCATCATCGCGCCTCGTCAACAAATACAGGCGGATGAGTGCGCGACCCGTTTGGGCGAGATACTGCGCGGCGACCAAACCATCTCCCCCATTATTGCCCGGACCAATCAGGAAAGTGACGCGCGGTTGCGATATATCCGCGATGAGTTGAGAAATGCGTTCCGCAAGCGCCAAACCCGCATTTTGCATAAGCGTTGCATAGTGAATACCGCTTGCATCTAAAGCGGCTTCAATCTCGCGCATTTGGGATACATTCACTACTTTCATCATCTGTCCTCACGTTCCGGTTGCTCAGATGCCTTTAATGAAAAATCCAGCGCTAATGAGGCTGGATTTTGAGCATCGTCTTGAGCCAGCGAGTTCAAAAATCGCGGTCAACAACTTGGCGCGCTAAAGAAACCAATGCCTGTTTAGCGGGGTGATCGGGGAAAAGATTTAAGGTATCTTCGGCCAAGTTTATTAACTGCCGTGCTTGCTCTTTAGCTTCTTCCAGCGCATCGCCTTTGAGCAATTTTCGTTTAATGCTATTAATGCTATCCATAATTTCGGAGGGATTCGGCGTTGTGGAACCATTTTCGTTATTGAACGCCACAGCCACGCCACGCCCCTGAACAATATCAATCCCTGCTGTTTTACCCAATTTGACCTCATCCCCGACAATATCGAGGATGTCATCCACAATTTGAAACGCTAACCCAACATGATAAGCATACTGTCCCAAAGCGTGAATTTGCTCTGGGGTAGCGTTAGCTAATTTTGCGCCCAAAATCCCAGCATATTGGAACAGAGCGGCCGTCTTCAAGGCGATGATGCGCGCGTACACTTCGCGAGTGAAAACATTTTCTTTAACGGCCGTCGCTTGCAACGTTTCGCCTTCGACCAAAGCGCTTGCGGCGGCGGCGAGGTCAATATTCATATCTTTATAAGGCGCCATCAGCTCATAAACTTTGGTGAACAGAAAATCGCCCGTCAACAAAGCAAAGGTGCGCCCCCAAACCGCATTTACCGAAGGACGACCCCGCCGTAAAATCCCATGATCGTTAATATCATCGTGAACAACACTAGCAGTATGCATCAGTTCAACAGCGGCCCCAACAGGAGCGGCATATGGAAAATCTTCTCCCCCCACCAACATATAAGCGAGCATTAAGATGCGCGGACGTATGCGTTTGCCGCCTGCCTGCAAAATATGACGGCTAGCGTCTCGCAAGACGGTCACTTGGCTATCAACAACGGCATACATCACCTGTTCGACGGCTTGCATAGCTTCTTCTAAGCGGTCATAAATGGCTTCCGTAACCGTTACAGAATGATTTATACGTCCTACATCACCTATCGTCATCGGATTCGCTTTCAACTGCGCTCGTTTGTGACATTTATAACTAATTAAAAGTATTTTACAACAAATCGAGGCTGTGTCAACGCAATTAGGAGCGCGCTCATAAGCCTTTCATCCATCAAGTCTGCCCAATCTTAAAAGAAACCGCAATGGTTTCATCCTTCATTCGCTTTATTCTTATCCGGCTGAATTTTTACCGACGGCAACTGAAAATAAAACAGGCTTCCTTTGCCTACTTCGCTTTTTACAGAGATCTCCACCCCATGATGGTCAAGGATGAGCTTCACTAAAGCGAGACCAATACCAACGCCGCCAAAGCGCCTCGTTGAAGAATTATCCACTTGATAGAAAGATTCAAAAATCTTGTCCAATTCTTCCTTAGCGATACCAATTCCATAATCTCTAACGCTAATCGTCACGTAATCGCCCTCTTGCTTAGCCTGAACATAAATTTCTTTCTCGCTGAACTTGAGTGCATTATCCATTAAAAGCTGTAAAACTGTGCTTAAACCCTGTTTATCCGCCCGAACAGGTGGCAGGTTGTCTTCCAATTCAATTTTAATGCGGGCCGCTTCGTTGCGATGCAACCAAACGCGCCCTAAGTTGCGCCGCGCATACTCCACCGCATCGCGCACAATCACTAAACCAATATGAATATCAAAACTACTCCCTAGCATAGTGATATTGCGGACAATCGTTTCTAGACGGGCTGTCGCTTCGGTGGCGTATTGGATGAGGCGCGAATCTTCGATGTCTTCGGCGAGCAATGCCACTGCAGATTTAACCTGTAGTAGCGGCGTCTTTAACTCATGAGATACATTTTGAACAATGGCATTCTTAAGAATTTCCATCTCACCAGAAGAACGCTGATGACGTTTAAGCTCTTGCTTCAATGCTTCTATCTGGGACATTAGGGCGCGGTTACTATCCATCAGCTTTAGAGATTCCCGCTTGAGCAGTTGATATTCTGCTAAATATTTTAATATGGCTTTCTCGTAAGGCGGCAAAACCATATTGGCGCATCGGTTCAACCGTTCATCTACAACCGCTTCTGGCGAACGCGCGATGATAACACGATGCGGCACATGTGTTAATCGTGGCAACTCTTGTTCAAAAAAAAGGATAGACTGCGGCGTATCGAAGCACAAAATGATAGTTGCATCAGCCAATTGGGAGCGCGTTTTTTCCGCAGAGGTAGACTCTTTCAAAACAGATACAAATTCGGAATCCTGCTTTAAGGCGGATACGAGCATCTTTTGCCACGTGGCTGTTTCTGGCATATAAAGCAATACGCGCATCTTTGGTATCTCAGCCACGAACATCATCCATTAATCTCAAGGACAGGTATAAAGCTTGCGTTAGATATTAGCATAGCCTAATGGACGAAAACAGCTTATTTCATCAATGGTTGCTAAACTCGAACCATTAGATTATTCGCATTTCCCTAATGTTTGGCATAACTGGGTCAAATGCAAACGGTCATGCTGAGCAGTGAAATGAGCCAATTCAAGCAAGGTTGTTAATCCAAAGATGCTGTGGCGCGCTGGACGCAACCAATCCTCAGGTCGCAATGTAGCTAACCATGCGATTGTTTGAAAACGCTTTTCCCTAAATTGTTCTGCCACAGCGTAGCCATCCTCGTTACAAAGGGGCATCTCTATGCCCGGTGGCGTCTTGGGATTGGGCAAGAAAGGGTTATCTTCTGCCAGAACACGTTGTAGTCGTGGCAATTGCACTGTTGTTTCACTCTCCAATAAATGGCATAAAATCTGCAAGATAGACCATTCGTCCGGGTCAGGGTGCTGGTTCCAATAAGCGGGCTTTACATCCGACAGCATGCCAAACAACATAGCCACATTTGCGCGCAACTGTGGTTCAATGGCTTCAGGATTTAAAGAGCGCCTAGCCAGACGTTCCAACCATCCATTTTGCAATAACTGTTCAAAATGCTCTAAAGTGCCTTGACCATCAACAGTAACAGCGAGGCTATCCGTCCCCACATAGTAGGTCATCAGCCCTAGGGTCCGTGCGGGAATGATGTCATTTTCCACACTATCGCCCACCATCAGCGCTTCATCAGGTTCAACGCCAACCCGCGCTAAGATTTCCGCATAATAGGCCAAACTCGGTTTGATGAAGTGCATATTATCGGCGGTGGTCACCCAATCATACTCTGATAACTCGGCGGATAACCCCGCCCACGATAAACGTTGCAAAATTCCGTCGGTGGCGTATAAAGGATTCGTGGCGATAACAACTTTTAGCCCCTGTTGGCGTATGGTTTTTAGTAGTTTTTGGGCGCTTGGCAAAAGCCGAACACAGGCGACTAGCTGAGGATAAACGTCTGTATAAAAAGAGGCTAAGTTATGCTGAATCACATCCAACGGCAAACCGATTTGCGACGCCAAAGTATTGACTATCCATTGGCTGTTCGTTTGGCGGATGTCCCGTTGCTCATCGCGTAAGCCGCTCACAAATCCCCAAAATAGCCGTGATACATCTTGCCTGTCCCACAACTTACCCAAATAATCATCAGCCAAAGCGAGATAGGCTTTGACAAAAGACTCATTCGGGTTGACGAGTAACGTATTATCGAGATCTAGCAAAACGGCTTTAATCATCTTCGTCACCCAAAGCCTTCAAAAAGATGTCGAGTCCGGGACGTTCCTTCAAGCATTCAGGGCAACCGACGTAAGGGTCCTCTACGGGTATGCGATGCTTAGAACAATAAGCGGTCACATCCAATTTGCGGATAAATCCTAACAACGCTGTACGAATGGTCACCGTCAAGCGCAAATCACGGCTGGCATTCGCATTTAAGATGTCAGGAACAGGGCATCGGGTACAATCATCGGGGCGCCACGATTTTGATTCCACATTTTCCTTCACAAGGCGACATTCTTGCACATTACGTCCTCGGTGAAAATCTTCGTAGTAATGGCGACATTCTTTGCCGGCAGGTGTACGCATGAGTAGTCTTTGTCCTAACTGTTCGATAATGGTTTTTGAAGCCACTCTTGAGCAGTTTTAGCGAGCAACTCCAAGGGGCCATATTGAATCGTACAATCTGGTAGCGATTCTAAAAAGCGCGCGCCGTAACTTTTAGTTGTGATGCGGCTATCGAATATCGCCACCACCCCTACATCTGTTCGCGTCCGTATAAGACGGCCAAAACCTTGACGAAACTGTAAAATCGCTTCTGGAACGGCATATTCCTTGAACGGGTCGTTATACGTCTCGGAACGCGCGGCGAAAATGGGTTCATTGGGCACCGCAAAAGGCAAACGCACAATGACCAAAGCGCTGAGCGCGTCGCCGGGAACATCCACACCTTGCCAGAAGCTTTTTGTGCCCAATAGCACCGCTTGTTCATTCGCCTTAAAGTCGCGCAGGAGCGCCTCTCGGCTACTACCATCTATCTGGTCATAGACGGTGATATTTCCCAACGCTAACCGCGGGGTGATATTTTGTGCGGTTTCTCGGAGGTGACTATAACTTGTAAACAACACCAAAACGCGCCCACCAAGGGCGGCGGCCAGTTCGATGATGCCTCGTTCTATAGCTCGTTGATAGCCTTTTTGAGCATTTGGCTCAGGAATATCAGTAGGAATGTATAATAGTGTGGATTCTTTATAGTTAAATGGCGACCCGACATCAAGCGTGTCTGCATCATCAGCGAATAACCGCTCACAAATGTAATCAAAAGAACTTTCGGTTTGCAAAGTGGCGCTCGTTAAAATGACCGATTCTTTAACTTGCCACAAATATTGTTCCATCATAGGGCCAACATGCAAAGGGGCGGATAAAATAGCGGGTTCATCGTCGCGATTTCGCAGATTAATCCAATAAACTCGGTTGGGGTCTGGCTCGCTGAAAAAAGCTTGCAACTCTCGATTGGTATCGTTTAGATAGCTCGCGACCGCCTCTGTGCTATTGGTCAAATCATTAAAACCGGGGATATGGTCATCCTGAAAGCGCTTGAGCGCCCGCGTAAGATGATGCATCCTATCGCTTAGGGCGTCGAAATACTCATGCAGTGTATTCCAAACGCCCCGCACCTGAGCAAAAGCCGCTCGGCCTCTGTGCTCATCAACGATGCGTAAATTCGGCTGATAATCGGATTCCGTAATAGCGTGAATATCGGTCAAAAAGACCATCAAAGCCTTAAAGAGCCGATGCACCAACGCCCGCATAACATCGGTAGCCTCGCCAATGACCAAAGCATACGTTTCTAGCTTATGATAATCTTTTTCGGCGATATGCTGTTGTGCCAATAGGAGCAATTCGCCCAACATCCCCTTATTAACGCTACCCAAATCGTCTAATCTGCGAAGCAAAGCCGTTTTATCCACACGAAATGTCATCCCGTTGGTGATAGCTTCTTCCAATTGGTGGGCCTCATCCACAATCAGGTAAGCATAATCTGGCAATACGCGATTTTCGCTAGCGGCATCTGTAATCAACAAGGCATGGTTAACAATGACCAGATGCGCGGCCTCGGCGCGGCGGCGGGCTTTATAAAAAGGACAAATGCCTTGCATCAACCGATGACACCGATTCAAGGAACACCCTTCATCTTCAGCACTCAAGCGTTGCCATGTGACATGTTCACGACCCCGTAAAGAAATCTCTCCCTTGTCGCCTGTGGTCGTTTCTAACAACCATACTAGCACTTTAGCCATCACCCGCAATTCATCCACGCTCGTCACAGGGCGTTGGCGAAAGACCGATAACCGCCGCGGGCACAAATAATTTCCGCGACCTTTTAGCACAGCGCTTCGGAACGGTGTATCTAAACAATCCGCCAGCAAAGGAATATCTTTATTGATGAGTTGCTCTTGTAAGTTAATTGTGTTGGTAGAGATAACAACCCGTTCACGATTTTGTGTCGCCCAAAGGATAGAGGGCAACAAATACGCTAAAGACTTACCGGCCCCTGTGCCCGCTTCGATGAGTAAATGACGCCCCTCATTGAATGCGGAAGCAATCGCCCGCGCAATTTGCGCCTGCTGAGGACGATACTCATACCCCGACATCCGCGCAGATAGCAAGCCATCTTTTCCTAACCAATCATCAATGATGCGCTCATCAATGCGATGAATAGTAGTTAGCGGCTCTGATAACGATTCTTCCTCAACATATTGGGAAAAAAGCGGTAATTCATCGGTTTTGCCAGAACCATCATGCGCTTTTAGGCCGGCCTGAAAAAAATAGCCCGTCTCCCAATCGGGCAACCCACGCGCCATGTATACAATCTCAGCCAAAACGGTATAGGGCAAGGTGAGCAATTTTTGCCATAACTGCCAATAAAGCAAGGCGGCGGCGTGAGCATCGTCGAGGGCGCGATGAGCGTTTTCTAGCTGAATCCCTAATTCATGCGTCAAACTAGAGAGGGTGTAACGGGCCGAGCGAGGCAATAAAATAGCGGCAATATCAAAAGTATCAATGCCAAGATTGTGCTTTAAGATGCCATAACGCCTCAAAAATCCCACATCAAAACCAACATTATGAGCAATAATCGGCGCATCGCCTACAAACGCCTGCACTTTAGGGATGACCTCCGCAATTGTAGGCGCAGAGATGACATCTTCAGGATGAATACCCGTCAAGTGAACTATATCTGCAGGAATATCAAAACCGGGGTTAACAAGAGTGGAAAAGGTGTCAACAATTTGACCCTCTTTCATGCGGACTGCCCCGACCTCAATAATGGCATCTTTAGCAATATCTAGACCTGTGGTCTCAAGGTCTAGGGCGACAATTTCGTCGCGCATATCAACTCCAATCTATTGATGTGTGCTGAGTATAACATAACACCCCTATCCCGTCAGGAATAGGGGTGTTACTTCAAACGCGAAGAGGAAACGTTATTAATCGCCTGCTTCGGGCGTAACCTCCGCATCAGGCGCTATTGCTGTCGCTTCCGGGAGCGCCTCGGCGGCTGTCTGTTCAGCCATACGATACGCTTCGACCAAATCATTACGGATAGCGAATAATTCATCAGAATCAAACGGCAAAAAGCCCAATGAAGACAATCGGACGACGTTCTCATCATCATACAAAAACCACAAAACAGACTGTAGCGCGGTTTGTGTCAATTGATTTTGATTGACCACCAAGAATAGACGGCGACTGAGGGGATAAGAGCCATCACGAATGGACTGTTCGTTCGGCTCGATACATCCCGCCCCGCCGTTGATGGCGACCAATTGGATATTCTGTTGCCCATTGGCCAACACGCGCTCATAGTCATTCCAAGACATATACGTCAACGCGCCCGGCACATTTGCGACGGCGGCCGCACGATAAAGGGGGTCAAAATCATGCTCAGTATCTACACGAACGGGGGGAATACTCCCTTCAATCCCTGTGAACAGCAAATCACTTTCTAATTGTCCGCCGCTTTCGGTCAACCCAAACAAGGTCATCGCTTGTTGTGGAAAAGCGGGGTCTAAGTCACTCCAATTTTCTACCACACCATCCGATTCTGCTCGCCATATGGTATACACATGATTTGTCGTTAAGCATGCGGCGAAACCATCTTCGGCATTAGCCACTAACACCACCGCTTGAGCGCCAACAGGGAACAAAAGGGTATTGATATTGTTGCTGGCACAATTTTCTTCTTGGGTCGCATCCAACGCGCTATAAGTGATTACAGCGTCTAACTCGCCATTGCACAAACGGCGCACGCCAGCGACAACACCCTCAAAACGCAAATCTGATGTCACATTAGCGTAAATGCTAGTGAAACTGTTCAACACAGAACGCACATAACTTTCCCCTAATGCGCCGCCCCCGATGGCCACCTGACCGGAAACCTCAAGCGGTATGTCATAAGATGCGGCTTCCGCCGTTAAGATGCGATTCTCCTCGCCTGCCAAAACGGCTTGATTGGCTGACATGCTCGATACAGATGGCGGGGTGAAACCCGCGCTAACAATCGTATCAATAGCGCTTTGCCCCACAATGAAATTGAGCAAGGTTTCTACATCTAGGTTTTGACGAATCGCATTGTTGACATAAACAAATAAACGACTGCCAAAAGGATAACGATTGCTTTCAACATTATCAGAGCTAGGCGTCACACAACCATCAGATGCCGAGTTAACATCAATCAATAACAAACGGTCTGATTGAGCTAAAGCGGTCTCATAGTCCAAAACCCCAATACCGCCGCTCGAATCAGCCACTTGCTCGGCAATTGCCGCGTGGTCATCGAGGATTATCGCATCGGAGCGCAAGCCATCTCCGACTAACTGTCCATCTAAAATGTTATATGCCAAGGTGTTGATAGGCGGCAAAAAAATAGTAATAGACTCATCAGGAAATTCTGCGTTAATATCGCGCCAATTATTCGTGACACCGCTGGCTGAAGGGCCAAATAGACGGGTAATTTCATCTATGCTCAAGCAAGTGGCGAAATCCAGCGATGGCGAGCCGACTAAAGCGACATTATAAGTCCCTAGCAACAATTCGATATAAGCCACTTCTTGGCTCAAGCAATTGGCATCTTCATCGCCATTAATGGGACGAGTCGCTAACACGACATCCGCTTCACGGGCGCAAAAAGCCTGAAAACCAGCCGAAGTACCGCGAATGTCTGTAGTGAGTTCAATGGGCGTCTCGCTGGCCGCAATCAAAGCGTCAAACAAGGGTTGGACAATTGCCGAGCCAACAACTCGTATTGTTGTATCCTCCTCTTGCGCTACTGAAAAAGGAATGATGATGATGATTAGCGCAAGCAGGGGCAATAAACCCGCCGCGCGCCTTAAAGATGTCATACAGAATACTCCTTGAGCGGTATAATATGGCATAGTCCGATGGATTGTACCTTTACATCATTAATTGTAAAGTCAAATTTTTAGGGTATTGAATATCATGACACACCCAGAAGAACTTAGCATCTATGAAATAGCAGGCGGTCAACCTGTTTTTGAGCGACTAGTGAACCGTTTTTACGACAAGATAGCCCAAGACGCATATTTGCGCCCCATGTTCCCCGCGGATTTAGAGGCGGGCAAACGTTGGCAACAATTATTTCTCATACAGTACTTTGGCGGCCCCGCCGATTATATCGCCCAGCGTGGCCATCCGCGCTTACGCATGCGTCATGCCCCATTTCCGATTGATGAGGAAGCCGCCAACCGTTGGTTAGCGTACATGCTAGAGGCCATTGACGAAGTCGGCATCCCTGAACCAGCCCGAACGGTAATGCGCCAATATTTCGAGCGGGCGGCGCCTTTCATGATTAATCAAGGATAATGGCCGAAAATGACCTACCAAGCGCCCCGAATCGTTCGCCAACTGATGCACATCCCCCGATGGGGTCGCATTGTGTTGATAACCCTTATCGCATTAGCGGCGGTCTTGCTCATCTTCCCGCTTGTAGATGCTGTTTATTGGCACTATTTCTTCACTCCCGAAACGCGCATCGCCCCTTCTATCGTAAGTGCGGGCGTCGGTGGTATCATGTATTTGTTAGGATGGTATTGGGTAGTGGGCGCTTTTAGGGATGAGCCGCCGCCGATAGATAAGCGCGTAACCTACTATCTATTTTTCAGCGCCTTGATTATTCTATTAGATATTCTATTGGTCATTCAGGGAATTATCACCGCTAATCAACCGACTTGAAATGAGGTCGCCATGTCCACCCATAAATTCGCGCTCATCACACTAGCCATGATGATTTTCACCTCTGCTTGCGGCGGACAACCCGAACCCCAACTGCCAACCCTCGCCCCTGCCCCAGAGGAGCTTGTCTTACCGACGCCAACGATAGCGCCAAGCGCAACACCAACGGAAAGACTCCTCGTCCGGCCAACACTGCCGCCAACATTTACGCCAACAGATACAGAGACCCCACTACCAACCGAAACACCGACAGAGACTTTCACCCCAGTTATTGCCGTCTACACCCCAGACCCATCTTGTAATAATTTCCGTGTCGTAACAGAAACCAGCATGACTAGTTTTCCGCTTGGCACAGCGCCTAGAGTGGAATGGACGCCGGTAGCAGGCGCAGAGCGCTATTGGATTATTATCGCCAACGACGCCGGCATCATCCTTAGAAATGATATTTACGTAGCCGAAACCAGCTATACTTTCCCAGCAGATTTATTCGAGGCGGGGCGTATTTACGGGTGGACAGTGGCGCCAATCAATAATGCGGGCATTCAAATGTGCCTAGAGATTGGTTTAGAACTCATCCCATTCACAGGGCAATAGTAATCGCTAGTCCAATTCTTTCAAACGATGGCGGGCGGCGGCTTTGCCTTGGGCGATGCTATCGGCGATTTTGTCTTTCTTGAGAAAGTGACGCAACCCCGCCGCATTTTCTGTATCTATAGAGGACTTATGTAGCAATACCCATATCATGCCCGACACAAAACCTAGGGCTAACCCAGATAACCACCACATTCGCGTACCGTTGCGTTTCGCTTCATTGGCCATCGGCGGGTCCTTTCGGTCTCCGCTTGATGAGGCGGTTAATTTTCGTCAACTCACTAATGAAGATCCAAAGCCCCGCTAAAAAAGCTTGAGCGCGGATGATAGGCCCCACGGCATTCTTACCGACAAACTCTGCGGATGTCTTGACCGTTCGGGTCGCTTCTTGGGTGTTTTGTAAAATCGGCTTGGTTTCGTTAAGTAACAAATTGATGAAGCGCGCCAATTGTATGAGTAAGATGGCCACAGCGCCAATGATGAAAATCACCTGAAGCGCCAACACGGTGATGACGACGTCTCGGATGACTTCAATAATTCCCCCGGCCCCTTCTGGATTTGTTAGAGCCAAGATGAGAGCGAATACAAAAAAAAGCGCCACCAAGCCAATGAACAATGTCGTACCGAAAATGACTGCCCGCGTAAATGTCCGCTCTTGATTCTCTTCATCATCTACCATCGGCGCTTCATTGGGCTGTTTTTCATCTGTCATACACTAAACCTCACTTCGAGAGACGACCACGAGAACGCCGTCCAGTCAAGATAGTAGCGGCTAATAAAGCAATCAGCGCTCCCACTATCGCCGAAAAAATTCGTAAGGGCCCTATATTGAACAAGTTTATCTCAAAAGTGATGCCCAAAACGTGACCAAGCGCAAAGCCAATCCAACCCGCTAACAAAAACAAAGCCAGACGGCGCGCATCTCCCCCAAACACCAAGTGAAATAAAGCGCCCATAATCGTAGCGATGATAAAAGCGAACGTAAATGTTGGGCCGGGCATAATATCGTCACCAATTTTTCTCTGGTAGTGTAGCATAAAGGCTGGTTTGGTCACAGGCGAAAAAATCGGCTACAATCAGGGTGGCTATTAGCTCGATGTATTAGGATAGAACACCACATGGATACCATTGATCACGCGATTCTCATACCTAAATCTCCTAGCATCATTTGGAATCGCCTGAGCGATATTCGGAATAACCCCAATTGGCAAGTGAATTGTGTGTCGGTTTCATTTCTGACCACCAATCACAGCGGTTTAGGCATGCGGTGGCGTCATGAAACGCCGCGCAATCGCGATTACGTCATCGAAATTACCGCATGGTATGAAGGGCTAGGCTACGAATACCGCATTGTAGATGGCGCGCCATATAAGCAAAATACCGGACGTATTCGCTTACAAGAAGTGGCAGAGGGCACTATTGTTCAATGGACGTTCAGTTACGAACCCAGCGGACTTTTAGGCAATTTGAGCAACTCACTACGCCAAAAACGGCGCATCAAAGCAGATATTGCGGATAGCCTGCGGGGATTATACCGCTACATCATGGAACAAGCGCAAGAAGATTCGCAATCACCTACGCGCGTGCTTATGCGCGATGCGCCCGATGCTGAGCAACGTTCTAAATACCGTCCCCGCTATCCATCGGCGCTAACGAGCGAAAATCCTATCATCGAAGAACCGCCTATCGCCGATGACGACACACGCCCGCGGCCCTCCGTTATGAAAGCGGATACCTTACCAGAAGAACCCAAAGAACCATTAGGTGAACCCGCGTTTTTAGCCAATCTGCCCGATAAACCACTTTATGAGCCGAAAGAATCGCTTTCAGAACCTATCCCGACAGCGCCCCACAACGCCGACCGGCCGGAAACTCAGCCCACTACCGAACGCCCTATTGTCCCTAAGCTGTCGCCATCCAACGAGGACGACGCCCACCCTACACCGACTCACACAGACGCGCCGGAAATGACCACGCGCGAATTAGATAAAGTAGAATTAGAGCGCTTGAGCGCCATACCCGACGATATAAGGGATACTTCGCAAATCAGCGTTTTTGAGCTATTCGGTTTGCCCAAGCCCAGCCAAACCCAAGAGATGGCTCAGCTAAGGCTAAGCGCCGAGCCGAAGAGCGAAGAAACAACGAGCGACCTTCTAAAAGCGCCCACTAAACAGCCTTTTAGAGTCGTCCAGCGCCGAAAGATGAAAAAAATCCGATACCGCAAAAAATAAAAAAGCGCCCTTTTGAAGGCGCTTTTTTGGGGTGGCTGATGGGACTCGAACCCACAACATTCTGAACCACAATCAGACGCTCTGCCATTGAGCTACAACCACCATATACATAGATTAGTGTAGCACGAGCCTAAAAGAAAATCTAGATGCGTTTTTCTATTTTAGTCAATAAAGTAACCATGGCATAACTACGGGGACAAGGTACTTGTTCCTGCCGCACGGCAAACCCAAAACATCGCCAATGAGCATCTAAATCGAATGGCGGCGCTTGTCGTTGTCCCGTGATACGATATAGCCATTCCAGCACAAACCGCGCCCATCCTCCACCCGTCAAAATACCGCTCATGACTAAGATTAACTGCCCATCAGGAGCTAAAACCCGATGCACTTCTCGTAAGGTATCGGCCTCCATGATGAAATGGGTGGGGAAGGTACAAATGATCATCTCAAAAGATTCATCCCCAAAAGGTAACGCCTGCCCTCTCGCGCGGAGCAATTTAGGTGCAGTGTGTGCATTTAAGCGCCGCAACCTACGCCGAGCGATTCGCCCCATATGAACTGATACATCCAGCCCAATAGGGATATACCCTTTTTTGACCAGCGCTTTTTGCAAACTTCCTGTTCCATGCGCGATTTCGAGTATGGGTTGCCGAAAGGTGGGGGGCAAAAATTCCAAACTGGCCTGTTGCCAACACGACCACGCCCCCATAGAAACAATATAACTCACACAATCATAAGTGAAAGCCAGCTCATTATAGAGCAAGCGAAAGCCAAATTGAACAATTCTCAACCACCCGTTTATGAGCATTTAGTTCGCCAAAGCGGCCATAATAACATCGGGAAAATCGGTGATAATGCCGTTCACTCCCATATCACGGAGGACGACCGCGCGCGCTGGCTCATTGACTGTCCACGTGTTCACCCAGTATCCATCGGCACGCGCCCGCATGAGGTCATCCGTTGTTATCATCTCATGATATGGATGTTGGCATTCATAGACCAATTCATGGATATATGACTGAGCGAATGAGAGCGTATCAGGTGCGTATAAAAAACCGATAGGGACTTGCGGTAATATCTTGCGAAAACGCGCCAACACCAAAGGGTTGAAAGAAGAAACAATAACATGACCTGACATTGCATGACGCATGATGCATTCAGCAACAACCGCCTCTACGCCATCAGACTCTAGCGACTCGGATTTAATTTCTACATTAATCAACAGCCGTTTACCGAGCGTCTCGAAAACCTCATCCAGCGTAGGGATTTGAGTTCCGCGGAAAGCTTCCCCAAACCAACTGCCGGCGTCCAAAGCTTTCAATTGGGACAATGTCATCTCGCTGACACGCCCCACCCCATCAGTTGTTGCATCTACCGTGAAATCGTGAAGGATGATGGGGTAACCATCTTTGGAGCGGTGCACATCGAGTTCAACACCGTCTGCGCCTTGCTGAAGCGCTAATTCAAAAGACGGCAGAGTATTCATTGGCGCGTATCCTTTAGCGCCGCGATGACCAAAAACAAGCGTCTTACCAGCGTAAAACTGTTCTAAAAGTTGTGCGGGAGTCTTCATCAAATCTCACCAAAGGGGTTAGGAGAACGCATGCGCCACGCGAGTAACACAGGCACGCCAACGAAGAAAATATTGAATGACCAATAAGTTAAGTCATCTCCTACGCGATGAGCGCCCAAATAGCTTTCTGTCACATGATAGGCCATATTCGTCATAGCTAAGACAGCATACATCAACGACGGAGCGCGCACCCAATTACGAGCGCGTACTATCCCATAAATGATGACGCATAGTAAGGGCGCGGTTATAAGGCCATCAATAGCGTGGCGCAAATCCAATGTAATTGTGGGGTTCAGCAACAGCGGTTCGACAGACTGCGCGTAAGGATATAGAAGCGTCGCAAAAAGTGGATAAGGGCTATCAGGCGTGATGGGCGCTAGGCGAAAGGCTTGGGGAAAGCTAAAAAAGATGCCATACCAAATGGCCACAACAAAGAAAAGGACCATGAAGGCATCTATAGGGCGTTTCCAGATAGGTATTGACTTCAAACAGAACGCCTCCTCAAGGCAATCAACGAAGCGCTACACGGACTTCGCCATCAACAATTTCAACGGGATACCATGGAATATTGACCAAGGCGGGAGGCGCTTTTACGGCTCCATCCCGAATATCAAAGCGGGCACCATGACGCGGGCATTCAATTTCATAACCATGCAATTGTCCTTCTGCTAGTGGCCCTTCATCATGAGTGCATATATCTTCAATCGCATAAAATTTACCGCTCACCCTAAAAATAGCAACCCAGCGACCATCAATATCGAAGACTTCGCGTTCGCCATCGGCGATTTCATCAACCCGACATACGGTCACAAATTCGGTCATGATTCGCCCTCATCGTCTATGGCTTCCCACTTCTCTTGACCATAAGCCCCCACGATTAGCGTTTTGAGCGCTAACGTAGCGCACTTGACCCGATTAATGGTGAGCGGAATACCGATATTATCTAAAACCACCTGTTTATCGAGTTGGCGCGCTTCATCCAAGGTCATCCCTATGAGTTGCTCGCCCAACATAGATGCCGAAGCTTGGCTAATGGCGCATCCTTCGCCATCCCAGCCCACCGCTTCAATAACGCCTTGGCTGTTGAGACGCAAGGTCAAGCGTAGACGGTCGCCGCATAAAGGGTTTTTTTCCTCGTGGTCAAAGTCCGCATGCTCCAGCAAACCCCAATTGCGCTGGTTACGCGCATGGTCGAGTATCAGCTCGCGGTAGATGTCGTCCATATAGATTGTGCTCCCTTATGCGCTGAAGGTTTTTTGTGCTTTATACAGCGCCTCAATGAGTTTATCTACCTCTGCAAACGTATTATATAGATAAAAGCTCGCTCGCGCGGTTGCGGTCACACCCAAATAATCGTGAAGCGGCATCGCGCAATGATGCCCAGCGCGCACGGCAACCCCTTCTGCATCCAATAGCTGAGCGAGGTCATGGGCATGGATACCGCGCATCGTAAAAGCGTGAACCGCCCCTTTTTTATCAGCGGTGGGGCCATACACCGTTAACCCCGAAACTTCTGATAGACGTTCCAAAGCGTATGCGGCTAAGGCTTTTTCGTGATTGTGTATCGCATCTAACCCAATTTGGTTGAGATAATCCACCGCATATCCCAGGCCGATAGCCTCTGCAATGCTCGGCGTCCCCGCCTCAAATTTATAAGGCAATTCGTTCCACGTGCTACCTTCCAAAGTCACACGAGAAATCATATCACCACCGCCCATCCACGGCGGCATAGCGTCGAGCAAAGCGCGCTTACCGTACAAAATACCAATGCCTGTAGGGCCAGCCATTTTATGACCGCTAAATGCGAAAAAATCTACATCGAGCGCGCGCACATCTATACGCATATGGGGGACACTCTGCGCCCCATCCACCAAAATTAACGCGCCCGCATCATGCGCCATCTTGGCCAAATCGGCGATAGGGTTCACCGTGCCCAACACATTGGAACAATGGGTGACGACAAGCAACTTGACAGGTTCATCGCGAAGCAAGCGCTGAAGGGCTTCTATATCGAGCGTAAAATCTTCCCTCAGGGGCACAAATTTAATTTGGAACCCTTTTTCTGCCGCCAAAATTTGCCAAGGCACAATATTAGCGTGATGTTCCATCACTGTAGATAAAATGACATCGCCCGCTTTTAAGTTGGCGCGTCCCCACGTCTGCGCCACCAAGTTGATGCTTTCGGTCGTCCCACGGGTGAAAATGATTTCGCGCTTATTTTGGGCGTTGATGAAACGTTGCACTTTTTTGCGCGCGGTCTCATAGAGGGCTGTTGCTTGTTCGCTCAACTTGTGAATACCGCGATGAACGTTAGCATGCGTTGTGCGATAATATTCATTCATACCATCAATAACAACAGCTGGTTTTTGGCTTGATGCGGCATTATCGAGAAATACCAAGGGCACGCCTGAATGATGCTCTTGGTGCAAAGCGGGAAAATCTAACCGAATTTGTTCGATATTATACATAATAGCTAGCATCCAATACTGTATATCGGCAAAGATAAAGGATGTTTTGGGATGATACGCATCAACTTTTCCCGCGCTTTCAGCCAATCCCAAAAGACTTTTATATTCATTATACCTGTCGCCGGCATAGCTTGGCTCATCAAAAAAGGCGTATTCAATCATGCATACGCCTTTTTTCCTGTTCATATCAGCCGATGATTTTAGCTTGAATCGCCTCTACTAAGCGTTCGCGCACCCGCTCGAATGGGATACGCTGTAGCAACTCATCAAAATAACCGCTGATAACCATTAATTCCGCTTCGGGACGGGTGATGCCGCGACTCATCAAATAGAAAATAGGTTGTTCTTCTAGAGTGCCGAACGTGGCGGCGTGTGAACAAGCGACATCATCCGCTTCAATCTCTAGCCCCGGTATGCTGTCCATGCGCGCATCATCACTGAGGATGAGATTACGGCACGCTTGATAGCCATCAATCTTTTGCATTTTGGGCAAGGATTTAATCATCCCCTGCCACAGGGTGCGCGCCTTGTCTTTTGCCGCACCTTTGAAAAGCAAGTCAGATACGGTTAGCGGGGCATTATGATTTTGCTGGGTATCGAGGTCGAAGAATTGGTCTTTATCGGCGAAGAAAAAGCCCGACATACGCCCATTCGCGCCCTTGCCATCCAAATCCATCTCTAAAAACGCTTTAATCAAGCGGCCGCCCATCGTGCCGATAATCCAATCTAATTGGGCATCTTGGCCGACGCGCGCCCGTTGATGGCTGAATTCATAAGTTTGGCGGTTCCAATCTTGTAGCGCAACATAACGCAGATTGGCGGCTGGGCCTACCAGTAATTCAGTCGCGCCGATATAGGTTGAATGCGCTTGCCCACTCGCAGAGGCGTACTCTACCTGAATCGTTGCTTGGGCATTTTCTTCGATTATAACTAAGACGTGACCAAAACTGGCGCCCTCTTTAGTGTTATAAATGACCACATGCAAAGGTAGCTCGGCTACGGTATTGCGCGGCACATGGACGAACACGCCATATTGCCACAACGCACCATGCAAAGCGGCGAACTTGCCATCGCTAGCTTTAACCGCTTTCGTCATCAGATGCTGGCACACCAGCTCACTTTGGGAATGTATAGCCGTCCGTAAATCCGTGAAGACAATCCCATCTTTTAACAACGCTTGGCTGACCTCGTGGCGAACAACGTTGCCATCTACGATGACGATTAATCCGCCTTGTTGGTCGCCAATGAGCGGCTCAAGATTTTTAGCGGGCACTATTTCAGATGTCGCGCCGTTAGGGGTAATGAGGCGGTCAGCCTCTTCCCAACGTATATGGCGATAATCTGTGCGCCGCCATTCCTCCTCTTTGCTAGGCATGGGCAAGCTTTCGTAAACATCCCATGCTTCTAAACGGAATTGCCGTAACCAATCAGGCTCATTGAATTGTTGGCTCAGCGCCTCCACATCCGCGCGCGTATAACGAGGCGCGGTCAATGTCGTAGAACGTCGTCTAGCAACAACCACTTCTTATCTCCTTAGTTCTTGATTGCATCCAATACCCGCTTACCAATTCGGGCATTGGTGGGGATATTTTAACCAATTGAACCTTCAAGCTGGATTTGTATCAACCGATTCAGTTCCAACGCATACTCCATCGGCAACTCTTTGACGAGGGGTTCCAAAAAGCCATTCACAATCATGGCGTTGGCTTCATCTTCGTTAATACCGCGGCTCATGAGATAGAATAGCTGGTCTTCGCCAACTTTGCTGACCGAGGCTTCATGCCCCATCGTGACATTTTTGGCGTCAATTTCGATGGTAGGATAAGTATCCGAACGGCTCATATCATCCAACAACAGAGCGTCGCAAACCACGTTGCTACGGCAATTATCCGCGCCCTCTACAATTTTCAATAAGCCTCGATAACTGGCGCGGCCGCCGTCCTTGCTGATAGATTTGCTGATGATTTGGCTGGTGGTATTCGGCGCGAGATGCGTAATTTTAGCGCCAGCATCCTGATGCTGTCCCTTACCAGCAAAAGCGATAGACAAGACCTCACCATGAGCGCCTTCACCGGCGAGTATGACGGCCGGGTACTTCATGGTCAGGCGGCTACCTAAGTTGCCATCCACCCATTCCATCGTGGCGTTTTTATAAGCGACAGCGCGTTTTGTGACGAGATTGTAGACATTGTTAGACCAATTTTGAATCGTGGTATAGCGGCAACGACCGCCATCTTTAACGATGATTTCGACCACAGCGCTATGCAAGCTGTCTGAGCTATAGATAGGAGCGGTGCAACCTTCCACATAATGCACATAAGCATCTTCATCTACAATAATGAGCGTGCGCTCAAATTGGCCCATGTTCTGAGTATTGATGCGGAAGTAAGCCTGCAAAGGCATATCTACACGAACGCCTTTAGGCACATAGATAAAAGACCCCCCTGACCACACCGCTGTGTTCAAGGCGGCGAATTTATTATCCGATGACGGGATGACTGTACCGAAATATTCGCGCACCAGTTGCGGATATTCGCGCAACCCCGAATCCATATCGAGGAAGATAACGCCTTTTTCTTCCAAATCCTTGCGAATATTATGATAAACGGACTCACTATCGTATTGGGCAGTTACACCGTGCAAAAATTTCTGCTCCGCTTCCGGTATTCCCAAACGGTCGAAGGTATCCTTAATTTCTGGGGGAACTTCGTCCCAACTGCGCTCTACTTTGTCGGTGGCGCGGACGTAGTAGTAAATATCGTCATAATCAATATGGCTTAAATCGCCGCCCCATGTTGGCGTCGGCTTCGCCATAAAAAGATGATACGCTTCAACGCGCAAATCCGTCATCCATTGGGGTTCATTCTTCATGGCGCTAATTTGGCGCACAATGTCCTCATTCAAACCCTTTTGGCTCTTGAAGGTATAACGCACGTCATCATCATAAAAGCCATAAGCCGTTTCATAGGAGGCGCGCAAATCGCGTAGCGCGGCTTCTTCGGCGCTGAGTTCTTTCTCGCTTTTGATAATTTCGGTCATGTGTTTCAATCCTTATACCGCTCTTTGGTCAATTCGCTTGAACGTTAGCATATTTTTGACGGATGAATTCATAACCCTTTTCTTCAAGCTCTAGCGCTAGTTCTGGCCCGGCGCTTTCCACAATGCGCCCATCGAACATCACATGTACGTACTGGGGCTTGATATAATTGAGCAAACGCTGATAGTGGGTGATAACCAGCGCCCCCATCTGAGGGCCAGCTAAGCGATTGACGCCATCCGCCACAATGCGTAAAGCGTCAATATCTAATCCCGAATCTGTCTCATCAAGGATGGCGATTTTAGGCTCTAGGACAGCCATTTGTAAAATTTCTGCGCGTTTCTTCTCCCCACCGCTGAAGCCGTCGTTCAAATAACGACCGGCAAAAGCGTGGTCAACGTTAAATTCTGTCATCTTCGCGCGGAGCATCCGTGTAAATTGTGGAATTGGCATGCCCTTGCTATCCGGGTCTTGGATTTTCAAACGGGCGTTGATGGCATGGCGCAAGAAATTGGCGAGCGTGACCCCCGGAATGGCGACGGGATATTGAAAAGCGAGGAACAAGCCCGCGCGGCTCCGTTCATCTGCTTCCATCTCGAATAAGTTTTGCCCATCTAGCAGAACTTCACCCTCTACCACTTCATATGCGGGATTGCCCATCAGCACATTTGCTAAAGTGCTTTTGCCAGAGCCGTTGGGTCCCATCAAAGCGTGTATTTCGCCTTGTTTGATGACAAGATCTACACCGCGCAGAATGAGGTCATCGGTGTCGGCAACGCGCGCGTGAAGATTACGAATTTCGAGTGTTGCACCCATGTGGGCTATCTCCTTCCATGTTATGTCTAATTATGCCTAGCAGTTTAATAGGGGTTAAATTTCATCTATAACTTGCGGTCAACTTTGCTTGTAGTATATCAGGCGGGCTTTGGGAATGTCAATATTTATGATGAACATCTTATTTATTCAACCCAAGGTTTCCTCTTTCTTTAGCAAATATCAACGGTGGTTAAATTATCTGAGCTTTTCATGAACGACAGCTTAAAAAAACAGAGATAATGGGTGGGAAAATAAAAAAGCTTTATCTGTTTTATCAACTAGATAAAGCTTTTGTGTCGGGGCGGCGGGATTCGAACCCACGACCTCTTGCACCCCATGCAAGCGCGCTACCAGGCTGCGCCACGCCCCGTCATTGCCCATTGCTTGGGTAGTATAGCACAGAAATTTCACAGGAAAAGGGCGTTCTTGACCCAATGTGGCAATTTCTGCTCGGGGTTGCTACACTGATATTATCGCAAAACTAAAGGTGAATACTGTATGGAAAATCCAATTAAACTGACGGCGCTAGCCGCCTGCGCGGGTTGAGCGGCTAAGCTCGGTCCGGGCGATTTGGCGCAGGTTCTGCGTCCTTTAAGTGGTTTGTTTCCACCATCCGATTATCCCGCCTTACTGGTCGGCCTAACCGAGCCAGACGATTCGGCTGTCTATCAATTGGACGCAGAGAAAGCGATTGTGTCCACGACCGATTTCTTCCCGCCCGTCGTGGATGACCCGTACGCCTTTGGAGCCATTGCCGCGGCTAATGCCCTCAGTGATATTTATGCAATGGGTGGGACACCTCTATTCGCCATCAATCTAGTTGCCTTCCCTGATGGTCTTGACCACATGATTTTGACAGAGATTCTACGAGGCGGCGCCGAAAAAGTCCGCGAAAGTGGCGCGGTCATCGCGGGCGGGCACACGGTAACAGATAAAGAACCTAAATATGGTTTGGCCGTCACCGGCATTGTGCATCCCGGCCACATCTTACGCAAGTCGGGTGCTCGATTAGGCGACCAGCTCATCTTGACCAAACCGTTAGGGACTGGCGTCATCACTACAGCGCTCAAACGCGACTTAGCCCACCCCTCCCACGTGGCGGAAGCCATTGTCGGGATGTCCCGCCTGAATAAAACGGCTTCTGCCCTCGCGCAACGTTACCACGTCCACGCGATGACAGACATCACCGGCTATAGCCTGCTGGGACATGCACACGAAATGGCCCACCTAGGACGTGTTGGATTCCAAATTCGCTACTCATCCTTGTTATGGTATTCAGGGGCCACAGACTACGGAAAAGCGGATATTTTCCCCGGTGGAATGGAACGCAACAAAGCTTATTTTGGACAATGGGTTCAATTCGCCGCGCCCATTATGGACTATCAGCGCGATTTACTATTCGACCCCCAAACCTCCGGCGGTTTGTTGATGGCAGTTGACCCTAACACGGCAAATAACCTCCTCAAAGATTTACTGAACAGTGGAGAAACCGCTTCACTCATCGGCGAAGTCGTCGCAGGCGATGGTCATATCCACATCATCCCCTAAGAAAGCGCTCACTCAGCAACATTGATAATCAGGTCGGAAGCCGCTATAGTTGGTTACCTTCAATGTTTTTTTAGGGAAAACCAAAATGTTATTAGAATACAAAAAACACGTGATTGATTTTATATGTACAGATACCAGCCCACCTCATATTTATTTTGAAGGGATAGAAAGCAATGGATGGCACGTTTTCTGCGGCATCACATCATGATATTCTCGTATTGCTTGTACAAGTATCTGTTCTTCTGTTCACAGCGCGTCTACTCGGCCAAGTGGCGCAACGAATCGGTCAGCCTACCGTAGTTGGAGAAATTCTCGCGGGGATTATCTTAGGCCCATCTTTTCTAAGCAGTCTAGTGCCCGTTGTTGGAGAATGGATGATACCACACACACCGACGCAGGGGCACTTGTTAGAGCTAATCGGGTTACTTGGGGTCATGTTTTTGCTCCTTATCACGGGCCTAGAAACAGACATTCCCCTCATTCGTCGGCAAATCCGCTCGGCTATCGGTGTGGCCATAGGCGGTTTAGTTACACCGATGGCTTTTGGATTTTTGTTAGGGTGGTTCATACCCGACAGCCTGCTTATTGACGACGAAAGACGTTTCCTATTTGCCTTATTCTTGGCAACGGCGATGTCTATTTCAGCTATACCTGTCATCGCCAAAGTATTGATGGAATTGCGATTAACTCGCCGTAATATCGGTCAAACCATTATCGCGGCCGCGATGATTGACGATACCACCGGCTGGGTCTTGTTATCCGTTGTTATCGGGTTAGTTGTCAGCGGCAGTATCACGATTGGCGGTGTCGCTCAGTCTGTACTGAACGTCATTATATTTATGTTATTCAGCTTCACCATCGGGCGTTGGCTCATCAATCGCATAACGCCTTTTGTGCAAAACAGAATAGACATAAGCGATAAAAACCTATCGTTTATTGTGATTTTGATGTTCATTTGGGGGGCCTTTAGTCAAGCATTGGGTTTGGAGGCTTTGCTAGGCGCTTTTGTCATCGGCATTGTGTTTAGTCAGATGCCCGCCCTAAGTGGAGATACCATCCATAAACTTGAGAGCATCACCATGGGGATTTTTGCGCCTATCTTTTTTGCTATCGCCGGCTTAAAAGTAAACGCGCTATCCCTTCTTGAGCCAAACCTGATATTGATTTCTATCGTCGTCATCGTCGTAGCCACAGCGGGGAAATTTGTTGGGGTTTATTTTGGCGCGCGTAGCATTGGGGGCGCGGACCATTGGACAGCGCTCTTTTATGGCGCAGGGTTGAACGCCCGCGGCTCGATGGGCATCATCATTGCCACTATTGGTCTATCGCTCAATATCATCACACAAGATATGTTTTCCATCATTGTCTTGATGGCTATCGTCACGTCGGTCATGGCCCCGGCCGTCATGCGATGGACTTTGAACCATATCGTCCCTGATGAAGAAGAACGCGCTCGTTTACGCCAAGAAGAGATGAACAGGGATAGTTTAATCGCCAATACACGCCGCGTTCTACTACCCGTGCGCCCGCGCGAAAAAGTAGATGGCAGTCCTATACAAGCGATAGAAGCGCATATTTTGGAACAGCTAAGCCGCAAATCGGATTTATCGCTCACCTTGCTGACGATTGCTAATAATGGCAATCGCGCCCAGAGCGCCGATTTTCTCAACAAGCTGAGCCAGCTATTTTCTGTGCCAACCATGAATCGCAAAGTTTTAACGGGCGATAAGATTAGCGACCTCATCCTAGACGAAGCTCAAAAAGACTACGACCTGATGGTCATTGGCGCCACCGAAGGACAAGGGAACTCGGATGTTTTATTCACGCCTTTAGTGGATTATCTCATCCGTATGTCCCCCTGCCCTACCATTATGGTGCGCGGGCGGCCCGTAGAAAAAGGCTGGCATCCTAAACGCATCCTTGTGCCCACTAATGGGTCCTTGGCCTCGCGCAGAGCGGCCGAGGTCGCGTTCGCGTTAATCAATGAGCCAGACCAAGAAGTCATCATCCTGCGAGTGGTTGAAGAAAACAACACCGATCAGTTCTTCGATGCCGGAGGTACATTGGTTGCGCGCCAAATAGGGGTCGCGCATCGCACAGTGGAGCATCTGCGGGAATTGGGCGAGCTACAAAACATACCCGTTCAGACGGAAGTTCGGGTAGGTCGGGAACCAGAAATCGTCATTCTTGATGTCGCCGCGCAGTATGACGCCGACCTCATCGTATTAGGGACCAATGTACACGCCATCTCTGACCGCCTTTATTTAGGCCCGCGCGTGGAACGCATCCTCAATAGCGCCCCTTGCGCTGTCGTTATCGTGAACACCTAATTGGGAACGCATCTATCATGAATTACGTCTTTGCTTAAAAGGGGATTTCATAATACGATTACCTATGCCTAAATTCTTCGGACAAGGCAAAAATACCACAAGGAGATTGGTTTATGCCACCGACAGTACCAAAGCCTGCGAGCGCTGGCACGGGCCAAACAGCTATCGCTGTTACAAAGGGCGCTTGGGCCAATTTACGCAATGGTCCGGGGACGAACTATGATGATATTGGGGATATAAATAACAATTCGTTGGTCGTCTATTACCCGAATACCCAAACCACTAGCGGCTGGGTTTATGTCGAGCAAGGCGGTTTAGGCGGCTGGGTCGCCACAAGCGTCATCAATTTTGAGGCGGCCGTTGGCTCTATCAATCGCCCTACCCAAGTGCCAACGCCTTATGACGGCAAAATTGCTGTTTGGCACTGGAAAGGTGATGCTTTGCCAGAACGCAGTATCGAAGAATTCGTGACGAATCTCAAGCGGCGCGCACCCAATGTCAAACAGATTTGGGTAAAAACGAGCGATGGCAACTCATGGCAAGGGCAATTTGATACTAGCTCAATGTCTATCAAAGGGCCAAGCGATATAGACCGTTGGGTACAGGTATTAGAAGCCAATGGTCTGGAATTTCATGCTTGGTGCGTGCCAAAGGGCGTAGATATTGATGGCGAAGCCAAAGTGATTAGCGATGTTTGTAATCGTCCCGGCGTGCGCTCCATGATTTTGGACGTCGAACCTTATGCGGGTTTCTGGGAGGGCGGCAAAGCTGGGGTTCGCCCTCTCATGGTCAAAATCCGTCAAGCCATCAACCCCACGTTTCACATCGGTATCACCATAGACCCGCGCCCATGGCATTACAGTAGCATCTTCCCAGACGAATGGTACCCCTTCGTCAATAGCGTTCACCCCCAAGCGTATTGGTATACTTTTCGTCGCACGCCAGAAGAAACGCTCCAATGGACTTATGATACATGGGGCAAATACGGCCGCCCCATCATCCCCGCCCTACAAGGTGACGCAACCTTAGCCGACCAAGAAACAGCGCACACCCTAGCCACCCAAAAATATGGCGCAACGGGGCTGAGCTGGTGGCGTTATGGCGTCATCTCCCAATGGACAGCTATCAATAAACCGATCGTTATCGTCACGACGCCATCCCAGCCTCAACCTGAACCCACCTACAACTACGTAGATGAGGTCATCATCGCGCCCGGTGGTACAGGCTTTAGGAGCGGCACCTATACCGGCAAAGACGAGTTCCAACGCTTCACCGGCCGTTGGGGATGGTCCGTGTTTTACACCACAACCGAAGAACGCAAAAGTAAAGTATGGGCCGAGTGGAAGACGAACCTACCGAATAGTGGCTTATATGAAATTTCCACCTTTGTACCTACAAAACACGCCAACACAAATAAAGCACGCTTCAAAGTTCACGCCGTCAAGGGGACAGATACGGAAGTCGTGATTGATATTGACCAAGAGCGCCACAAAGACCAATGGGTTTCTTTAGGCATCTTTGAGTTGGAAAAAGATAAGCCCAACGCGGGTAAGGTATTCCTCAACGATGTAACGGGCGAGACTGGGAAAAAAATTGCTTTCGATGCTATCCGCTGGCGGCGCATTGTGACTACCCCCGCCACACCAACAACGCCCACCACCCCAACAACACCGACGACACCAACCGTTCCCAGCGGCCCCGACGTCGTAAATGGGGTACCTGTGGCCAATGGTTATGATTCGCCCGTGGGCACAAACGAACAACGACGCGGCACAAAATTATGGCCCAATGGTTGGCGCGATGCTAGCCCCTTCGCACAACTATACTTCAAAGGCACCCCTAGCGAAGCGTACCATACAGGGGCAGATCTCAATTGGGGCAAGGGACCGTCCGACGATTTAGGGCAACCGATTTACGCTTGCGCCAATGGCATTGTCATATTTGCCGCCAAGTTGCCAACATGGGGAAATGTCATCATCATTCGCCACGACCCACTTTACACGCCCGACGGGCAAGTTATCTACAGCCGTTATGGGCACATCCAAAACATGAAAGTAAAACCCGGCGACCGTGTCAAGCGTGGTGATTTAATTGCTGAGGTCGGCGACGCCTTCGGTCGTTTCGTCCCTCACCTGCATTTCGACCTCAGCCCTACAACCATCTTGGAAACCAAACCGGGCGATTGGCCGGGACGCAATCTAAACTACTTGCTCAAAAATTACATAGACCCCAAAACATTCATCAGCAAAAATCGCCCCAAATAGGGCACAAAAAAAGGCGGCTCGTGGAATTAGCCGCCTTTTTACTTATAATTATCTAGACCGAAGCCAACTAAAACAGACCCCAATCACTAGCCGCGCTCTCCTCCATCATGCTAGGATCCCACATTTCCATACCCATTTCGATAGTCGTCGGCACCCCTAAATAATCTTGGGCGGTGCGGCGCGTCTGCTCCAATAACTGAGGGGCATAGGGGCAAAAAGGCGTTGTCATAATCATCACGATATGCGCCCGTTCGTCGCTAATATCAATATCGCGGATAAGCCCTAATTCGACAATATTCATCCCAATTTCGGGATCCACAACCGAACGCAGTATCTCCCGTAGGCCTTCTTCTTTAGTCATACTCATGGATAATTTCCCCATTGATTTGCCTTTTAGTTCCATCCCAAGCGTAACATAAGCGCATGGTGAAGTCAATTTTGTCATAAATAGCAAAAACCGCTCAAATCACTTTTTTGTATTTTAAATATTTGTAAAAGTGTGTTGCATACGCTACAATTTTTTGTGGGCGGCGCGAAAGCGTTTAGTAAAATTCTGTTTATTTCAAGGAGTGAAGCATGGTAAAGCTTTCCAAAATCCTCGTCATTGGGATTCTCATCGTCCTTTTGGGAATGATGATTGTCCCAACCGCCGCGCAAGAGGGCGAAGGTGGTATCATCATTGATTCCACTTTCGGTAGTAGCGGCGCCTCTACCTTAAATCCCATTTATTGCTTAGATACCGTTTGTTCACGTCTGATTGGCTTGATGATGCCCGGTCTACTCGGCATTGACCAAGAGACCGCGTCTATCGCCGCGGGTGTTCCGGGCGCTGTTGCCGCCAGCTACACCGTTTCTGAAGATGGGCTAACCTACACCTTCACGTTGCGGGACGATTGGTTCTGGACGGATGGCACCCCCATCACATCGGCGGATTTCTTGTACTACTATCAAGCGCTTGCCGACCCGACTGTGGAATCGCCGTTGTCCTTCACCCTCTCCACTATTGATAGTGTCGAGGCTCCGGATCCACAAACTTTGGTCATCACCTTCAATGTCAACGACTGCACGGCCTTGGGCAACGCGGCGTTCAGCGCTGTTCCGTCCCATGTTCTGCCGCCCGTTGGCGCCGAATTGCTCGCGGCGGATTACAACCTGAACCCCACCGTGACTTCTGGCCCCTTCCAATTTGGCGCGTTGACACCCGAACAAGCGAGCCTCGTCTTCAACCCCGATTATCCCGCCAGCGATACCATCCTCGGCTATATCAGCCCTGAAGGCTACATCCAAAAGCTGGTTGCGGACCAAACCGTTCAGGTTGAACAATTCCTCGCCGGTGAATTGACCACATTAGAATTCGTCCCGCTCGACCGTCGCGATGATGTGCGCGCCGCGGCTGAAGCTGGCGATATTCAAATCTACGAATGGGTCGGCAACACGTGGGATTACCTCGCGCTCAACTTCGCTGACCCGACCAACCCACAAAATGGTTTGGATGAAAACGGCAACCCCATTGACCAAGGTCATCACCCCTTCTTCGGTGACCCACGCGTCCGCCAAGCCATCGCTTATGGCATTGATGTAGATGCTATCATGGAAGCGGCGGTCTTCGGTGAAGGTCAACGTATGGTCTCGTCGCTGTTCCCCACTGCTCCAGGCTACAATGATGAACTCGAACCCTTCCCCTACGACCCCGAACGCGCGGCCGCTCTCTTGGATGAAGCTGGCTTCGTAGATCATGATGGCAACCCCGCCACACCGCGCATCGCCCAAGGCGCTCTGTATGCTGAAGATGGCACGGAATTCCGCTTCGAGCTGATTACCAACCAAGGCAACAGCCGCCGCGAAACCACCGCCCAAATCATCCAGCAACAACTCGCGCAAATCGGTGTCGCCGTTGACTTCAACCCGCTAGACTTCAATACCGTTCTGGAAATCATGGATGCCCAAACCTTCGATGCCTTCATCCTCGGTTGGCGCAATGGCTTCCCGGATGACCCCGACCAAGAACAACTCTTCGCCGCTTCCTCCGACGTTGTCGGTTCGGGTAGCAACAACGTCTCCTACAACAACCCCGAATTCGACCGTCTCCAACGCGAAGCGAAGACTGTCCCCGGTTGCGACATCAACGAACGCGCCGCCCTCTACCGCGAAGCGCAGGCCATCATCCAACAAGACCTGCCTTACGTCTGGCTCTTCAGCCAATCTGGCCTATACGCGGCACAAGCTAATGTTGAAAATTGGGGTCCGCTCCCAGCACAACCCATCTGGAACATTGACGCATGGTCTATTCGTGCTGACTAGTTCGGGCACTGTTTAGCGACATCTAGCACATACGGATTAAAAGGCGCTCTCTCTGTATCATAGAGAGAGCGCCCTTATAAATCGTCAGGTCGGTATATAGCAAGTGGAATGGTAAAACATGTTTAAGTATATTGTGCGCCGCCTTATCCAAGCGATACCTACACTGTTTGGCATTACGATTATCTCTTTTATCTTGATGGATGCGGCACCCGGCGGCCCCGAAAGTCTCGTGGTTAACGACCCCAAGCTCAGCCCAACGCAACGCCGCATCATCGCAGAACGTTTTGGCGCATTCGACCCACTCCCTATCAAATATCTCACTTGGTTGATAGGCAACGATTGGCGCATGTTCGACCGTGACGGTGATGGTGAACCCGAAACACCGGGAAATAAATACGGCATTTTGCGCGGTGACTTTGGTAATTCGCTCATCACGCCCAGCCGTAGCACCTTGAGCTTAATTGGCGAGCGCGTCTTGCCCACATTAGAGTTAGGCATCGCATCCTTAACCATTGGTCTTTTTGGCGGTGTGACAATTGGCATTTTAGCGGCAGTGTGGCGTGGGGGATTATTCGATAACTTCACGCGGGTGATGGCTGTGTTGTTTAACGCTGTACCTATCTTTTGGTTGGGGCTTTTATTGCTTCTGACCTTAAGCTTTGGGCAACCGTTTAAGATTTTCCCATCTGGTAATCGTTGCCCAACATCTTTAACCGGGGTATGCCCCCCTATTTATGAACGTATTGACCATATGATTTTGCCGACATTTGTTTTGGCCGTCGGTGGTATCGCCGGCTTCTCGCGTTTTATGCGCGCTTCCTTACTCGAAGTCGCTAACCAAGATTATATCCGCACCGCGCGCTCTAAAGGGTTGAATGACCGTACCATTTGGTTCAAACATGCCGCGCGCAATGCGCTTATCCCAATTGCCACTTTCCTTGGCCCTGCCCTAACAGGCTTACTAGGCGGCGCAGTCATCACAGAGCAGATATTTTCTTGGCCCGGTATGGGCCAACTAGGCATTCAAGCCGTCTTCAGACAAGATTTCCCTGTGGTCATGGCATTAACAGTCATTGGCTCTATCGCCACCATTTTAGGGTTCATCTTATCCGATATTCTGTATGCGCTCATAGACCCGCGCATTCGTTTTAGCTAAATTGAGGTGATAAGTATGGCCACTCAATCAACGATTGCACGGATTGAATTAAAAGAAAACGAAGAGATTGTCAGTCGTTCTCTATTGCAATTGGCCCTTTGGCGTCTGCGCCGCGACAAATTAACGCTCATCGCGCTGTTTGTGGTCGCGGTGCTAGCTATCGCCTCTTTCTCCGCTCCGCTTATCGAACGCGCGTTGGGCATCACCGCTGTGGAAATCAACACCAGCGGACGCTTTTTACCCATCGGAACAGAAGGGCACATTTTGGGCACGGATGACTTAGGCCGTGACCAATTTATACGCTTGCTTTATGGTGGACAATTTTCGTTGATGATTGCTTTTCTATCCGCCTTTTTATCCCTTTTCATCGGCGTCACCTTAGGGATTATCACAGGATATATGGGCGGTATTGTAGATGATTTGGTGAATTGGTTTATCACCACATTAACATCTATCCCTTCGCTATTTTTGCTGTTAATTGTGGCGTCTATTCTACGTCCGGGGCCCTTAGCACTCATCCTCATCTTAGGGTTGCTAGGCTGGACGGGAACAACCCGCTTGGTGCGTGGCGAAACCTTGTCCATCCGCGAACGTGAATATGTGATTGGCGCTCGCGCAGTCGGTGGAAGCGCTTGGCGTATTATGTGGCGGCACATCTTGCCCAATCTCATCTCTATCATCGTCATCAACCTAGCGATAGATATTGGCGCGCTCATCCTGACGGAATCAGCGCTCAGCTTTTTAGGTCTAGGTGTCAAACCACCTACCCCCACATGGGGCAACATGCTCACAGAAGCCCAAACGTTCTTCCGCAAAGGTCCGCATCTCATCTTCCCGCCCGGCTTCCTCATCACGATAACCGTCTTGTGTCTGTATGTCATCGGCGACGGCATCCGCGATGCTTTCGACCCAACGCTAGACGCCCGCAAATAGCTACAATGGGTATAGCCTTCTCGACATGGGCGCTCCAGCGAGCGCCCATGTTCATTTATCGGACAGCTGGCCTTGGCCATAATTGGATATAGGGTCAGCTAAGAGGCTATGGTAAATCTATAGATAGCGGCGCGACAAAATATCTAATCCCTCGTTATGTTTTTAAGGAGCTTGGCATGAAACGATTATTTAAGTTTTTACTATTACTAGCGCTTTCGATCACCGCCTGGGCAATACCGATAAGCGCTCAAGAAGGGGTCGGGGGCCAAGGTGGCATCATCATCGAAGGCACATCCGGTGGCGACCCAACGACGCTAGACCCGCTCTTGTCTAGCGATGCGACAACAGCCTTTATACAAGCATTAGCCTTGCCCGCCTTCATCGGCGTCAACCCTGTGACGGCCTCCTTTGAACCCAACCAATCGGGCGCTATCGTCTCCACATGGGATGTATCAGAAGATGGGCAGACTTATACGTTCTATCTGCGTCAAGATATGTTTTGGAACGATGGCGATTTAATAGATGCCGACGATGTCATGTACGCTTATAATGCCATCGCAAGCGGACAAATAGAAAGCCCCTTAGCCTTTGCGCTCGATTCGGTCACAAGTGTAGAAAAGCTAGACCAATTCACTATCCGCGTCGTCTTTTCAGAGCCAAATTGCGATGCCCTGCAAGATGCCAGTATTTTGTTAGCGCCTTATCCGTCTCACGTCGCACCAGCTAATTTCGCCGATTTACCCAATTCTGATTACGGGCGCACGATGACACCTTCTCAAGGGCCTTTCAAATTTGGCGAATTGCGCGCGGGCGAGGCCATCACCCTACTGGCTGACCAAACTTATGTAGACGCAACGCTTGGCTATGTGAACCCGACGGGTTATGTCATCCTCAATGTGCCCGATTTGACGGTCAATGTAGAGCGCTTCCTCGCAGGAGAAATCAACTTCATTGATGGCCCGCAGGAATCGCGCCGTGTGGATATTTACGCGGCAGAGGAGCGCGGCGAAGTTCAAGTGTTCCGCTATCCGGGGAATTCTTGGGATTATTTGATGTTCAATCTGGCCGACCCCACCAACCCACGTAATGGCCTCGACGAAAACGGGAATTATCAAGACCAAGGCATCCATCCGATTTTCGGCGGGCTTGTTCCGGATGCCACCAGTGAAAGCGGGTGGCGTATGGTCGGCAAAGAAGTTCGCCAAGCGTTGAACTATGCGTTAGATATTGACGCTATCGGCGAGCGGGCCGCTTTTGGCGAAGTTACACGCATTCCCGCCATGCTTGTGCCATCTTCTTGGGCTTATCATACAGAATTAGAACCGCGCCCCTACGACCTCGAAAAAGCAAAAGAATTACTCGATGCGGCCGGCTGGGTCAATTCTGACCCCAACGACCCCTCTAGTGTGCGCGTCTGCCAAGGTTGCAGCACAGCGCCCGATGGTACCGAGATGCGCTTCAATCTCATCACCAATGAGGAAAACGCGCGGCGCACAGCAGTCATTACACTGGCACAAGAAGCGTGGAGTTCTATTGGCGTCAAAGCTGAAATCCAAACGCTAGAGTTCTTCACCATGATTGACATACTAGATACCCAAACCTTTGATTCTGTTGTCGCAGGTTGGCAAAATGGCTACCCCGACCGACCCGACCAAACCCAAATTTTCACACCCGCGGGCGACGTCGTCGGTGGCGGCTCTAACGATATGTCTTGGTACAACCCAGAATTTGTGCAGTTAAATGCCCAAGCTCGCTCTTTGCCGGGTTGCGACCAAGACGCGCGTAGAGAGCTGTATTGGCGTATGCAAGAAATTGCCCAAGACGAAACCCCTTATATTTTCTTGTGGGCGCGCAATGGTCTTTACGCCGCCCGCTCGACAGTAGAGGGATTCGACCCCTTCGCATCCGCCCCACGTTGGAACGTTGATGTATGGTCTGTGAATACCTCTGAATAAAATTTAACGTATCCTCTTCTCCCTCACTCAATTGGCCTTTTGAGTGAGGGAGACTTATAATCGCCAAAACGTAAGTCTGGTGAATGAGGTTCGGCTTATGTTGAAATATACGATACGCCGCTTAGTGCAAGCGATTCCCACCCTGTTTGGCATCACGCTTCTTAGCTATATGCTGATGTTAGCCGCGCCCGGTGGCCCGGTAGCGGCGCTCACGTTTGCCCCCAACATCACCCCACAAGAACGCGAAGCACTGGCAGAACGCATGGGTGTTAATGACCCTATCTACGTCCAATATTTACGTTGGTTGATTGGCGACGATTGGATGCGCTGGGATAGCGATAGCGATGGCATCAGCGATGGCGCCGTATTAATACCTTTGCTGGGCTACAAACGCGACCGCGCTAGCGCCATTGTACGTGATGAAAATGGCCACCCGATTTTAGAGCCATTACCACCGGGGACACGCAAAGGGATTTTGCGGGGCGATTTTGGCAATTCTTTCTTTCAGGGAAGGCGTCCTGTTCTCGAAATCATCGGAGAGCGCATCCCGGCGACGCTTGAATTAGGCTTAGCATCCTTACTAGTCGGACTCATGATAGGCTTACCCGTTGGTATTTTAGCCGCCGTCTGGAAAGGTAGCCTATTCGATAATTTCACGCGAGTTGCCGCTGTCATCTTTAATGCTTTGCCCATTTTCTGGCTAGGCCTGTTGTTATTACTTTTAGTCGGGCGCTTTTTGCCAGAATGGATTAGCGGTATCGCACGTAGTGATAGTATTTTAGCCCCGTTATTCCAAGCTCTGCCGGGAGCAGACGGTAAACCCGTGCTACCGATGGGGGGGCGTTGTTCTCCAACGATCCTTGTTGGTGGATGCCCGCCGCTTTTCCAGCGTTTGGAGTATTTGATATTGCCTACATTTGTCATTGCCACAGGTGGCATCGCGGGCTTTTCGCGCTTTATGCGCGCCTCGATGCTCGATGTGGTGCATCAAGATTACATGCGTACCGCTAGCGCCAAAGGCTTAACCCAAAGGATGATTTGGTTCAAACACGGCGCCCGTAATGCCCTAATACCTATCGCGGTTTTCTTGGGTCCGGCTATCACAGGCATTTTAGGCGGCTCAGCAATTACCGAAACCATTTTCGCGTGGCCAGGCATCGGGCGCACATCAGTATTAGCGGTCACGCAACAAGACTATCCACTTGTTATGGCCACCGTTATCTTCGCCGCTATCGCTACTATCCTTGGCAATATTTTAACAGACATTTTGTTAGCGCTCATTGACCCGCGTATCCGATTCAATTAGGAGTTCGCTATGGCGACACAAACATCCGTTGCCCAACTGAATGCTCCCAATGATAACACCGCTAAAGCTAGCCAATCCCTTTTCAAAACGGCGCTCATCCGCCTCAAACGCGACCGCCTGAGTATGCTGGCTATCATCATTTTGTTCACTTTAGCATTGTTATCATTACTCGCCCCTGTTATTAGCCAAAATATTTTACATACTACCCCCACCGATACATCTGCTCCCCCCTATTTGCCCGTCGGCGCACCCGGCCATCTCTTGGGAACAGATGACCTCGGACGCGACCATCTGACGCGGCTACTTTATGCAGGGCGCGTTTCTCTGGGTATCGCCTTCATTTCTGCGATTGTTTCTTTAGTTATTGGCGTTACCTTAGGCATCATCACCGGTTATTACGGGGGCTGGGTGGATGATTTCATTATCTGGCTCGTGACAACGATTGATTCAATCCCTTTCTTCTTTATTGTGCTCATCATCGCCGCGGTATTATCACCGGGGGCAGAAACCCTCATCATTGTCTTGGGATTTTTAGGGTGGACGGGTACGACCCGTCTAGTCAGGGGAGAAACACTATCTATCAAAAATCGGGATTACATCACCAGCGCGCGCGCCCTAGGAGCATCTAACTTTCGGATTATGGCTTTCCACATCTTCCCCAATCTCATTTCTACCGTAGTCATCAATCTGGCTATCACGATAGGGATTCTCATACTTGTTGAAGCGGGCTTAAGTTTCTTGGGTGTAGGCGTCAAACCGCCGACGCCGACATGGGGGAACATGCTCACACAAGCGCAAACGTTTTACACTTATGGCCCCCATCTCGTCTTTTGGCCGGGTTTTCTGATTTTTCTCACTGTGTTGTGCTTATACATCATCGGCGATGGCATACGTGACGCTTTCGACCCAACAGCCCGCGATTAAAACCGCTCAGGGCGCAGGCGTCGTTAGAGCATTGATGAGCAAATCTTCTTGAATCTGGATAACTGTATTCATACGAGAACGGATATTGACTAAATCTCCCTGAAGATTGCGTGTGGGGTCATCTAAGTAGGCTTGAAAAGCGACTTCGGCAATATCGAGCGCTTCCACAAAAAGGCGATGCGCTTGCTGGGTGCAGTCCGGCGCCACCAAAGCGGCGATAGTATCGCGCATGAGATTAACGCGGATTAATTCATAACGCACACCATCAGCGGGTTGGCCAACGATTGCATCAAGGATAGGCATAAAATTTTCGCGCGCGCTCAAAGTCGCGCCCAGCCACGCTTCCAACAAAGCGGGGTCTTGTTGGCAACTACCCTCTAAACGCAACTCCTCAGCGCCTGTCAAAGGGGTGGCGATAATCGGCAATGCCGAAGCGGGGCTTGGTGGTACATCATTAATGGCGCAAGCGCTGAGCAAAAGCATAGACCCAATAGCTATCCACCGCAACCAACCCGCCATCTTATATCCTCCTGATAGAATGTATGTGTTTTGATAGACTAGCATACCCAATTCAAACCGTCAATTTGCCCGAAATGTGATAAAACCGATACAATGTAGCATAAATCGTTAACAACCGCGGAGGAAAAACCATGCCCCAGATTTTTAGCCGCATGGATAGCTCGAATTGGCTTACTCCGTCTATTGCTGATATTCTTGACCAAGGGGCGGCGCCACCCGGCGGTGATGGCTCAATTCGCGAACGGATGTTAACCATCCAACAAGAGTTAGCCGACCTAGATACACCCGCGCGCATCGTCAATGTGCGCTCGATGCCATCATACACCTTGTATGTGGCCCGACCAGAAACAATTGGCAGACTCGGCAACCGACGGCAGGTGACATCGGCTGAATTACGTCGGAGTATTGGGCAGATTGCAGAAAGACACAAAGATTGGATGTTGGGGTTTTTGCCACAACTCCAAGATACTGCCGAGGCCGTAGGTATCCTATTACGCACTGAAGAACACCGTCCGCAAAGCCTTCGCCGTCTGCTAGTTCGGAGCAATTTCCGCAATTATGAATCTACGCTCGCTTTTACTTTGGGCATCACTTTAGAGCAACAATTACTTGTCCGCGATATTGTCGAACTAAAACATCTGCTGGTCATCGGTAGTAACAAAGCCAAACAGCATTTCATCCGCGGCACATTGTTAACGCTCATGCTTTTGAACACGCCCGGCGAATTACGCATCGCTTTAATGGGTCCTAATAGCGACGCTTACCGCGATTTCGTCAGCACACCCCACGCGCTCGGCCGCTTGCTAGCACAAATAGATGACGCCCAACGGTTGCTAGATGGTCTCATCAAAGAAATTCAGCGACGCCAACAAATGATAGAAGAAGCCGGCGCCATTTCTATAGATGAATACAATCAACAATTGCGTGAACAGGGTAAAACAGAATTCCCGCGCATCATCCTCGTCATAGATGCTGTATCTGACCCGACATGGCAAAATGCAAAAGATAAATGGGCGCCCGCCGTCATGGAGTTGGTAACACACGGAGCAAATACCGGTATTCACCTCATCATTAGTGCGGCAGAACAAGCTGACGAGCATATCCCTTCGGAAATTGCCGAATCTATCCGCGTTAAAGTCATCATGCGCGCGGTAGCCGGCGACATTGGCGATAATCTAGAAAACTTCCACCCTTCGCTCTTGCGTTTTATAGATGGCTTTGTTGTTGATGGCGACGCTAGTATCACACCTGTTGAACTCTGCGCGATTTCCAACCAAGAGGTACAACGGGCCGTAAGTTATTGGCAAGAAGCATCCAAAAGACGGTTTGAAGAAGGGCTAAAAACCTCCACCTCGATGACAGGCGTCACCGACATTCTCAAACCGATTCCAGAAGCCAAAGCGGTAGACCCAGCGCCACCTGTGCCCGCTAAGCCCAGCGCAGAAATCCTCGCGCGGGCAACCCGCGCCTTAGCGGATATTGTCGCTAAACCAACGCCCAATGGGCATTCATTGAATATTCTTCAGCAAGCGCAAGCCTTGGCATCTTATCTCGGTTGGTTGGGGATTGGCCCATTACACGATATTTTTGGGCTATCTTTCGAGGATGCGCGTAGCATCTTACAAGAATTGCAAGCCCGCCAAATTTTAGAATCATCCGACAGCCCGACACCGCGCTTTTTACTGGCCACCCAATTACACCAACTGACTGACTAACGCAAAAAGCCCGCTTCTTCAGCGGGCTTTTTACTTATCACTACTTCGTTTTTTAACTACCGCCCACAGGCACAACGCCATAAGTGCACGAGTTATAGTTTGCGCCGATGACCACTACATAATCATACTGGCGGTTCGGGTTGGGCTGAACTTCTACTTGGTCGGGGCGAATATTCAAAAAGCGTTGAATGCTGGGCACTGGGCTTCCTTTATCTTCGCCCGTTAAATCAACCAAGCGGGTATCAGCCACTTTTTCTTCTGCCGGCCCCATAGCGATTGCATTCATCCCTTCCCAACGCAAGCGTTCAGCGGCGATGATGTCCCAATTGGGGTTATCAGTACCGTTATAAATGGCAATCGTCCGCCCCGATAAAGCGATGCGGCTAGAAGTCGGTGGATGGTAAAAGTCGAACATCAAATCAGCAATCGGCTCATAATTCGGCAGTTGAACGAAGTCACCAGATGGTGTCTGCCACGGTGTAGTATGATAGGTGCGGATAAAAGTATAGTTTTCGATTTCTCCGACATCCAAATTTAAGCCAATGGGTATGAGGGGCAATATATCTTGTAACGTGAGGTCCGTTTCCACAATCGAAGTTAACTGCCCCCAAAGCGTTGGCAAATTAGCAATTTGACCACTATCAAGCGCTTTTCGGAAAATGGCCCTCAAGATTTGCTGTTGGCGACGGCCACGGTCAAAATCATCAGCGACGCGCCGAGTGCGCGCATACCACAAGGCATCAAAACCATTGAGCGTATAATAACCCACGGGCAAAACCCGTAAAGTATAATTCTCCTCTATCGGTCGGCTGATGTCAAAATCCTCAACAGGGTAATAATCTTCATAAGCGCAATCTACAGCGACATCTACCCCGCCCAAAGTATCAATAATCTGCTCAAAACCCGAAAAATTAACGCGGGCATAATAATGAACGTTGATGCCGAAGTTATATAAAAGGGTCTGCCTTAATAACCCAAAACCGCCACCTGTCCATCCGATTTGCTCCCCAATAGCAAAAGCCGTATTCAAGCGTTGCATTGTGCCGCTAGGTATATACACAAAAATATCACGCGGCAAACTCAACATCGCTACTGTCCCCGTATCGAGGTTGATAGAGACGACAACCATGGTATCCGTGCGAAAAGAACCATCAGTGACTAACTCATCATCCCCACCTAAAAGGATGATATTCACCAAATTGTAATCGCGCGGGACGAGGGGTACCCGCGTTGGGATAGCGGTCACATCTACCAAATCCGGGCGGGGGTCTTCTGGAAACAGTGGCGTCGGCAAGACAATAGTTCCCGAAGGGGGCGGCGTAGCGCTAGCGATAGGCGCATCTGTAGCGAGGGGCGTATTCGTCACAAATACTTGAGCGTGTCCTTGCGGCTGTTCGGAACGCCCCGATTGGAGGCGGCGCGCATAACTTAAATTGTGAAAGTCATCTGTGACCGCGGCAACTGTAGGCGCGATGGCTGTAGCGGTCTCTCGATAAGCGGATGCGCGCTGGTCAAGGCGATTGTAAACCTCCCACTGCCCCCCTAGTGCCGTAACTAAACGCCACACAGACCATGTAACAGCGATAATTAAAATGAGCGGCACCAAAACGGATAAGAAAAATTGGATAAGACGGCCGATAATACCTGTTTTTGGGGGTTTCATTTCGGGTGTGGTCATAAGCCGCTCCGCAAATTGGCATCATTAAGATAAAACAGTGTAGCGGAGATAGTTTTGTTTTTCGACGGTTAATCTGTAAAAAAGACTGGCACCACACAAGCGGCAATTTCGCGCTCTTGAGCATCATAAAGCGCTAAGCGTATCCAATGAAGCCCATTATCGAATAACTCAGTGTTCAATGCTCCTAAAACCCCATTTTGCACCACATCTGTACCGACATTGTATAGCTCATAGGTCGCTACAGCATCAGGGCGAACAGATAATTGATATTTAACCATTTGTTCGTCATTCGCCGTTCCCACCACCGTGATAATCCCCCTCAGCTGTTGTAAAGAGAGTGGGACGACAATTTGCACACGCCCATTCACACACCCTTCAGCCGCAACTCGCCGTTGCGGCGATAATACGGCAGGCGCCATGGTGGCCACCGCTTGAATCGGTTGGGAGGGCACAAACACAACTTGCCCGGTTATCAAGCCATCAGCCGCTTGTAAACAGTTGACATCTCGTATATCCGCCAGCGGATATTGAACCGCTTGGGCAATGGCGTACAAGGTATCGCCCGATTGAACGACATAATCTACCCACCCTTGCGGTCGCGTACATGGCTCAAGAGTAGGCGTAACGGTGGCCGTCGGCGTCAACGTGGGAGAAGCCGTCGCAGACGCGGTAGGTGATACTGTCCATGTCGCTATAGGCGTCGCAGTGAATGTTGAAGAAGGTGATGGCGAAGGCGTGAAGGTTGCTGTTGGCTGGTCCGTTGCAGGCTGAACGGTTGGCGAAGCTATCTTGACTCGCGCTGTATTGGTGGGAGCAATGGTCATCGTGGCTGTTGGGGTCGGAGTGGCTAAGCGTCCCCGCGGGGTAGCGGTAAATGCCTTCTCAGTGGTTGGCGTTCGTGTCGGGGTATTCGTATTTGTAGGCGTCGGAACAGTCGTTTGGGTTTGCGTCGCGGTGGGCGTAGCGAGCGGTTCTTCTAGAGTTTCTGAAGGCGGGGGATTATCTATCTCTAAAGTCTCCGTAGGGGTTTCTAGTTCAACGTTACTATCCGCAACATTTTGAGGGCTGGTGTCAACGCCGCTAGAGATTGCCAATAAAATAGCGAATGCCAGCGCAAAAGCCACAATGGCTACAGCGGCGATAGCGACAACAATTTCATTCCCAAAGTCGCGGCGCATAAAACTGTTAGTCCTCCTTTACCTCTGACACAGCTTCAAGGGGTAAAGCCACGTTAAAAATGCTCCCTACACCGGGGTTTGTCTCCACCCATAATTTGCCATGATGCGCTTCTGTCAATGCTTTAGCGATGGAAAGTCCGACGCCTGTATCGCCTAATCCCGCGATAAGCGGATTCTCGGCTTTGTATTTCCGTGCGAACACGCGCGGAATATCTTCTGGCATAATACCACCCCCCTTGTCAGAAACCGAAATGATAATGCAATCGGTCGCTATAGGCGGGTCTGCGTGCGGCGATAAAACGGCGCGGCTACGCATCGCCGAGATAGATAGCTCTGAATTTGCGGGCGAAACCAAGTAGGCATTCGTCAACAATTGCCCGATAATTTGCCCCAAAGCGTCGCGGTCTGCTGGCAATAGCGGTAAATCATCTTCCACCTTAAGGTTAACCTTCAATCCTTTTTCGCGGAATTGATTAGAGGCGTTGGTCACGGCATCATCTATAAGGGTCAATACATCAATAGGCTCACGCTCTAGACGGAATTTACCCGTATCCAATTCCGTGATATGCACTAAATCATCAATCATCGTCGCTAGACGGCTGATATTGGCCGACACCCTTTGCAGAAACTGCCGTTGCATTTCGCCCAAAATACCCGCCGATTCGCCGAGCAATAAATCTATATACCCCGCTATAGAAGTCATGGGCGTTCGCAATTCCTGCACCAAGCCCATCAATAAATCGGGGTTTTGCGGTTGGTAGGTTTCTAAATCATTCGGATGCTTTTCTAGGGCTTGGCTAATTTGCATCCGTTCAAGTTGTTTTTGTGTTTCAGCAAGGGTCGCCTTGACTTCGTTAAGCTCTCGCGCTAGTTGGTCGCGTTGTGCGGTGATGTCATTAATCATTTGGGTCAAAGAGCCGACCCCTGCTTCCCCCATCTCTTGAATTCGCTTGCGGTCGCCTTCGGCGCGCGCTATCAACTGGTTGCGCTCTGTCTCTAGGGCGCGTAGCTCTGCAGTCAGGCGGTCGCGCGTGCTAGCTAGTTCATTGCGCTCATCCATCAGAAGCTGTTGTGTGGCTTTGAGCTGGATAATCTCTTGGCGCATCTCATTGAGTTCTATTTCTATGCCCGCCACTTGCGATAACAAACGCGCCCGATGTTGTTTAACACCGTCTAGCTTAGATTGCAAATCATCGCGTTCTTGTCGCGCTTTTTCTGCCAATTTCACAGCCGCCTCTCGGTCGGCGGCCAAATGCTTGAGTTCCGCCTGCAAAGCCTGTATCCGCGTCTCCAAATCGGTTTGGCGAGCGGGCGAGTCGGCGCTCAGTTTGCGTTCCACGCGCAAAATATCGCGTTCCCGCTTGAGCTTTTCCACCCGCTCCGCCAACTCAGCGCGCTGTTCATTTAATTGCCCGATTAAGCGCGCAAGTCCTAGGACGTCTTCTTCAATACCCACTTCTTTTAGTTGATTTTGGATAGCGGATAATTTATCGCTCAGTTGATTGCGTTCAGCCTCTAGACGCGCGCGCTCAGCGGCCATGCGCGCTAGCATCGTTTGTACATCGCCAACGACGACTGTTTTATCGCGCGCGCGCAAATCGTCTAATTCGTTCTGGAGTCGGTCGCGCTCTGCCGCCAACGACTCGCGCTCTTGCCGCAATGATTCAATCAACGTCTGCATCATACTATCGGTTGGGGTGCCTGTTGCACTGGCGAACGCCGCCTCTGCTTCTTGCACCCGCTTTAACAAACGGTCCCGTTCATTACGCAAGCGTTCGTGTTCACTATTGAGCGCCGCTATGCGCTGAGAAATGCTCATCTCTGCTACTTCATCACCCAAAAGCGATGTCAAACGGGTGCGCTCATCATCGAGTTGCAACTTCAATTCCATAACTTGTCGGCTAAGCTGTGCAATTTGTTCACGAGCGAGTTGCAAGCTAGCTTCTAGCTCTTGACGACTAGAGACAACTTCACTTGGCTCAATTTCATCTGGCGATACGCCGGCAATCATCGCTTGTATCGCGCGTTCTTCCGCCATGATGCGCTCATCTTGGGCGGCATAACTCATCGCGATGAGACTACTTGCCATTACGCTAATGCCTTTTAACAGTTCGAGTTCGCTAGGGAGCAATTCGCGCCCCGAATAAGGGGTGCCGATAACCAAAACGCCAACGAGTTGCCCCATATGAACCAACGGCTGAAAATAAGCCGGCCCTAGCTGCTCTACATCGAGTCGCGTATACAAATCATTCAGCTCTTCAGCGTTGCGGTCGGGGAACAAAGGGCGTTGCGTCTGTCTTTCAATGGCGTTAACTAAAGTCGGCTGGTCGCTGAGATTCAACGACATACCCGTTAACTTACGAGCGCGGGCTTTATCATAGGCGGCCGTCATATCTGCATAGTTAGCATCTTGCAAGCGCAAAATCGCGCCCACATCCGCGCGCAAGGCCTCTAGAGCCGCGAAGACAACCTGTTCTGGGATAGCAGAAGGGTTGGTCGTCTCCAGCATTATCCCCAACGATTTCAATAACTGTACCGACTGCCTTTCGATGGGCGATGGCTGAGGCGCCGATTCCGTGAGCGAACTGGTCTTCATCTGGCCCAAAGGCGATTGGGATAAACCTACAGAGGATAATTGACGAATAATCAGGCGATAGATGACGATAGGCAAAATCGTCATACCGGACAAAAACGCCAAACGCAACGCCCCCGCATAATCGCCAAATAGCATGTTCTGGTCAATTTGGTATAGAGCGACTGCGTGCCCAACACCTAAAAGGGCGAAAAAAACCAACTTCAAAGGAGCATCAGTGATATAGCGATAATATAAGATGGTCAAAAGAGCGCCTAAACCACAGAAAACCAACGGCAAAAAAGTCCACGCCAAACCATAAAGGCTCAGGTTAAAATCGGCGCGCCCTGCTAAACCATACCATTCCGTAGCGGTATACCCATAGCCTACCAAGCATATCAAGACCAACAGACCAGCAAACCAGCCGGGTAGGCGCCTCCATCGCTGATGGTCGTCAGTCAAAAAAACCCAGCCGCTGATGATGAGCGTCAAGGTATTGGTCAAACGTTCTAGAGGGGGCAAAATCGCGTTGGGTTGCCGTGTGGTGGTCAACGTCACCAAAGCGCCCAACAACAGCAACAACCAAGCGAAAACAATCGCCAACGAAGCGGCGGCATAGCGCCCCACTAAGCGATTATTGCTGACGCGGGCGCGATGCCCTAAAGCCATGAAAACGCTCACTTGGCTGAGGATGATGATAATCAAAAAATAAAAGAGATCGCCCGGCGACTCTACGAACAAATTGAGGAAGTTAAAAGGAGATACAGACAAGGAAACACCCCAAACTGAGCGAAAGCGACTTTGTAAATAAGTATAGCATAACAAAACAAAAACGTTTGCGGCTAGCGCATCAGCGAACGTATGAGAAAGATTAAAGGTGTGTCAGAGAACTGCTGGTTGACGCCGCCTTATCACTCGGCTAGACTGTCGCCAAAGAAATAGAGTGAACATGACATGACGCACCTAACGACACGCCTACGACATCGTTTAGCGCAAATCATCCACAAAGCGCCTTATCTCATCGTGATACCGCACTTTTTCTATCGGTTATTACAAGCGCGTTATACTGTTGGGGTTGTAGGTGTTGTTTTTAACACGAAGGGCGAAGTCCTGCTCGCCAAGCATGTCTTCCATCGTCACCCTTGGGGCTTGCCCGGAGGCTGGGTAGGGCGTGTAGAATCTCCAGAAGAAGCGATAAAAAGAGAGTTTCAAGAAGAGCTGGAATTAGTGATTGAACCACTTTGGATTGTGTTAACGAGTGTTGAAGCGCCTAATCATCTGAACATCGCTTACTTATGCGCTTATAGCGGAGAGGTTGGCGCCTTGAGCAATGAATTACTGGATTATCATTGGTACAATACGGCTAATCTGCCCCGTATTTACCCATTCCACCATCAAGCTATCATTCAAGCTGAAGCGACTATCCAGAGGTTGAAGCCATGTCTGTAGCCAAAGGTTCTCTAGGCACAAACAAGCGCCGTGGGAATCGCTTACAAGCTTTATTCCCCCTATCGGTGCTGTTTATATTGGCCGCTATTGGGCTATTCATCTTTGAGCTAGTGACGTTTAGCCAACGCGAAGATGCCTTGCAAAGTGGGCTAACCGTCGCCGGTGTGGATGTCAGCGGCCTATCCCAAAGGGATGCTGTCGCCAAATGGGAACAGGCTCTAGCTCAGCCTATCACGCTGTATTACAACGACTCTCCCATCATCCTCAACCCTGACACAGTTGGGTTTCGCCCCTCTAGCGCCGCGATGTTAGCAGAAGCGGAATCGGTCAGCGAGCGAGATAACGGCTTTTGGCAACGCTTCATTAATTATCTTTTGGGTCAAGAAGCTATTCAAGAATATAATGTGCCTTTGATAGCGAATTATCAAACAAACCTGCTCCGCAATTTCCTGCAGGATATTGCTAATCGCTATGATAATCCCCCCGGCCCAGCGGGCTACGATACCCTAACGCTAACCACTTTCCCCGGAACGGCGGGCTATGCGCTCGACATCGAAGCCGCCCTTCAAATGATTGATACCGCGTTGAAAGATGCCAATAATCGAAGTGTGATATTGCCCGTGACAAGCGTAGCGGCGCCAAATCCCAGTTTAGAAACGCTTCAAGACCTCATCATCGCTTATCTAGATTCTCGCGGGTTCATCTATGATGGGCAAACGACAGTCGCTTCTATCTTCATTTTGGATTTGCAAACAGGAGAAGAAATTAACATCAATGGCGATGTGGCGTTTTCTGCGGCAAGCACAATGAAAGTACCTATCCTCATAGATTTTTACCGCACGTTAACCTTTACCCCATCGCCGGAAGAAGCGTGGCTGATGGCCAACTCATTACTATGTAGCAATAACTCGTCTTCAAATTTGATTATGCAAATTATCGGCGGTAACGACCTTTTCCGCGGCATCGCCAGTGTAACCCAAACGGCGCAATACTTAGGCGCGCGTAATACCTACATCACCGCGCCTTTCTTCTTAGGCATCGAAGGCCAGCAATTAGGGTCTATACCGGCGCCCGCTACGAACCCCAATCCTAATTTCAACACAAACCCAGACCCCTTCAATCAAACGACCGCCGAAGACTTGGGCACCCTCTTCAATCTCATATACGACTGCGCTCAATTCAATTCAGGATTGGCGACAGCATATCCTAATGGAGAAATCACCCAACGAGAATGCCGCCAAATGCTAGAACTAATGAGCGCTAATGATTTACTGCGCTTGCTACAAGGCGGATTACCACCCAATACCCGTATTTCCCATAAAAATGGCTGGGTTTTCGACACTGTAGGTGATGCCGGTGTTGTTTTCCCTAGCAATGGGCGCAACTATGTTATCTCTGTCTTTTTGTGGGAACAAACAGAGTTCCAAGATTATGAAAAATTATGGCCAATCGTTGAGGAAATTTCTCGCGCGGCGTGGAACTATTTCAGCCCAGAAGCGGCGCTCATCAACGCGCGGAATGATTTACCAATCACAGCGCAAGCATGTGAAGGCAATTACCTGCCGCCCAGCCCCGCCCAAGTGAATCTCGATGATATTAATGCTTGGCGCTCTCAATAAACTTTTTAAGTGAAGTGCTTTTGAAGGATGAGATGATTACGTTGATTATCGTAACGATACCCAACATAATTCATGTATTGACGCACAAAATAAATCCCCCAGCCTCCCCCTTGACGCTCCCATAAGGGCACATTGGGGTCGGGGTCGTCGCGCTCTAACGGGTTAAATGCTGGGGCTTCATCGCTAATGGTGATGAGTAACCCATCGGGTTGTGGACGACACACAATCTCGATTACTTTATCATCGCCCTTAAATTCATACCCATGTTCGACGATGTTCGTACAAATTTCTTCTACGCTAAGCACACAATGATAAACACCATCATCATCAAACCCAACATCTCGCGCGACCTCAGCGATAAACTCGCACGCCACACGAACTTGTTCTAGTATTCCTTTGATGACTAAACGACGCTCCCGCCCGTCCATGATTGACCCATTCAATCTCTGTTGGCGTAAGCGTTTAATAACTGCCGAGCGCTTCGCCCACAGTAGCATAAATCTGGAAAATGGTGTCCAATCCTGCCATTTCTAAAATCTCACGCACGCGGTCAGAGGGTTCAGCAATCCGTAAATCGCCTGAGGCTCGTTTAGCTTTTTTCAGCGAAGAAACAATCTCGCGCAGGCCAGCACTACTCATATACTCCACTTGGCTTAGGTCGAGCACGAGATATAAGTGTCCGGCGTCTACAGCTTGGGATAGCGCCTCGCCTAACTGATTGGCGTTCATGCTATCAATGCGGCCACTAGCTTCAATGAGCGTCACGTTATCGCGCCCAACTACGTTAATATCAAGCATACTTTGCTCCTCTTGACAGAATATGGGCATTATACCATAACTGTTGATGATAATCTCACGGCCTCTTAAACGAGACGGTGTTCAAATTATATTATCATCTGACAATAGTAGATAGGGTTTACAAAGATGGATTGGAGTTATGTTTTCCCCCTAGCGTTGGTTTTCACATTATTGTGGATTTTCATACAACGAACCGAGAAAAAATACAAACGCTATAGTTATCTCGTCCTCATCCTCATTCTCTTGGCTGTCCGTTACAATGCCTTTTTACGCGACATCCATGCTGAATCTTGGCTAGCGTTTTTTATCGGCTTGTTGGGCGGTTTTCTATTCTGGCTCCTCATCGGTCGTTACAACCCGGTGGGTAGTAGCGACGACATCCAAGTCATTGGACTAGACGATTAAAGATGGGCGAGCGCTAGACGCCCGCCCATCTATCAATTAGCCGATGATATTCAGTGGTATCACATCCGCAGATTCCAACAAAACCACGCTCACTCGGGCCGCTACGGTCTGGGCTAATTTACGAAATGCCTGCCCTGCTTCGCTATCCACATCATGAATAGAGACGGGCCGTCCTTCATCGCCACCTACGCGCACATTCGTAGCTAAGGGAATACGCCCTAGAAAGACCAATCCGCGTTCTTGGGCAAGTTTTTCGCCACCACCAACGCCAAAAAATTCACCCGCCATATTTTCAACAATCCCTAAAATAGGGACGTTGAGCGTCTCGAACATGGCCGCAGAACGCAAAGCGTCGGCGACAGCGACATCTTGAGGCTGTGTAACGATAATCGCGCCCGTCAAAGGAAAGGACTGCGCCAACGATAGCGGGGCATCACCTGTACCGGGCGGCAAATCTACAATCATATAATCTAACATGCCCCATTCAACATCAGTAAAAAATTGGCGTATCGCGCTATGGAGCATAGGGCCGCGCATAATCATTGGTTTATCTGGCGGCGTTAAAAAGCCGGTGCTCATCACTTTAATGCCGTAAACTTCCAAGGGTTGCATCTTGTTGTTGGCTACCGGTGGCCGTCCAACCCCTAGCCCAACCATATTGGGTACATTCGGATTCAAAATATCGGCATCTATCAACCCCACCTTAGCCCCAGCTTCTGCCAAAGAGACCGCCAAATTGGTTGATACAGTGCTCTTGCCCACGCCGCCCTTACCGCTGGCCACAGCAATGATACTCCGCATGGGGACATCCATTTGCCCCCTTAGGCGCGCATCAGTTGGTACTTGGGAATCCCATTTTATATCCAAACGCGCAATACCGGGAACTTTGCCAATGATGGCCTCTTGACATAATTTGATGAAGACATCTTTTAACGGGCAAGCCGGCGTCGTCAAAACAATAGTAAAACGCGCTACATCACCTTCAACATTCAGGTCGCGCACCATATTCAAGGAAACAATATCCTTATGTAATTCTGGTTCAATGACCGTCCTTAAAGCGGCCATCAATTGCTCTGTTAAAGTCATATTCATCCTCAACGACTCACGAATAACACTTCACCACAAGTATAACCCACTTGGGGGTAAAGTTCCCCTCAAACATGGGTGATTAAATATATTTCTTATATGAGTAGCGCTCAAGAACGGAGGGCATGTTCTCTAATGGCTTGCCAATAACGGGAAAAGCGTTTCAAATCAGTTTTTCCCCGATAAACAACAAAATCTTCGATAGGCAAAATCTCGATGTGTAACTGGGGCATCTGCCGAGAAAGAGAACGCAAAATATGATGAAAACGTGGGCTAGGGCTATCGGTGGTCAATAGATGTGTCGCCCCATGCTCTCTGATGAAATCGGACAAAATGTCAACCACAACGCCACGGCGGATGATGACGGGCAATTCTAATAAACATTCATAGATGAAGACAATGCGCTTAAAGCTAATTCGCCACTCCTCTAATAACGCATCATCCCAAACGAAGATAGAAGGCGCAGAGGGCGCTTTTTGCAATGCGGGATTATGAGGACTCAAACAATCTCCATGTACCCAAACAATCGTAGATGTGGTCATTTTGGTCTCGGTTTCATATTCGGGAAAAGGCGTTTTTCGATAGCTTCATAAGAGCCTTCAAAAGTGCAACGCCCATATAAGGGGCACGAACGGCAATAAACGCCATTTGTATAGCGTTCTAGGTTTTCACGATTGAAAAAATACGGCTTATGGCTAAAAGTGCTCGCCACCCATTGCCAAGATAAATTATTGCTAGCGGGGTCGCCATCCAACAGGTGCTCTAAAAACCATCGGGCGCCCGCCTGCCAGCGCACACGTCGAAAATGCACAATGTAGGATGCTAGCCACATGCGGGCATGATTATGTAGATAACCCGTCGCGCTCAATTGGTGGCTAAAAGCATCTATACACGCAAGCCCTGTCGTACCATGACGAATATCATTCGGCAAAGTATCAGCATATAATTCTGCTGAGTATCCCGTTTTATAAGGTTCTTGGTCTCGCCAAATGGCCTCCCCTATCGCCTTATAAATCAGTTGCCAATAATTGCGCCACGCCAGCTCATTGATGAATTTTTCTGCATAGCGGGAATGCTCCACCAAAGCTAACGCATAGCGTCTTAATTCAGCTAGGGAAAGGACTCCGTGGCGGATATAGGGAGATAGACGGGTGACAGCGCCGCTGAGATAGTTGCGCGTCTTTTCATAACGCATGGGGTTTATCTGTTTTTTCAGTCTTTCCGCTTGTGAATAACCGCCTATGATTTCGCTAGCGTTGGGGTTTTCTTGAGCGGCGCGGGGAAATTGTTGGCGCAGATAATCGAGCAAGTCCGCGCGATTCGCAAAATCACGGCGCATGTTTTGTGACATACGCTCTCCTATTCTGGCGGCATGCTTGACTGCAATATTTCACATCTTGCCAATTTTTGGCCCATTTCTTGCGCCACGTAAAAGGCTTCCCACAAACCAAGCAAACCTTTTGAGGCAAGTGTTGTTTTTTGACGCCACGCATTGCTTTAGCCTTGCTATCCTCATTTTATATGTTTAAGTTAATGCGGCTAAATTAAACATAAATAAGGCGACAATAAAAAAACCCGGCATAAACCGGGCTTCTTCATCATTTAACACAGTTTTTCAGCCGCCGCTACGTTTCGCGGCGCGAGCGGCTTTGCGGGCGAGGGCGGCCTCGCGCCGTTTGGCGCGGGTTTCCTCATCTCCGAAGTCCAATTTCCCGCCCTCTGACTTGGCAGACGCTTTAGGCTTAGCGCTGTTACCATCATCTTCATCTGCGGCGACCGCCTCTGTATGTTTAGCGGCTTCTGCTTGCGCGGCGCGCATCGCAATAATTTCACGACGTTGCAAGCGGGTTTCCTCGTAACTTGGCAACGGCCCGCTATCTTCTACGGCCTCTTTAGCTTTGCCGCTCTTGCGCGCCTCTTTCAGAACATCTTTATGGTCCCACCCACCCCGCGCTACCGCTTCTTCATAAGCGCGAGTTGGGGCAATTTTATTCCAGTAGCTTAATGGTTTAGAGAGGCGCTCCTTATCGTGGATATGATAGGTGGTGCGGTCAAAGCTAGCCAACTCATAGTCATGATCCATCTTAATAGCATCGAATGGGCAATACTCCGCGCAGAGGCCGCAATTCATGCAAATATCCGTATCAATGAAAAAAGCTTGCGGCTCTGGCACAGGGCGACCCGTCACAGGGTCATTGCTCCGAACAATCCAAATGCACTGTGGCGGGCACACTTTAGCGCAAATACCGCAACTTGTGCACCAGTCTTTACCCGGACGGTCGGGGTGGTCGTCATCTTCTACCACCAAAAAGGGCACAAAACGAAATCGTTCTGGCACAGCCACTTTCTCATCGGGGTATTGCACCGTAAAGGCGCCTGCGGCTTGCGTACCTTGACGAATGGCGAAGTTATCTATGCTGGCAGAATATTTTCGCAACCCATAGCGAAAATCATCCACATAAGTTTGAATGAAATGCCGAAAGGTTAACCACAATCCTTTGGCAATGCCTGAACCGTACATAAGTCTCCTCGTTCTATCGGTGTGGACAAACCACACTAGCGGTCGGTCTCGCCCAATACAATATCAATGCTACCCAAAATAGCGACAATATCAGCGACTTTATGCCCAATGCTCATGTGACCTAATGGAGTGAGATTGATGAAACTTGGAGCGCGCACATGGTAACGCCACGGGTTGGCGGTCGCTTTTTTGTCGCCTGCAGATACCACATAATAGCCAAGCTCGCCTTTGCCATTTTCGACACGCCCATACGCTTCACCTAGGGGCACACGCGCCGAATAAGCCACCTCTGACAAGACGCTTTCGCCTTTGGTATATTCCAATCGTGGTAAAATTTGCTTGAGGATGCGGACGCTCTCGCGCATCTCTTTGACGCGCACGAGATAACGCGCGTACATGTCGCCTGCTGTCTCTACAGCCACATCAAAATCTAACTCTGGATAGATGCTATAAGGGTCCGCGCGGCGCACATCATAAGGCACGCCACTACCGCGAAGCAAAGGTCCAGCCGCGCTAAAATTAATCGCATCTTCCGCAGACAAATAGCCAACCCCAATCGAGCGCTCGCGCAAGATTTCATTCTCAGATAGCAATTCTTCCAATTCATCAATGGTGCGCGGGATACGCTCATTAATCATTTCGGTCAAGAATTGCATGGTATTATAATCGCGGATTTTATCGTTCTGGAGATTAGCCACACTCCGCAAGCGCTCTGGCAAATCCGCAAAGACGCCGCCAAAACGCATGTAATTGCACATCATACGGCTACCCGCGACCGCTTCAAAGAAATCTAGGATGCGTTCCCGCTCTTGGATGAAGTAAAGTACAGGCGTGAAGAAAGCGCCCAAATCGTTCAGCCAAAAGCCTATCGCCCATAGATGGTTAACAATGCGGCTGAGTTCCACCATCAAGACGCGCACAACTTCGGTGCGGTACGTGGGCGGCGTATAACGAGCGCCAAGGCTTAGTAAATGCTCCACAGCGAGCACATACCCATGGTTATTGCCCATGCTGGATATGTAATCCAAGCGGTCAGTGAAAGGGATATTGTGCAAATAGGTATTGCGTTCGCCGATTTTCTCGTGATTGCGGTGCAAGTACCCCATCACCGGTTCTAAATTCAAGATGGTTTCGCCATCGAGTTCTACAATCATGCGGAAAACGCCATGGGTGCTAGGATGATGCGGCCCGATGTTAACCACCAGCTTATCGGTCGGGATTTCCTCGTCGCTATTGAGTTTGGTGACATCTACGCCCATGCCAAAGCCTTGGTAATTCTCGGCTTCGGAAACGTCGGATAAACGCGCTAAATCGAAGTCCGCCGGGTATTGGACATTGCTTCCGTAGATATTACGCTCCTCGGCGCGGTGAACATGCCCTTCTGGCCAACGGCTACCGAAGGGTTTGTTTTCCTCCTCGTAGTAGGGTTCCTTCCAATCCTTCCGCATAGGATGCCCATTGAAGCCATCCCACATCAAAATGCGCCTTAAATTATGATGCCCCGGAAAGCGAATGCCGTACAAATCCCACGCTTCGCGCTCTTGGAAATCGGCACCACGCCAGATAGGCGTTAGGGAAGGAATAACCGCATTATCGCGGTCGGTTTGAGCTTTGAAAACTAAAGCGCCGCCGCCCGTAGTGCGATAGGCGTGATAAACCATCTCAAGATGGTCATCAATACCTTCACAATTTAGGTAATCTACGGCGGTTGCGCTAGATAAGTAGTCAAACCCTAGCGCATTCTTGATGACCGAAGCGACATCCAAGAGCTTATCTTTATCTACGATAACCCCTGTGAAGCCCTCGCGGGTATCATCAGAAACGGCATTGGGGAAAGATTCTTTTAGATAAGCAATTGCTTCCTCAATTGTTCCGCTTTTCAAATGTTCGGGAGTATGTACCATTTCTGCCATCGAATCGTTCCTTAGTTATCTAGCGCTTGGCGGCGCGAGCGGCTTTGCGTGCCAAGGCAGCTTCGCGGCTACGTTTGCGTTCTTCTTCGCTAATTTGGCTATTCTTGCGCCCCGCCGGTATCGCTTTTGATTTGGGGTCATCTTTTTTAGCGGCGGCGGCATCTTTGCCGGCCCCGCTTGCAGTTAAAGCCGTCACTGAAGGCAAACTACGCGCACCGGGTTTGCTGTTGCCATCGCCAAGAGCGGTCAATTCTGTTTGGCGGCGTATCATATCCATCTGACGCGGGTCAATGATGTCTGGCCCAAGAATGGGTACTGGTGTCGGGTCAGAGGGGCCAACGCCATACCACGGGATGTCATCCATGTTGGCCAACGATTGCCCATCAATCTTTTTCTGCAGGGCGATTAAACCATACAAGAGCGCTTGCGGGGTGGGCGGACAGCCGGGGACATACACATCTACGGGCAAATAGGTATCTATGCCAGATACCACATTGTACCCCTCTTTGAATGGCCCGCCACCGCTAGCGCAAGCCCCCATCGCCATGACGTATTTGGGTTCGGGCATTTGGTTGTATAGCCGCACGATGGGGACGACCATTTTCTTGGTGACTGTGCCAGAGACAATCATCAAATCGGCCTGACGAGGGGTAGCGCGCATTACTTCCATCCCAAAGCGCGAAAAGTCAAAACGTGATGATGCGGTGGCAATCATTTCGATAGCGCAACAAGCCAAACCAAATAAGAGCGGCCACATCGAATTGCGGCGTCCCCAATTATAAAGTTTGCTCAGACTTGTGATGGCCACATTGTCTTGTAATTCCACCGGAATTGGGAATTCGGTCTCTTGTAGTTCTTGCAATTTTAGGTCCATCTAGATTCCGCTCTCCTCGTACCATTCGCGTAAAATATCGAGTAAGATGCCCTCGTTAGCTAATTGAGGGTCATCAGCAAAGTTCGGCAAAGCAATAATCCACCGATACAACTGCTCTAAGCCAACATCATCTAAATTGGCGACTGGATGCGCGTTACGTAGCGCCAGCGCAATTTCATAAGAAGCATCCCAATAGAGCAAATGTTTAGTCATCACTTATAGCTTACCGCAAAAGAACCAGAATTTCGATAAAATCGCTACGGTTTACATCCGTTCTTAATCCGTGTTCATCTATATAATCAATTTTGTTCGCTCAGGATAGCTTCTGTATCAATCTGGGCACGTTGTAGACGCCCGCTATAATCCACATAAACGGATTTCCACTCGGTAAAAGAGTCTAAAGCCGCCTGCCCTGCTTCTCGCATTCCATTACCTGTGCCGCGCGTGCCACCGAAGGGAAATTGGATTTCTGCGCCCGTTGTCCCGTGGTTAATATAGACAATACCGGTTGTGAGGTCGCGAATAGCGCGGAATGCGGCATTAACATTTTCGGTGAAGATACTGCTAGACAAACCGTAAGCAACCCCGTTATTGACCTCGATAGCTTGCTCTAAGGAATCCACCTCGATGACGGATAATACGGGGCCGAAAATCTCCTCCTGAGCGACGCGCATATCGGGACGCACACCATCAAACAAAGTTGGCTGGAAGAAAAATCCTTTGTCTAGGGGGGCACGTCCGCCACCAATCAAAATATTGACGCCATCCGTCTTGGCCACTTCCATATACGAAGCCACTTTATCGAGCGCTTTTTGATTAACAAGCGGCCCCATGTTGACATCCGCTTCTAACCCATTGCCTATTTTGATACTTTTCGCTTTTTGTATCAACCGCTCCAATAGGGCCGCTTTAATTCCCCTTTGGACAATTAAACGGCTAGTTGCTGTACAACGTTGGCCAGTGGTGCCATAAGCGCTCCATGTAATAGCCTCAACAGCGAGGTCAAGGTTAGCGTCATCTAGAACGATGATGGCGTTTTTACCACCCATCTCCAGCGTTACTTTTTTGCCGAGCGAAGCCGCTTTGGTGTAGACACCAATACCCGTTTGCGTCGAACCTGTGAAGGAGATGATACGAACATCAGGATGTTCTACTAGATACGCGCCAGTCTGACCCGCTCCAAGCACTAAATTCAACACACCAGGCGGCAGGCCAGCATCCGCAAAGGCTTGAACAAACATCGCCGAAGTCGCTGGGGTATCTTCACCCGGCTTCCAGACAATCGCATTTCCAGCGATTAATGCCGGTAGAATCTTCCAACTTGGCACAGCGACAGGAAAGTTCCATGGCGTTATAAGACCAACAACACCCACAGAATCGCGTATAGCCATGCCAAATTTGTTGGGCATTTCTACAGGCGCTGTGTAACCACTCAAACGGCGACCTTCTCCGCCCATATAATAGGCCATGTCTATGGCTTCCTGAACGTCGCCGCGGGTTTCCGCCAATATTTTGCCCATTTCCATCGTCATCAAACGCGCGAGTTCTTCTTTACGTTCCGTTAAAATGTGGGCCAAACGAAAGAGAATCTCACCACGACGCGGAGCGGGGGTCAAACGCCACTTCATATAGGCTTCTTTAGCGGCGGCGACAGCTTTAGCAACATCTTCTTTATCGCTAGCAACAGCTTCTGCGATGACTTCCTCGGTTGCAGGATTCAGAGTAGGAAAGGTGCGGCCGGATTGCGCCTCTACCCAATGTCCGCCGATATAATTTTTGATTATTTCAGCCATAATGAAACTCTTTTCTCAAAACATCTTGTGTAAGAGTATAGAAAGCGGGGTATACATTGTCAAGAATTTCACAAACTGCGTTATTGTCCCCCACTTGCAAATCAACTATACAACTCGCGCCCCTTTTTCACAAACACACGTCGTGCGGACATCAGCGCCGATTTGTGCCTCGTCATATAATGCTTGTAGGGCATTTGCCACTCGTTGGCTAGTCTGTCTATCGTCACAAACGGCGCATAGCGTGGGTCCTGCGCCGCTAATCACTAAGGCCATCGCGCCAGCCCGTTTAGCGCAGGCGCGCGCTTCTTCTAACAAAGGCATCAGATGAGCGCGAGCTGGCTCAATGATACTATCTGCTTCCATCGCGGCCGCCACTGCGGCTAAATCATCACGATACAAGGCATCAATCATCAATGCAACGTGTCCACTTTGCCGAATAAAGGTTTTTAAGGGGATGGTCTGGGGTAAAACAGCCCGCGCTTGTGCTGTGGGAACGGCCACATGGGGAGTGACCAACGCAAAATGCATCCCATGAGGCACCGGCAATTGGTGTATTTGAGAAGGTTGTGTGCCTGTTATAAGCGTGATTCCCCCTAACAAGCTGGGGCCGATATTATCCGCATGATACCCGCTAACAAGAGCTTCACCTTCTAAACAAGCTGGCAAAAGTTCCCGACGCGGCAAGGCATCACCTAAAAGGGCGTTGGCCGCCACCACGGCGGCTACAGCGCTCGCTGCGCTACTGCCTAAGCCGCTCGCTAATGGCAATCCCTTGTAAATCGTCAGACGAATACCAACCTCAGCGCGGATATATTTTAGATAGGATATAACCGCAACTCCCGCCGTATTCTTTTCGGCTTGACGTGGCAGTTGCCCTTCATCACCATAAATTTGCGCGATAGTGACGCCTATATCTTCACTCAGCTCAGCGATTACCCTATCGCCGGGTTCTTGGAAGGCCAACCCCAATATATCGAAGCCAATGCCCACATTGCCCATGCTCGCTGGGGCAAAAGCCTCCACACTGGTATTTGACATAAAAACTCGTTATCCTTGCTCAGCATTTAAGAACAGCGCGGGTGAGGAATACGCGATGCTAAGCATACTACAATGTATGGATTGCGGACGGCAATACCCAATTGACCAGCTCATCTATAATTGTAACACCTGTGGCGGCTTGCTCGATGTCCAACACGATTTAGAAACGCTCCGCCAAAAGGTCACCCGCGAGATATTTGATGCGCGCCTAGGCAGTCTGCAACCGCCATATAATAGCGGGGTTTGGCGCTTCAAAGAGCTTATTTACCCCCAAGTCGCCGATAACCTAATCGTCAGCCGTCCAGAGGGCAACACGAACCTTTACCCCGTACCGCATCTAGCGCGTTGGGTTGGGGTGGCACAACTTCATCTCAAGCATGAAGGCGAAAATCCAACCGGTTCTTTCAAAGATCGCGGCATGACGGGCGGAGTCACCCAAGCGCGCGTTCTGGGGATGCAACGGGTGGCGTGTGCATCTACGGGCAATACCTCGGCTTCTTTGGCGTCTTATGCGGCGTTCGCTGGACTTAAAGGCATTATTTTTCTACAGAACAAACAAATTGCTATGGGCAAGCTCGCCCAAGGGATTGCCTATGGGGCTATTTGCTTGCAGATTGATGCAGACTTCGACCGCAATTTAGAATTGGTGCGCGCCGTATCCGAGAGATTAGGTATTTATGTACTTAACTCGGTTAACCCTTTCCGTTTAGAGGGGCAAAAATCCATCATTTTTGAGTTAATACAACAATTGCGCTGGCAAGCCCCCGACTGGATTATTGTGCCCGGTGGCAATTTAGGCAATAGCTCAGCTTTTGGCAAAGCCCTTTACGAGCTATTCACTTTGGGGCTAATTGCTAAAATGCCACGCATCGCTATCATCCAAGCGGAAGGCGCAAATCCCCTTTATCGCTATATCCATTCCGGCTTGAAAGAATTTCAACCCATTAAAGCCGAAACAATTGCTACGGCCATCAAAATTGGCAACCCCGTCAACCGCCAAAAAGCCATCCGAACCTTAGAATGGACGAATGGCGTTGTTGAAATGGTCAGCGACCAACAAATCATGGATGCTAAAGCCTTAGTGGACAAATCAGGGATTGGATGCGAACCCGCTTCTGCTTGCGCGTTAGCGGGCGCGCGCAAACTTGTAGAGCTAGGCGTTATTAAACCAAACGAAAGTGTCGTCGGTGTGCTCACCGGCCACGTCCTAAAAGACCCAGACGCCACCATCGGCTATCACAACAATCAACTACCCGACATCAAAGCGGCTTTCCCTAACGTCATGTTGCATACACCGCCCACTGTTGAAGATATTGTGCGCGTTTTGGGTGAAGCAGAAACCATGTTGAGCCTAGCGGAGTAAAATTTATCCCAAATTTATCCCAAACACAAACAAATTTATATCATTTATTAAACAAATTCATGTCTATATCCCAAATTTGGGATATAGACACGCTTGCTCACAAACCAAATCGCAATACAAAATTAGCTAGATGCGAAAACGTTCCTCCCATATATTTTCTAAGTAATCCAGCATTGGCGTTGGGCGTTTAGCAAGTCCATCAAGAGCCTGCGCCAAATCAGCGATGATGTCATCAGTATCTTCAATCCCAACGGCAAAACGCACCAAATTATCTTTAATCCCCAAGGCCAGCCGTTCTTCTGTGGTTTTCTCGTAGTAGCTCATCAAAGCGGGTTGCTCAATGAGGCTCTCGACGCCACCGAGGCTAGGAGCGATATAAGGAATCTGCAATTTATCAATGAACGCGCTCGTCGCGTTCAAATCGCCCTTTACTTCAAAACTCACCACGCCGCCATAGCCCGACAATTGCTTGCTAGCTAAGACGAAGTCGGGATGAGAAGGCAATCCCGGATACCATACCCGCTCGATAGATGGATGCGCTTCTAAAAATTGCGCGACTCGTAAAGCGGTCTCATTTTGTTGATGAACGCGCAAAGCCAATGTTTTGATGCCCCTTTCCAACAAGTAAGCAACGTGTGGGTCGCTTATGCCACCCAAAACGCCGCGCGCATCCTTCAGCGCTCGGATGCGGTCGCTTCTACCAGCGATAACGCCGGCCAAGATGTCATTATGTCCGCTCAGATATTTAGTAGCGCTATGTAAAACAAAATCAATGCCCCATTCAATCGGGCGCAAATTGATAGGAGTAGCAAAAGTGGCATCTATCAATGTTAATGCGCGATACTTGCGGCCTAAAGCGGCTATACGTTCTAGGTCGGCGACGCGCAAATAAGGATTTGTAGGCGTTTCTGAAAGGATGAAGCGCGTGCGGCGCGGGATGATAGCGGCTTCCAGAGCGTCGTAATCCCCAACTGGCACTACTGTTGTTTCGATGCCAAAACGCGCTAAAAAGGTCAGGCAAAATTGCCGCGTGCGTCGGTAGCAATCATCGGTCATGACGATATGGGCATTGGCGGGTAAAACGGTCAACAAAAGAGAGGTAACAGCGTTCATGCCAGAGGCAAAAAGGACGGCATCTTCAGCGCCTTCTAAAGCGGCGAGGCGTTGCTCCACCGCATGAATCGTTGGATTACCATAGCGACCATATTCTTCACGGTCATTTCCATCACCCCACGTCTTTTGCTCCATAAAAGCGATGAGTTCCGCTGTATTGGCGAACGTATACGTTGCGGTTTGCACAATCGGTGTCGTCAGCGCGCCATACGCTTTGCCGCGCTTCACGCCGCCGTGTACCGAAAGCGTGTTGGGCCGACACGAAGATTGCATACGTTCGTTGTGGGGATTGCGCGCCATACCTACCTCCCATAGATTCCGAAAATAAAAAACCCGCAAGCCTGTTAAAAACTCAAGCATTGCGGGTATGCGTTAGCAACAAAAAAGACTTTGGCAAAGTCTGCTACTAGCGCCCCATAACATGGAGCGCTTACCCTCATCTGCAGAGTCTATCTCCTCGGACTTGGCACCTTCCCACTGCCTACATGGGGGTTGCCCGCGGTATCATCAGGCCGTTCCCTACACCGCGTCTGGATGAGTTACAAAAGTTGTTCAGTTGTTAATGCCAGCCAATATAACACGCTTTTCAGCCGCTGGCAAGCCTGCGTTTGCCCACTGATAAGGGAACAACCCACAGGCTAAGCCTTGTAATTTAGCGAACAATCAGACACACTTTGGAAAAGCCAACAACAGGAGAAATAAACAATATGGGCAAATCAGCGCTCAAAATACAAGGGGGAACCCCGCTGTATGGTGAAATTACGGCACAACGGTCGAAAAACGCGGTTTTGCCGATGCTCGCCGCCGCGCTCACCGTCCCTCATGGGCATACCACTTTGCTCGGCGTACCCGATATTGAAGATGTGCGTATCACCTTTGATTTAATGCGCGCCACAGGGGCGATTGTAGAGTATGACCCGCAAACCCGTACCACAATCATTGACGCCAGCAATGTGCACAACGGACATCTGCCGCCGGATTTGACGCAAAAGATGCGCGGGTCAGTTTTATTTTTGGGCGCCTTACTCACCCGTTTAGGTTATGTGGAACTACCCGGTAGCGGTGGATGCGATATTGGGACGCGCAAAATTGATTTTCACCATCGCGGCTTCGCGCGGTTGGGGGCGGATGTCCGTTATTTAGATGATGGCACAACAGTGATTCAGCTCAACCAAAAGCGCTTACAAGGCACAATGCTCTATCTAGATATACCGAGCCACACCGGCACCGAAAATTTAATGATGGGCGCGGCGCTGGCCGAAGGAGAAACCATCATCGAAAATGCGTCTGTAGAGCCGGAAGTGCTCGACTTCGGACGCTTTTTAATTCAAATGGGGGCTAAAATAGAAGGCTTAGGCACGCCAACGCTGATGATACGCGGCGTGAAATCTCTGCGAGCTATCGAGTACCAACCGATTCCAGATCGTCTAGTCGTCGGGGCATTGATGATGGCCGCGGCTATCACAGGGGGCGATGTCGCCATTCACGATACTGACCCAACCCATCTGAGGCTTGTCATCGCCAAGCTCGAACAAATGGGGGTAGATATTCACGTTGATAATAGCACGTTGCGCGTCCGCCGTAACGCGGACACCCGTTTGTCTCCCATCAATATTACGACGCATCCCCATCCGGGCTTCCCTACCGACTTACAACCCTGTATCTCCTCTTTATCCACCATCGCCAATGGGACGAGTTATATCCGCGAACGCATCTTTGAAAACCGTTATGATTTTGCTGATGGACTCATTCAAATGGGGGCGGATATTCTCATCAGCCAAAACAATGTTTGTATCATCAAAGGGGTGCCACAATTGAAAGCGGCACATGTCCAAGCGCCGAGCATCCGCGCAGGTGCGGCCATCCTACTAGCGGCGCTCGGCGCAAAAGGCGAATCTATCATCGAAAATGCCTATCAAATTGACCGCGGGCATGAACGTATCGAAGACCAATTGAATCAATTAAGCGGGCGTGTAGAGCGTTTATATCGCGAAAAGGACCCTCATCTGCTCTTAGAACCTATGGCTTAAATCCTCCAAAGCTGTGATTAAACCGCCGTTTGGCGGTTTTTCTGTTGTGTATCCCAAAAAACGCGCCATAATCATTTATAGTTAGCGAACTCAAAATTATATTTAGTAACAAAGGAAATAACTTTGGGACACCGACTAAATATCATGCTCTTAAGCGGCGTTGAAGACGGCGCATTGCTATCTCTAGATTCAGAGAACGGAGACGGCAAAATCACCGATGAGCGCTGGACCATCACCATTGGACGCCGCGATGAAAATGACATATGCCTGCGTAACGACACATTCGTATCGCGTTTTCATGCAAAAATTCACTGGAAAGATGCGCGTTGGTGGCTGGAAGATTGCGATAGCACCAATGGTTCTTTCACCGAAAACCCAGATGATTTTTTTGAAGATGTTCGTATTCGCGGCATTGTCCCGATTGTCGAAAATCAACCTTTTCGCATCGGGCGCACATGGCTACGCATTCAACCAACAGAGGCATAAACCATGTCGAATATTGCGCTTAAAGATATTCTTATCGGTGCCCGACAAGAAGCGTATCGGATGCGCCACTTTTATTTAGGCGTTGAGCATTTATTCATCGCCCTTCTAGAGATAAAGGGTGGCCTCGCCGCGAGTATTCTAGAAGAACATGGACTTACACCTGAGTATGTCATTGACGCCCTGCGGCGCAAAGTTAGCAAAGGCGGCAAACATCGCTTGTGGGCGGGCATCCCTAATACGCCACGCGCCGATGTCGTTTTGGGCATCGCTGGAGAAATTGCTTTAGAACAAGGTCGCAAGTCCATTGTTGAACGCGATATACTCATCGCCATTTTGGAAGAGGGCGATAATGTCCCAACTCGTTTATTACAGGCGCTGGGATTAGATTTAGAAAAGCTGAAAGAATTAGCACGCCACAAAGAAGCTGGCAAAACCAATCTGCAATCTTTCGTAAAAATAGACTTTGGGCCGCATTTCGATATGAACATGGGGTTAACTAAAGACCAACTGTTCATTTTGCGGCGGATGTTCCAAGATTATCCCCAAATTCGGGTTGAAAATCAGTTAAAAGGTGGGTATACCTCAGCCATTATTCTCATCGTAACCCCCATCCATGCTGACCGTCGTGAAGATACACCCGTCGTCGTCAAAATCGGCGATACCGACGCCATCTTGGAAGAAGCGCGACGCTATGAATCGTATGTCAAAGGCAAGCTCCCGCCATTAACAGCGCGCCTGGAAGACAAAACGACTGCGCCGGATGTATCGGACCTCGCGGGGATTAAGTATACCCTCATGGCCGATGAAGACGGCGTTTACCACGACTTACGAAGCTTATTACCCATCTGGGGCGCGCGTAAAATGGGGCAGTGGATTGCCGAAAAACTCCACCCCACCTTTGGCAAAACGTGGTGGGGGCAAAGTCGCGAATACCGCTTTGAGGTGTGGCGTGAATATGATTGGATGCTCCCGCCCATCTTCACATTGGAGTTAACGACGACGGATACCATACCGAATGATGCCCATATCCTCCGATTTCCCATCAAACGGTCGAAGCTAAAAGAAATCGAATATGGAGATTTAGTCGTCATCGAAAATTTCATCGTTAAAAAAGTGGATAGAGAACGCAGTGCCATTCAATTGGGATTTGGCCAATCCGCAGAATCCGCCAACGCTTTTAAGATAGAAATCCGCAATATTGACTTCAATCAAGATACCTATTTTCGGGGCGAGGTGGTCGAGCGCATCGTTGGGCGCGTATGGAAAACCCGTGACGAACAACTCACGCGGGCCGCGCGCCGTTTGGGACCCGATTTTGACATCGAATCGGAGCGCATCCCATTCGGGGAAGAACGTCTGCCCAACCCTATCATCGCTTATGCGGAAGTCCTCGATGAGTATCATGTCAATGCCACAATGAGCACTATCCATGGCGATTTGCACTTGGGCAATATCCTTGTCGGCCCTAACGAAAGCCCATCCCTCGTTGATTTCGCCCATACGCGCGATGGACATACGCTATTCGATTGGGCTATTTTAGAAATCAGCCTACTGAGCGATGTTTTATTACCATATTTTGGCGAGAGTTGGGATGACGCACGCCGAGCGCTAACTTTCATCGCCCAATTGAACGCCGAAGCAACAATCGAAGCGCCCAGCCCAGAAATCGAACAAGCGCTTGAAGCCATCCGTTATCTGCGCCAAACCGTGGCAGAATGCTTATTCATACCCAATCAATGGGCGGAATATTATGTAGCGCTCTCTATGTGTTGTTTACGCGCCATCTCGTGGGATACGATGTCTTTTGCGGCGCGGCGCTTATTGTACTTGGTAGCGGCGCTGGCCATTCATGAACTAAGAGGCCGGCACCGTCCCGACGCAGATGGCACGCCATCGCCTGACGATACCGGCCTGAGCACAAACCCTTAAAGGTTAGCGATGACCGTTTGCGCGAATTCTGTTGTGCTGACGAATTCACCCCCGCGAGGCGCGATGTCTGCAGTGCGCGCCCCTTGATTAAGCGCCATTTCTATAGCGTCTTCAACCCGTTTGGCTTCTGCTTCTAAACCCAAGCTGTAACGAAGCAACATCGCCACACTCAAAAACATACCGATAGGATTTGCTTTGCCCTGCCCGGCAATATCTGGTGCAGACCCATGAACAGGCTCATAGAGGCCGAAGGTGCTATTCCCTAACGAAGCAGAGGGCAACATACCCAAAGAGCCAGCTAGAACAGACGCCTCATCGCTTAAAATGTCGCCAAACATATTATCCGCAAGGATGACATCGAAGGATGAGGGGCGCGTTATTAAATGCATTGTGCAAGCATCTACTAAGACATGATCCAAAGCCACATCCGCGTAATCATCATGAACTTTATCCACGATTTGACGCCATAGCCGCATTGAAGCGAGCACATTAGCCTTATCTACAGAAGTCAGCTTTTTACGGCGTCCTTGCGCCGCGCGAAAAGCGACATGGGCTACACGAGCGATTTCATCTACATTGTAAATGAGTGTATCATAAGCTTCATGACCATCAGATTCTTTGCGCGGACCAAAATAAAGGCCACCTGTCAATTCCCGCACAAAGAGCATATCCACCCCTTCAAGTAAATCCGGCCGCAAGGGGGTATGTTGGGCTAAAGCGGGATAGGCTTTAACAGGGCGCAAATTCGCGAAAAGCTCAAAATGCTTTCGCATCTTCAGCAAGCCCTGTTCGGGACGCACTTTAGCCGTTGGGTCAGACCACTTTGGGCCGCCCACTGCGGCTAACAAAATCGCGTCAGACTGCTCACAAAGCTTCAGGGTTTCCTCAGGGTAGGCGTCGCCTGTTTCATCAATAGCGATTCCCCCGATAAGCCCTTCTTGATATATAAATTCATGGTCATAACGAGAAGCCAACTTATCCATCAAGGCGATAGCGTGAACCATCACCTCCGGCCCGATACCATCTCCGGGTAATACCGCAATGGTTGCTTTCATGCATCATTTCCTATTCAAACAGATGAGCGCAGATAAATCTATCGCCCCATCGCAAAATTAAGCGTCATTTAGCTGACTGATGAGCGCGCTATCTTCGTGCGCCAACAGCAGTCCATATTCAATACTATCTATGAGCGCAAACCAACTCGCCTGAATGATGTTTGTACCTGCCCCCACAGTGCTCCAACGTTTAATACCATTATGCGAATCAATTAAGACGCGCGTTGTCGCGGCTGTGCCGTTAACACCGTCCAAAATTCGCACTTTATAATCTACCAATTGAATATCCGCTAATTGCGGGAATTTGGGGAGCAGAGCTTTTCTCAAAGCCAAGTCCAAAGCGTTGACAGGCCCATTTCCTTCTGCGGCGGTATGCATAATATCGCCATCTACATCTAGCTTGACCATCGCTTCGCACAACTGCCCCCTACCCCGCCTATCTTCTACAATGATAGTGAAGTCTATGAGCGAAAAAGGCGGTGTGTAACTTGGGCGTGCACGGTGCAAGCGTATCGCAACAGAGGCTTCGGCACCTTCAAAGGCGTAGCCTGCATTCTCCAAAGCTTTTATTTCATCCAAAACTTGGACCGCCTCGTCGGTGGAAACATTTACCCCCATCTCCTCCGCTTTACTCAGGACATTTCCGCGTCCGGATAAATCGGATATTAAGACCCTCATCTCGTTACCCACCCATTCAGGGCGAATATGTTGGTAGCTATCCACATGACGGCGCATCGCCGCTACATGAATCCCGCCTTTATGCGCGAAGGCGCTCTTGCCGACATAAGCGAGATGGTCGTCTGGGGCCAAGTTCGCAATCTCGGCAACCGTGCGCGATAAAGAGGTCAATAAACGTAAATGCCCTTGCGGCAAACATGGATACCCCATCTTCAATTCGAGGTCGGGGATAATGCTACACAGATTGGCATTGCCACAGCGCTCGCCATAACCATTGATGGTACCCTGAACCTGCACCGCACCAGCGCGTACGGCGGCTAACGAATTCGCCACAGCGAGTTCACCATCGTTGTGGGTATGGATACCAATAACCATAGACGGAAAGGTACTTCGCACTAACCGAACATATTCTTCAACTTCCCACGGCATAGAGCCGCCGTTGGTATCACACAATACAACAACATCAGCACCTCCATCCATGGCGGCTTTAAGGGTATCTAGAGCGTATTCAAGATCCAATTTGATGCCATCAAAAAAGTGTTCAGCATCATAAATGACCTCTTTACCCAAAGACTTTAGATAACGCAGACTTTCCCGAATCATCCGTGTGTTTTCTTCGGGGGTCGTTTGTAATACTTCGGTGACATGCAACATGGATGTTTTACCAACAACCGTAACCACCGGTGTATCTGCTTGCACAAGGGCGATGATATTTTCATCATCTTCTGGGCGGGCTTGTTTACGACAAGTAGAGCCAAAGGCGGCAATTTTTGCATGTTTGAGTGCCATAGACTTCACTTGTTCAAAATAAGCGGCATCTTTGGGGTTAGACCCCGGCCAACCCCCTTCGATGTAAGCGACCCCCAAATCATCTAACAGTCGGGTGATGCGTAACTTATCCGCAACAGATAATGAAATGCCTTCGCGCTGTGTGCCGTCGCGCAGGGTAGTATCATAGATAGCTACTGTAGTCATATCGCCCCCATAACAAATTTGGCGTCATAAAGTGGTTATAACTCGCGGCGGATGCGCGCTTTCATACTGTGCGATAACCGCATCAAGGTCGAGCAAATAGCCCAATTGGTCTACCCCCTTCAACAAACATTCCTTAGAAAAGCCATCAATAGGAAAAGTCACTTGACGGCCGTCTGGCAAAGTGAGTGTTTGCGCTTCAAGGTCAACGCTGAGTGTGCTTTGTGGGTCCTCTTGGGCGATGCTAATCAATTGGGCATGAGTTTCCGCATCAACGATGATGGGCAAAAGGCCGTTTTTAAGCGCATTATTGCGGAAAATATCCGCAAAATAGGTGCTGATAACCGCCTTAAAGCCAGCGCCTAACAAAGCCCACGGCGCATGCTCTCGCGAACTACCGCACCCGAAGTTATCCCCTGCTACTAAAATGCTCGCCCCGATATATTGGGGCTGATTAAGCACAAAATCCGCTTTGGGCGTGCCATCTGCTTCATAACGCCAATCAGAAAAGCAAGCCTTACCCAGACCCTCTTTATCGGTCACTTTGAGAAAGCGCGCCGGTATAATCTGGTCTGTATCAATATCATTAATCGGCAATGGGGCCATCCGCCCGCTGAAAGTGTTGATAGGTTCCATATTTATCCTCTTTTGCATCCTGTGTTCACTTGGCGCTAGGCCATTTCCGGGGTCATCAACTCGCGCGGGTCGGTGATATACCCGTTAATGGCCGTGGCGGCCGCCGTCAACGGACTAGCCAGAAAAGTACGCCCGCCTTTGCCTTGCCGCCCTTCAAAATTGCGATTGCTAGTGCTCACAGCATATTGGCCCGGCTGTAGTTGATCGCCATTCATGGCAATACACATCGAACAACCCGCTTCGCGCCATTCAGCGCCAGCTTCGATGAACACACGATGTAGCCCTTCCGCTTCTGCTTGCGCTTTCACACGTTGGGAACCGGGGACAACAAGCATACGCACCCCTTCAGCCACGCGCCGCCCCTTAATCATTTGCGCGGCCATCCGCAAATCTCCAATACGAGAGTTCGTACAACTGCCGATGAAAACCACATCTATTTTCTTGCCCAAAAGTTTTTGGCCTGGCTGTAATTCCATGTATTGCAACGCCTTATCTAGGGCCATTCGCTTGTTGTAATCGTCCGCTTGGGCGGGGTCTGGAACATGCCCCGTTATAGGCATACCCATGCCGGGATTCGTGCCATAAGTAATCATGGGCACTAGCTCATCAGCATCTAAAGTGACTTCTGCATCGAACTGAGCATCCTCATCGCTTGGCAAGGCGCGCCATTCTGCCAAAGCTTCTTCCCACGCCTCGCCTTTGGGAGCATAGGGGCGCCCCGCTACATATTCAAAGGTAGTATCATCTGGCGCAATCATCCCAGCGCGGGCGCCACCTTCGATAGACATATTACAGATGGTCATACGCCCTTCCATAGATAACGCCCGAATAGCGCTACCCATGTATTCAAGGACATAACCGGTACCGCCTCCAACCCCGATTTTCGCAATGATGGCGAGGATAATGTCTTTAGCAGATACGCCGTGAGCCAACCGACCCTCTACCCGAATAGCCATCGTCTTAGGCTTATACTGAAGCAACGTCTGCGTCGCCAACACATGGGCAACTTCGCTTGTGCCGATGCCAAAGGCCAACGCCCCAAATGCGCCGTGGGTGCTTGTGTGGCTATCGCCGCAAACAATGGTCATACCGGGTTGGGTAAGCCCTTGCTCTGGGCCGATGACATGAACAATACCCTGATTTTCTGTGCCAAGCGCATACATCGGTATGCCGAAGTCATTACAGTTCTGGGTGAAAATGTCGAGCTGTTTAGCCGCCATGGCATCGGTCACCGGGATGATGCCATCTAGCCCGCGCGGGGTCGTCGGCGTGCTATGATCCATCGTACCTAAAGTCTTATCAGGACGGCGCACCTGCAAATTACGGGCGCGCAGTTCGCTAAATGCCTGTGGCGATGTCACCTCGTGGACGAGATGTAAATCAATGTACAGAACCGCCGGGGTATCTTTGCCTTGTGGACGCACAATGTGCTTGTCCCATACTTTTTCAAAGAGTGTCTTGCCCATCCTGCCATTCCTTGTTGTTTATTGATTTTCTATAGTGCGCTAATCATTCTGTAGATAAGCTGACAGTTGCCGCATCGCCTTCAGGCTCGTTACCGGCCAAACCCATTGCGGCAATCATACGGTTTAACGCGGCCATATATGCCTTAACGCTCGCAACGACAATATCGCTATCAGCCCCATAACCGCCGAAAGTGCGTTGGCTATTAGGTGGTGTAATCCGTACGGTAACTTCACCCAAAGCGTCAATGCCTTCTGTCACACTATGAACGCTGTATTCCAGCAAGGTATTCGGCGCTTTAACAATGGCATCAATTGCCTGATAAGAGGCATCTACGGGGCCTTTACCAATAGCGGCTTGGGTAAAGCTTTCACCGTTGACATTTTTCAAGCGGACGGTGGCTGTCGGCATACCCATCGTGCCACAAACCACTTGAATATCTTCAAGGATGAAAAATTCTCGAGGGCCTTCAAACTCATCAGCGATGAGCGCTTCTAAATCTGCATCTGTAACCACTTTCTTAGCGTCGGCCAGCGCCTTAAACCGCCCGAAAACTTGGTTCAGGGCATCCCCTTCTAGACTGTAACCCAACTCTTGCAAGCGCACCTTCAGCGCATGGCGGCCGCTATGTTTGCCTAATACAAGGCGGCTCTGGGCTAACCCTATTGTCTCTGGGGTCATAATCTCAAAAGTTTGGGCGTTTTTCAGGACGCCATCTTGGTGAATGCCGCTTTCATGAGCAAAAGCATTAGCGCCAACTACGGCTTTATTGGGTTGAACAGGCATACCCATATAATTACTGACCATACGACTCGTCTTCATGATTTCACGAGTGTTGATATTCGTCCGCAGATGATAATAAGCCGGTCGGGTGTGCAGGGACATCACCACTTCTTCTAAACTCGTATTGCCGGCCCGTTCACCTACACCATTAATGGTCACTTCCACCTGACGGACGCCCACTTTAAGCGCGGCTAAAGTATTCGCTGTAGCCAAGCCAAGGTCATTGTGGCAATGCACAGACCATATCACGCCACTACCCGGACCAGCACCCGGCGTTTCGGCAATTAGGCTGGCTAGCGTCTCTGCCCATTCTTGGGGCATCACATAACCTACTGTATCGGGGATATTTAAGGTCGTAGCGCCGCAAGCGACGGCTAGGGCGCAAACCTCTAATAGATATTCAATATCGGTGCGGCCCGCATCCATCGGGCTAAATTCCACATCATCGCACAAACTCTTTGCCAAGGACACCGCTTTACGGATGCGTTCTAGCCCTTGTTTCTTATCAATCCGTAGCATCTCTAGATGGGTTGGCGAAGTGCCGAGAAAGGTATGAATCCGCGGTTTTGCCGCATCTTTCACCCCTTCCCAAGCGGCGAGAATATCGCTTTCGACAGACCGCGCGAGACTGCAGATGATAGGTCCATCAGGTGTACCAACTTCGCGGGCAATACGTTGAATCGCCTTCAAATCATCAGGAGAAGCGGCAGCGAAACCGGCTTCTATCACATCTACGCCCAGCCGAGAAAGTTGCCGCGCGATTTCCAATTTCTCCGCGCTAGAAAGCGTAGCGCCCGGACTTTGTTCACCGTCGCGTAGTGTGGTATCAAAAAAGATAACGGTATTTTCATCATATGTGCGTGTTACCATGGGATAATCCTTTCATTAGATGCATATGGCTAGCAAGACGAATAAGGTCACAAAGGCCATCATCCATGTGGATCACCCCCTTTCTGGCGACCTCGCCCGCCCCTACGTTTCATCGGCGAGGCCGGAACAACATCATCTACAGCATCCATTCGGTCAGTCCTCTTGCTTCACATTCTTAGCGTTCAAGAAGGGCATCATATTCCGCAATTCACCGCCCACTTTTTCCAGTAGCAGGTTATGTTCCTGCTTACGACGGGGGTTAAAATGGGGACGTCCTGCTTTATTTTCTTCAATCCAAGCTTTGGCAAACGAACCATCTTGAATACGCTTGAGAACCCCTGCCATTTCCTCTTTAACCGAAGCTTCAAACTGGTCACCAACCACATAACCGCCATATTCAGCGGTATCGCTCACGCTATACCACATATAGGACAACCCACCCTGATATAGCAGGTCTACGATGAGCTTTAACTCGTGTAGACATTCAAAATAGGCGATTTCGGGCTGATAACCCGCTTTAACGAGTGTTTCAAAGCTAGCACGGATGAGCGCCGTCACGCCGCCACACAAAACGACTTGCTCGCCGAAAAGGTCGGTCTCGGTCTCTTCTTTGAAAGTGGTTTCGATAACCCCAGCGCGCGTACAACCGATGGCCTTTGCATAAGCCAGAGCTAGATCCTTCGCCTTTCCGGTCGCATCCTGTGCGACAGCGACCAAGCCGGGCGTGCCCGCGCCTTCGGTGTATACCTCGCGAACGCGATGCCCCGGCGCTTTCGGCGCAACCATCGTCACATCTACATTAGAAGGCGGCACAATTTGCTTGAAATGGATGTTAAAGCCATGGGCAAACATCAGCATACTGCCATCTTTAAGATTGGGGCCAATATGTTGGTCATAAATCTCTGCTTGTTTGGTATCGGGCACCAATATCATCACGACATCCGCCGCTTTCGTCGCTTCGGCGACCGATAGAACTTTTAATCCATCCGCTTCTGCTTTCGCACGACTTTTACTGCCCTCATGCAAACCAATAATGACATCCATACCACTATCACGCGCATTCAGCGCATGGGCATGCCCTTGGCTACCGTAGCCAATGACGGCGATTGTCTTACCCTTTAGCAAATTCAAATCCGCATCTTTATCGTAGTAGAGTGTTGCCATGTTTTTCCTCATGATGTACTGATGACTGCCGCCACAAAACGGCAGTCATCCTATATAAATAAATGTGCTCTAGACGCTATAGCGATGCCCATTAGCCATAGAGGCCTTGGTAGCATAAGGGCGCTCAAAGGTGGAATCTTGGATACGTGTTCCGCGCCCCATAGCGACAACGCCGGTACGTACGAGTTCCACAATGCCAATCGGGCGTAACTCATCTATAAACGTTTCAACCAATTCTTCGGCCGCGGTAATTTCCACAATGGCCACCGCGGGCCCGATGTCCACAATGCGGGCGGGATACCGCTCACAAACCAGCGTTAAGGCATTGCGCGATTCCGCATCATCGCTCCGCACTTTGATGAGCGCGAGGTCACGGCTGACGTGTGGATGGTCAGAGATAATTTGCACATTGATGACATCCACCAATTTATAGAGGTTTGTAGCCATCTTCCATGCGCTCGTTTGCTCAGCATCCACAACAATAGTCATACGCGAGATATGCGGTTTATGCGTACGCCCGACCGTCAAGCTATCGACATTGAATGAGCGACGGCGAAATAAGCTCGCCACTCGATTGAGGACGCCGGGTTTATTTTCAACCAGAGCGACTAAGGTATACTTGTTGCGTTTTGCGGGTGTGTTATCCATTGCGTTTCTCCTCCGGTTTGGGCCGGCGCACCATATTATGCAAGTCTGCCCCTGACGGGACCATGGGATAAATCATTTCTTCCTTTTCCACCACATATTCGATGAGAACAGGCCCCTTAATACTACGCGCGAAAGCGACCGATTCCTCGATTTGTTCGCGTTTGGTGACGCGCATATTAGGAATGCCATAGGCATCAGCCAATTTGCAAAAGTCGGGGTTCACCATTGGCGTGGATTGATAGCGTTTGTCGTAAAAAAGCTCTTGCCACTGGCGCACCATGCCCAGAAAACCATTATTGATAATGGCAATGTTGACATCCACATTCTCTTGAACAGCGGTGCCCAATTCGGCCATCGTCATCTGGAAGCCGCCATCGCCCACAATGGCCCAAACCTCTTCTTCAGGCCGTCCAAACTTAGCGCCAATAGCCGCCGGAAAGCCAAATCCCATTGTCCCCAAGCCGCCGCTGGTGAGCATAGTAGCAGGGCGACGATGCGGATAATATTGGGCTTCTAACATCTGGTGCTGGCCGACATCGGTAACTGTGATAGCCTCGCCATTTGTATAACGCCACAAATCATTGATAACTTGCGCGCCCAACAAAATATTGCCGGTATCTTGGTTGATAATATCGCGCTCATCAGAATCTTCTTGCCAATCGCGGATGCGATTAAGCCATTGGGGATGCTGGGTAGAGCGCACACCGGGCAGGATTTGGCGCAAAACCGTTTTCAAGTCGCCCGCAATGCCCACGTTCACAGGCACATTTTTATTGATTTCCGAAGGGTCAATGTCAATATGTATCTTGCGCGAATGGGGCGAGTAGGTCTTCAAATTCCCCGTTACACGGTCGTCAAAACGCATCCCCAAAGCGATGAGTAAATCTGCCTCCTGAATGGCATGATTGCTAGCCGCTTCGCCATGCATGCCCATCATCCCAATGACTAGAGGATGCTCTTCGGACATCGCGCCTTTGCCGAGTAAGGTCAGAGCGACAGGGATATTCCCTATTTCCGCCAGTTCCCGCAACTCTTGAACCGCGCCAGACATGATGATGCCATGTCCCGCTAGAATGATAGGACGCTCGGCGTTATTGATAAGTTCTAACGCATTACGAATATCTTCTTCATTCGCTTGTGATGGCGGACGATAACCGGGCAGGACAATATCGCCTTGTGGATAAGCCCAATCTTCAATATAAGCGGTTTGAACATCCTTGGGGACATCAATAAGAACTGGACCGGGGCGGCCCGTGCGCGCGATATGAAAAGCCTCGCGCACGACATATGCCAATTCCTCAACGTCTGTGACGAGATAGTTATGCTTAGTGATGGGCAGGGTTACCCCTGTTACATCGGTCTCTTGAAAAGCATCTGTGCCAATAGCGCCACGCGGCACTTGCCCGGTGATAGCGACAACAGGCACCGAATCCATCATGGCGGTCGCTAAACCTGTAACCAGATTGGTTGCTCCCGGTCCGCTTGTTGCAATGCACACGCCCACCTTTCCGGTAGCGCGCGCAAAACCATCCGCCATGTGGGAGGCGCCTTGCTCATGTCTTACCAACACGTGGTGAATTTGGGGATACTTCGTCATAGCATCGTAAGTGGGCAAAATCGCACCACCGGGATACCCAAAAATGACGTTTACCCCTTCTTCCAAAAGGCATTCCATAATAATTTCCGCGCCATTCAAACGTTTTCCCATATAAGCCCTCTCTTGTATACGCGCGTCAATCCGCATTCACATAAGTCAACCACTGATGCCTATCTGGCTTTTCTCCAGAAGTGATGCCAAAAAATTCCTGTTGCACGGCTTTAGTCACCGGCCCCGGCTTGCCAGACCCAATCTGAATACGGTCTACAGAACGAATGGGGGTCACTTCTGCGGCGGTACCGGTGAAGAAAATTTCATCCGCCATGTACAACAACTCCCGCGAAATCGGTTGAAAACGCACCTCATACCCCAAATCATGGAGTAATGTGAGCGCAGAATCGCGGGTGACACCCAACAAAATAGAAGACCACGCACCCGGCGTATAGACAACACCATCTAAAATGACGAAAATGTTCTCGCCCGCGCCTTCACTCACGTAACCATGTATATCTAGCGCAATCCCTTCTGTAAAACCGTTATCATGTGCCTCCATGCTGACAAATTGGCTATTCACATAATTGCCGCCAGCTTTAACCAAAGAAGGGTGTGTATCTGGCGCCATCCGCCGCCAAGAGCTTACTTGGGCATCTACGCCTTGTTCGATAGCTTCGTTCCCCAAGTAACGCCCCCATTCAAAAGTGAAAATGACCACTTCTGTTTTGGTGCGCTCCCGCCCTTCCAGCCCTAAAGCGCCCTCTCCTCGGAAGACGATAGGGCGGATATAACAGGCATCATGCTTATTACGTTTGATGGTCTCAATAATGGCCTTATTGATGTCATCTTCCTGATAGGGATGCGCTATCTTCATGATTTTGCATCCATTGAGCAAACGGCGCGTATGTGGTTGAAGGCGGAAGACCGCCGGCCCCTTGGGCGTGGCATAAGCGCGAATACCCTCAAATACACTGGAGCCATAATGCAAAGCATGTGCAGAAACATGCACGGTAGCATCTTCCCACCGCACAAACTCTCCATTACGCCAAATCCAATCAGACCGCATGTGAAATCCTCTCTAGTCAAAAGCAATAAAAAACGCGCCTTCGCTTCATTCCCAATCGGGGTTGTAGATAGCACTCAGCGCGTCGTGGGTGGGTTGATTTTCCTCGTCATATGACGCCCGTTTTTCATCAGGCATTGACGAGTCATGTTCCAACGACAGATGATATGGCTCTGTCCACGGACTCATGGTGTCGGTCGTATAGGCGGTTGCATAATAGCGTTGCGGACTCATGATTTTCTCCTCTATAAATTAAAAACGCCCCCTTGGCTTGGGGGCGTTTGTGTTTACCTTCGCTTATGATATATCGCGCATCACCCAAGCCGTTATAACCCGTAGCTAATAATAAGTACGAGTACGAGGACAAGGCTAAGGATGAGAGCGGAGTAGTTATGTTGCGGTTTCATAGATGAACTCATTTGTTAAATCTAGGGAATAGGTTAAACGCCTTCTGTCAACCTGTCAAGGAATGCCTCGCCATGTCTGCAGAAATCGTCAAAGTTCATATACCTTGACAATATCTTATTGTGCAAAAACAACAATAACCTAGCGCTTAAAACGGGCTAACCAATCCTCGGCTATCGTTATTTGAGCATTAACAGCGGCGGGCGCTGTGCCGCCAAGGCTATCTCGGCGCGCGATAGACACGTCAAAGTCAAACACAGCTAAAGCATCTTCTGCAAAAAGAGAGGATACCTCCCGCAATTCCTCTACAGAAAGAGCCGATAAAGCCTTGTTTTGTTGGCTGGCGCGTTTAACCAACTGCCCCACTAGATGATGCGCTTCTCTAAAAGGCACACCTTTACGAACCAAATAATCGGCTAAATCTGTGGCCAGCATATCGTCACTCAGCGCCGCCCGCAGTTTATGCGGCTGAAAAGTCAGCTGAGTGATAACCCCAGCCACAACTGGCAGAATTTGCTCTAGGGTATCTACCGCCTCAAATAGGGATTCTTTATCTTCTTGCAAATCCTTGTTATAACTGCTGGGTAGCCCTTTCAGCGTACTTAAAAGAGCCGTCAAATGACCGATAACGCGCCCTGTTTTTCCACGGGCAAGTTCTAAGGGGTCGGCATTGCGTTTCTGGGGCATTAAGCTAGAACCGGTGCTGTAACGGTCGCTCAAAACCACAAAGCCAAAGGACGGGTTACTGTAAATAATCACATCTTCGGCTAAGCGGCTTAGATGGACAGCGGCTAAAGCGATACAAAATAGTGTCTCTGCCACAAAATCACGGTCGCTAACCGCATCAAGGCTATTGGGGCTGGCGCTAACAAAACCCAGTTCCCGCGCCAATGCCTCGCGCTGGATACCAAAAGGATTTCCGGCTAGTGCGCCGGCACCCAAAGGGCACACCGCCGACCGCAGACGAGCATCTCGCAGACGTTCGCGGTCGCGCGCCAGCATCCAAAAAAAGCTCATCAACCAATGTGCGACGGTGATAGGTTGGGCCGGTTGGAGATGGGTATAACCGGGCATCAAGGTTTGGGTATGTTGCTTGGCTTGTGATAGAAGGGCGTTTTGTAACACGTCCAACAGTTTATCTAAGCGGTCTATAGCCTCCATAACCCACAAACGTAAATCCGTCGCGACTTGGTCGTTACGGCTTCTCCCTGTGTGCAGTTTCCCCCCCACCTCCCCTAACAACTCAATGAGTCGGCGTTCAATAGCAGTATGAATGTCTTCGTCAGTATCACGAAATTCAAAAGTTCCGTTGTCAAGTTCTTCACGAATGCGGAATAGACCATCTACAATCGTCTCTGCTTCTAATAACGTAATAACGCCCGCATCCGCGATAGCGCGCGCATAAGCGATACTACCCGCAATATCTTGACGATATAAGCGCTTGTCGAAGGATAAACTATCGTTCAGCCGTCTTAGCTCGGCATCTGTAGGCTCATCAAAACGCCCGCCCCATAAGGTCATCGTATTATCACCTTCACCTAATCCCGTTTGAACTTGCTATAATCGGGTTTACGATAGCGGCTTTCTCCCCCGCCATCTATCTCTAGCAATGCTTCAACTTTCATTGGCAATCCAAATAGTTGAATGAATCCGTGAGCATCTTGTTGATTGTAAACATCTTCCTCACCAAAAGAGGCGTAGTCTTCACGGTAGAGGCTATAAGGGCTTTTACGTCCCGCGACGATGATATTGCCCTTATATAATTTCAAGCGTACTGTGCCCGTCACAGTCTGCTGGGTGACGGCGACAAATGCATCAAGCGCTTCGCGCAGTTTGGTGAACCACATGCCATTGTAAACCAACTCAGCGTACTTAACCGCGATAAAATCTTTGTAGTGCATTGTATGCTTATCGAGGCAAATACTCTCTAGCAATTGGTGTGCCCGACGCACAACCGTGCCTGCAGGCGTCTCGTAAACACCGCGGCTTTTCATGCCTACGAGGCGATTTTCCACAATATCTACTCGGCCGATGGCGTGCTCGCCTGCCAACCGATTTAAGCGTAAGAATAGCTCAACGGGCGATAGACTCTCACCATTCAGACTAACAGGGTTACCCTTCTCAAAACCAATCTCGATGTATACGGGTGTGTCGGGCGCTTCTTCGGGGCTTGTAGTCAGTTGATACATGCGCGGTTCGGGTTCATTCCACGGATTTTCCAACAATCCCCCCTCGTGGGAGAGATGAAAAATGTTTCGGTCGCGGCTATAAATATCTTTTTCGGTTTGGGCGATAGGCACATTAAATTCTTGGGCATAAGCGATAGCATCTTGGCGGCTACGAATATCCCACTCGCGCCATGGGGCAATAACTTTGAGCTTCGGATTGAGTGCCATCACGGTTAATTCAAATCGAACTTGGTCGTTACCTTTACCGGTACAACCATGAGCAATAGCATCTGCGCCTTCTAGCTCGGCGATTTCTACTAAATGTTTGGCGATGATAGGCCGCGCAAAAGAAGTGCCTAATAGATATTCGCGCTCGTACACAGCGCCGGCTTGCATAGTCGGGAAAACGTATTCCCGCAGGAATTCTTCTCTTAAATCACGGATATATAGTTTTGATGCCCCGGATTTTATGGCTTTTTCTTCCAAGCCATCTAGCTCCTCCTCTTGTCCCAAATCCGCGGTAAAGCAGATAACTTCACATTGATAATTGTTTTTTAACCATGGAACGATGATAGATGTATCCAAACCACCGCTATACGCCAAAACGACTTTTTTAACTGCGCCAACCTTAGACATAAGGCACTCCTTAATAGGCGAGCAACGATTCCTAGTATTCCGCTCGATTTTACCGATAGAAAGCCCTAATCATACAGGTAGAATAGCAAATGACACTTGTCAAATCCCATGAACTTAACTGTGCAATCCTCATTAATCCCGCTTCTTGCCTGTATAATCGCCATTGCGTGGCAAAAATCACTGCTTGCCGCTAAAGCACGGGGCCGCTAGAATGAAAGTATGGTGATTGTGCATCAGGAGGATAGTAGTAATATGGCAACGCGCGAAGAAATTCTACGGAAACGTGATGAGAAAGTGATGTCTCATCTAAGCCAATATGCGCCCGTTTGGATAGTGGACGAGCAAATCATTGACGAAGATGAAGCCGTCCAATTTAACGTCGTTTTCCAACATAACCTTTATGGCTGGGTGAATCGACGCTATCGTTACGACGCCTTTAATGATGTGCTTTATTATAAAGGGCAAACCCCCGTGGACGAAGACACAGCGTTAGAAATTCAATTGCAACCACCGTACATCAACCCGATGACAGCGAATATTCCCAACGCTTACGGTGGTTAAGGTTTTGCGATAATAGCTCGTTAAAAACGCTCATAATGCGTTCTGCTATCGTGGGCCAAGCATAATTTTGAGCGGATTGCGATGCTGTTTGGCCCATTTGCTCTCGTTTTTGTGGGTCGGTCAATAAAGTTTGGATGCGCTGAGCCAAAGAGATAGGCTCGCGCGTTGGCACTAAAAAGCCCGTCTCGTCTTCCTGCACGAGATACGATAAACCGCCAACATCAGAAGCGATAACCGGCGTTCCCGAAGCCATAGCCTCCAAAGCCACCATGCCGAAAGATTCATAATCAGACGGCATGATAACCGCCGTAGCGGCCGCATAATACATCGGTAAAACCGCTTGGTCTTTTGCCCCCAAAAAGGAGACCACGCACCCCAAACCGAGTTCATCCACCATCGCCCGCAAACGCGCTATTTCGGGGTCATGGGCATCTAATTCGCCGCCAATAATCGCAAAGCACACTTGATTGATTAGGCTGGGGTCGCGCTGGCATATAAAGTGTAGCGACTGCAAGATGGTATCCACAGACTTTAGCGGTTCTATACGCCCAACAAACAGCAACAAATGGCAACTATCGCTAAACCCTAAACGTTTTTTAGCTTCTGAATAGGTCTGCGGGTGGAAACGTTCAATATTCACTCCGGGCGGTATGATAACAATCTTCTTGCGTTTCGCGCGATATAACCAGCGGAGTTGGGCTTGCTCGGCAGGCGTGGCGGCAACGATGCGGTCGGACCATTCGACAATATGAGTCTCTATAGTGGTGCGTAAATCCGGCGAACTGACATCATGGCTGAGGATACGTTGCTTCATCTGCCCTAATGTATGAAACATGTGAACAAAGGGCGTTCCCCAAGTCTCTTTCAGCTTATACGCCACCCAACCGCTCAACCAATAATGGCTATAAATCACATCGTAACGCCGATTGTGCTTTGTAGCATACGCCATAAGCCGCGCTGTAAATTCGGATAAATAGGGGTAAATGTCATCCGGGGCAAGCGGAAGTTCTGGCCCTGCATTCAAATGAATGACGCGCACATTGGGCCCCAAAGAATCATCCACTGGGGCACAAGCTTTGGTACTACATCGCGTGAAAATATCCACTTGAACACCCAGCTTGCCTAACTGTTGGGATAACTCACGAATGTATACATTCATGCCACCCGCCTTTTTGCCACCAAGGCTAGCGAGAGGGCTGGCATGAACTGAAATAATGGCAACCGTTAAGTGTTTATCTCCGTTCATACTATAATCTTTCAACTCAAGCGCGCCTCTAACTGAAACACCGATGAATCTTGACCGCCTAACCGATATTTATATTCTTCATCACCACGCAAAAAGTCAAAATAGCGGTAGCCGCGTTCTATCGCATACTGAATGTTATAGGCTAACAAAACGATGCCCGGACTGAATTGGCCAAAAGTCTGATGATCCAAACCGGAGTTATAAACCATCACCCGTTCACCATAGACAAAGTTGATGTATCCGGCGGCGCGTTCACCATCTATCGTCAGAAAGCTCATCTCAAGCCAGCCCCGTTCGCGCATGATGGGCATAATATTCCTGAAAAAGGTGACACGACGCTCATTTTCAAGAAAGCGTTGTTTTTGGGGGTCGCTTGCGGCCATTAAACGGAAAAAATGGGTTATCTCATCATCTAAATTGGCATCATCAGCGACGATGAACCAACTGACTTTTTCATCAACGCCCTCTGCGCGTCTTAGCTTACGACGTAGTTCATGCCGTTGTTTCTTATTCAGTGTGTTTAGGTATTCATCCCATGTTGCAGGCAAAGCAATGATGGGGCACACATCTTGTTGAGCAACGTTGACTGAAAAACCCCGTTGTTGTAGAGCGGCCGTAAAAAGGGTATGCGTGGGGGAATCTTGAGGGATGCTACATAAATCTATCAAGTCGTAGTCATCTCGATGCGCGACTAAGAAATCTGCCAAGGCCCCATAAACTAACTCTACGGCCGATTTATCAGCGATAATATCGAGGTAATCGGTCACATCCACGCATCCTACACCCTCTAGAATACGGCCATGCTCAGGATGCTTTTTGATATACCAAGAACCAATGCCAATTAGCAGGCCGGCATTATCGCGACAGGTCACTAAATAGAGATTGCCCGGTTGATATGCCTCCCACCATGTTCTATGCCATTCCCACATGGAGAATACAGTATTCAAGTGGCTTTTTAAGACAAGGGCATTCCATTCATCACGCAATTGATGAAAGGCGCTTGTATCTGTATACAGCGTCACGGTTACTGGGGTTTCAATCCTCTGCAACATTACCCGCCTTTCGATGCAGGATTGTATCCATACTATATCATGATGGTGTTAACAATAGATTAGATGGGCTAAAGCTTTAACCCCTTACTCACACTATCTGATAAGATGGATAATTCGGTTCACTCGATAGGTCTAGTTTCATCATTACCCCAATCTTTCCAAGACCCATCATATAAACTTACAGCGCTATACCCCGCTATCTGAAGCGCCAACAAGTTATAACTTGCCGAAACGCCTGCATTGCAATACAACACAACCTCATCATCAGGGGATATGCCCATTTCGGACAGATGCGCGCATAGCTTTTCAGCCGCTATCATGGTTCCATCAGCGTTAACAAGCATTGTGCGGGGCAAATTTTTTGCGCTCGGAATATGCCCAAAGCGCCTAGCCCGAGAAGATTGGCCGGCAAATTCTGCTGGTGAACGCGCATCCAGCAAGTGAATACGACCAAGTTGGGCGTGAACTTCTTCACCCGTCTTTCTAAGATGCGCTTGGGTACGGGGTACAAAAGTGGTTGCAGTGATTTTCGGAATCTCAGAGGTAACGGGGAGTTTCTCCGCAAGCCATTTTTGCCAGCCGCCATCTAAAATGGATACCCGCTCATGGCCGTAATAGCGCAACGCCCACCACAAGCGCGCGGCAAACATCCCATCAGCATCATCATAAGCGATGACCCACGTCTCATGAGATATTCCTAAACGTCCCATCAGCTGGGAAAAGCCCTGAGGTCCGATGATGTCTTGAGATGGCGAATCTTCTGCCACAATATCTTTGGTCCAATCCACAAAAACCGCTGATGGGATATGGGACGCCTCGTAATCGGAACGATGAGCAAAATAATGCGGCGGTGGTTCTGAAGCAGGCAAAACATGACCGCGAATATCGACGATTCTTAAGTTAGGGTGGTACAGGTTTTGCGCCAACCAATAGGTGGAAATGAGCGCATTTTCTATCATTGATGCCTCCAGTAATGGTCAAGGAAGGGCATACCGTGTATGATTAAAAAAAGTGTTTATTAATGAGCTACCGATTATGAAAAATAAATTGCGCGGTATTTCTAGAAGCACCTTTCAATTAGATTTCAGCCTTTATCGTGTAGACATCCCTATTCGCGGCCATGAAAATTATAACCTAAGCGTCATTGATATTTGGCCGGAAGGCGTCACCCGCACCATTATGTTCGTCCACGGTTACGCTGGATGCGCGGAGACGTGGGAATATCAAATCACCCATTTTGCCCGCAACTATCGGGTAATTGTACCCGATTTACGCGGTCATGGCCAAAGTGACGCGCCTTTCACCCAGTACACGATGGATGAATTGGTAGATGATTTGCATAACATCGTGCAAGCCCTTAAATTGCCGGATAAATTTATCCTTGTGGGACATTCTTTCGGCGGCTCTATCTGCGTTGAATATGCCAACGCCCACCCCGACCGCCTCGATAAGCTCGTGCTCATTGCCACCGCGGGAGAATACCCCCTGCCCCGCGCTGTTTCCATTGTCTCTCGTATACCAACAACGTTATTTGCCCCTCTGTGGCGTTATCGCCCTAAATGGAACGCCGAATTACACGTCATGAAACGCATGATGTTGAACAACCTCCGTAAGTGGAAAGGTTGGCCCTTATTACGCAATATCACCACCCAAACCATGATCATCACCGGTGAGCGCGATACCTATTTCCCGCGCTATGTTTTCGATGATGTGGGAAAGATGGTGCCAAACGCTGAGTTATATGATGTTGGTTCCGCTAAGCATAAAGTCCAACTAGAGCGCCATCAAGCGGTTAATCGCGCTATCGAGCGGTTTATCGGAGAAAGTAAACGCATCGCCTCTTGGCGCGATAATCATAACCAATCGGCTACAGGGCAACCATGGCTCGCCAGTTATAGTAGCGACATACCCCATACAGTCCCCATTCCCCGCCAACCACTCCACAAATTTTTAGAAAGCTCTGCGGATTGGAAACCTAAACGCATAGCCACTATCTTCTATGGCAAAACGTTGACTTATGATCAGCTCAACCAACGGGTTAACCAACTCGCTCATGCGCTCATCCGCAAAGGGTTGAAAATGGGCGACCGCGTGATGCTCGTCTTGCCCAACACACCGCAAATGATTATCGCCTACTACGCTATCCTTAAAGCGGGCGGGGTCGTCGTCATGCCCAACCCCGATGCAGACGCCCAACGCATTGTCCAACAAACGTTGCAAACAGGCGCTAAAATCTTCATCACTCTCAGCGCTTATAGCGCTTTAGCAGAAGCGATAAAACATCATACAGCTGTTGAGCATCTTATTTTTACCAGCATAGGCTCGCACGTTTCCGAGAGTGTATATCGCGCTCTGCTACAAGAGAACGCGGAAATCCGTCACGAAAGCGAAGAACAAGCGCGGCGCATTGGCCACTTCATGTCAGAATTGATGGACGCCGAGCCTATAGAAGCCCCGACGGTGGATGTGTCGCCCGACGCCTTGGCAGTCATCGCCTATACCAGCGGAACAACCGATGAACCACGAGGTGTATGCCTAAGTCACTATAACCTTGTCGCCAACACCATACAAACCCGCCATTGGATTCCCGACTTAAAATATGGCGAAGAAGTCGTACTCGCTGTGTTGCCGTTCATACACAGCTATGGGATGACTAATGCTATGAATATCCCTATTACTATCGCCGCCACTATTGTTTTGTTATCCGTTTTTGAGTTAGAACAGGTTTTGGAGCACATCAAAAAATATAAGCCAACGATTTTCCCCGGTGTTCCCTCGATGTATACCGCCATCAATCAAGCGCGCAATGTGCGGTCTTATGGGTTATCATCCATCAAGGCTTGCCTTAGCGGCGCGGCGCCACTCCCTGTAGAAGTGCAAGAAGCGTTTGAAAAACTCACCCGCGGGCGGCTTGTAGAAGGTTACGGCTTAACAGAGGCATCTCCTGTAACCCATGCGAATCCGCTTTATGGGGTGCGTAAAGTAGGGTCTATCGGCGTACCCATTCCCAACACCCAAGCGAAAATTGTAGACATCATCACAGGGGAAGACTTACCTATCGGGCAAATCGGCGAGTTGGTGGTCAAAGGCCCTCAAGTGATGCAAGGCTATTGGGGCGAGCAAAACACCAAAGAGACCGAATCGGTCCTAAAAGATGGGTGGCTTTATACGGGCGATATTGCCGTGATGGATAGCGATGGCTACTTCAAAATTATCAGCCGCAAGCGCGATACCATCATGACAGGTCACTATAGCGTTTACCCCCGCGACGTCGAGGAAGTTTTGTACGAAAATAACAAAGTCCTAGAAGCGGCCGTCGTCGGCGTGGGGCGCGTTCATGGGGAACAGCGCATCAAAGCCTTTGTAGTCCCGCGACCGGGCACAAATCTATCTAAAGAGGAATTACTAGACCTATGTAAACGCCGCTTAGAAGAATACGCTGTCCCGTGGGATATTGAATTTCGCCAAGAATTACCTAAGTCCTTCATCGGCAAGGTTTTAAGACGTATGCTCATCGAGGAGGAAACGCCATCGGAAACGAATTGAACAAGCCCCGTATCGGCCTAGTACTAGGAGGAGGCGGTAGCCGCGGGCTAGCCCATATTGGCGTATTGCAAGTTTTAGAACGCGAGTCCTGCACGGTGGATTGCATCGTGGGCACGAGCATGGGGGCTATCATCGGCGCGCTCTATGCCTTAGGCGTTAGCCCACAGCGTATGGCCGAACGTGCAGAAGAAATTAAAATCGGCAACGTCTTTAATATTAATTTATTCAGCGCTCACGCTCGTCAACGCATGGTAGAAGCGTACCTTGAACAAATTATTGGGCACAAAACCTTTGATGATTTGAAGATTCCGCTAGTCGTTATGGCGGTAGATATGCTTCATGGGCACGAAATCGCTATCCAGAGCGGGCCACTCATCCCCGCTCTATTGGCGACTAGCGCTGTTCCCGCTGTATTCCCCCCGGTCGAGCATATGGGGTTACAGTTGGCCGATGGCGGCGTCATTGATAGCGTCGCCACCCATGCCGCCTACGAACAAGGCGCTGAACGTATTATCGCGGTAGATGTTTATCCTCCGCTGGACAAAGATAACCCCTGGGTAGACCCCGTGAGCGCTATCATGGGATTTCAATTACCCTTCGGCTTATTCAGCGGCGCGAGCAATAAATCGCCGGGGATGTTATCCTCTATTTGGCGTGGTTTTCGGGTGATGGCTTGGCATTTGCATGAAGAAAGGCTCAAACAACATCCGCCTCATGTCTTGTTGCGACCAGAAGTCAAAGATTATGGTTCTTTAGATTTTAAGGATACCAACGGGCCTATTATTGCCGGGCGCGAAGAAGCGGAACGTAAGCTACCCCACATTAAAGCTTTGTACGCCGTCGCCACCTAGCCCGTTGCGGGTCGCGTTTGCCCCAAATTAGCTTATCGCTTATCAAAGAGACGGTCATATCGGTTTCAACTTGAATTTGGCAGGATAACCGCGGATAACCAAAATAATAAGCGGCGCTATCATGCCAATGTTTTGGCGGCGCATCGCCATCCGCCACCCAAACGCCACATGTTGCACAAAGCCCCCTCCCCCCGCAATTGAGCCGTTTAGTAAGTGAGCTATAAGGCGTGTACCCTAACTTCAAGAGCGCCAAACGCAAATTAGAGCCGTGCGGAACATGATGTTCAAAATATTTATCGCCAAAGCGAACGGTTAGAAGGCGGTGTCGCATCGTCATTTCTCTGATGATATTTAAGCGCTATCTTCTATTATTCACGCACTCTAAGCTGGGGTGTAGCTGATACTCCCCTTAAAATTCGCTAACAAAATCAAGTAAGGAAAAGCTTAAAGGCATCTCCACATCGAATTTGTTGTGTTATCGTATTAGTAAAGAAAGGATACTGGCTCATGGTCGAGTTATCTTTATTCCCGTTGAATACCGTGCTGTTTCCGGGCCAACCGCTCAAACTGCATATTTTTGAAGAGCGCTACAAGCTGATGATAAACGAATGCGTTCGGACCAACTCCCCTTTTGGGGTTGTCCTCATTGATGAGGGGAGCGAGGCTTACGGCCCTTTGGCCAAACCCTACATGGTGGGGTCAACCGCTCATATCACCCATATTCAACGATTACCTCAAGACCGTATGAACATCTTAGCCATTGGTCGGGAACGGTTTCGCATTCATCAACTCTATCATGAGCATGCTTATCTAAAAGGCGATGTCGAGTTATTCCCAATGCAAGATACCAGTATGGAAAGAGTGAAGCGTGGCGGGTTGGCTTTACGCCCTCTGGTAGAAAAATACCTCACCATTTTACGAGACGCTGGTCAAATTCAATTTGATTCTAGCCAAATCCCACATGACCCTATAACCCTAGCTTATCTATCGGCCATCATCTTACAAATTGACATGCGCGAAAAACAAGCGTTGCTAGAATCATCTAACACAACCCTTTTCATCAGACGATTGCTCAAACATTATCACCTAGAAGTGATGCTTTTGGAGAAGATGGTATCGCCCCCAAACGATACAGAATCAGATTATCCCTTTTCCCCTAATTAACTCCTCTCGCGATGCAAAACTAGCGTCAATGGCGTATGATTAAAGCTATATTTCTAACTCTCAAGGGGGTAGAGTAATATGGCTGAGGCAAGCGCCAAAACGCCAGAGGCGCATCATAGCAGTATCATCAAAAAGGTTGTTCTAGGATTACTCATCTTTGTACCCATCGCTATTCTCTTAGATTTATCGGGGGGCGACGCAGGTCTTATCTTCATCTTCTCCGCTTTGGGGATTATCCCCCTAGCAGATTTGATAGGCGAAGCGACCGAAGAATTGGTTCATTACACGGGTCCTAAGTTGGGCGGATTGTTGAACGCCACTTTAGGCAATGGCGCGGAATTAATTATCACGATTTTTGCCATCAATGCGGGCTTGCTCGAACTGGTCAAGGCTTCCATTATCGGTTCTATCTTAGGTAATTTGTTGCTGGTCTTAGGTTTAAGTCTGCTTTTGGGCGGGCTGAAGAATGGCGTCCAAAAATTCGACCGACGACAAGCGATGATTAACGCCACGTTGCTCATTCTCGCTGTTTCGGCGCTAGCCATCCCATCTCTATTCAGCGTGGCTATTGAAGAAGCCGCCGCGCCGAATTACAAAGCGACCGAGGCCGCCTTCAGCGAAAGTGTGGCTGTTGTGATGATGATTATCTATGGTTTGAGCCTGCTTTACTCGTTCACCGCAAAAGACGATATTCTGCACCGCGAACCCGTTTTAGTTCATGCCATCCAACCGGCGCGCTGGTCCTTACGTTTTGCGCTTTTGATGTTGGTGTTGGCCACTTTAGGTACAGTGTTCATGAGCGAGATTTTGGTGAGCGCCGTTGAACACGTCACAGAATCTATCGGGTTGACAGAGCTTTTCTTAGGCATCATCATCGTGCCCCTCGTTGGCAACGTCGCGGAACATCTAGTCGCTGTGGAAGTCGCCATTAAAAATAAGATGGAGCTTAGTTTAGCTGTTTCCTTAGGCTCTAGCATCCAAGTAGCCCTTTTCATCGCGCCTTTATTAGTCTTTATCAGCCTGCTCTTTCCGGGAGAAACGTTGTTGCTCGTCTTCAACCAATTTGAGCTAATCGCAGTGATTGCGGCAACATTTATAGCCGCCTTCATCGCCAGTGATGGCGAATCGAATTGGTTAGAAGGGGCAAAGCTGTTAGCGGTCTACTTCATCATTGGCATTGCTTTCTTCTTTTTACCGGCCGTCTAGACCGTTGCCGCCCGTAAGCGTCTGGTGAGCACGCGCATAATACCGCGCACGACTTCGGGGTTGTTGGCGATAAGCTCAAAAAAAGGCTCTTGGTCGAGCTTGAGGAGCAAAGTCTTGTCTTCAGTTGTGACTGATGCATGACGCGGCTCAGAATCTAATAAAGCCAATTCGCCGACAACCTCGCGTTCACCCAAATGAACAATCGTTTTATGCTGGTCGTGGACGCGCACCCGCCCATTTACAATGATATATAGGCAAGTACCTATATCGCCTTTAGTGATGAATTGCGTCCCCGCCTCTAACTCTATTTCTTCTAAAATAAGCGCTATTTCCGCTAATAAATCATCGGGTGTCTCTGAAAAAATGCTCACCGTTTTGAGGATGATGACCTTTTCAATGGTGAGTAACATACGTCCCTCCCCGCGAATTTCCCGCTCTATTTGGGCGATAACGCTCGTAGAATCTACGCCCACGGTCGTTTGTCCCAGCGTTTTTACATAAAGCCGATATAAACCGCGGGCGACTTGATACAAAGCCCATAAAGCGGTCTCTTGGACGACAAAATCGGCATCATTCAAAGCCGACACAACATCGGCAGAAAATTCTACATTACCCAACTTGGCGGCAATGTATAAGGCACAAGCTTTTGTCCATGGATGAATCGTCTTGGTCGAACTATGGCATATTTCTTGTACACGCTGTTCAGGCGTCATGCGCTTCTGCGGGAATATGGCCGATAAAGCTTCCAATTGGCGTTCCGGACGGAGAACATCAAATAAGGGTATCACCAGCACTTTGATGTCTTGCTGAAGCGTGCTATCCAAAATTTCTACGGCATAGGCCCGTTTCTCTCTGGAAGCGTGATTGTAATTATCTTGCGCGGTCTGGATGGCCGAGCGATTGTAAATAAAGCCCAAGAGCAAAAATATCCGCTTACAAGTCAAGTCATATTCTTGCTGAACAGCGCGGTGCAACATCGCCATAGGTTCATGAGCTTGCAAATCAACGATGGCGGCCAAGGCCCATGTCGCTTCTGCGACTTCATCTTTCAATTTGGCTTCGACCCAAGCCCGTTCTTCTCTCTCCGCCTTATACTGGATAGCCCTTAACGCATCCAAAATATGATAGCGGACTAACTCGTCTTCCTCGTGGACGTGGTTAATGAGCCAAAGCCGCACATCTTCGATATGCAACCGCGCGAGCACACGGATGATACGAATACGCCCTTCCCGCGAAAGTTGGGGGTTTTCATACGCGCGGACGAGGTCAGGGATAATAGACTTATCATATGCGGCCAAAGCGTTAACAGCCGCAATAGCGCCCCCATGATGCGTAAGTTGTCCAATAATTAATGGGACAAAACTGGGGTGTCGCAATTTAGCGGCGGAAAACAAGGCCTGTCGCCTGACGCTTACATCGTCATCTTGTAATAAGTCGCGCAGGATCATCCTTAATTCATTCCGCGCCACCTCACCGATGATGACCGCTGATGAAGCCCTATCCATCGCCGAATCGGACTTTGCTAACAATAACAAACGGCTATGAGCCTCCGAGAAATGCGGTCCTTGGGCATATTTCAGTAAACCCACCATAGCGCCTTGGCGTAAATCTAGCGAAGGATGGTCTAAGTAGGGGATGACAACCGAAGAAGCGCCGAGGGCGGCTAGCACCTGCAATACTTTATTTCGTATCGCCAGTTCCTTTTCCCTCACCAGCATATCTATTAAAATCGCCTGAACAGAGACAATTTGATGGGCTTCTATTTTACGCAATGCCTCGGCGCGCACTTGAGGGTGTGGATGACCCAACAACTCCTCTAAAGCGGCGAAGAAATCGGGGTGTTGCGCTACCTCCAACATTTGCAGGGCATATATCACTTCGCCGGGGTGTGCGCTTCGCAAAGTGCGCCTTAAAATGACTATGCTTTCATTATCTTTGAAGCTCAGCTCAGCGCCATTTAAATACCTGCGGTTCAACGCCTGCATCAGCACCACGGTATATTCACGATTTAGTAGGAGGACGACCACCACCCACAGCGCTAGGATGATGAGCATCGCTGTGAGCAATTGCACCGAGGTGAATTCAAAAGAAGTGTTCAGCACCAATAAAACAAGTCCGCCGATGACGCCCGCAATAGGTTCGATGATGCTTTCAGACACGGATTGCGTCCACAAACGCTCTCCCGGCGCCAAGGGTTGGTATAGGACGAGCACCGAGGCCCGATTGAGCGAATAACGCAATCCTTTATCGAGCGCCTTTGTCAGAACGACGCAAACAAAAACCCACCCGCCTGCACCAAAAGCGACATCCGCCAAAATGGCCAATAAAGACCCTATGCCTAATGATGTTGGTAATAGCATCAAACCGGCTCGAACGCCGTAACGACCCAATACCCATCCCGACAAAACAGCGCGGCTGAATAGCTGTAAAAAAGCGGTGATAGATAAGAACAAACCCAAAAATGCGGCTAAGTCGGCATCGGTGGTGAACTGTTGTTGCGCTTGGTTATAATAAGCATTATCCACAAAATAGAGGGTAGTCACTGTCAAGGCGGACATCAAAAAAATAAGTTGCAGGTATCGTTCTCGCAATAATCCGCGCGGGCGACGCTCGTTTTTGGCTAAAGTTTGCTGTTGTTCGCGCGTTGGCGTCTGTAGATAACGGCGCGCAATCAAACGCATAAGCCCAAAAGAACCGATAGCGCCGATAGTCGCTATCATTAGCAAATCCTGTGTCCGCACAATTCGGATGAGAAAGGGGACCATCGCGCCGCCAACGATAGTAGCTATTGTCTCGCCCGCCCCGACTAAACCAAATAGGCGTTTGCCTTGACGCACGTTAAAAACACGGCCAGCTAATCCCCAAAATTCCAGATTACTCAATACCCAAATAACGTCAAAGCCAATCACAGCGGCCAAAGCCGGCCAAGGGGCGTCTGTCGTCGAAAATAGCCACCAAAAACCAACGCAAGCGATGAAAATTAACAATAAATTGATAGTGAACAAGCGCATTACCGAGATTCGCATCTCAAGCCGAGCGAATACAAGGCCAATCAAAACGGTCACAATGGAGGCTGCAATATAAGCGATTGGGAGCAATTGCGATTCATAGCGCGATAGAAAAAAAGTATAAGCGGCGGTATCCACAAAGGTTAAAGTTAGCCCCATGCAAAAAGAATGGAGGAGCAACCATGTAACTAACCGTCTTTCACCTTGCTGAACGTTAAAAGCGGTATATACACCACTGAGTAAAAACATGATTTGGGCGCATTTCAATCAATTGAATCAATTTTACGGCGCGGCGGACGCGGGAAAAAAGCAGAGGTCCGAGCGATGTAATCCGCATAATCAGGTTTATTCTTCTTCAAGGAACGCTCAAGCATCGCCACCCCAGAAACGCGCACTAAAAAAACAGTCATTAGCAAGGGCCCGTAGAAAGATAAAATCCCCCACGGAACAGCCAAGGCTACGCAAAAATACCCCCACCAAACAACAGCATCACCAAAATAATTTGGGTGGCGTGTATATCGCCATAAGCCGCTATCAAGCACTTTGCCCTTATTTAGCGGGTCTGCTTTGAAGCGCGTCAACTGCCAATCGCCGATAGACTCGAACAAAAAGCCGATAGTCCAAATGAGGATACCCAAAATATCAAAGATAGTTACATTTGCGGGTGTTGGCACAAATTGCCCAACCAGTAAAGGGATAGAAATCAACCACATGAGGGTACCTTGTAATAAAAAGGTTTGGAAAAAACTCATCCACCAGTACTTAGCCCCCCACCGTTTGCGAAAAGCCTGATAGCGATAATCTTCACCTTTACCCAAATTGCGCCGCCCTAAATGGATGGTCAATCTTAATCCCCAAACGGTCACCAACACCAACAAAATAACTTTTCTGGTTGGATACCCATCGGCCAAGGTGAAATAAACACCATTGGCGATAACAAAACCCGTGCCCCAAAAAATATCTACAATGCTCGCATCTTTCAAACGCACGCTTATCAACCATAAAAAGGTCATACATAGCAAGATAAGACCATATGTCAACAAATAAATCTCTATAAAACCCATGGCTTAATCCCCGATACCATCGAAGCATTGAGAATTATTCTAATACAAAACCATAAATTCGCAGGAGGAGAATCTACAGTCCATGCGCGGCCCATGCTATACTGCATCCTCGTACAGCGCCATAAAAAAGATTCGAGTTATTATGTCACGTTGGATTAAGAAGGGGGCGACCCTCTTAGCGATTGGGGCGATATGTTGGATAACTCTAGAGCTATTGCTACAACTATCCTTTGATAGCCTGCCCCCATTTTTGAGACAGCGTCTACCCCAAGCGCCAATCCGTTATGGCATTCGTTTCGATACTCCCCATGGCGCCCGTGAGTATCCCGCTCATGAAGCGGTCAATATCACGATTGGCCCTTACTCTGGCGACTTATTTTCCATCACCTGCTTGTCCCCCAGCAAAGCGGAAGCCTTTCCTGATTATACCGTGCGTTATACCCGCGATACTCACGGTTTCCGCAATCCGGAACCATGGCCCGATGATGCCGATTTGGTGATTGTTGGCGATTCTTTCACGGCGGCAGAAGCGATTAATCGCCCCTTTTGGATGGATATTACCCCATCTACACTGGCTTTTGGATTGCCCGGTAGTGGTTCTTTAGAACAGCTGAAGTTGCTGGAGGCTTATGGTTTCAACCGTCAGCCAGAGGTAGTTGTGATGGCCTACTTCGGCGGCAACGACCTAACAGATACTTGGCGCTTTTACCAAGCTGAGCAACTCGGCGAAAATTTATACACGATGTCCAACCGCAACCGTTACCCTTGGGAATACTTGGCCACCTTTCAACTGCTGATGTTCCTGCGCGATGCGTTGACATCAGCGCCAAATATAGACGACTGCCATTATCCCATCGCGCTAGACAATGATATATTGGTCGCTTTTTATGATGAATTTTTGTCTTTATCCACCATCTCAAAAGAAACCCTCCGCGCTAGCTCTATCTATCGTCAAACCCAAGCGGCTATTATTGAGGCGGCAGAACGAACAAAAGCGATTGGCGGCGTCTTTATCTTAATGTATATCCCCCATAAAGCAGAGATATACTGGGATTTTCTAAATGAATCCCAACAGCGAGGCCTTGGCCAACACGTGAAAGCGCTGACGACATCGGATACAGGGTTGGCTGAGCGGCTAGACGTGGAAAATAGCGCGGAGCTAATCCGCCAAAATAGAACCGCTCAAAGAGAATTATTGGCTGAACTAGCTACTGAAGAAGCTTTCCTGTGGCTTGATTTAACGCCATATTTGCAGAAATGGGCGCAAGATGGACATCAGCCCTATTTCTTCGCAGATACCCATTGGAATCAATCCGGGCACGATTTTATCAGAAACATACTGAAGACATTCTTGACACAAGAAACAGCGATAACACCATAAACGCATCGTCATGACATTGACACTGTGTCAAACTCTGTTATGATTTGCCGCTGATAAAGCAACTTGGTATCGAGAGGGACAAGCTTGAGCATCCGAGATATTGTTTGGAAACGCTTCAGCACTATCACCGCTATTATTGGGGATGTTAATTCTAGCATCATCGCCATTGGATTTTACTTCACCATTCTATTACCATTTGGCATCGGTTACACGCTTTTAGCCGACCCCTTACAGCGCAAAAAAGCGGAATCCACATGGCTCAAACGGGACCCCATCCCCAATGACATCACCTCAGCCAGACAACAAGGGTAGTTCATATGTATATTTTAGGTATTTCTGCCTATTATCACGATTCAGCCGCGGCACTCATCAAAGATGGCGAATTAGTAGCGGCGGCAATGGAAGAGCGTTTTAGTCGCAAAAAACATGATAACGGCTTTCCAAAGCAGGCGGTCAATTTTTGTCTAGCCCAAGCAGGTATCACAGCGCGCGACTTAGATTATGTAGTCTTCTACGAAAAACCCCTACTCAAATTTGAGCGTATCTTGCTCAGCACGCTCAATAGCTTTCCCAAGACGTGGAATGTCTGGCGCGATTCCATGGTGAGTTGGTTGCGCGACAAATTGTGGATTAAAAATCACATCCTCCGAGAAGTAGGGGTTAGTTACGACAAAGTGCTGTTCTGCGACCATCACATGAGTCATGCGGCCAGTGCATTTTTCGCTAGTCCCTTCAGAGAAGCGGCCGTTCTAACTGTAGATGGCGTTGGAGAGTGGACAACGGCGACGCTAGGCACAGCGACCAGTTACTGGGAAGGCGAACAAGGCGAAAACAAAATCGAGTTGTTCCAAGAGCAACGTTTTCCACATTCTATCGGGCTTTTATATTCCACCTTCACCGCGTGGCTAGGCTTTCGGGTGAACAATGGAGAATATAAAGTCATGGGCATGGCCCCCTATGGCGAACCCCGTTATCTGGACAAAATTCATAAGGTGTTTCATTTCAACCGCGAAGATGGCAGTTTTCATCTCAACATGGATTACTTCGACTTCCATGTTTCTACACAAAATAGCTACAGCCGTAAATTCCTCGATTTATTCGGCGAAAAACGAGACGATAACACCGAATTTTTCACCATGAAGACCCATCCGCATCGCGCTAGCGAACGCGCCGCGATGGAGAAAAATCAGTACTATGCGGATGTAGCGGCCAGCATCCAGCTGGTGACGGAAGATGTCCTCGTCAGCATTGTGAATTATCTTCATCAGAAAACGGGGCAGAAAAAATTGGTTTTTGCAGGTGGCGTAGCGCTGAATACCAAAGCCAATTGGCGTTTGCTCAACGAAACCCCTTTTGAAGAAATTTACATCCAACCCGCCGCGGGCGACGATGGCGGCGCTTTAGGGGCGGCGCTTTGGGCTTACCACATGGTCTTGGGTAAGCCACGAAACTGGGTGATGCCACATGCCTATTGGGGACAAGAATATAGCGATGGCGAGGCGGCCGACTTTTTGAACAGCCGCGGCGTCAAGTTTGAATCTTACGCCGACAATCCCGATAAGCTCGTTGATATTGTGGTTGACGCGCTCATCACAGAACACGTAGTAGGCCTGCACCAAGGGCGCTTCGAGTGGGGGCCGCGCGCATTGGGCAACCGCAGTATCTTAGCGGACCCCCGTAGCGAGAATATGAAAGAAGTCGTCAATACCAAAATCAAGTTCCGCGAGCCATTCCGCCCTTTCGCGCCCGTCATCCTGCGCGACAAAGCGCCTGAATACTTCGACTATCCGCAGGTTGCGGAGCACGAAGCGCCGAAGTACATGCTCATGGTAGCGCCTATCAAGCCTGAAGTTGGCGACCGTATCCAAGCCGTCAACCATCAGGGCACGGGGCGTCTACAATCTATTGATAGCCAGACGAATCCTCGTTACTATAGCATTGTAGAGAAATTTGGTCAGGCCACCGGAGTGCCTGTTGTGCTAAACACATCTTTCAACCTACGGGGTGAACCCATTGTCAACACCCCTCAAAATGCCTTCAACACCTTCTCTAATAGCGATATTGATATGCTCGTCATTGGGTCGCTACTCGTCCGTAAAAACAAGTAACTATGGAGAAATCGTTACGATGGAAGCAAAACAAACAAACCAAGAGCAAAAACCCAGCGCTTTGGACGATATGTTCCTGCGAATGGGCATCATCGGCGAATTGTTCGCTTTTCTTTGGAAGCGTAAATTGTACTGGCTCATCCCTATGATGATAACTTTCGCCATTTTCGCTGTGATTATGGTCTTGGCCAGCAATCCCGCCACTAGCCCGTTCATCTATACCTTGTTTTAATCGCACTACAATAGTCAGAAAGGGAATAGGGGTATCGTTGTATACCCCTTTCAGCTATGGATAATCGCACACTTGTGATTGTTTTAGGGCTTGTTGTGTTCGGATTGGTTTTCGGCGCGTTAACAGCCCGTAGCTCAGAAAAAAGGCTAAAGATACATGGCGGCCCCTTGTCGCGCTTGTTCAACTATCTAGCCTCTAGCGCCATGACAGCCCTTACCCCTACGGCGCTTATCAGTATCTTTGTCTTTAGACTCGAAATTCTTCAGATTGTTTTGGTCGTCGCGGGGATATTCGCCCTCACTTTTACCTTTATCACCCTCCACGCCATCATAGAAAAACCTGCCTTGGAGCAGGTGAAGCCAGCCGAAGACCGCGGCTGGACAGAACAAGACGCAAAAACATCGGGTTTATGAAAAAATGGGGCGTGGCATACAGCAACGCCCTACTCCCCCATTTTTTCCTTGATTTCTGATTTAGATATATCGCGATGGGTAGGCATTCTATCTAATATAAGCCGCACAGAACGGTCATAAGTGAGATAGTTCCAAACCCAATTGATAAATGTGCTAACCCGATTGCGAAAGCCCATCAGCATGATGAGGTGCAAAAATAACCACCCTAACCAAGCCACAAACCCGGTCAATGGTATGCGATAATATATCCACGCGACCGCTCGACTACGGCCAATTGTCGCCATGATACCTCTATCAATATAGCGAAAGGGCTTTTGCGACTCCCCTTTTAGGCGAGCCAAGATGTTTTTGGCCGCAAGAATACCTTGTTGCTTAGCGGGAGGAATGAGCATAGGGTAAGGCTGGCCATTAGCATCTTCTAGATAAGCAATATCGCCAACAGCGTATACATCTGTACATCCTTCTACTTCTAATGTCGGCAATATCGGTATTCGCCCCCCTTTTTGTAAGGGGACGCCCAAATAATGAGCTACAGGAGAAGCTTTTACCCCCGCCGACCAAACGATGGTGTAGGTGGGAATAACCGTGCCATCGCTCAGGCGCACATGATCATAATCCGCTGATGCCACCCCTTTACCTATGATGACCTCGACGCCCAAAGATTCCAACTGCTCTTTGGCGGCGGCTCTTAGCTTTGGAGGGTATGGGGATAATAATTCAGTTGTTGCTTCAACGAGGATAACCCGCGCCTTTAGACCGCCGTGTTCCGCATACTCGCGAGCGATAACATGATTATACAACTCGTATAAAGCCCCGGCTGTCTCTATCCCAGTAGGACCGCCACCTACCACAACCAACGTGGTCATTGCTGAGCGTTTTTGCACATCGTCGAGCCAAGCCGCTTTTTCAAATAAGCGCAAAATGTGGTGACGCAAAGCGATAGCGTCATCAAGGCTTTTTAGGCCAAAAGCGTAACTTTCCAAGCTCGCTTGGTCGAAAGTATGCGTCACCGAACCCGCGGCGACGATGAGATAGTCATAGTATTCAGAACGGTCTACGCCATTGGTGCGAATGACGACCGACTTGTTTCGCCAGTCAATCGCCCGCACCTCCCCCAGCATGAAATGAACATTAGGGGCGCGGCGGAAGATGGTTCGCACAGGATACGCAATAGAACTAGGGTCTAGAGCGCAAGTGGCAACCTGATACAGTAATGGCGAAAAGGTGTGAAAGTTGTTGCGGTCAACGAGCAAAACTTCTACCGACTGATTAGCCAAGGTCCTAGCGGCATACAGCCCGCCAAAACCCGCTCCAATGATGATAACCCGCGGCTTACGCTCCATGGCATCCCCTCGTCAATTTGTGAACCATTTCACATATAGTATACAACATTTTGTGAAAAAAGTCACAATATATTGTGAAATTAGTCACTAGAATTTATACATTTCTGATGAATGACTCGTGGTTTTATGCGCCTATCGGGTTATAATCGCGCAGATTTTGACCTCCCACGAAAAGGATAAACGCTATGCCTCGCGCACTTCTGAGCGTATACGATAAAACCAATCTTGTTGATTTCGCCAAAACGTTAGCGGATTTAGGCTGGGAGTTGGTGGCCAGCGGCGGCACAGAAAAAACCCTAGTAGAAGCGGGATTAGTGGTGACGCCAGTAGAACAGCTTACAGGCCTGCCAGAGATGCTCGGCGGGCGCGTCAAAACGTTGCATCCGGCCATCCATGCTGGCATCCTCATGCGCGATAAAGACGAAGACATCGCCGATATTGACCGTTTTGGCTACGCGCCTATCAATATGGTGGTTTGTAATTTATACCCTTTTCAAAAAACTGTGGCTCAAGTCGGGGTTACTTTACAAGATGCTATTGAACAAATTGACATCGGGGGGGTGACTCTTTTGAGGGCGTCCGCCAAAAATTTCTTCCGCGTTATCACCATATGCGACCCCAACGATTACGCGCGCGTCACAGCCGCTCTAAAAGCGGGCGGCGAAATAGATTTAGCTCTCAGACGCTCATTAGCTGTTAAAGCCTTCGCCCATACCCGCGATTATGATACAGCCATCCATGCTTATCTTTCCCAAGAACCCGCGCCACGGCTAAAAGTGGATGAACTACCTGAACATATGTCCTTTGGCATGCATCGCGTAGAAATGTTGCGTTATGGGGAAAATCCTCACCAAAGCGCCGCTTTCTATGGGCAAAGCGGCGTAGACATGCCCTTAGGCGCTAAATTACTAGGCGGCAAAGAATTATCTTATAACAACATCCTCGATATAGACGCCGCATGGCGCGCAGTCAGTAGCTACGATACCCCTACAGTTGTTATCATCAAGCATCTCACCCCTTGCGGCATCGCAAGCGCCGATTCTTTAGCTAAAGCCTTTCCTTTAGCTTTAGCATCCGACCCTGTATCAGCCTTCGGCGGCGTTATCGCTGTTAATCGTATAGTGGATGAAGCTTTTGTCGAATCCTTGGGAACACTATTCATAGAAGCGATTGCCGCGCCCAATTTCACACTAGGCGCGCAAACCCTGTTAGAAGACAAGCGTAAAAATTGTCGCTTATTACAAATGAGCCAACCATACGACACCAAATCTTTTGAGGTGCGTAGTGTGCATCGCGGCTTCCTCGTCCAAAGCATTGATAGCGGCGACCCATCGGGCACGGTGCTAAAGACCGTTACCCAACGCCCGCCAACCGCAGAAGAATTAACCGCCCTTGAATTTGCGTGGAAAGCTGTTCAACATGTCAAATCGAACGCTATTGTTATCGCTAAAGCGGGGCGCACTGTCGGCATTGGCGGCGGATTGCCTAGCCGTGTAGATGCGGTACAAATCGCCATCCAAAAAGCCAAAGAAGAAGCGATTGGCGCAGTTCTGGCTTCAGATGCTTTCTTCCCTTTTCCGGACGGGGTCGAGGCGGCTATCCAAGCGGGGATTACAGCGGTTATCCAGCCCGGCGGTTCTATTCGCGATGCAGAGGTTATCCGCGTCGCCAACCAAGCGGGTATTGCTATGGTTTTCACGGGGATACGTCACTTCCGCCACTAGCATGGGCTTGATTGCTACCCGACATATGCTAAAATAAGTGCGTTAACGCCACCCTAGCTCAACGGCAGAGCAATCGCTTCGTAAGCGATGGGTTATGGGTTCAAATCCCATGGGTGGCTTTTTCCATGCCCAGCACTTAGTTGTTGGGCTTTTTTGTAAACAGACAAGCTGGAGCGTTTAAGATGGCACAAAAACCGTTACAACGGCCGGTGACGATTGGCGTAGCCGGCGGCACGGGATCGGGGAAAACAACGGTTTCTAACCAAATATTAGAACGAGTCGGTAGCAAACACATTGCTTACTTACCGCACGACGCTTATTACAAAGAACTACATCATCTATCCCCAGAAGAACGCGACCGTATTAATTTCGACCATCCAGACTCTCTGGATACAGCGCTACTCATCGAACATATTAAAGCGCTTCAAGCGCATCAATCTGTAGAAATACCCGTCTACGACTTCACCCAAGACCGCCGTTTAGAGCAAACTATCTCTGTGGGGCCCCAGCCTATTATCCTTGTGGAAGGTATTCTTATCTTCGTAGAATCAGCGCTTCGGGATTTATTGGACATTAAAATTTTCGTGGATACCGACGCAGACATCCGTTTTATCCGTCGGCTTAAAAGAGATATGGAAGAACGCGGACGTTCCGCAGAATCGGTCATCACACAGTATCTTTCTACGGTGCGACCAATGCACCTCAAGTTTGTAGAACCCAGTAAACGCTATGCAGACGTCATCATCCCAGAAGGGGGTTTTAACTTGGTGGCCATTGACATGATAGCAGACCGTATCCGCAGTATGCTAGCGATGAACGCTCTCTGAAATAGGAATCAAAGCTGTATAAGTGCCGTCTGGCAAGATGAAAATCAAATTTTCATCCGCTAGACTATCGTATTGCCCTATCATCATACGAAAGGGGCCATCGGACGAGGGAAGCGAAAAACGCATCTGGTGGATATGCAAATCGCCCACCTCCCATTGATAACCCGCGATGGGCCGGCCATCAACAATTAGGGTGCGCTCGTCATTAGCGTCAAAAACATGAATAAACGGCGCGTAACTACGGGTAGATAACCCCGCGTCCACAGCGTCTACATGCCATGTAGACGTGACAATAACCGTATTAGCTTCCTGTTCGATGTCAACCTTTAACAGAGATAGCCATTTCTCCCCATCCGCTAGTGGGCTTTGAACGATGGCGCGCCGCATTGAATTCGGTTGAAAAGCATCAATCGTGAGCATCCATCCATCGGGCAATAATAATTGGCTCGCTCTCTCTGCATAGGGCAATAGGGGCTTGCTTTCTTGCGGCACATAAGCAGATACGACCAACCCACCGCGCGCGGGAACAATAAGGACATCAGGAAAACGCCCTTCTTGCCGATAATCAAGCGACATTTCGGCCAAACTGCTGATAATCCACTCGCTTTCATCAGCAAATACTAGCCCGCCTTCTGGCAAATGAGCGCGGATAGCATCGCCAAGGCGCAGTCCCCACTCCAGCGATAAAGCGCTCAGGCGATGAGCGCCGGGCAAATGGGCGGTTTCTTGAAAATGGCGCTCGCTATTGACCCCCATCAGTATTGTAAAAGGAACTAAAATGATGGCGATAACTAACCCATAACGACGGGAGAACAAGCAGTTAACCGCCCACCCAACTAGCAAGTGGCCTGCTGGCAAACCAACCAGTTGATAATAAGGGTGTACAGGGCTAGCATTATAAGACATAGCGATAATTGGCGCTAAAAACCAAACAAGCAACACAATCGCCACATTACGTTCTTCTGCGCTCGGTTGGCGAGGTCTTATCACTTTCCATAAAGCGAGCGCGATACCAACGATTAAAAGAAAAGCGATACCCCGCGATAAAACAAGAGTGACGAGATGTCGTAAGGGTTGGTCGGCGATGGGAGCGGATAAACCGCGTTGCATTTCATAATCTTCTCCGCTTACAAGACGGAAAGCATGCTGGAGCGCATCTGGACGTAATGAAGAAATACGGGACTGTTCACCAAATTCGGTGATTTCTGCCTGAACTGTGCCCCAAGTTTGAATGAGTCCGACGAAATAAGGGGCCTGAATAAGCACATAAACCAGTCCGCCCACTATTAGGGCGCGGCGTGGCAAATGGCGAAGAAACAGCATCCCCAACACACCAATAGGCAATAAGATGAAAAAGGCGATAAGCGTTGTCTGCGTCATCAACGCTAGCAGAATTGCCGCTAAAATCAGTCTGCGGTTAGGCTGTCTGGCTTGTTTGAGGAAAACAGGAAACAACAACCACAACAGCGCTGAACCAAAAAAAGGCAAAAGGGCCGGCGGCCATGTATAACGGCTGTATTCAATCACCCATGGGTTCACCGCCAATAACAGCGCCGCTACCAGCCCAACCCGCCATCCCAACAAACGAGATCCGATGCGATAGGTTAAGAAAACCCCCAAGGTGTTGAGGGCAATCACCACAACATAAGGCGCTAACACAGAACGGACAGCAAAAAATAAAGGGATGTAGAAATAGCCTAGCCCAGCCGGATTAGCGAACAGAATAGAAGTGCCTTGTCCGACCAAAGGCCAGTAACCCTCATCGAGGGTTTGCAAAGCCTGCCAAATGGGATATGCGCGGTCAAGATTGTGCTCGATTTGCAGAAAGTAGCGCGCGCGATAGGCAATCGCTACCAGCATCACCGCCGCTAACAACCATTGTTGGATTGGGACACGCCGTATCGTCATCATAGCGCTCGGCAGTCTAACACAAGGCCTTAGAAGCGTAAACGGCTAACTTGAGAAACCATTGACCACAATCTCGAAAATGATGTAATATTTTATACAAAGATGAAGACTGGGACATATCAACAAATTTCCCTGTGTCAGAGAATGTGGGTCATCGGCTGGAAACCCGCTCACACATCTTTGTTGACCGTCACCCACGAGTCGCCTAGAAGAAAGCATGTTGCCGTAGAGCTAGGTCGGGTACGCCCGTTATAGCGCTAGAGCGCAGTTGGTCTATAAACCAACTGAAGCAAGGTGGTACCGCGGAAGGAATGCCCTTTCGTCCTTGTTATTAGGACGAAGGGCTTTTTGTTTTAGGCCATACGGAGGAGCTAAAAAGTGCAACCGATGAGCAATAACGAACAAAAGATGCCCAAAAACTTCAATTTTGCAGAAGCTGAACCCCGTTTATACGAATGGTGGGAAAAAAATGGCTGGTTCAAACCAGAAGCGGCAGGCCCTGATGCAGAACCGTTTGTCATCAGTATGCCACCGCCCAATATCACAGGAGCGCTACATATCGGGCACGCTTTGTTCAGTTCCCTAGAAGATTTGATGATTCGTTATGAGCGTATGCGCGGCAAAGCGGCTCTATGGGTCCCCGGAACAGACCATGCGGGTATCGCCACTCAGCTCCAAATAGAAAAAATGCTCCAAGAGGAAGGCACTAGCCGAGAAGCAATCGGACGCGAAGCGTTCTTGGAGCGCACATGGCAATGGAAAAAAGAAAAAGGCGGAACGATTATCCGCCAATTGCGTCGCCTTGGCGCGAGTTGTGATTGGGATAGGGAACGCTTCACACTCGATGAAGGCTTGTCCAATGCAGTTACAGAGGTATTCATTCGCCTATACGAAGAAGGCCTCATTTATCGCGGCCCACGTCTCGTTAATTGGAGTCCCGGACTACAAACAGCCGTATCTGACCTCGAAGTGGAGCGGGACGAAGAACCCGGTAAACTGTATTTCTTCCGTTATCCTGTAGAAGGCGGCGATTTTATCCCGGTGGCTACAACGCGGCCAGAGACGATATTAGGGGATACAGCGGTCTGCGTCCACCCTGACGATGAGCGCTACCAACGGTTCATCGGCAAAAAAGCTTTCGTGCCCATCCTAAACCGTGAAATACCTATTATCGCTGACGAATACGTGGATATGTCTTTTGGCACAGGGGCGCTTAAAATTACGCCCGGTCATGATTTTAATGATTATGCCATCGGCATCAAACACCAACTCGCTATGATGAGCGTAATGGATAAACAAGCGCGTATGAATGAAAACGCCGGCCCCTATGCCGGGCTAGACCGTTTTGAATGCCGTGAAAGGCTATGGGCAGATATGGCCGAAGCGGGTTTAACCATTGAAGTCCGCGACCATATCTTATCTGTGCCCCGTAGCCAGCGCGGCGGCGAGATTGTCGAACCCATGCTCAGCACCCAATGGTTCGTCCGCATCCAACCTCTAGCGGAAAAAGCGCTAGAAGCTGTGCGTAATGGGACGATTAAAATTATCCCAGAGCGTTATGAGCGCGTCTATTACAACTGGTTGGAAAACATCCAAGATTGGTGCATCAGCCGCCAACTATGGTGGGGACACCGTATCCCCGCTTGGTATGGGCCCAATGGCGAAGTTTATGTGGGGCGTACCGCTCCCCAAGAAGCGGGGTGGACGCCCGAAGAAGATGTGTTAGATACGTGGTTTAGTAGCGGCCTTTGGCCCTTCAGCACCTTAGGCTGGCCAGAAGAAACAGCGGACCTCAAGCGTTACTACCCAACCTCGGTGATGGAAACAGGTCATGACATCCTCTTTTTCTGGGTAGCGCGTATGATTATGCTGGGCCTATGGTTCACTGGAAAAGCACCTTTCCATACGGTTTATCTACATGGGCTTATCCGCGATAAATTGGGTAGGAAAATCAGCAAAACCTTAGGTAACGTCATAGACCCGCTCGACCTCGTCAATCAGTTTGGCGCAGATCCGCTACGCTTCACCCTTGTCACCAGCGGCACACCCGGTAATGACGTCAATCTAGACCCCGCCAAGGTGGAGCATGCTTTTCGATTTATCAATAAAGTTTGGCAAATGACCAACTTCATTCACTCAAACTTGACGCATTCTCAAGCTATCGGATTGCCCACAAAGTCTAGCCTCGATTTGCCATCGCGCTGGATACTGAGCCGCCTGAACCAACTGTTGGACACTGTACAACGTCTCTTTGACATCTATCAATATGGCGAAGCTGGCAACCAGATTGAAGCGTTTTTATGGGATGAATTCGCGCCGTGGTATATCGAAATTAGCAAACACCCGCTTTACCAAGGCACTGAAGAAGAAAAGATACGAACCCAACAAGTGCTCGTGCACGTCATGGATACTTGCCTACGCTTACTTCATCCATACATGCCGTTCATGACGGAAGAAGCGTGGAAATACATCCCTCACGACGGCCCAGCGCTCATCATGGCCCCATGGCCGCGAGTCAATCACGAGTATCTAGATGAGCAAGCTGAACAACAAATGAATATCCTGATGGAGTTAGTGCGCGGCGTTCGTAATGCGCGCCTTGAATACAATGTAGAACCGAGCAAACGCATCCGCGCTATCGCCGCGCCGGGGAATCATCGGGACATTTTAGGGACTTATAGCTATATATTCGGCAGGCTATGCAATGTTTCGGAGCTAAATTTACTCCCAGACAACGCAAATCCACCAGAAAACGCCGTCGCCGTTGTCGTGGCGGACATCACGCTCTACTTGCCCCTTGAGGGCCTGCTTGATATAGCGGCAGAATGTGAACGGTTATCTAATGAGCTACAGAAAATACGGGAGCAAATTCAAAAATCGGAAGCGATGCTTAGTAACGACAATTTTATCAACAAGGCTCGTCACGATATTGTCCAGCGTGAACGCGACAGGTTGGCCGATTTACAGGCTAGCGAAGCTCAGATTAGCGACCGCCTTAGCCGTATATGTCGCTAGCTGTCATAAACCCGCCAATCAAAAGCCCCCATACCTTTGCGTTTGGGGGCTTCTCGCGTCTTTTACTTGGTTGTGCTACCATTCACTTTGCGAAAAATATTGCGACCAGCTTCTTGGGCGGCACGACGAACTTCTTTATCATCATCTTCATGAAACACCTGACGCAACACTTCCAAAGCCTCCGAAGCGCCCAAAAGCTCAAGCTGATGAATGGCATCTAACCGCACACTGGCGCGTTTATCTTTTAAGCGGGCTATGTGGTATTCGACCACTTTTTTACTCGACACGTTAACCACTCCAATCGGATGGCCAAGTTGTAATCTGTTGCCTCTATTATAGCGCAAGACATCTCTAAAAAGATGGCGTACAATTCTTAATAATCAGTGAAAATGGGGGGACATCAGCTTTTTGGGCGGTGGAGTGTTATAATCTTCCCCGTCGCCGAAAAATTCTAACCCTCTTTAGGAGCAACGTTGTGATTGACCATGCTGTTATCTTGGCTATTGGTAGCATGGCTCATCGTAGCCAATTGACACAAACACTCCCTAGAGCGATGTTACCTGCTGTGGGCAAACCTTTGGTGACACGTGTACTAGAACGCCTTCAGCGCGCCAACATTGAAAATTACACGGTTGTGGTTGGCGTAAATGAAGGGGCTGTAGCGGCATATCTCAATAGAAGCCATCCAGCCAAAATGAAATTGAACTTTGTGCTAAAATCGGCTAACGAAAGTTTATTGAGCATCCTCTCGAACATCACTAAACAAATCGGCAAACCCTATCTATTAAGCGCTTACAATAGTTTTACCCATCCTGAATTCATCCGTAGCCTTCTTCAACATCAAGTGGAATATCCCCAAGAACTGATTATCACGGGCGCGCGCGCCACGTTATCGGCATCGTCTCATCCGTTTTATGCGCTGATGGATGGGCAACGCATCACCAACATCACACGAGACGCTAGCGCGCAAAATCTACGCTACGCTATAACGGATATTGCCATTTGTGGCGAGCATTTCATCCATTACTTAGCGAACATCACAGACAACTCGCCCAACACATTCACCCAGCAATTTATGGATATTATCCAACATTATTTAATGGCTAATGGGCAAGCAACGCTTGGCGAAACCGCTTGGACGCTCCAAATCGAAAGCGATTACGATTTACTGACACTCAGCCGTCAAATCCTCGATGAAGGGCTTGATGGTCACCTGCTGAGCGAATTACCATACACCGTACGTATCGTGCCGCCGGTGCGCGTAGACCCGCGCGTGAGCGTTGGACAGGGCGCGACAATTGGCCCTTATGTCTATCTGCAACACGGGAGCACCGTTGGACGAGAAGCGACTGTGCGCCATTCCCTCGTCCTAGAGGGCGCGACTGTAGCGCCGGGGTCCATCGTAGATAACGCCATCATCACCCCTAGAACGATTATCAAGAGTTAGCGCCATCCCCTTCCCCAAAAACGCGCCACACCGTATAATGGCGAGGCTCTACACAGGTAGGAAGGTTTGCAGATTGTCAGAAACATACAAAATCTGTCCCATCTGCGACACACCCAATCATCGCAATGCCAACGTGTGTAGCACCTGCGGGACAACCCTAAGCGATGTCGAGACAAAGGGCGCTTGGCCCGCCATAAAAAAAGCCAAAAGCCCTTATGACTTCCGCTATGGCGAAACGGATTTAGACGAAAGCCACCTTCAAAGTGTGGGGAATCGGTATACCATCCTTTTAGCTAGCTTGGCGCTTTTCATTGGAATAGCCTTGGGCGCCATCCTATTCCGCCCCCAATTCGGGGCTACGCCCGACACGACGGATACAGAACCGGTCATCATCATCAACCCCAATCCCAACGTCACATTAGCTATCGCAACCGTCACACCCGGCCCCCCTACCGCCACATTAACCAGCACACCGACAATCACTTTAACCCCTTCAGCCACCTTTACGCCGACACCGTGTTTAGAGCGTGTTTTAGAGGGCGATTCGCTCATTGCCATTGCTATACGCTGTGGTCATCTCAGTCAAGATATTATCCCCATCATCGTTGAGTTAAATGGATTGCCTAACGCGAGCAGTATTCGCATCGGCGACATCATAGAAGTTCCTTGGCCAACCCCAACCCCAGACCCCAACGCCCTACCGACAGATACGCCAGAGGGGGAGTCCTCATCCACGGAAAACACTATTGAGATCGCCGGCGTAGTCCTTGAGCAAAGCGCTATTGACCCCTTTGCTCCGACAGCCACGGCGACACTCCTACCGGGGGTAACATGGCACGAAGTCCGAGCAGGCGAAAATATCATCATCATTGCCAATACTTACGGGGCGAATGTCAAAGTATTATCTGAATTGAATCCAGAGGTGGATTTTGCCCGTTGCGAATTTGGCGAAACGTACGGCGGCCCAGATTGTATTGTTCAATTGTTTGAAGGACAACGCTTGCGCGTGCCCGCCCCAACGCCAACCCCAACTATTCAGCCCACCCTAAGCGGTAGCGAAACGCCAACCCCAACAGCTACGCCAACCTTTAACGCGCCAAGCCTCATATCGCCAACGGAACGGCAATCTTTTCGCGCCAATGAATTGGTCACTTTGCGCTGGATACCAACAGGCACTTTGAACGATAACGAAGTCTATCGTATCACGGTTAAAGATGTCACTAGCAACCTTGAATTCACGGCGGACACTAAAGAGTTGTTTTATATCCTGCCCATTGATTGGCAGGGGCAAGATGGCAAGCGTCATGAATACCAGTGGACAGTGAGTGTCATAAACCTATCAGCGCCCGATTCCCCTATTTACGTCACGGACACTTCTACTTTTGTGTGGCAAGCCAGAGAGGCCAGTAATTAGCATGAAACGGTATTCCCTTTTCGGTCTAGTCGCCCTTATCGGCACAGCGTGTAATGTCGGCATTAGCGGCGAAATTACACCGACGCCCGAATTACTCACGCCCATTGTCTCCCCCATAGTAGCGACAGAGACCGAGACCATAGCGCCTATAACCCTTACGCCGACAACGGATGTGGTATTAGCGACTAGCACAGCACCCCCTACAGCGGCGCCACCTACCGAAACCCCAACCCCAACAGAGACCTTAGGCCCGTGGGTATATACCATTCAAGAGGGTGATACACTAGGGTACATCATTCAGCTAGAACCTTTTAACTATGATTTCAGCCTTGACGTCATCAATGCTGTAGTGCGGCTAAACAACCTTCCCAGCGCGGATATATTGCCGCCAGTGGGTAGCCAAATCCTCATCCCCCGCCCAACGGCTACCAACATACCCGAAAATTTCGACATCACCGCCACGACGAACGCCAATCTTGGTCTAACACAACTGGGCAATGTCACCATCGCCAGCGGGACATCTTTTGCATGTCATAATGTAGGAGAGGGTGAAACGATTGTGGGTATCGCTTTGGAATATCGCACCACCCTAGAGATTTTAAGCCAACTAAACCGCGATTTGAACTGGTCAGGATGCGCCTTCAACCAGCCCGGCGGTGGCCCGAATTGCAACCCCACGATTCGCGTAGGGCAGTGTATCAATGTCCCGCAACCAACGCCTGTACCCACTTCTACCCCTACCCCCAATGGCAACGAAACCGCCACGCCTACGCCAACTTACGCTCAGCCGCGAACGGTATATCCCTCTCAAAATGCGCTTCTTCCAGCAGGGCGAATCCGTCTGCAATGGGTTAGCACTGGTATTTTAGATGTTGGGGAGGTTTATTTGGTCGAAGTAGAAGATAAAACCACTGGTGCTAAATGGGCCGATACCACCCTCGAAACGAGCATCCTACTGCCAGATAGTCTGATTCCTGCTGATGGAACCACCCACACGATTCATTGGCGGGTCACGGTGGCAAAGCCCAACGCCGATGGCGTCTACGAAATCATCAGCGGTCAAGATACTATTCATATTTTCCAATGGGCCAGCCGCTAAAGCTTGCGGAATTCTCGGGCTAGCTGTTCTGCGCTGATGTGTATCAACGTAGGGCGACCATCAGGGGCGACGAGCGGAGAAGGGCAACGCTCTAAACGCCCCACCAAATCTTGCATATCGTCCTTACTGAGTATTTGGCCTGATTTAATCGCCGCGATAGAGGCTATCATGGCTATCAATTGCGTATCAAACTCAATGGTGCGGTCTTTGATGACGACATTCAAATCCTCTAGCAGTTGTGGAAAATAACTGAGAGGGTCTAACGCTTTTAGAATTGTCGGCACACCCCTTAGTAAAACCGTATCTACGCCAAAAAGTTCTACAGCAAAGCCCAAAGCCGCCAAACGTTCTCCAAAATGTTGGGTCATTTTCAACTGCATTGGTGCTAGTTGAATTGCGGTCGCTTCAATCGTTTCTGATGAAATCGTATTCTCATCTTGATAGGATTTCAACAACAGCTCGTAGAGGATACGCTCATGGGCGGCGTTTTGGTCAATTAAATACAATCCTGCTGGCCCCTCCGCAATGATATACGTTGCGCCAACCTGCCCTACCACCCTCAGCACGGGCAATGTTCGCGGGCGAGATGGCGCGCCTAAACCATAGGGAATCTCCTCATCACCGCTGGAAGCGCGTTTTGGAAAGCTTCCGAAATCCGCAATCTCCAACGCCAACTCACCTTGTTCAAGCGCATCAAAGGTAGAGTTAGTATCCCAAGAGCGTTCCCAGCCTTCCATGAGTGGCGGCCCATACGGCGCTTTATGTTGCCGTGATGACCTATTAACCATCCCCGAAGCCAAAATAGCATTACGGACAACCCGTTGTACGGCCATAAAAACCAAGTTCGCATCTTGGAAGCGCACTTCCGCTTTAGTGGGGTGCACGTTGACATCTACAAAATCAGGCGGCATTTCTATCAACAAAATAGCATAAGGAAAACGCCCCGACTCCATCAAGCCATGATACGCCTGTGTGATAGCATGGTTCAGGCTATTGTCTTGTATGGAGCGCCCATTGACGAATAACATAATCCGAGAACGGTCTGTGCGGTGTAATGCAGGGGTAGACACATAGCCGTAAATCCGCATCGTTGGGCCTTGAGGATGTGTGACCTCCTCGGACAACTCTAGCATCTGACGAAAGTTTTCTAGACCTAATACGGTCATGGTCACATCTGATAAGCGGCCGTTACCATGCGTGCGAAAAGCTTCTTTGCCATCTTGGTTGAGGATGAAACGGATATGAGGATAAGCGACGGCATAACGAGAAATCATGCTGAGAATATGACGCTTTTCGGTCGTATCGGCCTTCAAGAACTTCAAACGCGCAGGCGTATTGAAGAATAAATTCTCTACCACAATGACCGTCCCGGCAGGCGCACCCAACGCTTGGCTATGGATAATTTGCCCGCCTTCTATACGCATGCGAATGCCGAGTTGTTCATCGCGGTGGCGCGTGGTCAACATCACTCGGCTGACGGCGGCGATACTGGCGAGCGCTTCGCCACGAAAACCTAACGTTCGTATGGACAGCAAATCATCGGAGGTGCGTAATTTACTCGTTGCATGACGCATAAACGCCAAAGGTGCTTCATCGGCGAGTATACCTATTCCATCGTCGCTCACCCGTACCAATCGCCGTCCGCCAGCGATAGACTCCACATAAATTTGGCTGGCGTCGGCATCAATGGCATTTTCGATAAGTTCCTTGACGACGGATGCCGGCCGTTCGATAACTTCCCCAGCGGCAATTTGTGAAATTACATCATCATCTAAAATTTGAATCGGCATTTCACAGCTAATCCATCAATCAATCTCTAAAAATTGAAAGCCCTGCGCTTGCAGGGCCTTTATTGTACCAGACTTGACTTGTGTCTAGACTTCGGCATTTCCCATCAAATTTGCGCCCTTCAAGGGAATGCTGATAAAAAAGGTGCTCCCACGCCCTTCTTCGCTCTCAATCCACGCGCGGCCGCCGTGCCGTTGGGCGACACTACGAACGATGAACAAACCCAATCCGCCCCCTTTTACTTTTTTATGTTCTTGGCGACGAATACGAAAATGCCGTTCAAACAGCCGTTGCTGGTTTTCGGGGCTAATGCCATAGCCATTATCTGAAACGCTGATGATGAGTTCTTCCCCGCGTTGATGAACGCCAACCTTAATCGTCCCTCCGTTGGGCGTATATTTAATGGCGTTATCCACCAAGTTAACAATCGCGCGTTGCAACATCGTCTGGTCTACATTAATGATGGGCACATCATCAGCGGCGTCTACCAACAGCGTCAATTCCTGCTTTTCTGCGGGCACTAAATAATTATTCACAATGCGATGAATTAACTCTAACAAATCGCAAGGTGTGCGTTCCATCTCGTAAAAGCCCGTTTCGGGGTCATAGCGCCCGGCATCTTGCACATTATCCACAAAAGAAGACATCTGCTCGATGCCCGATAATATTTTGCCGACAAAATGCGCTTGTTTTTCGTTCAAATCGCCGACCATGCTCGATTCCAACATATCCGCGAAACCCTTTATCGAAGTCAGCGGAGAGCGCAAATCATGAGAAACAATGCGTATAAATTCATTCTGATTGCGGCTAAATTTTTCTTGTTGGGCCTTCAGGCGCGCATAGTGGACCACTAAAGTTAGAGCGTGGACGAAAGAAACTAAAATCTCTAACAAGTCTTCATGAATATCAAAGACGCCTTCATAGAAGAGGCACAATATACCGTTAGGTGTTGCGCTCATCGGGATAGGGGCAACAAGCCAGCCTGAATAATACGTTGATAAGCGCTGTGGCAATTGAGAGCTAATTTGCAATTCGCCATCGAGCGCTTTAGCGATAGCTTGCAGGTCGCCCATGGGTGGCAGTAGCGCTTCATCTAAACGATACACCTGTAATACTTGTGGCTCGTTGAATAATGCAAAAGCCGCGCTCTGTGCCTCGCTGATAGTCGCAATCATCTCTAGTATGGGCGGCACACACCGTTCTGGCGAGAGGTCGGTGGCCAATAACCGAAGCACATCTTGTAAAAGTTGTTGCGCTCTGCGCTCAAGTTCGGTCATAAACCCCTCATTGTCATTCACTGCGGCCGATAATGTATCTCAATTATAAGCAAAACCAGTACATGCTAGGGATTATATAGGCGTTAAGAATGCGGGGCAAGTTCGTTAGTAATCGCTGTGTTCTAAACTTGCAGTACATATAGCCATACATTATACTTTTATCAAATCGTTGGTCTTTTTATGCTCTTTTCGGCCACTTTGAGCAGATACGGTCATTAAATCATGCCAGAAAAAATTCTTGTCGTGGATGATGATGTAGATAGCCTAAAGCTCGTCGGTATGATGCTCCAGCGTCATGGGTACGAAGTCGTGGCGGCGCATACAGGCACACAAGCGCTGAATAAAGCAGAATCCGAGCGTCCCAATCTCATTATTCTCGACGTGATGATGCCTGACATGAGCGGTTATGATGTGTGCAAACGGTTGCGCGCTAACCCCATCACCAAACCTATCCCAATTATTATGTTCACGGCCAAAACACTGATAGATGACAAAGTGGCCGGTTTTGAAGCCGGGGCTGACGATTATCTGACAAAACCCACCCATCCAAACGAGCTTGCCTCGCGCGTGAAATCGGTTTTAGCCCGTAGCGCTTCCCGACAAGGGCCATTGCCACCAGATAAGGGCATTGCCATCGGGATTTTAGGGGTCAAGGGAGGTGTTGGAACAACCACACTGGCTCTCAATTTAGCCGCCATTCTGCAACAGGCGGGTGAAAAACCCATTCTAGCCGATTTCCGCTTAGGCAACGGCGGGTTGGGTTTGATGTTGGGGCTAGGGCGTTCGCAAGGGATGGCCCGTGTCCTCAGCCGCCCTTCGCAAGAGATAACCCCTACCCTCATCGAATCCGAGCTTATCGCCCATCATAGCGGACTGCGCGCTTTGGTTTGTTCGGTTCGCGCCAAAGAGGCAATGCTCAATTACTCTTTCGACTCGGTTTTAGCGACCATAAAAACCCTGCGGCAAATGGCTAAACCCGCTATATTCGACCTCGGCGGTGGCTTTAATACGGCCATACAACGCTTGCAAATGGAGATGGATCGCCTATTGTTTGTGGTCGAACCGAACATCGTAGCGCTCACCCAAGGGCGGGAAATCTTGAATGAAATTGGGGTCGCCACAGAACGCATACATATTGTTGTGGTCAATCGTTCCCAATCCAGCTTACAAACGTCGTGGACGGATATTGAACAAATCCTAGGGCAAGATATTCTCGCTATTCTATCCGCCGCCCCTGAACTTGCCTTTCAAGCGATGGAAGCGGGTATACCGATGGTTCAAGTACAACCCAATGCCATCATTTCCAATCAAATCACCAAACTTGCAGAAGAAGTTCGCGCCAGTTACAAAATGCTCTCCGGTCCAAGATTGCCAACATAATTAAATAATCTCTATAAACCCATGATCCAAGATACGATTATTAATAAAATAGCTCAGGCTGTCTCACTTATCCAACAAGCACAAATGGTTGTGGGCTTTACGGGGGCTGGTATTAGCACCGCATCGGGCATACCTGACTTCCGTAGCCCAGATTGCGGTTTGTGGCGCGGTGTTGACCCAATGGCTGTAGCCAGCTTATTTGGATTTCGCCAAAATCCCAAAGCGTTTTACGATTGGGTACGCCCCCTGACGAAAACAACGTTGAATGCCCAACCCAATCCAGCCCATCTTGCTCTGGCCCGCCTAGAACAAATCGGCAAACTGCACAGCATCATCACCCAAAATATTGATATGCTACACACCAAAGCGGGTAATAAAACTATTTATGAGCTACATGGCCATATGCGAGAAGCAACATGTATCCATTGTTTTAAGGTTTACCCCGCAGAAACCATCTTAAAAACCTTTTTAGAAGATAACGAAGTACCCTTGTGCCAACACTGCGGCGGTGTCTTAAAGCCAAATGTCATCCTCTTTGGCGAACAATTGCCCGTCCGAGAATTCCAAAATGCCCAAGATGCCGCCAAAAAGTCCGACCTCATGATTATCGTTGGCTCTTCGCTAGAAGTAGCCCCAGCTAGCGACCTGCCCACCTTAGCATATCGTACCGGCGCCAAACTCATCATCATTAATCTAGAACCAACTCCCGCAGACCGCTTTGCCGAAGTCGTCATTCATGCAAAAGCGGCCGAAGTCCTACCCGAAATCGTTCGGCAAGTGGAGCTAATCTTGTGACAACAGAAACGGGCCAACTCCTACCTAAATATTCAACGATGTCCCGACGGGAATTATTGAGCCACTTTGAACGCATCATTGAAATCAGCCAACAGCTGAATTCAACTTTTGACCATATGGCCTTATTGCAAAAAATTGTGGCCGCGGCCAAAGAGCTTATCACTTGCGAGGCGGCTTCTATCATCTTATTAGACGCCAGCACCGGCCAGTTGCGTTTTGCTATCCCCCAAGAACTAGCAGATATTGCTGTTCCACTAGAGGGGAGCATTGCCGGGTGGATAGTGACCCATGGCGAACCACGAGTCATAGACAATCTCGCCAACGAGCCGCAACATTTCGGCGGGGTAGACCGTGCCATTAGTTTCCATTCGCGTAATATCCTCGGTGTGCCTTTGCGTACCCATGACAAAGTTATTGGCGTTTTGCAAGCAGTGAACAAAATCGGCGATAGCGGCTTCTCCGATGACGATGTCACCACCTTAACCACCCTCGCTAGCCAAGCGGCTATCGCTATCGAAAACGCCCGACTATTCCAACAAAGTGACTTCATCGCCGAGTTGGTGCATGAATTACGCAACCCTCTAGCCGCGCTAAAAACCAGCCTAACGCTCATGCAACGGCGCGACCTGCCAGAAGCGAAGCGCACAGACATCATAGATACGATGAAAGGCGAAACAGAACGCCTTATCCGTCTGACTAATGAGTTCCTCGACCTAGCGCGTTTGGAGTCGGGACGAGAGCGCCTAGAAGTAGCGCCTTTCGAGCTTTACAAGTTGATGGTAGAAACCGCTGAAATTGTCATCGCCCAAGCGCAAGAAAAAGGTGTGTTCATCAATATACCGGAGAATACATACATCATTAACGGCGACCGCGGCAAGGTGAAACAAGTATTACTGAATATGCTCACTAACGCTATCAAATACAACCGCCCCAATGGCGAAATACACATTCTGGCCAAAGATATAGATACAAGCGAGGGGACGTTTATACAAATTGCTGTAGCCGATACAGGATACGGCATCTCCAAAGAGCACCAACGCAATATGTTCCAAAAGTTCTATCGTGTCCCTACCCTCAAGGGCGTAGCAGGCGGAACGGGGTTAGGGTTAGCTATCACCAAACACATCGTTGAAGCGCACCATGGGCACATTTGGCTAGAGAGTGAAGAAGGCGTCGGGTCTACTTTTTATTTCACTTTGCCCGCCTATGTGGCGGAATAATCCAACAAGATTTTAAGCGCGCCTCGGCGGGCGGCGTGTTCAATGGCTTTGGTCGCTTCGCTCAAAGGATAACGCGCTTCTATCAGCGATGTTACATCCACCAACCCCATCGCCAACAGTTGAAGCGCGGCGGAGAATGGGCCGCAACGGCTACCTATCACTTGAAGCTCTTTTACTGCAATTTGCGATAAATTTAAGGGGGCTTTTTCTGCATAGGTGCTTTTAAGAAAAAGCTTTCCACGCGGGGCGACTAAGGCCAGCGCATCGGCAAAACCCTCTGGATGTCCGGTACAATCCACAACCACATCCGCGCTATTATCGGGAACATCTGACCGAAAACATGGCGTTAGCCCCCACTGGCGCGCTAACTGAATTTGTCTTTCGTGGCGGGCGATAACCCTCACTGTCGCCCCTGTCAAACGCAAGACCTGCGCGCATAGCAAGCCCAGTTTACCCGCGCCCAACACAATCACAGATTCCGTAGGGCGCAGTGGCGATATTTGCGACATTTGCAAGGCAGATGCCAGAGGTTCGACAAAAACCGCTTGGTCATCATCTATCGCATCGGGCACATGATGCAAATTGGATATGGGAACAGGTAAATACTCGGCGAAAGCGCCCTGCCAATCATGAATACCGATGACTTTGCGTTGTCGGCATTGGCTGAAGATGCCTTTTCGGCACATATCACAAACACCGTCGGCAATGTTAATCTCGGCAACAACGCGCCGCCCTAGCCATTCTGCGGGGCCTTCAACCACTTCACCAACAAATTCATGCCCCAAAATACCGGAGAATTGATAATAACCCTGAATGAGTTCTAGGTCAGTATTACAAATTCCAGCGCGCCGAACCCGAACAAGGGCAATATCATCGGTCGCTTGGGGTTTAGGGACATCATCAGCCACTCTTAACGCGCCATCGTAAATTACAGCTTGCATTAGCGGCCTCATCGCTTATCGTTGTTGCAAAGCGGGCGTTTTAGCCACGACATCGCCTTTTAAGAACGGAATTTCGCCCTTTTCCCAAGCAACTAGCAAAGGCACAGCGATGAAAATAGAAGAATAGGTGCCGGTCAGCAAGCCCACGAAGAAGATAGCGATAAATTGTTTGATGCTATCCCCACCAAAAAGCAATATGGCAATCATGATGAAAAAGGCATTCAGCTGTGTGGCTAAAGAACGATGAATCGTCTCTAAAATGCTCCGATTTACAATGGTCTCGTAAGGCTCGCCTAAGTGTTTTGGGATATTTTCACGGATGCGGTCGAAAACCACAATCGAATCTTGGACAGAAAAACCCACCACCGTTAACACAGCGGTCAAAAATAGCGCATCTACTTCCCAACCCAACAACAGCCCAGCTAAAGACATGACGCCCATCACCACTAGCACATCGTGTATCATGGCGACGATAGCGCAAACGCCATAACGAAAAGCGTTAGGGATTTGACGAAAAGCCAATACGATAAACCCCGTTACTACCAAAATAGCCACGATGACCGCCCCAAATGCCGCTTGGGTCACCTCTGCCCCTATCTGACCGGACACTTGCTCGACACGGAAATTATCCCTATCTATGGGAGCAATAGCTTCTAATTCGGCGAGAATTTGTTGTGTGGTTTCTTCATCTTGGAACAATCCTCTCACCGACCAGCGATTTTCTTCTGGCGCGCCCAAAGACTGGATGACAACGCCATCATCGCCGTAGCGGACGAAAACTTGCCGAATATCGCCTTCTGTCACCCCATCGGAAGCAAAAGTGATTTCATAAATACTACCGCCCACAAAATCAATACCCAGACGAAACGGTGAACCAATCGTCGTTATCGAATAAAGCATAATCGCTAAACCGGGCACGATAACACAAGCGGATAAGAAAAAGTATAAGCGCCTTTTTTCCACAATGCTGAACATAGATACCCCCTAAACGCCAAATAACCATTGTCGCTGGCTAATGGGCGCACGCAAAACATGGACGATAACGTACAGAAAAGTACGTGTGACGATAACAGCGGTGAACAGGTTGATGAGCAAACCGAGAATAAGCGTGATGGCAAAGCCGCTCACAATCGTTGCTCCCGGCGTCTGCCCGAACAAGAACAAAATAACGCCAATCGTGATAGTAGAGAAATTAGAATCGCGGATAGAAGTCCATGCGCGCTCGAAACCTGCTTTGAGGGCATCATCTAAGTTACTGCCGCTCCGCAACTCCTCTTTGATACGCTCGAATATTAGAATATTACCGTCTACAGCCGTGCCAATCCCTATCAGAAACCCGGTAATAGCTGGCAAGGTCAGAGTGATGGGGATGAGCTTAAAAAGCATAAAATTGATGACGATGAACATCATCAAAGCCAACGAAGCCGATAATCCGGGCACACGATAATAAATGAGCATAAAAGCCAACACGATGATAACACCAATGACCCCAGCCGAAATGCTCAACCGTACGGACTCCTGCCCTAGAGTAGCGCCGACCTCCTCCCCGTTGACAACTTTTAGCGGGATAGGCAAAGCGCCTGAGCGCAATTGCAAGGCAAGGGTTTTGGCGCTCTCTTCTGTGAAAGAGCCGGAAATGATGCCGCCAGTATCCAAGCGGTCTTGGATAATGGGCGCTGATAACACGACACCATCCAAAACGATTGCCATAGGTTCGCCACGGCGCGATTGCGTGAATGCGCCGAAAGTGTTAACGAAATCTGGCGCGACTTCAAAAGAGATAAACCATTCGGGGTTGCCCCCTTGGCGGGTGGGGCCGAATTGCGCCACGGCCGATTGTAAACCGGCGCCTGTCATAATCGTTTCAAAGGGTTGTCCTGTTATAGGATGCCGCAGAGCGGACAAATCTATTTCGCCTTCCGTGCGGGAGATAAGATTCATCTGCTCGGTTGTTAGGATGCGTTGCCCAATATAATCTTGAGACTGTGCCCTCAAACCGCCAAAATCTACAAATTCCAATAAAGCGGTTTGGCGAATCGTATCAATGGCGCGCTGGCGGTCATGCAAGCCGGGGATTTCTACCAAAAGGCGGTTCGCGCCCTGCACCTGAACGGTGGCTTCGCTAAGCCCTAGGGCATTTACGCGGCGCGATACGTTATTTGCGGCCTCTCTTAAGTCATCTATTGTAAAAGCATCTGGGGGCAATTCCGCTTCTAGCAACACCCTCAAGCCGCCCACCAAATCAAGCCCTAAGCTTTGTTGAACATTCAAAGTTATGTCCGAGGTGCAATCGCCGTTGGTATCCCAATGCAACCCTTCCTGTGGCGGGGGTGTTTCGCTTTCGGCATAGCAACTATCTGGGATGTTGGTAATAATCGTATCTGGCAGGATAACCCAAATACCAAAAATCGCTAAAAACACGATGAATACGAACCAGCGATAGTGGCTTGCCATAAAGCGTTTTCCTTCATTCTGATGACCCGCTAACAAAGCTCAATATGCGGGCAACAACGTTTAACGATTCTCCGAGCGGGTGGCCATACGCACATTTTCGGCCAATTCATCCGGGTCATAAGCGCGCATAAGAGAAGCCGATACCATCCGAACGACAACCCCATCAGCGATTTCTACATGGGCGATGCCTTGTTCAGCCTCTATCTGGACAATTTTACCAATCAGGCCGCCAAAGGTGATGACCTCATCCCCTGCGCTTAAATTTTGAACGTACTTCTGTTGTTTTTGAAAGGCGCGTTGTTTGGGAAAAATCACCATAGACCAATAAGCGCCCAATCCTAAGACAAGTATCACCGTTACAAAGATAAATTCTGACACCGATAAACCTCACTCACTAAAATCGCGGGCATTATACCCCTCTCAATGCGCTAACACTAGATAAGATTCACATAGATTATTCGGGTATTGCTTGACCAACCATACGATTACACCTACAATACGGGCGCATTCCAGTAAACCATCTGAGCTTAAGGATGGCAACAATGACAAAACAAAAACATCACTTCGGTTTGTTGGTCGCTTGCATACTCTTGATGAATGCGTTCATCGTGCAGGCTGGCGATTTCGTCCTGAGCAATAATAGCGGGGATGGCAACAGCGTTTGGTTTATCCAAGGCGAAGCTTCTTTGGTGATGAACGGCTTCGATTTGGCGGCCGCGGGGCTGACCACGCCCACCATCATTGATGCGGTCAGCATTTCGGTAGATACGTCTGTGCCAGATACCCCTATTGATGTTGTTATCTATCAAGACGCCAATGGCGGGTCGCCTGTTGACGCAACGTTAGTCAGCCGTACCCAAACCACGATTAACCAAGCTGGCGTCGCGCGCATTCCCTTACAACCGCCGGTCATCGTCAATGAACCCGTTGTTTGGATTGGTTTTTATTTGCCGGTGGATTTCAAATTCAACGCGGATACCTCTGGTAGCTCTGTGCTCACCTACTGGGCATGGGCGCCGGGCGCTACATTTGACATCAATAATCTCGCTTCCGCACCCATCCTCGGCCCTTCGGACGGCACAGAACCCGTGAATATCAATTTGGGCGGCATCGCTCGTATCACGGCTGAGGTCCAAACTGGGACCGGGTCTACTAGCTTAAATCCCGACCAAGTCGCGCCAGTTGGAACGCAATTAGTGGGCGAATCCGCATCCGATTTATCGCCCTTACGCGAATATGAATTTTGCGGGTCGCTATTTTATGACAAAGACGACATCAACATCACTGCGGCTGATGGTTTTGATTTGCATTGTCGCGTCGGCTATGAACCCCTGTCGCCCACGGGGTTAATTCCCAATACGAACTTCGAGCGCCACGGCTTTTTCTTCGACATTTCCGCTTTTGGCGCTTACCAACGCGACCCCAACAATGCAGAAAAGCTAGTAGTGCCCGTCACGCACTGCTTGCGCCCCGCCCCGCAAGATTTAGAGCGCGCAGTTATAGGTATCGCTTACGGGTCTCCGCGTGAATGGCGCATCTTGCCTTCGGTGCGCTTCGGGGAGTTGGTTTGCGCGGAAGTAACCCATATTGGCAACATCGCTTACTTTGTCCCGCGTCGGGGCGATGAAACCGTGCTGAATACGAATCTCGTCTTCTCTAAGCAACCCGTCATCAGCCCTCAACCTTTCCTCTGTGGGACGCCTTCTAAAATCACTATAGACATCATCAACAATGGTAATGTCTCCACGGGCACCCAAACAAAAGTTGTCATCCAAGATTTTCACGTTCGCACGGGCCAAGTGACCACATTTGTTGAATTTAACATTCCCCCCGTAGCGGCGGGCGAAACCATTCGCGTTGAACGCGAATTAACAGTCAATACTTTCATCAACGAATTGCACCGCACAGTGATTATCTTAGATGGCGCTAGCCAAGTATCCGAGTTAAACGAAAACGATAATATCAATGTCAGTGAATACATCCTACAGCCCAATAAAGCGGGGTGTCCTTAAAGAAAAGGGTGGCGAGAATATCGCCACCTTCGTTGATAGGTGGATATGCTCTTATGCGGATTGAGACCAATACCAAACTGGCCAAGCGTAATCGGCAATTAGCAACATATCTCTTTTTAGGGACTTTCGGTCTCCTCATCGCGGGATTTTTGGGCGTTAATCTGGTCTTATTCAATCCCGAGGCCGGCATTCCCGAAACGCTTTTGTTCGGTTTACAAATCACTATTCTGCCTATATTTTTCATCGTCACCGTGATTTCTGTGCGAATGACCAACCTATGGGTGCGAAAACCTTACCCCGAAATCGTCATTAGCGAAGGGCTTAAGGGTTTAAGCAATAAGAGCGTTTTATATAGCTACTATCACTTTCCCGCGCGGCATGTGTTGATATGCCCTCAGGGAGTCTTTGCTATCGTCACACGTTGGCACGACGGAGAATATAGCGTCCACGGCGACCAATGGCGCACCCACAGAAGCGCTATTGGTCGGGTACTAAGCCTGTTCCGATTCGATGGTGTCGGCAATCCGACCATTGATGCTCTGCGCGCACGCAATCATCTAAAAAAGCTACTCCAACCGATAGCGCCAGAAGTAGAGGTTGAACCATTGATTGTTTTTGTAGACCCGCGCGCTCGTCTTCATATCAAAAACCCGCTTGTGCCAGTTGTGCATGCAGATAGCAAGCTGAAGCCCAACCTGCGCGATTTTTTAAGAGATAGACAACGGGAGATCAGCGAACCAAACCCCCAAACAAGCAAGCGAAAAAACGTCCCCAAAGCTGTTTTACCTCTCACCGACGAACAAATCAAGCAATTTGAAAAAGCCACACTACGCTAAATAAAAATGGACACTTTGCGCGGTGTCCATTTAACTTTATAAGTTAGGCGTGTTAACCGCCTAATTCTTCAAGACGTTTTTGCCACTTTTCCAGCATACGGTTATAGACCGCTTCGGATATTTCGCCGTTCATCAAGCGAACGTCTAACTGGTCAATGAAAGCTATAATCTCCTCTTTGGTCTGCGGGGTAGCCACCGCCCCACCCCCGCCGCTTTCCGCAGGGGGTTTGGGTTGGTTCTGTTGCATCATCTGTTGCATCATAAGCTGTTGTTGCATCATCATTTGTTGCATCATTTGTTGGTTATTCATCGCATTGGGGTCCATAGTGCCGGCGATAGTATTGCCCACGCCAAAACCCAAGCCCGCACCTATAGCCGCTCCGGCCGCGCCCTCATTACCAGCGGCTTTCTCGGCAATATCAAGACGCTTGATGCGTTCCCAAGTAGCAATATCCACGTAATTGAGCATTTCCTCGCGCGATGCTTGTTTGGCTTGGAAGGGATTAGCGTCCAAAGAGCGAATTTGCAAGCCGAAGTCCGCCTCAAAACTTGCGCTCACTTGGGCCAACATCGCGCCTTCAAGGTCGCTGAGCAGAGCATTGGCTTGGGGAATGCTCTTAGCGCCAGACCTAGCCAACAAAACGGTCAATTCGCCGACCAATTTCGTCTGCACCGCATCTTTAATATCCCCAAAGCGCACCATCGGCTTACCGATAGCTAACTTTTTCAAGAACAGCATCGGGTCGCTGACGCTAATATTCATCGTGCCGAAGGTCGTCAACAACACAGCGCCCATCCCAATGCCGGGCGTTTCCATGGGTATGGGCGATGTGGTACCCCACTTCAAATTAGGCATATCTTTGTGGTTGATAAAATACAAATCGGCAGTGAAGGGCGTGCGGCCGCTCGTCGCTAGACCGATTAAACCCGATAAAATCGGCAGGTTAGCCACCGAGAGCGTATGGCGCCCTGTGGGCAAGGCATCCAAAGCTTGGCCGGCGCGCACAAAAATCGCGCTTTGGCTCTCGCCGACAATCACCTGAGACCCCATACGCCAGTCCCCACTGCCTTGTTGGGGTTCTCGATAAGAAAATTCATCATCCATTACATTGACATGGTCAATTACATCTATAATACGCGGCATCGCTCGCTCCCTTCGGCTTTAAATGGTGGTTAATTAAATGCTACAACAAAGATTGATTGATTTTAGTCAACACATCCTCGCGCAACTTAAAAGCTTGGTCAGCCTCCAAGGCGACATCATACACAGCGCTGATAGCATCCGCGACCTGTTCGTTATCTTGGATGGCCGCTTCTAATTGGTCGAGCTTAGCGTTAATTTGCTCGATGTACTTCAATTGGGCTTCGTCAAAGGCGTATAGCTCCTCTAATTCTGCGTTGCCAATTTTTATAGCCGACCACATCCCAGAATAGCCGGGAGCGGCGGCCCGCAGACGGTCGCTATAAATACGTAGCTGGTCCTTAGCTTCGCGCGTTGCGCTCATCAAGGATAATCCGCCATCTAATTTGAGTATTTTCTTTTCCAACTGTAGCAGTCGTTCGTTGCACGCCGAAACTTGGTCAGATAAATAATCGCGCAACATCTGGTCCGCCTGACGCCGCGCTTGTTTTTCATGATACCCTTTGAAACCGGGAATCTTCATGACCAAATTTTCTAATTTGCCCTTTTCACTGATAATGCGGTCGTATAACTCAGACACTGCCTTTTCCCTCCCATGCAATTTTGAATATATCCCATTATGGTATGCTATTCATAGGTTGGCAACTTCTCGTTACGGTTGTGTCAATACATATTCAGCGCCGCATTGTGGGCAAATCCAAGAGGCTTGCTTGTCATTAGGCAAACGATAGTTACAAACCGCGCATTGCGTCAAAGCTTGTAGCTGAGATGGCTCTGTCATGGACAAACTTTCTTCTGACCAGTTCACATAACCGCTAAAAATTTGGAGTTGCAAAAGTTGGCTCACCATCTCCCCGATTTGGTCTTTACTGACGCCGAGCGACTGCGCTAAATCGCTAAAAGAGACTTGCCCGCGCGCTTTGAGAATATCTATCAGCTGACGCTGACGATAAACCATAGATTCTTCATATACCTCACGACCCGCCAGAGTGTAGAGATACAAACCCAACCCAATCAAAAAGGCGACCGGGACAAAGGCCAGCATCGCGGTGACGATGATATTACCCAATTCGATACTGTTAGATGTTTGGGACGCAATCCACAGACCGGCTAACACCGCTAAAATGAAGCCACCAACCGCTAAAACAATCCCAATAATGCGCCCAAATGGCAACATGTCCGCATCCATCGTGCTTGTCAAAAACAATAAACTATCGGCGCTACAGGCAAAAACAAAGCCATAAGACAGCAACCAACATTATAACATCATCTAGTTCAGTGGCGTGAGTTGTTTGATAGGTGTAATATTTGAACAGCGCGCAAGGTTTATGGAACTTGGGAAGGAAAAACTAATGCGAAAAATCCGTCTATTTATGGCATTGTTATTTGCGCTTCTAACATGGAGTTCTGTTGAAGCCCAAGAAAGCACCCCATCGCCTGAAACAACCGAGACAGCAGAGCTGACTGTAGAACCCGAAGTCACAGAAACAGCCAGTCCTGTCGCCACACAAACGCCAACAACCAACTTCACCACTTATATTGTCCGCCCCGGCGATACCCTCTTTCGGATTGCGCTCAATAATCGCACAACCGTAGCCGTTTTGTCTCAGCTCAATGGCATTGCGAATCCTAGACTTATCTACGTAGGTCAAGAGCTACGCATCCCCACCAGCGCCCCCACCCCGACAACGCCTACCGCTACACCCAGCCCAACCCCAACCCCCGACCAGCCGACAACGACGGGAGAATATGTTGTGAGGCGGGGCGACACCCTATATCGCATCGCGGTGAACAACAATACAACAGTGGCTCGCCTAGTCAGTTTGAACAATATCACCAATCCTAATGTTATCTTCGTCGGGCAACGCATTCTACTACCCGACACGACAACTTCAGCAACGGTAACAACAACCGCAACGCCCGCATCAGAAACAGATGCGCCTATCGCCGATGTTGGCTTCGCTTATGGCATCGAAATTTTCGTCACGGCCGATAATTTAGCGGCTATCAACAGCCAGCTAGGTCAATTAGGCGTTTCATGGGTGAAGATGCGGGTAGATTGGCGCGAGATCCAACCCGATGCCAACACACCACCCGACCTTGAAGTATTAGATGCCGCTATCAACGCCTTCAATGATGCCGGTTTTAACCTTCTGCTCACAGTCACCAGCGCCCCCAATTGGTCGCGTCCATCCGCCACTAGCCAAGCGCTTCTTGAAGATGGGCCGCCCGATGATTTCGCCAATTACGCTACATTTATCGGCGCATTGGCTAGCCGCTATAGCGGCATTGTAGATGCTTACGAAATATGGGATGAGCCTAACTTGCGCCGCGAATGGAACAGCTCGGTACATCCTATTGGCGTTCATAGTTACATCGAGTTACTGAGAGCGGCCCATAGCGCCATCAAAAACGCTGACTCCGAAGCCCAAGTGATAACAGCGGGCTTAGCGCCAACGGGATTCAACGACGGACTAAATGCTGTAGATGACCGCGTCTTTTTGCAAGACTTATTCTCTAATCAGGTGGGCGAAGTCGCCGATGCTATCGGAGCGCATCCCAATGGCTGGGCGAATCCACCCGATGCGGTATGTTGCGCCCAACCTGCCGGGGTAGATACACATTACGATAATCCACGATTTTATTTCCGCAACACGCTAGAAGATTATCGCGCTATCATCCGCCGCAACAACGCCAGCGATATGCCCATCTGGGTAACCCGTTTCGGCTGGGGGTCTTCGGAAGGGAACGTATTAGCGCAACCGAGCGCAAACAACGTATTTTTCACCTATACGAGCCAAAGCGAGCAAGCGCTCTATATCCCGCGGGCTTTTGAATTTGGGCGCGCTAGCGGCTATGTGGGGCCAATGTTTTTGAACAACTTGAATGCCTGTAGCGTGAATGACACCGAGGGGTGCTTCTACAGCCTCATTGACGCCAGCGGTAGCGCTCGACCGGCGTTTAACGCTTTTATCAGCATCGAGAAAACAACCTCACCCGCAGACAATTAACAATCACCTGAGGAGAGGCCGCAACATGGGGTCTCTCCTCATCACCCTGTCTATACTTCCCCGATAGGTCTTATGAAGTTCGTTAAAATAGCGCCAAATAGTGTAACATTTAGCATCTTGATATTATCTATTGTGTGTCAAAGCAAACGCTCATCAAAATTTGAATTGGGCGTTATCAAATTGTCATATCTTTTTCCCAAAATCGGTAATAGTCTAGTGATTTGTAAGGCATAAAGCGCATGGTCAGTTCAACATCTGGTTTCCAAAATACGCGACTAGGGCGCTATCAATTACAAGATAAAATCGGCTCTGGCGGGATGGCGCGGGTTTATAAAGCGCTAGATACCAACTTAAATCGCATCGTTGCTGTTAAAGTTCTACACGAGCACCTGACCGACGACCCCACCTTCAAGGAGCGTTTCGCCCAGGAAGCGCGTATCGTAGCTAGCTTCAGCCACCCTAATATTGTCCAGATATTCGATTTTGATAGCGCCGAACGCGATAATGCGCTCAATTTTTACATGGTTATGCCTTATATTTCTGGGAAAACGCTAGCGCACATTTTGGAAGAACAACGGCAAAAGGATGAAAAACTCCCCCCTGACCGCGTTTTACAAATCATGCAAGATTTAGCCGCCGCTCTAGATTATGCTCATCAACGCGGCATGGTTCACCGCGATATTAAGCCCGGCAACATCCTGTTTGACGAATACAACCGCGCTATTTTGACCGATTTTGGTATCGCTCGTCTCGCGCAAAACAGCAAATTGACCCAAGAAGGTCTGACAGTAGGGACGCCCGCTTATATGTCACCCGAACAGGCGGCCGGCGAGGCGGTAGACGCTAGAAGCGATATTTATGCCCTCGGCATCATTTTATATGAGTTATTGACGAACTACCCGCCCTTTCGTGATGATGGTTCTTTATCGGTCTTGCTCAAACACGTTAACGCGCCGATACCTAGCCTATCGCAATTTTTACCCATGCCAGACGAAAATTTAGATGCTGTCGTCTTTCGGGCTTTAGCCAAAAATCCCGCCGAACGTTACCAAAGCGCGGGCGCATTAGTCAAAGACCTAGAGAAAGCGCTCCATGGCGAACACATCACCCCGCCTAAATTGGTCGCTACAACTTTCCGCCCTGCTGTAGATGCACCTACAGTATTCCAGCCTTTGTCAAGCGGCGACCAAACACCCATCCCGCGGCGTAGCCAAAATTCCCCTTTGGGCATCTTAGCCGTTGGTATGACCGTCATTGCCGCCCTATTGGCTTTTGGGTTGCTCAGCCAGCAACCGACATCACCACAGCCAAACACAACAAGGATTGATTCGTCAGGTGATGCCGATAGCATGACGGGAGCTTTTTACTTCAAAAGCGATTTCAACGCCGAAGATGCGCTCAATAGCCGTTGGCAAACCGAATCCACCCCCGATATAACGCGAGAATTCTCGCCGAATGGGCAATATATCCTAAGCGATAGGCGATCACGCACTGCTACAACCAGCCTTTTTGACCCCATTTATACTTATGAAAACATCGTAATAACCATGAACGCGATGTTAAGTCCAAATAGCTCCCCAGCAAGTGGTTATGGTATCGTCTTCAGGTATCAAGATAACGACAACTATAACGTGTTCGCAGTGGACGGATTAGGACGCTATAGCATTTGGGTGCGCGAAGATGGGCGCTGGCGTGAACTTAGAAACACCAGTGAACAGTGGACACCCAACGACGCTATACATCCACTAGGCCAAAACAATACCTTATCTCTAGTCGTCAACGGAGACCAAGTCATCGGCTACGTCAACGAAACGCCGATTATCACCATACAGGAACAGACTTTCACCGAAGGGGCGATAGGTATTTACATGGCAACCACCAGTGAGGGTCAAACAACGGTCATTGTTGAAGATTACACCGTTGAAGAAGCGCTACCAGCAACCGATGCCATGACTGATGAATCATCCGACGCGATGACCGATGAAGGCAATTAAAGTTGCCTCAAACATCCTTAAAGCGTTCGCGCACTCCACACAGCAATGTAAAGCGGTATTAAACACGCTACCGCCATGAAGGCCAAAAACGCTAGCGCAATCGTCACCCAATCTATGCCTTCACCTTCTACGTCAGGGGTTGAAGAAAGGCTGTATTGACCTGAATCTCCCCTAACCGATTGAGGAGCTACAGGGCGTTGTTGGAAAGATTGTGCGGTACTAGCGGGCATCGCTGGCGGCGCGCCGAATCCCGGCGGCTTTGTGATGAGCGGGTTATCAGGCAAGCTAGATGGCGCCACAGGAGCCGCGCCATAACGCATTGTTGGCTCGCTACTAAAAGATGGCGCAGGAGGTATAGATGGCCCTGATGGCGCAGGAGGCGGCGGGATAATGGGTTGGCGACTTATCGTCGGCGCAGAGCTAGCGGGTTCCGAGGGCGCGCCCACTGTAATATCTTTAGCCCTATCTCTATACCCAATCAAAACATGGCCCAATTGGTCAGCCATGCTATAACGCGCAGAAGGTTCTTTGCTCATAATTTTGTAGACAATCTGCGCCAGTTTTTCCGGGACGGACGGATTCACGTCAGACACAAGCGGGATAGGTTGTTGGATATGCGCAAGCGCGAGGTCGCGTTGGGTTGCTCCCCCATAGGGCAAACGCCCCGTGAGCATCTCGAACATCACAATACCTATGGCGTAAACATCGGAAGCAGGGGATGGTTTTTCACCGCGCGCCTGTTCTGGGGCGAAGTAATGGGGGCTACCCCAAACCATATCTTGCCTTTGACCGGGTTGGGTATCGCTAAGGGCCTGAGCAATACCAAAGTCGGTTATCTTAACAACATCCTCTTTTGTGATGAGGATATTTTGCGGCTTTATATCGGCATGAACCAACCCCGAACGATGCGAAAAACCGATGCCCGCGCAAATTTGAATAGCAAAATTGAGCGCGCGCTCCACGGGCAAAGCGCCAAAATCTCGGATGATACGTTTTAGGTCTGTGCCCTCTACCAACTCCATCACGATATAGTGCGTTGGGCCATCTTGGCGCACATCATAAACGGTGACGATATTGGGGTGCGATAATTTAGCGACCGCGCGCGCTTCGTTACGGAATCGCTCCAAAAAAGTGGGGTCGGTGGTCAAACTGGGGCGCAAAATTTTTACGGCCACATTACGGCCCAATTCAACATCCACAGCGCGATAGACAACAGACATACCCCCTGAACCTTGCTGGGCTACCAGACGGTAACGATTGTTCAAAATCGTTTCAGACATCTTTTCCCTCACTCACTATGGACGCATCATTGGGTCGAACAATTGGCGATATTCTATCAAAGCGCTTCTATCTGTCATACTGGCAATATAATCAGCCACTACCCGATGAAGCGCTTCCGTTTCCAATTTTGCGCGATATTCTAAAGGCAACTGGCGCGGCTCGCGCACATAGCTATCAAATAGACTGGTGATGAAATGTTCAGCGCGCCGTTGCATCCGCACAATGCGAAAGTGCCTATACATATTCTCGAACAAAAAATCTTTCAATTGACGGTTCAATTTTTGCATTTCCACAGTATGCCCCACAATAGGTTGATGATGACGCTGAATATCTTCAGGGCTTTTCGGGTTTAATTCGGTCAAGCGCCGCTCGACTTCTTGTAAAACATTATCCACTTGCAGACCAATTAGCTCACGGATGAGCAAATGGCGTTGGATTTCATCCAATGCACCCCGTTTCCAACCGATGCTATCGGCGAGGAGGCGCCAAATTTCCAAATCGGTTATTTGCTCTACCTGTATTAAACCTGATTGTAAACCATCGTCCAAATCATGAGCATTATAAGCCAATTCATCAGCCACATTAGCAATTTGCGCCTCTAGGCTGGCGCGCAGGGAGCTATCAAAATCGGGCATATCGCCAATATCGTATTCGCTTTCGTGCTTGGCGATACCTTCCAAAACCTCGTATGTCAGGTTAAGGCCCGGCCATTGAGGATAACGATTCTCCAAAACGGTGACCACACGATAGCTTTGATGATTATGATTGAATCCACCATATTCAGCCATGAGCCGATTGAGGACATATTCCCCCGCATGCCCAAAAGGGGGATGCCCCAAATCGTGCGCTAAACAAATCGTTTCCACAAGGTCTTCATTAGCGCCTAGCGCCCGCGCTATCGTGCGCCCAATTTGGGCTACCTCGATAGTATGTGTTAGGCGAGTGCGATAATAATCGCCGGCATCGTTCACAAACACTTGTGTTTTATATTCAAGGCGACGAAAAGCGGCCGAATGAACAATTCTATCGCGGTCGCGCTGGAAAGCCGTGCGATATTGGGGTTCATGGTCATGATGAAACCGACCGCGGCTTTGTTGGCTTTTCAATGCATAAGGAGCAAGGGTTTGCGATTCTATCGCTTCTAGGTGCTGGCGAGTGATAATCATAACTTGTCCTTTCCTAATAGGTCTATTATTGTACCTATTTATCCCAAACACCACCCCATGCGCCCGCTATAATTTCTTTGCTCGGCTATGGTATAATCAAGTCCACCAACCGTAAAACACCAATCCAGAGGTGTACATCATGGACATCAACCAAATTGCTAAGATGATTGAGTGGCTCGACGAAGAACGCCGCCGCGACAAAGCCACAATTGCTACGCTTGAGGAACGCTTAAGCCAGCAACAAGACCTCATTGACCATTTACAACGCCGTATTAACAGCATTGAATCTGACCAAACGGTGATGAAGGGCGAATATGTCACCAGCGTTGAGGAATTATCCATCATGGATAATGTCCGCCGTGAGATGCGACAGCTCCTAGAAGCCAGCGAATCGCGCCGCCTAAACGCAGAACGAGAAGCAGAACGACGGGCGGAGCTAGCAAGGGAGAATTTATCGCGCGCAATACGTGAATTATCCGAAAAAATCGCCCAATTCGAGAAACACACCGCCGATTGGACCGATATGAAATCTGAACGGAATCGGCTAAACAATGTCGTTAGCAACCTCAACCAGCGCTTTGAAGATTTAATCAAACGCCTAGAAGAACCCGAACGCCGATTGGTCTTTTTAGAAGAACAAAATCGCCAAAACGGTAGACGTATCCTAGAAACAGAAACAACCCTGCCAGAACTACGTAAATCTATAGAAGCAATACGCCCCAAATTAACCCTGCTCGAAGATTTGGCAATTCGTATGGAACGGCGCCTGAGCGAATTAAGCGATAGCGAACGCGAACGGCGCGACCAAATTCAACAATTCATTGACCAACAAGCGCTCATCCTGCAACAGCGGGATCAGCAAATCAAAGAACTATACGACCGCTTTAATGAGCATGATGACGTCATGCAAAAAAATATAGAACGATTTGAAACATGGTCAGAAGCGTATCGCAACATGAAGCGCATTATTGATGATTTCGAGCGCATCGCCGACCGCTTGGAAAAACGCATCAACGAGGTAGCAGAAATGCAACGGCTCAGCGAAGACCGCTTCCGTCAGGAATGGAATGGTTGGCGCGAAGACGACCAAAAGCGCTGGCGGCAATTCACCTTGTCTACCGATGAGATTTGGCGCAATCATGATAAAGAATTTGATAGCTTCACCCGCCGCCTCATCGCTATGGAAGAAAACTTGAACCCATTACGCGATAGCCTTAATCGGCTATGGAGCTTAGAGCGTGACCGCGCCCAGATGTATCGCGAGCGCTACCAAGCCCTGTTATTAGAATACGATACCACACCTAGCGGCGCTAAAGCAGAACCAACATCATCTACACCCAACGGAACAACAAACCTGTAGCCAGCCATGCGCGTTATCGGGACGGCAGGTCATGTTGACCACGGCAAATCTACCCTTGTGCGCGCTTTAACGGATATAGACCCTGACCGTCTAGCAGAAGAAAAAGCGCGCCAAATGACGATTGATTTAGGTTTCGCTTGGTTCGATTTACCCAACGGCGAAACAATAGGCATTGTAGATGTGCCCGGCCATCAAGATTTTATCGAAAACATGTTGGCAGGGGTCGGCAGTATAGATGCAGTGTTATTCGTCATCGCCGCTGATGAAGGCATTATGCCCCAAACACGCGAACATCTAGCCATTATTGACCTTTTGGCTATTGAAGTCGGTGTAGTCGCTCTCACCAAATCGGACCTCATAACAGACCCCGAATGGCTAGAACTCATCCAAGAGGATGTAACCGCTCTGTTACAAAACACCGCATTAGCCCATGCGCCTATTGTGCCTTTATCGGCCCACACTGGCGCGGGTTTAGCTTCGTTAGTGACCACACTCCAAGACACGCTGGCAAAATATCCCCCACGGGCAGACTACGGACGCCCTCGGCTTTTTGTAGATAGGGTGTTTTCTATGACGGGCTTCGGAACAATCGTCACAGGGACGCTAACGGGGGGGCAATTGCGCGTCGGTGACGACATCGTTATACAGCCTCAAGGCAAACAGGGGCGCATTCGTGGCTTACAAAGTTATCAAAAGACGGTAAACGTCGCCCATCCGGGCAGTCGGGTTGCCGCCAACCTCGCGGGCATAGATAGCTCCGAGGTCAAACGCGGACAAGCGATTACCCTCGCTAACCAATGGAAAGCATCGGCATTGCTTGATGTGCATTTTCATCATCTCGCATCTGCCAAACAACCTCTTAAACATCACACAGAAGTGAGGTTTTTTTGCGGCTCGGCAGAAATCAACGCGCGCGTGCGGCTCATTGGTAACGAAATCCTTCTCCCGGATGAAGTGGGTTGGTTGCAATTGCGCCTAGAAAGGCCTATTGTCGCTCAGCGAGGCGACCGCTTCATTTTGCGGCGCTTATCCCCTCCCGAAACAATAGGGGGCGGTCTTATCATAGATGCACACCCCTCTAGGCGCTGGCGGCGCTTCCGACCTGAGGTTATCGCCCATCTAGAACGACAACTTTCCGCAAGCCCCAGTGAGCACTTATCCCACTCCGCCGAGACTTCCGAACCTTTGAAGGCGCATCAACTACAACAAATGAGCGGATTCAGCGATGAAATCTTTGCTTCAGCATTAACAGAAGCGTTGGAAAAAGGGCTTATCGTCGCTGTAGGAGAGCATCATTACTGGGGGGCCAAACCATATACCCGCGCTAAGCAACGCCTTCTAGCAGAATTGGTAGCGTATCATCAGGCGGAGCCTTTGCGCTTAGGCATGTCGCGAGAAGCGCTTCGCAGTCGTATTGGGGTTAAACAAGCCACCCTATCCTATTTGCTCCACACTACGGAAGAAGTCTTTACTTCTGGCGAGCTAGTGTATCTGAATACGCATTCCATCCAATTGAACGACCAGCAAGAAAGCGCGGCGGCAACCTTGATGCAAAAAATGCTCGACCAACGCTACACACCGCCTTCTTTCACTATGGCTGTCGAGTTGGTGGGCGAACCCTTGTTACGCGCACTCATAGATTTAGGTCATATCGTGCAGGTGCAAGCGGATGTCATTTTCGCGCGAGAAGTGTATGATGAATTCGTCGGCGAAGTGATAAATATCCTCCAAGCGGAGGGTAGCATCTCTGTTAAACGTTTGCGCGACCGTTTTAACACATCCCGTAAATATGCCATTGGTATATTAGAACATTTAGACGCGCTCGGCGTAACGCGCCGCATTGGCGATGAGCGCGTCCCTGGCCGCCACGGCATCTCATCACGCCCAGAATAATTCCACTTTATCTCCGGGTAGCGCATCTAAACGGCTCGCGGCATTCCCTTGGTTGATGGCAATTTCTAGATAACCATTGCTATCTACCAAAGCGATGAGATTGCCGCGCGCGCCTTCATAAAACGCATGGTTAATGACATGAATCATCTGATTATGGATGCGGATTTCTACCTCGTCAGCGCGTAAATAAACGGGGAATTGTGCTTCGCCAAAGCGTGGTTCTAATAAAATACGCCCATCGTCCAACCAACTCAAGCGGCCAATGCTCGTCATCAAGTTGCCGAAGTGATCACTACGGATGACCTCACCAACGATATGACGTCCTTCTATATGCAATTCTGGTTTAGGGATACTGAAATATTTCTCTTGGCGGGGGCCAAAATCAGATGGCGGAACACCGCGGGCGATATGGGCGGCGGCAGGGGCAAAAACATCGCGCCCATGAAATGTATAACTCACCTGTTCAAGACGATATTGAGGATTTTCCAAGCGATACATGGTGTAATTATCGCTCTCGGACAACGTATAAGATAAGATGCCATTATCAGGAGCGACAAATATATAACCATCTGCCTCCGCCACGACAGGTTGACGGGCACTTCCGACGCCGGGGTCAACAATGACCAAAAAAACGGTCTCCGGCGGAAAATAGCGGTAACAATCTAACAGCATTAAAGCGCCAGCGCGGACATTCTGCGGCGGAATAGAATGGCTTATATCCACAAAATGGGCAGAAGGCAAAATACGGCGCATCACCCCTTTCATAACCCCTACGTAGACATCTTCCATCCCAAAATCGGTCAACAATGCGATGAGGCGAGCCATAAACGTATCACTCCTTATATTCATTTGACGAGCGTAAAGCCAGCCGACAAAAGTTCTCGATACTATGAGCTACCAATATCTTCTACTCCAAACCACACCTGCTCCCCTACCCATCAGCGGAAACCGTTACACAAACACATGAACGAATGTATAAGGATGTAGGGACACAGAGGAATACGGGATAGTACAGGTTCTAGGATAAGGGAGATAGGGAGGGTTATAGGGTTTGGCAATGGAGATAGGACAGTCATATAACAATACGATCAACGAATACCCGACACGTTTACGCGCCAACATACCACACTCAACACCCTACCTACCAAGATTCTTTTTTGAAAGGTTGAGGGATTATAATGTATGATAAGTCAGATAAGCAATCTACGTACTTGAGCATCGAACAAAGGGCGCAAATACGCCTCAGAGGTTCAATGAAATCAAAACAGAGAAAGGACACATCTAAGTTTATGATAGGTTGTATGGTTCTTTTTTTCGGTTTTATAGTTATCTATTTTATAGTTACCTATTTAGTAGAGATAGTTACCTATTTAGTAGAGATAGTTACCTATTTAGTAGAGCCATTTTCTGTTTTAGTAGCGCTATTTCTTGTTATCTATCATCTTGTTAATCATTACCGTACACAGTCTAAAAAGAACCGATTGCGTTCATTGCAAATCGCGAATATTGACGCGATGAAGGGAGACGACTTTGAACATTATTTAGCCATACTTCTGAAACATCGGGGTTTTAAAACGAAGGTCACACCAAGGTCGGGCGATTTTGGAGTAGATATAGTGGCAACAAAAGGGGGCGTAAAGTATGCGATTCAAGCCAAGCGTCATAAAGAGAAAATTCCTAGAAACGCTGTTAGCGATGTTGTAGCGGGAAAACAACATTACGGTTGTCACAAGGCCATGGTGATTACCAACAACTACTTCAAACCAGCGGCGATAAAACTAGCACAATCTACGGATTGTGAATTGGTTGACAGAGATAAATTGGCTGATTGGATACACGATTTTCAGAAGTCGAATAAAAGGGCTATTTCCGAAGGAACGGCTGTACGTTGGTATGAACGGGTTTTCAGATCTCGATCTCTTTCAGGCTCTAAAACTAGCTCGTAAAGCCCCTGCTACCGAGATATTCAATTTGACAAGCGCTCAACCAGCCTGCTATACTTCTTCTTATGATGACATATTTCGTGCGTGTAAGCCATCATCACACAATCTATAATCCCCTTTTGGTGTTGGTGAGTTATTGAACCATCGCGCGACCTGTATTTGTTAACGATAACCCCGCACCAAGACGGGGTTTTTTGTTTTTAGGGATGGTGAATGATGCTCGCAGTTATTGATTACGGGGCTGGTAACTTACGTAGCGTTTTGCACGCGCTCAAACATATTGGGGCCGAAGATGTGCAACTTGTGCGGCGGCCAGAAGAACTTCGCAATGCTGATAAAATCATCCTGCCGGGGGTTGGCGCTTTTGGCGCAGGCATGCAAGCCCTCGAACGTCAGCGATTGGTAGAACCCATCCAAAACGCCGTTGCAAAAGGCATACCCTATCTTGGGATTTGTCTGGGCATGCAATTCTTGTTCCAAAAAAGTGATGAAATGGGCGAGCATCGAGGACTGGGCATTTTAGAAGGTTACGTCACTCGCTTTCCGGAGATGGACGGTTATAAAATACCGCATATGGGCTGGAATCGGCTGAAAATGATACGGGATTCCCCTCTGTTGCAACATCTACCACAAGATAGTTACGCTTATTTTGTACACAGCTATTATTGCGTACCGCATCATCCGCAAGACCAGCTCCTGATAGTAGATTATGGGCTATCGTTTACGGCGGCAGTCCACAGAGCCAATATTTATGGTGTACAATTCCATCCCGAAAAAAGCCAAAGGACTGGATTACAGATTTTGATGAACTTCATCCGGTTACCCTCAGGAGTTGCGCGATGATTATTTATCCCGCGATTGACTTACGACAAGGAAAGGTGGTCCGCCTCAAAGAAGGAGACCCCAGCAAGCAGGTTGTTTTTAGCAAAGACCCCTTCGCTATCGCCCAGAATTGGGCAGACCAAGGCGCAGAGTGGTTGCACATGGTCAATTTAGATGGCGCTTTTGACGAATCGAACAACCATCTAGACATCCTAGAGCGCATCGCGATGCTCGACATTCGCATACAATTTGGCGGCGGCTTGCGCGATATGAAAGCGATCCGACTAGCGCTTGAGCTAGGCGCTAGTCGCGTTGTTTTGGGCACTGTCGCCCTACAAAATCCTGAAATCGTGGCGGAAGCGCTAGACCAATTTGGGCCCGAGGCAATTTGTATCGCTCTAGACGCGCGCGATGGCAAAATAACAACCCATGGCTGGCGCGAAGCGACGGATGAAACCCCCATCCATTTTGGTCAGGCCATTGCCAAGCGCGGCATCCGCCATGCCCTTTATACCGATGTTCGCCGTGATGGTAGCCTTATCGGCGTCAATGTACAGGATACCATCGCCCTTGCGCGGCAAACCGGACTCAGCGTCATCGCTTCGGGCGGCGTCAGCCATATGTCCGAAATCCACCAACTGGCCCGAAGCCGCGTTGTCGGCGGTGTTATCATTGGGATGGCATTATACGAAGGGAAAATAACGCTAGTCGAGGCCCTATTGGCCGCAAAAACAGAGGAGCGATGATGCTCACCAAACGAATTATACCGTGTCTTGATGTTAAAGATGGGCGCGTTGTAAAAGGCGTGAATTTCGTCAACCTGCGCGACGCGGGAGACCCCGTAGAACAAGCCATGGTCTACGACCGCGAAGGGGCCGATGAACTCGTTTTCCTAGACATCACCGCTTCTCATGAGGAACACCAAACCACCCTAGATATGGTGCGGCGGGTAGCAGATAGCATCTTTATTCCTTTCTGTGTCGGTGGTGGCATCCGCACAATAGAGGACATTCGGGATACCCTATTAGCGGGCGCCGATAAAGTCTCTATCAATAGCGCCGCGGTCAAAAATCCGCGCCTCATCAACGAGGGGGCATGGGCATTCGGTAGCCAGTGTATTGTCGTGGCAATAGACCCTCGTTGGATAGATGGCGATTGGGTGGTTCATATCAATGGCGGGCGCGTGCCAACCGCTCGCAAAGCTATCGAATGGGCGCGCGAAGTGGAAGATCGCGGCGCGGGCGAGATTTTATTGACCAGCATGGACCGCGATGGGACAAAAAGCGGTTACGACATCGAATTAACCGCCGCTGTCGCTGAGGCAGTCTCTATACCCGTCATCGCTTCGGGCGGCGCAGGACGGCGGGAGCATTTTCTAGAAGCGTTGACGACAGGGGGCGCATCGGCGGCTTTGGCCGCGAGCCTTTTCCACTTTAATGAATTGCGTATCGGCGAGCTAAAGCAATATCTGCAAGAACAACAGCTACCTATTCGGATGACGGGTTGGGAGACCTTCGATGTCCGTTGAACAAGCGCTAGACCAACTCCAATGGGACAAAGACGGCTTACTACCTGCGATTGTCCAAGATGCGGAAAGCGGGCAAGTACTGATGATGGCTTACATGAATCAAGCCTCATTAAGAGAAATGCTCCGCACTGGCCAAACCGTTTTTTGGAGCAGAAGCCGCCGAACAATATGGCACAAAGGGGCTACATCCGGCCATATCCAACATGTTAAAGCCATTTTTGTAGATTGCGATGCCGATACACTGTTGATTCTCGTATCCCCTGCCGGCCCCGCCTGCCACACCGGGGAAATAAGCTGTTTCTATCGCACATGGGGCGATTTTGTCAACGACCCGACCATTGATTGAAGACAAAAATATGGACGACATATTACTATACTTAGAAACACTCATTCACGACCGCCGCCAAAATCCCCGCGAAGGTAGCTATACCCATAAATTGCTACAATCTGGACGCAACAAAATCGCCCAAAAAGTAGGGGAAGAAGCGGTAGAAGTGGTTATCGCGGCACTGGGCGAAGGGCGGCAAGAGCAAGTCGGAGAACTGGCCGACTTGCTCTTTCATACCCTTGTTTTAATGGCGGAGTTAGATATTTCACTGGCCACTGTTCAGCAAGAATTGCGCCGCCGCCATCTAGAACGCCAATAAATTCACGGCGATGAATCGGCGTCAGGGGCGAAATAATCGGCAAAAGGCTGATACCCTTGCCAAAATTGGAAATTGCCACGAGCGAGAATCTGTTCCATCACAGTTGGCGATAGCAAAAGTGCACCAATGACGGGATTTTGTGCATCAATTTGGCCGCTTTCGCCCGCGACAAAGGCTTGGATAATAAGCCCAACTTCGGGATAAATGACTGAAATGACCGCTTTTTCGGGTCCTATAATCTCGCCCGTCAGCAAGGTTGGCTCGCCTATAACATCGGAAATCTCGCCCAAAGTCATTTTGGGGGCCAATTGCAAAACCAGCGAATCGGCGAATTCGCCGTTCGTGGTAAATAATTGGCAACATGCCGGGTTATCGTCGCCGTCTTGCCAAATCACCCGCGCGGCGCCTGTCGTCGGGTCTTCGGCCCGATCTATAATCACGTAGCGTTCGTTCCCTTCGACCACTTCTAAAGCCGCTTCCCAAGTTGTCTCCCCCATCGTAATCCCTTGCCAGCAGGGGATTTCACATGGGTCACTAGTGGCTAGGCTGGTATCGTCCAGCATATTATCGCGCAATAACACAAAACCCACTTCGGCCCGCGGGTCGCCATCCAGAAGAGCGGCGATAACCTCGTACGGTACAGCGCCCCCCTCCAAAGGCGTGCCATCATAGCTAATAATATCCGGCGCTGAGCCATTGACGCTGACGCGCAAGCTCGGCGTGCCCGTCACGCCAAGGCTTTGTCCATATCGACCGTCTATTTGGTATTGTTCAGCCGTCTCTATACAAGCCGCCATGGCATCTACATCTAAACTCAGCGTCTCCGCCACATAAGCCCCGATTTCCAATGTTAAACTGCCGTCTGTTGCCGCATCAAACAATATATCGTGAGCTTCCCAAAATAGGCCGGGAGATAAAACATCAGCGCATTCAGCCGTTTTCATCAAAAGCGGCGAATATTGAGGGTCAATTACCGGAAACATACGAAATTCAAGTCGAGCTTTCCCATTAGCAACATAATTGACCAGAACATCATGAATGACAGGACGATAACGCTGACAATGTCCGCACAAAAAGTCCTCAAAGACGATGATTGTCACTTCAGCGGAAGGTTCACCAATGATGAATGCGCCGTCATCCGTCCTTTCTTTGTGCAGATTTGCATAAACAGACTCGGCTGTGTCATCATCTGCAGACGCCGTAGCTTCTGCGCGAACATCCACAACCACTTCTGCATTGATATTCATCTGTTCGGGCTGGGCGTCCAAATCAAAGAACGGGAAAACATCAAAAGCCACTAAAAACATCATCAACAACATCAATGAAGCTATGAGCAAGCCTTTTTTCACGATAATCTCCCTTACTCAACACGGATAAAATGAGTGTAGACCGTTTGGCGAGTCTGGCCAATAAGCAATCTCATGAGAAAAGTAGACGATACCCTTACCGAGTCGTATATAATGGCTTATTGACTGATACAGACCCACAGAGAGGAGCGCCCCTTGCCGCCGTTCGTGGCAGAAACCACCTTTCATGTACGCTATGCAGAAACAGACGCTATGGGAGTTGTGCATCATAGCAGTTACGTCATTTATCTAGAAGAAGGTCGTAGTCATTACATCCGCCAGCGTGGGAGCAGTTACGCAGATTTCGAGCGCGACGGTTATTACTTGGCGGTCACCGAACTCAATATTCGTTATCCCAAACCTGCCGTCTACGACCAGTTACTGAAAATTCGTTGCTGGATAACGAACCTACAGAGCCGTAGCATCACCTTTGCCTACGAAGTCGTAGATGCTCACAGCCATGAATTGTATGTCACAGCGACTAGCAAGCATCTTTGCCTGAACCGACAAGGGCAGGTAGCTAAAATACCGGATGAATGGCGGCGTTGGATAGAAGATTAGCTATTTGACCGCTTATCCTTTCATCCTCTATACTAAGTAGAGTAATTGAATGTTGATTCATTTTTTTAATGGGAGCAAAAAATGGTTACATCCGATAGCGCTGGCGTAGTCAACTACGCTGACCGCCCTTGGAAAAAACATTATGATTTGGGCATACCTAACACTCTTGATTATCCCGCTGTGCCACTACATCAATTTTTGCGCGATACAGCCAAAAAATATCCCAACAATGCCGCCCTCATCACAACGGCGAAAGTGCCTTTGCTAGGGCGTTTGCATAGCAGTCTTACCTATGTGGAATTGGATTGGTATTCTGACGCCCTCGCCGCCGCGCTCATAGATAAAGGTTTGCATAAAGGCGATAGCGTAGCTATCGTAATGCCGAATTGCGCCGCGTTCGCCATCGCTTTCTTCGCTATTTTGAAGGCGGGCGGTGTTGTTGCGGCCACCAACCCCACCTATCCCCCAAATCGCATGGCCTACCAAATTAATGATTCTGATGCGAAGTTCGTCATCACGCTGTCGCTTTTTTATCCTTTGATAAAACAAATCCAGCCAGAAACCAAAGTCAAAACAATCATCGTCAGCAACATCAAAGAATACCTCCCGCCCATAGCCCGCATTTTATTTTCCCTCGCTAAGGAAAAAAAAGAGGGGCATTTTGTCGAAACGCTAAAAAGTGGCGATTATTGGTTCCAAACTTTGCTCACACAATATGCCGGGCAACGCTCTAATGTTGAGGTTACGCCCGACGATTTAGCCATCTACCAATACACAGGCGGCACAACCGGCGTATCTAAAGCGGCTATGTCCCAACATAAAGCGTTGGTGGCCAATATGCTCCAAATTAACGCCTTTTTATCCGTAGACAAGGTGCCCGGCGACAAGGAGATTACCTTAGGCGCTATACCCATGTTTCATGTTTATGGGCTAGTCGTGGCGCTCAGTTTGACGGCGTATTTGGGCGGCAAGCTGGTTCTAATCCCCAATGCGCGCGATATTGACGAAGTTGTCGAGTGTATAGATTATTTTAAGCCGACGCTTTTCCCCGGCGTGCCAGCGCTCTACAATGCCATCAATAGCCACCCTAAAGTGCTGAATGGGCAATTGAATATCAAATCCGTGCGCGTGTGCATCAGCGGTTCAGCCCCCTTGCCGCCAGCGACCAAACGCGAATTCGAGCGCTTATCTGGAGGGCGTGTGTGCGAAGGCTTCGGTATGAGCGAAGCGCCAACGGCCACCCATGTTAACCCTATCCGCGGCGATAACCGTACTGGCTCCATCGGGCTACCCTTACCCGATATGGATATGCGAATCGTCAGCCTCGATGACGGCGAAACAGATGTACCCGTGGGCGAAGTTGGCGAGCTGGTGATGTCGGGTCCCAACCTCATGCTCGGCTACAAAGGGATGCCAACGGAAACAGCCAACACCTTGCGGCAAAAAGACGGGAAAACGTGGCTCTACACGGGGGACATCGCCCGCATGGATAGCGATGGTTACTTCTATATTGTAGACCGCAAGAAAGATATGGCGCTCATCGGGGGTTTTAATGTTTACCCCGCCAATGTTGAAAAAGTGATAAAAGAACATCCGGCCGTTTTTGAAGTGGGCGTAGCGGCAATACCACACCCCGAAAAAGAGGGGCAGGAAGCGCTTAAAGCGTGGGTTGTGCTCAAGCCAGATATGACAGTGACCGAAGCGGAGCTTATCGCCCATTGCGAGAAACATCTCGCGCCTTACGAAGTGCCGCGCCGTATTGCTTTTATCGCTGAATTGCCAAAATCTACCGTGGGCAAAACACTACGCCGAGAACTTATACAGATGGAACTCGACGCTCAGAAAAAAGAGACATTGCCTTAAATTCGTTTAAGACGGTTAGCTACCATAAAGATGCCTTAAAAATTATTTCAAACGAGGAAAACAAATGGTTACTTACGACGAACGCCCTTGGATAAAGCATTACGATAAACACGTGCCGCCTTCGCTGGCGCCCTACCCCGAAAAAGTGATGACCGACTATCTACGAGAAACCGTTGCCAAATTCCCAGCGAGCAAAGCGCTCATCACCACATTGAAGTTACCGCTCTTTGGGCGTGTAGATAGCGCGCTCACCTACCAACAACTCGATACATTGTCCGATGCTCTAGCCTCCGCTTTAATAGATAAAGGGCTTAAGAAGGGTGACCGTGTTGTCATCGTCATGCCTAACTGTGCGGCTTTCGCCATCGCTTATTTTGGCATCCTCAAAGCGGGCGGTGTTGTTGCGGCCACCAACCCCACCTACCCCGCGGGCAAAATGCAATATCAAATCAACGATACAGACGCAGAATTTGTCATCGCGCTCAGCCTGTTTTACCCGCTCATCAAAGAAATACAAGCACAGACAAAGGTTAAATCGGTCATCGTCAGCAACATTAAGGAATACTTCCCGACAGTTGGTAAGATATTATTCACCCTCGCTACGGAAAAAAAATCCGGCCATCGCATCGAAGGCAATCTAGCCCAAGGCGACTATTGGCTACAAGACATTTTGAAACAATACGCCGGTCAAAAGCCTAACGTGCATTTATCCCCAGACGACGTAGCCCTATTTCAGTATACCGGCGGCACAACGGGCGTTTCTAAAGGGGCTATGGCCACGCACCGCGCGCTAGTGGCAAATACCGAAGCAATTCAGACATGGACAGGGCTTAAATCAGGCGAATTCGGCAATATCGCCCAAAACGAGTTGGTTTACTTGGGCGCTATCCCCATGTTCCACGCATACGGTCTCGTTGCCCTGCTGACAAACGGCATCTCTGCGGGCGGTAATATCGTCCTCATCCCTAACGCCCGTGATATTGATGAGGTTGTGGATGTCATCCATCACTACAAGCCACACGTCTTTTTAGGGGTGCCTGCGTTATATAATGCTGTCAATAACCACCCTCGCGTCAAATCGGGCGAGGTGAAGCTCAGTAGCTTCATCCTAAGCTCAAGCGGCTCAGCGCCCTTGCCAGCGGCAACCCAAACCGAATTTGAAACGTTGAGCGGGTGCAGTATCGTAGAAGGCTTCGGCATGAGCGAAACACCCGTAGCGACCCACTCCAACCCGTTATTTGGTGAAAAGCGCTTGGGGTCTATTGGCTTACCATACCCCGATATTGAAGCGCGAATCGTTAGCCTTGATGATGGTGAAACGATTGTGCCTGTTGGGGAGGTGGGAGAACTCATCCTAGCGGGCCCCAACATCATGAAGGGTTACCACAAAATGCCCACAGAGACGGCAAACGTGTTACGCGAAAAAGATGGGAAAATATGGCTATATACGGGCGATATTGCGCGTATGGATGAAGATGGTTATTTTTATCTGATAGACCGCAAGAAAGATATGGCACTCATCGGCGGGTTCAATGTTTACCCGGCCGCGGTGGAAAATGCCATCAAAAGCCATCCCGCCGTTTTTGAAGTCGGGGTTGCCGCAGTGCCCCATCCAGAAAAAGAGGGGCAAGAAGCGCTTAAGGCATGGGTCGTCGTCAAACCCGGCGAAACGCTCACAGAAAAAGACCTCATCGCCCATTGCGAAAAATTGCTCGCCCAATATGAAATTCCGCGCCGCTACGCTTTTGTTTCTGAATTGCCCAAATCTACGGTTGGCAAAACGTTAAGGCGTGAATTGGTGCAGTTGGAGATGGAAGAACGCGAGAAAATGGCTTCTCAATCGAACTAAAAAAGTAGATGGGGCGTTTTTCAGCTTAAGACGCCCCATGTTCTCCTAATTGCGGTGCTATTTCTTCGAGCGCCGTTATTTCCTCTGGCAGATAATAGCCTCTAAAAAAGGCCCGCGCCGGCCAACGGTTTAGGTACCAAACCATGTAAAGCATCACGACAAGACTAGCGACCAATTGCCCCACTCGCAATTGACGACTGAGTTCAAATGAGGAATCAATACCACTAACAACGACATCAGGGACCGAAACAATAGCAGGGAGCAAAACAAATAACGTGTTGTAAATGGTAATGACCACGACCGCGACGCTCAAGACCAAGCGAATCCCCGAAGGACGCCCCCGCCAGCCGAATAACGCAATAATCAAAAATGCTAACGCAAAAATCACCTGCAAAAAAAGTTGTCCTTCGTCAATAATCCCCACCTTCATCCCAGTTATCACCCCGCCATCTTCATACATCGGACGGCTGACGAATACGAAAATAGCTAACTGAAACAAAGGAATACCCGTGAATAAAAAAACACCGGCAATGATGGCTAGGGATAAACCAAAAGAACGCGCTGGTTTGGGTGAGCGAATCATCTTAATGTTCCTTCTCACTAATATTGCTTACACTATCTAAGTGCTGATGCGTACAATCTCATTAGCAAATATCTGAGAATTAAGGTATTCTCAGAATGAATTGTTAAACTTCTCATAACAGGTCAACAATTAACATGCAAATTCACGACTTGCTGAACAAAGCTTATCACCAATTCCTTCAATGCTTGCCCGAAACGCGAGTTGTCTTACTGCATCCAGATAGCAAATACCGTTCCATGCTTTTAGCCAAACTAATGACTCATAACCAAATAAAAACGTATTATTATGCTTTAGGTCATGATGATATTACGCTCCAAGCTTTTATCAACGGCATCACACACGATTTAGCGAATCAGCACCCTACTTTTGGCCGACACTTGAATATGCTTCCATTGCATATCCAAGAGGATTATAGTCAACACCTTAATATCGTCCTAGAGACCTTTTCGCAGGAGCTAGCAGAACTATCTGAAGATACGTTCGTCTTAATCCTAGACGAATATGACCATTGCGATAGCACGGATGACATCCAACATTTCACCCACTTGCTAGCGGATACGCTCCCCCCACAATGCAAAATCGTCATCAATACGCGCACGCTCCCGCGTTTGCCGTGGGTTTCTATGATAGCGAAACGCCAAGCTATCATGCTCAAGGACGAAATGATTATCACGGAAGATTTATACAGCATTAAAAAACATCATGGAGATTGTGACCTCGAAGTTTATGCCCTCGGTCCGGGAAGTGTAATCGCCAAAGGAGAATATATTGATAGTTGGGAGGGGCACCTACCACGATTACTCTTATTTTTCGCCCTAGACCGTCCTGTAATCACCCGCTCAGAAATTTGCCGTTCTTTTTGGCCAGAGCTAGATGATGACCAAGCGGTGAACGTTTTTCATGTGACGAAACGACGCTTACATAAGGCCATTGGTTTCGATGTGTTAGTCCACGATGGCAGTTATTACAGCATCAATCCGCAATTAAAAGTATACTTCGATGTGCTGGATTTCGTGGAAATGCTCATAGAAGGGCGAACAAAATCCAACAAAGATAACTTTCAAGCGTGGACCCGCGCGACGATGATTTACGGGGGGCCTTTTCTACAAGGGCATCAAGAAGCTTGGGTCATCAACCGCCGCGCCGCGTTACGAGCCGCTTATATCGAATTGCTCGACAATATCGGCCAAGCATGGCGTTCTAGGGGCAACCACGAAAAAGCGCTGGCAATTTTTCGGCAAGCCATCAACGAAGACGACGAGCGCCAAGATATGCACCTAAAATATATTGAACAACTCGTCTATTTGGGACGACGAAGCGAAGCCGTTAATCATTATCGTCAATATCTCAACCGATTAACGAACGTATACCACAAAACGCTTTCCCCCGACATTGAAAAACGATACGAAACATTGATTGCGAATAGTTAAATAAAAAAACACCTTCACCAAGGTGTTTTTTTACGCCCCCGGAGAGGCTCGAACTCCCGACCTTGAACTTAGAAGGTTCCTGCTCTATCCAACTGAGCTACGAGGGCACAGTTACGATTGTAAGCATCTTATCATTGGGCTGTCAAGCGTAAAGAGATAAGAACAAATATTCGTCTTCTGTATATTGTACTGCTCTCTACAGTGCTATATAATCAATGAAGCGATGTTATAAATTATGCCTTGTAAATTCGTGATTCTAGTTCCCTCTCCTGCTTGCCATACAACATATGAACGGAGCAGTCATGGTACAAAAAGACCCGACAACGATTCGCCAGCAAACTGATGAAGATATTCGCGCGCTTAATCCGATGGAGCATGTGCGTTTACGCCCCGGTATGTATGTCGGCGGTGTAGATAGCAAAGCGCTTCATCATTTAGTTTACGAAGTGGTTGATAACGCTATTGACGAAGCCCTTGCTGGTCGTTGCGACCATATCATCGTCACACTGCACGATGATTACACCGTCTCTGTGCAAGATAACGGTGGTGGTATCCCTGTAGGTATCAATAAAGATACGGGTAAACCCACCCTTGAAGTGGTTATGACGGTCATTGGCGCAGGCGGTAAATTCGGTAGCGGCGCTTACAAAGTCAGCGGTGGCTTGCATGGCGTCGGTGTTTCTGCCGTCAACGCCCTGTCGGAAAGAATGCGAACTATCGTCATGCGCGATGGGTTCATGTGGGAACAAAATTATGCGCGAGGCGTTAAATTGGATGAGGTGCATCAGGTTCGCCCATTGGAACCACACGAAGGCACGGGAACTATCCAAACCTTCAAACCTGATTTCACCATCTTAGAGGTCAACGAATTCAATTTCGCCACTCTCGCTCAGCGCTTTAGAGAGATGGCCTTTGTAACGCGGGGCGTCACTATCACCCTGCGCGACGAGCGCGTACAGCCTATCCCCCAAGAGATGACCTTTTACTTTGAAGGCGGGATTAAGTCTTTCACACGTTATCTCAATCGCAATCGTAAAGCCTTGCATGAACCTATTTACATCGAACGAGAAGTGGAACACACCCCTGAAAATAAAGCCCCCTATACGGTCAATATCGAAGTGGCTTTCCAATATACAGATGCTTCCAGCGTTACAGAAATGGCCTTCGCCAATACCATCTATACGCCCGATGGCGGCTCTCACCTAACGGGTCTACGTTCTGCAATCACCAGTGTTATCAATCGCTATGCGCGCAAACAGGGTTACCTCAAAGATAAGGACCCCAATTTCTCAGGAAGCGATACCTTAGAAGGCTTAACCGCCATCGTCAGCGTTAAACACCCTGCCCCATCCTTTGAAAGCCAAACGAAAGTGAAGCTCATCAACACCGAAGTTCAAGGCATGGTGTCCCAAGTGGTAACAGAAGCTTTTAACGAGTTCCTCGAACAAAATCAGCGTGAAGGGCGCAAAATTGTCGAAAAATGCATGACCAGTATGCGCGCGCGTGAAGCCGCTAAAAAAGCGCGTGACCTCGTCCGTAGTGGCCCTAGCCTCCTAGAAAGTAGCACCTTGCCGGGCAAGCTGGCCGATTGTTCTATACATGGGGAAAACGCCGAAATCTTCATCGTTGAGGGCGATTCCGCCGGTGGTTCTGCTAAACAAGGGCGCGATCGCCATTTTCAGGCGATTCTGCCTTTACGTGGTAAAATTCTCAACACAGAACGCGCCCGACTCGATAAGATATTGGACAACAACGAAGTAAAAGCGCTCATTTCGGCTCTGGGCACAGGCATTCATGAAGACTTTAATCTAGAAAATCTACGCTATAATCGGGTCATCATCATGACCGATGCTGACGTAGACGGTAGCCACATACGCACCCTTTTGCTCACCTTCTTCTTCCGACATATGCTCCCGATGATACAAGAAGGGCATCTTTACATCGCTCAACCCCCTATCTACTTGCTCAAAAATGGTAAAGACAAGCAATATGTTTATCCTCAGGCGGGCTTTGACGATGACCAACTGCTAAAACGCGCTCTCAAAAACTATCCCAACCCCGATAGAGTCGTTGTCCAGCGTTATAAAGGTCTGGGCGAGATGAACCCCGACCAGCTATGGGAAACAACGATGAACCCAGAAACACGAACGCTCTTGCAGGTGACCATCGAAGATGCGACCGAAGCGAATAAAGTGTTCGGTACGCTCATGGGTTCGGCTGTGCCAGAGCGCAAAAGGTTTATCCAAAACTACGCTAAGCTCGTTCGGAATCTTGACATTTAAGAATAGCCCCGTGTTGCCGCTAAAAACGCCTCCTCATCATAGAGAGGCGTTTTTTATTCAAATAATGGATATATATATTGTGGATCGAGTATTAGGTTTATATTTTGGTCGGTGGGCGGCGCTGGCTGTAGCGCTGTCCATAAAAGGCGTAAATGAACACCACACACATCTACCACAAGGCGATAATCGCCCCCTCTAAAGATGCGCTCGCGAACTACCCCATAATGTGTGCCCGTTGCATGGCTGATTTGGATATGTTGCGGATGAATAAAAAGTGCTGAAGGCGCAGAAGCCGACTCATAAACACCTAAAGGTGTGTGGGCTTTCCCATCTATATACTGATGAACAGGGATAAGATTATCCAAGCCCAAAAACTGGGCCGCAAAGCGCGTCTGAGGATGTGAATATAGCCCGAATGGCTCATCAATTTGCTCAAATTGCCCACGATTCATAATAGCGATACGGTCAGCTATGGCATAGGCTTCTTGTTGGTCATGTGTTACGTAAAGGGTTGTTACACCAGCGTTTTTGACAATGCCCCTTAATTCTGTAGCCAATTGCTCGCGCAATGCCGCATCTAAAGAAGCGAGTGGTTCATCTAGCATCAATAAGCGCGGGTTGGGCGCTAAGCTACGCGCCAAAGCCACACGCTGACGCTCTCCGCCAGATAGTTGGGCAACATTGCGTTGCGCCAGATGCCCTAGCCCCACCCAAGACAAAACTTCTCGTACGCGCGCTTTATACTCAGCGGCGCTTTGACCGCGCATCCGCAACCCAAAAGCAACATTCTGCTCTACAGTGAGATGGGGGAATAAAGCGTAGTCTTGGAACATCAAACCGAATTGGCGCTGGTGAACCGACACCGCATTCATCATATGGCCATCCAACAAGATTCGCCCGCTCTGGGCCCGCTCTAGGCCAGCGATTAAACGCAAGAGCGTTGTTTTGCCACAACCACTAGGGCCTAATATCACCAGAATTTCACCGCGGGGAACATCCAAATTTAGGGAATTGAGGATAATGGTTGAATCATAAGCGAATGAAACAGCTTCTAGTTTGAGCATCAAAGTTCCCCTATGCCGATGGTGCGTAATCGCTCTATGATGATAAAGCCCGCCAAGCAAACCAATAACAATAACACACTCATAGCCAGCGCCTGACCTAGATTTGTGGTACCGGGTTGTCCTAAAAGTCGGTATATCACTAAAGGTATAGTTTGTATATCGCTACGCGCAATAAAATTAGAAGCGCCAAATTCCCCCATACTCACTGTAAACGCAAAAATTAAAGCGACCCATAACCCGCGGCTGATGAGCGGCAAATCCACCCAACGCCAAACTTGCCAAGACGAAGCCCCCAACACGCGCGCAGACTCCCGAAGCGACGGTTGAACGCTGTTGATGGCGGGCAAAATACTCCGCACGACGAAAGGCAATGCGATAATAGTATGAGCAATCGGGATAATAACCCACGAAGTCCTTAAATTTAGGGGCGGTTCATCCAATGCCACCAAAAAACCAAAACCCAATGTGACCGCGCTAGTAGCCAAGGGCAACATGAAAAGGACATCTAGCCCGCGCGACCATCGCGGACGTGCGCCATGCAATAAATATGCCGCGGGTAGCCCCAACACAAGCGATAAAATCATGGTGATGACCGCAAAACGAAGGGAATTGAAGATAGCCTCTATAGGAGCGACGAATAAAATCGAGCCGCGGGGATTATCGCTTAACAATCCGAAATAATGCAGACTGAATGTGCCGCTAAGGGTCAATGCGCGCCATACCAAAGCCAACAACGGCGCAACAATGAGTAGCATTACGCATAGCACCACCCCGCCCACGGCTACCCAAGCGACAAGCGAGGTCGGACGTTGCAATAGTTGTCTATCGGGTTGCCACTCTGTGCGAATACGCTTTTGCAGGCGGTTGTACAACATCATCAATACCACCATAGCCATAATCTGAGCGATAGAAAGAGCGGCGGCGACCGGTAAATTGAGAAAATTGATAGCCTGATAATAAATTTCAACCTCTATCGTGGCATAGCGCGGCCCACCAAGAATCAGGATGACGCCAAAACTGGTGAAGGTGAAAATAAAAACCAATACCGAAGCGGCAGTAATCGCTGGGCGCAAAGTTGGTATATAAATCTCCCACCACAAGCGCCATCCGTAGCACCCTAACACCCTAGCGGATTCTTCTATACGGCGGCTTTGATTCGACCAATAACTAGCGATGATACGAAAAGCAACCGCGAAATTATAAAAAACATGGACTAACAAGATGATGAACAAAGTCCGTTCTGCTTGGATGGGGGGCGATTCTAAGCCCAATAGCCCCTTCAACAGCTCATTCAACACGCCGCGCGGCCCGATGAGCGCCGAAAAAGCCATCGCCACAACCACCGTTGGCATGACAAAAGCCAACGTGGCCAGAGAGAGCAATAAACCGCGCCCTACAAAACGATAGCGCGCAAAAACGTAAGCGCATGGGAGCGCCAATAAAACGGTTATTCCCGTAGAAGCGAGAGCTTGTAACGTTGTGAAAACAAAGGTTTGGCGATAGTAATTTGAGGAGGCAATTTCGATAAAACCGCTAAAGTCCCACACGCCACCCGGCCGTAAGCTGACATCAAATATCGTCAGGAGCGGATAATAGAAAAAGAGCGCCATAAATAGGGATGGCATCCCTAATAGCAAACGCCATCCCCCCGACCAGATATAGGCTTTTATCTTAAAGCGACTTCGCTCCACGCCTGTATCCATTCTTCGCGGTTCGCTTCAATCTCGGTTGCGTCTAAACGAGCTGGCACTTCTGGTATAGCGGCGAATTCGGCGAATGCTTCGGGTAATTCGGCCTCGCTATTCACCGGAAATACAAACATCTGCAAAGGTATATCTTCTTGTACAGGTACGCTCAACATAAAGTCCACAAATTGCTGAGCCGCTTCAAGATTATCTGTGCCCGCTAGAATGCCTATGAACTCAATTTGACGGAAGCATGTGCCATCAGCGACGATGCTACCCGTTGTCGGCAAGCCTGTTTCCGCATCAATCGTGAAAGGCGGGCTACTAGCGTAGCTAACAACCAGCGGATAAGTGCCATCTTCACTCGCGGCGGTGAAGTAACCAAAGTAGGCCGTTTCCCACCCATCCACAATCAGCACATCATTAGCAACCAAATCTGACCAGAAGTCGAGATAGGTATAATCGCCCTCCACGCCGAATTGAGCGATAGTGGCCAATAAAAAGGCCAGACCCGGAGATGAAGTAGCCGGGTTTTGCACGACGAGCAAACCGCGATACAGCGGCTTTACCAAATCAGATAGCGATTGCGGCAATGGCAAGTCATTTTCTTCAAAGTAGGCAATATCGTAATTCAAGCAGACATCGCCATAATCTACAGGCGTAACGCGATACTCTTCGTCCACCAAGAACGCCTCAGGCACATCAGCCAGCAAGGGCGATTCGTAAGGGATGAACAAATCCGCTTCTAGCGCGCGGCTTAAAAAGGTGTTATCTACACCGAACAAGACATCGCCTAAAGGGTTATCCTTGCTCAATATAGATTGGTTAACGACCTGACCCGCATCCCCCGCGCGTAAAATTTCCACACGGACGCCTGTATCCGCTTCAAACTGTGCTAGTAAGGATTCGCTCAGATTAAAGCTGTCGTGGGTGACGAGGGTCAGCGTTTGGGGGGCATTTTGTGCCCCAACAACCGTTAGAGAGCATAAAAAAAGGATTAACAGGTAGACAATACGATTCTTCATGAGCTTGTGCCTCCAATATACGTTTATAAACACTGTCGGGGAGGCCAAACAGAACCACCCCTGACGGGGTGTAGCAGGGGTGGGTCATGCAGTGGTTCTGCGAGACACTCCCTACGCCGGCATAATCCGGATCAGGTTTAAGGGTCGGTACGGCTTTACGTACCCTCTCAGTCCACATGCGTGGACTCCCCCGGTCACAGTGTATCCAATTTCAACTCAAGTATAGCGCAAAACCCTACATAAGGCAATGTCTACGGCATAGGTTAGTCGAACAGTTTTGCAAGATAATCTTCTAGCGTGCCGGAATGACAAGCATCTATATAGCGCAACAATTCGTAACCATCCACGGGGTATAGTGGATAGCAACTCGTCGGCCAAGCGCCGCGCGGAGCATGAATAATCATGTTCACGCCCGGATAGGGGACGATAGGCCCTTGCGGTGATGGAATTAATTTTTCGACAAGTGTTTCTACCGTAGCAATGACCAGCTTAGCCGCATAAATCAGCTCTAAATCAATCCCAAGATTGTTGTTGAGCCGCACATTGCCTTGATAATCTGCTTCCAAGGCGTGGATGACGGCCACATCCACCCCGATAGCGGGAAAAGCCATATAAATGTCGTCAGAATACGGGTCGCGCACAGTTTTGACGTCGGGACGTAATCTAGGTAAATCCGTGCCCAACCAAGCGACGGACGGCATAAAACCGACGCCAGCCAATTGTGCTCGTATTCCCATCACAATACTTGCTTCGGTTTCTTCTACAATTTCGATTTGTCCTGACTGCGCGGCTTGGGTGAACATCGGCGCGAAGCCGAAAGATTCCAGCCCAAAATAACACGTCCGCACTTTGCCAACGCAACCTAAACCCACCAATAAATCCGATTCGTAACCAGCCGTGAAAGCCAATAGAGTGAGATTTTGGGGGCGCGGTTGGCGACGCACCAGATGGTGAACAAAAGCAACCGGTCGGCGGTAAATCGTCATGCCGCCCAAAGCAATTGTTTGGCCATCTGAGATGAGGTTAACAGCATCGGAGAAGGTGGCAAACACTATTTATCACCCATTTCATAAAGCGTCTAATTTCTCTTTGTCCGACTTCTTCAGGCTCTTGACCACCTGTTCATAAGAATGGTCAATCATATCATAAATTTCTTCATCGCTAATGCTACCATCAATAGTAATGGTGTTCCAATGTTGCTTGTTTAAGTGGTAGCCGGGCGCGATGGCTGTATAGGTTTGGCGCAGGATTTGCGCCCACATAGGGTCACACTTGAGGCTAATAGCGACATCATCGCCAATCGGGATGAGGGCGAACATCTTGCCCATCACTTTATATACCGTTACATCCGGTCCGAAGGGGTATTCTACCGATACCCCCTTTTTAGAGCCGCAATACTGTTGCAGATGTTTTTTATCCATCTCGTCCTAACTCAAATTCGGCCCGTGCCCTAGCCATATCTACCGATAATTGGATGAGTTCTTCGCGGCGTTCACATCGGGCGCGCCAATCGGCAGGTATAGCAGATAACCCCAAACGAGCGCCCATAATACCACCCGCGATACAAGCGATAGAGTCACTATCGCCATCGGTGTTAGCGGCGCGGCGCACACAAGCCACATAATCATTAGGATATTTCAAAACGCAATAGAGAGCTAGCGCGACGGCTTCCTCTCCTGTCCAACCCTCGCCAAGATGTTTTAATGCGCGCTCCTCGCTGGTAAAACTCAACACATGCCCAATACGTAAAATGGCGTGGTCAAATTCTTCACTAATCCCCTCGGTCACGGCTAGGATGCGGGCGGCGAATTGCTCAGGCGGCACGCCATCTAACGCCAACTTCACCAAATAGGCGGCGGCGATACTGGCGGCAATCGCTGTCGGGTGGCGATGGGTGATGAGACTGCTCGCTTTCGCCACAGCGATTAAGCGCGTTTCGTCACGCTGGAAGAAATAGCCAATCGTCGCTACACGCATTGCCGAGCCACACCCCTTAGAGGTGGTCAACAGGCCCGATTCGTGCCAAGGGCTACCTTCTCTATAACGCTTAACCCCGGCCATACAGGCATTCCCCGGCGCGCGATTATTATCGGGAGCGATAGACCATTCCACGAAACGTTCAGCAACCGCTTTCATCTGCTCATCTACATCTGCAGATAATCCACAATCCAATAAACCGCGCGTCAAAGCAATTGTCATTTGGGTATCATCGGTGAATAAAGCGGGATGCGGCGGCTCTGTAATCCCTTGCGGGCCATAGGTCGCTTTGATACCGCGAATGTCTTTGATACTCTCCAACTTCATGAATTCTGTCGGCCAGCCCAAGGCGTCGCCCAACGCCAAACCAAACAAAATCGCTTCCGCCAATGGTTGAGTCATCGGTCTGTCCCTAATGGTTTTGTGAGTATCGGTTGACAATCATATTACATCTAAAGGATACTGTTTAATAGCGACATTTTAAGTACTGGAGCGTAAAGTAGAATGAACCCGACGATGCGGCTTATTGTCCGACGGACACAAACAGCCATTCTCATGGCCATTATTTTCATGGGGGGCTTTGCAGTTGGCAATTTGATGACGACCAGCGAAGCGCAAGGACGGGTCGCCATTAACGATACCGACCAAGCTTTTGAACCTTTCTGGGAAGCGTATAACATCATTCAGACCCGCTACATTGACCCCGTCCCGGTGGAAACCCTCGTTGAAGGCGCTATAGATGGCATGATGGAATCGCTCGGAGATGAAAATAGCGTCTATCATAATCCTGAGGAATATCCCCAAACTTTGGACATTGGCGGAGAGTATGAAGGCATCGGCGTTCAAATACGCGAAGTAGAAGAGACGGGCGAAATCGAAGTGGTTAGCGTTTTTTCGGGTTCGCCGGCAGAAGCGGCCGGGATGCGACGCGGCGATATTTTCCTAGAGGTGGAAGGGCAAAGCGTCGTTGGACTAACCACTTCCGAATTGGCTAACCTCGTGCGCGGTCCCGCGGGCACCCCCGTGAATATCACCATCCGACGCGGCGAAGAAGTTATCAATCTAACTATCGTTCGCGCAAAGTTAGAAATCCCCAATGTGGAATATGAATTGTTGCCCGATAACATCGCTTATATCCGCCTGTTCGAGTTCAACGCGCTATCACGCGGGCAACTTAACGAAGCCATCCGCCAACTAGACGTGAATAACACCAAGGGGCTTATCTTCGACTTGCGTAATAACCCGGGTGGCTTGTTATCAAGCGCTGTGGACATCAATAGCGCCTTTATCCGCGAAGGGGTCATCCTATACGAAGTATTCGGCGATGGCACCGAGGAGGTATTCCGCGCCAATGGCAATTACGCTGGTATCACTGTCCCCATCGTCGTCTTGGTGGATGAAGGGAGCGCGAGCGCTTCTGAGCTGACGGCCGGTGCGCTACAAGATACAGGCACGGCAACCATCATCGGCGAAGTGACCTTCGGCAAAGGCACTGTTCAAACGGTAGTCCCGCTGTCCAACAATGGGGGTATTCGGGTCACAGTGGCGCGGTACTTGACGCCTAACCGCAACTGGGTACACAAACAAGGCATCACCCCCGATATTTTAGTGCCGTGGGAAGGGCAACCCGGCGATGAGGACGACCCGCAACTACAAACAGCGATTGATTTTATTCTAGGTCAATAACAGATGCACCATTGGGGTTGGCCGCCACGCCAACCCCAAGCGAATACCCAACCCCTAAACAGCGTCTATACAATCTAGGCGCCCCATGCTATACTGCCCTCGTTTGTCGCATTGGAGGAGAAATATAGTATGGATGTCGCCTTGCAACTTGCGTCTATCGTGGTCTCCATTTTGCTCATCATCCTTATCATGCTCCAAGTCAAAGGGGCAGGGTTAGGCGATTTGTTGGGTGGTGATTCAGGCGGCTTTGCGCGCACGCGCCGAGGTCTAGAAAAAACCTTATTCCAAATCACCATCATGTTAGCCATCGCCTTTTTAAGCATTTCCATTCTGGCCGTCATCATCGCCAACTAGTCAAAAATCTTCGACATGTTTCGTGGATTTCGCTGGCAGTTTTTGGCGCTTGTTGCGGCTATTGCCCTTTTCGTGATGGGCTTGATAACCCGTTTGGGCAATACGCCTGTGGTGCCCCCCACGGCAACGCCATCACCTAGCAACACACCCCCTACTAGCGAGCTTTCCGTTACAGCGACACCAGCGCCTATAATATCGCCTACCAGCGAAGTAAGCGAAGCCATACCGACTTTTCAAGAGGCTGTCGTTGGGCGCATTCAGCGGCTAAACCCGCTATACGCGCCGCTCAACCCTGTAGATTACGACATAACGGCGCTCATTTTTGAGGGACTGACCAAGCTTGATGAATACGGCGCACCTATTCCATCCTTGGCGCAAGAGTGGGTTATATCGAACGACGGACTAGAGTATGTGATCATCCTTCGCGATGATATTTTTTGGCAAGATGGCATCCCTTTCAACGCTGATGATGTCCTTTATACATTCTCTATCTTACAATCGCCCGCTTATGACGGCGTGGACGCTTTAGGCGCTTTTTGGCGCACAGTCGAAGTTGAAAAAATAGATGATTTCACAGTTCGCTTTCGGCTCGCCCAACCGCTCGGCAACTTCTTAACGCTGTTGACTATCGGTATCTTGCCTTACCACGCTTTAGCGGGAACAACTGCCGAATTTTTAGCCACACACCCTTTCAACTTAAGCCCCATTGGCACAGGCCCTTACCAATTGGAAGCCTTACGGTCTACAGATGGGACTGGTATTGACGTTGTTGATTTACGATTGTCGCCTATCTATCAGCAACGGCCGGAAGTGTCCAACAGCTATGCCATACAACGCTTCCGTTTTCGCCTTTACACCGAATTTGAATCTGCTTTACAAGACCTCGCAGAAGGCGCAGTAGACGGATTAGCGGCGCGCAATGTCTCTGAGCGAGAAGCCTTGCTAAATGTGCCCAACATCACCCTATATAACAGCTTGGCGCCTGTGCTAGGCGCGCTCATTTTCAACTGGGAGGAGGGCGAAGGGCGCTTTTTCCAAGACCAACGAACCCGTTTAGCGCTAGTAGCCGGCCTCGATAGCATCACCCCTGTAGAAACCTATCTCCTCAACCGCGCTATTCCCGCAGATAGCCCCATCATCTTTGGTTCTTGGGCCTATCGAACGCCTTTGCCATGGCCAGCCAATGACCTAGCTATCGCTCAGCAATTTTTGTCTCGCGCCAATATCAGCCTTCCAGAGGCGACACCAGAGCTAGGCACAAATACGAATGCGTCTAGTGCAATCTACGCTTTTCAGATATTAACGCCCGATGACCCCGCTTTAATCCAGCTGGCAGAATCCATCGCCACGCAGTGGTCTGCGCTCAATCTAGAGGTCACTGTTGAAGCTGTGGAGTACGCCCGTTACCAAGCGCGTTTGGAGGCGGGAGATTTCAACGTGGCGCTCGTGGAATTGCCGATGGGGGCAGACCCTGATAGTTACGTTTATTGGCACAGTAGCCAATATCCGGACGGCCAAAATTACGGTGGCGTTTCCGATGACCGCATCAATGAACTACTAGAGCGCGCCCGTCGCGACGCCAACGGCATTAATCGCGCCCAATTGTACGCACAATTTCAAGAGATATTCGCTGAACGCGCTATTGCAATCCCTTTGTATTACCCACTATACACTTATGCTGTCCGCGCCTCTGTCTCTGGCGTCCAATTAGGTTTTATCCACTCGCCCATAGACCGCTTTCGTACCTTACAGGCTTGGGACCTCACCTCGCCGAACTAATCTTCTTGCTCGTGTGCCAAAATATCGCGCAATAACTCCTTACGCGCATTGCCCGCTAACAACTCCAGCTTGCGGATGCCTAACGGATCAATCTGTTCTCGTAGCAAGGAGATTTCTTCAGCTGTTGGCGGCGGTGTGATAGCTAAGGATGGCGACACTTCCAATTCAAAACCCGTCTTCTTCTGTACCATCTCTATCGTCACTGTGGGATGTAAATGGGTGAGGCGCATTTGTCCATTCGCCCAATCGAATTGGCCCAAATCGCTCAAAAGATAGCTTGGCCCGCTCCCCCTTGTGCGATTTGGGCTATGCCCTAAACCACTAACATAATCGAGCGTCTCGCTAAAAATGACTTTGGCGTGGCGTGGCACATAAAGATGGACAACGCCATCATAATGTGTGGTGACATCGGGTATACCCCCTGAACCGGGCAACCGCAACCGCGGACGATTAGGGTTTTGGCCAAAAGCGATATTATTAAAATTTCCGCACTTATCTACCTGTGCCGGTCGGAAGAATTCTTTAGGCGTGTAAGCAGGCAACAAATCGGCCGCCGCCACCGCAAATCCCACATGGATAAGCCCCTTGCCTAACCACAATTCTTCAATACGGGCTAACCGCATCATGCCCCCCTCATCACACACCCCTTGTCCAATAGCGGAAGCGAAACGAACTTGGGGGGCGTGTGTCGCCTTGGCTAGCAGTAAGCCCGCTGTCACGAGCGGCGTATTGATGCCCTGCGCCCAAACATCGCCATTGTGTACTTGGCGAGCAATACAAACACAAAATAACTCATCCAACGTATAATCGCTCACGTTGATTATCTCTTTCTCTTTTTGCCCTTGCGGCTCTCATCCATACGCACAATGCGGGGAGTGAAAACCGCGATAATATCCACTAAATCTTGTTGCGCGGCCATCACCGTTTCAATCGGTTTATAAGCTTGGGGCGCTTCGTCCAAATCGCCACCGATGAGCGTCACACCCACACGCCGCAACCATTTATCGCGCTCCGCTTGGGTGATTTTTTGGAGCGCTTGACCACGGCTCATCAACCGTCCGGCGCCGTGCGATGCTGAATATAAGGCAGAAACAACCCCTTTTCCCTTCACAACAAAGCCCTTATCTCCCATCGAGCCGGGTATAATCCCCAGCTCGTCTTGATGGGCAGGCGTTGCTCCTTTGCGGTGAACAATCATCTCTATCTGCTCATCAGGGACGTCAGGATGCGGTAAATATTCACGCCAAGCGAAATTATGGTGATTTTCAACAACAGCGATTGGCTCTAGGCCCAAAGCCTTAACAATGCGTTGATGAATCATTTCATGGTTAGCCGCGGCATAGCGACCGGCCAATTGCATTGCCAACCAATAGCTAGCGCCCGACTCCGTATCTAATGGCAACCATGCCAAATGTCGCGAAGCTTTGTCTAATTCGGGATGAGCATCCATCGCCAACTTAGAATAATAATTGGCGATTTGATACCCCACCCCGCGGGAACCGCTATGAGATAATAACGCTAAATACTCCCCCGCATCTAAGCCCAATTGGGCATTATCTACAGGCAACCGAAGCGAACCCCATTCAACAAAATGATTGCCCGAACCGCTCGTGCCGAGCTGAGCATAAGCAACGTCATGGAGCGATTTTATCTTCGGCGTCAATGACCAATCGGCATCATCAAGAATGGGATGATGTAGCCGTTCCCCTTTGCCCCATTCGCCCCCCGCCCCAAAGCGCGTCTGCCGTGTGAGCGCATCGGTGAACGCTTTTGTCCTTTGCCCCAAAACGTGCGGCGACATCGGGAAGATAGATAAGCGCATCCGACAAGCAATATCTACCCCGACCGCATAAGGGATGATAGCATTGTGCGTCGCTAATACACCGCCGATAGGCAAACCATAACCCACGTGAGCATCTGGCATCAATGCGCCCGCCCTAGCGATAGGCAAGGTCATCGCAACGGACATTTGGTCTAAAGAGGCTTGGTCAACTTGTTCTGGGCCCCATACTTTGTAGCCACCCCATGCGGGTTGAAGAGATTCACTCATCGCTATTACCTTCATCCATTTTCAGTCCACAAAGTATCATAACGGTTCAACTGGCTTTTTCAAGTTTGGGATATTTCCACGCTATAACAAGTATGATAAAATGCGGTTATAATGTAGTCTACTATCAGAGTAGGAGTCGCGCATGTCTATTGTATCCGTGCTAAAACAGGCAGATATTTTTGATGAACTCACCAACACCCAACTTGAATTGGTGGCTTCCATCTGCACAGAACGCCATTATCAAGCGGGCGATGTGATATTCGAGGAAAATTTACCGGGGCATGAGATGTATGTTATTGCCAGCGGCGAAGTAGAAATCCAAGTAGACCCATCGCTCATTGGCAATGAATCTGCTACCGGCCCCCATACTATCGCCACACTACGCCGCGGACAATCTTTTGGCGAAGTTTCGCTTGTAGACGAAGGCTTGCGTTCGGCTAGTGCGCGTTGCTCCCAACAAGACACCCATCTTATCGTCATCCCGCGCGATAAACTCATGCTCTTGTGTGATACCTACCCGCAACTTGGTTATCGGTTGATGAGAAACCTAGCGGCCGATTTGGCGATGAAAATGCGCCACACAGACCTGCAAGTGCGCGAACAATTAACGTGGTCAAAGAATAAATAGACGTATAAAAACCACAAAGCGAAGAAGGGATACGCCAATCATTTGGCGTCCCTTTTCATCACAAACGCCGCACTAACTTGACGAACTTTCGCTTTCCCACTTGTAAGATAGCTGGCAACATATCCAATGTGACGACCGATTGGACATCTGTAACAGGTTGTTCGTTAAGGCGAATGCCATTTTGTTCCATAAGCCGTTTTGCCTCTTTGCCGCTAGCCACCATATTCAATCGTCGCAAAATATCGGTGATGCGTTCATCGGCGGCCAATGCCTCCTCAGCAATATCTTCTGGAATACCAGAACCACCACTGCGAAACACTTCATCCCAACGCTTTTGGGCTTCTTCCGCGGCTTGCGGACTGTGGAAAATGGATACAATCTCCCGCGCTAGCGCCATCTTAACATGATTAGGATGCAATTCACCGGACTTCAAGCCCGCTTCTAATTCGTTTAACTGGGCTGGCGACCACCCCAATATAAGCTTGTGATAGATAATTAAAGCCTTATCTGGAATACTCATCACCTTGCCGTACATATCCCATGGCTCTGCCAATAGGGGGATATGGTTACCCATGCTTTTACTCATCTTAGCTTCGCCGTCGGTGCCGGGTAGGCTCTCGCCCATGATGATAGCGATTTGCGGTTTTTGCCCCAAACCTTGTTGCAACTTACGCCCTGCTACAAGGATATTAAACAATTGATCTTGCCCGCCAACCTGCACATCAGCCTCTTGGGCTACAGCATCATAGGCTTGCATAAGGGCATAGAAAAACTCATGCAGGTAAATTGGCTTGCCCTCGTCAATACGCTTGCTGAAGTTTTCGCGCACGAGGAATTGTTGCACCGTGAAATGGCTCGCCAGACGGATAATATCAGCGAAATCGAGTGTAGATAGCCATTCATCATTACGTCGAACGCGGGTACGCTCAGGGTCAAGGATTTTGAAGGCTTGTTCGGCATAGGTGCGCGCATTTTCCTCGACGCGCTCGGCCGTCAATTGCTCGCGGGCCGTATCCTTATCGGAAGGGTCGCCAATCAAACTGGTAAAAGTCCCCACCAAAAAAGTGACATCATGGCCAAAATCTTGGAACTGGCGCAATTTACGCATTGTAATAGTGTGCCCTAGATGCAAATCAGCCGTGCGCGGGTCATAACCACAATAGACACGTAAAGGTCGGCCAGCTTCTTCTGCTTCAATAAGCCGTTCTCGCAATTCTTTACGCATATTCTCCTTCGTCTCGGCATCGCCATATTCCGTGCCAGACATCAACACCTCTAATTGTTCTTCTATTGTGGGCATACTCTTTTACTTTCTAGCGAAAAAGGTTATGGGCGTCGTTATTATATCATAGACCTTAGGACCCTCTGAAGATGCGGATTCGTCATTGTTCATAGCGACTTCCATAACTATAATTCATAGGTCATTCAATAAGCGCAAATCCGAAGGAATAATCCCCATGCGTTACATGACGAGTGCAGAAGTTCGGCAAGCATTCATAGATTTTTTTGAAGAAATGGGACACAAACACGTGGCATCATCATCTTTGGTGCCAGCCAATGACCCCACGCTTTTATTCACGAATGCGGGCATGGTGCAATTCAAAGATGTCTTTCTGGGTCTAGATAAACGCGATTACAAGCGCGCGACAACATCGCAAAAATGTATGCGGGTTGCGGGCAAACATAGCGACCTCGAAAATGTCGGACCTTCTTTGCGGCATCATACCTTCTTTGAAATGTTGGGGAACTTCAGTTTTGGGGATTATTTCAAACGCGAGGCTATCCGTTTCGCCTACGATTTGCTGACAAACGTTTACGGATTGCCGAAAGAACGCCTTGTTTTCACCGTTTATGAAAATGATGATGAGGCTTATAACATCTGGATTAACGATATTGGCGTTAGCCCCAAGCGGGTAGCGCGTATGGGGCCAAAAACCAACTTCTGGCAGATGGCAGATACAGGCCCCTGCGGACCAACGAGCGAAATTCATTGGGATAAACAACCCGAATTAGGCGAAGATAGCATCATCCCCATGCTAAAAGCGGAAGACGACCGCTTCCTAGAAATATGGAATCTAGTCTTCATGCAATTCAACCGCAAACAGGCCGACCCCGACCACACCGGCCAGTGGGACGAGCCATTGCCCGCGCCGGGCGTGGATACCGGTATGGGGCTAGAGCGCATTGTAAGCATCATCCAAGGGGTGGAGGCGAATTACGATACCGATTTGTTCATGCCTATTATTCGCGCTACCCAAGCGCTAACAGGCCATACTGACGAACAGCGGCTTGCCAACATCGTCCCTTATCGGGTGATTGCCGACCATATCCGCGCGGCTGTATTTCTCATCGCGGATGGCGTATTGCCCGGCCCCAAAGGGCGCGATTCGGTTTGCCGCCTAGTTATACGGCGTGCGGCGCGTTTTGGCACTAAAATAGGCTTTTACGAACCCTTTTTAGCCAACATCGCTTCAGCAGTTATTGAAGTCATGGGCGGCTATTATACCGAGCTTGTCGAAAAAGCAGATCTCATCAAGCGGGTCATCACCCTAGAAGAAGAACGTTTCCACCGAACCATGGAACGCGGTCTTAGCGAATTGGAATCTATGCTCGACGCGCTACCTGCTGGCGGCCAGCTAGATGGCGACAAAGCGTTTTACCTCAAAGCGACCCTAGGCTTGCCCATACAGGTAACTAAGGACATCGCCGAAGAGCGCGGCTATAGCGTAGATATGGCCAATTTTTACACCGCGGAAGAAAAACATTCCCTCATCAGCGGTGGCGGACAAGCGATGGGAGAAATCGCTTCTGGCGAATTGTATAACCAAGTGTTGGCGCAATTAAAGGCGTCTGGCGATTTGGGGGATGATGGCGTCATTTATAATCCCTATGAAACGCTCTCTATGGATACGCGCTTGCTGGCCCTCATCCAAGATGGGCAACCTGTAAATCAGGCACTTATCGGCGACAAGGTAGAAGTCGTTTTAGCACAAACCCCTTTTTACGTAGAGTCCGGCGGCCAAGTGAGCGATAGCGGCTTCATCTATGGCGAAGGTTGGTCTATTGAAGTTGAAGATATGAAAAAACCCATAGGCGGGTTAATCATCCATATTGGCGAAGTTGTGGAGGGCAACCCCAAGGTGGGCGATGCGGCGCGCGCTAGCGTAAATGCGGAACGCCGCGCCGACATCATGCGGAATCATACCGCCACCCATCTATTGCATGCCGCCTTGCGCCGCCAGCTAGGCAATCATGTTCAACAGAGAGGGTCGCTCGTTGCCCCAGAGCGTCTACGTTTTGACTTCGCCCAAGATGAACGGGTGACATCCGAACAATTGCGCGCGCTCGAAAGAGAAATTAACGCCCACATCCTCGCCAATCACCCTGTAATCTACCAAGAAAAGCCACTAGAACAGGCTCGACAAGAAGGCGCAATGGCGCTGTTCGGGGAAAAATATAGTGACATCGTCCGCACGGTGAGCATTCTTGATGGCGATGAGCGGTATAGTTATGAACTCTGTGGCGGTACCCACGTGCCAGAAACAGCTGAAATCGGCGCTTTCGTGTTCACCTCAGAAGGGAGCGTCAGCGCCGGCGTCCGACGTGTAGAAGCGCTCACCGGGCAAGGGGCCATTCAGTACATCCAACAGCGCCTCGCACAACTCGATGCTATCGCCGCCGATTTAGGCACGACTGCGGAGCACGCCCGCCAACGGCTAGACGCCCTACAGAATGAACTCGCGGCGAGTCGTAAAACTATCGCCCAACTCCAAAGACGCTTGGCCAAACAGCGCTTTGATACGTTGCTAGAAAAAATGGAAACTATCAACGGTTATTCGGCGCTCATCGCCCAATTAGATGATGTCCCTATGGATACCCTGCGGGAGATGACCGATTGGTTCCGCAATCGGGTTAAAGAGAAAGGCGTGATGATTTTGGGGAGCGATGTAGACAACAAACCCCAGATTATCGTCGTCGTCACGGATGATTTGGTACAAGCGGGCATAAAAGCCGGCGAACTCATCAAACCCATAGCGGCAGTGGTCGGCGGTGGCGGTGGTGGAAGACCGCATCTCGCCCAAGCCGGGGGCAAAAATAGCGAGCGATTGCCACAAGCGCTAGAAAAAGCGCGCGAACTGCTCTCTACGATACATGTATGACAGAGGTGTTCAATTGGATAATGAAATCGCCTTAACCCAATATGGCCGATACAAAACCCGTCTACATCCAACTAGATAGCAATGACGATGTGGTCGCTGTGCGCGACAGACTTTCGTTTATACGCGGCCGCCGTGTTTTGCTCATCTGGCCAGAAAAAGGCTCGGCGCTCAAAAGAAAACTAGACCTCGTACTCATCCAACGCGAGGCCAAAAGGCGTGCTATCCAAATCGCTTTCATCACACACGACCCGCAAATCATCCAGCATAGCAAAGAATTAGGCATCAGCACCTTTGAAACGATAGAAGCGAGCGAAACTAGCCGATGGTCTCGCGGGCGAACGCGCGTCTTCATCCAACGCTTCCACAAACCGGCAGATGAACCCGAACCCGATGCATTGATGGAAGTCGCCAGCCGCGTAAAAAACCCACCGCGCAGGCTACCACGTCTCCTAAGCCTGCTCTTACGGCTCATCATTTTAGCCGTTTTAATTAGCGCTATTGGCGGGGCTATTTATGCCGCAGTGCCTTATGCGACTATCGTCGTACAGCTAGACCAAGAGATTATCACCGCAGAGACAAAAATAACCGCTGATACAGGCGCAAGCGTTGTGGATGTTGAGCGCGGTGTTATTCCCGCTACCCGTTTGCAAGCAATCGTAGAAACCAGCGGCACCATATCTACAAGCGGCACTCAGCAATTATCAGATGTATTAGCAACCGGTGTTATCACCATCACAAACCAAACGAACCAAAGCGTCACGGTTCCCGCTAATACCGTGGTCAGCACGAGCGCCGGCACGCCCATTTTGTTCACCACCACCGAGGCGATTATCGTGCCGGCCGGCGTCGGGCAAAGAGCAGAGGTGGCCATCCAAGCTTTGCAGAGCAGTAGCGGCGATGCCGGCAATGTAGAAACAGGGTTGATTAATACAGTCATCGGCCCTTTAGATACACAAATTACAGTACGCAATCTAAGCCCAACCAGCGGCGGGCAAACGCGGTCGGTGATGACAGTCACCAAAGAAGACCGAGAAAGATTGTTGGGTATTGTCCGCGGGCAATTGCAAGCGCTCGCCTTTACTCAAATGGAAGCTAGCCTCACAGATAATCAATTCATCATTATTGAGACGATTGGTATCGCAGAAGAACGGGATGATTGGACGATATTCAGCCATCGCGAAGGCGACATTAGCGATACCCTAACCTTAAATATGCGCGCCGTCGTAGAAGCGATAGCTATTGACGACCGCCTCGGTCAACAAATCGCGCTAGCGCGTTTATCGGCGCTCATCCCACGCGGAAAGCGTTTGCAACCCAACAGCATCCAATATACCCGTGGCGCGGTAGAAACTGTAGAAGATACTAAAGTGATATTCAATGCTTCTAGCCAAGGGGTTGTCATTGGGCAACTGAACACGCTTGACTTACAAGAGAAGCTCGCTGGCAAAAGCCTTTCAGAAGCGTATCAAATCCTCGCAAACGAAGCCAATATCGTGAACGCTAATCAAGCTCAAATCACCATCTGGCCAGATTATTTCCCCCAACTGCCGCTCATCCCTATCCGTATCACCATTCAAACGGTCACGGACACATGATAGGCAGACTCATGGGCATTGACCACGGCATCAAACGAATTGGGGTTGCGCTATCCGATGCGTCTCAACTTATCGCTAGGGAACTATGCGTCATCGTCCGCAAGTCGCGCGCAGAAGATTTCCAACAACTAAAACAGCTTGCCGAAGCACACGACGTCGTCGGCGCTGTCATAGGTTTACCTTTTCATGATGCGCCACCAGGCAAACATACTCAAGCGGATACGGTGCGCCTATGGGCCCAACGCTTTCAAGAAGCAATCGGCTTGCCCATCCTCTTTTGGGATGAACAATTCACTAGCGAAGATGCCAAAAACATCGCCCGCCAACAACGGCGCGCGCCACATCAACCTATTGACGATTTGGCCGCGCGGTTGATATTGCAAAGCTATTTGGACGCTCGGCGCGATGGTTTAGCGTCATCAACCTTCATTGTTGGCGGAGAATGACAAAGCGAGGTGTGTTTTGGGGCGATTTTTAAGAATTCTGTTGTTATTGGGCTTTATCGGCGGTTTCTTTGCACTTGTTGGCTTGGGTTTTGTGCTCATTTTATCAGGTGGAGATGTGGTCGATTTCATCCAAACAGGATTCGCCCGTTTACGCATTGCCAATCGTCAAGACGATTTAGCCCGCCCTTATGGAACAGACGATACCCCGATACGGTTTATCGTGAATTTAGGGGATACACCACAGCTTATCGCTAATCAGTTATCTGCCGCACAGCTCATCACAGACCCCGATTTATTCATAGACTATGTCCGCGTGCAGGGCTTAGATATACGCCTAGAAGCGGGCACTTATTTTCTCAACCAGACCCAAACCATCCCTGAAATAGCGCTCGCTTTGACCGATTCTAGCAGTAGTTTTATACCATTTCGTATTGCAGAAGGCTGGCGACTAGAAGAAGTCGCAGAAGCTATTGACAAGAATCGATTATTTAACTTCTCTGGCACAGATTTCTTAACCGCCGTCGGCGCGAATGCATCGCTCGATGAGCGTTTTGTTACGTGGGTGGGGTTACCGCCAAATGTCACCCTAGAAGGCTTCTTATTCCCAGATACTTACCAACTCCCCCCAGATGTGACGCCAGAAAGCCTGCGCGATACGCTTCTACAAACCTTCATGGACAGAACAGGCGAGGCTTTGCGCGGAGATGCCAACAATCAAGGGTGGACGCTCTATCAGGTGGTCACGCTCGCCTCTATTGTTGAGCGAGAATCGGTATGGACCGATGAAGACGCGCTTATCGCTAGCGTCTATCGCAATCGGCTTGATATTGGCATGCCGCTAGAAGCTGACCCCACAGTACAATACGGATTAAACGGCGCACGGGGGGTGTGGTGGCCGCAAATTACACAAGCCGATTACCGTTCGGTCGTTTCGCCCTATAACACTTATCTGAACAATGGCTTGCCGCCGGGGCCTATCGCTAATCCGGGTTTATCGGCAATCCGCGCCGTCGTATATCCTGCGGAATCAAATTATTATTTCTTCAGAGCGCGGTGTGATGGCTCTAATTACCATAACTTCGCCACCACCTACGACGAACACTTAGCCAATAGTTGCTAATTGAGCATGAGAAAACTTGCCTTATTCATTTGGATGGTTTTATGTGGGTGTAGCGTCGTAAAAGCTCCCCAAACAACTTATATCGCCCTGTTGGCCCCTTTTGAAGGCCGTTTGCGCGAGATCGGTTATAACGCCCTATACGCTGTGCGGCTAGGGCTTGAAGATGAGCAATCTACAGCCATCTCTTTATTGGCTGTAGATGATGGGGGCACGGTAGAAAAAGCTGTTCAGCGCGCCCGCGCCTTAGCGCAAAACCCCGATGTTGTCGCGCTCATCGCCATAGGGCCATTTGCCACCCAAACAGCCGTTACTAGCGAATTCGCCCCACGTCCTGCATTCATTGTAGGATTATGGGGCCCGTATCAGCATGCCGAAAATCACTATGCGCTATTCAACCCTAACCTCATGGCACACATCGGGGCGACAGATTCAAACGACATAACGAACCTTCCCCACTCGCTCATTGGAGGGGATATATTGGGCTTAAGCCAAATACAAGCATTAGCGCCTAACTTAAGTGGTATCACATTTCTTAGTAGCGGGCAGTTGCCCGATGCGCTATTTTCAGAACGCTACCGCGCAAGCGATTTGTTCGTCCCAGAACCGAACCATCTTGCAACCCTCACTTATGATGTGGCTCGACTCATCGTTCAAGCCATTCGGACACAAACGCCCTTATCAAAGATGACATATGAGGGGCTTAACAACCGCATCATGTTTGACGAAAATCGCTATTGGTCTTCGGCGCCAATATGGATTTACCGTTACCGTTCTAACGGGCAAATCATCGCGGATAATATCAGCTTTTACCCTCGATGACGCCATAAAATAGCGGGAGCGGTTGTATAGCGCCGTCCTGAGCATATTCAAAAGCGTCTATCACCCAACGGCGCGCTTCTTCAAGGCTTTCAGAGCTATTGGCATGAATTTCTGCCAATATATCGCCCTCCTTGACCGTATCCCCCACGCAGCGATACACCATAACGCCCACCGCTAAATCAATGGCATCACCCTTCTTTTGGCGACCAGCGCCTAATATCAAAGCGGCCTGTGCGATTTTATCGGCCGCAACTGTTTTGATAGCGCCATCACGCGGCGCTTGGATAGCTTCAATCAGTTTAGCAGACGGCAGTTGTGAGGGGTCATCTACTTGTCGCGTATCGCCCCCCTGATTAGCGACTAATGTTTTGAACTTGGCGAAAGCCGTGCCGTTCAAGAGTTGGTTAAGGAGTAGCTCCCGAACCTCATCCAACTCATGCCATTTTTCCCCGCGGCCGGCGAGACGAACCATATAAGAAGCGATAGTTAAACAATGTTCGCGCAAATCTTCGGGTCCGCCGCCATGCAAAGTCTCGATAGCTTCGCGCACCTCTAAAGCATTGCCTACAGCGCGCCCCAGCGGTTGGTTCATATCAGAGATGAGCGCCACCATATCGCGGCCGGCATCGGCGCCAATATCTACCATCATCTGGGCCAGCTTGCGCGCGTCGTCTACGTTAGGCATAAAGGCCCCCCGCCCCGCTTTGACATCGAGCACAATGCCATTAGCGCCAGCGGCTATCTTCTTGCTCATGATACTAGAGGCAATTAGCGGCAAACTGGGAACAGTGGCGGTCACATCGCGCAGAGCATAAAGTTTGCCATCTGCGGGCGCTAAATCTACGCTTTGGCCAGCAAGAACAATGCCGTGCTTTTTGGCATACTCCCGAAAATCATGCTCTGTCAAATTAACATTATAACCACGGATAGCTTCCATCTTATCCAGCGTGCCGCCGGTATGCCCTAATCCCCTACCGCTCATCTTGGCAACCGGTACGCCTACCGACGCAACCAAGGGGAGGACAACGAGCGTCGTTTTATCCCCTACGCCACCCGATGAGTGCTTATCTACGGTATAATCTGCGATGTCCGATAGATTGAGTATACGCCCAGACTCGGCCATCGCTAAAGTCAGCTGAACAGTCTCTGCGCGAGACATGCCGCGAATACAGATAGCCATCAACAACGCGGCGGCTTGATAATCGGGGATGTTTTCTTGTGTATATTCTTTAACAAACCAACGGATTTCATCAGGGTCTAGGACTTGGCCATCGCGTTTTTTCGCAATAATATCAACAGCACGCATAAAATAAGCTCCTTAAGAAGAGTATTGGTATGTGGTGGGTTATTTTTGGTATGATATTTTTCTCCCTCAGCCATACATGGCTTGCAGGTGAACATTTCAAGAGCCGTTTCAAAAATCGCTTTGGCGAACGCGCATTTCACGGATTATACCGCTTTCTATACAATATGTTCTCTGTGATTGTTTTGGCCCCCATACTGTTATATGTCTACCTACAAACGGGCCGCATCATTTGGATAACCCCAGATGCACTTGAGCCTATCCTACTTTTCATCCAAGTATGCGGACTCGTTGGCGTGGCTGTATCGCTATTGCAAATCAACCTAGGGCGCTTTTTGGGTATCAGCCAATTATTAGCTTACATTCGTGGCGATGCTTTACCCCTGCCGCCAGAAGAGCTAACGACGCATGGTGTTTACGCCATCAGCAGACATCCATTGTACCTTTTTTCGTTGATGATTTTGTGGCCTGTAACGGCGATGACAGAACGGTTATTATTCTTTAATATCGCCGCTACTGTTTATTTTATCATCGGCTCTCGTTACGAAGAACGCCGTTTAGTGAAAGCATTTGGTCAAGCATATCTCGATTATCAAAAGCGCGTGCCGTGGCTTTTGCCGTTGCCAAGACCTAATGCCCCATCCAGATAAGTATGTATTGTTTAGAAAGGAATAGATGTGACGCAACAAAAAGCCCTCGGTAACCAACCCATTAATGTGCTTAAAGGACAAAATCCTTTAGTGTTGATTCTCATTGGCGCGGTAGCCCTCACTATTGCTATCATCGCCATCATCATCTCCAGCCGTAGCCCCGGCGCGGTGGCGGCTAAAGTGGATTATGCCGATATACCGCAATCCCGCGCAGAAGATGGCGGATTTGTATTAGGGAATCCTTCAGCCCCTATCACGATTGTGGCTTTCGAGGATTTCTTATGCCCACACTGCCAAGCATACAAGCCCACCGTCAACGAATTAATCGAAAAATACGTGGTTACGGGTTTGGCTAAGTTTGAATATCGGATGCTCCCAGCAGTAGACCCAACATTTTCTGTTTTGGCGGCAAAGTTCGCTGAATGCGCCGACACACTTAGACCCGGCTCTTTCTGGTCCGCGCATGACGCCCTCTTTGAAATTGCCAGTTCACAACGCTTCAATAGTCAAGCCGCACGGGTATTCGCCGAACGTATGGAATTAAGTTATTCGGACTTGTTAGATTGTGCCGACACGGCCACCCAAGTACAAACAGATATGACCCTCGCTAACCGTTTAGGGGTAACTGGCACCCCAACGGTAATGGTGCGCTATGGCAATGGCGAACCGCAACGCATCGGGTCGCAAGCGCCTGATATTAATACTTTGGGCGCGCTCATCACCAATCAACAGTAAGGACGCTTTTTACGAGGGTATCTGTTCATTAGGGATACCCTCTATAATTCATTAATTCCTTTCGATAAAATACAAAAAATACAAATAGAAAAGGCAGTGATTATGACCTTTCCACTCCCTAACTATTACAATCCGCAGACTATCGGACAATTGAAGCCACCGGATACCGCTTCTGCAGTAGATGCTGGAAGGCGTCTGAATATCAAGCCATCTACGGAAGATAAACGAAGCATCGTCTTGTTGCTCGTAGACGTGCAGATTGACTTTGTGCATCCTGATGGCGCTTTATCTGTGCCCGGCGCCGTAGAAGATACACGCCGTATTATCGAATGGATTTATCATCATGTAGAGGAAATCACAACCATCAGCGCTTCGCTTGATAGCCATATCCCCATTCAGATTTTCTCGCCCACATGGTGGATTGATGATGATGGTCTTCATCCTACACCCTTCACAGTCATCACAAGCGAGGATGTGCGCTCAGGGCGATGGAAACCCCTATATGAACAAGGATGGTCGGTTCAATATGTAGAACGCCTAGAAGAAATGGCCCGTAAACAGTTGATGATTTGGCCCTACCACACGTTGTTAGGCACGCCGGGGCATAATCTCGTCCCCGCCCTGTACGAAGCGATTGCTTACCACGCAAGCGCGCGCCAATCCCCCTCTATTTTTCTCACCAAAGGGATGATACCCGAAACCGAACATTATTCGATTATGGAGCCAGAAGTCAAAGTCCCTGATAAACCCCATGGTGGATTGAACACAGACTTTCTGAATATGCTAGCGCGCTACGATAGAGTATATATCGCTGGGCAGGCGAAAAGTCACTGTGTCCTAGAAACGGTCTCCTCGATGATGCGCTACTTTGCCCACACACCGGCCATCATCAATAAGTTACGTGTCATCCGCGATGCTATGTCCTCAGTAGCCCATCCTGAAATTGACTTTGACGCGATGGCAGACGAAATCTTCGCGCGCTTTGAAAGCGTCGGGCTTAAGCTAGTCAACACAACAGACCCCTTAGATTGAAGGAATCTAAAAACCATGAGGACCGTAGAGTGGCATGATGGTTGTGTGCGGATGATTGACCAAAGGCGTATTCCATGGGAATTAGCTTGGGTCATGTTAGCTACCCATCACGAAGTGGCGGAAGCCATCCACAATATGACTGTGCGCGGTGCGCCGGCTATCGGCGCATCCGCGGCTTTTGGGATGGCTCTTGCCGCCCAAAATAGCGCGGCAACAACTTATGAGGATTTGCTAAAGGACCTTCAGCAAGCCGCACGCATCTTAAAAGACGCGCGCCCAACAGCGGTCAACCTGATGTGGGCTGTAGATAGCATGTTGGCGATAGCAGAAGCCAACCGCTCGGTAGATATTTACGAATTGCGCCGCCTCTTACACGCGCACGCGCAACATATCGCTGACGAGGATGTCGCTATTAACCGCCGTATGGGCGCTAATGGCGCAGAATTGATTGCCGATGGTTACACCATTTTACATCACTGCAATACCGGCGCTTTGGCGACCGTGGACTATGGCACAGCGTTAGGCGTTGTCCGTGCCGCGCACGAGCAGAACAAGCAAATTCACGTATTACTAGACGAAACACGGCCACGTTTACAAGGCTCGCGACTCAGCGCTTGGGAGCTAGAACAGCTCGGCATCTCTTATGATATTATTCCCGATACAGCGGCAGGATACTATATGCACAAGGGGGAAGTGAATATCGTCCTCGTCGGCGCGGACCGTGTGGCCGCTAATGGGGATTTCGCCAATAAGATTGGGACTTACCAAATCGCCATTTTAGCCAAAGAACACAATATACCGTTTTATACGGTCGCGCCTACTTCCACAATTGATTTATCGCTCCCTAGCGGGGACGAAATCCCTATCGAACAACGCGACCCCGCCGAGGTGACGACGCCTTACGGTTTAGCGCTCGTACCGCCGCACTTTCGGGCGCGCAATCCCGCTTTTGACGTCACACCTCATCGCTATGTAACGGGTATCATCACAGAGAACGGTGTTGCTTATCCACCATTCACCGAAAGTTTACGCCAACTGATGAAACGTTGAACAGCTCGCACGTCATTGGGGATAACACAGAACGTCAATATGCTTATTGCCAGCTGGCACTTGCCAATCGAAAGGGCGCTTATCCCCATTCCAAAATAGACACTCTAAGCGATAATCGAGCGAATCAAAAAGCGCCTTGGTGCGTTCAATCGTATCTGCTGAGGATGGCCAATATTCAAAGACCATGACGGGTCTAAAACGCTTGATAGTTTCCACCGCACCGTGTATGGCAAAGCAATCATTTCCCTCTATATGCATCTTAACAATGTCCAAACGCTCCCAAGACCGTTCCGCCATAAACGAATCTATGGTAATAGTTTCAACATGGATGGTCTCTAAAGTATCAGCGACGTTTTGAGCATAAATCGAGGAAGTGCCCGGATGCGCCGAAATGTAAAACGCTAACTGTGTGAGCACATCGTGAACAGCTTTACAAATAATTTCAACGTTGATGTAGTGATTCAATTCTATGTTGCGCTGAATGCGCGGCACAAGATAGGGGTTTGCCTCAAAGGCGACAACTCACCCATTTTCTCCCGCCCACCGAGAAAACAATAACGTATAATAGCCGATATTAGCCCCAACATCTAAACAATAAGCGCCATTGGGGGTATGTTGATGAAGAAAGTTGGTTAGCGGCGGCTGGTAATCACCCATAAACAACAAATAACGTTCTTGATCAACCATGCTATCTAACCACATGGTCACCTCTTTGGGTAAATTCACAGGACCTTCATAATGAGGCAAAATATCGCTTAACCAATTTGCCAATCGCCTTAAACTCCTGATTGGTTTGTCCTGATATTTAATTTGCAACCAACGTGTCCATTGAGCGACTATAGCAAGAGGGGTAGCTACTGAAGATTGGACTTCATCCATATGATTTTCTTCCATATCCGAACACACATACCAACCGCTGAATATAAAATCTGATGACAAATTAAACGTTTTACATTTTTACGGCAAGTAGATTTTATTTAAGAAAGCGTAAAAGTTTAGTGAGTTACATATAACGCAGAGCTATCGCCAAAAATCGCTTTCCAGAGGCAAAGGATGTTGTGGACGATGACCAGTGAGCTTTAGCCCTTCCCAATCCTTAGCCATCAGTTCCACAAAATCGGGATAATTGGCATCATCGGCGAATTGCCATTCCGCGATGCTGTTTAGTTCGATAAAACCGCGCCGCCGTTTGACGACAATAATAAAAGGCAACCGTTGATATAATGCGTTCACTAAAGCTTCTGATTGTCCAACTTGAGAACGCCGAGCGACCATACCTAAAGCGTTGCGAATACGCATTGCTTCGGGGCTTCCTCTAAACGTCCATATTTGGCGCGGCGCAACAGGTGATGTTAACAACGGAGCGACAGCCTCCGATTCGTCGGAGCGCACCTCATCCAATAGGATGATGTTCGGCTTCGTCTCTAGCGCATCTACAACACAATCCGCAAAGGATATGCCAGCCCGCTCCCCCACTGGCCAGCGAACTACCCGCCGATTCGCCTGCGGGGGTAAATCCAATTCCCCAGACCGTTCTACGGAGATAATGTTGGCATCATTGGGCAACAATCGGCTTAGGGCAGATAATAATGTGGTTTTGCCGCTTTCTGTATCGCCCACAATCACAAACCCATGATTAGACTGGATTAGCGCCATTAATACTTGCGCCGCTTGAGCGGGCAAAAAACCACTTTGTACCAGCCCATCTAGCGACGGCGCTTGTACAGGATGTAAGCGTATATCGGCAGTCAGTTGAAACGTGTAGGGCGGGCCCGTCAAACTTAAAGAAATGCGCCGCCCAGCATAGTTTAGACCCGTTTCGATAATCGGCAATTCTTCCCGCAACTCTGCATCGGCATCAGCCAATAAGCGCTTGATGATACGCCGTTGGTGACCCGCATCTTCAAAAATCGGGTCTAGGGGGGTTAATTCTTGGCCGGGACCATAACGTACAGAGACTTTATCAGCCCCTTCAAGAGCGATGGTGGTTATAGTCTCATCCCGTAGTAGAGCGTCTAGTGGACCGTAACCGAACAATTCGCCATATGCCGATTGAATGATAGATGATTGCTCCTCTGCGCTCAACTGGACGGATTCTACCGAAAAGACATACAAAGCGACATCGCGCACCAATTTAAGGCGCTTCATCTCGCTATCGGCTTCGACAAGCGACGGCGATTGCTCATCGTATTCACTCTTAAATTGCGTCACAACGCGCTCAATTAAACCCGCTACAGATACCAAACGCCCCGGCCGTGATGCGACGAATTTAGGGGCACGTTTATCATCTTTCGGGTGACCATTGGTTGAATCGCTCATAATTCACCTAAATTGACTCGTTGCAAATCAGGGTTATCACAAGGGCGGCGGCCAACTTTAGCCATATCTACCCACTCATCATTAATTTTTACGCGCACAACATCCATGGTGAAATCGGTATTGGTATCGGCGCTATTATTCAAAAACGAAGAGCCAACGCCATAAGCATCTACAGGGACTCGCGCCCGCTCAAATTGTTCTATCTTATCTCGATTAAATCCGCCAGAGACGATGATACGTGTATTGCGACAATAGGCTTTAGCGACATCTAGCAAATCATGTGGCACATCCCACCCTTCCCATGCCGTATCAAGGGCGGCGCGTACCGTCCGTACCAACACAGGATTAACACCGCGCGGGTCATCAGGGCCGAGAGATTTATCGCGCAGTTTACTGCTGGTATCTAAGCGCACGCCGTAAAGCGTCCAACGTCGCCTATCTTCCTCATGGGCATTGACGAACGCCTGCCGATACTGTTCCCAAAAAGCGGTCAGGGTTGCGCGGGCAGACCCAATCGTATCGTTATTGAAGTCGGCAAGGACAATACGCGGCGTTTCGATTGGGATATGGCGCGCGAATTGAACCATTGCTTCTACATCATCCGCCAAAAAACAAGCGATGAGGGCATGCGGTACTGTGCCTGTTGCGCGTCCCCCCCACCACGACGCTTGCGCGTCTGTGCTAACTAAAGGCAAAAGATGTTGGTTATACTCGCGGTTATAGCGTTCAATCGCCAGCCAATAAGCATAACCATCCACCGCTTGCGCCTCTGGCAAATCGAAGCGCGCCGGGAAAAACAGGATAGATTTTCCATTCGATACTTGCAAGACCTCATAAACGTTGGTGGCGATGCGGCTAGCGCGGGATAACACGCCTAAGATGGGCGTCTCCAACAGGGCAAAATCGCGATAACGCCCGCGAATCTCTAGCACAGTCAGTACATTTTCGGGGTCGCCATCATAATAAGTCATCGCCCCATCTTGCACCGCATCTACCTCTAGGCTAGACCACGTCTCAACCCATTGCTTGCCATCATAATACCCTGTAGCATAACGCAACATCGCTAAGGCGACATCTATACCCGCGATGAGCGCAATTGGCGCACGTCGGTTAAAAATCTGCGCTTCGACAACAATATCGCCAACAGCTAGTTGAGATACCTCATTCGGCACAGGGCGTGGCGATTTACCTTGAAAAGTATATTGTTGCTGGCTAAGCGCCGTCAAAACCCGCACCACATTATCAAAATATTTATCGCTATAATATCCCCGACGCAAACCCTTTACATCTAATCGAAAAGTGGCATTGGTCAGCCGTTTGCGGTCAAAAATGGTCATAATCAAGCATTCCTCGCCTTGAAAAATCTGACTTCCCTATAGTACCCCAAATTGATTATGGTATACTCGTCTTGTTTTTATCCGCTCAAGATAAGCTAAATGAGTGAAGCTAATGGAAATTGTAGTCACTGGCTCTATTGCTTACGATTATTTAATGCGCTTCCCCGGACGTTTTGTAGACCACATCATACCCGAAAATCTGCATCAAATCAGCCTGAGTTTCTTAGTGGACGAAATGACCAAACATTGGGGCGGCGTGGCGGCTAATATCGCCTATACGATGGCGCGCCTCGGCTTACGTCCTAAGCTAATGGGCACAGTGGGTCGTGATTTTGAAGATTATCGGCTTTGGCTAGAAAAAGCCGGTGTAGATACCGCCACCGTTAAGCAACTCAACCATGTATTCACCGCTTCTTTTTTCGCCAATACAGACACAGACAACAACCAGATTTGTTCTTTTTATAGTGGGGCCATGGCGCTCGCGCGGGAATACACTTTGGCCGATGCGGCTATCAACTCTGCGGACATCGTCATCATCTCGCCCAACGACCCCGTAGCGATGAGCAACTTAACTGAAGAATGCCGCCAAAAGGGTTTTCGCTTCGTGTATGACCCTAGCCAACAAGTGCCCCGTCTCAGTGGCGATGAATTATGTCGCGATATGCAAGGCGCATATGCGATGATTGTCAACGCATACGAAGCGAGTATCATCTGCGATAAAACGGGTATGACCATGGATGATTTACGGCGTTCTGTGGAATTGCTCGTGATTACGCAAGGCAAAAAGGGGTCTCGCATTTATACTAACGGCGACATTATCGAAGTTCCTGCTTTCCCCGTGGCAACCATCCAAGACCCCACCGGCGCAGGCGATGCGTATCGCGCGGGCTTTATAACGGCGCATGTAAAAGGGTTGCCATTATACTTGTGTGGTTTAGTTGGTGGGTTATGCGCTAGCTATGTTTTAGAACAAATTGGCACGCAAAATCACTTTTTCACCATACCAGAATTCATTGCCCGCTTCCGAACAGAATTCGATGACAAAGGACAATTGGACATTTTGTTAAACGATTCTGCTGAGTAGGGTATGACAAAGATGCAAGCTATGCTACAATGCCCCTGTTTTTCATCAAGTATAACGATATATCAGGAGAAGATATGACCGTCGAACATGATGTAAAAGATCTAGACCTTGCGACCGGTGGGCGGTACCGGATTGAGTGGGCGGCTCAGGAAATGCCCGTTCTTAAGGCCATTATGGAACGCTTCGAGCGCGAAAAACCCCTCAAAGGTGTGCGTATCTCTGCTTGCTTACATGTCACCACAGAGACCGCTAACCTGATGCGAACGCTACAAAAAGGTGGCGCAGATGTCGTCTTGACCGCATCGAATCCCCTTTCGACACAAGATGATGTCGCCGCCTCGTTAGTAGTCCACGACGAAATCCCCGTCTACGCCATTAAGGGCGAAGATAACGAGACCTACTACAAGCATATTCATACCGCGCTCGACCATAAACCGCATATCACCATGGACGACGGCGCTGATTTAGTCGGCACGATTCATAAAGACCGCACCGAGCTACTAGAAGTTATCATCGGCGGCACCGAAGAAACTACAACAGGCGTCATTCGTCTGCGGGCGATGGCGAAAGATAAAGCGCTCAAATTCCCGGTCATCGCTGTGAACGACAGCAACACCAAGCACTTATTCGATAATCGTTATGGCACAGGTCAAAGCACTCTAGACGGCGTTATCCGCGCGACCAATATCTTATTGGCGGGTCGTGTTGTGGTGGTGGCGGGTTACGGGTGGTGTAGCCGAGGCATCGCCGCCAGAGCGCAAGGCTTGGGCGCGATTGTCATTGTCACCGAAGTAAACCCCCTGCGCGCCCTAGAAGCGGTCATGGATGGCTTCCGCGTCATGCCCATGGAAGAAGCGGCTAAGCAAGGCGACGTTTTCATCACGGCTACCGGCGACATCAACGTTATCGACAAACAGCACTTTTTGTTGATGAAACATGGGGCTATCGTCTGCAATTCAGGTCACTTCAACGTAGAATTGAACCTAAAAGCCCTTCGGGAAATCAGCGCTAGTGAACCGCGTCTCGTCCGCCCCTTTGTCGAAGAATACAAAGTCAATGGGCGCTCTATCTATATCCTCGGAGAAGGACGCCTCGTCAACCTCGCGGCGGCGGAAGGCCACCCCGCAAGTGTGATGGATATGAGCTTTGCGAATCAAGCCCTGGCCGCGGAATACATGTTCAAAAATGCCGACAAACTAGAAAATGAAGTCTACGTTGTGCCAGAGGACATTGATAACGAAATTGCGCGCCTCAAATTGGAAGCGATGGGCATTAAGATAGATAAACTCACACCAGAGCAAGAAGCCTACCTCAACCAATGGCAAGAGGGCACTTGATAAACGCCTAGGGAGAAAGGATTTAGCCCATGAAACGATTCCAAAATTGGTTTATCGCGCTAGTGGCCATTTTGCTTTTGTCAACAGCCGCGGCTTCTGCACAGGGAAACGGCGCCCAAATCCGCTTTATGCACGCTGTTCCAGGCGTTGGCGCCATTGATATTTATACCAATGGGCAATTATCTGTCAAAAGTTTAGCTTTTGGCTCGGCCACTACGTATATGAACGCGCCTTCTGGCGAACAACGCATCACGGTCACGCTGGCCAACACCACAACGCCCCTTTGGGAACAAAGCCTTCCAACAACGGATGGGGCGTACTATACGCTCATCGCCTCCTCTGTCAGCAATTTGGGCTTCAATGTTTATGAGGAAAATCTGACAGGTCTAGACTTCGGCGAGGCGCGTTTGTTGTTTATCCATGCCATAGATGGCGCGCCAGCCGTAGACGTTGCGCTAGCGAACGGCAATGTTATTGCGAGCAATATCGCCTATGGCGATAAATTCGGGACCTTCGATTTGCCAGCGAACCTTTATGAATTCGCCGTCATACCCAGCGGCGGTAGTGTAGATAGCGCCATCTTGCCCGCCCAACCCTACAAGCTGAACAGTAGCACTCTTTATATGGCGGTCATATATGGCACCGCGGCTTCACCAACGACGGCGCTATTATCTACAGCTTCTCCCGCCGCCACCGATAGCGGATTCGTGCGTTTCGCTCATACCGTGGTTGGGGCGCCCAGCGTGGATATTTTCGTCAACGAAGTGCTCATCATCCCCTCTCTCAGTTTTGGTCAAACCTCTGAGCATATCGCGCTCCCAGTTGGCGACCACGAAATCGCTTTGCGGCCAGCAGGAGAAACGACCGATTTACTAACAGGTGCTCTCACGGTTGAAAGCGCAACAGCCCAAACCCTAGCTGTATTGGGGACACCAGATGATATTGAATTAGCCATCATTGCTGATGATATTTCTACTGTTAACCCTAACACCGCCACGGTAACCATCACCAACGCCATCAGCGGCTCAGAGAGTTTATCTGTCGCGTTAGCTGACGGCACAACGCTAGCGGAGAACCTCGTTTTTGGCGATAGCACAACCACAACCCTACCACCCGTGAATAGCGCGATTAACTTCACGCTCACCTTGAGTGGTACGACTGGCTCTATCGAGCTCCCCGCGCAAACACTATATGGCGGCGTATATTACAATGTATTCGCGCTCAGCGGCGATGCTTTTTCCTCGCCGCGCCTCCACTTCGCGCCGACTAGCATTAATCAAGGGATAGCTAGCGCGCCCAGTACAGGCACTTCTGTCATCAGCGCGCCGCCTAGCGTAGAAACCCCTGTGGCGGCCACGCCCGCGCCAGAAGTCGCACAAGCGACGACACCAGCGCCAACCCTGCCGCCCCCATCAGTAGCTACCGAATCGGAAAATGTGATTGCTATTGTGCGTTTAAACCCTGATGCCAATTTACAACTGCGTCTATATCCGTCGGCAGACGCCGCATCCTTGGGTTTAGCGCCCTCTGGGACACAACTCATCGTCCAAGGGCGTGAAGGCGCGCCCGTTTACAACGAGGGTGACATCACCCCTGAACCCGGTAGCGAGCCTGAATTCGTTGACCCCGCCTTGTTCTTGGCCGACGAAAACGACGACATAGACCCCGCCACAACATGGCTCTATGTCACCTACAATACCCCCGATGGCGGGACGATTGACGCATGGGTGAACGCACAAGTACTAGAGGTGCGCGACCCCGAAGGCAAATTACAGCGCTTAGCTAATTTGCCCTTTGTACCGCGCAATCAAGCGGGCGTCGCGCGAGGGACTGCGCTAACCCCGCCACCGGTGCCGAAAGAGGAGTTATTCGCCACTGTCTTCAACCTCTCTTTTGGCGTTAACCTCAACATTCGGCGCACAAAAGGCACAGATGGAGAGGTGCTAGAGCGTATTACCAATGGCACTGTGGTGCGGTTCATCGGCATCAGCGAAGACCGCGAGTGGGCATTCATTGAATATTTCCCCCAAGGTGGCGGTTCCATCACAGGATGGGCCAGCGCGCTTTATCTCACGTATGAGTATAAGTATGGCAACATCGAACGCGCCATCTCTCTAGAGGAGATGGAATCTCGTGGACTGCTCGAAATCATCCCCGATGACCGCCGTGGCGAGATTAGGGGGGCATCGCAAGTCGCATTGCCGACTCTAGACCCCTTAAAAGACCGCTACGTCGCTCAGCTCAATCTCGATAGCGGCGCTAATGTGCAATTCCGTATCCAGCCCGATAGCGATTGCGAGAGCTTAGCGCTCATACCCAGTGGAACCCAGTTAGTGGTCAACGCTCGCACGCCGGGCGGCACATGGATTGAAGTTGTCTATGAAGGTCAAACGGGCTGGATAGCATCGTCCTTCGCGGTTCTAACCTTCAATGGCAGAAGCGCTGAAGTGATTGATGTTCCTGTGGTCAGCGATGATGAAATCGCCTCATGGGGGCCATGCGTCACCCTTGAGGAAACCGCACCCGCCGGCAACTAAGCTCACATCCGCCACATAGAAAAGGCCTGCGAATCATGATTGTTCGCGGGCCTTTTTTGACGGATAAGGTCAAATACGTGTACAACTATGGTGTTGGTCGTTGGAGGAAAAAGATGAACAAAAGCGCCTATCATCCGATTTTATGGGGCATCCTATTCTTCGTGATGGCCGCCTGCCAGCCAGCAACACCAGAGCCGCCTACGCTTATCCCATTCCCCCCTACGGAAACCCCTACGATTATCCCACCAACAGCAGAAGGCCCCACCCCAACGCCTCCCTTCGTGCCGCGCACAACATCATCAAATCCGTCTGAACAGGCTTTTTTGCGCCTTGTACACGCCGCGCCAGATACACCGAATGTAGACGTATACGTTGAACTGTTGTCCGTGGCGGTAGATTTAGGCTTTACGCGCTTCACCGACCAGAGCGGCATTGTGGCGGGGAATTATAATCTACGCATTGTACCCGCAGGGGCATCGGTAGAGTCCGAGCCTTTATACCAAACTCCCATATCCATACAAGGGGGACAATCCCTTTTATTCATCTTAACGGGCACTAACGATGCTTTGAACCTCATCACTTTTGATGAGACCACACCACCGCTTCGCAGTACGGAAAGCCGAATTCATGTCCTCCATGCGATTCCGCGCGGGCCCGATTTCACGGTCCAGCAAGATAATACTGACATCACGGGTATCATTAGCTTTGGCGGGCGTTCCGAGCCGCTCATTCTACCCAGCGGGCAAACCAATTTGGCGCTCCAAAGCGGCACGACACGTTTATTAGATTATCCTATTTCACTGAACGGACGTAGCCAATATACGCTCATTGTAGCGGGGCGCCCCGACGATTTAACAAGCGTAACGATTGTCCCGCTCATCGTTGAGACGGCTGGTCTGGCCCAAATACAAATTTTCAATGCATCCAGCGCTATTGGTAGCTTCGACGCCTATATAGGTGCTACCCCAATTGCTAATAACGTCACCTACGGCAACGCCAGCGTTATTCAGCAAGTGACGAGCAATGTCTATGAATTCACTCTGTACCCCGTCGGTAGCGACCCTAATACCATACAACCGATTCTAAGTTCACAAATTTTCGCCAACCCCGATGACGACCTAAAACTCATCGTGGTAGGAGAAGCCAGTAGCCTGCAACTTCTCACGTATTACCCCAACACAGAACCCACAGATGAAGGAACAACGCGCATCGCTTTCGTCAATACGCTAGAGACCGTCCCTAGAGCGCGCGTAGTTGTGAATGGCATCGAATCATTCGATATTTTCTATGGAGCTGTTAGCGACGAACTGACCATACCTGCCGGCATGGTTTCGCTCAGTTGGTCTCGAATTGAAGGAGAAGCGGACGGCGACGCTCTGGAAAATCCCAACCCTCTAGACCTTTTAGAGGGGCAGACTTACCTTTACCTTTTCGCCGCGCGCCAATTTGACGTTCCACTCATCTTTGAAATGCGCGAAGTCGGCACCCGCCCCGTGCTGACTTTCAGCGAACAGCTAGAAGCGATGACCCCTACCCTACCAACGCGGGTTCGATTAATTAACGCTATCAGCGATGGACAAACCGTCAATTTCTACATAGATGATGTCTTGGCGGCCGCTGATATTGCGAGGCAATCCAGTTCATCTATGATTATTACAGAGAGCGGAAGCCACGTCCTCACCGTTAGGGATAGCGCTACCAATACGCTTTTGGCGCGCGACGAGCGCTTCTATGACCCATCCAACGATTATACGGCTATCGTCTTTGGTCAAACCACATCTAGCATAGATATGACGGTCATTGATGACCGAGACATCAAAAACTACCCCGCGCGCCCATCCATCCGCCTTATCAATGTCAGTATCGGCCCCAATGTTTTGTTAGGCGCAGGGTTCAGCCCCCCAGAACCCAACCCATTCCAGCCCCAAGCGGGAGATGGTTTCCGTTTGCCAGTGCCATTAGGCATCACCCCCTTATCAGAAAATATCGAACCGCTATATGGTTCTCGGCTACAATATGTTTTGCCCGGCATTTATCACTTGCGAGTCATAGATAATTTAACCTCGCGTTTGGCGCTAACTATACCGTTCGTCGAACTACAAGAGGGGCTTCATTACGATATTATCGCCTATCAACGGGTAGACTCGCCGCAAGTAGAAGGTTTTATCATCCCTTATCCATAAGGTTGAGCCTAGCGACTTGGCCGCTAAAAGCTATAATGCGGACGGATTTTTTTAGACTAGATTGGAATGAACGTGCGAATACTTGTCACTGGCGCGGGCGGTTTTGTAGGCGCGCATCTCACCCGACATTTAGAACAGGCTTTGCCCGATGCCTACATTTACGGCACGGTACGCCGTCTACCCAAATTCACACAGGAAACGCGCACAAGCTATCAAAAGGTGGATTTGCTCAATCTCGCGGAAGTTCGCGAACTCATCGAGCACATTCAACCCAATGCCATTTATCATCTGGCGGCGCAAGCATTTGTCCCGCGCTCATTTGAAAATCCGTGGGAAACGATTGAAAACAATGTGCGCGGGCAACTTCATCTATTTGAAGCTTGCTTATCCATGAAAACATTACCGCGCATCCTCATCACCAGTTCAGCACAAATTTTCGGGGTCATTAACCCCGAAGAACTGCCGCTGACAGAAAAGGCCGCGGCTAAGCCATCTAGCCCCTACAGCGTGAGCAAAATCGCTCAAGAAATGTTGGGGCTACAATACTTTATGAGTCATCACATACCCGTGATGATAGCCCGACCTTTTAATCACGTTGGGCCGGGCCAAACCGACCGCTTTGCCATACCGGCATTCGCCATCCAGATTGCGCGCATCGAGGCCGGCTTACAAGAACCGATTATCCGCGTGGGCAATCTTGAATCCCGTCGCGATTATACCGATGTGCGGGATATTGTCCGCGCTTACCAACTCATCATTGAAAGAGGCGTGCCCGGACAAACCTATAACATCGCTTCTGGCAAGGCCCACAGCATGAGCGAAATCTTAGAGATGATGTTAAGCTTAACGGATAGAAAAATCACCATCCATGTTGATGAAAGCCGCTTACGCCCTATTGACATCCCCGTTATCGAAGGCGATTATACACTGTTGCGAGAAACAACTGGCTGGCAACCCAATATCAGCTTGATAGATTCGCTACAAGCGGTGCTAGATGATTGCCGCGCTCGTGTTTCATCTGAATTATAGGAGTCATAACTGTGCCCAAAAGAGCATTAATCACTGGCATTACCGGCCAAGATGGTTCTTATCTGGCTGAATTCTTGCTAAGCATGGATTATGAAGTTTACGGGATGGTACGGCGGACAAGCACGGTTAGTTATGAACGTATCCAACATATTCAAGACCGTATCCATCTCGTCCCCGGCGATATGGGCGACCATATCAGCCTCATCCGCGCGATTGATGAAATTCGCCCTGATGAGGTCTATAATCTCGCGGCCCAAAGTTTTGTCCCCACATCGTGGAATCAACCCGTTCTCACGGGAGACATCACCGCCCTCGGTGTCACACGGATGCTTGACGCTATCCGTAGCACTAAACCCGACGTACGCTTCTATCAAGCATCTAGTAGCGAAATGTTCGGCAAAGTGCAGGAAGTGCCGCAAACCGAAAAAACCCCCTTTTACCCGCGCAGTCCGTATGGCGTGGCTAAAGTCTATGGACATTGGATTACAGTAAACTACCGCGAAAGTTATAATCTCTATGCTTGTAGCGGTATCCTGTTCAATCACGAAAGTCCGCGGCGCGGGCTAGAATTCGTCACCCGCAAAGTCACTTATCATGCCGCCATGATAAAGCTAGGGCTAGCGCACGAGGTCCGTATCGGCAATCTAGAGGCGCAACGCGATTGGGGCTTTGCGGGCGATTATGTACAAGCCATGTGGCTGATGTTACAGCAAGACACGCCGGAAGATTACGTCATCGCCACCGGACGCACCCACACCGTCCAACGCTTGCTAGAAATTGCTTTCGACTGTGTGGATCTTGATTGGCGAAAATACACCGTTCAAGACGATAAATTCATGCGCCCCGCTGAGGTTGACTTACTCGTCGGCGACGCCTCTAAAGCGTCGGCAGTCTTGGGTTGGGAGCCAAAAGTGTCTTTTGAACAATTGGTGCAGATGATGGTTGATGCGGATTTAGCCCTGCTCAAGCAAGCTCGCTAAATGATGCTCGTAGACACGCATTGCCATCTTAACTTCAGCAGTTTTGACGAGGACCGCGCGGAAGTCATCGCTCGCGCTCATCAAGCTGGCGTTCATCATATTATCATACCCGCTATTGACCTAGAAACTTGCCAGCAAGCTCTCGCCCTTGCTGATAGTTCCCCTAATTTGTATGTAGCGCTCGGTATTCACCCCAATAGCGCGGGGGATTTCGAGGAGAAAACGCTTGATACACTCCAAGCCTTGAGCGCGCATAAACAGGTGGTCGCCATCGGTGAAATTGGATTAGATTACTATTGGGATAAAAGCCCCAAAGAACAACAGTTGCGCGCATTCCGCGCCCAGCTCAAGCTAGCGCAACGCTTGCAATTGCCGGTCATCATCCACAATCGCAACGCCGATGAAGATACTATCGCTGTTCTGGAAGATTGGTCCCACCAATTACCAGACATTATGAAGATGCGGGCCGGGGTGCTCCATTCTTTCTCCGGCTCTGCAGAAATGGCTCTGCGTGCCTTGAAAATCGGCTTTTATATCGGCTTCACGGGGCCTATCACTTTCAAAAAGGCAGATGATCTGCGCGCCGTCGCCGCAGTCATCCCGTTAGAAGCTATTCTTGTGGAAACGGACGCCCCCTTTTTAACACCGCATCCACACCGAGGCAAACGCAATGAACCCGCCTATATCCCCCTGATTGTGGAACAATTAGCCTCTGTAAAAGGCATCAGTAGGGAAGATATGGCTCGCCATACAACCGAAAATGCGTCACGCCTATTCAAATTATAAAGGCACATCGTCGAGATGTGCCTTCGCTAGGGGGTCAATAGAGCGGCTTTAACGCTATACACCCGCTGGCGTGAAGATGATGGGGTTTTGAGGGGCAGATAGCGGTTCATTCATCCATGCGTTCAACTTTTCTGTCGCCTCTGCCAAGCGGGCATCAGCTTCTTCTTGGGTCAAGCGCCCGTTAGAGACTGCGTTAGCAAGGCGCGTTTCCAGTTGGGAGAGTTGCTCATTCACAAAGGCTTCAGCATCCACGCCATTTTCAGTCAAAATTTCAGACGGGGTTTTGCCAGCGCTCATCTGTTCCAGCATCTCTTGGCGATCCAAACCAGCCGCTTCCGCCACGGCGCGTAAAAGATGCCATCCCACATAGCGCCCGTCATCGCCGCCGCGTCCGAATCGGTTAAGCAAGGGCAATTCGCCATTCAAAGCCGCATTGACGCGCGTTTCCAAATTCTCTAACAAGCTATCCGCGCGCGCTTGACTCAGGCGACCATCGGCAACAGCGGCGTTGATACGTTCTGTGGCGAGCGCGATAACTTCTTCTTGAACAGCGGCGACATCGCCACCATTTGCGGTAATTATTTCCGCTAAAGTAGCGCCTTCTCTCAACTGGGTTAGGATATCTTGGCGTTCTAGCCCCGTCGCTTCTGAAAGAAGGGCCATGATGTCGCCCCCAAAATCCAACCGTTGATGCCCTCTTAGGCCACCCCGCCGCCCTTCTTGAGCACTAGCCGCGCCGATGACGCTAGCCATTAACGCTAAGATGAAGACCAACAAACCCACTTTACGATACCGTTTCATGATAGAGATCCTTTCTCCTTTATAGTCGAAGCTATCTTTAGCTCTGAATACAACGTAAACCGAAAATGTAAACAAACCTTTTTGAACCTCTATCAAAGTGTAAAGTGTTGGTAAAATGCCTGTTGGCTTGGGAATCAACACGAGCGGATGCATTGCATATGGATTTATCTATCATCATTGTCAGTTGGAATGTGGCCGATTTGCTCATTCAGTGTTTACAGAGCATCCAAGAGAGCTTAAAGCAGAGCGCTGGTTGGCCACAAACAGAAATTATCGTGGTAGATTCTGCCAGCGATGACGACACTGTGGCGCGCGTACAACGCGATTTCCCGCAGGTGATACTCTTGCCACAAACGGAAAATATCGGTTTTAGCCGCGGTAATAACATCGGTTTAGAACACGCGACAGGCAGATATATTTTTTTGCTCAATCCCGATACGGTCGTCTTGGGCGACGCGCTTTCTCAAATGGTACGCTATTTAGAAGCGCATCCGCAGGTCGGCATCCTCGGCCCACACACCTTAAATAGCGACGGAAGTACCCAATCCACGCGGCGACGTTTTCCTACGAAGTGGGTTGCCTTTTTCGAGAGTACATGGCTACAAAGTCTTGCGCCCAAATCGCTTTTAGACCAATTTTATGTCCATGACCAGCCTGATGATGGGGTGTATGAAGTAGACTGGGTGCAAGGCTCCGCCCTCATGGCGCAACGCGCAGTATACCAGTCTATTGGCGGGCTAGACCCGTTTTATATTATGTATTCCGAAGAATTAGACTGGTGCAAACGGGCCAAAGACAACGGTTGGCAGGTCGTTTACTTTGGAAAAGCGCAAATCATCCATCATGGCGGCAAAAGTAGCGAACAAGTCCCCTCGTTCAAGCATGTTGCTTTCCAAAAGAGCAAAATTCGTTATTATGCTAAACATCACAGCTCACTATTCGCTTTCATATTGAGGCTCTTTTTGCTGGGTAGCTATGGATGGCAACTGCTCGTAGAAGCTTTTAAGGCGCTCCTAGGGCATAAACGGGCACTCAGGCGCGAACGCATCAAAACTTATTGGCATGTGTTACGTTCCGGCCTCAGGTGATGCGCCTTATGCGTATTGGTATCATCACGGGCGAATATCCGCCCATGGAAGGCGGGGTTGGCGCATATACGCGCATTTTAGGGCATCACTTATCGCTTTTAGGCAACCAAGTTCACATTCTTACTCATCAAAGTGGCGCCCCGTTTGAGGATGATATACTCGTCCATCATCAAATGAGTGATTGGCGTTCGCCAAGCATTTTGCCTATCATCAAGCGTTGGGCGTCGGAACAGCGATTAGATGTCGTCAATTTGCAATTTCAAACAGCGGCTTTCCAGATGTCCCCTTGGATACATTTTGCGCCCCGTTGGGTTGGGCGTCCCTTCGTCACCCTATTTCATGATTTGCGTTTCCCTTATTTATTTCCCAAAGCAGGGCCCTTGCGCCCTTGGATAGTGCGCTATCTAGCTCGTCAGTCGCACGCGGTCATCGTCACCAACCACGAAGATTACGCCCAGCTCACAGCGCACCCACGGCTAACACTAGTGCCAATTGGTAGCAATATCGCTAGCCACTACCCCCCTATTCCGCATCTCCGCCAGCAAATTGGCGCGGGAGAGCAAGATTTCTTGATAGGGCACTTTGGCTTCATCAATCAGACAAAAGGGATCAATGTGCTACTCCACAGCCTGTCTCGCTTACGACAAGCAGGGGTGCCGGCGCGCTTATTGATGATTGGGGGAACTATCGGAGCGAGCGACCCAACTAATCGCCAATATCTCGGCGAGATTGATAACTTAATCGCTGAACTCGATTTGGAAGACGCCATTCATTGGACGGGTTACCAAGACGAGGCCAATATATCGGCGTACCTGCGGGCGGCCGATGTCATCGCTCTGCCCTTCCAAGATGGCGCCTCTTATCGGCGTGGCAGTTTGATGGCGGCTATTGAGCATGGTTGCGCGATTGTGACAACACAGCCCAAAGTGGCTATCTCAACGTTCATCAATGAGCAAAATATGCGCTTGGTAGCTATAAATGATGTCTTAGATTTAACAAGCGCTCTCACAGATTTATATCAACACCCTAACAAAATCGCGCGACTAAAATCAGGGGCTAATGCCTTGCGAAGGATATTCGATTGGGAACAAATCGCAAGAGATGTCCATAATGTATTGGCGACACTGCTAGGGATACAGCCATGAACCGCCACCCATTGGCAAAAGACGCGCTCGCTATCAGTATCTTAGTCGGATTATGGTTACTTTTCTTCTGGCGCATATTCACGCCTTCCATCGCCGACCAAGTATCCCTAAAAGAGGGGGATTTCTCCGGACAATTCTTCGCCTTCGCAGGTTATCAATACAATCGCTTCGTTGATGGAGAAATCCCATTATGGAATCCTTACAACAATGGCGGCTTCCCTTTCATCGGCGATACTCAAGCGGCTGTTTTTTATCCACCACGGCTTATAACCATTGCCCTCAGTCAGCTGGCGGGTGGGTGGACCTATAATGCCCTGCAACTGGAAATGACAGCGCATATTTTAATTTACAGTTTGCTGTTTTATGCTGTATTACGCCGTTTTACCCAAGACGAAGCGGCAAGCCATTTCGGTAGTTTGGTTGGCGCCATCATCGCGGCATATGGCGGCTATGCCACCGGGTATCCCCCTTTGCAATTGGCGATTTTAGAAGCGATGACTTGGTTTCCGTTGGGTCTGCTGGGCATCCATGAAGCGACACGTAAGCCATTGATACAATATCGTTGGTTTTTCATCGGTGGGTTGGGCTTAGGGTTATCATGGTTAGCTGGCCACCCGCAAACCAGTTGGATGTTAACTTACTTACTCGTCGCTTATGGGTTTTACCGAGCTTGGTCAAAACGTTATGCTCTCCACCATGTCATCATCGGCTTAGGTCTATTTGGAATGATTACGTTTGGGGTTACAGCAGTACAATTGTTGTCCGGTCTAGAATATCTTCTGCGAACAACGAGGTCCGGTTTAGGCTTCGACGAAAAAGGCAACGGGTTTCCCTACCAAGACATCATCCAATTCATCGTCCCAAATGTGGTGAGCTTATGGTCACCGCTTTACATTGGATTATGCGGCTTAGTCGGCGCGGCTATCGCCATATGGCAGAGGCGGATAGGTTGGATTTTCTGGTCTTGCGCCGCGCTTTTGGCACTGCTTTACAGTTTTGGCGCCGCTAGCCCACTCTACCACCTCGCTTATCACCTACTGCCGGGGGCGCGCTTCTTCCGCGGTCAGGAAAGAATGGCGCTTATTGTAGCGAATAGCCTAGCCGTGCTAGCTGGTATGGGCGTCTCTTATCTCTTTAGCCAAGCTAAGCCAACATGGCAAGAGCCGCTCATTCGCGGATTAAGCAGACTCGCCTTAGCCAGCGGTGGGCTGGCATTGGTCGTCTTTGTCGTTTGGCTGGGGAATAAGTCTGATTACGAGGCTGTTCTACCCTTTTTCGCGTTTAGCGCTTTTATAGCTGTTCTGCTCTACACACTCTTTAGATACCTATATGCCCAACCTTGGCGCGCCATAGTGTTTGGGGCCTTAGTTGTTTTCGAGCTATTCGCCATCGGCTTACAAAGCCCTAACTACGAACCCATCCCCGCGGGGGAGCGCATTTCAGCAGAACCGCCCGCATTTTTAGCGCCCATCTTGAATGATACCGCTCAATACCCTTTTCGTGTGGATGGCTTCCGCGGGCTAAGAGATAACTATGGCAGTTTGTACGGGGTCATGGATATTCGCGGCATTAGCCCCCTATTTTTGAGCGGGCCACAGCGTATTATCTACAAAAATTATGTGAATAATCCGCTTGCATGGGAGCTATTCGCGGTGCGTTATGTCTTCAGCACAGAGGCGACGATTAGCGCAGATAATGTTATCGTCAGCGAATTTGAAAGCGCCGAAGGTCGCGTTCAACTACGCATGTTAACAGACCCCCGCCCTTTCGCCTTGCTCATCTACGATGCAGAGATATTAGATAGCGATGAATTCGCCTACGCTTTATTAAACGATGCGCGCTATGATGAACGCCAAAGCGTCATCCTCAGTCAAGACCCCAATATCCTCTTGCCCGCACAACCTTTAGCAAGCCGTCCTGCGACGGTCACGGCTTTTCATCCCGAAGCCTTTACAATCGCGGCGGATACGCCCGAAAATGCCATCCTCTCGGTCGCGCAGGTCCACTATCCCGGCTGGAACGCTTATCTCGATGGAGAGCCTGTGCCTATCTTACGCGCATATGGCGCGCTTAGCGCTGTGGCGGTACCGCGCGGCGAACACACGATACACTTCGTTTTTGACCCGCCGCTTTATCGGGTAGGAGCGGTCTTGAGCCTAGTCACGTGGGCCAGTTTAGTTATACTGATGGTCGGTTGGTTGTGGAATATAGGTAGAAATAATGAGCGCCAGTAATAATGTCCAAAACTGGGTCACGCGCCTTGATAAGCGTCTCTTTGCGATTCTCGTGGGTTTGGCCATCGGAGCAATTGCCGGCGTCATAGGCTTGCTCATGGCGGTTGGGGGGCCTATCATCGCCTTTGCCGCCATTTTGGGCGTTCTCGCCGGCCTTTACATCCTGACTGATTTAACGGCGGCTTTGTATGGCCTTATCTTAATGATTATTTGGTTGCCCTTCGGCACCTTCCCCGTGAAAATAGCCATAACCCCCACCCTCATTGATATTATCCTTGTCGCGTTCATATTGGTTTATCTTGTGCAATGGATGACTGGGAAGCGCCATCAGCTCAACCTAACGCCTGTGCATTTATTGGTGACCCTTTATGTAATGTGGTTGATTATCGCGTTCGTACTAGGGATGCGCCACGCTTTGCCAACGGCAACGCAATTACGCCAATTCGCAGAAACATTACTCAGCATTAGCCTTGTATTCATCGTTGTAGACTGTATGGGAGACCGCAAAACCTTAAGGCGTTTGGTGCTGGTCATCTTAATGGGGGTGGGGGTCCAAGCTCTGGGAGCGATTAGCTTATACGCCCTACCGGATACGACAGCAGAAAACTTGCTCGTCCGCTTAAGCCGCATTGGTTATCCCGATGGAGGCGTCATCCGTTACATAGAAGATAACCCTCAACTCGGCGAACGGGCAATAGGCACGTGGGTAGACCCCAACGCACTTGGCGGCGTTTTAGCGATAGGCGCAATCATGATAGCGCCGCAAATATTCGCGCCGCGTCCCATATTGCGCTACCGTTGGCTGACTTTCGGTGTTTTTGCCACGGTTGCGTTCGCCCTCTTCCTAACAAACTCACGCGCATCATTTTTAGCGCTAGGGATAGGCTTACTACTCATCGCTTTTGTGCGCTATAGGCGCTTTTTGCCATTCATCATCCTAGCGGCCGCGCTCTTACTGTTACTACCACAAACGCAAAATTATATAGACCGTTTGTTACAAGCTTTTCAAGGCGCAGATTTAGCAACCCAGATGCGTATTGGCGAATGGACGGATTCACTTCGGCTCATCAGCCGATACCCTTTTTTTGGCGTAGGCTTCACCGGGACACCAGATAACGATATTTATACCGATGTAGCGAATATGTATCTTATCATGGCTAATCAAATCGGTTTGATTGGCCTTGGGGTGTATGTATCGCTGATGATAGGGGTCTTTGTGTATGGCTGGCGCGCATGGGCCATCGCTAAGCACGACATAGAACTAGATGCCATTCATCTTGGGTATCATGCGGCACTCCTCACGGGGTTGGTGAATGCAGTCGCCGATTTGTATTTTTTCCGCCTCGATTTTCAGGCTTCTATCACATGGTTCTGGCTGGTGGTGGCATTAGCGCTCGCTAGCTCCCGTTTATCCTTAGCCAAGCTAAAAACAGCCGTTGTCAAAAGCGACTGAATCCTGTAAGATTCCACCCACAATTTATCCTTTAACAAGCTTTCCGCTCCTGATGATACGCCAGTATCTTATGGGGCATATCCCAAGGAAGGAGTTTCCTCAACAATCATGAAACGTGATTATGAAATTGCCGTTGTCTTACGGACAGACCCCAATGATGAAGTCATCAATGAGGGCATTAACCAAGTCAAAAGCTGGATAGAAGAAAATGAGCAAGGTACAGTGACCAAAATAGACCGTTGGGGTCGGCGTAAGCTCGCCTACGAAATCAACAGACAACGCGAAGGTTACTATGTTTTCTTCTATGCTTCTATCGAAGCCGCTCATCTACACGAATTAGAGCGCAATTTGAACTTGGCGACGGATATTTTGCGTTACCTCGTCGTGAGAGTAGATGAATAAAAGCAGGGGTTGCGGTATACTGGCTGGCGGAAAACCTGATTTATTGTAGGGGGAATTATGGCACGTGGATTGAACAAAGTCATGATTATTGGTCATGTCGGCCGTGATCCAGAAATGCGCTATACTCCAAGCGGACGCCCAGTCACTAGTTTTAGCGTCGCCACTAGCCGCACATGGACCTCTGCCGAAGGCGAACGCCACGAAGAAACCGAATGGTTTAATGTCGTCGCATGGGGCAATTTAGCTGAAATTTGTAAAACACATCTGAGCAAAGGACAACAAGTTTACATTGAAGGTCGTCTGCAAACACGGGGCTGGGAAGACGAAAACGGCAAAAAGTATTTTCGCACAGAACTTGTCGCCAACGAAATGATCCTGCTCGGCGACCGCCACAGCAACCACCACATCTACGAAACAGACGTAGACGATCACAATGATGACTATGCCTTTTAAGATAGAGGAGACATCGCATGAGCGATTATGATATGAAACGCAATCGTAATACCGATTATGAAGATAGCGATGATGACGGTGGGCGCGGCTCTCGGCGTCGCGGCGGACGTAACGTCCGCGCGAAAAGCTATTATTGCCCGGAAGGCAAATGCTTCGATTACAAAGATGTGGAAACGCTACGCCGCTTCATCACCGAAACCGGCAAAATCAAGCCACGCCGTCAAACAGGCGCTTGTTCCCGTTGCCAACGCGAATTGGCGCGAGAAGTGAAACGTGCCCGTCATATTGCCTTGTTACCCTTCGTATCCTTGGGCGATGAATAAATCTGACCAAGACATCATCGCATCCGTAAAATCAGGGCATAGTTCCAATTCAACTATGCCCTCATCATGCCTATAGGAGTTATTTTATGGCAAAGAAGACCCAAACGACCGGGGGTCCAAAGCAAAAGGTTATCCCAATAGCCCCTGCTAACAAGGGCGGGCAAAAACCCAAAGAATATCTAACACGGGCCGAACGCGAAGCTCAAATCCAACGCCTCATCGTGCGCGTTACCATCGCGACGCTGGCGATTGTATTAGTGTTGGTGCTGGCAACCTTCATTTATGACCAAGTCATCCGCCCTAATCAAGTGGTCGCCACCGTAAATGGGGAAAATATTACCGTAGGTGAATTCCAAAATCGTTATCTTTTTGAGCGGGCACGCATCACCCAAGATATTCAAACACAATTAGCTTTCTTCCAACAGTTTGGCTTTACGGAGCAAGACGCCCTCAATCAGTTATCCCAAAGCCCGCCTTACGACACTTATTTCAGTGAGTTAAACTTTCCCGACCAATTGGGGCGGCGGGTCATCAATGAGATGGTGAATGATTTACTCATCGCTCAGGAAGCGCGAAGCCGCAATATTACCGTTAATACCGAAGCCGTTCAAAATTCCATTGATGACTTCTTCGGTTATGACCCTACCGAAATCGCGCTCATCGGCGCAGAGCCAACCGCCACTATTGAACCAACCATAACGCCAACACCTTATGTATCGCCTACGCCAAGCCCCACACCAACGCTGACAGCAACCCCCACTGTGAACCCCGAAGCGACGAGCGAGGCTACGGTAGAAGCTACCGATTTCCCCACGCCAACACCTGCGCCCACCCTTTCCCAAGAGGAACGGCGCGCAAATTACGATAATTTGGTAGCCAACTTCCGCGACACCATCCAAACGTTGGGGAATATCGGCCCGTCCGAAATAGACGCCTTCTTCCAACGCCGCGCTCTACGGGAAGCGTTACGCGATAGCATCGCGTCAGAGGTGCAGAACCCTGTGCTATACGCCAATGTGCGCCATATCCTCGTAGAGACAGAAGAAGAAGCGCTCGACATTCTAGAAGCTTTACAAAATGGGGAATCGTTCAGCCAACTTGCCCAAGCTAAAAGCTTAGATAATGCCTCAGCGCAACAAGGCGGTGAATTGGGCTGGAGTCCAGTTGGGCTATTTGTACCCGAATTCGCCGAAGCGATAACCAATGCGACTATCGGTGAATTGGTAGGCCCTGTACAAACAGAATTCGGTTATCATATTATCCAAGTTCGCGCGCGGGAAGAACGCGACGCAGAAGAAGATGTATTGACCAACATTAAAGAATCTATCTTCAATCGTTGGTTGACTGAACATCGCGAGGCGATGAACGCGCAAATTAACATCACAGACCTTTGGTTAGATAACCTACCCTAAAGTCAGGCATCTAATGCCCAATAAAAAGCGTCATCTGTCGGATGGCGCTTTTTTATTACTACCCACCGATACCCCAACGTTAGCTAACGTCGGATTGAAGCGTATTACAGGCTGGGCTATAATCCCAACATATGAACGAGCAAAATATCATCCGTCTAGAAGAACAACTTGAAAAACTCGTTGAAGGCGCTTTCAACCAGTTATTCGCTAAGCGTATCGCGGCGCGCGATTTAGCGCTTCATTTAGCGCGAGCGATGGAAGATGGTTTGCAACGCGCCCAACCCAATGATGAGCGTCTGGTCGCGCCCGATAAATACACTATTTATCTGCATCCCGAGGTCCAATCCCAACTCTTGAAGGCTTATCCTAATCTCACCCAATTATTGGGGCAATATATGGTCGAATTGGCCACGCAAGCCGGATACCGCTTGCTCAACCACCTAACTATACTTATCGTCGGCTCCGACCAATTGACCCCTAACCAAATTGTCGTTCAATCTAGCCACCTCGCCGCAGTTGAAAGTAGCACAGGGCTATTCCAGCAAGTCCAAGTTCCTACAGAGGCAGAAAATAAACCCATCAATCCGCAATTGATTATCAATGGGGCCAGAAGCATCCCTCTTAAACAAAGCATTATCAATATCGGGCGAAGTCCAGAAAATCATATCGTTTTAGAAGACCCTTACATATCGCGCCATCATATCCAATTGAGGATGCGTTTTGGCACTTATGTACTGTTCGACATCCATAGCAAAGGGGGTACATTCGTCAACAATGTGGCCGTGCGCGAGCACCGCCTGCAATCGGGCGATGTCATTCGCATTGGTCATACACAGCTCGTCTACATGCAAGACGACCCCATATCGCCCAGCACAACGCAAGCAATAGATGTAGTGGATGGGTAGGCCTGTGTTGGTGGAAATCGTTCTGCTCGCCTTGCGGGTCCTATCAGGCCTCGCGTTATTGCTATTCATGCTCCTGATATTACGCGCGCTATGGCGCGATTATCAAAGCGCGACTAACACCCTTAAAGCAACTCGTCGGGCTTATGGCCAGCTCATTACTTTGGCGAAGGTAGACGGAACTTATGCCGAAACAGGAGAAAGCTACCCTCTTTTACCCCTGACTAGCTTTGGTCGTTCCCCTACCAATACCATCATCATTAAAGATAACTTCACCAGTAGCGAACATGCCCTGTTGGCTTTGCGAGATGGGCAATGGTGGCTAGAAGACCGCAAAAGCCGCAACGGGACGTTACTCAATGGTGAACGTATCAGCACACCGACTATAATCACCAATGGCGACATTGTGACGATTGGAAACTTTAGTTATCGTATCGAATTGGAGTCTTGACGATGGACTTAGGACTAACGGGCGCAAAAGTCTTGGTAACAGCGGCTAGCCAAGGGCTAGGGGCGGCGACCGCGCGCCAATTCAGCAGAGAAGGGTGTAGGGTGGTCATCAGTAGCCGCAATAAGGATAAATTAGCGCAAACCGCGCAAGCTATCCAATCGGAGACAGGTGGAGAAGTCCACGCAATCGCGGCAGATGTCACTCAGCCCCCTGCTGTAGAATCGCTAATTCAAGATACTGTGGCACAATTGGGCGGTTTAGATATTCTTGTCACGAACGCGGGCGGCCCGCCATCGGGCAATTTTGAATCCTTCACCCTACAAACATGGGAAGAAGCGACGCGCCTAACCCTATTGAGCGCCGTCCATCTGATTGAATGCGCTTTGCCTCATCTGCGACAATCCCCGCGCGCGGCAATTTTGGCCGTTGTTTCGGTCGCGGCCAAAGAGCCGGTGCCCAATCTAACTTTATCGAATAGCTTGCGCCCGGCTGTAGTGGGGCTTATCAAGACGTTATCGCGCGAGTTGGGGCCAGCAGGCATTCGCGCGAACAGCATTCTGCCCGGCATCACTGATACAGAGCGTATTGACTATTTGATGCAAGCGCGTGCCCAAGCGAATAAAACGACTATCGACGAAGAGAAACGTAAAACAGCCGCCGACATACCCTTACAACGCATCGGCCGTCCCGAAGAATTCGCTAATGCCGCTGTGTTTTTGTGCTCGCCCGCCGCAGGATTTATCAGCGGTGTTGCCTTAGCGGTGGATGGCGGCGCTATACACGCAACCTTATAAATTCAGGAGGTATACAAACATGACCAGCATTGGTGTTATTGGTGGATCCGGTCTGTATGATATGCCCGATATTCAAAATAAGCGCGCCATAACGGTTGATACCCCTTTTGGCAAACCCAGTGGCGATATGGTCTTGGGAACTGTGAATGGCAAGGAAGTAGCCTTTCTACCGCGACACGGTGTTGGCCATGTTTATACGCCTTCAGAAGTGCCTTATCGGGCTAATATCTATGCCTTAAAGTCTATCGGGGTGCGTTTTATCATTAGCGTTAACGCTTGTGGTTCTCTACGGGAAGATTACGCCCCCGGTCATATCGTCATCCCTGACCAAATTATTGACTATACGATAGGGCAAAGGCCGCGTTCCTTTTTCGGAAACGGTATTGTGGCTCATGTTGGCGTCGCCGAACCATTCTGCTCTAAATTGAGCGCCCTACTCTATCAAGCGGTTATCGCCGTAGGTGGAGTAGCACACCCCAAAGGCACATTCTTAATTGAAGATGGTCCACGCTTCGCCACCAAAGCAGAAAGCCATCTTTTCCGCCAATGGGGTTGTGATATTATCGGCATGACGACAGCGCCAGAAGCGTTTCTCGCCAGAGAAGCGGAAATAGCCTACGCGACGATGGCCCATATCACAGATTATGATGTTTGGCATGAGAGCGAAGCCCCGGTATCGGTTGAAATGGTCGTCGCAACTTTTCAGAAAAACATCCGTCTGGCCCAGCAAGTTATTGTTCATACCATCCAGCTATTGGATGAAAATATGGATTGCGCTTGCCATACCGCGCTTGATGGCGCTATTATGACCAACCCTGAACAAATTACAGCGCAGACATATGAACTCTTGCGCCCAATCTTAGCGCGAGCCTTAAAACGCTAGATGACACCTTATCACACCCCATCTCCCTTGCCCCCTGAGGTGATGACACGCGATGAACGCCGTCTCATCCTCGTCAGCGCTTTATTTTTAGCTTGTGGTTTTTTATCGCTTGGCCTCCAGCAAGGCAACGTGTTTATCAACGGGGGGCATTTCTTCATTTGGGCAATGTGCGCTTGGGTTGGTCATTGGGCGTTAAAGCGCTGGTTGCCTAATCGCGATACCTTCTTGTTCCCAATCACCATTTTTCTTTGTGGTTGGGGCATCCTAACCATTGACCGCCTAGCCCCAACTTTTGCCGATAGACAAATGCTCTGGTTAACCATAAGTATGATGGCTTTGTTGGGAACAGCCATCTTGCCGCAACCGCTTTATTGGTTACGGCGCTACCGTTATCTACTCTTTCTCTTGGGTATCGTCCTGCTGACGAGCACTATCATTTTTGGCGAAAATCCCACGGGCGACCCACTGGCGCCGCAACTGTGGTTAGGTTTTGGGCCTATTTACGTCCAACCGGCAGAAGTGCTTAAAATAATCCTTGTCGCCTTTCTCGCCAGTTACTTGGGAGAACATTACCCAACGATGCGTTCTACCCATTTTATAGACGCGCGCGATTTTAGGCATTGGCTATCGCCGCGGATATTTGGCCCGATGGCGTTGATGTGGGGTTTATCTGTCAGCATCTTGATTTGGCAACGCGACTTGGGCACAGCGGTCTTGTTCTTTGGGGTGTTTATCGCCCTCCTATATGTCGCGAGCGGTTATCGCCGCATCTTAATTAGCGGCGTTTTGTTGACTATTTTAGCGGCTTTGGCCGCTTACTTGTTTTTTGATGTCGTTCGCCTCCGCATTGATATATGGCTGAACCCATGGCCAGAAGCGGATGGGCGCGCTTACCAAATTGTCCAAAGTTTAATCGCTTTTAGCGTCGGCAGTGTTTATGGGCAGGGTATTGGCCAAGGGGCGCCGACTTATATTCCAGTTGTCCATTCCGATTTTATTTTTGCGGCAATTGCAGAAGAATGGGGCCTAGTGGGCGTCATTATCAGCCTTTTGTGTTTTGTCATTCTAGTTGGGCGCGGCCTCAAAATCGCCCTGCGACAACAAGGGCGCCCTTTTTATGCTCTGCTCAGCATAGGCTTGAGCGCGCTCATCGGCTTACAGAGTTTCTTGATTATGGGCGGCGTCATCAAACTTGTGCCCCTGACTGGTATTACCTTGCCATTTTTGAGCTATGGCGGTAGCTCGCTATTTGTCAGTTGCACCATTATAGGGTTATTATTACGCCTTTCATCAGGGGACTATTGATGCAGTTTGAACGAGAAATACGCCATCTGCTCATCGTGTTTTGCGTGGGTTTTTTGGCGATTGCCCTATCCGCGAGCTATTGGGCAATTGTTGGTCCAGAAAATTTAGCTTTGCGTAACGATAATCCCCGCTTGGTCGAGCGAGAAGCCAATATTCGGCGCGGTCGTATCTATGACCGTGCAGAAAGAATCGTGGCGCAAACAATCCTAAATGACAACGGCCGCCTGATGCGCGTTTACCCTTATCCACAAAGCGGTAGCGCATTGGGATATTTTAGTCTGCGTTATGGCACAAGTGGCGCAGAAAACGCCTATAATCCCATCCTAAGAGGGGATACAACCCCAAAATCATTTTGGGTGCGTTTTGAACAAGATGTCTTGCACCGCCCGCAAATAGGTTGGGATATTCAATTATCTCTAGATATGGAGTTACAAAGCGAACTAACGCAAGCACTGAGCGGACGGCAGGGCGCGGCTGTAATCATAGAAGTACCAAGCGGGGCGCTACTCGCCATGGTTAGCTTACCTACATACGACCCGGGCCAACTAGATGAACAATGGGACAATTTGATAAATACCGATGGTAACCCTTTTTTTAATCGCGTTTTGCAAGGGAATTATCAGCCGGGAGGGTTTTGGCAAACGGCGCTAATGGCTGAGGCCATCTTGGCCCAATACCCCTTAAACCAAAAGGTGGCCAACGCCACTCAACCCGTTGTTATTGATGGGTTATCTCTGCATTGCGCGCGACAACCTTCAGCTAGCGACCTCACACTCTCTGAAGCCTATGCTTATGGATGCCCCTATCCATTCACAACCTTAATCGAAGCGCTAGGCGAAAATGCCCTATGGAGTACCCTAAACACTTTTCAGCTGAGCAATTATACACTCGCAGGCTACATCAGCGGCGATGTTATCCTTGGCGAAGCGGAAACTACCCCAGAACCGCCGAAAACAGAAATCATCATAGAGACGATTCTAGGCCAAGGACAACAGACAATAACCCCGTTGGCAATGGTGATGGTGGCGGGTGCTATCATCAACGAAGGCAATGCGCCACAACCTTATACCTTAGCGGCAATACGTCCCCCGACGGTGGCGGAATGGCAACCCGCTTCGCCTATGAAACCCGCTGTACCACTGATGACCGCCGAGACCGCGGAGGCGCTACGCGAATTAACCCGACAGAACATCGCTCACTTCGCTTTAGCGAACCCTGTAGGCGGCCACGTTTCATACGCTTACTCTGGTGACAAACAGCATGTTATCTTCATCGGTTGGGGGCAAAACGAAACCGCCAGCATCGCAATAGCAATGGTTATAGAAAACGAAGCAGATGCCGAGGTGGTGATGAACCTCGGCAAAGCCGCCCTAGAGAAGGCGCTAAACTAAGCTGATGTTTCTGCGGAAGCCAACTTATCGCCGTCGCGCGTTTGCAACTCCACCAGCGCTAATGAAAATTGTGCGGTGAACAAGCGCTTACGAAAAACGAAGCCGACGCCTAAACCAACAAAGACGCGAAACCATTTATGAAAAAAGCCATCCATCAAAGCCGCGGCCGTCGCGATAGGCGGTATGAGCAGTGGATGCGTTGGGGCGATAATCGCCAACATCAAAGCGACATTAGATACCTCTGTGATACCAGCGCCATTAGGGACAAAACTCAGCGCGCCGATAGCCGCGGCGATACCTACGATGAACGCGGCATAAAGGGCTAGAGTCCAGCTAAAATCCAGCCCAAACCCAACCAATACTAACAAAAAGCTGAGCGCGCTCACACCATATACGCCAATGCCGATGATAGTCATCGGTATAACGTGCTTTAGCTTAAAAATTTCTCGGCTACTTTCATAAAATAGGAATAAAGGGTCATGAATGCGCCTAACGAACGGGATGCGTCCAATAAAGGCAATCACCCAGTAGGCTAGCGGCTTTATCTGCACGATGACCAGACCAAGGGCCAACACAAGGGCCGAACCATAAACAATCGTGCGCGTTATCGCGGCAAAATCGCCCAAGGGGATGGCTTCTCCTCCAACCCACAATGCAATCACCATCAAGATAATGACAGCGATACCATCCACAACCCGCTCTGCAATAACGATAGGCGCGCTAGTCGCAATGGGGACGCCCGTCTTGGCTTTCAAAAAGATGCTCTTGAGGATTTCGGCGACTTTAGCAGGACTAACAACGAAGACAAAACCTGTGATGAAGATAATTAAGCTATCGGCTAATGATATTTTATCGCGCGCGCCGATAACTCCTAGATAGTAATGCCATTCAGCGAAGCGGAAAAAGATAGCGAACCCTTGGCATATCACCAATGGAATGAGCATCGTCCAGCGAAAATGGGCGAATTGCGCCGACACATCGCCAGTGAGTTGACCGCCATTATCTAATACCAGTATAAAGACCAGATAAATGACTAAAGCGATGATAAAACCCAAAATAATCTGATTACGATAGTGCATCGTTCGGGGTGACGATGATGTTACCATAGTTCCTATATCCCTTAAAATACGGCGTCGTCTATTGTACCAACATGTCATTGTAGTATATAGGTCTTATAAGCCAGCTAAACGTTGAGAAAACATGGGGCAATCGTTGGGTTGTTTTGGCGTAATACGGCTTGAAAATTGCAAAGCTTGATATATAGTGGCGTTGAATTTAGATGATGCGAGCAAAAACTGATGAACGATTTTGACCGAATAGACCTTTCCCGTGACCAAGACTATAGCGGTCCGCCACGCGCATTGCTCTATGGCGCAATTGGCTTGCTTTTATTCGTGATTATAGGGATTGTCGGGGGCATTTTCGTATTCAGAGAAGTATTAAGACCCGGCCAACAAGAGCGCGTCATGAACATGTTGCCCTTCATGCGCGCTTTCCAAAAATTAGAGCCAACGCCTATAGGCGGCGTTTTGCCGACTCCGTTACCAAACGCAGAGGGCGACAACGACCCCATGTCTTTGCTTGATTTGCCCATTAATACGCCAACACCAGAACCCACGTTAGAGGTTATCGCCGTCTCCCCCACGATACCCCCTTCCCCCACTTCGCCCCCGCCTACCCCAACGCCAACCTTGGCCGCTACAGCAGAAACCAATTTGCCAGAAGCGACTATGCCTACTGTAGCTAACGCCGTGCCCAATTCAGCGCGCATGTTCGGTTTTCGCTGGCAACAACAAACGTGGAATAATTGCGGACCCGCTAATGTAACTATCGCTTTATCTTACTATGGTTGGCAAGAAAGTTTAGAATATTCCGAAGAATATCTAAAACCCAACCGAGAAGATAAAAATGTCTCGCCATCAGAAATCGAAGCGTTCATCAATGAGCGTAGCGGTGTGCGCGCTATCAGTCGTTACGGTGGCGATTTAACCCTGCTCAAGACCCTAATTGCTAACGAATTCCCCGTCATCATCGAAACCTCTGCCATGTTTGAAGCCTATGACTGGATTGGCCACTATCGTACACCCGTGGCCTATGATGACGTTCTCGGCGTCTTTTATATCTATGATAGCTTTCTCGGTATTGGCAACGGCGAAGGCGTCACTATCGGTTATGCCGATTTAGACCGCGAATGGCAAGATTTCAACCGCGTTTTTATCGTGCTTTATCCGCCAGAAAAAGAGGCTTTGCTAGCACAACTGCTTGGCGACCGCTACGACCAGACGATGGCGGCAGAGCATGCCCTAGAAGTGGCCCAAGTAGAAGCGCGTCAACAACCGCAGGATGCCTTCGCTTGGTTTAACATAGGCACTTCGCTTGTCGCTTTAGGGCGCTATGAAGAAGCGGCGCGCTCATTCGACCAAGCGCGGCGGCTAGGTTTGCCATGGCGCATGTTATGGTATCAATTCGGCCCATTCGAGGCGTATTATCATACCGGCCGTTACGATGACATCTTGTTGCTGGCGCAATCCAACTTAAACAACACACCCGAATTAGAGGAGACATATTATTGGCAGGGACGCGCCTACGAAGCCCTCGGCGAAACCAACCGCGCGATTGAATCGTATCGTCTGGCTTTACGTTACAACCCGCTATACACAGCGGCTCGCCAAGCGCTTGATGCGCTCAATTCTTAAGGTATCGCCAAGATGATGATCAGCGAGAATACCTCAGCGACGCCGAGGACAACCGCACAAATTGCGCGTTCAACGGCGTTAGTGATGCTAGCCTTTGGCGCGGCAAAGCTCATCAGCTTGTTTCAGACCGTCATCATCGCCCAAGAAGTCGGCGTTGGCACGGCGTGGGATACCTTTGTCACAGCCAATCGGGTGCCAGAACTCATTTTCACCCTCATTTCTGGGGGCGCATTAGCGCATGCATTTATACCCATCTTCACGGGGTATTTGGTCAAAGGCGATAGCGTAGGCGCTTGGATAGTGGCATCTAAAGTCATCAACACGATATTTTTAGCCACATCAGCCGCTAGCCTACTTGTCTTTGTGTTCGCCCCTGTTATCGTGGATAGCGTCGCGCCTGGTTTTGATGCGGCAGGCAAACAACAAACCGCAGAAATTATGCGTATCCTATTGGCGGGAACCCTCATTTTCTCCGTCAGTGGCATTTGTATGGGCATCTTGCAAAGCCACAATCACTTTTTATTGCCAGCGCTCGCCCCTATCATGTTCGATATTGGCATTCTCTTTGGGGTGCTATTTTTATTAGGCCCGCTCGGCGTCCATGGAATTGCTTTAGGCGCCGTGTTAGGCGCTATTTTGCATTTAGGCGTTCAAATACCGGGATTGATTTACTATCGTGCCCGATGGTATCCGCGATTAGGGATAAACGACCCTATCGTTTGGCGAATCATACGGCTGATGTTGCCCCGCGTAGCGGGCTTAGGCGTCTTTAGCTTTAACTTTCTGGTGATGAACCGCATTGCATCTCAGTTAGGGACGGGGTCGGTATCTGCCCTAGACTGGGGATGGAGGTTGATGCAAATTCCGCAAACGCTCATCGGTACGGCAATGGGTACGGTCATCTTCCCAACGCTGGCCGCGTTCAGCGAGGTGGGGGACGAAGCGAACAAAAGAAATTATATGTCCGGCGCTTTGCGTTTCATCCTCATCACCAGCATACCTGCGGCTTTTGGCTTAATAGCGATTGGTCAGCCGCTCATAAGCCTTTTAGAACGTGGCGCTTTTGACGCAAGCGCTTCGGCCCTCGTCTATACCACAACGCGCGCTTTTGCTTTAGGGCTTGTGGTTCATTCTGCGCTAGAAGTTGTCGCGCGTAGTTTTTACGCCGATAAAGATACAATGACCCCCCTCTGGGCCGCTCTAGGCGGCGCAGGTATTAATCTACTATTCTCTTATGCCCTGAGCGATGTTTTATTCGTCCAATCGCTATCGTATCATCTGGTCGCCAAACCATTTTCTGCGTTAGCATGGCGGCCGGAAATTGGGAACGTCAGCGGTTTAGCTTTGGCGAATTCTATGGGGGTTATGTTTGAAGTGTTATTTCTCTTGTGGATTTTAAGGCGGCGTTGGCATGGGGCTAACGAGAGCGCCATTGCTCAAACCGTCATCAAAGCGACGGCCGCCAGCCTCGTCATGACGTTCTGCATAGCTTTATTTGAGGCCGCTTGGCTAGCTCTTGGCTTTGGCGGGCGGGGCTTGCTATGGGTGATAATACAAATCGCTTTACAGATTGTCCTAGCTGTTTTGGTATTCGCCCTAGTTGCCATTGCCCTTAAAATGGATGAGGTGCTCCTACTCTTTAACCTACTCTTGCGGAGGCGTAGAAAAATAAGGCTAGGGGAAATATGACCGTCATTATTCAGTCCTTCACATTAGGGATTGTCGCCACCAACGCTTATCTCATCGGGGATGACACAACTAAAGAGGCAATCGTTATTGACCCGGTAGATGAAGCCCCTTTTATTCACCAAAAAGCCCAAGAAGCGGGCTGGACAATCAAACTTATCTTAGCCACACACGCGCACTTCGACCACATATTGGCGAGCAAAGCGCTAAAAGATTTAACCCACGCGCCCTTTTACATTCATGCCGATTGCCAGCCATGGTTAGAAATGTTGCCAAAGCAAGGGGTTTTCTTTGGCTTGGGTACGTTCCCGCCGGCCGCCAAACCCGACCGCTGGCTAACTTCGCAAACAGAGACGATTGAGGTCGGTGCAATCTCGCTCAAAACATTGTATACTCCCGGCCATGCAGATGGCCATTTAGCGTTTTACATGCCTAGTCACAAGGTCGTGTTCAGCGGAGATACATTATTTGCCGGTAGCATTGGTCGTACCGATTTGCCCGGTGGGAATTATGAACGGTTGATGCGATCCATACATGAACAATTATTGCCACTAGGCGATGATGTGCGCGTGTTAGCGGGTCATATGTCGGAAACAACCATTGGCTGGGAACGCGCCACAAATCCGTTTTTGCGCTCTTAATACAGGATAAAATTCCTCAAAGATGAACCTGATTAATCAATATTCATACCTGCTTTTGGGGATTACTACCATTATCGGTCTGTTTTGGTTGTTGCGGCGGGTACTTTCAGTCAAGCTATTTTATGTGCTCATCGCACAGGGGGTTATCGCCGCCGTCTTCATCGGCGCGCAAATCGTCCTACGCCCCGGAGATAACACTGTTAGTAGCGCCAAAGATGTCCGAGGATTGATGACCAATGGACAGCCAACTTTTTTGACCTTTTTTAGCAATTACTGCGGGGGTTGTTTAGCGTTCGAGCCGGTCGTAGATACAATCATCAACGACATCGGCGCTGAATTTAACATCATCCGCGTAGACATCCATACCGATTTTGGGCGGCAAATGCGGCGTGAATATCAGTTCTCTTTTACGCCTGAATTCGTCTTATTTAACGCGCGCGGCGAGGAGATATGGCGCGACCACATCCCTCCTTCGGCTGAGCAATTGGATCTCGCCAAAAGATGAATACGCACATCTTGATGTTTTTTCTAGATGGCATTGGGTTAGGAGATGACGATTCCAACGCAAATCCTTTCGCCATCGCGCATCTACCTACGCTCACAGCTCTAGCTAACGGGAAACGATGGTTACAGGATATTGGCGTTCAGCAGGGAAGACGCTCAATTTTCATCCCTACAGACCCTCGAATGGGCGTTGAAGGGCGTCCCCAAAGCGGCACAGGACAAGCGACCATCCTAAGCGGTAAAAATATCCCCCAAATCATTGGACGGCATTACGGCCCCAAGCCTGACGAACAAACGCGGCAAATCCTCTCCCAAGATAATATCTTCATCCAGATCGTTGAACGCGGTCAAAAAGCGGCTTTGCTAGAGGCTTATCCGCCGCGTTGGCATCAAGCGGTGGCTAGCGGCAAACAACTACGGGCTTCTTTTCAACTAGCGCCACACGCGGCCGGCTTGCCAACGTTTGGTCAAAGCGAACTTTACAGCGGCGAAGCATTCTCTGGCGATTGGACGGGAGAAGGTTGGCGCACACAATTAGGCTATAAAGATACCCCTATCTACACACCATACGAAGCGGGCAAGAAGATTGTAGAGGTATCGCGCCAATACGCTTTCGCTTTTCATTCCAACTGGTTTACAGACATCATTGGACACCGGGGCACACTGGAACAAGGGATAAAAATCCTAGAAACTTTTGATGCCGTTATGGCCGGCGTACTCGATGAGTGGAATGATGAAGAAGGACTTATCCTCATCACCAGCGACCACGGCAATATGGAAGATTTAACACACGGCAAACACACAGAAAACGATGTTCCGACTATTGTCATTGGTCGCGGTAAAGAACATTTTGCCGAAGGTTTCATGACCCTAGCGGACTTTGTACCTCGTATATTGCAGTACTTATTCGGCGCAGAAGAGATATAAACTGTCATGAAGCCAATATCATATCTAAAACCCATTATTGTTTTAACGCTCACGCGACTCATCATCAACATCACGCGCCGCTTTCCTTACCCTTTTATGGGTACTATTGCATCACAACTAAACACGCCCATTAGCGCCGTGCAAAACGTGATGGGTGTTCAAGCGGGTATCGGGGTAACAAGCCCTCTGTTCGGCCCGCTCTCAGAACGATTCGGTCGTAAAAGGGTGATGCTAGGCGCCCTCCTGCTGATGCTGTTGGTCAGTTTGTTAGGGGCGTTAACGCCACAATTCAGCCTATTTGCTGTGGTGATGATTGCTTATGGCATCGGTAAAATGATTTTCGACCCCGCCTTGCAAGCTTACATCGGTGATAGAGTTCCATACAATAAGCGCGGTCAAGCGATGGGTATAACTGAACTCAGTTGGGCCGGCTCGCTGATTGTAGCCGCGCCGATAGCCGGTTTTTTGTTAGATGTCGGCACTTTGCAATCCATTTTTATTGCGCTGGCCGTATTAATGGCCTGTGCCGCAATATGGATTGCCACCTTACTCCCTTCCGACAAAGCGGAAAGAGGAGATACGCCCGCGCCGTTGAATCCCATTATCGCATGGGGCACGCTAAGACAATTTCCGAGTAGCCTTGTCGCTCTGTGTTATTCTTTTCTACTTGTCAGCGCCAACGAAATTTTTTTCATCAATTATGGTTTATGGATGGAGCTTTCATTCAATCTCGTTTTGACAGCGCTAGGAATCGTCACAATCGTTATAGCCATCGCTGAGGTGGTCGGTGAAGGTATTGTTATCACACTGGCCGACCGTCTCGGCAAGCGCCAAGTGGCGCTTATTGGCGCTCTTCTGGCCGGTTTGTGCTACGTTGTGTTACCCTTCTTAAATGGCAGTCTAATTTTAGCTTTGGGTGGATTATTTTTGCTGTTCATCGGTACAGAAATAGCGATTGTCGCTTCGATTCCGCTTTTCACAGAAATCATACCCAACGCTCGTTCGGTAATGATGAGTAGCAATATCGCCGCCCATTCTCTCGGACGTATGGCCGGCGCGGCTATGGGAAGCTTTTTATACGTCACGACGAACAACTTCTACTTCATAGGTTTGGTAGCCACTATTTTAGGCCTATCCGCCACATTAATCTTGTACCATTACATCCAAGATACAAATTAATTTACCATTTTTATGATGTTGCAAGGTGAGATTTTTCTAACCTTGCCGCCTGAAGGGTGGCATTGCGCCGCGTTCATGGCTTCTTCATGTTCATGAAGCGTTTGTGAAGTTACCGAAAATAAACTTT